>CAWDYB010000010.1:137500-352068 GCA_963806425.1 uncultured Bacteroidota bacterium | reverse complement strand
TTCTTTTACCACGTATTCATAAGAATATTTTTCCAGCTGTAATTTTTCTTCATGGGCATTCGCCCACTCCTTGGTGAAGGAGGCACCAAAATAAAAGATGAAGGAAGAATAAAAAACGAATAACAATATAAGTACAAATGAACCCGATGTACCGAAGATGGTGCGCAGGTTACTGAAGGTTAATAAAATACCCAGGATGATCTTGCCCAGCGTAAACAGGGAACCGGTGAATAAGCCACCGATAAACGCCACCCGCATGGTGGGATGCGCATTTCCCAGGTAGCGGAATAAAATGGTGAACCAGACCGTTGCGATGAGAAGAAAAATAATTTGGCTGATGATGCGGTACAATAATGAATCGTACCCCGACCATACCTGGTTGATGTAATCTTTCAATAACACCTGCAACCCCGAGGCGGTCATCTGCACCAGCAGCAGCAATCCGGCAAGGAAAATAATGATGAGCGATTTAAATCGCAGCTTCATATAAAACCCAACGCCGGCGTGCCGTTCAACCTGCACGCACCAAATTTCGTTCACTGATTTTCTTACAACATTGAATAATGTAGTGGCAACAAAAATTAAAAAAATAAATCCACCGATGCCAATTACCCAGTTGCTGGCAAGGTTCTGAAACTGTGTGAGTGTATCATAAATATTCACCGAACTTTCTTTACCGAGCACCAAGACCAGTTGTGCAAAAATGCCGTCTTTAACAGCTGCAGGGTTATAGAATAATCCGAAAACCTGTATTATAATTATAAATATGGGAGGCAGCGCAAACGTGGTAAAAAACGCGGTGGCGCCTGCCATACGCATTGGGTTTTTACCGTTAAGCTCTTTAAAGGAATTTTTACCGATAGCAACCAGTGTCTTCCTGTTCATGCAGGGAAACTAATAAAAAATCAGGCCATTGAAGTATTTTGTTGCTGAAAGCGGCAATCATTTATTTTAATGAGCCTTATAGTAATCCATTAAACGAATATGAATAATCTTTCTGAACCTGGTTTGTATGATGTGATAGTTGTCGGCGCAGGGGTTGCGGGATTAATGGCTGCATCCATACTATCTGAATCATTGAAAGTTTTAATTCTCGAAGGCAGGGAACGCACCGGTGGCAGAATTTTTACGCCCATACCTGGTGGTTTTTCACAACAGGTTGAAGCCGGCGCAGAATTCGTTCATGGAAACCTTACCCTTACCAAACAGGTATTAAAAAAAGCAGGCGCCCATATTTATATTTCAGAAGGTTCTATTTGGAGAATGGAAGCAGGCAGGCTGGTACAGCAAACTGATTATATTAAAAACGATGAAGCGATAACTGCAAAACTTAAAAAATTAAAAAAGAATATTACCCTTTATGAATTTTTAGAAACGAGTTTTGATGAAGACGAAAGCGACCTCAAAAATGCATTATGGCAATATGCAGAAGGCTATGATGCAGCAGACGTGCGAAAAGCCGGTGCTTTATCCTTTAAAGAAGAATGGATGTACGAGGAAGAGGAACAGTATAAAATAAAAGAGACCTATCAACCCCTGGTAGATCATTTACAAGACGTGTGCGTTACAAATGGCTGCACCATTCAATGCAATGAAACGGTAAAAACGATTGAATGGAAAAAGAATGCAGTGACTATTAGCACACATCAAAATAAAACATACCGTGCAGGCAAAGTGGTAATCACTGTTCCGTTACCCATGTTGCAAGAATCATCCGGCGAAGCCGGCATTTCTTTTAATCCGCAACTTCCACAAGTTGCAAATGCGGCAAATGAAATAGGCTTTGGTGGAGTGATAAAAATTGTAGCGCAGTGTACGCACCGTTTCTGGGAGCAACCTGCACATGGCGATGCCAAAAAAATGTTGTTTGCTTTTTCAGATGAAAAAATTCCTGCGTGGTGGACACAGCATCCTGTTGAAACACCTGTTCTCTGCGGCTGGTGCGCAGGTACTAAAGCAGCAATGATGCAACATTTGGATGACGATGCTATTCTTGCCGAAGCAAAATCATCCCTTACTAATTTGTTTCAGTTATCAACGGAACAATTAGATAAATATGTGAACGCATGGTATGTACACAACTGGATGCAGGACACTTTTAGCTGCGGTGCCTATTCCTACAACATGCTGCACTCCACTGCTGCCAGGGAATTTTTATCACAACCTGTAGAGAATACCCTGTTTTTCGCAGGCGAAGCCTATACTGGTAAAAGTTATGCAACGGTTGATGCTGCCCTGCAATCGGGAAAAATAACCGCGGATAAAATTCTGTCTCTTAAAATTTAAACATCAATAGTATAACTACACATCATCCTTGTATCTTCGGGTTAGCACTTATAACACCAACAGAAAATTGTATTAACATATGAGAATACCGATCGTTAGAAAGTCCCTTAAGATTTATCCCGATCCGAAACGCGTTATTGCCCGTCATTTTTTTAATGGGGAAGAAAGAGCCGTGAATGTTATTCACAAGGTGCTTGGCATGAGTGACGAGGAAGTGGAAGATGTATTAACCAGCATACTGCGCGAATTCAGCCGCAGGCATCGCAACATCACCAAAGTTTTTGAAAGAAGCTGCGACAGGCTTAACCATGTTTTTGCCGGGATGGAAATGGATTCTTCAACCGTGGACCCGCATCGCAAAATGCTCATTGGTTCTTATTTCACCCACGAATATTCTATTGAGTCAGCAGCATTTTTTAATCCGTCAATTATCGAAGATCCGGATCAGTCCGACCTTCGCGAAGGAGAAAAAAGAGTGATCATCAGTTTCAGGGCCGTGGGTGAAGGGCATATATCTTCCATCGCTTTTCGCGGCGCGGTACTCGATAACGATAACAATATTTTTTTAACCAGCCCGGGCATGCTGATTGGTGAAGCAGATTCCATACGAAATTCCATTTATAAAAAAGATGTTTTCCAGGATTCTGAATTATCTGGTGAAATAAGCAATGAACTCGTTAAAAAATTAATGGACAAACTGCCTGAAAATTTCGATTACCGTAAGCTGAAAGATACCATTAACATGTTGCGGGAAGAACATAAAGACATGGCTGAAAACGGATCGCTGGAGCAGGTTTTATGGCGGGCAGACTCTTACCATTACATTCATTTTTCACGTGATACCGACCTTTCGGCACGTGTTATTTTCCCGATCTCTGAATTTGAAGCAAAGGGTTTGGAAGATGCGCGGTTTGTTCAATTTAAAAACAATGGCTCATCCACCTACTATGCTACCTATACAGCTTTCGATGGTGTAACCATTCAGCCTAAATTATTGGAGACCGATAATTTTTACGATTTCAAAGTAATGCCGTTGTATGGAAGCGGTGCACATAACAAAAACCTGGCATTGTTCCCCCGTAAAATCGGTGGAAAGTTTGCCATGCTGTCGCGTATAGATGGTGTAAATAATTACATCATGTTCTCAGATAAAATAAACGTGTGGGAAAATCCGCAGGTGCTGCAGGAACCCAAATACCCCTGGGAGTTTACGCAGGTGGGCAATTGCGGTTCGCCCATAGAAACCGATAAAGGCTGGTTGCTGATCACACACGGTGTGGGACCTATGCGCAGGTATTGCCTGGGTGCAAGCTTGTTTGATCTGGAAGACCCCACACAGGAGATCGGAAGGTTAAAAGAACCCCTGTTAATGGCAAGGGACGATGAGCGTGAAGGGTATGTTCCCAACGTTTTATATACATGTGGCGCCCTTATACATAATAATGAATTAGTGATACCATATGGGTTGAGTGATTATGCTACAGGCTTTGCCACTGTTGTGTTAGAACCGCTGCTGGATAAGATTATTGCCGATGGATGATCAGGCAATGCTTTGCCGTGATACTGCCAGATGGTATAACGCCAAATACGAATCAATCATTTTTTTATAACTGAATTTTTCCGTGGCATATTCCCGGCATGCCCTTCGGTTAATGGTGGTGAGCGCTTCCACTTTTTCAACTGCTTCCTTTTGGTCTGTAACTAAAAAACCAGATACACCCTGTTCAATTAATTCCGGCATGGAGCCACGGTTATATGCAATAACTGGTGTACCGCAAAACATAGATTCTGCAACGCTTAGCCCGAAGGGTTCATTAAAATAAATGGGATGCAGTAAAGCCAATGCGTTGCCCAGTAATTGTTTTCGTTTCTCTGCGCCTGCATGCCCTTCGAATATCACGGAATGCCCGTCAATAAAAGGTTTCACCTTTTCTTCAAAATAATTTTGATCCTGAACAATGCCTGCAATAATGAGTTTCTTATTGCATGCCTTTGCAATCTGAATGGCATCATAAGTTCCTTTATCGGGATGTATTCTGCCAAAAAATAAAAGGTATTCGCCGGGCTTATCAACAAAATCAAAATCTTCTGTTTTTATACCGTGATAAATATTGGCCGCATAATGCAGTTCGGGGTGCCTGTCTGCATTACTTATAGAAACATAATACCCCCGGTCGTTATATTTTTTATAAACAGGGATGATCTTTTCTGAAGAAAAACCATGTATAGTTGTTACCACAGGGGTAGTGATTAACCCCGAATATGACAGCGGAAGAAAGTCGAAATTGTTATGAATGATATCGAACCGGGAAGCCTGCTCCATCAGGTGACTTATGTGTAAACACTCCACAACCTTGGCATCTACAGAGCGGTCTTCTTCATATCCTTTTTTGGTAATGCCATCAAGTTTTGCATTGGTAACAGAATCAAGCGTGGCAAACAGGGTTACATCGCAACCGGCCTGTACCATGCCTTCTGCAATGTTATACGCAACCTGCTCCCAGGGTCCGTAATGTTCGGGTGGGGTTCGCCATGCAACCGGCGAGAGTATCGCTACTTTCAAAAGATTTTATTTTACATGTTCACCTGCCCTTCGGAGAATGCAGGTGCCATTTTAATAAATTTTTCACCGGGCTTTTTATACTCATACTCACTTTCCATCGCTTTCAAAACAGTTAGGTGTGCAATATGATAAGCCAGTGTGCTTTCAGCCCCCTGGTTTCGGTTGATGCCATTGTACTCCAACCCATCGCAGCAACCATGGGTTTCGTGATCGTATAAAGGAATATGCAGTTCATTTTCACCTAAAAACCACATGAATGATGTGAACATCAATTGTATATGCTCAGCATCTTTGGTTACCTGGTATGCCTCCTCGAACAACAATACCATCGCCATCACTTCTATTGCCTGCTGATCGAACAAAGGCATATCGCCATCTTTCCTGAGCCATCCCTGGTTGCCGACCGGCGTAAGGTAATTTTTGAAGAATGTTTTTTCTTTTAAAAATTCCAATGATTTTAAACCTGCTTCCTTTACTTCGTTGTTTCCTGTTATCTCGCTGCTATGCAAAAGAGATAAAGGCAAAATTCCATTATCGTACGTCATCACATCTTCAAACCAATACCAGTCTTCGTTTGAATTTTTATGCAAGAAATCCATCATCTTATCTGTTAAGTCCATCAGTACCTTAACCATACCTTCATCTCCCTGGAAGTTTTTCAGGTAATAGCTGATACCGATAATGGTGTTGGCCACCCCACGCACATGTGTAAGGCTTTCAAATACAGGCACGGAGTTATAAAAAAGTTCTGCAGCAAACTCCCGGTAAGAATTATTAGGTGCAAACCGTATAAGATATCCCAATGCCCAAACATTTCTGCCGAAGGAGTCTTCTGATCCCTTTTCATCGAGGTAGGTACGGTTGTAATGTAAAAAGTTTCGGAAATCACCATCATCGCGCTGCATATAATGCACAAAACTTAAATAGATGGGCAACAGCCTTAAAGCTTCGGGTGCTTTAAACTGCCTGTATGCCATGGTTATCATAAGCAGCGCACGCGCATTATCATCCAGACAATATCCTTCTTTTAAATTAGGTATTCCATATTTGGCGTGCTGCACAATACCGGAGCTGTCTGTAAGCCGCAGCACGTGTGTAAGGTTGAATGCAGGGATATCGTCTGCATTGGGAAAACGTTTATTATCAAACAGATCTTTTTTAAAATAACGGGTTGTTTCGGCAGCCAACTCCCAATAGCGTGTACCGATCCTTGGCCATTTTAAATGCTGCCCGTACTGGTAGGCATTACTCCTTATGTTATTTAATTCAAAAGGATTGTCTAATAAATCAATTACAATTTCTGCCAGTGTATCACTGTCTTTAAATGGAAATAATTTACCCCTGTTATTCGCAAGCAGTTCCTGGGCATGCCAGTATGGGGTAGAAAGTACGGCCGCCCCTGCACCCACTGCATACGAAAGTGTGCCGCTGCTTATTTGCGCTTCGTTATTATAAGGCGTTATGTAAATTTCAATAGCCTTCAGCCAGCTGAACAATTGTTCGTCTGTAACAAATTTATTTATGAAGTGTACATTTTCCTGCACCTTTAAGTTGTACTGCAAGTCGCTTAAGGTAATTACGGTACTCTTCACCTGTATGGCGCACAACGCTTGGGTGCGTATTGCCCAGCACAACATATAAAACATCGGGGTGTTTTTTTACTATGGCAGGTAATGCCTGTATTACCGTTTCAATACCCTTGTTGCGGCTAAGCAATCCGAAAGTGAACAATAACTTGTTCGATGAAAATTTGTGCAGGTCTTTCTGAACCGCAAAATTTTCTGTAAAAGCAGGCACGCCGTGTTCTATCAGGGAAATTTTTTCGGAGGAGATGTTATATATATCCTTTAAAAATTCTGCAGCCATATTACTCATAACCACCACTTTAAAAGCGCTGTTGGCAATTTCCTGCAGAATAATTTTCTGCAGAAAAGATGGCTCTTTTAAAACCGTATGAAAAGTCACGATCATAGGTGTTGTAAGCCGGCTTATAAGAGAAAGTACATAAATGCCGCTTTCGCCTCCGAAAATGCCATACTCATGCTGCAGCAGGCAAACATCTATATCGCTGTTATTAATGTAATCGGCTGCCTGTATGTAATCCTGCTGATCTTCCTGGTCGACCTTGAATACAACTTCCTGGGGATATTCGTAATCGCTTTTAATATCATTCATGGCAATTACCACGGTATCGGTAGTGGCAGATACATCATTACCATATTGCACCGCCCTTAATAAATTTTGTGTAAAGGTGGCAATGCCACATTCACGCGGAGGATACGACCCAATAAATCCTATTTTCATTTGAGTATGTTTTGTTCAAGGTTAATTAATCGGGTGGCGATGGTAATATTAAAAAATATTGCTTTTCGCACAGTTGCTACCTCTCAAAATAATATATTTTTTGATGGTATGCCTTCTTTTAACGTTTGAAGCTTAGAGGTAGTTCAGTTTACGTAAAACAATAAAACTGGTTGTAAGCCAAATTACGCTCAGGCAAAAAGCTGCTAAAACATCACTGGCATAATGCATGTGCAGGTAAACTCTGCTAAACCCTACCAGCACCGACAAAATTATGAAGGTTACTGAAACTATGCGCTTGGTGGTTACATGCCACCTGGTTTTCCAAATTAAATATACAAGCAGTCCGAAAAAGGTGAAGGCAAAGAAGGTATGTCCGCTGGGGTAGCTAAAGGTTAAAGATTTAGTTAATAAAGGCTCATCGGGACGGGTTCGTTTAAAGTAGTATATAGCAGAAGCTATTTCATTGCCCGGCAAATAACGCTTCCTACTTTAAAAATCAATAGCGAAAAAATATACCAGAAAATAATTTTCTCCTAAAAAACGGGTTTGGATAAATCAGGCACATAATTAGTATATATAATTAAACCCCTCTGTAAGCAATCATAATTTATTCAGGTAAAATTGTAGCATCTATGAAAATTACGCAGTATGCATTTAAAAAATCATCCACGCACTGGTTATGCTTTAATCCGCTAACCAATAACTGGTTTGTTTGCAGGCAAAAAGATCCGCTTATTATTGTTGAATTTGACCTGGAAACCCAAACGGGTAAAATCGTAGGTATGGGCAAAGAGGTGGGCATAAAGGTCGAGAACTGCAAACAATACGATAAAGAGCTTAAACGAGCCATTGAATTTACAAAATCTTACATGAGGAAGCGGAATATGGTTGCCTGATTTACCTGTTTTATTGGGAATATATTTTCTCATATATATATACCCATCCCGGCAAAAATTTTTACCGGGATTTTTTTATTTTAAACCCTGAATTCTTTTAATAATTAAATAATGCCACTTGTCAGGCAGGTTATGCGTTTCACGTAAATTAACTAGAAGCGAACGTGTTAATCGAACAATTTTATTGTGCGATCAATTGTAACAAACTGTGTAGTTGAACGTATCAATTAAAACCATTTAAAGATGAAACCAGCTGCCTGCCTATTTTTTATTCTGCTTTGTTTACATGGCATTGCGCAGGATAAAAAACCCCGGGTTATTGAAGCTAAACGAACCAGCGGACAGATAAAAGTTGATGGACTTCTTACCGATGAAGCCTGGAAAGATGCCGCAATATTTAACGACCTGGTAGAATTTAGGCCAAAAATTGGCGCATTAGAAGACCCAGCTTTAAAAACAACAGCCTACCTGATGTATAGTGATGAAGGCATTTATTTCTCCGGGTTTTGCAGGGAGCGTACCAAAGATAGCATTGCCACCGAACTTAAAGGGCGGGATGGTTATGGCGCCAATGATTATGTAGGTTTAATTTTCGACACCTATTACGACAAATTAAATGGCTTTGAATATTTCGTAACACCCCTTGGTGAACAATGGGATGCAAAAATGAACCCTCCGCGCCCCGATGGCGACAGCGAAGATTTTAGCTGGAATGCGGTGTGGCAAAGTGGTGCTGTTATAACCGACAGCGGCTGGAGCTTTGAAATGTTCATTCCATTTTCTGCCATTCGTTTTGGACAAAAAGATGTGCAGGACTGGGGCATAAATATAACCCGCAGAAGAAGAAAAACAGAACAACAATTTACCTGGAACCCCATAGATCCCAATATTAACGGGTTTCTTACACAGGAAGGCATCTGGAAAGGCATATCAAATATTAAACCTCCGCTCAGGCTTCAGTTTTCTCCTTATTTTTCGGTGTATGCCAACCATTATCCATCACCACAACCCGGTATAAAAAAATGGACCAGCCAGGTAAATGGTGGTATGGATGTGAAATACGGAATAAACCAGGCCTTTACACTAGATGCTACTCTTATACCCGATTTCGGGCAGGTGCAAAGTGATAACCTGGTACTTAACCTTACACCTTTCGAAGTAAAGTACAACGACTATCGTCCATTTTTTACCGAAGGCACCGAGCTGTTCGGCAAGGGCGATCTTTTCTATTCCCGCAGAATTGGCGGCTCGCCCATTCATTTGTATGATGTTTACGGCAACACCGACAGCACAGAGGCCGTAATTAAAAACCCGTCAGAATCTAAACTTATTAATGCAACAAAAATTTCAGGTCGCACACAAAGTGGTTTAGGTATAGGCTTGTTAAATGCCATCACCGATGCTCAATATGCCACCATTGAGAATATTGATAATAAAACACAACGCCAGTATAAAACCGACCCACTTACCAATTATAATGTGCTGGTTTTAGACCAGACCATGAAAAATAACTCGAGTGTTTCATTTGTAAATACCAATGTATGGCGTTCAGGGGCTGACTATGATGCCAATGTTAGTGCTGGTTTATTTGAACTTAATGACAAGAAGAATACATACAACCTGGGCGGGAAATTCGCGGTTAGTAACCTGATAGGTTATTTGCCGGATAATAAAACACAAACCGGGCTAAGCCACGAAGTGCATGCAGGTAAAACAAGTGGAAGGTTTAATTTTCTTCTATCGCAGGAAAGGGTCGACGACCAGTTTAATAGTAACGATATGGGTTATTTTAAAAACAATAATTATTTTAACCATAGCGCATGGATAGGCTACCGTTGGACGGAACCCAAAAATTGGTACAACCGAATATTTATGAACGTAAACGGTTTTGTTAGTAATCTAAGTACCCCCATTGAACCGATAAAAACGCGCTACCAGGAATCGCGGGTAAATTATAATTTTCAAATTCAAAGTAAAAAATTGTGGTGGCTCGGGATTTTTACAGGGTATAATTTTGTGGAAAACGATTTTTACGAACCCAGAAGGGAGGGCTATTATTTTAAACGCGGGGCCGGTGTTTTGTTTGGAGGCTGGTTCGAAAGTAACGACAGCAAAAAGTATTCTTATGCCACACAATTTTTCGCCAGAAAGTATATAAACTTTTATAATGGTTTTGGATTTGATTTTGATGCACGGCAACAAATGCGGTTCAATAACAATTTTTCGCTTTCGCACAATATAAATTTTGCACCACGGTATAATAACATGGGTTATGTATATGTAGAAGGCAGCCCCGATATAAATTTTGCCAACCGCCGCATTAATACCATTGAAAATATACTTAGCGCCAAGTATAATTTTAATACCATGATGGGCATAACCTTCAGGGCACGCCATTACCTGAGTTCGGTGGAGAATAATGATTTTTACCTGCTTAATACAGATGGCACATTACGCCACCACGACGACTTTAAACCTGCTGCTGACCGCAATGTAAATTTCTTTAATATAGATATGGTGTACACGTGGCAATTTGCACCCGGAAGTTTTATAAACCTGGTTTGGAAGAACGCGGTTCAAAATTTTACATCGCAGGTAGAGAAAGACTATTTTAAAAATTTCGGCAACACCTTAAGTGAGGATAATAATAACAACATTTCACTCAAGGTAATTTACTTCCTCGACTACCTTACGTTTAAAAACCGCTTCAATAAATCCGGGGTTAAACACCCTGATCAATTACCTTAATACTTTGCGCAGCTATGGTATTATTTGTAAAGGTTAAAGCAAATCAACACTTCGACCGCGTTGAAAAACTAAACGAGCATTACCTCATCAGAATAACTGCCCCTGCCCAAAATGGTGCTGCCAATAAATACCTGTTAGAATATTTAAGCAGAGTATTGAATGTCTCAAAATCAAGAATAGACATTAAATCGGGGCTTTCATCTACCCACAAGTATATTGTAATTGATGCAGATGAAACGTACGTGCATAATGTACTTTCTGGCAAGGTGCACAAATAACCTTTACCAACAACTTATCTTTACCCTGCATCGTATATAGTTTAATTCCGTAGCATGCCTGCATGATCATGTTAATAACCGGCAATAAAATATTTTTTACCTGCATGGGCTTACTTCTTTTAATGGCAGTAACCGGTTGCGTTAAAGAATATAGCTATGAAGGAGGATTAAGTGATACCGTAATAATTCCACCTGCCGATACTTTAATTATTGAAGATTCTGTGGATGAACAACTTGTTTTCGCCACCTGCGACAGTTGCACAGGTAAAGATGATTTTTTTAATGAAAAGTGGAGCTTCAGTTACGACACTAATTTTTTCTGCGGCACGGTTACCAATGCGGTAGTTACACCTACAAGAAATGGTTTTACTTTTTTTGGCCCATCTGCATGCAGTGTAGATTCAGGGCTTATTATTTCTGCTTTTTTACCCAATGTTACCTTAACCACAGACCTGGAAAATATAACTACGACAGATGTGGCGCTGGAATATTATGATAATATTTCAGGAGATGATATTATGTATTCAGACCCTTCTTTAAACCTGTCTTTAACCATTCTTACCTATGATCATACAACCCGCCTCGCAAAGGGTACATATAGTGGTTATGTATTTTCAAAAAATAAAGAGGTAATAAAAATAAGTAACGGCAAATTCATAACTGCGCTTCATTAGCTTTAAAATGGGGGTATAAAAACCTATCATTTATTATTTAAAATCCCATTGCTATATTTAGGCATAAAGTATAAAATATGAAAAGGGAAATAACCTCGTGGTATAGTCCATCATTAAACAGCGAAATGCCTGTAGCAGTATATGGCCATTACGGATTTGCTTTATTGCTGATACCAACAGCGGCTGCCGATTATTTGGAATATGAACGGTTTAAATTAATAGAATCACTTTCGCCCTTTATTGATGCCGGAAAATTGAAAGTGTACAGCATTAACAGTATTAACAATGAAAGCTGGCTTAATAACCAGATGTTGCCTGAACATAAAGCCATTCGCCATAACCAGTTTAATGAATATATATTTAATGAAGTGATCCCCTTTATCAGAAATTCATCGAGCAACGATACTTTCATTTATACATGCGGTGCATCCTTCGGCGCATTGCATGCCATGAATCTATTTCTAAAAAAACCAGACCTTATCAATGGCACCATTAGCATGAGTGGCGTGTACGATCTGGCAGAATATACCAAAGGGTTTTGGGACGACCAGGTGTATTTTAACAGCCCCATACATTACATTCCCAACCTATCAGACAACTGGTATATAGACAAAATAAAATCAAGTCATCACATTCATATTTATACCGGAAGCGGCAATTTTGAAGACCCCGAAGCCAATAAAAGATTTTCACAGGTTTTATGGAACAAAGGCATTTGGCACGACCTGCAGGTTTGGGGTAATGATGTTCACCACGACTGGCCAACCTGGCGAAATATGCTTCCGCAAATTATCTCCACAAAATTTTAAAACAGTTTGGCTTTATTTTACATAGCTCTAAGGTGTATGCTCGTTATTAATTAACTAAATTGCTTAATAAAACACCCTCCAAAAACACTACCGTGAACATATTTCAGCAGGCTTCGGCTTATTACAAAAGCCATAAATGGGCTCGCGTTACTTCTTACGTTTTGCTGGTTTTAATTGGTCTCTACCTTGTATTACTTACCATTCTCAGCGTTTATATAAATGCCAACAAACAAAAATTTATTTCCCAGGTCAATACCCAGATCCAGGCAAATATTTTAGGTGATGTTAAGGTAGAAAGTGCAGATATAACGGTGTGGTCTTCTTTTCCGCGAATTGCTGTTGTGTTACAAAATGTAAGCATAACCGATTCGGTTTATCACAAACCTTTTCTTAAATTAAGAAAGGCAAGCACCAGTTTCGGCCTTACCAATTTAATAGGCAAAAACGTGCAGATCGGACGCGTAGATCTTGAAGGTGGGCTGATTCACATTTTCACAGATGGTAACGGGTATAACAATACCTATGTTATAAAAAATAATAAACAACCAGACACTACCGGGGGTAAAAAAAAATCTTTACTTATAAAAAATCTTTCCATAAAAAATGTGGTGTTCCTAAACGAGCATAAAATCAAGAATAAAAAACACCTGATCAAAATAAGAGATCTGGATGCAGAAATAAAAGAAAAAGAGGGCGTATATACTATAAACCTTGATGAAGATGTACTTGTAAAAGGATTAGGATTTAACCTTGCAAAAGGCGCGTATTTAAATAACCAGGTTGTAAAAGCCAGCTGGAAAATAATTTACAATACCAATGAAAGGTCCATGGCTTTTGGAAATACAAAAGTTATGTTTAACGACCATCCCCTTATGTTAAAAGGCAAATTTTATTTGAAAGATAACCCACGGTTTAGCCTGCATATAGATACTAAGGGCTTACCCTATTCCCAGGGATTAAAATTGCTGCCGCAAAATGTGCAGGAAAAATTGGGTACAGTTACCCTTACAAAACCTGTTGATATTATTGCCGATATAATAGGCCCGATGGCTTACAAAACCACCCCCATGGTTAAGGTACAATTTCTAACCACCTTAACGCGAATGATAACCCCTGTAACGGAATTAGACAGTTGCACTTTTAATGGAAGCTTTACAAATCAAAAAGCTAAAAACCTTCCCATTTCTAACGAAAATTCCGCCGTTGAATTCAATAGTTTTATTGGTACATGGGGAGATATTGCGCTTACGGGTCAGAATATACTTGTATCGAATCTTGTAAACCCTAATCTTCAATTCCAGTTTCAATCGCAATGCACCTTTCCCCAACTCGACGAACAACTTTCTTTAAGAACAATACGATTTATACAGGGAAATGCAAAGCTTGCACTTGAGTATAACGGACCGCTGATCACCGATCCGCAATTATTAAGCAAACTGCAGGTAGACCTTAAAATGGAAGACGGAATTATAGAATATGAACCCCGCGGGTTGCAGTTTACTGATTGTAACGGGCAAATTTTATTTTCTGAAAACACCTTGCTTGCGAAAAACCTGCAATGCAATGTTAAAAGCAATCATTTTGTGGTAAATATTGAGGGCAGTGATCTTAGCAGGCTTTCAAGTAATGTTAGCGGCAAAGCAGATATTGTTTGTTCGGTGTATTCGCCGGCATTAAACCTGGGTGATTTCATGGCTGTATTTTCTGCCAAAAAAACAGTTAACCGGCAGGTTAGTAAAAAACAGAAATTAAAAACAACATCAACCCTGCAGATAGATAAAATTTTGGAGGAAGGCAGTTTGCAGCTTGACCTTCAGGCAAAAGCCATTTCTCTTAAAAATTTTAAAGCACGCAATGCGCGCGCCCAATTATTGTTTGAAGAAAACAGCTGGCAAATTCAGCGTGCCTACCTGCAACATTCCAATGGCAGCATGGATGTATCTGCAAAAATTCTGGAAAACAGTGCGCAGTTCCGCGATGCTTCACTAAAAGCGATTTTTAAAAACATAGATGCAAAAAATCTTTTTTATTCCTTCAATAATTTCGGGCAAACAGGCATTGAATATAACAATATACAGGGTCTTGTAAACAGCAATGTGAATGTGGCTGTGCGCATGAATGATAAAGGCGATTTGTTACCCGGCTCCATGAAAGGTGTTGTTGATTTTTCAATAAAAAAAGGTGCGCTCATAAATTTTGAACCCATTCAGCGCATACAAAAATTTGCATTTAAAAATAAAGACCTCAGCAGAATTGAATTTGCCGAATTAAAAAATAAACTCGAGATTAATGGATTTGATATTACCATTAACCGCATGGAAATTGAATCTTCTGTTTTAAAAGTATATGTAGAAGGGGTTTACAGCCTTAAAAACAATACCGACATAAGTATACAGGTGCCTATAAGCAACATGCAAAAGAAAGAAGAAGATTATAAACCGGAAAATGTGGGTGTGAATGCACGCGTGGGTCCTAGTATATTTTTAAGAGCCCGACCCGATAAAGACGGTAACATTAAAGTAGGATTAGATCTTTTTAAAAAATTTAAAAAAGATAAAGACAGCAAAGACGAGGATGAAGAGAAAAAGAAATAATGCACTCAGTAATTCTCCAATAATTCTGTTACCCGGCCTTCTCTTTTTATGCGCAAATAATTCTTAAAACACTCCTGGATATAATAACCCAGTTCTAAATCATTCATATAAAGAATGGTAAAATATTCAGGCCTGCAAATTACCATAAATGTATCCAGTTCAGGTGCTTCCAAACCCGTTAATTGCCTTACGAATAATTTTGAAAAACGGTGGTCTACATATTTGTCCTGCTCCTGCTGCAGCAACCTATCCTGGAAGCTTTGCAATTGCCGGGTACGTTTAAACCTGAACATGTTTATCAGTTCAACAATATCCAAACCCGCAGTAACACTGCCTGGAACATAATTAGACGGATTTGACTGCGTAGTTTTAAATGTAGGTTTTCTGTAATTAAAAATCTTCGCGTAATTATCCCTGTTTTGTATAGAGTCGAGCCGGTAATCTCTTCCGAATACTTTTACCTCAGGCAGCCACGCAACATCAACATACAAAGCCACTTCAAAATTCATGTAATTTGATATGGTATCTACCGGGTATTTCTGCGTATTTTTTGAAAGATAGCTGAACCACACAGAGTCTTTATCAGTCACTGATATCACATATTTACCCAGGCTGTCGGTTACTGCAAATTTTCCGGCAGTGGTAAAAACACTTACGGCGTCAAGTGGTTTTTTACTAAAAAAATCGTACACGGTTCCATGTAAAGAAACCACCTGGCTGTTTGCCCATTCAGTAGAAAACAGGCAGAAAACGGCAACAACAAAAGTTTTGAAAATATTTTTTACAAAATCCTCAGGCACTAATTTTTTGTTTGTGCGAGAAAGATAAAACTGAAATCGGTTGTAATTACAATAAGTAGTTTTTACAGAAGATTTTAACGCGCTATTGTAAAGCAGCAGGTGCAATATAAGAATACCCCGGGTTATAATATTTCCAGAGCATTGCAGATAGTTTTCGTGTTATAACCCATGCCTCATTGTTGGGCAGCCAGCTGGTATCTTTATTTTGCTTGGTGGCAATGCAAAAAATGTATGGATGTTTACCGTTTACAAACACTACCTCGCTGCGGCTGGCATCAACGGCGCCATTTTTATCGGCAACAAATATACCCGGTGGTATTTGGGAAAGCGCTTCTTCATCCCAATACTGCCTGCCTAATAATTTAAGCATGCGTCCACTCACCTCTTTATTCATTAAATCTCCCTGAACAATGTGCTGCATAATTGTTGCCATATCCTTCGGTGATGTTTGCCCCCATCCATATTGCGTACGGTTGTCTTCACGGCCTTTGGTTCTGCTGTTAACGCGTGTATCATGAATGCCCAGGCTGTCTAATAATTCGTTGATACGTTTTCCGCCGCCCGACAGCCCCTGTAACCAAAGGCTTGCGCAATTATCACTTGTGCTAAGCATTAGCATAAGAACTTTGCTTAATTCAATGGTACTGCTGTCTTTGAACGATGCAAGAATATCATCGCCTTCATCATAATACAAAGAATCTGTGTATAACAACCGCTGGTGATACTTCAGTTCTCCACTTCTTAATTTATCCATTACCCCTATCATTATTGGTATTTTCACCATGCTTGCTGTAGGAAAAATGGTATCAGCATTTATAGAAACTGTTTTCCCATCCTGCAGGTCAATAATATAAATGCCAATTTTTCCATTAAAATTTTTAATAAGATTTTCTACCTCTTGTTGCAGTTGACCGTTGGTTTGAGCCCCGCAGTGCAAAAAGCTAAATAAGGCACAGAAAAGCAGGAAATTTTTCATATTAATAAGAAGTGTTGTTCAGAATGAATGAATACAGGCACAAAATGTTGTATTCATATATAAGTTTTAATCGTTTATCGCTTCAAAGAAGCATTAGATAGTTAATAGGCTAAATTTGCATCTCAAATTAAAATTAAGCTAAACAGCATGTTTTCATATAAAGCAGGGATAATCCTTTTCTTTTTTTTGCCGGTAATAGCCTGTAATAATAAAAAGGAGCCACCCCCCAAACAGCCACCCAAACCTGTTTCAGTAGAAATAATTATTGCTGCCCAATCCCAGGTAGACAATACCATAGAAGTAAATGGCACCGCGGTTGCCAATGAGTTTGCAGAATTACATCCTGAGATTAGCGGAAGACTCACTTATTTGAATGTACCTGAAGGAGCATATTTAAAGAAAGGAACATTGGTTGCCCGCATTAACGATGCAGACCTCCGGGCGCAATTGAACAAATCTAAAGCTGCCCTGCAACTGGCAGAAAAGACGCAGGAAAGGTTAAGCAAATTAATGGAGATCAAAGGTCTTAACCAGGCGGATTATGATGTAGCTGTTAACCAGGTCATCAGCCTACGGTCCGATATTGCCTACACACAGGCACAAATTGAAAAAACTTATATAAGGGCGCCTTTTTCAGGCGTGGCGGGGTTGCGGCAGGTTAGCCCCGGTGCATATGTAACCCCATCAACCATAATATCTACCATTCAACAAGTGGACAAGGTAAAAATTGATTTTACCGTGCCGGAAGAACATGCCAATCTTATAAAAAAAGGCTTAACTATAATGGTAGAATCCACCGGTTCTGATGGCAGCAATAAAAATACTGCTGTTGTAGTTGCCGTAGAACCGCAGGCAAACTTAACCACCCGCAACCTAAAGGTGCGGGCGGTTGTTCCGCGCGGCAATATTAACCCCGGGTCGTTTGTAAAAGTTTACCTGAATGCAAGCAATAGAAATAACGCCATAATGGTACCAACGAATGCGGTTATACCCGATGCGCAGTCAGATAAAGTAATACTTGTAAAAAATGGCAAAGCCTCATTTTCAAATATAGAAACCGGCATAAGGCAGTCAGGTACAGTGGAGATATTAAAAGGAGTTCAACCCGGCGACTCAGTAATTGTAACGGGTGTTTTATTTGCCCGGCAGGATGCGCCTGTTACGGTAAGTGCTGTGAAAAAGCTTAATGAAGTAGTAGTAGAATAAAATTAAATGCAGGCAACTGCATGTTTCTTTTTAACCAATATTGGTAAATGAATATTTCAGAATTATCGTTACGCCGGCCGGTTCTTGCTACCGTTATGAACCTCGTGATATTATTGTTTGGTGCGGTTGGTTTTACTTTTCTTGCTGTAAGGGAATACCCAGCTATTGATCCACCGGTGATCAATGTAAGAACTTCTTATACAGGCGCCAATGCCGATATTGTTGAAACCCAGATTACTGAACCGCTCGAAAAGCAGATAAACGGAATACCGGGCATCAGAACCATTTCATCATCAAGCCAGGTAGGTGCAAGTAACATTACCGTGGAGTTTAACCTGGATGCAGACCTCGAGGCAGCCGCGAATGATGTGCGGGATAAGGTTAGCCAGGCACAAAGAAACTTGCCGCAGGATATTGATGCACCACCCGTTGTTAGTAAGGCTGATGCCAATGGCGATTTTATTTTACTGCTTGCCATTCAAAGCAAAACGAAAGGGTTGCTTGAACTAAGCGATTATGCCGAAAACGTGTTGCTTGAAAGATTTCAGACCATTAACCAGGTAAGTGCTGTAAACATATTTGGACAAAAACGGCCCGCCATGCGTATCTGGCTTCAGCCCGACAAAATGAATGCATATGGCGTTTCCTTTATTGATATTCAAACTGCCCTAAACAGAGAAAATGTAGAAATTCCCGCAGGAAAAATTTATGGAAACAATACCGAACTGAATATTCGCACTGTGGGCAGGCTTACTTCAGAAAAGCAATTTAACGATTTAGTGATATCTGAAAGCCTTGATGGAATTGTGCGCCTGCAGGATGTGGCTAAGGTAGAGATCGGCCCTGAGAATTATGAGTTCAGCTGGAAATACAATGGCGTTAACGCCGTGGGTGTGGCAATCATTCCGCAGCCTGGCGCCAATTACATTGAGATCGCAGATGAATTTAATAAAAGGCTGGAGGAAATTCAGGCAACCAATAAATCTGATATTGAATTTAATGTGCTGATTGATGCCACGCGCAATGTACGACGCGCATTAGACGAGGTAAAAGATACCCTGTTCATTGCATTTACGCTGGTTGTTCTGGTAATATTTTTCTTTTTCAGGGACTGGCTTATTGCCCTTCGCCCATTAATAGATATTCCTATTTCCCTGGTGGCTACATTTTTTATAATGTACCTGGCAGGGTTTTCCATCAACGTATTAACCTTGCTTGGAATAGTGCTTGCAACAGGGCTTGTGGTTGATGATGGCATTGTTGTAACCGAAAATATATTCCGGAAACTTGAAGAAGGATTGCCTATACGCAAAGCTGCAAGAGAAGGCAGCAGGGAAATATTTTTTGCTGTATTATCCACCTCAATAACACTCGCTGTAGTATTTCTTCCCGTAATATTTCTCGAAGGTTTTGTCGGCAGTCTTTTCCGTGAATTTGGAATTGTGGTTGCTGCAGCTGTATTAATCAGCGCATTCGTTTCGCTTACGATTACACCTGTTTTAAATGTTGTGCTTAATCGTAAGAATGCACAGCATGGCTGGTTTTATAATAAGACAGAGCCGTTTTTTACAGGCATGGAAAACGGTTATAAAAAAATGCTGTCTGCGTTTATGAAGGTGCGCTGGGTTGCATGGATCATAATCATTGCCTGCGGTGCCATGATTTATTACATTTTTAATAACCTGCAAAGTGAGATTGCACCCATGGAAGACAAAAGTACGGTGCGTTTCAGCCTCACCGGCGCAGAGGGAACGAGTTACGATTACATGCAACGCATCTCGGATAAGTTTGCCAATTTTTTGCACGATTCTGTTCCCGAAAGAACCTTCGTTTTTAATGCAACACCGGGATTTGGCGGAAGCGGGCTAAACTCTTCTTTCGGAAGGGTTGGTTTGGTAGACCCTGAATATCGCGAACGAACACAGGATGAAATTGTGAATGACATTAACAGTAAACTTTACAGGTTTCCGGATGCGCGTGTTTTTGCCATACAGGAACAAACAATAGCGGTTGGCGCGGGTTCACGTGGTGGTTTGCCTGTACAATTCAATATTCAAAACCTCGATTTCAAAAAGTTAACCGAAGTGGTGCCACAATTTTTAGAAAAAGCGCGCAACGATAAAACTTTTCAGAATGTCGATGCCAATTTAAAGTTTAATAAACCCGAATTACAACTTTCAATAGATCGTGTTAAAGCGAAAGACCTTGGACTAACAACTACAGATGTGGCCGCAGTTGTACAGGCTGCATTCAGTGGAAGAAGGCTTGCCTATTTTATTCAGAAAGGCAAGCAGTACGAAGTGATCGCACAGGTAGAACGCAGCGACCGCAGCACTCCACAGGATATAGAAAAATTATATGTGCGCAACAGCAGGGGAGAAAACATTCCATTAAGTGCCGTGATAAAACTTGAAGAAAGCAGCAGCCCTCCCACCCTTTACCATTATAACAGGTTCAGGTCTGCCACCATTTCTGCTTCGCTTGCTGAAGGAAAAACCATCGGCGATGGCATAAAAGCCATGCAAAAAATAGCAGACGGAACACTGGATGAAACCTTTCAAACTTCACTGACCGGCCCATCCCGCGATTATACCGAAAGCTCATCCAACACCGGATTTGCTTTCATGCTCGCATTGCTTTTAATATACCTGGTACTTGCCGCCCAGTTTGAAAGTTTTCGCGATCCGCTCATCATCATGATCACGGTACCACTTGCACTTGCAGGGGCGCTCCTCAGTTTATATGTATTTGATCAGACGCTAAATATTTTTTCACAGATCGGTATGATCATGCTCATTGGGCTGGTTACAAAAAACGGCATTTTAATAGTTGAATTTGCCAATAAAAAAAGAGAACAGGCCATGCCCAAAATGCAGGCTGTTCTGGAAGCATCGGCACAAAGGCTACGCCCTATTTTAATGACGAGTTTGGCAACCTCACTGGGCGCATTACCCATTGCATTAAGCCTTGGTGCAGCTGCTACAAGCCGTATTCCACTGGGTATTGTAATCGTTGGTGGCATTATGTTTTCCTTGATGCTTACCTTGTTTGTAATACCAGCAGTGTACACTTATTTGTCGGGTAAACACAAGGTGCATAAAACAGAAATATCAGAATAAAAGAAAATTATTTGTATGGTTCAGGCTGCAAATTTTCATGGCATCGTTCCTTGCGTCGCAATACGTTCAACTGCAGTACGTTAAGCGCCAGGCATTTCATTACCTATAAAAAGTAATTTGCCTTATAATACTAGTTTGTTTGATTAAGTGTATTTGGGAATTCAGTATTAGCCCAAAAAAATCTTACACTCGAAGAAGCCATCAACATCGCCTTAAAAAACAGCCTTGAAATTGAGCTTGAAAAAAATTATGTAGAGGCAAATACAGAATTGAATAATTATGGCTATGCAGGGGGGTTGCCGCTTGTAACGGGCTCGGTTAACGACAATCAGCAAATAACAGATATTAACCAAAAGCTTAGCAACGGCACAAATATTCAAAGGCGCGGTGCAACGGGCAATAACCTTACAGCAAATATTACAGGCAGCATGCTATTGTATAATGGTATGCGTGTTAAGACTACCAAACAACGACTGGCACAATTGCAGCAACAGAGCCAGGAATATTTAAATGCACGAATACAAAATATAATAGCTGATGTAATGATCAATTATTATGATATTGTTCGGCAGCAAAATTACCTGCTTACATTAGACCAGTCTATTGAGGTTTCCCGTGAAAGGCTAAGCCTAATTGAAACAAAAGAAAGTGTAGGACTGGCAAATAATGCTGACCTTTTTCAAACACAATTAGACCTTAACCAGCTTCTTCAAACCCGGTCATCACAAGTGTTGGTAATTGAACAGGCAAAAACAAACCTGCTAACGCAGCTAACTTTAAAACCCGATTCTTTAATAATTATTTCAGACACAATAATTGTAGACCAGAACATTCTTCTTCAGCATATTCTTGAAAAGCTGCCCACAAATCACCAAGTTATTGCAGCAGATCAGCAGGTGCGCATAAACGAACTGATAGAAAAAGAAACTGCAGCATTGCGTTATCCTTCGCTTCGCTTAAATACCGGATATAATTTTAACCTGTCTAAAAGTTCCGGCGGTTTTAATTTATATAACGAAAGTTATGGCCCGTTTATCGGGCTTAATTTAGCTGTACCCATTTATAATGGTTCCGGTTTCAAACGGCAGCAGCGTGTGGCCGAAATAAATACTGAAAATGCACTTATTCAAAAAGAAATAATTCTACGCGATAATGCATCTGCTGCAGTTAAGTCTTACCAGTCTTACAAAAATGCTTTAGAACAATTACAAACTGCGAGAGAAAATTATGCGCTTGCCGCGCAATTATTAGAACTGGTTATGCGCAGGTTTGAGCTGAACGTTGCCACGCTCGTTGATTTTGAGATAGCCCAGCAAACCTTTGAAGATGCAGGCTTCAGACTGGTAAATTTAAGTTATGCCGCCAAAGCAGCAGAAATAGAAATGAAGCGGCTTGCCAATGAGTTAAGCTTTTAAAAATTCACCCAAAAAAATTGGTGTATTTTTAAGCATATGACAGCTATATCAATAAATAGTGAAAGCCGCAAACCTGTTAAGGTTAAAGAAGGCCGCAAGGTGTTGGAAAATGCAATTGGCAAAAAAGGAAAACGTCCCGGAAGGTCTTCCCACATCAGGCCAACAACCAAGAAAAAAGGAATCCCTAAAAAATGAACTTTCCTGCATTAACCATCAATTGCTGCTAACACCTAATTTTACCGACATTAAATTGCCTTCTCCGCTATGAGATTTGCTGCGCTTATACCTGCAAGATTTTCCGCTACACGGTTTCCCGGAAAACTTATGCAGTTATTGGGCAATAAAACAGTTATTCAAACTACTTATGATAACATCGCGGCCTCATCACTTTTTAACGAAGTATATGTTGTGACAGACAGCAAAGAAATTTTCGACGAAATTACGGGTAATGGTGGGTTGGTAATAATGAGTAAAAAATCGCATGAAAGTGGCAGTGACCGTATTGCAGAAGCAGTTGAAGACATCCAGGCAGATGTTATCGTAAATGTACAGGGCGATGAACCCTTTGCAGATCATGAGGCCTTAAGAAAATTAACCGATGCATTTAAATCTGATGCCAGTGTGCAGGTTGCCAGCCTGATGCATGAGGTGCCTGATGAAGATTCTCTAAATAATCCAAACAGCGTAAAAGTGGTAGTAGACAAAGATTTCAATGCATTATATTTTAGCCGGTCCGTCATTCCGTTTAAACGGAACGAAGAAAAGATTGTGTATTACCGCCATATAGGTGTATACGCCTATCGTAAACAGGCATTATTCAACTTTACCAAATGGCCAGTAACGCCATTGGAAAATGCAGAAAAATTAGAACAATTGAGATATCTTGAAAACGGTGTAAAAATAAGAATGATAATAACCAATAAACCCAGCATTGGCATTGATACACCACAAGACCTTGAGCGGGCAAAACAATTTCTTTTAAATAACAGGTAATATGTCATCATTAACCTTTTCTCTTATTCAAACCAATTTATATTGGGAAGATAAAGCTGCCAATCTCTCTATGTTAGACGAAAAGATAACCAGCATACAAGAAAAAACAAATGTTGTTGTTTTACCCGAAATGTTCTCCACAGGCTTTTCTATGCGGCCTGAGCAATTCGCCGAAACCATGGATGGCGAAACCATTGAATGGATGAAAAAAGTAGCTGCAGAAAAAAATATAATTCTTACCGGCAGTCTTATGATGAAAGATGGAACTAATTATTTTAACAGGATGATATGGATGCTTCCCAACGGACATGTGGGGATGTACGACAAAAGACACCTATTCGCAAAGGGAGATGAACATAATTATTATACACCGGGTAAAAAACGTTTTATAGCTTCTGTTAATGGCTGGAAGATTAACCTGCAGGTTTGTTACGATTTAAGGTTTCCGGTATGGTCGAGGCAAGCCATAAACCATGAAAAATTTGAAGGCAGCGAACAACCAAATGCAGAATATGATGTTTTGATTTATGTTGCAAACTCGCCAGAAAAACGTGTCAGCGCGTGGAAGACTTTGTTACAGGCAAGGGCTATTGAAAACCAATGTTACGTAATTGGTGTTAACAGGGTTGGGAATGACGGTAATAATATCTATCATAGCGGAGACAGCATGGTTGTAAATGAAATGGGGGATGTGTTGTACCAGAAAAGCCATGAAGAAGATGTTTTTACCATATCACTTGATAAAGAATCTTTGGTTAAAACCAGAACTATTCTTCCTTTTTTAAAAGATGCAGATTCTTTTTCGATTAACGAATAAAATTTTGAATGGAAAATACGCAGGCCATTGCTGCCACAAAAATATTTACAGGAATGGAAATTCTTCAAGATCATGCTATAATTACAAAAGACAATGAAATACTCCAGGTAATTCCACAAAGTGAAATTCCATCATCCTTACACATCAAAAATTTTGAGGATGCACTCATTGCGCCTGCATTTATCGACATACAGATTTATGGTGCATACAATAAGCTGCTTGCAATTTATCCTGAAAGTGATGCAGTAAAAAAAATTTATGATTACAGTAAATCAGGCGGAGCCGCATGGTGCATGCCCACCGTAGCTACAAATACTTATGATGTGTTTTATAAAAGCATAGACGCGGTAAGAAAGTATTGGGAAGATGGAGGGAAAGGTGTGCTGGGCCTGCACATTGAAGGACCCTGGCTAAACAAAAATAAAAAAGGTGCTCACAACGAAGCGTGGATACATGCACCAGAAAAAGAAACTGTACTTGAATTGCTTGCCTACGGAAAAGGCATAATAAAGATTATAACACTTGCTCCGGAAATATGCAGCGATGAAATTATAGAACTCATTCAAATGCATGATGTGGTGGTTTCTGCAGGGCATAGTGATGCTACCTATAAAAAAGCAACCGACGCATTTAACACCAACATTTATGCAGCAACACATTTGTTCAACGCTATGAGCCCGTTGAACCACAGGGCGCCTGGTATGGCCGGTGCGATAATGGACCACAAAAGTGTTTTATGCAGCATTGTACCGGATGGGCATCACGTAGACTTTGCCGCCATTCGCATTGCTAAAACTGTAATGAAGGAAAGATTATTCGCTATAACCGATGCGGTAACAGAATCTGAAGATGAAATTTATTCCCACCGTTTTGAGGGCGATAAATACACCTGTAACGGCATATTAAGTGGCTCTGCATTAACTATGCACAAGGCCTTTTTAAACTTTGTGCAACATTGCAATATTGATGTGGAAGAAGCATTGCGCATGTGCAGTTATTATCCGGCAAAAGCAATTAATAATAAAAATTTAGGTATTATACAAACGGGAAACACGCCTGGCCTTTTGGTGCTCAATAAAGATTTCAAAATAATTACTACCATAGATTAAAAAAAATGAGGAGATAAAATGAAGTTAGTTTCTTATTTAAAAGATGAACACGACCAGCTTGCATTAGCTGTAAATGATAAAGTGTATGACCTGGATGAAATGCACCCTGAGCTGCCCTCATCCATGAACATGTTTTTAACGTACTGGGAAGAAAATTATCCCATTGCTCTGGCAGTACACAATGCCATTGTAAACGGCAAACTGGGCAACGAAAGATCAGTACCTATGGATAGTGTGCAACTGCTATCACCGGTTCCATTTCCTACCAGTTGCAGGGATGCGTATGCCTTCCGGCAACACGTGGCCGCCGCCCGGAGAAACCGCAGTGTACCTATGATACCGGAGTACGATCAATATCCCATATTTTATTTTACTAACCACCACAGCGTACAGGGCCCCGGCGAAATATTATGCATGCCCGATCATTTTGAAAAGCTCGATTTTGAACTGGAGGCTGCCATAGTAATTTGTAAACACGGGCGCAATATTAAAGCAGAAGATGCGCATGAATATATTGGCGGGCTTATGATCATGAATGATATGAGCGCAAGATTATTGCAAATGGAAGAAATGAAATTAAACCTGGGACCTGCTAAAGGCAAAGACTTTGCCACTTCAGTAGGACCATATCTGGTTACGCTGGATGAATTGCAGGAAAACATGGTTGATGCCAAAGAAGGACATACTGGCAAAAACTGGCAGCTAAATATGAAGTGTTGGGTAAATGGCAAACAGGTAAGTGAGGGTAACCTGGGAGATATGGACTGGACATTTGCAGAAATAATTGAACGGGCATCTTATGGCACCATGCTACACCCCGGCGATATTATAGGAAGCGGAACCGTAGGCACAGGTTGTTTCCTGGAACTTAACGGCACCGGAAAACTAAACGATCCGAATTATAGTGAGCAGTGGCTGCAACCCGGCGATGTGGTAGAAATGGAAATAGACAAATTAGGTAAACTGGTAAATAATATTGAAAAAGAAGAAAGCGACTTTTCATTACTTGCCATTAAAAAAAATGTTTAATTTTTCTTCATGATCATTGCTGAAATAGCACAGGCGCATGATGGCAGTTTGGGAATGGCGCATGCTTACATCAATGCACTTAAAGATTCAGGGGTGGATGCTATAAAATTTCAAACACATATAGCTAATGCGGAAAGCAGCATTCACGAGCCTTTCAGAACAAAATTCAATTATACAGATGCCACCCGGTTCGATTACTGGAAAAGAATGGAATTCACATCTTCTGAATGGGAAAGTTTAAAAAATCATTGCGAAGAAAATGGATTGGAGTTTATAAGCAGCCCATTTTCAAACGCGGCAGTTGACCTTCTTGAAACAATCGGAGTAAAAAGATACAAGATAGGATCAGGAGAAATTAGCAACCTGTTACTATTAAATAAAATCGCACGTTTACATAAACCTGTAATACTTTCTTCGGGTTTAAGTAATTGGAATGAACTGGATAATGCAGTAAGCATTTTTAAAGAAAAAAAGGTGAATGTTTCTGTTTTGCAATGCACCACTTCTTACCCTGCACCACCGGAATTATGGAAGCTGAACCTGATAACGGAATTAAAAGAACGGTACAAAATTCCTGTTGGTTTTTCAGATCATAGCGGGGATATATATGCCTGTCTTGCGGCTGCAGCACTTGGTGCGGAATTATTTGAATTTCATGTGGTGTTCAGCAGGCAAATGTTTGGTCCTGATGCTAAATCTTCTGTAGAAATTGCGGAGGTAAAAAAATTGGTGGAGGGCATTAGAAAAATAACCACTTCATTAAAAGCGCAAGGTGATAAACACTTAGATACAGAAGCCCTACAGTTAAAAAATATTTTTGGAAAATCATTGGCAGTAAACAGGCAACTGGATAAAGGCACTATATTAACTGAAGAAATGCTGGAAGCTAAAAAACCTGCAGGCTATGGTATAAACGCATCAGAATATGCAAAGGTTATAGGAAAACCCCTGCAAAATAAAAAAGCGCAATGGGATTTTCTTACAGAAGATGATTTTTGCTGAAACTATTGCTGACAAAGGTTTACAGCACAAGCGTGCGACGCAACCGAAGTACAATTAATAACGAAAGCCGGTTACAAAATAATATAAAAGTGAATAAAAGAAAAGTCTGTGTAGTAATTACAGCACGACCCAGTTACAGCAGGGTTAAAACTGCATTGCAGGCAATTAAAGAAAATAATAACCTTGAATTACAACTGGTACTTGCCGGTGCGGCATTACTAAACCGGTATGGGAACGTGGATGATTTTGTTATAGAAGATGGTTTTAAAATTGACGCCAAAGTTTTTATGGTTTTGGAAGGCGAAAACCCAACAACCATGGCCAAAACAACAGGGTTAGGGGTTATTGAATTATCAAATGTTTTTTATAATCTTAAACCTGATGTGGTGGTTGTAATTGCAGACAGGTTTGAAACCCTTGCAGTCTCTATTGCCGCCGCATATCAAAATATTCCTGTTGCACATATACAGGGTGGTGAGATAACAGGAAACATAGATGAAAAAGTGCGGCATGCAAATACAAAGCTTGCAGATATACATCTTGTAAGCACTGAAAGTGCCCGCAGGCGTGTGATTCAATTGGGAGAAGATGAGAATTATGTTTTTACTACCGGATGTCCGTCTGTAGACCTCGCTGCAAATGTAATTGACTCTGCATCGCTTGGTTTTGATCCATTTAAAAAATATGGTGGTGTGGGGGATATTTTTAATTATGATGCTGGTTATATAGTTGTAATGCAACATTCTGTAACCACAGAATACATGCAGGCTGCTGCGCAAATAGAACAAACCTTACAGGCAGTGGAAGAATTGCAAATACCCGCTTTTTGGTTTTGGCCAAATGTTGATGCAGGCGCTGATGGCTTATCGCATGGAATAAGGGCTTACAGGGAAAAGCATGCCCTGCCCTTTATCCATTTTTTCAAGAACATGCGACCCGAAGATTTTCTAAAATTACTGCACCATTCAAAATGTCTTGTAGGCAATTCAAGCGTGGGCATACGCGAATGCGCATACCTGGGTGTGCCCGTTGTTAATATTGGTTCCCGGCAGCATGGAAGAGATAAAGCAAATAATGTGATTGATTGTGGTTATGAAAAGAATGAAATTTTTGCGGCAATAAAAAGTTGTTTACAGCAGGCAAGACCGCAGCCCTCAACATTTTACGGAGGAGGTAATGCAGGAAAAAATATTGCCAATGTACTTGAAACGGTTACGTTACGCCACCATAAAACCCTGAATTATAAATAATGAAAGTGCTTGGCATTATTCCTGCGCGCAAAGGCTCTAAAGGTGTTCCGAATAAAAACATGAAGCTGCTTGCAGGCAAACCCTTATTGTCTTATACAATGCAGATCGCATCACAGTCAACGCTGTTACATTCTGTGATCATTAGCACAGATAGTGATGAAATGATGCAACTGGCGAAAACGTATAATATATCGGCACCTTTTAAAAGACCGGATGAATTAGCAACAGATACCACACCCACCATTGAAGTAATTATACATGCACTTAATTACTATGAACAAAACCAGACATCGTTTGATGCGGTTTGTTTACTGCAACCTACATATCCTTTCAGGGAAATGGGTTTCATAGATAAGTGTATTGAAAAATTTATTGCCACCG
The DNA here is from genome assembly GCA_963806425.1 of uncultured Bacteroidota bacterium. Lineage (GTDB taxonomy): Bacteria > Bacteroidota > Bacteroidia > Chitinophagales > Chitinophagaceae > JBBRBB01. The sequence continues at coordinate 322,819 of CAWDYB010000010.1, read as the reverse complement.
GTACAGACACATTAATTTCTATACTTCCGGTACCACATCAATTTAATCCGCACTGGGTTTTTTTTCAGAACAATGAAGGATCATTGGTTAATGCAATGCATAACGATAATATTATAACCCGCAGGCAGCAACTACCGCCCGCATATATTCGCGATGGCAGCGTGTACATTATAAAAACCGATACAATTTTACAAAGACATTCGTTGTTTGGAAATAAGGTGGAAGGCATTTTATCAAACCCGGAATTATATATTAATATTGATACCGTAAAAGATTTTGAAACAGCGCAACTTTTGGCAGGCAGGTATTCTCATATAATTTCACAAAGTAATTTATAAAAATATTTTGGACATAATCAATTGCGATTCCTACATTTGAGACCTCGATACAGCAATGAATAATTTAAGTACATATCATTTTTCTCTGTTACAAGCACCCTGCTTTTGTATTTGCTGCACTTGTTGTATGCCGTAAGGCATAAATTTATATACACCCCGCACTGGGCTTTGCCCATTTTTATTTTTACTAATTTTTTTCTTTATACCTTTTAAATATTCAGTTTTTATGAGTAACACACATCATTTCGATACCCTGCAATTACATGCCGGTCAACAGATAGACCCTTCTACCAATGCACGGGCGGTTCCTATTTATCAAACAACCTCTTATGGATTTAAAAATGCAGAGCATGCTGCAAATCTTTTTGGTTTAAAAGAATTCGGAAACATTTATACACGCATCATGAACCCCACCACCGATGTTTTTGAACAGCGCATTGCCGCACTGGAAGGTGGCGTGGCGGCGGTAGCTACAGGAAGCGGGCAGGCAGCACAATTTCTAGCACTTAACAACATACTGCAGGCAGGTGATAATTTTATTTCTACTTCGTATTTATACGGGGGAACATACAACCAGTTTAAAGTGGCTTTTAAACGCCTGGGCATTGAAGCGAGATTTGGTGATGGCGATAATGTAGAAAGTTTTGTAAAACACATCGATAAAAATACCAAAGCCATATACCTCGAAACAATTGGTAACCCTCAGTTAAATGTACCCGATTTTGAAAAATTTGGTGCATTGGCAAAAGAATACGACCTGCCACTGATCGTAGATAATACATTTGGGGCAGGCGGTTATTTATTCAGACCGTTTGAGTGGGGAGCAAATGTTGTGGTTGAATCTGCTACCAAATGGATCGGGGGGCATGGAACATCTATTGGTGGCGCTATAATAGATGGTGGAAATTATAACTGGGGAAATGGAAAATTTCCTCAATTCACTGAGCCTTCTGAAGGATATCATGGATTAAAGTTCTGGGAAATTTTCGGTGAAGGAAATCCATTAGGCCTGCCCAACATAGCCTTCGCCATAAGGGCACGGGTAGAGGGTTTGCGCGATTTCGGTCCATCATTAAGTCCGTTTAATTCATTCCTTTTATTACAGGGACTGGAAACACTTTCTTTACGTGTTCAACGGCATGTAGACAATGCATTGGCTTTAGCTGAATGGTTAGAACAACACCCGCAGGTAGAGTTTGTGCTTTACCCGGGTCTAAAGAATAATCAATATCATGACCTTGCAAAAAAATACCTGGTGAATGGCTTTGGCGGTGTTTTGCAATTTGGTGTAAAAGGTGAAAAAGAAAAAGCCGCATCTTTCATTAATGAGTTAAAGCTGGCGAGCCACCTTGCCAATGTGGGCGATGCCAAAACACTTGTTATTCACCCGGCATCTACAACACATGAACAACTAAGCGAAGAAGAACAAAAAGCAAGCGGGGTATTACCAAACCAGGTAAGGGTTAGCGTTGGCATTGAGCATATTGAAGATATTAAGGCTGATTTTGAACAAGCACTTCAAAAAGTGAATGCGGGTGAAGCGGATATGCAATAAATAAATTTTTTTAATGTACCATTAAATAACAGGGGCAGTAAGTACCATGCTTGCTGCCTTGTTATTGCATAATAATTAAACTGCTTTAAACCAGCGGCAATACCTTTGCCTGCTTAAGTAAAAAATTAAGTTTTGCCTTACCAGATATTTACCAGCCATAAAGATTTTGTGCTAGAAAGCGGGCAGGTATTGCCTGTAATAAGGCTTGCTTATACTACGCAGGGTACATTAAATGAAGATAAAAGCAACGTAGTGTGGGTGTTTCATGCATTAACTGCCAACAGTGATGCAAAGGAATGGTGGCCGGGTCTGGTGGGCGAGGGAAAATTATTTGATCCGCAAAAGCATTTTATTATTTGCGTTAATATGCCCGGCAGTTGCTACGGAAGCCTCTCGCCTATTGATATAAATCCCCTCACTGGCAGCCATTATTATCACTCATTTCCCATGTTTACCACCCGGGACATGATAAGGGGTTATAAACTTCTGCGCGATCACTTAAAGATTAATAATGTATTAATAGGTATTGGAGGGTCCATGGGTGGGCAGCAATTATTAGAATGGGCTATAGACGAGCCCTATTTTTTTAAGCATATTGTTCCGATAGCAACCAATGCATTTCATTCGCCATGGGGTATTGCATTTAATGCTTCTCAGCGGTTTTGCATTGAAACAGATGCCACCTGGTTAAATAATCATGAAAATGCCGGACAAAAAGGAATGAAGGCTGCAAGAAGTATTGCACTATTATCTTACCGGCATTATAATACCTACAATATTACCCAGGCAGAAGAAGGATATTCAAAAATAGACCATTTTAAAAGCGAATCTTACCAGCGATACCAGGGTGCGAAACTTGCTAAAAGATTTAATGCATTCAGCTATTACTTTCTTTCAAAAAGCATGGATGCGCACAATGTAGGGCGCAATAGAACCAGCCCGCAACATGCATTGCAAAACATTACTGCTAAAACTTTGGTTATCGGGATAAGCTCAGATATTCTTTTCCCTTTGCAGGAGCAAAAATTTTGCGCAGAGAATATTCCGGGTGCGTTGTTTCATGAGATCCATTCTTTATATGGCCACGATGGATTTTTGCTGGAATATGAAATCATTCATAAATTAATCCTGGACTTTTTAGAGAGGGGGTCGTTGAACCATAATTAATTTTTTCTCAATTCCACAATTATTTTTATGTCTGATTACTTTATTTAAGTTGCTTAATTGTCAATAAAAAAGAGTAAGAAATACTTTTATTTTCCCGCAAAAAAAGAAATAACAATTTCTATAAAAGCTTTGCCCGATTAATTGGCAAAAATTCAGACACATTTATACAAACTCTTTAGAGTATTACGTAGGTATAAATCTTTAAAAAGTCAAATAAACTTTATCCCACTTTTTATATTTTCAAGAACATCCTGCTAAATAAAAATCATCATCTTGTTTTTATAAATCTGTAAGTCGTTGTTAATGTTATGTAACATTTAAAAATAATTTTTTGAATACCTGTGTATTCGCTTCTCTGTTAACACACTACGCGCCTGTTGTTAAACAAACCCTTGATACATCTGCATTTATTTATGATTTCCAAAAAAAATATAGTTTATTTTCTATACGAAAATGACCATTAGCACTCATTATATTCATTTATAAAACTTTAGATTTTTAAAAAACTTTTTTGAGTATAAAAAAGAAAAAAACCTGTCTAAAAAATTTTTTTTTCAACATTTAATATTTGATATTCGTTCCCCTGCCGATGAAAAAATAAATAAAATTTTATCGGAAGTTTTGAAAGTTTTAATCGGTATCTAGAAGTATTAAACCCATGTAAATTTCGCTATCCCCTCTATGGCAAAAAATGCAGAAATAGTTTGGAATAATTGCTTAAAAATTATTCAGGATATTGTTGATTGGCAACCTTATAAAACGTGGTTTGAACCCATTAAGCCATTAGAGCTTAACGGGAACATTTTGCTCATACAGGTGCCCAGTCAATTCTTCTTTGAATACCTTGAAGAACATTATTTAAATCTGCTTGCAAAAACACTTAAACGCGAACTGGGCAAAACAGCCCGCCTCGAATACCGTATAATGGTAGACAGTGGCAATAACGACAGGGGCGGCACTATGGATGTGCCTGCGGGTAATGCCAAAATTTATAATAATAATGAAATGAATTTTCCTCTGATCATAAATACCCCCGTTAAAAACCCGTTTGTTATACCCGGCCTAAAAAAAATGCAAATAGACCCGCAACTAAATGCTTCTTATATATTAGATACATTTATTGAAGGTGATTGCAACAGGGTAGCCAGGCGTGCAGGAAAAACCGTTGCAGAAAAACCCGGTAATAATTCTTTTAACCCGCTTGTAATTTATGGTGGCGTTGGCCTGGGCAAAACACACCTGGGGCAGGCAATAGGTAACGAGGTTAAACGAGTTCACCCTAACAAAGTGGTGTTGTATGTTAGCAGCGAAAAATTTATAAACCAGTTTCAGGATCATAGCCGCAACAATGCAATCAATGATTTCATTCATTTCTACCAGTTAATAGATGTTTTAATTATTGATGATGTTCAGTTTTTTGCCCGCGCCGAAAAATCGCAGGATGCCTTCTTTGCCATTTTCAATCACCTGCACCAAAGCGGGAAACAATTAATACTAACATCAGACAAACCTCCTAAAGACCTGGATGGCATGCAGGAAAGATTGCTAAGCCGTTTTCGCTGGGGTTTAAGCGCAGACCTGCAGGTGCCTGATTATGAAACAAGAATTGAAATACTTGAGAGAAAAATGAAAGGAGATGGTTTAGACATGCCAAAAGAAGTAGTTAAGTATGTTGCCTATAATATTAATACCAATGTGCGTGAACTGGAAGGCGCTATGATTTCCCTCTTAGCTCAATCTTCTCTAAACAGGAGGGATATTGATCTTGAACTTACAAAAAAGGTATTGCGCAACTTTATAAAAACCAGCAGCAAAGAAATTACGATTGATGCCATTCAAAAAATGGTATGCGAATTCTTTAATGTGCCTTACGAAACCTTGCTGCACAAAACCCGTAAAAGGGAAATAGTTCAGGCCAGGCAAATAACCATGTATCTCGCAAAAGCATTCACTAAAAATTCTTTAAAAACCATTGGTGAGCATTTTGGAGGAAGAGATCATACAACTGTTATTCACAGCTGCCAAACGGTTAAAGACCTGATGGACACTGACAGCCTCTTCAGAGAAAATGTTATGGAACTAACGCAAAAGGTTCAACTCGCATCTATGTAGTATTAATAACCCCCCGCCAAAAATATTGTAAGCCGTAAATTTTTTTACGGCTTATTTATTAAAAGCCATCTTCAACAGCTATAAAACTTTTTGCAGCAAACTAAATAACACCTTTTCATCACCAACCGAAAGGCAACAGGTTGTATCTCTTAACCAGTGTCTTTTAAATGCTTTAATAGCGGCTGTTGAATCCTGCATATTGTAACCAATTATACGAAGGGCATGCAAATAATTAAAACCAACAGGAACCGTAATCACAGAGGTATCTTCATACCAGTTTCCAAAACCTTTGTCAGATAAACGTTTCCAGTCGAAGAGATAACCGGGATCACCTTTTCGGCCCGGGGCAACATCACCATGCCCGATAAAATTAGCAGCCGGTATGTTGAAGGCTTTTTTTAAAGTGCCAAGTAGCTGCAAAAGGCTAAGCATCTGCGTTTCAGAAAAGGTTTCAAAACCATTATTATCTAATTCAATACCTATACTGCTGCTGTTTATATCTCTATCATTACCCCACATACTTACACCCGCATGCCAGGCGCGCAAATAATCATTTAATAAATGATGCACTGTACCATCTTTGCAAATAAGGTAATGAGCGCTAACCTCGCTTTTTGTTTTGGTAAAAGTTGCAAGCGTTTGCGCACAACTGTTTTGCGCGGTGTGATGAATAATAACAAAATTGGGTTTTCTTAAATTAAAATTCGGGCTTCCTATAAATCGCTGGGCCAATGTAAAAGAATCTTTAAGTGGATATTGCGCCAAAATACCTCCATACAGTGCAGCCTGTTTTTTATATAATTTATTAGACGATTTATATTGCCCCGGAGCACAGGAAACCAAAAACACCAGAATACAGAAAAAAAATTTGGGTCTTGTCATAATGTCTATTCTACAATAAAACTAAACATTAGCATAATTTTTCAAATCATTTTTTAATAGGTAGAAAGTAAACTTATCGTTTCAAAAAAAAATTTACCGTATTTTGATGATGGATTTGACCGAAGGAAAAAAAATTTATTTCTTATCAGACTTTCACCTCGGTGCGCCTAATAAGGCTAATAGCCTTTTGCGCGAAAAAAAGATTGTACATTTTCTAGACACTATTTATAAAGATGCCGCCTTAATAATTATTGCAGGGGATATTTTCGACTTTTGGTACGAATATAAAACTGTTGTTCCGAAAGGATACACCCGCCTGTTAGGCAAACTGGCAGAAATAACCGACAGCGGGGTAGATGTACATTTATTCGCAGGCAACCACGATATGTGGATGCGCAGTTATTTCCAGGAAGAGTTAAACATACCCGTATATTTTGAGCCCCGTACTTATATTTTTAATAACAAGAAATTTTATGTTGGTCATGGCGATGGTTTAGGTCCGGGGGATCATGGATATAAATTCATAAAAAAAGTTTTTCGCAATAAAACCTGCCAATGGCTGTTTGGTCAAATGCATCCTACCCTGGGTATGGGTATTGCAAATTACTTCAGCCAAAAGAGCCGGGAAAAAACAGGCGCATCAGATGCTTTATTTTTAGGTGAAGACAAAGAATGGCTGATAATATACAGCAGAGAAATACTTGCAAAAGAACATTTTGATTTTTTTGTTTTTGGTCACAGGCATTTACCGTTAGATATTTCTCTTACACATCGTAGCCGTTATATAAACCTTGGAGACTGGATTACATCTTTTACATATGCCGTTTTTAATGGAAATGATTTGAATTTAAAAAAATGGGAAAGCTAACCTGCTATATATTATGTTTTACTCTGTTACTGTGCAACAGCCGTGCGGCGGCGCAGGGCGATTCGTTAACCCCTGGCGAAGTGTTTATCGTAAAGGGCACATTCACAAATTTTTACCTCGATAATTTTGCGAACATTTATCTTATCAGTAACAACAACAAAATAATAAAATATAATTCCACCGGCGATTCGCTTGCCGTTTATAATGATACGCGGCGCTATGGAGATATTTATTTTGTTGATGTAACCAACCCCTTAAAATTGGTGCTATACTACAAAGACTTTTTAACCATTGTTGTATTAGACCGGTTTTTAAATGCCATAAATACCATCGACCTTAGAAAATTAAACATTTACCAGGCAAAAGCAGTAGCGCTGAGTTATGATAATAATTACTGGGTATTTGACCAGGTGAATAATGTACTGGTTAAAATAGATGATCAGGGTAATGTATTATTCAAAACCGGGGATTTCAGAATGATCTTTAATTATGCATTTAACCCTGATAAAATTATAGATACCAACGGGCAACTCTATTTATATGATGCAAACAGTGGATGGATGATTTTCGATTATTATGGCGGTTTCAGGAAATATTTACCTGCAGAAAAGTGGGAAAATGTTATGGTAGTAAACCAGACACTGTTTGGCTTTTCTTTCCATACCATGTATGCAATGAATACACTTACCACTTTAACCAAAGAAACTTACTTGCATTATGCAGCGCCATTTATTAAGGCGGTTAACTTTAATAACAGTTTATATGTACTTAAAGATTATGGCCTGTTTAATTTTGCCCTTAATTAATTTTTAATGAAAGATTTTTGGCAGACGGAATTTTTGGATAATACAGTATTGATGTATGCAGAAGTTGCAATTACAATAATTATTGCACTTTTAATAAAACGGCTTATATCAAAGCTTTTGGCAAATCTTCTGTATAAATTTTTTGCAGCACGCGAAAAACAGTTAGAGCGCCGGTCCTTCATTCAATTAATATTAAAACCATTAGAAACCTTTTTACTTATTCTAGTAATTATTATTTCGCTTAATCAGCTCAACTTTCCTGATGTGCTTGATTTCAATATTTATAAAATTTCATCCAAAGACTTAATTGATGGCATTATAAATTTTACACTGGTTATCATCTTTATCAGGCTTTGCCTAAGATTAATAAAATTTGTTTCTTATATATTAGAAGAAAAAGCGGCAATTACCCCGGATCACACAGATAATCAACTGATCGTATTCTTCCGCGATTTTTTTCGGGCTATACTGGTAATCATTGGCCTTTTGCTGATTTTAAAATTTGTATTTCATTATAACATCGGGAACCTTGTAACAGGTTTAAGTATTGTAGGTGCGGCATTAGCACTTGCCACCCGAGAAAGCCTTGAAAATCTTATAGCATCTTTCATTATTTTTTTTGATAAACCCTTTACAACAGGCGACTGGGTAAAGGTGCAAAGTTTTACGGGGCAGGTAGAGAAAATCGGTTTAAGAAGTACACGCATTAGAACAGATCAAAAGACCTATATATCTGTACCCAATAAACAAATGGTAGATACTATTTTAGACAACATTACTTTACGCACCCAACGCAGGGCTGATATAAACCTGGAGCTTGACATATATACCACAACACAGCAATTACAAATGTGCGTGGGCGAAATTAAAAAAATGATGAACAGGGAATATATTGAAATGTGGAATGTTTACCTGAGCGATACCGGCAAAAATGCGCACGTTATACATATAGATTATTTTACTTCCATACTTCAGGGGCTACAGGATTTTAATGAACAAAAAGAGGAGATAATGCTAAGCATAATTCATATGCTAAAAGCAAATAACATTGAGCTTGCAGCACACAACCAGCATATAATCGTAAGTAAAAATTACAACGAAACCCCAGAAGAAGCCGAAGACAATACCAGTGATGAAAAATAACCAGGCATTACAGCATAAAAAAAGAGCTTTATAAAAAAGCTCTTTAACTGTCTATATTTAAATAAACTACATTCTTGAGTTAGAACGATAAGAGTTGTTGCTCCTTTCGGTTTTTTCCTTAGCTATAGAAACAGACATTGTTCTGCCGTTAAACTCTTTGTTATTAAGAGCCTGCAGGGCGTCTCTTCCTTCTGCTTCAGAAGACATTTCCACAAATCCGAACCCACGAGACCTTCCGGTTTCCCTGTCCATGATAATCTTAGCAGATTCTACTTCACCGAACTTTGTAAAGATATCTTTCAGTTCAGCGTCTGTGGTTTGAAAACTCAAATTTGAAACATAAATGTTCATAAAAACAATAATTAAAATAATAAAAATAAAATACCAATGATTTCAAGTAAAAGCAAACAGTAAAGAAGCGTAAAATATTACAGGGAAAAGAATGTAAGATTATGTCCGTTTAAATACAATTGTACTAAGAGCTTAATTTCAAGGGCCGAAGATATAACTAAATAGCATCACAGTGTCATTTATTATGTTATAGTTTTTACGGTTTTATATAATTACCTAATAGAGTTCATACTTACTTTCGTGTCTTTTTCCGGGTATGACATTTTCAGAAAAAGTTAAGCATTTTAACAGGCAACTGCAATTTGCAGGCTCTTTACCAGAAGGCATTTCTGTATTAAATCCTTTTATAGATAATTCTTCTGCCATTGCAGCTTCAGAAGCTTTTTATAATACATATTATAATGACCATAAAAACCGTTTCTGGATACTTGGAATTAATCCAGGAAGGTTTGGCGCCGGTGTAACAGGCATTCCTTTTACCGATACTAAAAGATTGCTTGATGTGTGTGGAATTACTTTAAATATTAAACAAACCCACGAACCATCCTCAGTATTTATTTATGATATGATAGCAGCTTACGGAGGTGCTGAAAAATTTTACAGTAAATTTTATATTAACTCTGTTTGCCCCTTAGGCTTTACGAATAGTAATAATAAAAGCAATAATATTAATTACAATTACTATGATAATGCTGCGCTGATGCAGGCAAGCGAACCTTTTATTATTTCCTCTATACAAAAACAAATTGAATTTGGGATACATACAAACCTTTGCTTCTGCATGGGTACAGGTAAAAATTTTTCTTATTTAAAAAAACTAAATGAAAAGCATGCGTTTTTCAAAGCGATCATTGCGCTTGAACACCCGAGATATATTATTCAATATAAACTGAAGAGCAAAGACCAGTATATAAATAAATATTTGAAGGCTTTTGAAAAAGCTATGTAAACAGGATTTATTTTTTTAAAAATATCTGGGTAAAATATATAGTGCCGTTAGCATCTTTATAAACACCTATGCCGGTAAGATTATAATCGCCCTCTATATTTTTCTTGTGTCCCGGGCTACGAAGCCAGCCGTTAACAACCGTGGAAGCATTCATTTGCCCATAAGCTACATTTTCTGCAGCAGCATTAATTCTTCCAATTTTAGAAATAATTACATCAATACGGTTATCGAAGCCGTCATGGCCGAAAGCAACAGATTTATTTGCCATGTTGCGGCTGTGTTTTGTAGCTTCGGCAGAAGCATCATTTATTAGCGTTAATGCAGGTTTGTTTATTGAAGCCCTGTGCGCATTAACGTAATTAAGAATGCTTTGCTCTATCCCTTTTACAGGAATATCCGATGGGGGAATCTGCCGTTGTTTGCCTGGTTATGGTATATGTTTTCTGGCTGCATGCATAAAACCCAAGGGTTAGAAAAAATGCCGTGAAAAAATATCTGTACATATTTGAGTGTTAAAAGTAAAGGGTAACGCATCAATACCTGGCAAACGTATACCGGTAAACAATTTTACCATTATAATAGGTAGAAGTAAATTGATTGTTACCGGTAAATGTGATGTAATCAAAATACAGGTCTATAAAATTGCCGGCATTATCCGATACATAAATTTCAAAGTTATTGTGTGGCCCATTATAATAATTACCATACTCATCATAATAACCGGTTGTAACCGTGCTCATGTTCCAGCTGCCTGCCATGTCGTTATAATTATCATAATACCGTGCTGTTCCGGTTTCATAAAAAGTAAATATCCCATGCACCTTTGCATTAAATGAATACCATCCAAAACCATCATTGGCCGATGTTTCAACAATTTTCCACGATCCTGTTACCGGGTTATAATATGGTGGCGCAACATCTACGGTTTTACTGCAGGAGGTTATGGTTAAGGCAAAGATCGCCACCCACGCAAGTGGTAAAAATGCTTTCATGTAATTTTTAAATTAGGTAAGCAAAAATTATTAATTGAACAGGTATGATGCATAAAAGGCCCGCGGTTTTAACTGCGGGCGTTAATAAAATGCAAAGAAATTTTTTGGTTTGGGCAGTGGGTTATCATGGCGGCGGTGTTGCGTCGCACTCTTGTACTGCCGTTAAATTATCAACAACTAATCATTCTGCCCGAACGAGCTCATGTTGGTTGTAAATATTTTTACTGCTATTGCAAGCAGAATAACACCGAAAAATTTTCTAACAACAAGCAACCCTGCTTTACCCAATGCCCGCTCGATTAATTTAAGTGAGCGAAGAACGATATAGATAACTATAAGATTAATAAGAATTCCTGCCATTATGTAGTAATTGTCATAATTCGCTTTTAAAGACATAATGGTAGTCAACGTTCCGCTGCCTGCTATAATTGGGAAAGCCACAGGCACAAGCATTCCCGAACGGGCGTCTGTATCTCCCTTAAATATTTCTAACCCCAGAACCATTTCAAGTCCTAATAAAAAAATCACAATTGAACCGCCAACAGCAAAAGATTGAATATCGAGGCCAAGAATTTTTAAAAATTGTTCACCGATATACAGGAAACCAATCATAAGCGCTGCAGATACGAGGGTTGCCTGCAGAGGATGAATAATCCCCATCTTTTCTTTAAGCGTTACGAGCAATGGAATAGACCCTATTATGTCTATTACAGCAAATAAGGTAAAAATAACAGTAACGAGTTTATCTACTTCCATAAATCGCTTTGCCTTATAAGATCAGTTATAAATCTAATTGTATGCCACCCATAAAATTAAAACGTTTCGAATTATACCCGGCAATTTCATAGTATTCCTGATTGGTAATGTTTCGCAGGTCTGCAAATAATTTTATTTTGTCTTTAATGGTATAGGAGGTGTACAAGTCTATGGTATAATAACCTTGTGAAGAGGCAGGAGCAGCGCCATATACAGCTTCATAGAATTTGCTTACCGAACGAAAATGTGTTGAGACAGACCATTGCTTAAATGGTGTCCAGGTAATATCTGCATTAATAACATTTTTAGGGCGGCGGTACAGGTTATAGAAACTGGTATCCTTTCCTGTAAATGCATCGCTGGTGGTTATTTGCCCGTTAACATAAGTATAGTTAGTGCTAAGAATTAAGTTTTTTACCGGCTTCCATAACATGTCTGCTTCAAGCCCATTGTCGTGCTGGCGGTCTGCATTTATGTAATGACTTTCATAAGTGGTATAATCGGTATTAGAAAGAAATTACGTCTCTTATTTTTCTATTAAAAAATACCAGTCTTGTTTGAACTTCCTTATTAATATACTGCAAGCCACCTTCAATAGAAACTGATTGTTCAGGTTTCAGCGATTTATTACCAAATTCACTGTACAGCTGGTATTGCGATGGAGTTTTGTAAGCCGTTGAAAGATTGACAAATGCTTTTAATTTTTCTGAAAATGTAAAAGAAGGGTTTATACTATATGTACCATTATACCCGTATAGATTATGATGATTTACCCTTGCGCCGCTTTCTATAACCAGCCCTTTTGCTACGTTAAGGTTAAACTGCGCGTACAGGCTATATTGACCGGTTATTGCACTGTCTTTACTTAATGTTGTGGTATAAGGCCCAAACATCGAAACAAGTTTATAAAACTGGTCGGTGCTGCTTCTTCTGTAATCTACACCTGCCGTTAAGGATAACCTATTTGAAACATTTAAGTTCGTAAAAAGCTCCGCGTAATGGCCATAACTTGTATAAGCCCCAAGCTGGTAAATGGCGAATGATGGTATATCGGTACTGTCATCTGTATATTTCCTGCTAACTTTTGAAAACTGATAATTAAAAACAATTCTGCCCGTATTTATTTTTTGATCCAGGCCAAACCCTGTTTGAAAACTTTTATTATTAATGCTATAATCTTTGTCGTCCAGGTAGGCCCCGGCATCTGCATCCGCGGTATAATTACTTGTATTTCCAAAAACACGCATGTTCAATTTATCAGAGAACTGGTATGCTGCTGATAATAAAAAGGTTTGCTGACTAAATCCATCCTTATCAAATAAGCCGGTATTCAATGTATCTCGTGCCGAAGAAAACCCATTTGAATAAACATTTGTATAACCACCATTATACATAACCTTTCCAACCTTCCCATGTAGTGCGGCAGAACCATTTATGGTGTTATAAGATCCTGCAGAAAGCCTGGCATTTGCACCAACCGGTTTATCCCCTCCCTTATTTGTTATGATGTTAATTACACCTGCTACTGCATCGCTGCCATATAATGTACTCTGTGCGCCTTTTAAAATTTCAATACGCTCGATTTGGTTAATATTGATGTGATTGATATCAAACTCGCTACTAATGCCACTTGCATCGTACACAGGCACACCATCCATAAGAATAAGCGTGTTACCTGCCGATGCCCCTCTCGTATAAACAGACTGGTTAGTTCCCGGGCTGGATGCACTTCCGTTAATAATTATACCCGTTTGCCTGGTTAATAATTCACCTAAGGTAAAGTTGACATTTTGCTGCAATTGCTCTTTGGTTATAACTGTAATTACTTTGCCTGTTTCGTTTTGCTTTTGGGGCGTTTTACCTGCTGTTACAACAACCTCATCTAAAACCTTGATGGCAGTGTCTTTTTGTGCATGTAAAAAACCTGAAATTAAAATGCCCGCAGAAAGAAGAATTTGTTTCATCCTGAAATTTTACTTGTTTAAAAATTTAGTTCGATGAAAATGACAGGGACATGAAAACCGCATAGATGCGTGTTGTCATCCCCGGCCTTTCACCCGAAAGCACAGTGATTAATTGAGTTTGAAATTGGCAGGTCTTCTGGCTAAAGCCCATTTTAAAAAGCCTTCCCGTTAGTAAACAGTGGCAATGGAGTTTTAAAATGTTTTTGCTATTACAGCAATGCTTTTACAGCTACGGGGATAGCGCCGGATTTTCACCGGACTTCCCTTTTAATTTTTCCGATAAGGTATAACCCTCTCTTCAAAAACCAAATTCGCAACAAAGGTGAAGGGGCAAATTCTATCTACCAAAACCATTTTCATTTTGGTTAACAAACTGTGTATTGACATGTAAAACCCTTGCTGCATATGGGTTTCTGAAAAAGACATAAAAAAAGCGAGGATAAATTCCTCGCTTTGTGGGCCCACCAGGGCTTGAACCTGAGACCCCCTGATTATGAGTCAGGTGCTCTAACCAACTGAGCTATGGGCCCTGCTTGCAATTTCTTATATAATTAAAAGATTTCGCAATTAGAAGAGGGCAAAAGTAAAAAAGAAATGATAACGAACCGAATGATTTTATTTTATTGCGCGTTATCTTCTACAGCCTTTCTATTAAATTCATTTAACAACAACTACTTAAAATTAATTGCACCACTTTTATAAAAAGCTTTTTGGCAAAATGTTTCCTATTAAATGTTACCTGTAAATTTCTTTTTGAATTTTATTATGCCGGCAATTAACATTCTCATTTTAATTTGTGCATAAAATAGTTCTAAATTTTTTTTGTGTTAGTAAAAACTCTTTATAATATTGTGTCGGGAAATTGTTTCCCGATACTTACTAACCCATCTATTATAAGAAAGTCCCGCATTTGCGGGATTTTTTTTAAACACACCTCAGCATTTTCTTAAAACATTACTGTGTTATTTAATTATCATGCATTGGTGTTTATAATATCCAGCAATGTTTTTTTATCAGCCATACCCGGGTGCCTCCATAAAATTTTTCCTTTTTTAAAAATCATGAATGTAGGCACAGCCTGCACATTATAAGTGCCCGCGATCTGCTGCATTTTATCAATATTTACTTTTACTACACGTGCCCTTCCATCTAAGGAACGTGCGACTTCCTTAACAACAGGCTCCATTGCTTTACATGGGCCGCACCAGTCGGCATAAAAATCAACAAGTACAGGTTTGTCTGATTGAATTAATTGATTAAATGATTCCATGGCATATCATATTTCGATAAAAGAAATCCAACAAAAATAATGCAGGAACGAAAAGATTAATACAACATACAATTTTACCAGAGGGTTAAATTACTATTTCGTAATTGTAAAAATTCTCGGCGAGGGCCTTTGGAGATTGCATACGTAGCAAACTGCCTTTTGAATTGTAGGTAATAAAATAATTTACCTCAAGATGTTCACTTTCATTCATCAGGCACTGAACATTAAATTCATAATTTAAAGCCTTCTCTTTAAAAGGAAATGCTTTTAATACACGAGCTTTAAAGGTGGTATCCCATACCGGGGTTCGCGAAAACCCATCTACCTTTTCAACTACCAGGTATATTTCTGCCGATGTGCCTTTATATACATGAGAACGATAACTATTTCCTTTATACATAGAAACAGCTATTTTCTTTTCAACAGAAAAAACCTTCTCTTCTTTTATAACTGGCCTAAATGCAGCCAATCCAGAAAAAATTATAATTATGTAAAAACTCAACAAATACAAATTCCGGTTCATTACAACACCATTCCTCTTTTTTTAAATTCTACCCTGACTTGGGGAACTATTTAATGTGTACGTTATACACAAAACTAATACCAACTAAATACGGGGCCATATATGAATTGGATTTCATGGTATTAAAGGGCAATTCAGGCTATTATTATAACTACGCTTAACGTTTAAGTTGTTAAATCAAATCCATCTATGACAAAATGCCGGCAATTCGTTGCAACGGGTTCATAAACACGAGGTATTCCTCAAATTAGAAAGTAAATTCTATAAAGGGGAAGAATCATAATTTAAGATGGTGATGTAGTTACCTAATATGTGGTTTAAACGAAACATCTTTTATAAAATAGATGAAAGATGGTAATATTAATGGCTTTGTACAATTTTAATCAGCACATATAATACCCCAAGTAATAAAGCTGGTACAGCAATTACTGATAGTAGAAAGTGAGCAGAGATCATGTTATCCTTTGCCTTTAAATACACAGAACGGAAAAGTACTACCATTAGAATAATAAAGGAAAGCAACCAGAGAAAGATATTTGAAGAACTAACATCGCCCTTACCCATACCAAGGAAAAAAAGAACCATTAAAATAAAAAATACCACCAGGTCTGTTAACCAAAGAATCCAAAATAAAATCATACAGAAACGTTGTTCTCAAAAATATAAAGGCAACATTACCGGAAAGAATAATTAAGATGAATTGATAACTGTTAAAGGCAAAATCCGGGGTATTACAGTGCAACTGCCTTTGGTCTTGCATTATTAAGTATTACCGACCTTGCTTCTGAAGGGGAAACATTCAGGCGTTGAAGAATTGCTTTAATAAGACAACGGTTTAAAGCAATATAATTATTGATAAAAATTCCCTGTTCTTTTTTACATTCATTAAAATAATCTCTGAAGGTAATTCCCAATATCTCGCCCGCTTCAGTTTTGCTGTTTGTAAACTGCAAAATGGTACCATATAA
Organism: uncultured Bacteroidota bacterium; assembly: GCA_963806425.1. Taxonomy (GTDB): domain Bacteria; phylum Bacteroidota; class Bacteroidia; order Chitinophagales; family Chitinophagaceae; genus JBBRBB01. Next base: position 306,175 of record CAWDYB010000010.1, on the reverse strand, counting down.
AACAGGGGAATAATTCTCGTATAGAGCATTAAAACTTTTTAGGCTTTCTATATTTGCGGGATGATTCACTTTTAAAAACTGTTAGAGTAAGTTATGGTTTAATAAACCTTACGGGGCAAGGATTGTGCCTGTTAAATTGTTTATCGTTTAGAGAAAAAACGCATTAAAATGTTAGTCATATTATATAAATAAGAAATGCTTTAACCAACTAAAAAAAAAATTGTGTAGTAAGAACCTCAAATAGCGGGCTCTTGCTGGCTAAGGCAATGAAAGCTGCCTAAGCCCCATATAATATCGGTAGAATCTATACCAACCACTTTTCTTTCTTTAAAACACCCCTGAATAATTGAGAGTGCGATATCGTCTTTTTTACTACGAAAGGTAGGGACAACCACCACCGAATTGGCAATATAAAAATTTGCATACGAAGCAGGTAATCGTTGATCTTCAAATATAACCGGGTCGGGCATGGGAAGCATTTGAATATTTAATTGTTTTCCGTTTAATAACCGCATTTTTTGTAATTGCTTTAAATTTTTTTGAAGAAGACCGTAGTTCTCATCGTTCTTATTTTCTTCAATCACCGTTAAAATAGTATCGGCATTTACAAATCTTACTGTGTCATCAATATGTCCATCCGTATCATCACCAACAATACCATCATCTACCCATAGAATTTGTTCAACACCATAGTAGTGGGCCAGATATTCTTCAATTTCTGACCGGTCAAGACTGGGATTCCGGTTTTTATTCAGCAGGCAGGCTGTTGAGGTAAGTAATGTTCCTTCGCCATTAAATTCAACTGAACCACCTTCCATAACAATACCAGGATTAAATACTGGCAATTTAAAATGGTTGGCAACAAGAGTTGGGATCACATCATCCAGATCGAAGGGCGGATACTTGTTTCCCCATGCATTATAACTCCAGTCAACTACAACTTTACTTTTTGTATTCGTGTTTAAAAGAAAAGCAGGACCATGATCACGGCACCAGGCATCGTTGGTTGGATGAATAAAAAACTCAACCTGCTTCATATTTACACCAGCATCCATTAAATACACCGGTCGCCTGCTGTTTCATGGCGGAATTATTTACATTTATTCTAACCAGTTCACTTTCTGCAAGGGCCTTCACAAATTGTGCATAGGCAGGATATATAGCATGAATTTTTCCAGGCCATGACGCCTCTTTATGCGGCCAGCTAAGCCAGGTAGCCACATGCGGTGCAAATTCTGCGGGAAAAAAATAACCGGATTTTTTGGGAGTCTCTATTTCAGAGAAAAGCTTATGTAACGTCATTTGCAAATAAAAAATTTTTGGTTGCTTTTTCAGCCCTCATCATCAATGTATCGCCTGGTAATTTGCTGGTAAGAATCTATTCTGCGGTCGCGCAGAAACGGCCAGTGGGTGCGGTAAGTATCTGTCTTATCTGTATCTACCTCAACTATGGCAACTTCTTCTGTTTCATGATCTGCCTGGTATAACACGCTTCCAAATGGATTGGCAACAAAAGATCCGCCCCAAAATTTCATGGCACCATTCTGTTCCACTCCAACCCGGTTTACGCTTACCACATGTACGCCATTGGCAACGGCATGGCTTTTTTGAATGGTTTGCCAGGCATTATATTGTTCGGTGTTTGTTGCTTCGTCCTGCGATGTTGCCCATCCGATTGCAGTCGGGTAAAATAAGATCTCTGCACCCATTAAAGAGGTAATACGGGCAGCTTCGGGGTACCATTGATCCCAGCAGATTAATACACCAATGGTTGCAAAAGTCGTTTTAAAGATCCTGTAACCGGTATCGCCAGGGGTAAAATAAAATTTCTCATAATAACTAGGGTCATCAGGTATGTGCATTTTACGATACTTACCGAGGTAGGCACCATCTGCATCAATAACGGCTGTTGTATTATGATAAATGCCTTTTGTTCTTTTTTCAAAAAGTGATGCAATAACCACTACATTCAGATCTTTTGCCACCCGGCTTATAGCCTCGGTAGAAGGACCTGGTATTGATTCAGCCAAATTAAAATTATCGTAGTTCTCCTCATCGCAAAAATACAGGGATGTAAACAGCTCCTGCAGGCAAATGATCCGGGCACCTTTACCTGCTGCTTCTTTTATTTTTTGAATGGCTTTTTGAAGATTGTCTTCTTTATTTGAAGAACAACTCATTTGCACAAGCCCAATATTGATTTTTGACATGAAAATTCTTTTAAAAGGTGCAAAAATATAGGTAAGAAATCAAGATGAAGATAGCTACTGATACTTTTAACACGGGTAGTTTAATAAATCCTCCTGCGAGAACACCGCGGTTGTTTACTGTCTCTTATCGGCCTTTAAATAAAATGTTATAACCCATTCTGAAATTAATCATTTTAAACCGCAGGTAATCTAACCTTCAAATAAACAAAAAATGAAAAAAATAATATTAATGTTAACCGTTTTGCTCGCAGGTTTTGCGTCCAATGCACAAAAAAGAGTCGTGATTCAAACACGCCCTGTTGTAAGGCCGCATGTGGTGTATTATGCATCCCCGGGGTTTGGTTACGGGTATAACCCATACTATTACAGGCCGTGGTATTATAACACCTATAATCCTTATAATTCAAATTATTACAACAGGCCAACTAAGCTTGATATTGAAATTAAGGATATGGAAAATGAATACAGTGACAGAATTGAATCTGTTAGACTGGATGACAGCCTGAGTGGTAAAGAAAGAAGAAAAATAATTCGTGAACTAAGAAATGAAAGAGATGAGAGGATATACGATCTGAAAAAAAATTATTATAAACAAAATTAATGTAAAAGAATGCAGGGGTTCTCGGTTAAAGAGAGCCCTTTTTTTGTTATAAATGGCGTAACCTTGTTCATGATCTTTAATTTACTTTTTGTTTATAAGCTATTCATAATACCTGCAAATATAAATGCACGCGAACTGATAGATGTTGGTGGGTTGCTGATGATCTTTCTTGCCGTGTACGCACAAACTGGTCTCTTTTTTTTATTCTTTGTTCCCAGTGGGGCATTTTTGTTTACCGGTGGCGTTTTAATTGCCACAGGCAACCTTCAATACAACCTGCTTACTGTAATTGTTTTAATGGTAACCGCCGCTGTGCTGGGGTGTTTTACAGGTTATTGGATTGGTTACAAAGCCGGACCCATTTTATATGCAAAAAAAGACACGCGTTTTTTTAAACATGCTCACCTGATTTCGGCTGAAAATTTTTATACAAAATACAGGCATTGGGCATTAACAGCAGGATTGCTATTACCTGTTATAAGAACATTCTCACCCATTGTTGCAGGAATAATAAAATTAGACCTCCTGAAATTTTTTATCATGGTTTTTATTGGATCCCTTTTTTATATTTTATTGTACCTGGTTGCAGGTTACCTTATCGGCAGAATTCCTGCACTGCAGAATTACCTGCCATATATTATAACTGCTATTATTATTATTGTTACCATACCTGCCGTTATTAAAATTATTAAGGAGTTTAAAAAGGCGTGAATAAGTGATGTTCGCTGAAGCACGATTTACAGTACAAGTGTGCGACGCAACGAAAGTGAAAAAATGTTATGTGGCCGGTATCCTTATAATATAGCCCTTATACTTGCACGGCCAGTATGAATGGTGCGTGCATCGCCGGGTTTGCGCCCTTCATAATTAAGATTTATTTCCAGGTTATTCACAAGCCTTTTATTAAGTTCTAAACCCCATAAATAATTTTTACCCGGCAATAAACCATTAAGCATTATATAACTTACGGTAGTGTTTTCTTTGCCATCGTACTGTATATCACTAAATGTAAAGTGGGCTGTTAGTGCAGTATTGTTTACGGCATTATAACGCGCTTCTCCGTTAAATGAATGCATGGTTGAAACCTCGCCTCCGTATAGGTTTGCGTTTTCTTTATGCGTGAATGAATACCCTACTGCAATGCGGTACCGTGTACTGTTTGTATAAGTTAATAACGGGGAGGCATTATACGCCTTCAATGCATAATTACGGTTTATAAACGATGGAGTAAAGAGGTCAGTGCCGGTTAATTTTTGCTCAAGGCTTAAGGTATAAACCTTTGCCAAATTTACCCGCCCTTTTAAAATCCATTCATTCTGTGTTCGTGTTTCAAGCCCGTACGTAAGTAATGTTTTGTTATACCCGGTTATGTTGGTAAGGTCTATACCCCATACCGTTGAATACCGATTATAACTGATGGTATTATTAAACAAATAATTTACAGTTATAAGATTTGTATCTGAAATATTTCCTTTAACAGGAATGTATGAAGCGCCTGCACCTGACAGTTGTTTTTTAAATGTTTGAGCAGAAGACTGCATTACGAATTTTGATAGAAAATTTTTAATCGCATCACTCAAAACATTTGCGGGCAGAGCTTTTGGCGTTAATACAATGCTGTAATTAAATTGTATATAATCAGATTTTACATAGTTATTGGTGGGTGTATAAATCCTTATATATTTTGCCTGGTCGGGGAAAAGGGCAAATTCAAATTCGTTTAACTGCTGAATACCGTCTGCATTATAATCTATCCAGGCATACTGGCCTGTTGCAGCCGGCACTTCAATATAAGAAAAGTCTCGTTGCTGTTCCTGTCCCGATCCTATTTCGTACAATACATTTCCATTTAAAAAACCATTCCATTCACTTACGAGGTATTCTGCACGCGCCAGCAAGCTTTTGTCCGGCTGCAGTTTTACAAAGGCATCTGAATTAACGAATAACTGGCGGTATGTAGCGTTTAACCGAAACTGATGATGAGGATTTTGAAGCCATTCTGCCTGCAGGTTATAATTATGGCTTCGGTCAGAAAATAAAAAGTCTGTTTTATAGGGAATTTTATTTTGCCTTGTAAAATATGTAAATGACCAATGATTAGGCTTACCTGCATCAGACCGTAAATATGCATTGATCGTCTCAAACGAAAAGCTGTATCCATTTAGGGTATCGGTTAGAAGATTGCGTGAAAGATTATGTTCGAGTGCATAGCCGGCACCAATTGTATAATTATTATAAGATGGAAGCGCCCGTGAAACATCAATTGCAGGACGCAGGTAAAAACCCTTATCACCCGGTGTTTTATTTGTTGTAAAACTTATACCATCAGTAATATTAAACCCGTTTACAACTTGTTGGTGATATATTTCATTACGCAAGGCTTTAAAACCATCACTGCGCAGATAACCGGAAAATTTATATTGCACAAAATTACCTGCAGAATCAGAAAGCCTCATAGACAATGATGGCAATTGCTCATTTGCCCGCTGTGTAAGTATGGGCAGCCCCCAGTCGCGTGAGAATTCCACGGGCCGTAATCTTTCAACGGGATTAAATTGCTTATCAACCCATTCATACCCAGCAACTGAATTTAAAACCAATGCATGTTTAGTATTCAGCGTGTCATCCCTAATAATAAACACCCGTGCCGCATAGCCATCATCATTGTTTTTTTGTTTGGATGAAAAGGCGTTAACATCTAAACTACTGTATGCTAATTCTGTTTTGATGGAAGTGTTTTTATTTAATACGTATTCGCCGGAAAGAGCAATTAACTGCTGTTTTTTGGGAGACACCAGAAAAGTGGCAGCTTCAAAATTGCCCTGCGGAACACCGTTAACCGGCTGTACCCATTGAAACACTTTTCCATTCGCTGCATTTAGAAGTGGAATATAATTGCCATTGCCTGCGCCTACTTCAATAAAATTCAGTGCATATATTGCACTATCCGAATTGGTGGAATATACAAACACCGAATCGTGTACACCATTATATAGAGTATCTATTTTTTTGTACAATATTTTACTTACCGAAAATGAATCGACATCAGCAACAGGGTAAAAGGCACGTTGAATGCTGTCTCCAATGTCAGCTAAAAATTGCCTTTGCCTGTTATCGAGGGTTTGATTTAAAGGCGAATTTTTCGCATCTGCGTTTGAATAGGCAGAGACCCGTAATGAAAATCTTTCATTAAAAATAGTTTTGTTTGAAACGTACAGCATGGTGTTAAGGTAATTGCGGTCGGCGTACTCAAACTCTACCTGAATGCGGGAATCTTTTGTAATTAACCGTTTGGGGGTAAAAATTACTTCTGCAGTATTGTAGTTTATAACATAATCTGCATCCTCACCGCGCTGCATAATTACACCGTCAATAAATACTTTTTCCGTACCTGCGAGTACAATAAAAAACAACTCGTTATTATTACCCTGCAACCTGTATGGACCCTGGTTGCCCTCAAGGCCGCTGAAAACGTTTCTTGCAAATTTTCCTTTTGCAATTGCACCACTAAATAACAATTCATCTTTAACCTTGTTATTTTTTTTAAAGACCTGCTGGTAAGCAATACCCTGCAGGCGTTTATAAAAACGTAAAAAATACTGTTCATCCTGTCGTAAGTCTATATCGCCTAAATTAATTGACCAGTTATTCTTTTTAAATTGAAGAAGCACCTTGTCAAATTCATTTAGTTGTTGCGTGGTGCCCTCAGGCTGAATGGGAATATTATTATCGGTAATAGCTGCATTCACCTCTATACTATCACCAATAAATCCATTCAGCTGTAAATTAAGTTGTGAATTAAATACAGCATCCTGGCTGTTACCAAAACTTAGGCTCCGCCCAAAACTTCCGTTATAATTCAGGTTGCCAAAATTTAGTAATGGCGGTTGTTTTGGTTGGTTGCTTATAAATTCTGGTATTGCCCTGAAGTTATTTTGAATTGAATCGTAGGCATACTTAGAAGCTACCGCATTTACACGAAATGGAAAAACACGGTAAAAAATTTCAACACTGTCTGCCTGAATATTTGCCTTCCATGAAAGCTGTGCATTTATGTGATCAACGGTGTACAGCGAAGTGTCAGTTTCTTTAATTACCACACTGCCGGGAATAATGCTTAGAGAATCTAACAAGATATCCTTGTAGGTTGATATAATTTTTCTCCTAATATTCGATTGCTGGCCCGAAATATCATTCCAAAGAAAAAATAACGGTATAATTAATATAATGGTGGCGTAACGCAATTATTCTGCACCCTGTTTAGTAAACAAATTAAGTTGAAAATTTATTGCCTTTAAAATGCATGCGCCCGAACAATTTTTTATAAGGTTAAAAAACCAGTACTCCCGGGCTTGAAATAATTCTACCATTAACTTTATTATATTAGCTATCTAAATTTTTTTATGAGAAATAACTTCTTCCTTTTTATAATTTTTGCATCACTTTTCTCTTCATGCAACACTTCAGAAACCGATAATGCCACCGCTGCAAATAAAGAAGATGTACTTGCAAAAAATATGGACACCACGGTTAACCCCGCTGATGATTTTTTTGCCTTTGTAAACGGGGGGTGGATAAAAAATAACCCTATACCAAACGAAGAAAGCAGTTGGGGCATTGGAAACCTGGTAATTGAGGAAAATCAAAAAAGGCTGCGAGAAATAATTAACAAAGCAGTGGAAGAAAAAGCCGCAAAAGGAACTGCATCTCAAAAAATTGGCAACTTCTGGCAAACCGCCATGGATACGGCAGCCATTGAAGCAGGTGGTATAAAACCTCTTCAGCCATATCTAGACCAAATTAATGGCATAAGTGACCTGCCCTCCCTTCAAAAAACATTTGCCGAATTTGATAAACTTCGAATTGAAGGACCCATAGGTTTTTATGTTTCGCAGGATGCCAAAAATAGCACCCTGTATGCGTTGCAGTTATGGCAAACAGGAATTGGTTTGCCTGAAAAGGAATATTACTTTAAAGCAGACAGCACCTCAAAAAGTATAAGAAGTAAGTATGCTGACCATATCCGCAATATGCTGGTAATGCTGGGTGAAGATTCATCGAAAGCCAGCCAGAGTGCACAAAGTATTTTGCGTCTTGAAACAGAACTTGCTGCCAGTCATCGCAAAATGGAAGACTTACGCGATCCGTATGCGAATTATAACAAAATGGCAGTGAATGATCTTCAAAGAGTGTCTGCTTCCATTGACTGGAAAAATTACATAAATACCATAGGTGCCGGCAATGTTGACTCTGTAATAATCGGGCAGCCCGAATATTATAAAAAGGCAGGGCAGGTACTGCAATCCACCTCAATAGAAACCTGGAAAGATTATTTGCGTTACCGTTTGGCAGATGCCTTTAACCAGGCGCTGCCTGAACGGTTTGGAAAGGAAGTTTTCAATTTTAATAAATTGTTTACCGGTGCAACTGAGCAACGTCCCCGCTGGAAGCGGGTTATAAGAAGCCAGGAAAATGTAATGGGCGAATTATTAGGGCAGTTGTATGTAAAAGAATACTTCGATTCCACAGCAAAAAAACGGTACATAGACCTGGTTGAGTCGATACGTGATGCACTCAAAAACCGCATTCAGCAATTAGAATGGATGGGCGACAGCACAAGACAAAAGGCTCTCACAAAACTTTCAACCATAAATAAAAAAGTTGGTTATCCCGACAAGTGGAAAGATTTCAGCACCATGCAAATTGGTTCGGAAAGCTATGTGCAAAATTTAGTAAGCGCATATAAATGGTGGCACGAATATGAAATAAATAAACTGGGGAAACCGGTTGATAAAGATGAATGGGACATGTACCCCCAAACATATAATGCGTATTATAATCCGTCTAATAACGAGATCGTTTTGCCCGCCGGAATTTTTACTGTTCCCGGGTATAAAGACAATGAACTTGACGATGCTGTAGTGTATGGTTATGCCGGCGCAAGCACCATCGGACACGAACTTACGCATGGTTTTGATGATGAGGGAAGGCAATTTGATGAAAAAGGAAACCTGGTAAGCTGGTGGACAACACAGGATGAAGAAAGATTTAATAAAAGGGCTGACGTAATGGTTAAACAGTTTGGAAATTATATGCCCATTGATACTTTTAAAATAAATGGTAAAGCAACCCTGGGTGAAAACATCGCAGACCTCGGTGGCATTTTATTAGGTTGGGATGCATTTAAAAAAACAGAGCAGTATAAGAACAACCAGCCCATCGGGGGCCTTTCGCCGGCGAAACGATATTTTATGGGGTATGCATTGGGATGGCTTGGTGATGTTCGCCCCGAAGCTTTACGAAATCAGGTATTGACAGATGTACATTCCCCGGCGAAATATAGGGTGAACGGGCCTATGAGCGATGTGGACCCCTTTTACGAAGTGTTTAATGTAAAGCCCGGCAACAAAATGTATGTGCCAGACAGCGCAAGGGTTCGAATTTGGTAAGCTAGGTTATCGCAGGAAAAGTGTAACCCTTTTCTGAAAAATGTTCCAGCACTTTTGGCAAAGCATAATGCATGCGGGTAAATGCTTTTTCACTGTCATGAAAAACGACCATAGAACCTGGCGAGCTATTTTTTAAAACATTGCTCAAACACTTTTCAGGAGAAATTTTTTCATCAAAATCACCACTCAAAACGTTCCACATAATTATTCTTGAGGGCAGTTGAGCTTTATACAATCCCTGTTGCAAAACTTTGGCGAGTTTAAAATTTATTTTACCGTACGGAGGTCGAAAAAGGTCAGACTTTATATACCGCCCCGCAATTTCAATATCTTTTAAGTAAGCTGCTGCATCAGTTTCCCAGGCATTCAGGTGGCGGTGTGTATGGTTACCTGTGGCATGGCCTTCTTTTATAATTTGCTCATAAATATCCGGGTGGTCCTCAACGTTTTTTCCTACACAAAAAAAAGTTGCCTTAGCATTAAATAATTTTAGTTGCTCTAAAACAAAGGGTGTAACCGAGGGGTGCGGTCCATCATCAAAAGTAAGGTACAGATTTTTTTTACCTGCAGGCAGTTCCCAGGTTAAACCACTATATAACTTCTTAAGCCACCACGGAATCTTTACTACATAGAACATGGATCTTATTAATTTACTTCAAGTGCAATAACAATATCAGGTTCAGCCTGCATATTATCGGGAACGGTTATAATGGCATTATTATTTTTAATGGTTATACTTACAGGTAAATTATTTTTAAGCAAATAACCACGCGAAACTTTTTTAAACTTAACATTGTCAAGTTGCACTTTACCAGGCTTAGGATTTAATACATGAACAAAAACGGTATTGTTTTTTTGGGTGATTGAAATGTCTTCAGAAGGTCGCATAAAACCTCCCCTGGTTTCATAAATACTTTGCCCATATATTTTTAACCATTCCCCCATATTAGCCAGGCTCTCTTTGAATTCAGGTTGTATATCACCATTAGGCATGGGTCCTATATTTAATAAAAAGTTTGCGCCGAAACCTGCTGCACGAACAAGATAATCTACCAACTGTTTATGCGATTTATACGTAGTATCTGTAAGGTTAAAACCCCATGAATTATTAATTGTTTCGCAAGTTTCCATGGGCAGTGATGAGATGGATGCACCGCCAAAACCCGTGGTATTATTACCGGGAAGATCTTTTTCAAACATTTGAAAATCCTCGCCGGGTAAAGGTGTTATGTGGTGGTTATTTCCAACAAGGCATTGTGGTTGCAAAGAATGAATAAGATCGTACAACTCCCTGAAATGCCAGTCTACACGTGGCTTTGGGTCATCGTGATTTTCATTATCCAACTGATCCCAATACCCGTCAAACCATATTCCCCCAACCTCGCCATAATTGGTAAGTAATTCAGTTAACTGGTCTTTCATAAACTGTATATAATCATCCCAGTTTCCCTTATTTGTTCTACCAGTTCCTTTCCCGGTATTACCTGTCCAGTAACTGTAATCATCTCTTCGCCAGTCAAGAAGCGAATAATAAAAAAATATTTTAATGCCTTGTTTATGACATTCATCAGCCAACATTTTTACGATATCTTTTTTATAAGGTGTATGCATAATGTTGAAGTCAGAGGCCTTAGAATCCCACATGCTAAAACCATCATGATGGCGTGTAATCAACGTAATGTATTTCATTCCCGCACCCTTAGCCATTGCCACCCATTCGGCTGCATTAAAATCTATTGGATTAAAAAAATCCATCAGCCTTTCATAATTATTTACCGTGATGTTACGGTTATTCATTACCCATTCGCCATCTCCCGGAATACTAAAGGGTCCCCAATGAATAAACAGGCCAAACTTTGCATCATTAAACCATTTTCTTGCTTCCAGGTTTTCTTTGGTGGGTACGTAATCCGGCAGCTGTGCCTCTAATTGCACCATGCAACAGAGTGCAATTATAAGTGCTTGAATTTTTTTCATATTAATTGGCAATTAAGTTAAACATACGCTACTATCGGTCCTTTCAAAAATGTAAAATAATGTAGCGTAAGCTAAGTAAAAACTTTTTGTAAAGCATAATATTAAACCCTGTAAACACAATCAATTATTTTTACAGTTATGGAAAGAAAAGTGCGTGTTCGTTTTGCCCCCTCACCTACAGGTGGCTTACATATAGGTGGTGTTAGAACGGTATTGTTCAATTACCTTTTTGCCCATAAACATAATGGCGAATTTATTTTACGAATAGAAGATACCGACCAGGGCAGGTTTGTATCCGGTGCAGAAGAGTATATTTATGAAACCCTTGCCTGGTGCGGTCTGCAACCAAATGAAAGCCCCAGGCACGGCGGGCAATTTGCGCCATACAGGCAAAGTGAAAGAAAAAGCATATACCGCCAATACGCGGAAAAATTGATAGAAGAGGGAAAAGCATATTACGCATTCGATACAACCGAAGAATTAAATGAAATGCGTGAGAATAATAAAAGTGCTGAAAACCCTACACCGCAATACGATCATAAGATGCGGGATAAAATGAAAAACTCCCTTGTATTAAACCAAAATGAAACAAACCACTTACTCAGGGAAAATACACCTTATGTAGTGCGTATAAAAATGCCTGAAAATGAAGACATCGTTTTTAATGACATGATTCGTGGTGAGGTTTCATTCCATTCTTCGCAGGTGGATGATAAAGTGCTTTTGAAAGCAGATGGCATGCCTACCTATCACCTTGCCGTAGTGGTAGATGATTACCTGATGAAAATTACACATGCCTTTCGAGGGGAAGAATGGTTGCCAAGCGCCCCTGTACACGTTATGCTCTGGAAATATTTTGGGTGGATAAATGAAATGCCGCAATGGGCCCACCTTCCGCTTATATTAAAACCAGACGGGCATGGAAAGTTAAGTAAACGCGATGGTGCGCGGTTAGGCTTTCCTGTGTTTGCCATGAACTGGTTAAACCCTGCCGATAATGAATTGCAAACCGGCTTTAGGGAAACGGGTTTTTTGCCTGAGGCATTTATAAACATGCTGGCTATGCTGGGGTGGAACGATGGTACAAACCAGGAAATTTTTTCGTTAAATGAACTGATAGATAAATTTTCGATAGATCATGTTCATAAAGCCGGTGCAAAGTTCGATTACGAAAAAGCAAAATGGTATAATCATGAATGGATTAAACATTTAGCTTCAGAATCTTTATTGCCACACGTAAAATATTTTTTAGGAGATGATGTAAACGGTGTAGAAGATGAAAAAATTTCTTTAATTATTGATTTGGTGAAGGAACGTTGTACACTTCTTACAGATTTTAAAGTACAGGCTGGCTTCTTCTTTAAAAGTCCTGAAACAGTCGACATAGCATCCATCAAAAATAAATGGGATGAGAAAAAACAATTGTTCTTTCTTCAATTAATTCAGGCGTATGAATTATTACCCCGGTGGGAACATAATGATCTTGAGAATACATTTAAAGAAATGGCTGCAGCTCAACAAATAAAAACTGGCGAACTCATGCTGCCTTTAAGAATAATGCTTGTGGGCGGTAAGTTTGGCCCCGGTGTATTTAATATTGCTGAGATAATTGGTAAAGAGGAAACTAAAAAAAGAATAGAACATACATTATCCCTGTTAAAAACCTAAGGTTTTAGGGAAATTAGTAAGCGAACTTTTAATACTGCCCCGTGCTTAACATCACTAATGTACAGGCTTCAATGGGTTGAATACCTTTTTCTTTAAGAAGGTCTGCAAATTCATCATTCTCTGCACCGGGGTTAAATATTACGCGTTTAGGATGCAGTGAAAGCATGTAATTATAATAAGGCTTTTGATTCTGGCTATTCATGTATAATGTAATTGTATCAACATCTTCTATCACGGGATTGTCTGCAATTATATCAACATCGCCTATTTTTCCTGGTCGCTTACCGATGGCAACAACTGGGTGCCCGAGCGAGGTTAATCGCTGCACTGCAAAATGGCTATAACGGGAGGGATTTGGAGATGCGCCTAAAACAATTGTTTTTTTCTTATTCATATGCCTAAGTGAACTTCAAATTTTACGCCACGGTAGAAACAAAATTGTTATACCTGGAAAACCCCGGTCTTAAATTCCTGCAAGGGTGCATGGTTGGCAGCAGCAATTCCTTCAGAAATTAGCATGCGCGTATCTGCGGGGTCAATGATCTCATCCACCCACAACCGTGCTGCTGCATAATAAGGTGTGGTTTGTTCCTCATACCTGTTCATGATAGTATCAAGTAATGTTTTTTCGTCTTCAGGGGAAACTGTTTTGCCTTTGCTTTTCATGGCAGAAACCTGTATTTGTAATAATGTTTTGGCAGCTTGTTCGCCACCCATTACTGCGATCTTGGCAGAAGGCCAAGCATATATAAAACGGGGATCATATGCTTTTCCGCACATGGCATAATTACCTGCGCCATAACTGTTGCCTGTAATAAAAGTGATCTTTGGAACTACTGAATTAGCAACAGCATTTACCAATTTTGCGCCGTCCTTAATAATGCCGGAATGTTCGCTTCTGCTGCCAACCATAAAACCCGTAACATCCTGCAAAAAGACCAATGGAATTTTTTTCTGATTGCAATTCATTATAAAGCGGGCAGCCTTATCGGCACTGTCGTTATATATTACACCACCCATGCGCATCTCGCCCTTCTTCGTTTTGGTAATGAGCCTTTGGTTGGCCACGATGCCAACAGACCACCCATCAATCCTGCCATATCCGCAAACAATGGTTTTACCATAGTCCTGTTTAAATTCCTGGAAAGAATTTTTATCCACCAAACAATCCAAAACCTCCAGCACATCATACGGCTTTGAATTTTGCGTATGCATGATGGTATACAGTGTCGTCAGAATTTTTTTTAGGTGGTTTTGAAGCAATTCGGTCGAAGTTTCCCTGGTGATTTTTTCCCAACTGACTAATTATTTTCTTTACCTGTGTCAAGGCACTCTTCTTCAGTTTTAAATTTATAATCAGCAATGCCGCTAATGGCTGTATGCGTTTCTGCGCCCCCCAGGGTTTCAGTGTCTACCTCTTCGCCTATGGCGGCTTTTACGAGGTAAGGACCGGCAAGAAAAATGCTGCCGTTATTTTCAACCATTAGGGTTTCATCGCTCATTATTGGCAGGTATGCACCGCCCGCAACACAGGCCCCCATCACTGCAGAGATCTGTGTAATGCCCATGGCACTCATCCTGGCATTGTTTCTGAATACCCTTCCAAAATGTTCTTTATCAGGAAAAATTTCATCCTGCATGGGCAGAAAAACGCCGGCACTGTCAACAAGGTAAACAACCGGCAGGTTATTTTCCATGGCGATCTCCTGCATTCTTAAATTCTTTTTGCCTGTTATGGGAAACCACGCGCCTGCTTTTACAGTTTGATCGTTGGCAACAATTACACATTGCCTGCCGCTTATATATCCTAAACCTGCTACTGTTCCACCGGCTGGGCAACCGCCTTCATCTTCATACATGTCATAACCGGCAAAACTGCCTAATTCTATAAAATGCTTTCCTTTATCACATAAAAAATCAACCCTTTCGCGGGCTGTTAATTTGTTTCTCTGGTGTTGTTTTTCAATTGATTTTTTTCCGCCACCCAATTTTATGATATCGAGCCGTTGCCGCCTTTTACTCAGCAACTGTTTCATCCAGTCTTCATTCTTGTTCAATTGAATATCCATATAGCATTGTTGATAAACAAATATAGGCATACCTGCAGGCATGCAAAAAAACCTGAAGTTCTATGAGCTTATAAAAAGAAGGTAATTAATGTGCCCCTTCTGCCGGGTGGGTAGTATCTGCCATGTTATTAGCAGCTTCTACCGCAGTATGGGTGGTGTCATTTGTATAATCATTACCACCGGCCGTAAAAGAATTAATAGTGGTATCCGGTACCATAGAGGGCACATCGTTACTGTAATCGTGTGTGGTGCAGGAGGCAAATATAATTATAGAAAAAACGAGCGCGGCTGATATCTTTTTCATATTTTATTTTTTCATTGGCGGCAAATTTATCCTGAAAAAACCTAACTATCTAAAAAGTTGAGGCACAAAACTTAATCTCAATCTAATCTTAAATAAATAATGCTTTTTCCCTTTTTCAATAGATTAGATTAGGTTTGCCTCGCCTAAAAAAATCAATGAAATATGAATTTTAAAAGGATGAATAACATTACCGGCTGGGTGGTGTGTTTAATTGCCTGTTCCGTGTATATTTTAACCACCGAAGCGGGAGGAAGTTTTTGGGATTGTGGTGAATTTGTGAGCAGTTGCTTCAAGGTACAAATACCCCACCCGCCAGGGGCGCCGCTATTTGTGTTGCTAGGAAGGGTTTTTATTGTTTTTTTCGGTGGCGGAGGAGATATAGCAGCTAAAGCAGTAAATGTGATGAATGCACTTGCCAGCGGCTTTACCATACTTTTTCTTTTCTGGACCATTACCCACTTCGCCCGCAGAATTGTACAGGGGGCAGGGGATGTGGTACTTAACAGCACACAACTGGTAAGCATTATGGCTGCGGGTGTCGTAGGCGCACTTGCCTATACCTTCAGCGATTCTTTCTGGTACAGTGCGGTGGAGGGTGAAGTGTATGCCATGAGTTCTTTTTTTACAGCCATCGTTTTTTGGGCAATTCTTAAATGGGAACATTCAGCCGATGAACCCGGTGCCGACCGATGGATTGTTTTTATATTCTTTATGATGGGCTTGTCAATTGGCGTTCACCTCTTAAATCTGCTTACCATTCCAGCTATCGTAATGGTGTACTATTTTAGAAAAAAACACCTTTTCAATTATGCAGTTATCAGAAAGTATTTTATCAGAACTATTATAATAGGTGGTGTGCTTGCATTTCTTGCAGCGCTTATGCTCGCCAAGTCAGAGGCAAATAGTGAAAGAAACATTTCGATGGATGCTACCGTAGCAGGTTTACTATTGGTAGCTACTTTTGCTTCAATAGGTTTACTATACCTTGTTGAAGGTTATAAAAAAGACCGGAAGGATTATTATGGCGGTATGTTCATTTTCTTTGTAATCGGTTGTATTATAGTTGGTGTTGTACAGGTAGGGGTTATTCAATATTCTATAAAAGCGGCAGGTTATTTCGATATCTTTTTTGTTAACTCTCTTGGCTTGCCTTTCTTTTCAGGTTTTGCCGTTTTCTTTATATTGCTTGCGGGCGGCATTTATTTTGGATTGAGGTACGCCACCCGTAAAAACTGGTCTTTTCTCCGGTTAGGTTTATGGAGCCTGGTATTTATGCTTTTGGGTTATAGCACCTATATAACTACACTTATCCGTAGCAACGCAGACCCTTCAATAGACATGTATAATGTAGATAATCCTTTAAGTCTTGTGGGTTACCTGGGTCGTGAGCAGTATGGCGATTTTCCTCTTTTGTACGGTCAAAAATTCACAGCGCAGCCGGTTGATTCCAAAGAAAAATTTACTTACCAAAAAAGCAAAGACAAATACATTAAGACTGTAAGAAGTTACAGTTATATATATGACAAGGAAGATAAGATGGTATTTCCCCGTATGTGGGATGCCAGCAACGACCAAAATCATGCTGACTATTACGCCATGTTTATGGGCATTGGTAAAAACCAGGATAATACCTACCAGAGGCAACCAAACTTTATTGATAATATAAGTTTCTTTCTTGCCTACCAGACCTATTATATGTACATGCGTTATTTTCTCTGGAACTTCAGCGGAAAACAAAACGACCTGCAGGGGCTTTTTACAGGTAATGTAAGAGACGGTAATTGGATCTCAGGTATTCCTTTTATAGATGATGCTATGTATGGCGATCAGTCTCTTATGCCTGAAAGCCTCAAAAACAACAAAGCACATAATACCATGTTTATGTTGCCATTTATTTTGGGGTTAATAGGATTGTTTTATCACTTCAGGAAAAAAGGAAGCGATGCTTTTGTAAACCTGCTCATGTTCTTTTTTACCGGCATGGCAGTAGTGCTTTATTTAAACCAGGCAGGTTTTCAGCCCCGTGAACGGGATTATGCATATGTGGGCTCTTTTTATGCATTCGCGGTTTGGATAGGTTTAGCCGTGCTCTATTTTATAGACCTGGCCACAAATTGGAATAAAAAATCACTACAGGCAATCTTAATTCCCGGTGGGGTGATTGCCGCGCTTTTTTTAGTTGTCGGTCTAAAGGGTCAGGCCGGCCTGGGACTTGCCATTGGTTTTGCACTAATTTATGGCGCAGTAGCTGCTGGGGTTCCATACGTGCTGAAATTTTTGTCTGACCGCAAAATGGTTACATACGCCGCCTTTTTTATAGCACTGGCCGTGCCTGTATTAATGGGTGCCCAGGAGTGGGATGATCATGACCGCAGCAAGAAAGTGCTGGCACGCGACCTGGCAAAAGATTACCTGGAAAGCTGTGCACCCAATGCTATTCTCTTCAGCTTTGGAGATAACGATACTTACCCGCTTTGGTATGCACAGGAAGTGGAGGGCATTCGGCCCGATATTCGGGTTATTAATACCAGCCTTTTAGGTACAGACTGGTATATAAATGCATTAAGGTACAAGGTGAACAAAAGCGATCCAATTGATGTGATCTTTACCCCCGACCAGTTAGAAGGGAATAAAAGAGATGTGGTATATTATGCAGAACGACCAGAATTACCAGATAACCGGTATTACGATTTATACGACCTTCTTAAGAATTACATTGGCTCAGATATATCTCTTACCGATGCAGGAAGGGGCGACCCTATTCACACCTTCCCAGTGCACAAGGTATCCGTTCCGGTAGACATGAACCAGGTTAAAACCAACGGAACGGTTAATGCCAATGACAGCGTGGTAAATGAATTAAGATTTGAAATAAACCGGCGCTACATAGCAAAAAACGATCTTGCCCTGTTAAGTATTATAGCCGCCAACAAATGGCAGCGTCCAATTTACTTTACCATGCCTTATGATGAATTAGGCTTTGGAAGTTACCTGAGAAAATCAGGATTAACCTATAGGTTAACCCCTGTTGCCAATTCATCTGTAGACACAGACTGGATGCTAAATGTGGTAATGAACAAATTCGTATATGGCAATGCAAATATTCCGGGTGTATATTTTGACGAAGAGAATCGCCGTCATTTAAATACCATTCGCCGAGCAGATACCGAAATAGCTCTCGACCTTTCTTACCAGAACAGGATGGATGAAGCAAGACAGGTGTTGAACCGCTGCGATAAAATGATGCTTGATGAAAACTTTCCGTATGGTGCTGCCTCCCGCGGTAATGAGCATAACAGGCTTTCTATGTTGTTCTTACGTGCATGTTATTCTGCAGATGAAAAGGCACTTGCCGGCAAGGTGTCTAAGTCCGTAAAGTCTGACCTGCAGCAACAGGTTAAATTTTACAATTCACTTACCGGTTTAAAAGCAGAAAATATGGAGCAGGAAAAAAGAATAGCGCAAAGTTTATTAAACGACCTGGAAAATATGGATAACCTGTATAACGGAAAAGCAATTCCAAACCCCGAGCAGGGGGTGCAGTTGCAGCCAGACTCAGGCAATTAAATTGGTATTTTTTATTGAAACCCCCGTTTTACGGGGGTTTTTGGTTTTATATAATAATTTATATATGCAATAAAAAAATCATTGGGGTTTTGAAAATCTGCCGGCTGTTAACATTTCGTATATATAATTCGCTAAAGCAGCTTTAACTACAATGCTGCTTTTTATTCTTCATTATTAAATCAAACATTTATGAACTTCAGAAAAAGAGCAAAGAGAATGCTTATTCCTGTGCTATTTGCATTAGGTATATCGGGCGTTCTTATGAGTTCCAGTCACAGGGAGGCTCCGCTGATCGCCGATGATCCATTGGCCGATAACACGGACCTCTATGTTTTTAAAAGCCCGGTAAATGACAATAAGATCGTGATTATTGCCAATTACATACCGGCTGAACTGCCTTATGGCGGTCCAAATTATTACACCTTTGGTAGTGATGTGCGTTACGAAGTACACATCGACAACAACCTTGCTACACCGGGTGATGATATTATTTACAGGTTTACTTTTTCCAGCGTAAACGAAGACACGACAACCTTTTTCAACATCCGCCTTGGAAAACAAAACTTAAAAACTACCTACAAATGCCAGAAAAGTCTGGATGGTGGTGCAACATTTAAGACCATTGTTACTAACGGTGTTGTTCCGCCAAACGATATTGGCGCTAGATCTATCGGTGGCACTTATGGATTAAATTCGAGCTACGCTGCTTTGTCATTTAACGCCATTACTACTGCAAAAAGTGGAGAAACCATTTTCTGCGGACCTATGGATGATCCGTTTTTTGTTGACCTTGGAGGTATTTTCGATGTGGGTGATGCACCCCGCCAGAATGGTCAGCCACGCGATGGTTTGGGCCATTATAATACCCATGCCATTTGTATTCAGGTAAACATCCAGGATATTCAGAAAGACCACAAGCCCGTAACTATGGCTTCAGATATTCTTGACCCCAATTATATTATTGGTGTTTGGGCATCTGCCAGCCGTAAATCTACCAGGGTATTACAACCAGGTACAGATTCAGTTACTCATAAAGGACCCTGGGTTCAGGTTTCTCGTTTAGGAATGCCTTTAAATAATGAAGCAGTTGTTCCAATCGGTTACAAAGACCTTTGGAATTCATTGACTCCTTACCAGGACCTGGCAAACCTTTCCACTTTCGGAAATTTCTATTACAACCCTGAGCTTGCCCTTTATATGGACAGCGCTTATTTTGCCGCTGCGGTTCCCGCATTTGAACCATTAAGAATTCAGAAAAATTCTCTGGGTACTTTCGGATTCGGTAACGGACAGGATGGTCTTTACCCGCTTAAAGGCACCCCTGCTGTAGAAGGCACTGCCCTTGATGAAGATGCATTTGGCAGTTTATTACTTCCCGGACCAGGACAACCAAGGTCAGTGGATATTTGGCCAGTTTTTCATACAGGAGTTCCAAACCTGCCCCCATACCAGCTGGCTACCGGCAAAAACGGTGACCCACTTGCTGTAGGCAAACCATTTGTAAATAACTTTTTACCTAATGGCGGCGATATGTTACGCCTTAATATGGCTGTACCTGTAACCCCAAGAAATGACCCTAAATTTAGTTCTCTTGGACTTGTTCAGGCAGCAGTTCTTGGTTTAACAGACCCTGCTTATAACGGAAATGCTAATCTTCAGTTCATTCCAAATATGGATGGATTTCCTAACGGAAGAAGGCTTGAAGATGATGTAACCCGTATTGAATTACAGGCTGTAGGTGGCGTTGTACTGGCAGCAATTGGTCTTCCTTACGATGATTATGATGGTTCTACTCTTGTAACTCAGGATCTGCTTGATGTACTTGGATACAGCACCGGAGTAAATAGAAACGACACCACATTCCAGGCAAACTTTCCTTTCGTACAATTACCGTGGAGGGGCACATTAGTTACTAACTAAAAAATATTTTTATTATGAAAAGAATTATTCATTTGGCGCTAATACTGGCTCTTGCAGTTGGGTTTACCTTACCCGCTGCGGCATCGAGCCACAGGGAGGCGCCGCTCATTTCTAATGATCCGTTAGCGGACAATACAGATTTGTATGCTTTCCGCAGCCCTGACAATCCGAATAAGGTTACCATTATTGCATGTTACATACCCATGCAATTACCACAAGGCGGTCCGAATTATTATCACTTTGGAGAAAATGTTCGTTATGAAATTCATATTGATAATAATCTTGCTACCCCCGGGGATGATATTATATACCGGTTTACATTTAAAAGAACGAATGAAGATCCTACAACCTTCTTCAACATTCGTCTTGGTAAAGAAAACCTGAAAACCACATACAAAGTAGAAAGAAGCACCGATGGAGGCGCCACCTTCCAGGTTATCAGGGGCGGTGGAATGGTTCCTCCTCCTTATATCGGACCACGTTCTATCAGCGATCCGGTGGTTGGTTTAGGTGTTTCAAATTACAGGCAACTGATAAGAAAAGGTACCACTACGGCTCAAACTGGCGAAAAGATCTATTGCGGACCTGCAGATGATCCTTTCTTTGTAGACCTTGGCGGTATTTTTGACCTTGGTAATGTTCCACGTACAGAAGGTGTTAAGTATGATGGACTCGCCTGTAAAAACGTTTCCGCTATCGCTATTCAGGTAGATATAAGTGAACTTCAAAAAGATCACCAGCCTGTCAGCATGGCTGCCAACATTTTAGATCCTGACTACATTATCGGTGTATGGGCTTCTGCAAGCAGAAGAATCATCCCGTGTATTGAATGGTGATGGTACACAAACTGAAAGTGGCAGGTATGTTCAGGTTTCAAGATCTGGGAATGCCATTGACCAATGAGGCAGTTATTCCTATCGGACAGTAAAGACCTTTGGAATTCACTTACTCCTTACCAGGACCTTAGCTACCTGCACAGTTTTGGCAATTATTTCTATAACCCTGAGTTGGCACTTTATATGGACAATACAGCATTTGCTATTGCTGTTCCGGCTTTCAGGGACCTGCGCATTCAAAGAAACTCTCTGGGCGCATATGGATTTAATAATGGTCAGGATGGTTTATACCCTTTAAAAGGTACTCCGGCTGTAGAGGGTACAGCACTTGACGAAGATGCTTTCGGAAGTTTACTATTACCCGGACCTGGACAGCCACGCTCTGTAGATATTTGGCCAATCTTCCATACCGGTGTTCCCAATCTTAGCCCGTACCAATTGGCAACAGGCAAAAATGGTGATCCGCTTCGCAGCAGGTAAACCATTCGTAAATAACTTTTTACCTAATGGTGGAGATATGCTACGGTTAAATATGGCTGTACCTGTTACTTCCAGAACCGATCCTAAATTCAGTTCTCTTGGTCTTATTCAGGCAGCAGTTCTTGGATTAACGGACCCTGCTTATAATGGTAATGCCAACCTGGAGTTCATTCCTAATATGGATGGTTTTCCTAACGGAAGAAGGCTGGAAGATGATGTAACCCGTATTGAATTACAGGCAGTTAGCGGCGTTGTTTTAGCAGCTATAGGCTTACCATACGATGATTATATTACAGGAGGATCATTGGTTACTCCACAGTTATTAAGAGTGCTTGGATATACAACTGGTATTGAAAAGAATGATACCACTTTCCTAAGCAGGTTCCCTTATGTTCAAACCCCGTGGATGGGAACGGCAACTTGTTGCGGTATCCCTGCTCCGACAGAAAGCGGTGCTCCTCAAATAGTACCAGGCTCTGACAGGCAGCCAATGAGTAACTTAAGCATTGCAGCTCCGGCAGCAATTGCCTCTGCTTCTCCAAATCCTCTGGTAAATTCAACCATGATTAAGTATCACCTGGAATCAGCATCTAATGTTGTAATAGGTATATACTACCAGAATGGAAAACTTGCCAAAGCTCTGGTTAACCAGAAACAGCAGGCAGGCAATTACAATGTAGAGTGGAATGCAGGTGGAATGCCAAAAGGTGTTTACTTCGTAAATACCGTAATTAATGGTATCCCAACTCAAACCATAAGTTTGATCAAACAATAATTACTAAAACTTAAAAAAAAGGCCTGCAGCTTAATTGTTGCAGGCTTTTTTTATTTAATATATACTGTATATATGCATTAAATAAATCTTTGCTGCCCCAATATTCGTAAATATGGCGTGTTTTAAACAGGTTTTACAAACACAGAATTAAATGGTAAAAGACTCATCATCTTAAAAATTTCGCATCATGAAAAAGAAATCTATTTACACTTTACTTGTGGTTGTTTTCGCAGCAGCCATCGGTATTATTATTTTTTCTTACAGTAATAAAAAAACTACTGAAGAAAAGGTAACCTACACGCTGCTTAAAAGGGCCCACACATCGGAACAGGACCCACAATGGGCACTAACCCAAAAAAATGCAGCTGATTACCTTGCTTCCATTAATGAAGATCCGGCTGATGTAGCAGCACTTAATAAACTTGCAACACTGTACATACAAGAAGCGAGAATAACAGGCAATTATGCTTATTATGATAAGGCAGCCATGAAATATGTGGATGATGCCCTAGCCGTGCAACCAAATAATTTTGAATCGCTTACCCTAAAAAGCCTATTATATATATCTCAACACCATTTTGCAGAAGGCCTTGCCGCTGCCCAGCAGGCGCAAAAAATAAATCCTTACAATGCTTTTGTATACGGAATATTGGTGGATGGTAATGTTGAAATGGGCAACTATCAGGAGGCCGTGTCAGATGCCCAAAAAATGATTGATATAAGACCCGATCTTCGGTCCTATTCCCGGGTTTCTTACCTGCGGGAAATTCATGGCGATTACCCTGGCGCCATTGATATTATGGAATCTGCTATTGAGTCCGGCATACCCGGCGATGAAGCAACCGAATGGGCTAGAATTCAATTGGGTCACTTACTTGAAAATACCGGAGAAATTGATAAGGCTGAAATGCAATATAAAATTGCATTGATGGAGCGCCCCAACTACCCCTTTGCACTGGCAGGGTTATCAAGAATTGCTACTTACCGAAATGATCTTAAAAGTGCTATAGATTTAGCTACCCAGGCATCTGCTTTAATCAATGATTTTGGAATAAGAGAAAACCTGGCGGCTGTTTACAGGCAGGCAGGCGATACGCAAAAAGCCAATGAAATACTGAATAGCATAATTAAAGAAATGACCGAAGAAGCTCAAAGCGGCGTAGAGGATGAAAGCATTGGGCATTATGTGGATATGGAACTTGCATATGCCTATGTGCAGGCAAATGAAATGAATAAGGCATTCGATCACGCTACACAGGAATATAACCGTCGCCCCGAAAATATTGATGTAAATAATTGTATGGCCTGGGTACTATATAAAAAAGGCGAGTACGCAAAGGCATTGCCCTATGTACAAACAGCCTTAAAAACCAATTCTAAAAATCCTGTTTTACTAACACGCGCGGGCTTAATTTTTGCCAAAAACAATAAACCTGCTGAGGCCAAAAACTTTTTAAGCCAGGCTGTAAATGGTAAGGCTAACCTGCCTTCAGAACTGAGAACGGAGGCTTCAACCGTATTAAAAACCCTGTAGTAACATGAAAGGGTATTATCGCTTACTGCCAATATTACTGGCATTTCTTTTCATGCTGTTAGCAGAACAGGTGCAGGCGCATCCGGTAATTAATTATGCCATGAAAGACCTGCCCACCCATGAAGTGGCCTGGTTCTATATCAAAATGGGCATTTTACATATTATTCCACTTGGTGTAGATCATATATTATTTGTAGTAAGCCTTTGCCTGTTAAGCAAAAAATTAAAAACCATACTTTGGCAGGCAACGGCATTCACTGTTGCCCATTCCATAACCCTTGCGCTCAGCATTAAAAGTGTTATCGTAGCACCTGGTGAGGTGGTTGAACCCATAATAGCTTTGTCAATTGTTTTTGTAGCTATTGAAAATATTTTGTTGAATGAACTCAAATTCTGGCGTATTGCTATCGTATTTTTCTTTGGTCTTATTCATGGGTTGGGGTTTGCAAGCGCATTAAACGAGGTTGGCATTCCGCCCGGACAATTTGTTACCTCCATTCTGTCCTTTAATGTTGGTGTAGAGCTTGGGCAGGTAATAGTAATACTGCTTGTTTTTGTGCCTGATCATTCTTCCTTTCGGACGCATACAGCATTACCGCAGGTATATTGTTACTCCTATTTCAATTTTTATTGCCCTGGTGGCTGCATACTGGACTATAGAAAGAATTATTGCCATGTAAAGCGGCTCAGTTAATGTTCTATTGTATAAAATTTTAACAGGTTGGTAAGGATGCGTTGGGCTTAAATAGAACAGGTCGTAAAAATTTCACTTAATTTGCAGTACTGGATGTCTCCTTTTTACAAATGGGAAAAAAGATCGCTGCCATATTATTACTTGTTTTATTTTTCTTTAATATCATAGGATTTAAAGTGTTAGTTGATTATGCCAGAGATTCTGCCGATGCCACCATGGAAGCCCGGCTTGACCAGGGAGATTACCAGGATGCAGATCTTATTACCCTAAAAGTGCCAGTTAATCTTCCCTACCAAACCAACTGGGAAAGCTTTGAAAGAACAAAAGGAGAAATAACCATAAAAGGCACAACTTACACGTATGTAAAACGCAAACTGTATAATGACACATTGATTCTTATGTGCATTGCCAATACAGAAAAAACCGAGATTGCCAATAAGGCAAATGATTATTATGGAAAAGTAAATGGCCTGCCTCTTAACAACGAAAACAAAAAAGCTGATAACTATAAACAATTCTCTTTTGATAAAGAAATACATGAAACCCTGCATAATCTATTAACCTTTTCATCCACCCAATCCTTTAGCCTTTATTATCATTCTTCCTATGCTTATCAGCCGGAAGATGTATGTAAAAAACCCCCGCGAGTTATAGCATAAATTTTTATCGCAATTAAATTACCGTTGCAAACGGATCTTTCTGTTCATGCTATAATTCTACAATGAAAAAGATATATATATGCTTACTGCCTTTACTGGTTTTGTTTGCCTCCTGCAGTAATAATGAAGACTATAAAACTACCATTCACGACCCGTTACTATATTCTAAAACCGTTAAGAAATTAAATGATATAGTGCTGGAAAATAATTTTCCCCCGATGATTGCTGCACGCAATTATGCTTATGCAAATATTGCCGCCTATGAAGTGATCGCAGCATCAGACTCCAATTACGTTTCCTTAGCAGGGCAGTTAAAATCGTTGCCACCCCTGCCTAAAGCCCCCGCGCATCAGGAAATAGATTATCACCTGGCCTCAATGCTTGCATTTTGCAAGGTGGGCAATGCGGTAACTTTTCCCGAGGGTAGTATGGATGTTTATGTAAAAGAACTTAAAAACAAAGCCGACAATGCCGGCATACCTTCTTCTGTTTTAAAAAACAGTGAGGCTTTTTCAAATGCCATAGCTGATGCCATTTTAAACTGGAGTAAAAAAGATAATTATGCCGAACTGCGCAGCGCACCAAAGTTTACTGTTACAGATACAATGGGCCGCTGGGTTCCTACCCCACCCATGTATGCGCAGGGCCTAGAGCCGCACTGGATGAAGGTTCGACCCATGTTGATGGATACATGTTCGCAATTTCGTCCCATACCTCCTCCCATGTGTAATGTAGATGATACCAATTGCCAGTATTATAAAGCCCTTATGGAAGTAAAACAAATTGTTGACACATTAAATGATGAGCAGAAAAGAATTGCCGATTTCTGGGACGATAATGCTTTTAAAATGAATGTTATCGGGCATGTAATGTATGCCACTAAAAAGTTTTCTCCTGCAGGCCACTGGATGAATATTGTTGGTATAATTAGCAAAGAAAAAAAAGCGGACTTCTCTACCACTGTATATGCCTATGCTAAAACATCGGTGGCACTTTTCGAAGCCTTTATAAGCACATGGGATGAGAAATACCGTAGCAATTATGTGCGCCCCGAAACCATGATCAATAAATATTTCGATGCAGACTGGCAGCCATATATACAAACACCTCCTTTTCCAGAATACACCAGCGGCCATGCCGTTATATCGGCTGCAGCCGCAGAAGTAATGACGGATATTTATGGCGATAATGTCGCCTTCACCGATTCTTCCGAAGCTGAATTCGGATTAACGGTTCGTTCCTTTCCATCCGTAAGGGAAGCTGCTAAAGAAGCTGCAATATCCCGCGTATACGGAGGAATTCATTATAAATATTCGTGTGATATCGGCAATCTGCAGGGCAGAAAGGTTGGCGAATTTGTAGTGCATCGTCTTAAAATGAAAAAACAGGATGAAATAGTTGCCAATTCAATCCAACATTAAGATTATAAGGCTCTATTAAAGGGCATTTTAAAAATATTCCTTAAACCATTCAATTAACTGTCATGAGATATTTTTTTTCACTATTAAGTGTTATGGCAATATTATGTTTCATTACCAACAACACTACGGCGCAGGGTTGCATAGCTTTAAGAGGCACAGGTGGCATGTGCACCCTGCACCAGTTGCAGGTGCCTGGTACTTGGGCATTAAATGTAAACAACCGTTATTTCAAATCATTCCGCCATTTTTCCGGAAAGGTTGAACAGAAACAACGCGTAGATTCAGGAACCCAGGTTATCAATTATTCATATACGATGGATGTAACCTTAACGCGATACATTACCAACAGGTGGTCGGTAAACATGAATGTTCCATTGCTTTCAAATACTAGAACTTCTTTGTATGAACATGCTAATGTAGCAAGGCACAGTACTAAATCTTTCGTCTAGGCGACATACGGATAGCAGGGTATGTTTGGTTATTGAACCCCGCAAAATATATGAAAGCTAATGTACAGTTCGGCGCAGGCATTAAATTGCCAACAGGCGATTACAAATACCAGGATTATTTTTTTAATGATTCATCAAAATCTTTAGGGCCTGTTGATCAGTCTATCCAGTTGGGAGATGGCGGCACCGGTTTGACGGCAGAAGTAAATGCCTTCTATAATTTTGGCAAAAACATTAGTGCTTATGCAAATACTTTTTACCTGTTTAACCCTCGGGAACAAAATGGCGTATCTACAGCCAGGGGCGGTGTTTCATCACCTGCAAGTATTCAATACGGAAGCAATGTTATGAGTGTACCGGATCAATACCTGGTTCGTGCGGGTATTAATGTAAGGCAGCACAACATAAGTTTATCTGCGGGCATGCGCCTTGAAGGGCTTCCGGCAAAAGATGTTTTTGGTGGCAGCGAAGGCTTTAGAAGACCCGGGTACATAGTATCTGCAGAACCCGGTGTTTCTTATAATAAAGAGAAAATAACTGTTTATGCTTATGTGCCTGTAGCCGTTGAAAGAAACAGGGTTCAAAGCGTACCCGATTTGCACCGCACTGCCATAACAAAGCAGGCATATACAGGTGATGCGGCATTTGCCGATTATACTGTAAATGCAGGGGTGACTTTTAGATTTTAAATAATGAAAGAGTGGTTTTGATTTTGAGCTGTTGCATAAAGTTCTGAACGATGAAAGTATTGCGACGCAACAGGTGTTACCATAATTTACAATGGCCGGTAACAAAAAATAATGGATTGAAAAAATTGGTATTTTCATTTTATAAACCTGCCTGCCATGCAAAATTTACGCATTAAGATCTCGCTCTTCATTAATTATTTCATATTCGCCATTTTACTTAATAGCGTAGGCACGGTAATATTACAGGTACAAAATAATTATGATGTTAGCCAGGGCACAGCAAGTGTTCTTGAAGCTTTTAAAGACCTGAGCATAGCCGTTACATCTTTTTTAATTGGGTCGTACGTTGTGCGGATCGGTTACAAAAAATCTATGTTGCCTGCCCTGGCTTTTGTTACTATTGCCTGTTTAATTATGCCTGCGCTCGGTGGCTTTGCCATGACCAAACTTTTGTTTGCAGTGGTGGGTGTAAGTTTTGCACTTATTAAAGTTTCTGTTTACGCTACCATTGGGTATTATAACCACCAACAAAAAAGACCACTGCGAGCTTTCATGAATTTTATTGAGAGCTTTTTTATGGTGGGCATTCTTTCAGGCTACTTTATTTTCAGTGCATTTGTAGACGATCAAAATCCACGGTCAGAATCGTGGCTAAACGTCTATTATTTGCTGGCCATTTGCCGCTGCCGCATTTGTTTTGCTGTTAACCAGCAAGCTGGATGAATCTGAAGTAAAGGAAGAAGATAAAAAATCTTTCGCTGAAGAATTTGGTGACATGCTGAAGCTGCTGGGTAAAGCATTGGTACTCGTATTTATTGCCAGTGCCTTTATTTATGTTTTAATAGAACAAAGCATAATGAGCTGGCTGCCCACCTTTAACAGCCAGGTTCTAAAATTGCCGGCAACTTTAAGCATTCAAATGGCAAGCATACTTGCTGCATCTACAGCATTAGGCAGATTTATAGCCGGGCTGCTATTGCGTAATGTGCATTGGTTTTTAGTATTGCTGATTTGCCTGTTAGGTGCAGGTGCGTTGGTTTTATTAACCGTGCCGCTGGCAGAAAATATTACAAACACAAATATTACCTCCTGGTCAGATGCTCCTTTGGTTGCCTTTATTTTTCCGCTGATAGGTTTGTTTATTGCACCGGTGTATCCGGCTATTAATTCTGTTATTTTAAGCAACCTGCCAAAACACCAGCATGGCGCGATGTCTGGACTTATTGTTGTTTTTTCTGCCCTTGGCGGTACTACCGGCTCAATAGTAACCGGTCATATTTTTGAAGCCTATGGCGGGCAAAAAGCGTTTTATCTTTCCATAATTCCTATCGTGATTCTTATTGTTTTGCTTATTGGGCTAAATAAACTGCAAAAAAACTCCGGGGAGGAAATACCCAAACATGTATAGCGTTTTTTTATTGTTTTGAAAATAAAGTCGTTATAGGACAGGATTAAACCAATAATCTTTTCACTGCCTGCCGTATCGTGGGTAGTATTGAATATTTAATATTCACCAGCCCCGTTATCCTAAACTTATAATGTTTATTGATTAAAAAAAAGGATCATCCTCAATCCCGAATTATGAATCAACCAAAGGAACTTCACAAGTTAAAGGGACTGTTTCACGAAGTGCAGATGAAGGCTATTCTTGAAGACGGTAAAACGTTTCCGGATTGCCTCCCGAAATTTAGTCTAAAGGAAATTGAAAAAAGGTATAACCAGCAAAAAGATGATGCTGACTTTGACCTCAAGACATTTATTTTTACCCATTTCGAGCTGCCGAAAGAGAATAAAACAAATATTGATGATCCGCAAAATAAACCAGTTGAGGTTCACATAGATTATCTATGGACTGTTTTAACCCGCCGCCCCGATAAGGAAAACAGCTCTATAATTCCACTGCCCTACCCCTACATTGTACCTGGTGGAAGGTTCAGGGAAATTTATTACTGGGATAGTTATTTTACTATGCTCGGTCTGCAAACTTCAAAGCGTACAGACCTGATGCAGTACATGGTAGATAATTTTGCTTACCTGATAGACCTTGTTGGTTATATTCCCAATGGCAATCGAAGCTATTATATCGGAAGGTCTCAGCCGCCCTTCTTTGCCCTTATGGTTAAATTACTAAGCGAAGAAAAAGGAGAAGAGACACTTGTAAAATACATGCCGCAACTGGAAAAAGAATACCAGTTCTGGATGATGGGAGAAAAATCTGTAAACGACAAAGTAAATGCCAGCCACCGCGTGGTAAGAATGCCTGACGGTTCATTGTTAAACAGGTATTGGGATGAAAATAATTCGCCACGACCAGAGTCTTATAAAGAAGATGTAGAATTAGCGGAAGAGGCCCGGGATAAGGAAACCATGTACCGGTATATACGTGCTGCAGCAGAATCAGGCTGGGACTTTAGCAGCCGCTGGTTTAAACAACCGCAGTCTTTCGATACCATTCATACGACAGAAATTATTCCAGTAGATCTCAACTGCCTTTTATATTATTTAGAAAGCACACTTGCTGAAGCATATGTGATGGCAAAGAAAAATACTGCAGCAAAAAAAATGCTGCAGCATGCAGAAAGAAGAAAAAATGCCATTCAGAAATATTTCTGGAGCAGCAGTAAGAAATTTTATTTTGATTTTGACCATAAAGAAAATACTCAGGTAGATAATATAACAGCAGCCGCATCCTTTCCTTTATTTTTTAAAATTGCCACCCAGCAACAGGCCGAAGATGTGGCACAAACCTTTCATGCAAAACTGCTGAAGCGTGGCGGCATTCAAACCACTTTACACAATACCGGCCAGCAGTGGGATGCACCCAATGGCTGGGCACCATTGCAATACATGATAATTCGGGGCCTGGAAAATTACAATATGCCTAACCTGGCCCGCGAAATTGCCACACGCTGGATAAAGCTTAACCGCAGCGTGTATGAACGAACCGGAAAACTGATGGAAAAATATAACGTGGTAGATCTTTCACTGGAGGCAGGCGGGGGCGAATACCCTGCACAGGATGGTTTTGGCTGGACAAATGGTGTTCTTATCAAACTCATGAACGACTACAAAAAAAAAGGTAAAAAGCAGGATTTTATTCATACTTCAATCCTGTAACGCAATACTATATCCTGCCAATTTTAAAGGTATTCACCATCTTTGCATGGAATGAATTATCGACAGTTATTCTTTAAACACATTGCACAAACCAGCGGCGAACCCATTGCCCTCGAAATTGTAAAGGCTTCAGGCATTTTTCAGTACGATGTTACAGGTAAAAAGTATGTAGATCTTATTGCCGGTTTTAGTGTTGCAAACATAGGGCATTCACATCCCGACGTAGTGGCGGCAGTTCAACAACAGGCCGCCAATTATATGCATTTAATTGTTTACGGAGAATTTATCGAAGCGCCCCAAACCGCTTATGCAAAATTACTTACAGACCACCTGCCTTCTACGTTAAACAGTGTGTATTTTACCAACAGCGGAACCGAAGCTACAGAAGGTGCAATGAAGCTTTCTAAAAGAGTTACCGGCGCCAAACATTATTGCATTCAATAAAAGTTATCATGGCAGCACACAGGGATCGTTAAGTGTAATGGGAGATGAATACTGGAGAAATGCTTACCGACCATTATTGCCGGGCATTCAACATTATGATTACAACTGCTATAATGCCATTGATGCAATTGATGAACAAACAGCCTGCGTTATTCTGGAAACAGTGCAGGCAGAAAGTGGGGTAATAAACCCTGATAGGGAATGGCTGAAATCATTATCAGAACGCTGCAAACACAACGAAACATTGTTGATACTTGATGAAGTGCAGTGCGGATTTGGCAGAACAGGGACGCTGTGGGCATTTGAGCAGTACAACATTGTTCCTGATATATTATTGCTTGGTAAAGCTTTAGGCGGAGGCATGCCACTGGGCGCTTTTATAGCTGATAAAAATTTAATGAAGGCTTTAACTACAGAACCTGTGTTAGGGCACATTAGCACTTTCGGCGGACATCCCGTATCGTGTGCCGCAGGTTTGGCTGCATTGAAGGTTTTAATTAACAGCGACTGGATACAACAGGTAAAAAGTAAAGAAAAAATTTTAGCAAGAGAAATTCCATCCCCCCATATTATAAAAACAAATACGGCAGGACTATGGGCATCGTTACAGTTTACAGATTTTAATACCAATAAAAAAGTCGTTAATACTTGTATTAAAAATGGCTTAATAACTGATTGGTTTTTGTTTGCCCCGGAATGCCTGCGCATTGCACCACCATTATGTATTAGTGATGATGAATTGAAAGAAGCATGCGGCTTAATTAGCCTTAGTATTAAAGAGGTATTGGAATTATAAATTCAATTCACCCTGCTCTTCTTTGTGCCAGTATTTTATTTGTTTGGCAGCAACATGAATCAATATAATGCCTTCTGTATCCGGACCATTCTCGAACCACCTTTCCAGCGACTTATCCCAATGCGCTTTTATTTTTTCCTTGCTTTTAATAAGTTTTCCTTTGCCTTCAACTGAAATATACAGCATGTCTTTACCCTGAAAAGCAAGGTTTACATTATTATTTTCTTTTAAATGCTTAGTGATTGATGAGCTTTCATAAGAATAGAAATAAGAGTTACCATCATATTCCACCTCACCGTTATTAGACATGGGTCTGCAAACAAGTTTACCATTTGCCTGCGTGGAGGTCATCATGCAAATATCCAGTTTACGCATTTTGGCGCAAACATCTTTAACCGTAAGTGTAGTCATACCCTTTTTTAAGGTATAAACATTTTAAAGAAACATTTGTTTATCAACCCAGAAATAAAATTATTGTTATACCATTTCACCTTTCATTAAATGCCCAAGCATTTCTTTAAAATTTTCCTTCTTATTTAAATGTGGTAATGGTTCAGATGGTTCGGGCACATTTAAAAATGCGCATAACGGGCCCCACCCCTCGCTAACATCGTACACCAATAATTTATCTGCCGGTACATACTTTTTTACATTTTCATGGTGTTCGTGAAAAACCTTTTCGGCAAAATCTTTATCGGCAAAATTTCCCTGGAAGTGTTTTTTAAAGATCATTTCTTTAGCCAGTTTTACACAGCCGATAACTTTTCGCAATCTTGGGTTGAAAAGCAACTTTGACATCATTTTCAGTTTTTGTGGCAAATTTTGCGGTCCTGCCTGCCAGATGGTGCTATGTATACTTGAATACCATTTTTCAAAAGGTCGTGTGGTTAAAATTACTTTTGCTTCAGGGTATTTTTCCATGTGCTGTTTATACCACGGGTAGCAGGGAAAATCTACGGTAGCCTGGTAACCATTATACAGTTCGTCCCAGTTGGTTGATCCTGTATTTTTCAACGTTGTCCAGTAATGCAGATTTTCGGGTTTAACCAACAATTCTTTCATATGATAGGTTTTGGAGAAACCTAATTTTTCTAAAGATGCTTTTAAGGTATTGGTACCTGTACGTGGTAAACCGGCCCCAATAATTTTAATAGACATGGTGATAGTTTTGGGTGAATGGAATAATTAAATATACAATAAACACCGTGAATTTATTGGCTAAACCCATTGGTTACTTTATCAATTAATGGTACCTTACAAAGCAATTACCCTTTAACTTTTTCCTGCCATGAACTTAAAAACTTTTTTTGTTGCTTCCATCATTTTTACATCCTTAACAGCACGTTGCCAGGTCATAAATAAAGACACCCTTGCTGCAACAGGCAAAATCTAGCTGATAGAAATATGTTCGGGCATGGCATTCAGCGGGGACTTATACAACTTCCGATGGGCTGCTTGGTGGATATATTCTTATTCGCGAAAACCAACTCCGCATCCGTTTACTTAATTAACCGTAAAGGAGAATTGGTGCACGAATGGAAAGGCAATTATCCCATTTTAAATGCATACCTGCAAAATGATGGGTCTATTTTAGTAAATGCGGTTGACCCCGATTTTCCTGAATATGCGGGCGGTGGGGAGAGTGGCCGTTTACAAAAAATATCATGGGATAGTAAAATATTGTGGGACTTTGAATATGCCAATGAAAAAGAACTAAATCACCATGATTTTACCGTGTTGCCAAATGGAAATATTTTAACCATTGCATGGGAAGGCAGAACAGCAGAGGAAGTCGCTGCGGCGGGAAGAAAACCAAATATGATTCCGAAAGCTGGCCTTTTGCCCGATAAAATTGTAGAGATTGAACCTGTTGGCAAACGTTGGGGAAAAGTGGTTTGGGAGTGGCATATTTGGGATCATTTAATTCAGAACTACGATATCAAAAAGCCTAACTATGGCAACCCTGCAGAACACCCTGAACTGCTTGATTTTAATGTAGGTGATACAGTGCCTCCGCATGATTTCTGAAGACAGTATGATGGTGTTGAAAAAAATGGGAAGAGCCTGGCGCAACGAGCATCCTGAAAATATAGGTTCGGAGGTGTATCACCTTAATTCCATTAAATATAACCCTGGCTTAGACCAGATCATTTTTAGCTCACCAAATCTTAATGAAATATTTATAATAGACCACAGCACCACCACTGCTGAAGCAGCAGGGCATACGGGTGGAAAACGCGGTAAAGGAGGAGATTTTCTATATCGCTGGGGCAACCCAGAAAACTATCACCGGGGAGATTCAACCAACGAAAAATTATTTGGTCAGCATGATGTAAGGTGGATAGATAAAGGATACCCCGGTGAAAACCATATTTTAGTATTCAACAATAATGTACATTATAACGATAGCACCACCTATTCATCTATCTATGAATTGGCTTTACCAATAGACGATAAGGGAAATTACATTCTAGGAAAAAACAAAACTTACGGGCCTGAAGAACCTGTTTGGAAATACGTAGCAAAAGACACGCTTTCTTTCTGGAGTAGTTTTATTTCCGGTGCGCACAGAATGCCGAACGGAAACACTTTTATAAACGAAGGTGCACGCGGAAGGTTTATGGAAGTGACAAAAGATGGTGAAATTGTATGGGAATATTTAAACCCCTACCGTGGCGACGTGAGAAAACCGAATGGTGATATTATTCCTCCCATGCCCATGACCTATATTACTTTCAGAAGTGTATTTATACCGGCAGATCATCCCGGTCTTGCAAATAAAAAACTGGAGGCAGTAGACCCACAACCCGCACCTTTTGTATTACCACCACCACCACCAAAAAAATAGCTAATAACGTTCAATCAGTATCACGCCATTTTCTTTAACATAGTCATCCCATGCATTTAGCAGCTCCTGATATTTTGATGGGTGCAATAATGCTAAATCGTGAGATTCTGTGGGGTCGGCTTCTATATTATATAAGCGAAAGGCGCCTGTACCAAAAGGCTTCTCCATTTTAGTGATCTTCCATTTTCCTTTACGTAATGCACACCTACCAAATAACTCCCAGCCAACTACATAGTCATCAGTATGCACCTGCAGTTGTTTTATGTTGTAGGTAAGGAAGTAATGAATTGCCTTTGAATGGCAGTAATTGATTGCCACCACCTGCTTCAGGCTGTTTAATTCCGGCTACATCAAGAAAGGTAGGGGCAAGATCCATTATGGTACAAAAAGATGTAACAATTGCAGGGTGCTGCTGTGCGGGAAGTTTTATAATCATCGGGCTATGAATACCTCCTTCTGCACTGTATCCTTTATAAAAACTGTTTACGGCTGAAGATGCATGCGCCCATTGCGGACCATAAGCAACAAAAGAATTTTCCGTTCCCATATATTTTAAAGGGTACTCATTTTCAGGCGTTTCATTCATTTCAAGTACTGCGGCACCATTATCAGAAAGCACCACAATTAATGTATTATCATACACATCAATTTCTTTAAAATAAGATATGAGTCGGCCGATATTTTCATCAAGATTATCAATCATGCCCGCATATATTTCCATCTTTCTTTCTTCTATTATTCTTTCATTTGGAGGCAGGGATGTCCATGGCAATAACGGCCTTCCTGAAACGGCATACAAATCACCTTTTACCGCGGGCAGCGGGGGTAGTTGTACCGTATCATTTACAAAACGCAAATGCTTTAATGCCTGAAAACGTTTTTGCCGTAAACTATCATAACCAATAGCAAATTGCCCTTTGTATTTTTCAATATGTTTTGCCGGCGCCTGCAGAGGCCAATGTGGCGCCGTGTATGCCGCATACATAAAAAAGGGCTTACCATCGTTCTTATTTTTTTCAAGAAAACCAATTAGCTTATTGGTATACACTTCACTGGAATATTGCCCTGCGGGATAGGTTGTTACACGATCATCCTCCATAAATTTATCGCCATATAAAGCAGGATTAAAATGATTTGAATACGCCCCCATTAATGCAAAAGACTTTTCAAAACCTTTGGCATACGGGCTTTGATCCGCAGTTTCACCGAGGTGCCACTTACCGGCCATATAGGTATGATAGCCGGCATTGCGTAACAATTGCGCAATGCAGGTAACCCTGTTATTTAAATAGCCTTCATAACCGGGTTTACCGACCTGTTGTGGAAAATATGGAATTTGTTCTGCCATATTACCAAACCCGGCAAGATGATGATCGGTACCCGATAACAACATGGCGCGTGATGGTGAACAAGTAGCAGCTGTATAAAAACCGGTAAATAAAAAACCATTAGCGGCCAATGCATTAATATTTGGTGTGGCTATTTCGCTGCCATAACATTCAAGGTCTGAATATCCAAGATCATCAGCCATGATGACTACAATATTGTAGGGAGTGTTATTTAATTGGGCTGTAAGGTTACAGCATGGGAACATGCAGATAAAAACCAGATGCAATGCAAATCGTTCAATGAGTAATTTTTTCATACACGTGCAATGGTTTTAAAGTTATCGCAATTATGCTGCACCATATATTACACTTAAAGAATTAGAAAAAATATTTATTGTATATCTTACAGTAAACCTTGTGTAATGCAATCCCCTTCAACCTTAGAAACAGGGCATGGCAATGTTGTTCATGTACAAGATCATAACTGGAAAGTTAAACTTACCCTTTTATTAGTAAGCAGTCTTACCATAATGTCTGTGATAACTATTTCACCTGCCTTACCACAAATGGCAAAGACATATGCAGCAATTGAAAACGCAGAATTTTTAGTGAAGCTGGTGCTGACTTTGCCTGCCTTGATGATAGCGCTGTTTTCACCCATAGCAGGAAGGCTGATAGACACGTATGGCAGGCTTAAAATTTTATGGATAGCATTGCTGCTATACGCTATTGCAGGTTCGGCCGGATTTTATTTAGACAACCTGTATTACATAATGATTTCAAGGGCTGTTTTAGGCTTGGCTGTAGGCATGTCCATGACCATTGTAATAACACTTATCGCCGATTATTTTGAAGGAATTGAACGGCAAAAATTTGTTGGTTTACAAATCGCCTTTATGTCTTTGGGAGGAATTATTTTTATTACGCTGGGAGGAATTCTTGCTGATATTGGATGGCGGTATCCCTTTTTAATTTATTTATCTTCTTTACTGGTTTTGCCCTTAAGTATTATTTTTTTAAAAGAGCCGGCAAAAATGGCTCATACAAAAGGAGAAATGGGAAGAAAAATTGCATCGCCTTCCATCATCTGGATGTTGTTTATTAATACGATGATCATGTGGATCATTTTCTTTCTTATTCCTGTTCAGGTTCCGTTTCTTTTAAAAGGAATGGGTGTAGAAAAAAATGCCATGATAGGTGCAGCCATAGCAACAAGCACTGCCTTTTCAGCCATATCTTCCATTTCGTATTCTAAAATCAAAAACAGGTTTAACTTTCTTACCATTTTCTTTGCAGGATATTTATTAATGTCTGGCGCATTTGTTTGTATTGCTTTTGCAAGTACTTATATACTGGTTTTGATATCTATGATGCTCGCAGGTTTTGGAATGGGTATGATGATACCAAATACTAACATGTGGGTTATGAAGATTGCGCCTCCGCAAATCCGCGGGAAGGAAATTGGAAAATTGACCACCTTCTGGTTTATGGGGCAGTTTTTATCCCCGGTAATAATTTTTCCGTTATTGAAAGTGGTAGAGATATCAACTACGTTTTTGCTGGCGGCTGTGTTTTTGCTGATGATCGCATTAGGATTTCTAATATTCAATTTAAGTAAGAAAGGAAAGATATTAACGCAATAATAAAGCCTCTCAAAATAGAGAGGCTTTATTTGAAGTTACCGTGGTGTGGGCCGGGATCGAACCGGCGACACAAGGATTTTCAGTCCTTTGCTCTACCGACTGAGCTACCGCACCTCCTTTTGTTGATTTAATCTGAAGCAGATCTTCAGCCGAATCCGGGCAAAGATAAACTCTTCGTTTAAATGACACAACTCTTATACATATTTTGTAATTAAAACTCGCAATTTTTTGGAGTGCGCGCAAATGGTATTACATCTCTAATATTCGTCATACCGGTTACAAACTGCACCATTCTTTCAAAACCTAATCCAAAGCCGGCATGTGGTACTGTACCAAAACGCCGGGTATCTAGGTACCAGTTCATTTCTTCAGCCGGAATATGCATTTCTTCCATACGCTCTAATAAGTTTTCCATCGTTCTTCACGCTGAGAACCTCCTACTATTTCTCCAATACCGGGAGCCAGAATATCCATAGCTGCCACAGTTTTACCATCTTCGTTCATGCGCATGTAAAATGCTTTTATGGCTGCCGGGTAACCGGTTACAATTACAGGTTTTTTAAAATGTTTTTCTACCAGGTAGCGCTCATGTTCACTTTGCAGATCTATGCCCCATTTTACTTCATATTGAAATTTCTTCTTTCTTGTAGGCGGGACTTTCCAGTAAAATATTTGATGGCTTCTGTATAAGTAATTCTTTCAAAATTATTGTGTGATAACAAATTGCAGTTTTTCTATCAGTCCCAGTTCGCTGCGTTTATCCTGCGGTAGTTGTTTTTCTTCTTCCTGCAAGCCGCTGTGCCAAAAATTCAAGGTCCTCCGCGTTATTGATCCATCGCATATTGAATAAGATAATTGATAAATTCTTCTGCCAGGTTCATATTGTCTTCCATGTCATGAAAAGCCATTTCCGGTTCTATCATCCAGAACTCTGCAAGGTGCCGTGGTTGTGTTGTGAATTTTCTGCGCGGAATGTTGGACCAAACGTATATATCTCACCAAAAGCCATAGCACCCAGTTCACCTTCTAGCTGGCCGCTAACGGTAAGGTTGGTGGCTTTGCCAAAAAAATCTTCTTTGAAATTTATTGAGCCATCTTCATTTCGTGGAGTGTTATCAAACGGCAAGGTAGTAACCCGAAACATTTCACCTGCACCTTCCGCATCAGCTGGCAGTAATGATTGGTGTATGCAGGTAAATAAATCCCTTATCGTTAAAAAACTTGTGAACCGCAAAAGCAAGTGAATGCCGTACACGAAATACCGAACCAAAGGTATTTGTACGAAAACGCAGATGGGCTATTTCACGCAAAAATTCAAGGCTGTGCTTTTTGGGTTGTAGCGGATATTTTTCAGCATCGCTGTCGCCCAGTACTTCTATAGTTGTTGCTTTTAATTCTACTTTTTGACCCTTTCCTAGAGAGGCAATTAGTTCGCCGGTTACTTTTAATGATGCACCGGTAGTAATGCGTTTTAACTGTTGCTTCATCAAGTAAGCCCAGCGTCGCCACTACCTGCAGGTTATTATTGGTACTTCCATCATTCAGGGCTAATAAACTGGTTGTTACGAAATGTACGCACCCAACCCATCACCACAATATTTTCGCGGTTTTCAACACCGTTTATAAGTTCCTTAATTTTAACCCGGTTATTGTACATGGTGAATTTTATTGAAAGGGTGGCAAATATAAACGATTATGCTGCACAGACAGGAGTGGTGAATACTTATATACTTACATGCCTTAAAGAATGGAACACCATTTGTACTATCACATTAACCGCTAAAGCAGGCATTAACATTCCATTACTAAAATTGTGGTAAGGGTTGATAAAATATTTGTTTTAAATGTTATTTGGTGTAATATTGCCACGGAAACAAGCATCTAGCCCAATAGCACTATTACAACTCGCCTGTTTTCTCACAAATTTCAAATAATAAAAATACATACCTGGGAATTCAGTGGTGAATTCTTCCAAAACTCAATCATTCTAGCGCAATTTTTATGTACGACATACTGCAATTGAACGACATGCTGGTTCCTGAATTGCTCGATATAGCTGAACAACTTCACATAACCGGGGCAAAAAAATCAGACAAACAAGAACTTATTTACAAAATTCTCGATAAACAAACTGTGGAAAACAAAGAAGGAAATGCCAATGGCATTGAAAAACCAAGAAGAAAAAGAACCGTAAAATCTGCTTCATCAGCCAATAAAGAAACAACCGCGGAGGTTGCTACCGAAACTGTTGAAGAGGATGAAGACGATAAAGGCGTAAAAGATGAAATAAAGTCTAAGAGGCCTGTACGTAAAAGCAAAACAAAAGAAGAAAAAACCGAAACAGAAAAAGATAATACCGTTGCCGAACCAGGCGCAGCATTATTAAGCCTGTTAGCCAACGATGAGCCCGTAATCTTTCCGGATGAAAATGCAACTGCATTTGACGATGACGAGGAGGAGGATGATGAAGATGAAGTGGAAGAAGAAACGGAAGTGCGTTCACGGCCCCAAAGAACCTGCACAAAAATACCCCAATCGCCGCGACCAAAATTTCAACATAGAATTTGATGGAGTTATTACTGGCGGAAGGCGTTTTAGAAATGATGCCTGATGGTTATGGTTTTTTACGATCATCAGATTACAACTACCTTTCTTCTCCGGATGATATTTACGTTTCTCCATCACAAATAAAATTATTTGGTTTAAAAACCGGTGATACCGTTAATGGTACCGTTCGCCCACCAAAAGAAGGCGAAAAATATTTTGCCTTATTAAAGGTTGAAACCATCAATGGCAAAAGTCCCGAAGAAGTTACGCGACCGTGTTCCATTTCGATTATCTTACACCACTTTTCCCTTACGAAAAATTGAATTTATTTACCGCTCCAACTAATTACAGCACACGTATCATGGATCTTTTTACACCAATTGGTAAAGGACAGCGTGGTTTAATTGTTGCGCAGCCAAAAACAGGTAAAACAATGTTGCTGAAAGAAGTTGCCAATGCAATTGCTGCAAATCATCCGGAATGTTACCTGATGATTGTATTGATTGATGAACGTCCGGAAGAGGTTACAGATATGGAACGCAGTGTAAGAGCAGAAGTTATTGCATCAACTTTTGATGAACCTGCAGAAAAACACGTAAAAATTGTCAACCATTGCTTTACAAAAAGCAAAACGCCTGGTAGAATGTGGCCATGATGTGGTAATCCTTCTTAGATTCTATTACCCGTTTGGCACGTGCGCATAATACTGTTGCACCTGCAAGTCGGTAAAGTATTATCAGGGTGGTGTTGAAGCAAATGCCATGCAAAAACCAAAACAATTTTTTGGTGCTGCCCGTAAAATTGAAAACGGTGGTTCACTAACCATTCTTGCAACAGCCCTTAATTGATACAGGCAGTAAAATGGATGAGGTAATCTTTGAAGAATTTAAAGGTACCGGTAACATGGAGCTTGTTGCTCGACAGAAGGCTGGCAAACAAACGTGTTTACCCTGCAATTGATCTTGTGGCTTCATCTACCCGTCGTGATGACCTGTTACTTGATAAAGAAGTATTAGGCAGAATGAATATACTTCGTGTTTACATTAATGATATGAAAACAGAAGAAGCAATGAGTGAACTTCTGAAAAGAATGAGAGGTACCAAGAGCAACGAAGAATTTTTAGCAAGTATGAACGGGTAGGATAATCAGAAAGCTCTTCTTTTTCTTTACCTCGTTTTTAATATAATCAGCAATTTCAGTAGTGGGTGTTCCGGGCGCAAACAATTTGCCGGCACCCATTTTTTGTAGCTGTTCCATATCCTCTGCGGGAATTATTCCGCCACCGGTTAGCAGCACATCATCCATTTCTTTTTCCTTCATCAGTTGCAGCAGTCTTGTAAAAACCGTCATATGCGCACCACTTAAAATGCTTACGCCAATTGCATCAGCATCTTCCTGTAACGCTGCATTAACAACCATTTCAGGGGTTTGCCGCAAACCTGTATAAATCACCTCCATACCTGCATCGCGCAGTGCGGTAGCAATAATTTTTGCACCCCTGTCATGCCCGTCTAACCCAACTTTAGCAACAAGTACACGTATGGGCCTGGTTAATATTATACTCATTGTGTCTTAATAATTTATCAAAAATAAGTTATTGCAGGAAACTGTTTTTAATAGAACGATGCTTATGTTGGCTGCCTTATGAAACCCTTATTCACATTTGGTATAAATCAAAATACATAAAAAGTAATCTTTTATGTGGTTATATGCGTAATTTGAGTGAAACAATTTTATTTATGCGGTGGAGAAAATTTAATGGAGAAACCATTCACCTGCCCATAAAAAACGCAGTTGAAGAAGCCATAAAAAATGAATTTGAAAAAGGTGTTCACCTTAAAGTGTGCATAGGCACCGACAGCCAGGTAAAAAGCAATGAAACTGAGTTTGCAACGGTTATTGTTTTTCTGCGGGAACACAATGGTGGCTTTATGTACATACATAATGAGAAAACACGCCAGAAATACAACATTAAAGAAAGGATGTTGGTAGAGGTTGCCAAGAGCATTGAAGTAGCGTACGAATTGTGCAACCTTTTTATTCAGTATGACGTAGATATGGAAGTGCA
Organism: uncultured Bacteroidota bacterium; assembly: GCA_963806425.1. Classification (GTDB taxonomy): domain Bacteria; phylum Bacteroidota; class Bacteroidia; order Chitinophagales; family Chitinophagaceae; genus JBBRBB01. Next base: position 263,081 of record CAWDYB010000010.1, on the reverse strand, counting down.
TGCAGACATAAATACCAACCCGCACTTCAAAAGCAATGATGCTTTGCGCGAAGCAATGGGATATATTCTCGGAATGGGTTTCGCATTTAAAGCCAAGCCTGAAGCATTTGCCAGCAGTTGCTGTGCCGATAAGGTTTGCAACTAATTATTTACCGTCATCACACTTTGCATGTCAACAAGGTCTGATGGAATTTCGTATCCGCTTAACTCAGAAATCAGTGGTTTTTCTTTATACCCTTTTATATTGATTGTAATTTTCGTTGCTTTAATGCTCTCAAACGTCAGAATTCTTTTTCTTCCTATGGTAGTAATTTCATACCTGACCTCCTTTGCATCTTCAGTAGTAATTAAAACTGTTGCAGCACTAATTTGTTGCCCGTATTTTATCGCTTCACTTAAAACAAAGCAATTGATCTCTATCGGTTTTTTAAAATGAAGGGTTATAGGGGTAGTATTATTTGCAAAATATGTTTGTGTATTTCCGTCTAAAATATTTCTATATTTTTTTCTGTCTTTTTTCTCAATTGTTTCTGCGCCAATCACATTTTTAGAAAAGGCTTCAGTCCGCAATTGTTTAAACTGCATCAGCGCTATTGAATCATTTGAATGAAATAATCCCCGCCGGTCGGGGGGTACATTTAATAACAGGTTAGACCCACGCCCCACTGAACGCAGGTACAAATTAAAAAGCTGTTTTCCATTCTTTACAAGGGAATCTTCTTCTGCGTGGTAAAACCAACCCGGCCGAATACTTACGTCACATTCGGCAGGTATCCAGTTTCTTCCAAACATATTACCGGTATTGAGCGTATCGGTAGAAGGTGCACCTAACCCAGGCGTAAACCCTGCAGTATCCAATAAATTCCAGTTGGTAAAACCCGCGATGCCCCTTTCATTCCCCACCCAGCGAATATGCGGCCCAACATCGCTGAAAACCAGCGTTTGCGGTGCTTTAACGTTCATCGTTTGCTTAAACAATTCCCAGTTATACTGTTGCTTTTTCCCGTTGGGCCCTTCACCATTTGCACCATCCCACCAAAATTCAAAGAAGGGTCCATAATTGGTGATTACCTCCTTCATCATATTTACAAACACGGTGTTATAGTTGTCTGTTCCATAATCCGGGTGATTGCGGTCCCATGGAGAGAGATAAATGCCCATCTTTAACCCGTATTCATTACATGCCTTTTTTAATTGCATTAAAACATCTCCCTGCCCGTTTTGCCAGTTACTTTCCCGTACGGTATGTGCAGAATACTTACTTGGCCAAAGACAAAACCCATCATGATGTTTTGCTGTAATGATAATGCCCTTTGCGCCTGCATCTTTCGCTATCCGGCACCATTGCCTGCAATCTAAACCGGTTGGGTTAAATACCTCCTCGTGTTCTGTTCCTTCACCCCATTCCTTATCAGTAAACGTATTTGGACCAAAGTGTACAAAAAGATAAAACTCCAGTTCGTGCCATTGTAATTGCTCTTTCGTTGGTACTGCATTTAATCTAGTTTGCGAAATAGAAATAAAGTGGAAAAATAAACATATACAACCCACTATTATAGTCTTTAACATGAGATAAATGTATACATTGTTATACCATTTAATCGCTGCTTTATACATTAAAAGTTGAAAGGAAACCAAAAATTAAAATCTATGCCTGAATATATTCTCGCCTTTGACCAGGGTACAACCAGTAGCCGTGCCATTATTTTTGACCGGCTTGGAAAAATTGTTTCAGTAGCACAAAAAGAGTTTACCCAATATTTTCCGCAATCGGGCTGGGTTGAACATGATGCCAATGAAATCTGGAGTACACAAATTGGTGTGGCTGCAGAATGCATAACCAGTGCAGGTTTAACGGTAAAAGATATGGCAGCTATTGGCATTACCAACCAACGGGAAACCACAGTTGTCTGGAATAAAAAAACCGGGAAGCCTTTGCACAATGCAATTGTATGGCAAGACAGGCGAACGGCGGATTATTGCGATGAATTAAAGGCCCGTGGCCTAAAAGAAAAAATTCAACAAAAGACCGGGCTTATAATCGACGCCTATTTCTCAGCTACCAAACTTAAATGGATACTTGACCATGTTGTTGGCGCCCGTGAAGCGGCAGTTCGAAACGAAATTTGTTTCGGAACCATAGACACCTGGCTTTTATGGAAACTTACCAATGGCAAAATACACGCAACGGATGTTAGCAATGCTTCTCGCACAATGTTATTCAATATTCACACATTACAGTGGGATGAAGAATTATTAAAAGAAATGGACATCCCTGCTTCTGTTTTGCCTGCAGTTAAAAGCAGCAGTGAGGTGTATGGATATACCCAAAATGTTTTTTCTGCAGAAAATATTCCCGTTGCCGGTATTGCAGGCGATCAGCAGGCTGCATTATTTGGGCAAATGTGTACTAAGAAAGGGATGGTCAAAAACACTTATGGTACCGGTTGTTTTATGCTGATGAATACCGGTGATAAACCTGTTACTTCTAATAACAACCTGCTCACAACCATTGCCTGGCAAATAAATGGAGAAACAACTTATGCCCTGGAAGGAAGTGTGTTTATAGCAGGCGCAGTGGTGCAATGGTTAAGAGATGGGTTAAAGATTATACGCAATGCTTCTGAAATTGAATTACTCTCTAACGAGGTTACAGATAATGGCGGGGTTTACCTGGTGCCTGCTTTTGCAGGGCTTGGAGCCCCTTACTGGGACCAGCATGCAAGAGGAACTATTGTTGGTCTGTCGCGGGGTACAACCGGAGGACACCTTGCCCGCGCAGCGCTGGAAAGTATAGCCTACCAGTCAACTGATTTAATAAAATCTATGGAGGCCGATTCCGGTGTTAAAATAAAAGAACTGCGGGTTGATGGCGGTGCAACGGCTAATGATTTACTAATGCAGTTTCAGGCAGATATATTAAATACAAAAGTAATCAGACCCGTAATTACCGAAACTACTGCACTTGGCGCAGCCTACCTCGCCGGTCTGGCAGTTGGCTTTTGGAAGAATACAGAAGTAATTTCTGAACAATGGTTAATGGATAAAACTTTTAAACCAGTTATGGAAAATTCAATAAGGCAATTATTATACGACCAGTGGTCGCGTGCCGTTAAATCAGCCCGGTTTTGGGCGCAGGCATAGGGTAAAACTAAAAAACTAAATAAAATAAATCTCATATTATTAATTTTGTTATTCTAAAAAACCGGCCCTCAAACCATAAACAATATTTTTCCGGTTACACCGTAATAAAAAAATGGATATCAATACTTACATAAAATCAGGCATTTTAGAAGAGTATTGTTTTGGTTTATTAAATGATGATGAAAGAGCGGAAGTTGAAAAATTATCCCGGCAACACCCTTTAGTACAACAATATATTTTACAGGCCTCCCTTGAACTGGAAAATTTTGCCAGAAAAAATGCCGTGACTGTTGATTTGAAGGTGAAGGAAAACATCTTTAAGGTAATAGAGAATGAATTGAATGAAAACCGTAACACTATTCATTCCTTCCCGGAAATAACCCCGAACTCCGACTACAATAACTGGCTTACATGGGTATCTCCGCATTTACCGGAAAAGCTGGAAGACAATATGTTTGTAAAAGAGTTGAAAAACGATGGCAGGGTTTCCCAAATATTAATCTGGACAAAAGTTAATTATCCGGACGAAGTGCATACTGATGAAAAAGAAAGTTTCATCATTTTAAAGGGCAGGTGCAAATGTTATATCGAGGAAAAAGAAATAGAACTTGGTCCCGGAGGAATTATTGAAATTCCCCTGTATAAACATCACGATGTAAAAATTCTTTCTGATGAGGTAATTGCCGTGGTTCAGCGAAAAAAGATCGCCTGATTTCCTATCCCTTCCTTTAAATCAACCATTTACCTGTAAATAATTGCAAGAGGTTAGCTTTACTTTGTACCAGTTTTTTATTCGCGCTTAAATAAACCGGAAGAAGAGAATGAACAGAACCGAAAGCCTGGCTAAGATCAATGAGCAAAAAGATTGGGATATTATAATCATTGGCGGTGGTGCAACCGGTTTAGGGGCAGCATTAGATGCAGCATCCCGCGGGTATTCAACCTTATTGTTAGAGGCAGTAGATTTTGGTAAAGGCACCTCGGGCCGTTCAACCAAGTTGGTTCATGGCGGTGTAAGATATTTAGAACAGGGCAATATAAAACTTGTAAAAGAAGCCCTTCGGGAAAGGGGCTGGCTGTTAAAAAATGCCGCCCATATTACACATCGCATAGCTTTTGTAATTCCCACCTTTAGCATCGTTCAAAAATTATATTATGGCGCCGGGCTAAAGATGTACGATATTCTTTCCCGCAAACAATCTATTGGTAAAACAACCCTATTGAACAAGGAGGAAACCCTTACCTCACTGCCCGGTTTAAGTGAAAAAAAATTATCCGGGGGGGTGGTATATTATGATGGGCAGTTTGATGATGCGCGCCTGGCTGTTGACCTTGCCTTCAGCGCTTCGCATTACGGGGCAACAGTTATTAATTATTTCGAGGTTAAAGAATTAATTAAAACTGCAAAAAAGGTAACAGGGGTGGTTGCCGAAGACCTTATAACCGGTGTAAACTACGAGCTAAAGGCGAAAGCTGTAATTAATGCTACAGGAGTTTTTGCTGACGAAATAATGGAAATGGATGAACCGCAGCAGGAGCTAATTTCACCCTCACAAGGAATACATATTGTGCTTGATAAAAAATTTTTTCCAGGCAGGCATGCATTAATGATTCCTAAAACTGATGATAAACGCGTGCTGTTTGCAGTGCCCTGGCATAACAGGGTTATAATTGGCACTACAGATACTTTTGTAGATGAAATGGATGTGGAACCCAAGCCTTTAAAAGAAGAAATTGATTTCATGCTGCATCATGTAAACCGTTATCCGGAAGTGCCTATAAAAAAACGGATATCAAAAGCATTTTTGCTGGCTTACGTCCTTTGGTAAAAATGAAAGGAATAAAAAGTACAGCGCTTTTAAGCAGGGATCATAGCATAATAGTTTCTCCATCGAATTTAGTAACGGTAACAGGAGGCAAATGGACTACATACCGTAAAATGGCTGAAGATGCAGTAAACAATGCAGCATTTGTAGCAAAACTGCCCAACAATGACTGCCTGACCGCGCAGCTTCCCATTCAATCATCATTAAAAAAGCAAATTGAGTACAGTGATGACGAGCACGGATTAATGGATTTGTATTCATCCGAAAATATTCGTCATTACATTGAAAAAGAAATGGCCGTGACAATTGAAGATATTTTAGCCAGGCGAACCAGGCTTTTATTTTTAGATGCTAAAGCGGCCATTAATGTTGCACCGCATGTTGCTAAAAACCTGGCAGAAATATTTAATAAAGATGCAAATTGGGTGAATGTTCAGCTGGCCGATTTTATTATATTAGCAAAGCAATATTTGCTGCAACCGGATTAATGTACAAAACCTTTATTTCATAACATTAATGAAAGCTAAATGAGTCCTTTTATGGCTGAATTTGCAGGTACCGCCATTCTGATTGTTTTAGGAGATGGGGTGGTTGCCAATATTGCATTAAATAAAACTAAGGGCTTTGGCTCGGGGTATCTGGCTGTTACGATTGGTTGGGCGATGGCCGTATTTGTTGGGGTGTATGTATCGGCCGGGGCAAGTGGCGCGCATTTAAACCCTGCTGTAACCATTGCACTTGCCTATGCGGGAAAATTTAGCTGGGCGCTGGTAGGCATGTACCTGCTTGCACAAGTGGCAGGTGCGATGTTGGGCGCCTTTTTGGTGTGGATCGCTTATAAACAACATTTTGATGATACAGAAGATCCTAACGTGATCTTAGGTGTTTTCTCCACTGCACCTGCCAAAAGAAACCGTTTGCATAATTTCGTAACCGAATTTATTGGTACAATGGTTTTTATTTTTGCAGTATTGGCTATAACCAAATCTGCATCAAGCCTCGGTTCTTTAGACGCCCTGCCTGTGGCGCTGGTTGTACTGGCAATCGGGCTAAGTCTTGGCGGACCCACAGGTTATGCTATTAATCCCGCCAGGGATCTCGGACCCCGTATTATACACTTTCTTCTTCCCATAAAAAACAAAGGAAACTCTGACTGGGCTTATAGCTGGGTTCCTGTGGTGGGCCCAATTGCCGGCGGTTTGCTCGGTGCATTTTTATTTGGTATATTAATGTGATTTAATTCATTTTAAACCTTATCTGCATGGCTACTATTCTACCTGTACTTGGCAAGTCTCCGCAATTCGGCAATAATTGTTTCGTTGCCCCCAATGCAACGGTAGTCGGTGATGTAATTATGGGGGATGATTGCAGCGTTTGGTTTAATACTATTATAAGGGGCGATGTGCACTACATAAAAATGGGTAATAAGGTTAATGTGCAGGATGGAACGGTTATACACTGCACCTATCAAAAAAACCCGGTAAATATTGGCAACAATGTTTCCATTGGGCACAATGCTATTGTGCATGGTTGCACCATACACGATAATGTTCTGGTTGGGATGGGTGCGATTGTAATGGACAGGGTGGTGGTGCATAGCAACTCTATTATTGCAGCGGGGTCTGTGGTTTTGGAGGGAACCGTAATAGAAGAGGGCGTAATTTATGCAGGCGTACCTGCCAAAAAGGTAAAAGACCTAACCAAGAATATTATACATGGCGAGATTGAACGGATCGCAAATAACTACACGAAATATTCTTCCTGGTTTTCTGAATATAATGCAGCGAAATAATTTTTGTTTTGTCTTGTAAGTAATGGATAGTTTCTGTGTGCATCCAAAACTCACTGCTTATGAGATTATCTATGTTACACACCCACAGAAACTGTCTTTTTAGATTTATTTATAATCCGTACACTTAATTCCGGTTTTTACTATTTCCGACAGGTAATTTGTTTTGGATCAACCGATTCAAAATTGCTAAATACTGTAACGCTAAGCATATGAAACCTTACGAATACAACCAAACAACCCCGGTGGTCATTAATGAAAATGGCGGATTGCAGGAATTTTACCGCATTGCCGATGTATTAAGCAAAAACAGGCGCATCCGCTTTACAGAAAAGTTTGACGACGCCGACAATATTGAATGGCATTTTAAGTACCGGGGCAACCCACTTGCCCTGCAATACAATATTTTTAATGGAGTAACCTTACTATCACAACCTGGTAAATTGCAAAGAATAGCGGATAAACTTATTGTGAAAATGAAAGTCAGGAGTGCCTAATAGTTTTTATCGTCTATACTTTCTATTATGTTGCAGTAACTAAGGTACCGCTCTTCAGAAACCCTGCCCTCTTTCACAGCCTCTATTACGGCACAACCGGGTTCATTTAAATGCAGGCAATTATTGAAGCGGCAACCAGTAACAAGTGGGCGCATTTCAGGAAAATAATGAGACAATTCCTGGCGGGTAAGGGTCGCAATTCCAAATTCTTTTAAGCCCGGGGTATCTATAATACTTCCTCCAAAGGGCAAATCAAACATTTCTGCAAAGGTGGTGGTATGCATGCCTTTACCACTCCAGCTGCTTACCTGTTGTGTGGCAAGTTCTAATTCAGGAAATACTTTTTTAATGAAGGTTGATTTTCCTACACCGCTATGCCCGCTGATTAAAGTTGTTTTTTCTTTCAATAAAGTTTTCAACTCCTCGAAACCCTGCCCGGTTTGCATGCTTGTTAATAATACTTTATAGCCTGCACGCTGGTAAATTTCTTCAAATCGCACAAAATTTTCCTGTTCTCTTTTTTTGTAGATATCGGCCTTATTAAAAACAATAATTGCGGGAATATAATAAGCCTCAGCAACCACTAAAAAGCGGTCTATAAACCCTAAAGAAGTTCTTGGCTCGCGCAGGGTGGCAAACATTATACACTGGGAAAGGTTACTGGCAACAATGTGTTGCTGATTTCTGTTGTGGGGAGATGTGCGCGAAATATAATTTTTACGGGGAAAGATTTCCGTAATCATAGCTGAGCCGGTTTCACCCGTTCCATTTTCGATTTTTACCTCATCGCCTACGGCTATTGGGTTGGTGCTGGTTATTTCATCAATCTTAAATATGCCTTTTATTCTCGACTGGATAAATTTTCCCTCTTCAGTTTTTATATGGTACCAGCTACCGGTCGATTTGTATACAATGCCCTTCATTCTTCTCCAAAATTAGTGGAAACCATTTCAGTTATGCGCCATTCCGGGATGGGGAATTTATGGTACAGTTAAAGACTTGTACTTAAAAAGGTGAAAATTTTCTTCCCCGGCAAGTTTGGCAGCATTTTTTCAGTATATCATTTTTTACTAAACACAAAAATTATAAAATTATGAGAATACAATCTTACATCAACGGTATGTTAACCGGCATTGTAATCGGAATGCTGTTTGCCCCAACAAGTGGTGCTGAAACCCGCAGAAGAATTACATCAAAAGCAAACAACCTTAAAAGAACTGTGGTGGATACTTATGATAATGTTAGTGGTACGGTTTCTAATACTATTGACAAGGTTAAAACAACAGCTAATTCAATTTTAGATGAAAGTGATCGCATTTATAACAGCGATACCCCAACTACAACCACAGGACCTTCTTATAATACGGATGTAACCGTATAGTTTTAGTAATGTGCAGGTAAGATTATTTTTTAAATAAAATGGTGGCACCATATGCGCTTATCTGCACATTATTTTTTCTTTTAACCGGCTTGTTATTAAACCTGCCGTTAGCTGCCGCCTCCCACCATTTTTTATTTCCTATATCCATTGTTACGGGTTTTGATGAGCCATTAAAAGCCACCCAAATTTTTTCCCATTTATCTCCGGTAGCCATTCCATTGATTTCGTAGGCTATTACGTTGGCCGGCAGACCTTCTTTAAATACTATATTTTTTGCAACTGCATCGGCATCGTTCATTCTAAAAGCGGGGTGTGACTTACGTAAACGTATCAGCGATTGAATATATTCAAACACATCTTTATTGTTAGTTTTTAAACTCCAGTTAATGGCGTTAATGCTATCGCCGGATTTAAAAGAATTTTCATCTCCATATTTTGTTCGAAGAAATTCGGTACCCGCATGTAAAAACGGAATGCCCTGCGAGGTAAGAACTATTGTAAGCGCCAGCTTATGCATTTCTTTTCTTTCGGCTTCGCCGGATTCGGGGAAGGATAGTGCCAGTTTATCCCAAAGCACATTATTATCATGCGCCTCAGCATACGTAATAACACCTGCGGGTGAGGCTGTGTAAGGCACTTTGCTATAATTTACTTTTTCATAATTTACCTGCGGATGATTGCCTGATGCCACAATGCCAAATTTCACCGATTCTTCCATGCCCGGTTTGCCACTGGCAAAGCCACGGTCGTGTATTTCGAAAACACTGCCTTTAATTCCATCCCTTATATCATCACTAAAAACAGCAATGTTATGAAGTTTGTAAGCATTCTTTTTAAGAGCTTTCAGCGAATCCGGTAACGGGCAATCACCAGCCGTCCATCCTTCACCATATAATAAAATGCCGGGTTTAATGGCGTGCAGCGAATCTGAGATCAAATTCATGGTTTCAATGTCATGAACGGCCATCAGGTCGAACCGGAAACCATCAATATGGTATTCCTTAACCCAATACATCACACTTTCTAACATAAACTTCCGCATCATAGGTCTTTCACTGGCGGTTTCATTACCACAGGCAGTGGCATTAGAAAAGCCTCCTGATGCATTCTGGCGATAATAATAGCCGGGAACCAATTGGTTAAAATAAGAATCTTCAGTGAGCATGGTATGGTTGTACACCACATCCATCACTACACGCAGACCCTTATCATGCATGGCTTTTACCAGTTGCTTAAATTCCTTAATACGGTTAGTGCCCACATTGGGTTGCGTGGAATAAGAACCCTCGGGCACGTTATAATTTAGTGGGTCATAACCCCAGTTGTATTGCGGCACATCAAGCCTGGTTTCATCTACACTGTAAAAGTCATATGAGGGAAGCAGGTGTACGTGGGTAACACCCAGTTGCTGAATGTGATCAATACCGGTTGATTGTCCCGCCCCATTTACAGTACCTGTTTCAGTTAAACCAAGAAATTTTCCTTTATGCTGAATGCCGGAGTTGTTTGAAATACTTGCATCGCGAACATGCAACTCGTAAATAACCGCATCGGTCGGCTGGCTGAAAGCCGGCATGTTATCGTGCTGCCATCCATCAGGATCAGTATCATCGAGATCGACTACCATCGCCCGTTTACCGCTTACACCAACAGCCCTGGCATACGGGTCGGGCACTTCCTGTAACCACGATCCGTTCTTCATAATTCTGAAAGCATAAAAAATGCCTTTCTGGTCTCCGTTAAGGGTTGCACCCCAGGTGCCATCTTCCCCTTTTTTCATGGCAACTTCCTGCAAAGGTTTTCCGCCCAACGCTTCTTTATATAGAAGCAGGTCTGCCTGTTCAGCAGGGGGGCTCCAAATTTTAAAAACAGAAGCATTTTTAGAATAAGTAAGGCCGAGGTCCGTACCATTGTATGCAGGGTAAGCATTAAATTCAGAAATTTGTTGGGCAACGGTAAGTTGCAACAACATGAATGAACCGGCAAACAGCAAAAATCCTTTCATTACTAATGAGTTTGGGTAAAGATAAAAATTACCACCACATTTTCTAATGCATTAAACAATGATTGACAATGCCTTTTGAAAAACAATATTCCAAAGAAGAAGCAAAGCAAAAGATCAGGCATTATTGTGCCTACCAGGAAAGGTGCCACAGGGAGGTGAAAGAAAAATTATACAGTTTTAAGTTGCGAAAAGCAGATGTGGAAGAATTGCTCAGCAACCTGATCGAAGAAAATTTTTTGAATGAAGAAAGGTTTGCCCAACATTTTGTTCGCGGAAAATTTGCCCTGAAGAACTGGGGTAAAACAAAGATCGTTTACACGCTTAAGCAAAAAGGGGTGAGCGAATATTGCATTAATAAAGCCCTTAAAGAAATTGATGGTAACAACTATCGGAACACCATAGAAAAACTTGCAGAAAAGAAATTGCAATTGCTGAAAAGCGAGAAGAATATTTTTGTAAGAAAAACCAAGCTTAGAAATTACCTGCTTCAAAAGGGCTTTGAAACAAAGCTCGTTTATGAGTATTTAGGTAAGATGTAACCGCTACTCCTCTCTTGATTTTACAACCAAAAAAAGGTTGTTATCTATTGGCAGGTAGCCATGGTCGTAACAGAAAAAATAAATATTGCCTTTTTTATTTTTATAAGTGTGCGTCAGGTACCTGAATTTAAATCCCAGCTCAAGCAATTTTTCCCTGGATATTTTACAGATCTCATCCTGATCGCCCAGTACATTTTCTAAAATGCGCCTGTTTTTACTTAAAGCATTATTTATGTTTTTAACTAAATTATTGCTCCCCGATTTAAGGTTATTATTAAAAGTGTTTCGACAATAGTCGTCACAAAATTTTTTATCTGCCCTGCCGCGAAGCGGTTTACCACAAGACAAACAGGGTTTTGTTTCGGGTTGTTGCATGGGTTGGAATTATTAGCTAAAAGATGAACTTAAAGCTATGAAAAATTACGCGTAAAACGTTTACAAACGCCTATATACGGCTATAAGCGAATAAAAACCGGGTAGGGGCTAATGGCTATGCCATCTTTGTGTTGCAGGTCGCATGGCGCCGCCACCTGTTGAAATAACAAATTTTAAAAACTTAAAAATTAAAGATCATGTACGCACTTAAAAACAAAGTTCAGCTTATCGGCAACATAGGTAACCAACCTGAAATACGCAACACGGAGAATGGCAAAAAAATGGCCCGTTTTAGCATGGCCACTAACGAAGTTTACCGCAATGCCAATGGAGAGAAAATAACCGAGACACAATGGCATAACCTGGTTGCATGGGGCAAGGTAGCCGACATTGCGGAAAAGTTCTTAAACAAAGGCAGTGAAATAGCCATTGAAGGCAAGTTGGTTAACCGAAACTATACCGGTAAAGATGGGCAAAAGAAATATGTAACAGAAGTACAGGTTAATGAAGTGCTGATGCTGGGCGATAAAAGCTTTGCAAAAAATATATAACCGCATTTTATATTTTGGTTCTTCATTTTGTTTTGTTTACCTCCTGCTTTTTTTGATGTGCAGGAGGTTTTTTTATTTAAACATTTTATTAATAAATATTGGATTCAAGTTTGACCAAAAAACATCCAATAAAATAAACATGAAAAAACAACCTTCTCTTCTTTTCTGTATTGCAATGGATGTTATTGGTTATGCCACGTATTCCATACCATTTATCGGGGAGCTGGCAGATATAATATGGGCACCCGTTTCTGCTATGATTTTCTTTAAAACTTTTGGCGGAAAAAAAGGCATTTTTGGAGGTATATTTAATTTTATTGAAGAAATATTACCAGGACTTGATTTTATTCCAACGTTTACCATCATGTATTTTATCCAGTCATTCAGCAAAAGTAAAAACAAAAGTTTGGTGGCTAAACCTACTCCAAAATTCAGGTTTGTGCGCTAGTAGAAATTATTTTGTTTGCAGGTACCGAACAACCTTTAATATAACAGACCGGGGAATAAAATTGGATCCCCAGATTAATACCCTGTTGGTTAAACCGTGAATGGCAACACGTTTATTTTTCATCATGTTTTTGTATCCATAAGCAGCTACTTCTTTGGAAGACGGAATATTGCCCTTATAAAAGCTACTTTTAACCTTTGCCACTTTTTTAAAATTACTTTCAGTAGCACCGGGGCATAGACAGGTAACAAATACGCCGGTGCCTTCAAGTTCATTGCTAAGTGCTTCGCTTAAGCTTAATACATAAGCCTTTGTAGCAAAATATACAGCCATTAGGGGCCCGGGTAAAAAAGCTGCGGTTGATGCTATATTCATTATCTTACCCTTCTTCTCCAAAACCATATCCTGAACGAATAAATGACATAACCGGGTTAATGCTGTTAAGTTTAAACAGATCATTCCTTCAATCTTATTCCACTCTTCTTTTTGAAAAAAACCATAGTCGCCAAAGCCGGCATTGTTTACCAGGTAATCCACTTTTATACCCTGCACTTTTAAATGCGTATAAACATTTTCTGCATCATTTATATTGCTCAGATCCCGAGCAAGCACGGTGGCGGTAACCTTATACTTTTTATTTATTTCCGCAGCAAGTTTTTGAAGAGAAATTTCATCGCGGGCTACGAGAATTACATTATGACCATGCTGTGCAAATTCAATAGCTATTTCTTTACCAATTCCGCGGGATGCACCTGTAATAAGTGCGGTAGTAGACATTGATTTTTACAGGCAAATTACCAGTAAAAACAATACACAAGGGGGAATTTATTTTTTTAGTGCGGCCGCAACTTCCGGGCTTAGGGGGCTAACAGTTGGCACCGAAATAGTCTGTTAAAATACCATCCTCATTTATAAGGTATTTAGAAAAATTCCATGATGGTGACTGGTTGTTCCAGCCATTCTTGGCGGAGTGTGAAAGCCAGTTGTATACGGGGTTTTGATTTTCATTTTTCTTTACCACGCTTTTCTTCATGATGGGAAAAGAAACACCAAAATTTACTTTGCAAAAATTTGCGATCTCATCATCACTGCCGCGCTCCTGTTGTTTAAAATCATTTGCAGGAAACGCAATTATATCGAGCATATAATTATAACTTTCATGCAATTGAACCAGCTCTTTAAACTGCGTGGTGAATGCGCAATCTGTTGCAGTGTTAACTATAAGCACCTTTCTTCCCCTAAACACTTCAAAGGGTAATTCTTCTCCGCAATTTTGTTTAAAAGAAAGGTTATGAAAAGAGGTGGAAGGCTTTTTTCCGCATTTATTGAACTGGTGGGATGTGCCTGTTTTCTTTGTTTTTGTCAGGCGCATAATAAGGGGATAACTTAACCTAAAGACCTTTTGTTTAATTGTCATGGCCATAATAACGAAATCTCTTAAATATTTATTTGATTATGGCTTTGAAAAGTTTCAATTTTCCCTTAAATGGAGGATATTTTATTTTGGGATCGAACCACGTTGGTGTCTTCATTATAGACTTTTTGTGCGAAAATGTATCGAATGAGAATTTACCATGATAAGCGCCTATACCGCTGAAACCGCGCCCCCCGAATGGCAGGTTATAGTTCGTTAAATGCCAGCTTGCATTGTTAATGCAACCGCCACCAAACGGAATGGACCCGATCCAGAATTTTTCTTTGTGAGACGATGCAGTAAAGACATAAAATGCAAGCGGATTTATATTACCCTGAATAGTATTGACGGCGTCTGCCTGGTCATCAAACCCAATAACAGGTAATAGGGGTCCGAATATCTCTTCCTTCATTATTGCATCTTCCATTAGTGGATTCTCGATTATGGTGGGTTCAATATAAAGGCTCTCGCGGTTATGCTTTCCCCCATGCACTGTATTGGTGGCCTCCGATAAATATTTTATTAAGCGGTCGAATTGTTTTGCGTTAATGATCTTACCGTAATTATAGCTGTTACTTGCATCCTCAGAAAAAAACGCAGCAATACTTTTTTTTAACTGCAGAATAAACTTCTCCTTTATGCTGTTATGCACCAATACATAATCGGGTGCTACGCACATTTGCCCGGCGTTCGAAAACTTGGCAACAGTAATTCTTCTGGCTGCTACGTTTATATTAGCATCAGCTTCAATTACGCATGGACTTTTTCCACCTAATTCTAATGTTACAGGAACCAACCGCTCTGCTGCCATTTTATAAATCACCTTGCCAATACTCGTGCTGCCTGTATAAAAAACATGATCGAATGTAAAATGTTCCATCATACCGGGCACAACTTCTGCCCCATCACCCTCAATAAATAAAATGTATTCCGGCGGAAAAGTTTTTTCGATGATCATTTTCATAACCGCAGAGGTAGCCGGTGCAAACTCACTGGGTTTTAAAACCACGCAATTGCCTGCGGCTATTGCACCCACCAGCGGCGTAAACAATAATTGAAAAGGATAGTTCCACGGTGCAATGATCAACACTACACCTAATGGCTCTTTATACACATAACTTTTTGATGGCAAATTCAGCAGGTTGGTTGGCATTTTATCATGCTTCATCCATTCTTTTAAATGTTTTAGCGAATCATTTAATTCTGCAATTAAAAAACCGATCTCAGTAACCCAGCTTTCTTCTTTGCTTTTTTTAAGGTCGGTAAATAAGGCGTCATATAATTGATCTTCGTGCTGCAAAACAGCATTCTTTAAATTTTCTAATTGCTTCTTACGAAAAGCATAAGGCCAGGTGTTCCGGAATTAAAATAATTCCTCAATAGCGCGAGTGAAGAAGAAAGATCTGCCATACCATTTGTTTGTGTAAAAGTATTTAAACTATGTGCACCCTTGTGCATGAATTGTTGATTGCATTTTAAATCAATAAACTAATTTTAAAACTATATATGCATACAAACGATTTAATAGGGACCATTGGTGTGGGGTTAATTCTGGTTGCTTATTTCGCTGCAACATTTAAACTTATTAACAATAACGGTAAATTATATTTTGCCCTTAATGTGGCCGGTGCTTCCCTTGCCTGCTATGCTTCATGGCTTATAAAATATTACCCGTTTATTATATTAGAAGCTGTTTGGACGATTGTATCTCTTATTGCATTATTTAGAAAACCTAAAAGCGCTTAATGCCGGCAATTATAAAAAGAATAGAAGTGTTTGCTTACACCATTCCTGCAAAACCCACAAGCATTTCTCTGGGCACCATTGAGGCTGCTGAAAATTTTTTAGTGCGCATTCATACAAAAGAAGGATTAACGGGCTGGGGTGAAGGCGCTCCTTTCCCCATGATCGTTGGCGAAACCCAAAGTACATGCATGGCAATCGCAAAATATTTTTCTGAATTTTTATTGGGTAAGGATGCACTGGAAATTGAAGAAAGAATGAAAACCTTACAGGCATTTGCACCATTTAATTATACATGCAAAAGTGCTTTTGATATGGCCTTGTATGATGTGGCTTCGCAATTTGCCGGTTTGCCGCTGTATGCATATTTAGGCGGAAGCAAAAAAGAAATCATTTCTGATGAAACCATTTATATACAATCGCCCGAACGCATGGCAGAAGGTGCTAAACTGCTTGCTGCAAAAAATCCCATTGCTATAAAAGTAAAAGTGGGCAAAAACAACAATGCTTCGCATGACATTGAAATAATCAGGGGAATAAGAGACGCTATCGGTTGCGACATTCCACTCAGGCTTGATGCCAACCAGGGATGGAGCGTGGAAAATGCAATCACTGTACTAAAGTCACTTGAAGCATTAAACATACAATTCTGTGAACAGCCAAATCACAAATCAAATATAGCAGGACTCAAAAGTATTAAACAACATAGCAACATAAAAATTATGGCTGATGAAGCTTGTTTTACAGCCCATGATGCAGCATATCTTATAGCTCAAAAGGCCTGTGATTATATCAATATAAAACTCGCTAAAAGCGGTGGCATATTGGAGGCAACAGCCATAGCCAGGTTATGCGCTGAAAATAATATGCAATGCATGCTGGGCGGTATGGATGAATCTGCACTGGCACTTACTGCCAATGCACATTTTGCATGTGCGCATGACAATATAATTTTTCACGATATGGACTATAATTTAAACCACCTGGTTAACGCTGTAGAAAATGGGGTTATAGTTAAAGATCATTTTACCCTGAAACTTCCCGAAACCCCCGGTATTGGCGCACAGGTTTCAGAAAATTACCTGCGCAAATGCATGCGTGTTGTGTATGAGTAATATTTAGATTACTAAATAGGTTTATAAGATTAATTGAGGGAATGTTTCATTTCTTTTGTTCTGATATAAATTCGCAGCATTGCCGATGAAGATTATGAATTTTTGAATGGCGAACTACGATTCATTGAGACCTTTCAAAAATTTTATCCCCGAAATAAAAAAGAACATAGAATTCTAAATTTTTGCATTGAAAACAGCGTTAAAACTTGGAGCTTGTTCATTTCATTTGTCTAGGTACAAAAGAAACGAACCAAAGAAAAATCAACAAAGAAACGATGTACAGCCCGTTTCTTCCTTCGCCCTGATTGGGCTTTTGTAATACTTTAGTCTCAGCAGGAAAATTTCTATTGATGAGTAAAAAACTTTCGTTATGCTGTAATTGTTTCAGCATCTTTATTTTAGCCCTTCACCACTATGCACTACAGCCCAATAGAGAACCACCCGGAAACGGGCTGTACATCGTTTCCGGGGTATTTTTTTGGACAAGTAAAAAACGAAAGAAATTCTGGATTGCATTATTCAATTTTGCTTCATTAAATCATTTAAAATCTATCCCTGAAAAAAAATGGAAAACAAAATTATTTAACCGTTCTTCCTTTCCACTGGTACTTTCCAAATTTCCCTAAGAATCCGGAGACAACTGTATAAAAAATATGAAAGGGTTGCATAACAGGAAACCACCAAAGCATTTTTTCCTGATTATAAAATTTTGACACAGGGTATAGAAATACAAGTTCGGATATTGTTTTTATTCCAATAAATAAAAAGGAAATGAATAATAATTGATAATAAAATATGCCTGCTATAAAAAATATGAGAAGCAACAAGTTGGTAATGTAAACCAATAACAAAACAGAGAAAATTCTTTTATCAGTATAACTGGTGCTTTTGCTGGCCCAACGAATGCGCTGGTTAATAAAACTTTTAATATCGGGCATCGGGTCGGTAATCACAATTGAATCGGGATTAAAAAGATAACCTATCTTTTTGGGATGCAATAATTGTATTTTGTGCATTAGCAACATATCATCGCCACTGGCTAACTGGTCAACACCTTTAAACCCCCCTGCTTCATAAAATACACTTTTTTTGTAGCCCAGGTTTGCACCATTGCACATGCTGTGAAAACCTGCTGAAACAGAAGCGGCAGTTATGCCCTGCAGGCTCATAAAATCGAGTGACTGAAAGATCGAAATGAACGAATTCTTTCGCTTAAAAAAAACGGGTGCAGCAATGAATACAGGCTTGTATGTTTGAATATACCCATCAAACAATTTAAGCCAGTTTGCAGGAACAATGCAATCTGCATCTGTTGTTAAGATCCATTCTTTTGAAGACCGGGCTATCGCAAGTTCAATTGCTTTTTTCTTATATGAATTCAATTTGTCTGTAACCAGTTCGCTTAACTGTATCAACACAATATTTGGATACAACTGTTGTAAATTTTTAACGACCCCGGCAGTGTTGTCTGTAGAAAAATCATCAGCAACAATTATTTCAAATAATAAGGGCGGGTAATTATTTGCGAGAATTGATTGAATACACGCCTCAATATTATCTTCCTCGTTACGGGCAGGAATAATTATACTAAACCCTGTGGTGGGTGATAACAAAGATTGTGGTTTAAATGGGGAAAGGCGTTTAAAAAAATTAAAATAGCTTACAATGAGAATGCAGTAGGCAAGCAGAAATAATCCTGTAATAATTGTTAATGCTATTACCATATTAAACAAAGAAAGAAAATATTATTCAGAGAAAAATTTGATTATATCACCCGTGTATTTCGGTTGCATTAATCGATGCCCTGCATCTATGATTTTGATTTTTACGTTTGGCGATTTACTAAAAACGTCGCCGCGTTTACTTCGTATTATTTTATCATACTTGCCAAATAAAATGCGAACCGGAATCTGGAATTTTGCTGAAACCTTTTTGATCGTTGCGAGGTGTGGCCTAAAATTTCTTAACAGCATCCATCTTTTATAGAGCAAATTTCTCTCCTGCTCATCGTCCATATAATAATGAACAATTCTTGTTAAGCTGGTGTGCAACAGGTTTGTTTTTTCACCCATACGCATAATCAGAAACAACCAATTAGGCTGCTTCATGGTATACCTGAAGAACCTGTTGCCGGCAAAGGTCCGGGTGCCTATCCGGTACCAGAAATTCTCATGCAATCCATCCGGTGCCACTAAAACCACCCTTTCAATTTGCCGGGGAATTTTTTCAAGCAGGTTTAATACAATTCTGCCACCCATACTAAAAGAAAGCATGGAAAATTTGTCGCAATCTTCGGTTTCTGTTCCCTTAGGTAATATTTGAAGGCAGTTTCTTTTTACACCTGTTTGTACGCCAGGTAATTCTTCAAGTATTTTATTCAGAATAAACACCAAATCATCCAATACAAAGTCATCCTCATTCCATTTGGTTTTTCCATGTAATGGCATGTCGGGGGCAATTATGGTATAAGCATTGCCCATTTCGTGCTGAAGAATATTGAATTGGTTGCCGCTGTCACCATACCCATGAAAAGCCAGTATTACCTTAGGTCCGGTACCATATAGGTGATAATTTACAACCGAATTTTTATAAGCTACATGGTGCTGTTGGGGCATGGGCGAAAATATCCACAAATTATAAATAACCTGTGCTGTTTCTTAACTTGCATACCCTGTTATGGATAAATTTATAGTTTCTGCCCGTAAGTACCGCCCGCAAACTTTTGATACGGTTGTGGGTCAGTCTCATATAACAACCACATTAAAAAATGCCATTCAGCATAACCAGCTGGCGCATGCATTTTTGTTTTGCGGACCGAGAGGCGTGGGTAAAACCACCTGTGCCCGTATACTGGCAAAAACCATTAATTGCGAAAACCTTCAGCCAGATACCGAGGCATGTAATGTTTGCCCATCGTGCAAGTCGTTTAATGAAGGCGGTTCACTGAATATTTATGAACTGGATGCCGCCAGCAATAATTCGGTAGATGATATTCGCGACCTTGTTGAAAAAGTGCGGTTCGCACCGCAGTCAGGTAAATACAAGGTGTACATAATAGATGAGGTTCATATGCTGTCTACCTCTGCATTCAATGCGTTTTTAAAAACGCTGGAAGAACCGCCCCCTTTCGTAATTTTTATTTTGGCTACAACTGAGAAGTACAAAATTCTGCCCACAATTTTATCGCGCTGCCAGATATTCGATTTTAAGAGAATAACCACGTCAGACACAATTGATCACCTGCAACAGATAGCGGGTAAAGAAGGCATATCTGCAGAAAAACCTGCCCTGCAAATTATAGCGCAAAAAAGCGAGGGCTGTATGCGCGATGCCCTTAGCATACTCGATAAAATCGTAAGCTTTACAAACGGAACTGTTACTTATAAAAATACACTTGAACACCTGAACATTCTTGATCATGATTATTTTTTCAGGTTAATGGATTTTTTGCAGCATCAGCAACTGGCAGATGCCATGTTGTTGTATGACGAAATAAACAGTAAAGGATTTGAGGGCGATGTAGTAATGAACGGCCTGTCTGAATTTATTCGCAACCTGCTTATTTGTAAAGAACCAAAGGCGGCAGCTTTGCTGGAAGTGGTCGAAGGCATGCAGCACAAATACATGGAAACGGCAGAAAATATGCACGCTGCTTACCTTGTAGGTGCTCTTAATATTTTGAATGAGGCTGAAATAAATTATAAGATGGCGCGCAATAAGCGCTTACATACCGAAATAACCTTAATTAAATTAAACTTTTTACAGCAGGCCATTCAGCTTACCAATAACAATGGGGTTATTGCGAAAAAAAAACGGGTTGAGGGTGGCATTGCGTTAAAGCCACGGCCGGTTACATCGGTACAATTTCTTCCCGCTGTGCCAAAACCCACCGGAGAAACAAAACTTTTTATTGCACCAACGGTTCAGCGGAACCTTAACCCACCCGATAAAAAAACACCTGATGCATCCCCCGCACCGTTTGAAGAAAATGTTATTAATGATCCGGCAGCGGAAATACATTTAAAACCGAACAGTAGTTCAGAAGCTGTTTCCAAATCACCCTGCATAAAAGCAGGAAATAAAAAAGACCTGCTTGAAAAACTAAAAGATAAGTATGGGGCCGAGTATAATATTACCGAAGTAAAAGAAGCCATCCCATTAAACATGGAGAAACTTAAAGAGCAATGGCTGGCTTATGCAGAAGTGCTTAGAAAGCAGAAAAAACATTCCTCTGCCAATACTTTTACCTCTGCTGTTTTGCGCATTTTAGACGAAAATTTATTTTCAGTAACCGTGCATGCTTTTACCCAGCAGAAATTTATTGAGCAGGAAAAATCGGTTATTTTAAATGAAATACAAGACCAGTTTTGCAACCGCAGTATAAACTTTAATATTCATGTAGACGAAGGCATGAAAGAAGAATTGCCCCTGCATCTAAAACTTAATAACAAAGAAAGGTTCGACCACATGGCGCAGCAATACCCTTTATTACAGGATTTAAAAAACCGCCTTAACCTGGAGATTGATTATTAACAAACCGTAAAAACAGGCATAATTTTTAGGCATAACTTTCCAATATTATATTATGACAGAAAAATATAACGAAGCAACCAATAACCGTCCCGAGGGCGATCGCCCTATTGATGCACGGTTTGTATTAGCCGATATAGAAAACTATATTGACCAGCTGAAAGAAGAAAAGGCATGGAAAAAGAATGATCGTAATGCCATTACACTGTTTAAATCTACAGGTATAACCATTGTTTTGGTTGCCCTGCATAAAAACGCCACCATAAACCCACATTCCATTGATGGTGTAACCTGCTTACATCTACTTAAAGGTGAACTAACTGTAGACCTTTCAGGAGAATCTATAGATGTAGATGAGGAGCAATTAATTACACTTCACCCGCAAACCGAGCATACAATTACGGCAAATAAAAAATCATTTTTCCTGCTTACCGTTACCGGCAACTACGGAAATGAATTAGATTAAATACACTTCCCGCATATCTTACGCATTAAAAATGTTGTACGCATAGGCACCTATTTCTTTTTACAGTAATTTCACTGCATTATTACATGCTGATAGTTAACAGGAAGATGAACGTAGTGCGACGCAACAAAAGCCACATCTGTGCGGCCAAGCCTGTCACCGGCATAATAAACGTATTATAAATTTAATAGCTAGATATATGGCTGAAGTGATATTAATGCCCCGTTTAAGTGATACCATGACCGAAGGTGTTATTGCTGAATGGCATAAACAGGTGGGCGACCAGGTAAAAAAAGGAGATCTGCTTGCAGAAATTGAAACCGATAAGGCCACTATGGAACTGGAGAGTTACAAAGATGGAACCGTATTGCACCTGGGCGGCGATAAGGGCGGCAAACTGCAGGTAAACGATTTGCTTGCGATTATTGGTAAAGATGGGGAAGATGTTTCTACCCTCATCGCTGAACATGAAGGCAAGCCAGAAGGTGAAAAAAAACAGGAAGTGGAAGAAAAACCTGCAGAAAAAAAACAGCAGGAAAGTACCCCCGAAAAAGAACCTGCTGCCGCAGCTCCCCAGGCAAAAAAAGAAGAAGGAAGAGATTACAGCAAAATGGACGAAGTGGTTTTAATGCCACGCCTGAGCGATACTATGACTGAAGGTGTTATTGCTGCATGGCTTAAAAATGTTGGCGACGACGTTAAAAAAGGAGACATACTGGCCGAAATTGAAACGGATAAAGCGACCATGGAGCTGGAAAGCTACAAAAATGGTAAACTTTTATACCAGGGAGCAAATACCGGAGAAAAAATATTGGTTAACGACCTCTTATGTATTATTGGAAAAGAAGATTTAGATATTAACAGTATTGTAGAAGGCGTAAAAAACAGTAATGCCGGTGGTGGTGATGACGATGCAGAAGCACCAAAAGAAGAGGCATCAAAAGAACAGGAAAAACCTGCGGTACATGCGAAAGACACCGCCCCGCAAAAAGTGGTAAATGAAGGAAGAATATTTGCTTCTCCCCTGGCGAAAAAAATGGCAGGCGAAAAAGGCATAGACCTGAAATATGTAAAAGGTTCCGGAGACAATGGCAGAATAACCAAAAGTGACATTGACAATTTTAAAGAAACAGCTCCAACGCAGGCAGCCACCAACCAGCAAACTCCTGCCCCTGCTATGCAAAAGCAGGCACCTGCCGGCGAAGAAAGCTTTGATGAAGTGCCGGTTTCTCAAATGCGTAAAACCATCGCCAAACGTTTGGCAGAAAGTAAATTCTCTGCCCCGCATTTTTATCTTACCATGAGTATAGATATGGATGCCAGTGTTGCGGCCGCGGAAAAATGAATGAGAACGGCAAGGTTAAAATTAGTTTTAATGATATTGTTTTAAAAGCTGTTGCCCTTGCATTAAAACAGCACCCTAAAGTTAACAGCAGCTGGCTGGGCGATAAAATTCGCACTAATCATCATGTAAACATTGGTGTTGCAGTCGCGGTAGACGAAGGTTTACTGGTGCCCGTAATACGATTTGCAGATACAAAACCTTTAAGCCAGATAGCAGCAGAGGTTAAAGATTATGCCCAAAAAGCAAAAGACAAAAAATTGCAACCTTCTGATTGGGAGGGAAGCACCTTTACCATTTCTAACCTGGGCATGTTTGGCATTGAAGAATTTACTGCAATAATAAACCCGCCCGATGCATGCATACTCGCAGTTGGCGGAATTAGCCAGGTGCCGGTTGTAAAAAACGGGCAGGTGGTACCGGGCAATGTAATGAAAGTTACGCTAAGTTGCGACCACCGCGTGGTAGACGGTGCAACAGGTGCCGCATTTTTACAAACTTTAAAAAGCCTTCTCGAAGAACCATTAAGAATGCTGATATAAAAAAGCCATAAAATTTATGGCTGTATAAAAACTATTATGCCCTGTTTAAGCAGGGCATTTTTTATTATAATTTATGATGCGTTTTCTTCAGTACCAATTCCATTGCTGCCACTCAGTTCATTTGTTGTAGACGAAGGCATTTCACTTGCCTGGTTTAACTCAGCATCTGTAGTTGTAGATGTGCTTGCAGCGGTTGTTGAATTCATTTCATTTGAAGAAGATCCGCTCTTACCGGAAGATGAATTGCGTTTCGAAGCAGATTTTTTTGAAGCAGCCTTTTTAGGTGCAGACCTTTTCGGTGCCGCTTTTTTTGTTGCTGCCCTTTTTGTACCAGATTTGCTGGAAGAAGATTTATTGCCTGCTGCTTTCTTAACCGTTGCTTTTTTAGGAGCAGATTTTTTTGCCGAAGCCTTTTTAGGAGTAGCTTTTTTTGCTGCTGCTTTTTTTATAACAGACCTTCCCGCACTTTTATTAGATGATTTTTTGGAAGAACTTTTTGCTGCTGCTTTTTTTGCGGCTGGTTTTCTAACCGTGCTTTTTTTCGCGGTTGATTTTTTTGGTGCCGCGCCTTTTTTAGGGGCTGTTTTTTTTGAAGCTGCTTTTTTAGCCGGAGCCTTCTTCACGGATGCCTTTTTAGGAGCAGCTTTTTTTGATGCCTGCTTTTTTACAGGAGCCTTACCGGTAGCAGATTTTTTGGGTGAACTTTTTTTTGTGGCGCTTTTTTTATTCGCTTTTGCCATGGGGAAATTAATTTAATGGTTAGTAAAATATGTGGTAAGGTATAAACAGTTTTTTAATTTATTTCATTTAATAATAAATACTTATTAACCTCACTGTATAACACTTCCTGCAAAAAAAAATCATATTTATTCAAGTAGAATATTCATTAAATTTAATTCCCGGAAAATTTAAATTGTATGCTGCCTGATAACGCTATAAATTGGTTTGCAATAACTGTTACACACCTTTATTGAATGCTGAGAAAATATACGATCAATTTAATTTACCCAATGCCTGAATCAATAATGAATAATAGCAGGATGGGATATTTTATGCGTGATTTCCAGTCCGGCAAAACAGGTGGTGCTATTGTTTTACATACAGTACATACACTTTCTGATAACGAAACCATTCTGGTGGATCCATCCTACCTGAAAAAACAAAAATTTCTGAGAACCGAATCTTGGATTCCGGGCATTGATCAAAGATTCAGAAGGTAATGAAGTGACATTTCACTTCATGCTTTAATTTTTACTAATGCCTTTAAAAAAATTATTTATGAAAAAAATTGTTACGCTTTTTATGCTCAGTTTTATAGCATGGTTTCCCGGTAAGGGCCAGGATCTTGCTATGGGTCTCATTGCATTTTCATCCGGATATGATTCGCCTCTTGGCATAGAGAATTGCGGAGATGACAGGCTTTTTATTGTTCAAAAAAATGGTCGCGTGTTTTATGCAGATGTAAATGGAAACAAATCTGCAAAACCTTATCTTGATATTAGCAGCCGCATATTTGACCGGGGTGGCGAGCAGGGATTGCTTGGGTTGGCCTTTGATCCTGATTATTTATCGAACGGCTATTTGTATGTTAATTACACCAACAAAAGCAAAAACACCCAAATATCCAGGTTTACAGTAAAAGCGGGTAATGCTAACGAAGCAGACACTACTACAGAAAAATTTTTACTCGAAATACCGCAGCCCTTTTCCAATCACAATGGCGGATGCCTTAGGTTTGGTCATGATGGTTACCTGTACATAGGTATGGGCGATGGCGGTAGTGCCGGTGATCCCAATAATAATGCGCAAAACCCCCTAAGCTTCCTGGGCAAAATGCTTCGTATTGATGTACATAATGGTAATCCTTATGCTATACCGGCAGACAACCCTTTCATTAATAACCCAAACTATTTACCTGAAATTTGGGCCCTTGGTTTAAGAAATCCCTGGAAATGGAGCTTTGATGCAAAACGGGGTGACCTGTATATTGCTGATGTCGGACAGGCACTTTACGAAGAATTAAATATTGAACCGAAAGGTAGCAAGGGAGGTAAGAATTATGGGTGGAGATGTTACGAAGGAAGACACGAATACAATACCACCGGTTGCAGCAGCCGCGCAAACTATACCTTCCCGGTTATAGAGTATACACATGATAATGGCGATTGCAGCATTACCGGCGGTTTTGTTTACAGGGGCACAAAATACCCGCGCATGGTTGCAAAATATTTTTATACTGATTATTGCAGCGGCTTTATTCGCGCTGCATACCTGGATGGATTTGAAAAGAAAGTGAAGGTTGTATATAAAGGCGATATGTTTTCATACACCGCCTTTGGAGAAGATAAAAACAATGAACTGTATATAACGAATTATACTAACGGAAGAATTTACCGCCTCGCTGATAATGCCATACCACAGGGAAAAGAATTACCACTAAAAGTATATCCAAGCCCGTCTACCGGAAGTTTTGCAGTAGAATTTAATGCAGAAAAAGCAGGAGTGATTATGTTGAATCTTTATAACAATAACGGCATAACTGTAGTGCAGCAGAAGGTGAATGCAGTGGAAGGAAAAAACGTAATTCGGGTATCTGCACCGGCAGGGTCTAAGGGCGTTTTCAACATTCAGTTGATCGGGGGAGAAACGTACGAAACCAAAAATATTTTAATCAGGTAGCATTAACTTACAATAAGTTCAATTGGCGCTGCAGGCCGGCTTTAGCGAGAATCAATATTTTGCTGCTGTCGGCCACGCGAATGCGAGATTGCATTATTTGGGCGGGCTCAACAGCTTTTATCTTTCTAAAAAGCGATAAATAATATTTATATGCTACAAAAACGCCAAACCTTGCTTTTGGCGGCAGTTGCTTAATGCCTGTATAAGCCATTGCAAAATCTGTTTGTATATCGGCCTCGATGGCAAGTTTATCTTTTAAGGTAAAGTTGGATAAATCGCATTTGGGAAAATAAACCCTGTTCAATTGGGTATAATCTGCCTGGGCATCTCTTAAAAAATTCACTTTTTGAAATGCTGCCCCAAGGCTTTTGGCGGCAGGCATTAATTTGAGGAAAGATGTTTTATCGCCTTCACAAAAAACGTGGAGGCACATTAAACCTACAGCTTCTGAACTTCCAAAAACATACCTGTTATATTCTAGTTGAGAATACGCTTTTTTGTCAAGATCCCATTCCATGCTAAAAAAGAATTCATGGATCAGTTGCAGATCAATATTAAACCGGTTAACCGTTTCCTGAAGGCTGTTAAGAATGGGGTTTAAACTTATTTTTCTTTCGATTGCGGTAAATGTTTCTTTTCTAAATTCCTGCAGCAGTGTGCTTTTTTCATACGCATGAAATGTATCAACGATCTCATCGGCAAAGCGCACAAACCCATAAATATTATGAATGTGTTGCCGAAGGTCTTTGTGCAGCAGCTTAATGGCCAATGAAAAAGATGTACTATATGTTTCCGTTGTAATTCGGCTACAGTTTCTGCTTACGGTTGTGAATAGGTGCATCATGCATTTCTTTTTTAATAATTATGAAGCATAAATAATTACTGCCACTTTGATATTATTTGCTTTGCTACAATTTCGCCGCTGATTATACTCGGTGGAACACCGGGCCAGGTACGGTTAGCTGACCAGTATAATATAGGTTATTTATTTTTTTGCTTTTAATAGCGGGCTTAAGCATGGCAGTTTGCCGTAATGTATTGGCAAGACCGTAAGCATTACCCTTAAAAGCATTGTAATCATTTACAAAATCTGAATAGCCAAAAGATTTTTTATACACTATGTTCTTCCTTATATCCTCACCCGTATTTCGGTAAAATCTTTCAGTAATAATGTTGAAATATTTTTGACGTAATTCTTCGCTATCGCCCTTTAACCCCGCAGCAACAGGAATAAGAAAAAAAAGATTTTCTCCATTTTCCGGCGCAACCCCGGCATCTGTAACAGAAGCAGCGCATACATAAAACAGTGGGTTTTCAGGCCATTCCCTGCTGCTATAGATCTCTTTGCCATGCTTTTCAAAATCAGCATCAAAAAAAAGTGAATGATGCGTAAGATTTTTAAGCTTCTTATTTAAACCAACATAGTACAGTAAACACCCCGGCGCCATAACGCGGGTTTCCCAATACTTTTCAGAATAACTTCTGTATTTCTGAGGTAAAAGTTTTGTTTCCACAAAATGATAGTCAGCTGAAGCAACCACTGTATCGCATTCGAGAAGGTCATCATCATTTACCTGAACATGATTAATGTGCCCGTGCCTAAAACCAAAAGATGTTACATTGCTATTGTATTTTATTTTCACACCCAGCTCTATGGCTAGTTTTTCCATGGCTTTAATAATGCTGAACATGCCACCTTTTGGATACCATGTGCCGCCAATAATATCTGCATAATTCATCAGGCTATACATGGCCGGAATATCTTTTGGTAAAGCCCCAAGAAATAATACGGGAAATTCCATAAGCTGCTGTAGCTTTTCACTTTTAAAATATTTTGATACATGCGACTTTATAGAACTAAAAAGATCAAGCTTAAACAAGCCTTTAATTACATCTGCCTCAAGAAATTCTGTAAATGAATTACCGGGTTTGTAAGCCAGCTTCTGCATGCCTGTTTTGTATTTATAAGCAGCCTGTACAATAAATTCATCTAATTTTTCTCCACTTCCTTTTTCAATATCATTAAAAGTTTTCTTTAATGCATTGTAATCTGCAGGAACAGCAACAGCTTCATTTTTCCAATAAATTTTGTAACTCGGATCAAGTCTTTTTAACTGGTAATAATCACTTACAGTTTTATCAAAATGCTGAAAGAAATTTTCAATAACATCAGGCATCCAATACCAGCTCGGGCCCATGTCGAATGTAAACCCGGCTTCTTTTAGTTGCCTTGCACGCCCACCCGGTGAATCATGCTTTTCCACAATTGTAACAGAGGCGCCAGCTTTAGCCAGGTAGCACGCTGCCGAAAGTCCGGAAAATCCACAACCGATTACTATGATATTTTTGTTTGTCAGTTTAATTATTTTCCTGATTAGTAATATGCGTTTTAAGGAATTTGCGGGCGAAGTGAATACGGCTTTTAATAGTTCCTAAAGGTTCCTCTAATAATTCTGCAATTTCACTGTACTTATATCCATTATAAAAGAGTACAAAAGGTTGTTTAAATATAAGAGGCAATTTGGCTATTGCCATTTTAATTTCCTTTAACTGCATTTCGGTGCCCGCGGCATTAAGCACGTAATTATTAAAAGGCTGAAACTGTTTTTCAACGATGTACCGTTGTTTAACATTTCGCCTATAATCATTAATAAAAATATTTCGCATAATTGTATATAACCATGCTTTCATATTTGTGCCGTTATTGTATTTATCTTTATTAATATAGGCGCGGTAAAAGGTCTCCTGTATAAGGTCGCCGGCTGTTTCAGGGTTTTTTGTAAGGGTTATGGCAAAGGGCTTCAGGTGCTCTGTGTTTGAAAGCAGTATGTTGGTAAATTCGCCGGTAGACATAATATTATGTTTAATTTGTAGGCACACAAACTTAAACAAATTTTTTCAATTAAATCTGCTAAATCTTGTTATCTAAATATTAAAAAGTTATATGGAAAACGAGTTTTATTAAATGAAATAACAAGAAAAGTGGGCTCTTACAGTGCATCTACATACGTAATTACCTCTGAAAGCGATCGTTTGAATTGCACCTGCTTTGAATCTTTTCTTTTATGGTCTTTGACGGGCCTGCCGGAGATGAAAAGAGGAATACCGGGAATACATGCATTAATTCGGTTGATATATTTATCTAAATTAAAATTATGTGTTGGTGCCGTAAGATGCATGTAAAGGTGATCTGGCTTTTTTAGGTTGGCTACGAAAACAATATCCTGTAAAGGTGTATTGGTCCCAAGGTACAGCACCTGCGCACCCCGAACCTTTAACAGGTAGTATATAAATAGTAAACCCATTTCATGGTGCTCATTTTCTGGTAAAAAGAGTAATATGGTTTTATCAGAATTTTTATGCACCACAGCACTTTCGATACCTACCATTAGCTTTCTCTTAATTATATTACTGGTCAGGTGTTCCTGTGCAGGATTTATATGGTTGGTAGACCATAAAATTCCTATCCTTTCAAGAAAAGGGAATATTAAATGAAGGATGGCTTTTTGTATGCCTTTTGGCAAGATGTAATTATCAAGCACGTCTTCAAAACTTTCCATATCGAGGTCTATCATGCATTTTATGAGCTTATGTATAACACGCTCCTGTTGTGCATCAGTGTCGGTTAGTGAAAGTATTTTTTCGTTCATTTCTTCTTCCTTCATTTTAGCAATGGAAGAAATCTTAAATCCATATTTGTTAAGCAGCGAAATGTTAAGCAGTGTTTTTAATTCGTTATTGGTATAATAGCGAATGTTGGTCGCACTTCTGTGAGGTTTTAAAAATGAATACCGTTGCTCCCACATGCGTATGGTATGGGCTTTTATACCACTTAAATTTTCAAGATCTTTAATAGAGAACACGTTCATAGCATTAAAACAAAAAAATCATTAAATAGTTTAGGTAAACAAATTATAGCTTAATTTCTGCATAAACCGGGCAATGATCACTGTGTTTAACACCCGGAAATATATCTGCATCAACAAGGTCTTTTTTAAGGGGTTCTGTAACACTTATGTAATCTATTCTCCAGCCCTTATTCTCTTCTCTTGTAGAAGGTCGAAAGGTGTTCCACCAGGTGTATCTTTCTGGTTCCGGGTGAAACTCGCGGAAAACATCAATCCAGCCGCTCTTTAAAAAATTTATCCAGCCACTCCCTTTCCCTGGGCAAAAACCCGGTAATGTTTTTATTTCGCTTTGGGTTATGCACGTCAATTTCTTTATGAGCAATATTATAATCCCCACAAAGAATAAGCTTAGGATGTTTTTTACGAAGTTTTTTTAAATATGCCTGCATATCATCGAGCCATTGGTATTTTACAGCCTGCCTTAAATCCCCGGATGTACCTGAGGGAAAGTAAGCATTAATAAGCCGTGTATCTCCAAAATCAAGTTGAATAATTCTCCCTTCATCATCACTTACCGCATCCCCATTGCCATATTCAATATTATCAGGTTCTATCATACTAAATACAGCCACCCCGCTGTACCCTTTTTTTGTGCAGAAAACCACCACCCTTTATATCCCGCTTCATTAAATAATTGCGGGTTAACATTTTGTTCCTGCGCCTTGGTTTCCTGCAGGCATACCACATCTGCCGGTTTGGTTTTCAGCCATTCAATAAAGCCTTTATTTATCGCCGACCGGATACCATTTACATTATAACTGATGATGCGCATACCTAAATTTTGGGTATGCAAAGTAAACAATGCGGTATAAGTGTGCAAGCATTTATAAACTAATCTTAGAGAAACTCTGAAAGACTTTTATAAACCCCTGTTAACTAATTTAGCTGAACATTATGTCTACATCTCAACGAATTATTCCGGCTAAAGAACAGGTTTTTCTAGAAGGGCCTAAAAGCCGGTCTTATGAATTTCTTTTTGTATGGAAGGTGTTTAAACAATTTCTTAATGGCATTAGAACATTGCATTTTGTGGGGCCGTGTATTACCGTTTTTGGCTCAGCACGATTTAAAGAAGACAATGCTTATTATATTTCGGCAAGGGAGTTCGGCAAAAGAATAGCCGGTATTGGATTTACTACCATGACGGGCGGAGGACCAGGAATTATGGAAGCCGCAAACCGGGGTGCCTTTGAAAGTAAAGGCGCTTCTGTAGGCTGTAACATTAAATTGCCTTTTGAACAGCAGGGGAATAAATATGTTCAAACCTCCATAACCTTCGAACATTTTTTTGTAAGAAAAACATTGCTTATAAAATATTCTTACGCTTTTATAATAATGCCTGGTGGTTTTGGTACTATGGATGAATTTTTTGAAACGCTAACCCTTATTCAAACAAAAACTATAACCGAGTTTCCGATAGTATTGTTCGGAAAAGAATTTTATAAAGACTTGTGGAGTTATCTGGAATTTATGGCTCAACAGGGCACCATAAGCAGGGAAGATCTTTCGCTTGTGTTATTAACTGACAGTGTTGATGAAGCTATGGCCCATATTAGGTCTTATATTACAGATAACTATAAAATTAAAACCCGTAAAAAGAAGTGGTGGTTTTTTGAAAAAAATTAACCGGAAGTATGTTGCGGTACACGCATGAATATTATATGCAAATGGCCCTGAAACAGGCGCACCTGGCGTTCGAAAAAGATGAAGTGCCCATAGGTGCCGTTATTGTAATGAATAATAAAGTAATTGCAAAAGCGCATAACCAGGTAGAATTACTAAACGACCCCACAGCCCACGCCGAAATACTGGCAATAACAGCGGCATGCAACAAAATGGGTGCAAAATATTTGCCCTCAGCCACCTTATATGTTACCATAGAACCCTGCCTTATGTGTAGCGGCGCTATATTCTGGGGGCAACTGCAACGTATTGTTTACGGTGCGAAGGATGTAAAAAACGGGTTTAGAAAATATGTGCATGGTGCCCTTGCAGAAGGGGTGGGTATTGCACCATTTCATATTAAAAGTGAATTGATTGGTGGAGTGCTGGAAAATGATTGTGCCCAATTAATTAAAGCATTTTTTAAAGCCAGGCGCTGAATAAAAGGTGTGTTTAATTATTTGTTTGTGTATGATCGCAGAGGTTGGGAATTATAAGAATTATACATGCTGCGGCAGTGCTGTGCCCACATTTAATTCATCAATGTTAACTTTGAAGCAACCGTACAATTTTTATAAACTACTTAATTATTAAATTTTATGTCTTTTACCTTACCCGATTTACCCTATGCCTTTGATGCTCTTGAGCCACATATTGATGTGCAAACCATGCAAATACATCATGATAAACATCACCAGGCCTACGTAGACAATTTAAACAAGGCAATTTCCGGAACAGAATATGAAAACAAAAGTCTGGAAGAGATTATGCAAAATATCAGCAAACTATCACCGGCAGTTAGAAATAATGGTGGTGGTCACTGGAACCATTCTTTCTTTTGGGAATCGCTTGCATATAACACAGGGGGTAAACCTGATGGAAAACTTGCCGAAGCAATAGAATCTGATTTCGGAGGCTTCGATAGTTTTAAAGAAAAATTTTCTCAGGCAGGTATGACGCGATTTGGAAGTGGATGGGCCTGGCTGGGTAAGAAAGAAGGTAAGCTGGTTATTTGTTCAACTCCTAACCAGGATAACCCTTTAATGGATGTAGCAGAATGCCGCTGCCAGCCATTATTAGGTGTAGATGTTTGGGAGCACGCTTATTATTTAAAATATCAAAATAAAAGAGCTGATTATTTAAGCGCGTTCTTCAATGTTATTAACTGGCCAAAGGTTTCCGAAAGATTTCTTGCCGGTGTTTAGCCATTGTTGGGGAATTTCTTTTACAGTCCTTTGTCAGCAATAGCCATTTTACAGGGGCATGCATTTTGCCCTACCCTATTAAATAAAACTTAAACGTTATGAAAAAGTACAGTTTTCTATTTGCTATTTTAATTGCAGTTTTTGTCTTTCAATCGTGTGAAGACGCTAACGATGATGCTGTAGACACTGCCCAGGAAATGAACGAAAACAAAGATGGCGACGATTCTGGTAATAATAATATGCAACGAACAATGGCTGTAAGTGAAAACGACAGCAAATTTATGGTTGAAACCGCTAACGGTGGAATGATGGAAGTTGAATCCTCTAAAGTTGCACAGCAAAAAGCAACGAATCCACAGGTTAAAGCATTTGCTGATATGATGGTAAACGATCATACTAAAGCAAACGACGAATTAAAACAACTTGCTGCCACTAAAAATGTTACACTACCCGCAACAGTTGGAGAAGATCACCAGGAAGATCTTAAAGACCTGTCTGAAAAATCAGGTAAAGATTTTGACAAAGCCTACATTAACCTTATGGTGTCTGACCATAAAAAAACCGTGGGCAACTTCGAGGATCTTGCAGATAATACAGATGGTGACGCTGAACTTAAAGCATGGGTAAATAAAATGCTGCCTGCTTTAAAACAACACCTGGATCAGGCACAGAAATTAGACGATACCATTAAAAAGTAATTATTAAACACTTTTATTTTAAGGCTGCAAATGCAGCCTTTTTTTATTTAAATGTTTTAAAAATCTTAAGGTTTAATGCTTATCGATTAACCAGTGTTTATAAAGCTTATTTTAGCAGCAATACTTTTATTTATGAAAAAAATCTTACCCCTGGTTCTAATAGCAATTTGCCTTGTTTCGGTATCTTATACGTACGGTAATGTAACCGATAGTACCATTAAAAATGAAGGTCTTACCCTTCCCGATGGCTTCTCTGCCGAAATAATTGCAACAGATTTAAAAAATGCAAGGCATTTAGCCGTAACCGAAAATGGACATATTTATGTAAAGCTCGAAAGGTTGAAAGATAAAAAAGGAATATACCTTTTGCAGGATGCAAATAAAGATGGAAAAATGGAGATCGCCCATGGGTTTGGAGATTATTCAGGTACAGGTATGGCAATAAAAAACGGGTATTTATATGCATCATCCAACACTTCTATTTTCCGGTATAAAATAAAAGACGATGGTCACGTAGATGTTTCAGCAACACCTGAAACAATTGTAAAAGATCTAATTGATAAAAATGAGCATGCATCAAAATCAATAACATTAGATAATGAGGGAAATATTTATGTAAATATTGGCGCTTACAGTAATGCCTGCCAGGAGGCGAACCGAACCAAAGGCTCCCCTGGCATGCAACCCTGTCCTATTCTTGAACACGCAGGTGGCATCTGGAAATTCAGTGCTGACAAACAAAACCAATCGTATGCAGAAGGTACCCGGTATGCAACAGGTTTACGAAATGTAGTAGGGCTAGACTGGAATAGCAATACCAACTCACTTTTTGTTATGCAGCATGGCAGGGATCAGTTGCATGATCTTTATCCAGACCTGTATTCAGAAAAAGAAAGTGCCGAATTACCTGCAGAGTGCATGTACGAACTAAAAGAAGGTGATAATGCAGGATGGCCCTATATGTATTACGACCAGATTCAAAATAAAAAAATGGTTGCTCCTGAATATGGGGGAGATGGAAAAAAAGAAGCCGATGCAAAATATATTGATCCTGCGGTTGCCTTTCCCGGACATCTGGCACCCAATGGCATGGTGTTTTATACCGGCAGTGCATTTCCCGAAAAATATCGTAACGGTGCATTCATAGCATTTCATGGTTCCTGGAATCGGGCACCCCTTCCGCAAAAAGGATATTTTGTTGCATTCGTACCGTTCAATAACGGCAAGCCCGCAGGCGAATGGGAAATTTTTGCTGATGGATTTGCTGGCATGGAAGTAGTAGAGTCTCCTGGTGATGCCGTTCACCGCCCCTGCGGTATAACACAGGGTAGTGATGGGGCTTTATATATATCGGATGATGTAAAAGGCGCTATCTACAAAATAACCTACAAAGGATAATAAGATTATGAAAAGTATTGTATTTATAATCGTAGCTATATTAGGTTCAACCGCACTTAATGCACAATCCCCAGATGCGGCTGCCACATCCATTGAAAGAGGGCATGTAATTTACACACAGTATTGTTTAACATGCCACCAGAAAAACGGAAGCGGTGTTCCTCGTCTTAACCCGCCCCTGGCAAAGGCTCCTAATGTTATTGGCGATAAAAAGAATTTAATTAAATGGATGCTGCAAGGCACTCCAAAAGATAAAACCGAAATAGATGGTGAATATTATAGCAATAATATGCCACCTCAGAATTTCTTAAACGACCAGCAAATTGCCGACGTTCTTACATACATTAGAAAGAGCTTTGGCAACACAGCAAGCAGTGTTACTTCAGCAGAAGTTAAGGCCGTTCGACCTTCTGTTAAATAGGTATAAATTACAACCTGAAGAAAATTCTTTTTCTATACAGAAAATAACATAACCCCCATTCCAGTGCAAAAATGCATAACGAGGTAATAATTGCGCTCAATATTTGCGGGGTACCAACGATTGATAGCAATCCATTGGTTAAAGCCGCAATATACCCGTTAAACCACCTGCTTCCTACGATCTCAAAGAAAAGGTAAATGAATAATGAATTCATCCCGATAACAATAAAAAATTGAACATAATTTCTGTGGTTGCGAAGATCGATCCACCAGTAAAAAAAAGCCAGCGCAAGCAAACACCAGCCTAATGATGCAAGTACAAAAGATGAGGTTGCAATACGTTTTATTATTGGTGTAATTCCTGTCAGGTCCAGGGCAAAACCTGCAACAAAAACAATAACAGCCCAGGCCAGTAAAATATTAAGCGTGTTGTTTTTTTTATAAAGTAACAATCGTCCTGTAAGTGCACCGGCTATAGTATGTACTGCAGTAGGTAAAGCATTTATTGCAACCCATCCGTCCCCATTAATTTTATTCATCAGCAGCACATCCATAAGGTTGCCGAAATTGTGCTGATCTGTAAAGGGCTCATTAAAATTCGGTACGTTCGAGAAACGGTATAACCCCTCTGTGACCAACAAAATTCCTATACATGTAAATATCTGTGCAGTAAAACTCCAGCGAAAAATTAAAAAAGCAACAAGTGTTGTGAACGATAGCTGTGTAAGTACATCCCACAACTCAAACGATAAGCCACCGGGCCTAACCGCATAGTCAAGTACACCCCAAAAGAAAAGCCAGCCACTTCGTTTTATAGCCTTTTTAAATGATTGTAACCAGGTATAACCCTTCTCTGTTTGACGGTGTAATGAATAGGCAAGAGATATACCAGCCATGTACATAAACCCGGGTTGTATAAGATCCCAAAATCTTAGTCCATTCCATGGATGATGAAAAAACTGCAAAAAGAAATTTTGTAAAAAAGATTCTTTTGATGCTTTAAACAAGTGCCCGTATAATCCTGTGCTTTCCAGTGCCAATAACACCATAATAAAGCCGCGCATCACATCTAAAGAAAGTAATCGTTCAGGCAAAGAATTCCCGGTTTGTTCCGAAACCATTGCTACATTGGTTAACGTTAAATGATGGTAAATTGCTTATTAAAAATAAAAATTATTTGTTTTCCCGGTATAAGTTTTTGGTTGTAAGGTGCACAATGAGTATAAGTTATTTTGAAACTTTAAAATTTTTTCTTTTCAAAATATCCCCCATATTTGCAATGCAATGAAAATTAAAATGATCAATAATCGTTGGTGGCATTCAAACTCCTGCAGGGGCTTGTAATGGCATATCAATGATTGGTTGGTTCCATAAATAAGTAAAGCCCCGGCAGTATGTCGGGGCTTTTAAATTATTAAATCTTCCGTTAACATTTTTCATATAAATGAAAAAAATTACAATAAATAACCGCTTTAATAAAATGCTTTCCGATGTATTTACACCGGTTGGTATTTACCTGCGTCTGCGCGATCGTTTCAGGGATACTATCTTATTGGAGAGTGCCGATAACCGGGCCGCCGAAAATAGTATTTCGCTTATTTGCATTAATGCAATCGGGGGTATTGAAATAAGTAACTACGATTCAATTGAACTTAAATATCCCGGGCAAAATCCTCAAAGAAAAGATTTACATAATCTGAATGAAGTCCCTGAAATTATATGGGAGTTTATGTCTGCCTTTACTGCAGAACCTCCCGCAGATAAGGCTATACAAATAGCACAAAGCTTGTTTGGTTACACTACTTACGATGCCGTTCAGTTCTTCGATACGGTTCGTTTAAAATCGCATGAAAGAAAGCAGGACGATGATTTGCAAATTCCATTGATGCGGTACAGGTTGTACCAGTATGTAATTATCATCAATCATTTTAAAGACGAAATGTATGTGTGCGAAAATATTGTTCCCGGCATAGATAGTGAATTCGACCTGATAACTTCCCTTATTAAAAGTAAAGATGTACCTGCATACCCTTTTAATGCACTGAATAATGAAACATCTAACATGGTAGATGAAGAATATGTTGCCATGGTACGCAAAGGCATACAGAGCTGTTTACGTGGCGATGTTTTTCAAATTGTTTTAAGCAGAAAATTCACCCAACATTTTTCAGGCGATGAATTTAATGTGTACCGCGCATTACGAAGTATAAACCCTTCTCCCTATTTATTTTATTTTGATTATGGCGATTATAAATTAATGGGTTCAAGCCCTGAGTCGCAGCTTATTATTTCAAACGGCAAAGCAATAGTGCACCCCATCGCAGGCACTTTTAAAAGAACAGGTGATGATGAAAAAGACAGTGAGCTTGCAACCAAACTTTTGAAAGATGCAAAAGAAAATGCAGAACATACAATGCTGGTAGATCTTGCCCGTAATGATCTGAGCCGCACATGTGATGATGTTAAAGTAAACAGTTACAGGCAGGTTCAATATTACTCCCATGTAATACACATGGTAAGTGAGGTTACTGGCAGGGTTAAGCCCGGCACCAATCCATTTCACCTTGTTGCATCAACCTTTCCTGCGGGCACATTAAGCGGTGCGCCTAAATTTAGAGCCATGCAATTAATAGATGAATATGAAAACGACCAAAGAGGTTATTATGGCGGCTGCATTGGCTCTGTTGGTTTTAATGGAAACTGCAACCAGGCAATTATGATCCGCACCTTTTTAAGCAAGAATAACACCCTTATGTACCAGGCAGGTGCCGGCGTGGTAGCCGCATCTGATCCTGAAACTGAATTGCAGGAAGTGAATAATAAACTCGGCGCTTTAAAGAATGCAATAATTCTTGCTGCAGAATTAGCATGAAAAACAAATACAAAGCAAAATGAAAATTCTGGTTTTTGATAATTATGATTCGTTTACCTATAACCTGGTACACCTGATTGAAAAAATCATTCAGGATAAAGTGAATGTTTTTCGAAACGATCAGATACCACTCGAAAAGGTTAGAGATTATGACAAGATCATACTGTCGCCCGGTCCGGGTATTCCTGTAGAAGCAGGTTTACTGCTGCCGTTAATTAAAGAATATGGCAGCACCAAATCTATACTGGGCGTGTGTCTGGGACACCAGGCAATTGGTGAGGCCTTTGGCGGAACACTTACAAATCTTTCAACAGTGTATCATGGCGTTGCGACTTCCTGCAAACTGGTTACGGGTAAGAGTTTATTTAATGGCCTGCCTTCTGAAATCGCTGTTGGGCGTTATCACAGCTGGATTATCAGTAATGAAAATTTTCCGTCAGAATTAGAAGTCACAGCCACCGATGAAAATGGTTTTGTAATGGCTTTACAACATAAAACATACGATATAACCGGTGTGCAATTTCATCCGGAAAGTGTTCTTACTCCTGATGGTGAAACCATTATGCGCAACTGGTTAAAGCAATAAAGAAATAATAGCAATGAAGAAAATTCTGCAATATTTATTTGAACATAAAACCATGGGTCGCTCCCAGGCACAAGAGGTGCTGGTTAACATTGCCAATGGTGTGTATAATGAAACCGAGATCACCGCTTTTGTAACCGTGTTTCTCATGCGCAGCATTACCATAGAAGAACTGCAGGGCTTTCGCGATGCGCTTCTTCAATTATGTGTTAAGGTTGATTTAGGGGAAAATAAGGTGATAGATATTGTTGGCACCGGTGGTGATGGAAAAAATACTTTTAATATTTCTACGCTGGCTTGCTTCGTAGTGGCTGGCGCAGGTCAAAAAGTTGCAAAGCATGGTAATTATGGAGCAACTTCTGTAAGTGGTGCATCGAATGTAATGGAACACCTCGGGTATAAATTTTCTTCCGATACCGGCAAATTGATAAATGAGATAGAAAAAGCAGGCTTTTGTTTTATGCATGCACCGCTGTTTCACCCTGCATTAAAAGTGGTGGCTCCCATTCGCAAAAATTTAGGTGTTAGAACTTTCTTCAACATGCTGGGTCCCCTGGTAAACCCTGCTACACCTGCATTTCAGCTGATCGGGGTTTTTAATCTTGAAATGGCGCGCATTTATAATTATATGTTGCAACACTCAGGTAAGTCCTTTACTATTATTCATGGGTTAGACGGTTATGATGAAATATCTCTTACCAATGATACTAAAGTTATCACCAACAAAGGCGAGACAATTATGAGCCCGGAGGCATTGGGAAAAAGAATAGTTGATAAGAATGATATTCTCGGTGGCAGTTCTGTTGAAGAATCGGCTAAAATATTTTTACGTATAATAAAAGGAAAAGGAACATGGGCACAAAATGCAGTTATAATAGCCAATGCTGCTATGGCTTTGCAATGCACGGGTAACTATAACAATTATGAATTGGCTTATAAAGATGCTGTTAAAAGCCTTGAAAATGGCAAAGCCCTGCAGTGTCTTGAAAATTTAATCGCCATGCAGTAACCAATAATCTGAAACCTATTTTATGAACATCCTTGAAGAAATAATAGCATTCAAAAAAAAGGAAGTAGACGAACGAAAAAAACATACAACGATTTCTGCCCTGATGGCCGCTGAATTATATGCACGCACCCACATAGGATTTAAAGAAGCGCTTGAAAAAAATGGAGCCTCTGGCATTATCGCAGAATTCAAAAGACAATCACCTTCTAAAGGCGTAATTAATAACACTTCTAAAATAAAAGATGTTATTAAAGCCTATGACAACAATGGCGCCTCAGCAATTTCCGTGTTAACCGATAATAGATTTTTTGGAGGATCGACTAACGACCTGATCACGGCACGATCCATTGCAGACGTTCCAATTTTGCGTAAAGATTTTATGGTGGATGAATACCAGTTGCATGAAGCTAAAGCCATGGGTGCAGATGTTATCTTACTTATAGCAGCCGCATTGTCTCTAAAAAAAGTTGCAGAATTGGCAGGCATTGCCAAACAAATGCACCTACAGGTGTTGCTCGAAATTCACAATGAAGAAGAACTAAAATATTTGAATGATGATATTGATGTGGTAGGTGTAAATAACCGGAACCTTAAAACCTTCGAAGTAAGCCTCCAAACATCATTAGATCTTATTGAAAAGATCCCTAAACAATTTACACCTGTTTCTGAAAGCGGAATCAGTACTGTGGAAAATATCATTACATTACAGCAGGCTGGTTTTAAAGGCTTTCTTATAGGTGAAAATTTTATGAAAGAACCAGACCCTGCGATTGCTTTTGCTGCATTCATAAATCAATTAAAAGCAAAGCAAAATGCGCATTAAAGTATGTGGAATGACACGGGCCGACCAGGTAAAACAACTCGATGATTTTGGTGTTGACTTCGCCGGTTTTATTTTCTATCCTAAAAGCCCGCGCTATGT
Organism: uncultured Bacteroidota bacterium; assembly: GCA_963806425.1. Taxonomy (GTDB): domain Bacteria; phylum Bacteroidota; class Bacteroidia; order Chitinophagales; family Chitinophagaceae; genus JBBRBB01. The sequence goes on along the minus strand of CAWDYB010000010.1, from coordinate 222,018 downwards.
ATTTAAACACATGTCATCCTCAAACATTAAAAATATTAAAGGTAAAATAAACAAGGTGGGCGTATTTGTTAATGAAGAAGTAGAAGAAATTTTAAGAATAGTAGACGAATGCGGATTATATGTAGTGCAACTGCACGGCGATGAAACACCAAAATTCTGTGAACGTATTTCCGATTACATTACCGTTATTAAAGTGTTTCGTGTTAGCGAGAATGAAAATATTGAGTGGAAAATAAAAGATTATTACGAAGCAGCAGATATGTTTATGTTCGATACCGGCCCTTCGATGTTGCAACCAAAAATTGAAAGTACTTCTGCAGTGTTTGGGGGCACGGGGCAAAAATTTAACTGGGATATTTTAAAAGGGATGCACATACGTAAGCCTTTTTTCTTAAGTGGCGGTATTGCCCCCGATGATGTTGAAAACATAAAAACATTTACTAACCCCGATGTGTTTGGCAAGGTGGGCAGCAACCTTTTCGCCGTAGATCTTAACAGCCGCTTCGAGCACTACGCAGGCGTTAAGGATATGGAAAAGATCAGAACTTTTATTGACCAGCTAAACGCAGAAAATTTATAATTAAAAGAGCGCCAAAATTATGGAGCAGACATCATTATTTCAGCCTGATAAATTTGGCTTTTACGGCAAGTTTGGAGGCGCATATATTCCCGAAATGCTTTACCGTAATGTTGAAGAATTGCGCAGCATGTACCTGCAATTGCTACAGGATGATTCCTTTATAAAAGAATTTAACCTGCTGCTGCACGATTATGTCGGGCGGCCGACTCCTTTATTTTTTGCAGAGCGTTTAAGTGCAAATTTTAAAGCAAAAATTTATCTGAAGCGCGAAGACCTTTGCCATACCGGTGCACATAAAATAAATAATACCATCGGGCAAATTTTGCTGGCGCAACGGCTTGGTAAAAAAAGAATTATTGCAGAAACTGGTGCCGGTCAGCATGGTGTTGCAACTGCCACAGTGTGTGCCTTAAAAGGTATTGAGTGCATTGTGTATATGGGTGAAAAAGATATTGAACGGCAGGCGCCAAATGTTGCCCGAATGAAGATGCTGGGCGCAACGGTAATACCGGCGCGCAGCGGAAGCAAAACTTTAAAAGATGCCACCAACGAAGCCATTCGCGACTGGATAAATAATCCCGCAGATACGCATTATATTATTGGCAGTGTTGTGGGTCCGCATCCTTATCCTGACATGGTCGCAAGATTTCAAAGTATTATAAGCGAAGAAATACGCTGGCAGTTAAAAGAAAAAACCGGTAGTGAATTACCTGCTTATGTGCTTGCCTGTGTTGGTGGTGGAAGCAATGCCGCAGGAGCATTTCTATCATTATTTAACCGAAGAAAATGTGCAGCTCGTAGCGGTTGAAGCTGCGGGTCGAGGCATTCAATCAGGCTTTAGCGCAGCAACAACGCAGTTGGGTAAAGCGGGTATTTTGCATGGCAGCAAAAGTCTTGTTATGCAAACAGAAGATGGACAGGTTATAGAACCGCACAGCATTTCAGCGGGGTTAGACTATCCGGGCATTGGCCCGTTACATGCCTATTTGTACGAAAGCGGCCGGGCAAAATTTCTCAGTGCTACCGATGAGGAGGCATTAACTGCAGGCTTTCAACTCGCTAAACTTGAAGGTATCATTCCAGCATTGGAAACTGCACACGCGCTGGCGGCCCTTAATAAACTTGTTTTCAACGAAAACGATGTAGTGGTTGTTTGCCTCAGCGGCAGGGGCGATAAAGACCTTGCCACCTATATTAAGGCAATGGATGCCGCGGAAGAAAAGCAATAGGTATGATTCCGGCCGCATATAAAATGGCATCGCCTGTTGCGTCGCACACTTGTACTTCCAGAATTTATATCTACATTATTTCTCTCAAAATTTTTATATGAACAGATTGCAGCAACTATTTCAAAGAAAGAAGAATAAAATATTAAGCGTTTATTGCACCGCAGGTTTCCCTGCTATAGAGAGCACCCTGCCTGTGCTTCGGGCCCTGCAAAATGCCGGGGCAGACATGGCCGAGATTGGCATGCCTTACAGTGATCCCCTGGCAGATGGGCCTGTAATTCAGGAAAGCAGTACCCGGGCATTACAAAACGGTATGACCATACCAACGTTATTTGCGCAATTACGCGACTTTAGAAAAGACATTTATATGCCCATCATTTTAATGGGCTACATGAACCCCGTGTTGCAGTACGGGTTTGAAAAATTTTGTCAGCACGCTGCTGACCTTCCTGTAGACGGGCTTATAATTCCCGACCTGCCAGAACATGAATATGAAAATGAATATGGCGCCCATCTTCAGCGCTATGGATTAAGCTTTAGCTTTCTGGTAACCCCGGAAACAGACGATGATCGAATAAAAAAGCTTGATGCATTAAGCACCGGTTTTCTTTATGCGGTTTCTTCATCATCCATAACCGGGTCTGATAAAGATTTTTCTACCGTTGAAAAATACTTGCAAAGGCTTCAGGGTCTGCATTTAAAAAACCCGGTACTCGTAGGTTTTGGTATAAAAGACAGGCAAACCTTTTCAGCGGCCTGCGCCCATGCAAATGGTGCCATTATAGGAACAGCTTATATACAGGCATTAACCCAGGCTACAGATATAAACCAGGCTACACATACATTTATTAGTTCCATAATTGATTAGACGGGCAAAGAATGTTTAGGTGGTATTGTATTTGTATTTACAAACCCAATGAAACAAACGAAAAAGAAGTTAACTCCAAAGGCATTATGGTGCATGATAAAAGCATCTCTTACCTCTTTCGGGGAAGACAAAGGCATTAAACTGGCAGCGGCGCTTGCCTTTACAACTGTATTTGCCATTGGTCCTTTCCTGTTATTAATTATGGCGCTGGCAAGTATATTCTTTGGCCAGGAAGCCATCCAGGGAAGTCTTTTTTTACAGATAAATAATTTTATTGGCAACGAGGCTGCCTTACAGTTGCAGGAAATTATTAAGAACATTCAATTATCGGGAAAAACAAATTTTGCCCTCGTTATAAGCATCATAACACTTTTGGTAGGCGCCACAAGTTTGTTTGTAGAAATTCAGGATTCAATTAATTTGATATGGCGCGTAAAGGCTAAACCGAAAAAAGGCTGGCTTAAATTTTTGCAGAACAGGTTATTGTCTTCATCCCTCATTGTTTCTTTCGGGTTTTTACTGGTGGTCTCGTTATTACTTAATGGTATTGTAGAGGCACTTAGCGATTTACTTACCCGGTACATTTCAAGTGCGACTGTTATAGTGATAAATGTCATCAATTTCATCATAAGTTTTTTAATTACCACAGCTTTATTTGCCATCATTTTTAAAGTGTTGCCTGATGTTATTATTAAATGGAAAGATGTAAGAATCGGTGCCATTTTCACTGCCCTGCTTTTTATGCTGGGCCGTTATATCATTGGCTTATATATAACCACTTCCGGAACAGGTTCTACCTACGGTGCTGCAGGTTCGATAATCGTAATATTAATCTGGATATACTTCGCATCAGCCATATTATATCTTGGTGCAGAATTTACGCAGGTTTATAGCGAAGCCTACGGAGATAAAATAAAACCCGCTGAGTATGCTGTGAGTGTAGAAAGGACAGAGGTTGAACGTAATTTAAAAGTGGTTCCACCACAACACCCGGAGGTTACCAAAAACCCGGAAATAATTGAACAGGATACCAAAACAAAAAAATAATAATTGCCGTATTTATTTAAGGTAGACCTTTTAATTACCTTGGCAATTATGAAAAATATCAGTCTTATTATTTTTATATTGGTTCTCGCTGATAGTTCGCATGCTCAAACCCGTTCGCTTGAGTACTATATTAACCATGCTTTTGCAACAAGCCCATTACTGGATGAATACAGAAACCAGATTGAGCTAAACCGTTTAGACAGCCAAATATTCAGGGCTTCATTAAAAACCCAGGTTAACTTTTTAAGCTACAATTATTATGCACCCATTATTAATGGGTATGGTTACGATGAGCCCATTTCTAATATTGCCAATGCCTCTGCACTGGTGCAGGCATCCAGAAACTTTATATCAAAAAATAACCTTTCGACACAACTGCAATCATTGTCATTTGCAAACAGGTCTCTTTCAGATACATTACAGTATACTGAAAGAGAGGTTAAAAAAGCTATCGCAGACCAATACATTCTTGTCTATGGAAATTTGCTCGCACTCAATTTTAAAAAGGAGATTTTAGACCTTTTGATGAAGGAAGATATCACGCTTAAAAAACTAACACAAAACAATGTATACAAACAGGCAGACTACCTTGCTTTTTATGTAAACCTGCAACAATATGAGTTAGATTATATGCAATCTGCCATACTTTATGAAGCCGACTTTAGAACATTAAATTACCTGGCAGGTATAAGGGATACCACGCTTTATAACCTGGAGAAACCTGAGCTGAATGAAAACCTGCATTTTGAATTTAACAATTCGGTTTTTTATAAAAAATACGTAAACGACAGCCTGTTAATTGAGAATGAGAAAATGCTTATTAAGTATGAGTATAGGCCAAAGTTTGGTGCATTTACAAATGCCGGATATAATTCTACCATGCAAATAACACCTTTAAAAAACTTTGGTTTTAGCGCAGGGTTTATGCTTTCTGTTCCCATATATGATGCACATCAGAAAAATATAAAATACAGTAAGCTTGATATTAAAGAAAGAACACGTGTAAACAACCGGGAATTTTACAGCAGCCAGTATTCTCAGCAGATTTCGCAACTTAAAAAGCAATTGGTTGAAACAGATAAACTCACTGAAAAGGTACATGAACAGGTTGCTTATGTAAAATCGCTTATTACCGAAAGCCAGCGTTTACTAAAAACTGGTGATTATCCTATCCCCGATCTATTAAGTGAAATAAATAATTACCTGATAGCTACAAATATGCTTCACCATAATTTAGTAAGCCGTCTGTATATAATAAACCAGCTACATTACTGGAATAATTAGCGCTGCATTAGCCGGGCGTACAGTAGCATGATCATGTTTCGTAACGCATTAAATGGTTTTTATTCGCTTACCATATGCGCAACCAAACAATCGTTTAAAAGCTTATCTATTTCAATTTCTTCCAAAACCTCCCGTACTGAATTATTTTGAACATACTTCCATCGAATAAGCCTTACACAACCCTGCGAAATCTCAATACCTGTAATGTCTCCATCATTAAAACAGCAGCATCCTGTATTAAAATAAGTTGGGCGTATGCCGGTAAAATCAGGCAAAGACTCACCATCCTTTATTCTGCGTTTAATTTGCTTCTCAATAGCTCTTATAGTTTCAATATCGTTATTCTTACGCGCTTCGGCCAATTGCTTATACAATCTTTCTATATGGGTTAGGGAGTAAAAAACAGGTTGATGGGTATGTCCTGTTACCAGCACAAGGTTTTTTTGTGCACTGCTCCATTCATACATCATGGCATTGTGCGCATTTTTTAGCTGGTCGTTATTTGCGGGTGTATTGGGGTTAATATTCAGGTATGCCTGCAGGGGCGCCCATATTTTTGCGACAAACCATTTACTAACCCAGTTGCCGTCGCTTTGCCGGTCGCCCTGGTGCCCATGGGTTAAAAAGATATCATGGTTCTCATTATTAAGATTGATCCGTAAAACGGCACCCTCATAAATGGGTATTTTTCCCTTATAAATTTCTTCGAGTATTATCGGGGCAAGCGGGTCATTGCCCCAGTCAAGATCATGATTCCCAAATAATTTTACAAACCTGTTTTTCTTTTAAGAATCTTGCCTCGCTTATAAAAGATTTGCTGTTATGTTTTTTAACGGCTGCAATGGTATTTTCCCAAAGTTCCTCACTGTCTCCAAGATTTATATAATGGTAGTCATTGGCAAAATAATAATCCAGCGCGGCAAGGTAATTATTTTCGCATAGGGCAAAATCATCGGCAGGATTTTTAGCCCCTTTGTGCTGGTCAGAAAAAAGTATTATTCGCGATTCATCTTTCTCCCAGGCCAATTAGCGGTCCCTTTTTACCTGGGTTTGAAATAATATGCGCGTACAAGTCCGATAACGACCAAATAAACCCGCTTTTTCTCTGGACGCGACGAAAATTTATCTGCCCACCGGGTGACCGGTTTTACCAATATTTTTTGGAGAATTGTACGCATGATTACCAGTTGGTTAGGAATAAAAACTACTTGAAAATGTTTTAACACAATCCAAACCGGAATGTGGTTAAATATACCTCTTTGATTCGCCAAAAACACCTATTTTTTAGTACTTTTGCACGCTTTTGTTTAGGTAAATAAATATCAGCAAATAAATATATGAATGAAGCAACACAGCCTGGAGGCGCCGGTTAAGCAAAACGGTTATGGCGCAGACAGTATCCAGGTTTTAGAAGGTTTAGAAGCGGTTCGAAAAAGACCGGCCATGTACATTGGTGATATTGGTGTAAAAGGTCTTGCATCACCTTGTTTACGAAGTAGTTGATAACTCGTATTGATGAAGCGCTTGCCAGGCTATTGCAAAAATATTAACGTAACCATTCATGAAGATAATTCGATAACCGTAAGGATGATGGCCGTGGTATTCCTACAGCCATGCATACCAAAGAAAACCGAGTGCCCTTGAAGTGGTAATGACCGTGCTGCATGCCGGTGGTAAATTTGATAAGAATACTTACAAAGTTTCTGGTGGTTTGCATGGTGTGGGTGTAAGTTGTGTAAATGCATTAAGTACCAAGCTTGCATGTAACCGTACACCGCGAAGGAAAAATATTTGAACAGGAATATGCATGTGGTATTCCGCAATATCCGGTAAGAGAAATTGGTACATCTGAAACAACAGGTACCACCGTTCATTTCTGGCCCGATTACACCATTTTTCAGTGTCACTGAATATAATAGAGAAATTCTTGAAGGCAGGCTTAAGGGAACTAGCTTTTCTGAACAGAAAGATCAGTATTAACACTGAACTGACCTGCGGGAAAAAGATGAAGAAGGCAATACCTATACCAAAAACTTTTACAGCGAAGGTGGTATTGTAGAGTTTGTTGAAATGCTCGATAAGAATGCCAACCGTACTCCGCTTATTCCTAATCACTTTATTGTGAAGGGCATGATGAGAACAGCAATGTTGCCGTAGAAGTGGCAATGACCTATAACGATGATTTTAAAGAACATATTTTCTCCTACGTAAATAACATCAATACCATTGAAGGTGGTACCCACGTAACTGGTTTCAGGCAGGCGCTTACCCGTGTATTTAAAACTTACGGTGATAAGAAGGGCTTGTTTGAAAGAGCAAAAGTGGATGGTTGAAGGAGATGATTTCAGAGAAGGACTTAGTGCAATTATTTCGGTAAAAGTACCTGAACCACAGTTTGAAGGACAGACAAAAACCAAGCTTGGGTAACAGTGAAGTAAGCGGTATTGTGCAAACTACCGTTGCCCGTGCACTGGAAGCTTACCTTGAAGAAAATCCGAGAGAAGCCAAAAACGTCATTTCAAAAAGTGATACTTGGCTGCACAGGCAAGGGTTGCAGCAAAGAAGGCCCGTGAAATGGTACAGCGCAAAACTGTGTTAAGTGGTGGTGGCTTGCCCGGTAAACTGGCTGACTGCAGTGAAAGAGATCCGGAACGTTGTGAACTGTACCTGGTGGAAGGAGACTCGGCAGGTGGTACTGCCAAGCAGGGCCGTGACAGAAGTTTCCAGGCTATTTTGCCGTTGCGTGGTAAAATTCTGAACGTAGAAAAAGCAATGGAACATAAGATCTACGAGAATGAAGAGATCAGGAATATGTACACCGCCCTGGGTGTAACAGTTGGTACACCTGAAGATCCAAAGGCGCTGAATATGGCAAAACTCCGCTATCATAAGCTGATCATCATGACGGATGCCGATGTGGATGGAAGCCATATTGCAACGCTGATCCTTACCTTTATTTTCAGGTATATGAAAGAACTGGTTGAGCAGGGTTATGTTTATATTGCACAGCCACCATTATACCTGGTAAAAAAAGGAAAAGAACAGGAATATGCCTAGAATGAAGAGCAACGAAAAGAACTTGTGAGTAAATTAGGTGGCGGAAAAGATGACAGTGTAACCATTCAGCGATATAAAGGTTTGGGAGAAATGAACGCAGAACAACTATGGGAAACAACCATGGACCCTGCACGCCGAACATTAAAACAGGTAACCATTGAAAGTGCTGCAGAAGCAGATCATGATTTTTAGTATGCTGATGGGTGATGAAGTTGCCCCCACGAAGGGAGTTATTGAAAGCATGCCAAGTATGCTAAAATTGATGTGTAATTTGAGAGTACATTTTATCCCGGGCAGTAATAGTTGGAAATGTGCTAAAATTTTTGGTTTTACCTTTGTTGAGAAAGAAATTTTAGCGTACTAATAGGCATAAAGAAAAAATCATTAGCTTGCCGTCTTACGTAACTCATTATAAACTATAAATTATTGAAAATGGATACTTCAAAAATGATTAAAGCTTATTGCTTGAAAACAAAAGAAAAAAATGTTCCGATGCAGGATGCAGTTATTACCAAAACTGCAAAAGGTGGTTATATGGCAGGGGGACATGATGGTAAAGGAAATAAAATGGCAGCAATAATGAGCGAAGCAAAAGCTATGCAAGCCATTGAAGATGGTGTTGCACTAAAGGTTATTAAGTACAATAAAAATATATTTTAAAAGACTTTAAGGCATTGCTTTAAGGTCTTTTTATTTATACACTAGCGGTTCATCACCGGTTGGTGCATTAGCCGGTTGTAATTTTTCGCCGCCTGCATATCATTAGCATCCATAGTAGTTATTTTAAACAGAAATGTACAAAGTTTCTACAAATGCTAAGCTACCTCCTGCATAGTTTCGGCTGGGGTACGGCATTGTGCATTTAGGTAAAAACCTTAACAGGCTTTCCATTGTTTTAACTCATTACACCAGTAAAAAGTTTTTTCCTGTCTGCTTAAGTTTAGCCTTATTGGTTCCGGTTTGCAGATACGTTAGCAGGTTTTTAAAAATGTCGGATTCAAAATAAGGCGATTCAGGATTACTTACAAAAAAGCACTTTAAGGTTTCATTTTTCAGGAATCATTTTTTCAAAACCCAAGATCCACAGCAAGCCTCCGGCAACGCACTGTTGTAAACAGATCTTCTACCTCGGCGGGTATTGGCCCAAACCGGTCTATCATTTCTGCATGAAAATCCTGTAAGGTCTTCTTCATTTTCACAATTATCCAGCCTTGTGTAAAGTGATAAGCCTTCTGTAATACTTTCTACATAACTATCCGGAATCAAAATTTCCAAGTCGGTATCAATAGTGCAATCGCTTACAAAATCATCCTGCTTGCTTATTTCTTCTTTAAACAGGTCTTTAAATTATGTGCGTTTTAATTCACGGATAGCTTCATCCAAAATTTTCTGGTACATTTCAAAACCGATCTCTGCAATAAAACCGCTTTGTTCGCCACCCAGCATATTGCCGGCACCGCGTATATCCAGGTCACGCATGGCAATCTGGAAACCACTGCCCAGGTCACTGTATTGTTCCAGTGTTGCAAGTCTTTTGCGGCTGTCGGCGGGTAAGTACGCTCATGGGTGGTGCAAACAAATAACAGAATGCTTTTTTATTGCTGCGGCCAACCCTTCCCCGTAAGCTGGTGCAAATCGCTTAAGCCAAACTGGTGCGCATTGTTTACGATGATGGTATTTACATTTGGAATATCCACACCGCTTTCTACAATATTGGTACAAACCAGCACATCATATTTTTTATCCATAAAATCCAGGATGGTATCTTCCAGGTCATCACCATCCATTTGCCCGTGTGCATAGGCAATGCTCAGATCCGGGCAAAGGCCCTGTATCAAGCCTTTCATTTCGCCAAGCCCTTTACCCGGTTATGAATAAAGAAAACCTGTCCGCCTCGTTCTGTTTCATAATAAATAATATCACGGATAGCATCTTCATTAAACACATGACTTCGGTTTGTATGGGCTGCCGGTTTGGTGGTGGTGTATTGATGATGCTTAAGTCTCTTGCACCCATTAAACTAAACTGCAATGTACGTGGAATAGGCGTTGCAGTTAGTGTTAAGGAATCAACAGTGGTTTTAAGTGTTTTAATTTTTCTTTTGCGCCACACCAAATTTTTGTTCTTCATCAATGATCATCATGCCCAGGTCTTTAAACTTTACATCTTTGCCAGCAAGGCATGTGTGCCGATGATGATATCTATTTTTCCTTCTGCTAACTTTTTAAGGTTTCTTTTTTTTCTTTGGCCGATTTAAAACGGTTTATAAAATCAACCGTTACCGGAAAATCTTTTAACCGGTCTCCAAAAGTTTTATAATGCTGGTAAGCAAGAATGGTTGTAGGAACCAAAACGGCAGCCTGTTTTCCATCCACAACTGTTTAAATGCAGCACGGATGGCAATTTCTGTTTTACCAAAACCAACATCGCCGCAAACCAGCCGGTCCATAGGTGATGGTTTTTCCATATCTCTTTTTACATCTTCAGTGGCTTTGCCTTGGTCGGGAGTATCTTCATAAATAAAACTTGCTTCCAGTTCGGTTTGCATATAATTATCGGGATGATGGGCAAAGCCTTGCTTGGCTTTTCGCTGCGCATATAATTTTATAAGATCGGTGGCAATATCTTTTACCTGGTCTTTGGTTTTGTCTTTTAGTTTGTTCCATACATCGCTGCCCAGTTTATTCATTTTGGGCACGGTGCCTTCCTTGCCGCTGTACTTACCTATTTTATGCAGCGAAGAAATATTTACATACAAGAGATCGCCATCTTTGTATTGATCCGCACGGCTTCCTGCATTCGCCATTGGCTTCAATCTTCTGCAAACCGCTGTACTCCCCAACGCCATGATCAATATGCGTTACATAATCTCCGGGTTGCAATTCCCGCAGTGTTTTTAAAGTAAGCGCTTTGTTCTTGCTAAAAGCCTGCTTTACCTTGTATTTATGGTAACGCTGAAATATCTGGTGATCGGTATAACAAACCACTTTAAGATCATCATCAATAAATCCTTCGTGAATGGAAGTGGCAACAGGAGTAAAATTTATCTCGGCTTTAAGATCAGTAAAAATACTATGTAAGCCTTTCCAGCTGTTTTGGGTTTTCAGCAAAAATGAAAATGGTATACTTTTCTTCATACGCTTTCAGGTCTTTAATCAGCAGATCGAATTGCCGGTTGAAGGCTGGTTGTGGTCTTGTTTTAAATTCAATAATATCATCAGATGCGGGTTTGTTTGCCTGGCAAAGAAGGGTTTGTTACCAAACTCAATCAGTTGTCTTTTTTGTAACTGAACTTCCAGGTCTTTCGCACACATATAATCCTGCCGGTGAATTTCTTTAAGCAGGTGCAGTATCCATCTTCATCAGCACTGTTCCGCTCAGCTTTATCTCCTGCATTTTAAAAATAGCTCAAGGTCTTCTTCCTGCTGTTAATTTTTTCTTTAATAAATTCCCAGTCCCGAAGCCATACAATCGTATTTTCTGGAAGAAATTCCAGCAGTGAAACTTTATCTCCATTGTCAAACTGGGTTTCTACATTGGGAATAATAGTAACCTGTAATAATCTTTCGTTCACTTAATTGTGTTTCCGGATCAAAGATTCGGATGCTGTCCACTTCATTTCCAAATAATTCTACCCGGTAAGGTTTTTCATTTCCAAAAGAATAAATATCCAGGATGCCGCCACGTAAAGCAAACTGCCCTGGTTCGTACACAAAATCAGTTCGTTCAAAACCATACATTACAAATTTCTCCAGTAAACCTTCAAGGTTTATGGTATCATTGGTTTTTATATGAATAATATTTCCTGAAAGTGTTTTTGGTAATACTACTTTTTCAAACAAGGCCTCAGGATAAGTAACAATGATCTTTTTGTTTCCGCCTGCAGCGAGCCTGGGTAAGCATTTCTGTTCGAAGCATTACATGCGAAGAATTCAGCAGCCTAAAATTTCTTCGGTTTTTTAATAGATGATGGAAAATAAAAAAGGTCTAATGCATCTGTAAGATTTTCAAGTGTATTGTGAAAATAGGCAGCTTCTTCAGCATCGTTTAAAATAATAAGGTGGTTTAATTTGCTGCATTCAGGATGCATGAAAACATTGCTATACCACAAATTCCGCACTGCTGCCCTGTAGATTTTTTAGAAAAAGTGCGTGGTTGATGGCTCTACTAAAGTTTGGGCATTAGACTACCCGGTCTACCAGCTTTTTTAATACCGGCAGATTGCTGAAATTTATCATGCAACACTGTCAAATTCATGCGACCGGTAAAGATAACCCTGCTAGATTGAATTTAGTTTCATTGAGCCGTAGTGAAGTTGTATCTTGACAAAAAATTATACTATGCCTGAGCCCTGGCGCACCGGTAAGGTTATTAAAATTGAAGATGCCACTTACAACACAAGGCGTTTTTGGATACAGATACCCGAAGTAGAAGATTTTAATTTTAAACCCGGGCAATTTGTTACCCTGGATTTACCTATTCACGAACAGAAAAATAAGCGTTGGAGAAGTTATTCCATTGCATCGCACCCCGATGGCAGCAATGTTATTGAACTTTTGATTGTGTTATTGGAAGGCGGGCTAGGTACAACGTATCTTTTTAACAACGTAAGTGTAGGTTCTGAACTTACATTAAGGGGACCGCAGGGGGTATTTACCCTGCCGGAAAATTTGGAGAAAGATTTATTTTTTATATGCACTGGAACGGGTATCGCGCCATTCAGGTCGATGGTCAATTATATAAAACTGCACAACATTCAATTAACAAAAGAGGTATACCTGATATATGGTTGCCGTTTTCTAAAAGATACCTTGTACGAAGAAGAAATGAAATGCCTTGAAATGGAAGTGCCCCATTTTCATTATATACCAACTTATTCCAGGGAAGATGGTGAAGGTTTAACCAAAGGGTATGTTCATAAAGTGTACGAACAAATACTTAATGGAAATAAACCCAGTGCGCACTTTTATTTATGCGGATGGAAAAATATGATTGATGATGCAAGGAAAAATTTAACCCAACTGGGTTATGACAGGAAGGAAATACACTTTGAATTGTACGGATAATGTACCCCAGAGATACTAAGAAACCTTTAATTCGGCTTTTCTTTGACCGTTAGCGTATTCAACTGAACCTGATTTTTCTTTTTTCTGCTCTGCAACTTTCTTTTCCAATGAAAGTATGCGGGCATGATTTGCAAGCATTTCATCTTCAAGGCGTAGAATACGTTTTCTTTGTTTAATTACTACGGCAGCTTTAAGAAAAAAACCAGCAATAACACCAACTAATATAACACCTAAGATCTCGGATGTAGAATAGTTTCCGTGTAAGAACATTAATTTTGCTGTGGCGATCATTGTACTTATTTACTTATTTTGAATTAAAGGAGAAGATTTGACTTGCCTAGTATTATAGATACGGATGTCTAATTTAAAAGGTTTACTCAAACTTTCGTTTATATAATATTTGTAAAAGTATATAAAAAATTTACTTTTCAAAATGGTCCAAAAGTTTGCTTTTTACTTCCTTTAACGCAATTCTTACCTGTTTCATAGAATCCCGGTACCTTAAAGTAACCGTTCCATCCTCTTTTGTCTGGTGATCTATCGTGGCGCAAAAGGGTGTTCCAATTGCGTCTTGTCTTCTGTAACGTTTGCCCACAGTGTCTTTCTCCTCATAAAAACATTTAAAATGAGACTTACAATCATCCATCAGATTTCTTGCCAGTTCGGGTAAACCGTCCTTTTTAACCAGCGGAAGTACGGCTAATTTTACCGGAGCAAGCTTTGGCGGAATTCTTAAAACAACTCTTGTTTCTGATTTTCCGTCTTCTTTGGTTATAATTTCGTCTTCGTATGCATGACTTAAAACCAGTAAAACCATTCTATCTAGCCCAATTGACGTCTCAATAACATATGGTATATAATGTTTATTTATCTCAGTATCAAAATATGTTAATTTTTTGTTGCTATATTTTTGATGGCTTGCAAGGTCGAAATCGGTACGACTGTGAATCCCTTCCACCTCTTTAAATCCAAAAGGAAATTCATATTCAATGTCGAGGGCTGCATCGGCATAATGTGCAAGCTTAACATGATCGTGAAAGCGGTACTTTTCTTCGGGTATTCCTAAACTTAAATGCCATTTAAGCCTTTCCTGTTTCCAGTAATCGTACCATTCTTTCTGTGTGCCGGGGCGTATAAAAAACTGCATTTCCATTTGTTCAAATTCGCGCATGCGAAAAATAAACTGCCGGGCAACAATTTCATTCCTAAAAGCCTTGCCGGTTTGGGCAATTCCAAAAGGAATTTTCATACGGGCCGTTTTCTGCACATTTAGAAAATTAACGAAAATACCTTGTGCCGTTTCCGGTCTTAAATAGATTAGGTCACTTTCTCCGGCCACAGAACCTAATTGAGTTGAGAACATCAGGTTAAATTGCCGTATCGGTGTCCAGTTACAAGTATCACTAATACCACATTTAATATTATTGTCTTTAATTAATTGAAGCAGACTATCAAAGTCTTCTTTTGCCAGCAATTCATCCATTGTTTTTAATAATGAAAATTCCTCTTCCTTTTTCCCAGCCAGTGCAAGCTTTTCTGCATGGGCCTCAATCAGGTGATCTACGCGGTACCGTTTGTTGCTGTCTTTATTATCGATCATCGGGTCGCTAAAATTATCTACGTGCCCACTGGCCTTCCAGGTGGTTGGGTGCATAAAAATTGAGGCATCTATACCCACAATATTTTCATGCATTTGCGTCATACTCTTCCACCAGTAATCCCTGATATTCTTTTTTAGTTCAGTTCCATATGGGCCATAATCATACACGGCATTCAATCCATCATAAATTTCACTGCTTTGAAAAACAAAGCCATATTCTTTTGCATGAGAAATAATTTGCTGTAACCGGTTTTCTTGTTTTTCGCTCATAGCGGCCAAAGATAATTATTGCTGTGAAGCAGCAGGGAAACAAGCACCATAAAAAGAACTTTGTTCTGATTATTTCTTTTATTTTTATTTACAGTTCAGTAATTATCAACCACCCATAAAAACTTCCCGGCTTATATGCTTGTAAAAACCTTTGGCAGCGCGGTTTACGGGGTGGAGGCCATCACCATAACCATCGAAGTAAATGTGAGTGCCGGTCAAAAATATTTTATTGTTGGCCTGCCAGATAATGCGGTAAAAGAAAGTTTACAGCGAATAGAAGCTGCCATAAAAACGAATGAATATTACATGCCACGCACCAAGCTGGTGGTAAACCTGGCACCTGCTGATATTAAAAAAACCGGATCATCGTTCGACCTTCCAATCGCTGTAGGCGTATTGGGCGCAACCGAACAAATTGCACAGCCTGAAAGACTTTCAGAATATGTTTTAATGGGCGAATTAAGCCTGGATGGAACTATAAAAGCCATTAAAGGTGCTCTACCAATTGCCATACAAGCCCGAAAAGAAGGTTTTAAAGGATTGATAGTACCAAAGGTAAATGCGCGGGAAGCCGGCATTGTTAACAATCTGAAGGTGTATGGTGTTGAGCATTTAAAAGATGTAGTGAATTTTTTTGAAGATGAATCAACGCTGCAACCTATAGAAGTAAATGCGCGGGAAGAATTTTTTGACCTACAATATGCTTTTGAAGTAGATTTTAATGACGTAAAAGGACAGGAAAATATAAAGCGCGCACTTGAAATAGCTGCTGCCGGCGGGCACAATGCCATATTGATCGGTCCACCGGGTGCAGGAAAAACGATGCTCGCGAAAAGGCTACCTACCATATTGCCGCCATTAAGTTTGTACGAGGCATTAGAGACAACCAAAATTCACAGCGTTGCA
Organism: uncultured Bacteroidota bacterium; assembly: GCA_963806425.1. GTDB lineage: Bacteria > Bacteroidota > Bacteroidia > Chitinophagales > Chitinophagaceae > JBBRBB01. The sequence goes on along the minus strand of CAWDYB010000010.1, from coordinate 206,111 downwards.
GGCAAATTAGCTGAGAACAGTTCGCTGGTAAATAAACGTACCTTTCCGGTCGCCGCATCATACCATTAGCGATGTTGCCCTGGTTGGTGGTGGCGGTGTTCCACAACCCGGAGAAATATCGCTTGCACATAACGGGGTTCTTTTTTTAGATGAATTGCCTGAGTTTAAACGCACCGTGCTCGAGGTTATGCGGCAACCCATGGAAGAAAGACGAGTTACCATATCGCGGGCGAAGGTGGCACTTGATTTTCCGGCCAACTTTATGCTGATAGCCTCAATGAATCCCTGCCCATGTGGTTTTTATAATCATCCTGAAAAAGAATGCACCTGTCCACCGGGTACCGTGCAGAAATACCTGAATAAGATCTCCGGTCCTTTGCTTGACAGAATTGATCTGCATGTAGAAGTTACACCTGTAGCATTTAACGAACTTAGCAATAACTCGAATAAGGGTGAGAGCAGTGCAGATATCAGGCAACGGGTTATAAAAGCACGCGAAATACAAACAGAAAGATATAAAGACCAACCAGGCATGTATGCCAATGCCCAAATGAGCAGCAAACAATTGCGGGAGATATGCGTAATAAGTAGTGTGGGTGAAGCATTGTTAAAGAGAGCTATGGAAAGATTGAACCTTTCTGCCCGCGCATACGACAGAATCCTGAAGGTTAGCAGAACCATCGCCGATCTTGCCGGAAGTGCCGACATTAAACCCGAGCACCTTGCCGAAGCCATACAATACCGCAGTCTGGACCGGGAAGGTTGGGCAGGCTGATTATGTCAAAGCAATAATTGGATAAAAAGACCTGGAAAAAATTCCAGGTTTGAAAGATGATTTGTATGGCTATAGTTTTGCGCCCAATGTTAAAAAGTAACTTCTACCGTCAGATGGCATCAATCCCGGTCCGGGATAACCACCTGCTCTTCTGGTAAAATATTTTGCATCAGCAAAATTATTAATACCAGCTTTCACAGTATACTTTTCATGGTAGCGGTATGATGCTGTAATATCTCCAATGGTATAAGATGGAATTAACCCGGAAGTGCCTGAGCTATTTGGGGCTTCAGTGTTATTGGCATCGCTAAAGGCGCTGCTTACATACGATACCTGCCCTGTTACAGCCAGGTTTTTATAGGTGTATGTTATGCCTGACCGTAAAATGTTTTCCGGTGCATTTTCAACCTTTTTGTTTTTAAGGTTCGACTCGACAAGGATGTTATTTGCATCTTTACCTATTACTTTAAAATCGCTATACTTTGCATCGGTATAACTGTATGCGGCAAACAAACTAACCTCACCCTTCTTGCTTCCAAGCCATCCTGTTTGAAAAGGATTGAATTCTATATAACCTTCAAATCCTTTACTGGTGCTGCTTCCCACATTAGTTCTAAAATTATAAGTTGAAAGGTCCGGGCGCATTTGTGTAATGGTGCCAATGCGATTATCATAATTTAAATAAAACACGCCAGCATCAAACATCAGGTAATTCCTGATCTTTCCCCGGTAACCGAGATCGGCATTATATCCTCTTGCATCCTGCAGGTTTGGGATCAATTACATCTGTTGTTGGTGCTGCAGTAATATCAGCAAATTGTATGGGACGGTAAGCCTGGGTAATGTTTGCGTAAAATTCTGTGGTTTGTACATGGTATTCTGCTGCAAGTGCAAGCAGGGTAAAACTTCTGTTATTTACAAGGTCCTGAATCTTTTTACCTGAGCCATCTTCATTTAATCCATTAATCCCTGTTGCTGTAGCTTTAATATTTTCGAACCGAATGCCTGGTATAACAATAAACTTTTCGTTTATTCGAAAAATGTTTTCTGCTGCGAAGGCTACATTGTCTGTTTTAAAATCTATATCAGAAGTAAAGGGTGATAATATATTTGTATTAAATTCAGAACCTGTATCTCCCTTACCATTTTTTCTCCGGTGTGTATTTCCATGAAAATACCGGCCAGAAATGGTTGCGGTGTTTTTCATTCTGCCAATGTTATAATTAGTAAGGTAGCGCAATTCGGCGCTGCTGTTTATGTAGCGGTCAATATCAACCTGCCTGTTATTGTATGCATTGGTTGCCGCATTAATAGTATCTGGCGAACTTATAGCTCCTAAAAAGCCGATACTGTTACGGTCGCCCCTCATGGTATTCACCTTTAGGTTAAACTTATTATTATCGTTTAAGGTAAAATCAATATTGGCAGAACCGATGGTCCAGTCCAGGTTAAACCAGTTACGGCTTCTGAGAGATTGTTTAGCGCTAACATTAAATTGCGAATCTGTAAGTCCCCCGGGTTGCTGGCTTAGCATATCATAGTGCATTAACTCTATACCTGCTTTCCATTTATCATTAAACTGGTAATTATAATTACCAAAAAAGGTATTTGTTTTATACTTGCTGTTATCCCTCCAGCCATCGGCGCTGCGATGGTCATAAAATGCGTAAAAGTGATCTTTTTTCCCGTGCCCGCCAATAGCATTAAAGCTGTTGATCATTCCAAAACTGCTCACTGTTTGAAAGGTTTCAAATTCAAATGGTTTACTTATTTCACTTCCGTTGCGGATTATATAATTGATCATTCCCCCGAACTGCGGACCATATTGCAAAGAGCCTGCGCCTTTTACCAGCTGCACGCGCTGTACTGCCTGTAATGGCGGATGATAATATGCTTCGGGATACCCGAACGGATCTGCCGAAATATCGTAACCATTTTGTCTTACGTTAAAATCCCAGCTGCGGTTAGGACTTAACCCGCGGGAAGCGATGCCAATCTGAATACCACTTCCATCACTTTCCCAAACATGTATACCGGGGATTTTCGCCATAACCTGCCGCATATTATTGGTTACGATATTTCCTTGTACATTATCAATAACAATCAAAGCGTTTTTTTTGCCTGCAAAAATGTGGGTACCAACAACTTCAGGCAACTGGTGCAGGTCGTGCCCGCTGTTTCTGCCCGACAACGGTAAGATCGGCTATATAATCCTTAGCCCAAGGGTATCCTGGCAAGGGGTTTTGCGCAGTGTAGCAGGTGAATGAAATTAATCCGATAAGTAGTTGCCAAGACTCCATTTCATATTTCACTCATTTTCTGAGCGCAAATATGGTAAGCAATATTTTTTCACCTTACGGATTAAGGAAAACCGATTAACGAAATGCGGAAATAATTCAACCTTTAAACGACTCAACACGTCATGCCCATATGGATTTCTGCGAAAGTTTTTAATTTCGTCAATATAAGTACGTTCATTACTTAGCCGTGGCACTTTATGTTGCCCCCCAATTTGCCCTTGCTTTTTAACCAGCCCGCAAACACCCCTTTAGGAAGATTGTGAACAACAGGCATTCTCAAGGCAATATTTTTCTGGCGTTTGGCGTCATAGTCGCTGTTAAGATCTCTTAAGGCGATTATCAAGTTCCGATACAAACACCTGAAGATCTGCAGGCTCCCGGTCAAATTCAATCAAGCCATTCGTGGGCGCCATTTGAGTGCTCGCTAAAGTATATAGGTGCAGCAGTATAATCATTTACAATTGCATTTGTTTTTTCACTGGCCAGGGCAATCGCTTTATCAGAATTATCGACTATTACTTCTTCCCCAAAGGCATTTATAAAATGTTTTATTCTGCCCGTAACCTTTACGCGGTAAGGATTTATTGTGGTGAATTGCACCGTATCGCCCAAAAGGTAACGCCACAAACCCCCGTTCGTTGAAATAACTATAGCGTAATTTTTACCCTGAACAACATCAGGGAGTCCTATGGTCTCAGGATTTTCTTTGCCATATTCTTCTGTTGGCATGAATTCGTAAAAAATTCCGTGTTGTAAAAACAACAGCATACCGTTTTCGGCAATACCATCCTGCGCGGCAAAGAAACCTTCACTGGCATTGTAGATTTCAAGATATTCCACCCCTGCGCCAATAAGCTGGTGCATGTATTCTTTATATGGGGTAAAGGATACACCGCCATGTATATACAATTCAAGATTTGGCCATACTTCTTTAAGTGTTCGTTTGCCTGTTAACTCCAAAATTCTTTTAATGAGTACCGTTGTCCATGTGGGCACACCAGAAATGCTGGTAACGTTTTCTGAAATGGTGGCTTGTGCCAATGCCTCAATTTTTTCTTCCCATTCATCCAGTAAGGCAATGGCAAGTTCGGGTGTGCGAATCCATTGCCCCCAAAAAGGTGCATTTTGCATAAGTACCGCGCTCAGATCTCCATAAAAATTATTTTCATTGATCTGGTTTACCTGGTGGCTTCCGCCTATTACTAATCCTTTTCCTGTTAGCAAGTCACTATCCGGGTTATACATATAATGCAGGGTGATAACATCTTTCGAGGCTTTATAATGGCAGTCTTCGAGGCTTTCTTTAGATAAAGGAATGAATTTGCTTTTATCGCTGGTAGTGCCACTGCTTTTTGCAAACCATGTTATAGGTGTATTCCAGATAATATTTTCCTCGCCATCCATTACACGTTTTATGTAAGGCTTCAAATCGTCATACTCGTGAATGGGAACACTTTCTTTGAATTGCTTAATGGTAAAAAGTTTATGAAAATTATATTTGCGGCCGAATTCGGTATGCTGTGCATGGGTTACCAGGTCCTGCAAAACCTCGCGTTGTGCTGCACAGGGATCATTCAACCATTGTTCAATACGCCAGTAACGCAGGCGGGCAAGTCTCGATATGGCCGGGGCTAATATTTTCATTCAGGTAATGCCAAAATAAGCATTGCCAGCGAATAAATAAATGGTTTTTTATTTATAATGAAAAAATGAGAATTGCAGAACAGGCTGTTAAATAGAGGGGAAAAGAAAGGATATGTATGAAGTTTTTCTTACCGAACACCTTTATCCTTAGCATGCAAAACCGCTTCTACCCGGTTTCTTACGCCAAGTTTCAGGTAAATGTTTTTTAAATGTTTTTTAACCGTGTCTGTAGAAATGTTCAACTCGTGTGCAATCTCTTTATTCAATTTACCATATGTAAGCAATTGAAAAATTTCTTTTTCTCGCTCAGAAAGGGCACTTCTCTCATTGGGGTTTCGCATGGTGACCTCAATTTCACCTACTTCGTTGTTTCATACAATACCCCTTTAGGGTACAAACGATAATTTAAATGTAAACCGACAAATAATTTCCTCTTAAGAGTTATCAGGAAAGGACTTTGAAGAAAAGTTAACTAATAATTACCAAAATTATTTGATCTCCCATACTTCGTTTCCGCGCAATAATTTTTCGAGGTTTCCTTTGCCTTTTATAGAAATGGCTTCTTCTATTTGCATGCGCATTACATCTTCGTAACAAGCACGCTGTGTTTCATAAAAAACACCAAATGGGCGGGGAAAATGCTCCGGATTACGGGGATCATCGAACATCCTTATCAGAAGTTGTGCTTTATTAATATCTTTTTCATCGTGCACCCATAAGTCTGAAGTTGAAGCACCCTCATCCAGGTTTACTATAACAGGTTTAAATCCATCGAGTTTTATTCCTTTGTTTAGCTGCGCTCCAAAAACCAGGGGCTTACCCTGTTCTAAAAATAATGCTTCTTCTGCCTTGCTGCTTTTCTCTGTGAAACATTTCAAAAGCACCATCATTAAAGATGTTGCAGTTCTGATAAATTTCTAAAAAGGAAGAGCCCTTGTGTTGATGGGTTCTTGTAAGCAGCATGCCTGCAGGTGTTTCGGATCTCTGTCCATACTGCGTGCAATAAATGTAGCATCAGCACCCATAGCCAAAGCCAGTGGGTTAAAAGGATGATCTATACTTCCAAAAGGGGTGGATTTTGTAACCTTATTTTTTTCTGATGTAGGACTGAATATTGACCCTTGGTAAGTCCATAAATCTGGTTATTGAACAACAGTATATTAACATCAAAATTTCTTCTCAATAAATGAATGGTATGGTTGCCGCCAATGCTTAGCGCATCTCCATCGCCGGTTACTATCCACACACTTAATTCGGGGCGTGTGGCTTTTAAACCCGCTAGCCACCGCAGTTGCACGCCCGTGAATAGAGTGCATGCCATAGGTATTCATATAATAGGGAAAGCGGCTGCTGCAGCCTATACCGCTAATGATTACAATATTTTCTTTTGGAACGCCAATGCCAGGCATTACTTTTTGCACCTGGGCAAGAATGGAATAATCTCCGCACCCCGGGCACCAGCGCACTTCCTGGTCGGTGGTAAAATCTTTTGCGGTTAAAACAGGTAATGTGGTAGTATCAGCATTCATAAAAAAACATTAATGCAAAGATATTCTGTTTACACAGAAATAGGTTTATTGTGTTTGTAACGAATACGCAGTTTTTTTATGATAAAGGAATAATAATTGCCAATCACATGGTATGAGGTATCTATTATTAATCTTATTAGCTGTGGCATGCAATAGCCAACAAAATCAATCAGAAGCAATTACCGGGGTCTCAAAAACAGTGGATTCTGAAACTTCCGAAACGATTCAACCTGTGCCCGTAAACGAGATTGTTACAATTAAGGATACTCAAAACATTCAAACCGGGCAAACAATGCCAGACGAACTGGTGGCTTTTGCTAAAACTCTTGAGCACATTCCTTATAAATATGCATCAGCCGATCCTGCACAGGGGTTTGACTGTTCTGGTTTTATAACATATGTTTTTAACCATTTTAATATTACGGTACCCCGCGTTTCGGCAGACTTCACGAATGTTGGAACCGAAATTCCAATTACCCAGGCAAAGGAAGGAGACATTATTCTTTTTACCGGCACAGACAGCACCATTAGAACCGTGGGCACATGGGTATAATTACCTCCAATGAAAATAACCAGGTCTCCTTTATTCACTCTACATCAGGCAGGGCCAATGCTGTAACTATTACAGAATTAAATGATTATTATATGGGTCGTTTTGTAAAAGTTATCCGAATATTTCCGCAAAATTTTTAGTTACCCGGCTGGTGAAATTTTATTCGGCTTCCGTTGCGTCGCACTCTTCAGCTTCCTGATTCTTTAATGAGCTTCGAGCCAGTTGTTTCCACTGCCAACTTCCGCCACAACCGGAACACCGTTTGGAAGTTGCATAGCACTTTGCATACCTTCTACAATTAAAGGTTTAATTATATCCACCTCATCTTTCAGCACATCAAATACCAGTTCATCATGCACCTGTAATACCATTTTAGAACGGATGTTTTGCTCATTTAATAAGCGGTATAATATTGATCATCGCAAGTTTTATCATATCTGCCGCAGTTCCCTGTATGGGGAGTTAATAGCATTTCGCTCTGCAAAGCCACGAACGGTAAAGTTTGCTGAGTTAATGTCTTTAAGCCAGCTTTTTCGTCCGCGCAAGTGTTTTTACATAACCATGCTCCCGTGCAAAATTTATCTGGTCATCCATATACTCGCGATATGCCGGAAAATTCTTTTTTATAATTTTCGATAATCTCTTTTGCTTCGCTGCGGCTAATACCCAGATTTTCTGCAAGTCCGAATGCACCTTGTCCATAAACGATTCCGAAGTTTACACTCTTTGCTTTATAGCGCATTTCTTTCGTTACTTCATTTTCATCAACCCCATACACTTTAGCGGCTGTTGCCGTATGAATGTCTTTATTTTTACTAAATGCTTCGCACATATTTTCATCACCGCTAATGGCGGCAACAATACGTAATTCAATCTGGCGAGTAATCGGCACTTACCAGTACATGATGCTCATCGCGTGGAATAAATGCTTTACGAATCTCCCTTCCACGGTCTGTGCGAATCGGAATGTTTTGGAGATTGGGATTGTTGCTGCTTAGCCTGCCGGTAACGGCAACTGCCTGTGAAAAGCAGGTATGCACCCGCCCGGTTTTTTCGTTGATCATTTGGGGCAGTGCATCTACGTAAGTAGATTTAAGTTTGGTAAGTTCCCGGTAAATTAAAATATCTTTTGCTACATCGTGGTTGTTTGAAAGCTTGGCCAATACATCTTCCCCGGTGGCATATTGGCCTGTCTTTGTTTTTTTAGCTTTTGCATCGAGCTTTAAATGTTCAAAAAGAACTTCGCCCAATTGTTTGGGGGAACGCAAGATTGAACTTTATGCCGCAACAATCAAATACCCGTTGTTCGGCTGCCCGTGCATCGATATCGAGCACCGCAGAATAATCGTTTAAAAAACCAACATCGATTTTTATTCCTTCAAATTCCATATCGGTTAATACCCTTGTTAATGGGTTTTCAACCTCCATAAAAACATTTTCCACTTCGCGCTGTTTTAATAGCGGAACAAATTTGTGTTTAAGCTGCAGTGTTATGTCGGCATCCTCAACAGCGTATTCTTTTATTTTCTCAAGTTCCACATCTTTCATCGATTACCCTGGTTTTTTCCTTTCTTTCCAATGAGTTCTTCTATGTGAATAGGTTCATAATTTAAAAATTGGGCGCTAAGCAAATCCATACTTCTTCTGCCTTCGGGTTCTATAAGGTAATGTGCAAGCATGGTATCGAACAATTTACCTTTTAATTCCATACCATTCCATTTCATAATAATCAGATCGTATTTAATATTCTGTCCAATCCATGTTTTAGTATTGTCGTTAAATAACGGGGTAAGCTGTTTGAAGAATTTGTTTGGTTTGTTCCCCGCCAGGGCATGGAATATAATAACCTTCGCCAGGCTTATAAGAAAAGCTTATATCCAACCAGTTCTGCAATATTTGGATCAGTACCTGTGGTTTCGGTATCAAAAGATATTTCTTGTTGTGCAGATAATTCCTCTATCAATTTGCTGCAACTTTTCGTCTGAATCTGTAAGCACATAATTATGAGGTGTATTGGTAATGTTGCTGCCTGCATTAAACCCTCCTGTTCGTCTGTAGTGGGTTGCATAGGCAGTTCATTTAATTGGCTTTTACTTCAATCAGTTTGCCTGGAACCTCATTTCCAAACAAATCTGTTTGTATTACAGTCGCGGTAGCAGTGAATACATTAAACTCATCTCCTAAAATTCTTTTACCCAGGCTTTTAAATTCCAGTTCAACAAAGATTTCTACCAGTTCTGGCTTATTCCATTCTTTAAGGCGGTAATCTTCTTCATGAAACTGCACCGGTACCGTTGTTAATAATGGTTGCGAGTTTTTTACTCATTATGGCATCTTCTTTACCGGCACGTATTTTTTCTCCGAGGGAACCTTTTATATTATCGGCATTTTCCACCACATTTTCCAATGATCCATACTCTTTAAGCAGTTTGCAGGCAGTTTTTTCTCCCACACCTTTAATGCCGGGAATATTATCTACAGCATCGCCCATCAATCCCAGCATATCTATTACCTGTGTAACATTTTCTATGCCCCATTTCTCACAAATTCGTTTGGCATCAATAATTTCAACGTTGCCGCCCTGGTAACCGGGCTTATAAATATATACGCAATCATGAATAAGCAATTGCCCGTAATCTTTATCGGGGGTAACCATATACACCTCGAAACCGAGCATCTGCAGCCTGCCATGCAAGTGTGCCGATTACATCATCGGCCTCGTATCCATCAATTTCAACTACGGGAATATTAAAACCGCGTATGATGCGCTTTATATCGGGGAGAGATGAAAGAAGGTCTTCCGGCGCATCCTGCCTGTTGGCTTTATAATCAGAAAAATCGGTATGCCGTTTCGTAGGTGCAAACGGTATCGAAGCAAACCGCCAGGTGTGTTGGTTTTTCGCGGTTAATTAAATCGAAGAGTGTATTGGTAAAACCGAATTGGGCGTTGGTGTTTCTGCCCTTGGAGGTTATGCGCGGATTGCGGATCAGCGCATAATATGCCCTGTAAATAAGTGCCATTGCATCCAGCAGAAAAAGTTTTTTACTCATAATACTAAGGTAATGTGCGGGGAAGTTTGGAATATTAAAATTTTCAAAACCTTCTGTAAAAAAGAATGCTTTCGCAATTCGCGAAAGCATTCTTACTAAGTTAATGACGTTTGTTATTCCATCTCTGCAAGTTCAATAGATTTTTTTCCTTGCCTTAAAACGGGAGGAATACAATTTTTCTTGAAGAGCATTGCAGTCCATACGTGGTCGAGTGTGATTTGACTTGAGGCCTCAAATTCATTGTAGCTTAATGCCTGCCAATTGCAGTCTCTGTTAAGATCACTTACAATTTTACTTGTGGTTTTAGGATAAGCTATCCATAATTTACTTTCTGGCCTCAGGGCTGGAAAAACATCATTTAAAATGCCATTGAGCTGGTTGTTATTAACAGCAAATACAAGGGCAAAATCAATTTTCCTCGCCTTTAACAAGGGTGTCACACTTTTAGCGTATGAAAGCTTTGCGAACTGTTTTTCAATTGAAGAGGGAAGTCCCTGTATTAAGAGGTTTTTCTCATCTTTCAATTCTAATTTTTCGAACAAATTTTGTGGAGACATTCCGTAACTTAATTAAGAGGTTAAGAATAAACGGGAATGCAAAATTAAGCCTAATAGGGGTATAAAACAAGCTACTCCCTTAATTTTAGGTTAAGGGAGTGCTATTATTGATTGATAATATGTTACTTAGAAACTGGTTTATAGTAACTTAAGGCCTCCGGCATTAATTCTTGTAATTTTTGAATTCTATCTGCATCTGCAGGGTGGCTGCTTAAAAATACGGGTGGTTTAGCGCCACCGAGGTTTGACATACGCGTCCAGAAAGCAATGGCTTCTTCTGGATTATAACCAGCCATTGCAGCGAAAATAAGCCCATAATGATCTGCTTCAAATTCCTGCGTACGGGAATTGGGAAGAAGTACACCCACAGTTGCAGCGGGCCCATAAACTGAATTAAAAATATTTACTGCTTTAGGATTATTGCCAAGTGCAACATTTCCTGCAACCTGAATGCCCTGCGCCAATAGACCCTGGCTCATACGTTCCCTGCCATGTCCGGCAACAGCGTGCAATATTTCATGCCCCAATACCACTGCAAGTGCGGCTTCATTTTGAGTAACGGGTAATAAACCGGTATATACTACCACTTTTCCACCGGGCATGGCCCATGCATTAACAGAGGGATCGCTAACCAGGTTAAATTCCCATTTATATCCACTCAACTGATCCCCTAAACCTTTTTGTGCGTAATACTGACCAATTGCATTGGCTATTCTTGCACCTACGCGTTTCACCATTTCGGCATCTTTACTTTCTTTAGTTGTAACTACATCACTTTTAGAAAGAAACTGGCGGTACTCAGACTTCGCCATTTTCTGCACCTCCTGTTCAGAAACAAGAGACAATTGAGACCTGCCTGTAATGGCATTTCTAGTACAGGCAATGCCTGTTAGCATCAGCACGGTTAAAAGCGTAAATAGTTTTCCTTTCATTGTATATGGCTTTATTAATGAAAGGCAATATTTATACCAAACAAGTGTATGAAAAGTTAGAGTTCATCATCTCTTTCTAATAATAGTATAGCACTTTGCGGCACTATAAAATATTTTTCGCCTTCGTACATAATCTCGGTGGCACCGCCTAACAAAAAAATGGCAAGGTCGCCTTCCTTTGCCTGTAGTGGCAGGTATTTAACCTGATCTTCGGTATTTTTCCACGGTTCATCTTCCGGAGGTAACGGTATGGCATAACCCGGCCCGGTTTTTATAATATATCCTTGGTGTACTTTTTCTTTATCCTGCACACCCGGTGGCAAATACAATCCACTTGATGTTTTTTCGTTTGGTTTGCTAGGACTAATGAGTACACGGTCGCCAATGATAATTAGTTTTTTCAATCTGTTATCGGGTGTAATATGCATATTAAAGTAACACTTATACAGCAAAAATAATGGTAGAACTTAATGGAAGGATATTTGTTGTATTTTATAAGCTGTACCTTTAAAATGTGCAAAAGCAGTAATTTTAAATACTTAATTAAAAAAGATAGTCATGGAAGGAAAGAAACCTAAAATTTTGTTATGCGAGGATGATCCGAATCTGGGAAGTGTTTTGAAGAATTATTTGGAATTAAATGATTATGATGTTACGCTTGAACGCGATGGTAGGTTAGGCCTTGCAGCCTTTCAACGCGAAAAGTTTGATTTATGTTTATTAGATGTTATGATGCCTAATATGGATGGGTTTACATTGGCTGAAGAAATTCGCGATGTTGATCCGGATATTCCGCTCTTCTTTTTAAGTGCTAAAACAATGAAAGAAGATATTATTCAGGGATATAAATTAGGCGCCGACGATTATATAACAAAGCCCTTTGATAGCGATGTTTTGATGCACAAAATAAAAGCTATTTTAAAACGCAACGAAGAGCTGAATAAAGAATCAGAAAACCGTGAGTTTGATCTGGCATCTTACCACTTCAACCCAAAATTGCGCGAACTTTCGCACGATGGTAAAATGCAAACGCTTTCTCCAAAAGAAAATGAATTGCTTAAAATGCTGGCCGAGCATATGAACGATCTGTTGCCACGCGAGCAAGCACTTAAAAAAATATGGGGTAGCGATACCTACTTTAATGGCCGTAGTATGGATGTTTACATTGCCAAACTGCGTAAGTACCTTAAGAGAAGATCCAAAAATCGAGATCGTGAATATTCATGGTAACGGTTTCAGGCTTGTTGCGCCATAAAATAAAATTATAAAAAAAAGACCCCGCATTTAACGGGGTCTTTTTTTTGCTTTAAATATTTAATTCATGATCTTTAATTCATCAACAATTTCCCTGGCACCTCCCAGTTTATCAATACACCATAAAACATAGCGCACATCCACACAAATTGTACGGTTTAGGTCTTTATCGAATGCCAGCTTATGACTTAATGCCTCGTAGTTGCCATCGAATGCGAGCCCGATAAGTTCTCCTTTACCGTTCAATACAGGTGAGCCCGAGTTGCCGCCTGTTATATCGTTGGTAGTTATGAAACCTACCACAATATCATTAAATAGAGGATCGGCATACCTCCCGAAATCTTTGGCTTTATAAAGGTCAATCAATTTTTGCGGAAGGTCAAATTCATAATCGCCGGGTTTATATTTTTCCATTACACCACTAAGGGTTGTTGCATAGTCGTAGGTTACCGCATCGCGTGGATGGTAACCTTTTACATTGCCATAAGATACACGCATGGTAAAAGTCGCATCGGGATAGGTCTTGTTCATTTTAGCGGGGTTCATTTCAAATAAGCCCTGCATATATTTTCTTCCCAACTCATTATTCTTAGCAAGAAAATCTGCGTATTTGGAAGCATAATTTTTAGTATAGTTTTTTATAAAGGCATTAACCACCTTAAATGCAGGATCGCCTTGCAATGCAGGTAATGATGGGTGCTCCATAAACTCCTGCCACTTTTTATCATCATTCATCATTGTATTTGCAAATACATCTGCCGCATATGCTTTAAATGGATTTTCCTGAAGGCTGTTGTAAGTCGAAAATAACTTATCGTAAAACTCCTTGGGTTGCTGGCTTGCATCCACATCACTTAAAAACATCATAATTGCCCCGGCAAGAATATTTTCGTCTGCACGCAGGTTGTTATTCTGGTGATATGCTTTTCTTGCCTCATCAGCCGCGGTAAGCGCTTTTTTGAAATCGGCAGAGGATGTATCATTCTTTTCTAAAAGACTTTCAAGTGTTTGCCAGCCGGATGCTGTTTGAATTAGCCTGCTGCCCATGATTCCTTCATTAATATACATGCGGTGTTTTGCATATGGGCGCCAGTCTGCATACGCTTTTTCATAATCATTTATTACGGCTGCGTATTCAGGGTTGTTTGCGGCAAATGCATTAAAGGCAACTTCTTCTTTCTTTTTTTGACCATAAGTATCAAATTTTAATAACTGTTTTGTTTCACCTTCAAAAAACTTCCAGTAATTGGCAATGCCTGCATATTCGCTTGATAGCTGCAATTTTGTTGCCTCGCTTTTTTTCATTTCATCGAACATATATTGCAAACGCATCGCCCTTAGTTTTACCAGCGTGGGGTTATTTATGTCGGTGCTTAACTGAACACCATAACTTGTCTCATACCGGTTAGTGCCGCCAGGATAACCATAAATCATTGCATAATCTCCATCGCGAAAACCTTTAATGCTAACCGGTAGAAAATATTTTGGTTTTAAAGGAACGTTGGCTGTACTGTAGGCAGCCGGTTTGCCGTCTGGCGACATGTACACCCTGAAAACAGAAAAATCGCCGGTGTGGCGGGGCCATTCCCAGTTATCGGTATCGCCGCCAAACTTGCCGATACTTTCCGGTGGGGTGCCTACAAGACGTACATCTTTATACATATCATACACATACAAAAGATATTGTTTGCCTTTGAAAATAGAAGTAACAACGGCATACTTATATTCATCATCGCCAGTAGTTTCTTTGGCAATGGCAGCACTTATCTCAGAAAGCTTCCTGGTTCTGTCAGTGCCCGTTAAATTTCCCAACTCTTTAAAAACCCTGTCAGATACGTCTTCGATGCGGTTTAAAAATCTTACTGAAAGATTTGCTGAGGGAATTTCATTATTTTTTTGGGTGGCGTAAAAACCATCCCGCAGGTAATTATGTTCAACAGAGGATGCTGCAGCAATGGCGCTGTAACCGCAATGATGGTTGGTAAAAATCAACCCCTGGTCACTTACAATCTCTCCTGTGCATCCTCCTCCGAAAATTACAATGGCGTCTTTTATAGAAGCCTTATTAATGCTGTACAATTGTTCAGGTTTTAATTTAAGGCCATGCTTTACCATGTCTTTATACACCTGTTCGCCCAACAACATAGGTAGCCACATGCCTTCATCGGCAAGAGACCGTAGAATGATCAGCAAAAATGATAACGATAGAAAAGTTTTCTTCATATGGTAAATTTTAAAAAAACAAACTTAAAGTAAAATGAATAACCGTTAGTTAGTTAAAAGAAATAACTCAATTAACTGAAAAGCCCGGGTTGAGGGCCCTGCCTGAAAGGTTTTTTGCCCAGGTGTTCGTATGCTTTATAGGTTACTTCCCTGCCGCGCGGGGTTCGTTGTAAAAAACCTTCCTGAATAAGAAATGGTTCATACACTTCTTCAATCGTACCAGCCTCTTCGCCTACTGCTGTTGCAATTGTGGTAATGCCTACAGGACCGCCTTTAAATTTGTCAATAATGGTCATTAGGATTTTGTTATCCATATCATCAAGGCCGTGCTCATCAACATTGAAAGCTAATGAGTGTTGTGTAATACCAAGATCGATTACACCATTTAATACCTGGGCAAAATCGCGCACACGTCGGAATAGTCCGTTTGCAATACGCGGAGTTCCGCGACTGCGGCGGGCAATTTCGGCCGGCATCGTAAGTGATTTGTACACCTAAAATTTTGCGATCGCATCTCAATGTCATAAGAACATCGCGGCATAATATTCGAGCCGTGATTTTATACCGAACCTCGAACAATGGTGCAGTTAACAACCCACTTCGCGTAGTAGCCCCTATAACGGTAAATTGTTTAAGTTAAGCTGAATACTTCTCGCATTTGGCCCGTGTCGATCATAATGTCGATCCTAAAGTCTTCCATTGCAGCATAAAGGTACTCTTCGACCACGGTGCTCAGGCGGTGTATTTCATCAATAAACAATACATCGTTCGGCTCAAGATTCGTAAGCAGGCCGGCAAGATCGCCGGGTTTTTCAATAACCGGACCTGACGTTTCCCGAATACTAACGCCCAGCTCATTAGCAACAATTCTTGAAAGTGTTGTTTTTCCCAAACCGGGGGGACCATGAAATAAAATATGATCCAGTGCCTCCCCGCGCATTTTGGCTGCCTTAATAAAAATGGAAAGATTTTGTATGATTTGTGGCTGCCCCGCAAACTCATCAATCTCTTTGGCCGAATGCTGTTTTCGTATTCTTTTTCCTCTGTTGAAAGCTGGGTTCTTTCTGTTTGCAGGTTGGGATTGCTCATTTAAAAAATGTATGCTATTTCTTAATTAAAAAAATACCGGCAATTACCAGAACCACCCCGGCAAATTTCTGCAAAGTTATTGTTCTTATTTCTGAACCAAGTAAGCCATAATGATCAATAAAAAGAGACATAAAAATTTGCCCGCTTACTACAAGCAAAAATGTTAGAGCTACGCCCTGCGTTTGGTTAATCCATGTAACATAGGCCACGAATATGGCACCAATCAAACCACCCAACCATAAATACCAGGGTGTAACACCAGAAGGTTTTACTTGAAGTATGGCGCCGTTATTAAAGCTTATATTTAAAATAAACAGGCATAGCAAACCCACAATAAAACTAATTAAAGAACCCATTAGCGGACCGCCCGTTAACCTGCCAAGCCTTGTATTTAATACAGCCTGTATAGGAATTATTCCACCAACTAAAAGGGTAACAAACATAATGAGGTATTTCATCTTTCATAAAATTATAGGGGTTCAAATGCATGCAGTAAATTTTTAATGCAGTGCATTCATAATTTTATTTACTGTATGCAATTGTATGGTTTTTTATTTATAAAATGATGGTGTAAATTGGCTGATGTGACAGACGGTTACAAATTTATTTGCGTTAGCCATTTGTATTAATAGATTACATGACAACAGAAGAATTTATTAAAACCCTGCAAGGCGGTGAACCACCGGCCGGATTGACTGCACACCTGAAATCTTTATGGTATGATGGGAAGAATGACTGGAACAGATCGCATGATATTATTCAGAATATTAACGACACTAACGCAGCCTGGATACATGCTTACCTCCACAGGAAAGAAGGTGATATTTTTAACGCAGATTACTGGTACCGCCGCGCCAACAGACCACGGCCAGATATTTCATTAAAAAATGAATGGAAAAATATTGTAGAGACTTTATTGTAGTCCATTACTCTTCTATATTGATAGAAAATAAAATCATGCGTGATTGCAGTTTGTCGAACACACTTGAAAATTTAAGATTTTCATCCCGGCTGTGAATATTTCTTAATCCGCTGCTGATTTTAATTTCAGGCGATAATGTTACGAAGGGCAGAAAGAATGTAAAACCTAAACCAGCCTCGTAGCCATAATCAAATTTTTGAAGTTTAATAAGCCCTTCAGCATTTCGTGCATTGGAATTACTAGAGAGGTCAATATCGTATTTAAACCCACCAAGCATATACACCTGGAAATTCTTAATTCTGTCGCTGTTAAATTTTAAATGAAAAGGGAAACTCATGATGGTAGAGGGCAACGTTTTTTTGGTGATGGGCCCCTCGTCCAAACCAGGGTTGGGGTACTTAAGTCCGTAGGTAAAAAACCTTGCACCACCCACAATTAGTTCGGGTCCGGCACGTAACTGCAGCCGGTCACTTAACCTCATAGAGGCCAGTAATCCTAAAGCAATGCCTCCGCTGGAGCCCGGCTCGGCCCACATAACACTATCATACTGTAAAAATCGTTCGGCTTTGGTAGGATGGAGGTTCATATTGGCATACCCGAAAGTAAGACCAAAGTAATAGGGTATTTTATTGTGATCGGGGCGGTATTCTTCCTTTTGGGCATCAACACAATTGCAGGCAATAACACATAAGCCAATCAACACTATTTGCTTCCGCAATAAATACAACATATTCCTAAGCTAAGCGTTTTATAAAATGTTTCTCTGGTAGCCCACCCTTTGCATTATGGCAATAAACTGTTCTCGTTCAGGAAAAGCATTTATTGATTTATTCAGGTACGTATAGGCATCTTTGTTCTTCGCAAATAACTGTCCAAAACCGGGGGCTACAATTTTCATGTACAGGTTGTAAAAAGCTTTAAAGCCTTTTTTCTTTGGTCTCGAAAACTCCAGCACAACCAATCTTCCTCCAGGTTTTAAAACCCTCAGCATTTCCGACAGACCTTTTTCAAGGTTTTCAAAGTTGCGTACACCGAATGCCACGGTTACTGCATCAAACGTATCGTAAGCAAAGTTTATTGTTTCTGCATCACCCGTATAAAGGGTAATCGTTTCGTTTAAAGAACTTTTATCAATTTTCTTTCTGCCCACCTCCAGCATGCCTTCTGAAATATCAATTCCAATTATTTTCTCAGGATATAAAAGTGTATGCGTAAGCAGGGGCATATCAGCGGTACCCGTAGCAACATCAAGAACTATTTTGGGATTAATATCTTTCAATTGCAAAATGGCACTTTTACGCCAGCCACGGTCTATACCTGCGCTTAAAAAGCGATTCAGAAAGTCATACTTTCCCGATATCTGGTCAAACATATTTCCAACCTGTTCTTTCTTTTTAAGCCGGCTGCCTTCATCAGGCAATACTTTATCGTGGGCAAATTCAGACATTGGGCCCGAAAATACGGAGCGTGCAATGTAAATTCCCGGCGTACTTAAAACCTTTTTGCTGCCGTTAATCTTTCGCCAATAGCTTTTTTTGTTTTTGCAAAAGTTTGGCACCATGTTTACTTTGTAAATTCACTTAACAAAGCACATGCAAACAGGAGAAGACATAAGGCGGCTGAATGAAAAGATAGAATATTCAGCAGGGTTTATCACATCTATCAGAAATGAGCTTAAAAAGGTAATTGTAGGGCAGCAATATATGGCAGACAGGCTGCTTGTCGGGCTGCTGAGCAATGGGCATGTTTTGCTAGAAGGTGTACCGGGGCTGGCTAAAACACTAACCATAAAATCGCTCGCAGAAACGGTACAGGCAAAATTTAGCCGCATACAATTTACGCCCGATCTATTGCCTGCAGATGTTGTCAGGCACCATGATCTATAACCAGCAGCGCAATGAATTTGTAGTTCGTAAAGGTCCCATTTTCGCCAACTTTATTTTGGCAGATGAAATAAACCGCGCCCCGGCAAAAGTGCAAAGTGCCCTGCTGGAAGCTATGCAGGAAAGACAGGTAACCATTGGAGAAACAACTTATTTTAGATGAACCTTTTTTGGTGCTAGCAACGCAAAACCCACTGGAGCAGGAAGGAACTTACACCCTGCCCGAAGCACAGGTAGACCGGTTTATGTTGAAGGTGGTAGTGGATTATCCCGGCCAAACAGAAGAACAGAAAATACTGCGCCAACAGGTGCAGGGTATTGCCCGGAAAAATTAAACCCTGTGGTAAGCCTGCAGGAAATTTACCAGGGACGTGCACTAACCCGGCAGGTTTACATGGATGAAAAAGTGGAGCAATATATTATTGATATTGTTTTTGCCACACGGTATCCCGATCAATATGGCTTAGGCAGAATGAAGCACCTTATCAGTTATGGTGGTTCGCCACGTGCAAGTATTAACCTTGCCCTTGCTGCAAAAGCACATGCTTTTATGACAAAGCGGGGTTTTGTAATTCCCGATGATGTAAAAGCCATTTGTAAAGATGTGATGCGACATCGAATAGGTTTAACCTACGAGGCAGAAGCAGAAAATATTACTGCTATACAGTTAGTGGATGAAATTTTAAGAATGGTTACGGTTCCATAAAATTTGTATGACAACCTCAGAACTTCTTTCAAAGGTGCGGGAACTGGAAATAAAAAGTAAACGGCTAACCAATCATCTTTTTTCGGGTGAGTATCATACTGCGTTTAAAGGAAGAGGCATGTCGTTTAAGGAAGTACGTGAATATCATCCCGGCGATGATGTACGGTTTATTGAATGGAATGTTTCGGCGAGAATGGGACATACCTACAGTAAACTGTTTGAAGAAGAAAGAGAACTGACCGTTTACCTGCTGGTAGATGTAAGTGCAAGCAGTTTGTTTGGCACCTTTAAACAAACCAAAAAAGACCTGATTACTGAAATATGTGCAGTGCTTGCTTTTTCCGCCATCAGTAATAATGATAAAGCCGGTTTAATTTTTTTTAGTGATAAAGTAGAAAAATATATTCCTGCAAAAAAAGGCAAGGATCATGTGCTGTATATGGTGCGCGAAATGTTGAATTTTAAAACACATACTGCCCAGACCGATATTGTAAAAGCCCTGCGTTTTCTAAACAACACCACAAGGCATAAAAGCATTGTTTTTGTATTAAGTGATTTTGCTGATGCAGGTTACCAGCATGCATTACGCGTTGCCGCAAAAAGACATGATGTTATCGGGGTGCAGGTGTATGATCAGCGCGATGCCGAACTTCCCCCGGTTGGGTTAATACAGGTACATGATGCCGAAACAGGTCAACAACTCTGGTTAGATACCAACGACGCATATACCCGGTAAAAATATAACCAGCAATTTCAAAAAATAATGCATGATGCAAAGGTGCATTTTAAGAATGCAGGCGCCGACCTTATCGTATTACCAACTGGTGAGGATTATGTTAAGGCATTACAGCAATTTTTTATCAGAAGAGCATAATGGCAATTAATATACATTTTAATAAGGCGCTTAAAATTTTTCTGCAAACTGCTGCAGTAATGTTTTCATTATTTTTTTCTTTTTGCCTGCATGCCCAACAGCTTTCTGCAACCATAGACCGGGATAAGATTCTGTTAGGTGAACAGGTTATATTACAGGTAACCCTTAAGCAAATTAATACCAACGAATACCTGGTAAGTGAATGGGTAAACCTTCCCGATACTTTTAATCACCTTGAGGTCGTTAAAAGGGAATTGACCGATACACTCCAGGTAAACGGACTCCTAAACTATACGCAGCAATTCACGATCACCGGCTTTGATTCCGGCACCTGGAATATTCAACCCTATGTAATATTAAAAAGCAAAGGAACAGGCGTGGAGAAGAAAATATCATCAGACCTGTTGCAACTGCAGGTTTTACCGGTCGATGTGTCTTCGCTGCAGGGCTTTCACCCTATAAAAGACATTATTGAAGTTGAAGAATCACCTAATTATTTATTTATTTTTTTAATTGCAGCCATTGCATTTGTCATCACTTATTTGTTGTATATATTCTTTAAAAAGAAAACAATTCAACCACGTAAAAAAGTTGAAAAACTGATAGGAACACCATTGGAACGTGCCCTGGAAAAATTGAACCACCTCGAAGAAGAAAACCTGCTGAATAAAAATTCTGTTAAGCTGTTCCATGTTAAAATGGATGAAATTTACCGGCATTATTTTAAGGAAAGCCTCGCTATTAACGCACTAAAAATAACAACGGATGAATTGATGGTACGTTTAAATGTTTACATGCAGGATGCAGGCCTGCGCACAGGTTTTTACCAGGTAATGCGCCTGAACAACGCGGTAAAATTTGCAAAGTATATCCCGGCTAAAGATGAAAGTGAAACAGCATTGTCTGTAACAAAAAATACGCTTGTTAAAGTAGATGCCATCATTCAAAAATCTTTAGTTAATGCTAACTGAGTGGTTTAATGATATTGAATTCGCATACCCCTGGGTATTACCATTTCTTCTGATTATACCGGTAATAATTTATTTGTATATAATAAGGTTTAGAAAAGGGCATGCAAGCATGCTCGTAACAACAACACATTTTATTCAGCATGTAAAAAGTTTTAAAACATCTGCCCTGCATGTGCCATTTATTTTAAGATGCCTGGGGTTATTCTGCCTTATTATTGCATTGGCAAGACCGCAGAAAAAATATACAGAAACCATAACCGAAGGCGAAGGGATAGACATTGTAATGTGCTTCGACATAAGTGGCAGCATGACTGAAACTGACTTTAAGCCAAACCGCCTGGAAGCATCTAAAGACGTTGCATCCCAATTTGTAAGAGACCGCCCCGGCGATAAAATAGGCGTGGTTATTTTCAGCAGTGTAAGTTTTACCCTGTGCCCGTTAACTACAGATCACAATGCGGTTATAAGCCAGATACAAAATATACAAAGCGGCTATTTACAGGATGAAGGCACCGCAATAGGCAGCGGTTTGGCAACAAGTGTTGATCGTTTGCGCAACAGCAAAACCAAATCAAAGATTGTAGTGTTGCTAACCGATGGTGTAGATTTTGGCGGCGCCATTCCGCCCGATCTGGCATTGCAAATGGCTAGGTATTACAAAATAAAAGTGTATACGATTGGTGTAGGTTCGCAGGGAGATATAAATGAAGTTGTTGATTCGCCACTTGGGCCTGTTGCTAAAACAAAAAAGGTAGATTTTAATGAGCCCCTTCTTAAACAATTGGCAGAGCAAACCGGGGGGCAGTATTTTCATGCTACTGACAGGGGAGCACTGCAAAAAATTTACACAAGCATAAATCAGCTTGAAAAATCCAAAGTGTTTACAACCACATATAACCGCTTTACAGATAAATATTTTCCCTGGCTTGTCGCGGGGTTTATTTTTATTTTTTTAGAAGCCTTATTGCGCTATACCGTGTTTAAAAAATTTCCTTAACCGGTATGTACCGGGCAATTGTGCATATTGCAACACCGGTTGCGTCGCACACTTGTGCAGTTACTTAAACAGCAACAAAACTGCCTAAAGATCGCCGAGCTGCGGCCTGATAATAATATCTTCCACACATGCCTGAGGCGATAAATTCGCTGCTGCAAATATCATATCAGCAATGTCTTTTGCTTCCATTATTCTTTGCGGGTCAACACCGCTTCCACTCCATGAGTCGGTATATACCGCACCAGGTAATACGGCAGTTACTTTAATGTTATGAGGCTTCATTTCTTCGCGCAGGTTTTTAGAAAAACCATACAATGCAAATTTGCTTATGCTGTAGCTTCCGCCATTAGCATATGCATGTAACGACGCGATGGAACACATGTTAAAAATGTGCCCGTTTTTAGCTGCTGTCATGCGTGGTAATAAGGCGCGGGTTAGGTGGTACGCACTAAAAAGATTTACATCAAGCATTTGCTGTAACAACCCATCATCCTCATTAAACACGCTTCCTGGTAAAAACTGCCCGGCATTGTTTACAAGAATATCAGGCGTTGCTTTTTGTAAACACCATCCGGCAAATTTGTCTACCTCTTTTTTATCACTTACATCGGTCGCAAGTGCATGAATTATACAATCCGGAAATTTGGTCGTTAATTCATCTGCAAGGTGATAAAGATCCACCTCGTTTCTTGCACACACAAAAAGCGTGTTACCTGCTGCAGCAAATTTTTCCGCGACAGCTTTTCCCAAACCTTTTGTGGCGCCCGTAATTACAACATGCATAATCAATGGTTAAATAATGTTTGTCAAAAATAATTGAATACGTTTTAGTAATGCTATCCGGTAATTTTGCATGCATATGGCAGAAGAACTATCAATCATATCCGGCACTAAAAAGGAAATGTACGAATCGGTAATTCCCCAGATCAAAGGATTGCTAACAGGTGAAGACGACCTGGTTGCCAATTTAGCAAATGTGTGCGCTGCATTAAAAGAACAATTCAATTGGTTGTGGGTAGGTTTTTACCTTGTAAAAAAAGAGGATGAATTGGTTCTGGGTCCTTTCCAGGGACCTGTAGCTTGTACGCGCATTAAAAAAGGCAGGGGTGTTTGTGGAGCAACCTGGCAACAGGCAACCACACTAATTGTGGATGATGTAGAGAAATTTCCCGGGCACATAGCATGCAGCAGTGCCTCGCGATCAGAAATTGTAGTGCCGCTTTTTAAAGAGGATACCGTTGTGGGCGTACTCGATGTTGACAGCAGTATGTTTGCATCTTTCGATGAATACCGATAAAAAATACCTGGAAGAAATAGTTTCTATGATTGTTTCTTAATTATGCTTCGTTAAATGAAGCAAGCACTGTGATGCCGCCTTTTACCACATCATTCATTTGAACTTTTATATGGGCGTTTAATGGCAACAACACATCAACCCTGCTACCAAATTTTATGAACCCCATTTCGGTTGATTGCAAAAGCTTGTCTCCCGGTGTAACATAATTTACAATGCGCTTGGCAACAGCCCCGGCAATTTGTTTTACGAGTATTGTCCCTTTTTCATTTTCAATTACAACACTGTGCCGCTCATTTTCAGTGGAAGATTTGGGATGCCAGGCAACGAGGTATTTACCTTTATGGTACTGGCTGTACTTTGCAACACCCGAAACAGGATTCCGGTTAATATGCACATTTAATGGGCTCATAAAAATGCTAACCTGTATTCTTTGGTCTTTGAAATATTCCACGTCAAATATTTCTTCAATGGTAACTACTTTACCATCAGCCGGGGCAACAACATCATTTTCACCACTTACCCAAACCCGTTTCGGCGAACGGAAAAAGGAAATGATGAAGAGGAATAAAGCCAGTGTTACAATAAAAATTATTCCGCATACCACTTCATTAAATAACTGGAAGGCAATAAGATTTATAACAACCAATACCCCAGCAGCAATACCTATGGACTTGTATCCTTCTTTATGAATCGTCATAATTTTAAATGTGGTTCAAAGATAATGGAGTGCGCTTTATTTGCGTGTTGTTCAAAGCTGCATTAAATAAACCCGTTAATAATTTTGCAACAATAATTTGGCAAACATCCAGGCAAAAGGTGTTGCAAGCAAAAGGGAGTCGAACCTGTCAAGAAAACCACCATGGCCAGGCAAAATGCTTCCACTGTCTTTTATACCTGCCATTCGTTTCAGTTTACTTTCAAGAAGGTCGCCAAATGTACCGGCGATAACGGTTACAGTGCATAAACCTATAAGCGGCAATACATCTGTGTATAAAAATATTTTACCTGCAATGGTTACTACTGAAATGGCAAGTATTGCTCCGCCAAGGGTTCCTTCCCAGGTTTTGTTTGGTGATATTTTAGAAAGGGGCGTTTTCCCAAAAAACGACCCGACTATGTATGCCATGGTATCATTGATCCATAAGGTGGCGATAATAGTTACAGGAATTATCCACCCCAGGTCCATTGCAAATGATGAACCTTCAAAAACTGCACCTTCAGTACGCAACGCAATTAGTAAGGCCATACTTACAGAGATATATAACAATCCCAATAAAGAATAACCGAGCATTTTTGTGCTGAAGTTTTTATTCTGCACCACCTCTACCAGTGGCAGTGCAATAACCAGTATATACATCAGCCATAATCCCACCTCGTTCAGTAAAACACTGCCAATGCGGTAATGGGTGTCTGTCATCCAAAGCATTAGACCACATCCGGCAACGATCACGGCATATTTGTGAAAATCGGTAATGTGTTTATAATCTTCATCTATTTTGCCCATTACTTGTTGAAATTCAATCCAGCAGCCAATGTGAATAATAAGAAAAAGAATAAGGAAGCTCCAATGATTCCAAAGCAAACCTGTAAGCATAACGGCTGTAAAAAAGATAGCAGTAAATGCTCTTGTTTTAAATGCTTTTGAATTAAAGGCCATTCAATTCGGTTTTGATAAGCTGGGTAAAGGTTGCGGATCGTTAATTGAGCTGATCGTTATCTATAAGTTTGCGGGCAATTTCTACGTGCTGTTCAGGAACAAAGATTTCAAGGTCACCGAAGTTCACGTAGCTGCTGTCAAGCTTATTCAATATTACCACCGCTACGCTGTTCTCTTCCAGCATGCCTTTGATAATGTTTGCACGGGTATAATCCCGTGTCATATAAATTTTGGTCCAGCCTTTCAATAGTTCGATACTTTAAGTGTAAAAAAATTTAATTTAAAACTTTTATGGCAGTTTGTACTTTTTCTTTAATGCCTCACAGGTATTTTTTACAGTGGTCTCTAAAGGCGTATAAGAGAAACCGGGAAAAGCTTCAAGTAATTTATGGTTGTTGTAATGTACTACATCAAGGGCGGTTTCGGCAGTCTCCTTTGTAATGAACGGAGTCTTGCCTGTAAATAAGCTTTTTATCTTTTCAAGCCGCCATACGAGGGCTGCCATTAATGGCGTTACTTTTTTGTGTGGTGGTTTTTTATTGAAGTGTTTAGCTATAAGAAACAACAATTCTTTAAAAGATGAATTGGCTGAATTTATAATGAACCTTTGGGCTGAAACAGGGCTGTTCATCAACATTACCATAATCTTTACCAGGTCATTTAAATCCGTAAACCCTGTAATGCCTTCAGAATACCATGGAAATTCATTGTACGCACTTTTAAATATTTCTGTGCTGCCTGTATTCCAGTCACCAGCCCCAAGAATAATGGATGGGTTAACAATTACGGCAGATAATCCCTCACCCACCCCCCTCCATACTTCCATTTCAGCCAAAAATTTGCTCTTGCCATATTCACTGTTACCTGCCCCCTCATGCCAGTACATAGATTCATCGATCAATGCCTCTTTTCCTGTTCTACCCAATGCTGCAACCGAACTTACATAAAGCAATTTTTGAATGTTGCTGTTTATGCAGGCGTTTACCACGTTGGCGGTTCCCTCTACATTGGTCTTATATAACAGGTCTTTATGATTGGGATCGAAAGAAACGATGGCAGCACAGTGATAAACCTGTTCAACCCCGTTCAGGGCATCTTCCAGGAATACGATATCCAATATATCGCCCCGCACCCAATCAACCTTTTCAGCCTTCTTAAAAACGGGAATAGAAGACCGGTATAATGCTCTTACAGTTTTTCCATCAGCCACCAATTGCTGCACCAGGTGGCTGCCCACCAGCCCGGAGGCGCCGGTAACCAGTATAGTTTTAAGTTCTTCCGACATATTTATTCCCCGGGAGAATTTGTTGGTTCATCATAATCTCCCCGGGCATACCTTTTCAAATTATACATAGAGGTAACCACTTCACTTTCACGCTTAAATATTTTGAAAACAAAAACCAGGAAAACAAGCGCAATCAGACCGTAATAAAGGGGAAAGCTTTCGTCAAGCATATCAGGAGTTAGCTTGCCCGCACGGCTTAGTGCATACATCTGTGTAACCGCAAAGGCATTATTCAAAAAATGCGCAGCAATTGCCAGCCACAGGCTGCCGCTGAAATAAAAGATATAGCCAAGCATAATACCTAAAAAAAGGCGGGGAAGAAAACCATAAAACGATAAATGAATAATGCTGAAAAATACACTGGTAATTATTATTCCGGCAAGTGCACTACGGGTAACCTGGGTGGTAACCTGTTGCAGGCAGCCCCTGAAAAACATTTCTTCGAACAACGCAGGTAGAAAAGCAAGAATGACCAGCCCAAGTAAATAATCACCCGTAGTCTTCATACTGGTAAGGGCTATTACCTGCTTATTATATTCTTCTTCCAAACCTTTGAAATAGGCCGTGAGGTCTTTGCTTACGGGAATAAGCTGGTTTATTTCACCTAAAGTTCCGCTTACGAATAAAGCTGCAAACACAATACCTATCACCAAAAATACCTGTTTACCGCTTGGTGCAAGTTTAAACCCCATGTATGTAAATGGTTTTTTTCTTGTAATTATTCCGAATAATAATGCAGGCACAGCCATAAAAAAGAAGGTGCCGATAAATTGTAAAAAGCGCGATAAGTTTATGTTTTCAGGCTTCATCAACACTTCGGCTAATTGTGAAAGAGGCTCATCTAAATATATGTTCGCTATAAACAGCGTGAACATAGAACCGAAGATTATTCCACCGCCAACCAACCCCAATAAAATTGCCAGTTGAGACATGGGAGAGAAGCGCGATGATGGTGTGATCATGTTTCAATAAAATAAGTGGTGTAAATTTGTGGCTTCAAAAATAGCCGACATAAGGCAGAAGCATGGCTTTAGCCGTAATTTTTTATGATACTGCTATGCCATGATAATCAACTATGATAAAAATAGGAACCATAAAATTGCCCGATTTTCCGTTGTTGCTGGCGCCAATGGAAGATGTAAGTGACCCGCCTTTTCGCGCGGTATGTAAACTGAACGGCGCTGATATGATGTACACAGAATTCATCAGCAGTGAGGGGTTGATACGTGATGCCATAAAAAGCAGGCAAAAGCTGGACATATTTGAAGACGAGCGTCCTGTGGGCATACAAATATTCGGCGGCGATGAAGAAGCCATGGCACTCAGCGCGAAAATTGTTGAAACCGTTCAGCCCGACCTGCTCGATATCAATTATGGCTGCCCGGTAAAAAAGGTTGTTACCAAGGGTGCAGGCGCCGCCGTTTTAAAAGATATAGATCTGATGGTTCGCCTTACCCGTGCCGTTGTGCGGTCAACAAGTTTGCCTGTTACCGTAAAAACCCGCCTTGGCTGGGATACTGAAAGCATAAATATTGTAGAAGTTGCCGAACGCCTGCAGGATGAAGGCATCCGGGCACTTGCCATACATGGGCGCACCCGCAGCCAGTTGTATAAAGGCGAGGCAGATTGGAGCCATATAGCCGCGGTAAAAAATAACCCGCGCATTCACATCCCCATTTTTGGCAATGGAGATATTGACTCTCCCGAAAAAGCCTTGGAATATAAGAACCGCTATGGCGTGGATGGTATTATGATTGGTCGTGCCGCCATTGGCTATCCCTGGATATTTAACGAGATCAAACATTTTCTAAATACTGGTGAACACCTGCAGCCGCCCGCAATTGAAGAAAGGGTTCAGGTTATACAAACGCACCTGCGCCGTTCGGTAGAATGGAAAGGAAGTATTGCAGGCATAAATGAAATGAAGCGCCATTATGCCAACTACCTGAAGGGGTTACCAGACATAAAAGAATATAGAAATAAACTGGTGCTTGCAAAAGAGGTGGAAGAAATAGAATACTTATTGCAACAGGTAATCAACAGGTATGATGGTTATACTTTTGAACGACGACGTATTAATATGGAGGCGATGGCTTATACATGCGGATAAGTTTTTGTACCCGGCTTTAGAAAAAATATTGTGCTTCCGTTGCGTCGCACACTTGTACGTTCAGAAAAGGTTCAGCACTGTTCGTTTCTTTTGTATCAGGATAAAAGAAATGAACAATCTCTTAATCAAAAGGGAGTTAGCTATTTAATAAAATTTTATTTCTTTTCGTTCTTTTTTGTCTGTCCAAAAAAGAACCAAAATAAGACCCCCGGAAACGATGTACAGCCCGTTTCCGGGTGGTTCGCTATTCGACTTTAGTGCATGGTGGTGAAGGGCTGAAGAATAAATTCTTTTAAAGACAAGATGCTGAAATAGATTCAACCTAATGAAAGATTAAAACCGATCAGTAAACTTCTCCTGCTGAGACTACAGTAGTACAAAAGCCCAATCAGTGCGTAAGAAAGAAACGTGTTGTATATCGTTTCTTTCTTGATTTTTTTGTTACTTTTTTTATCAAGAAAAAAAGTAAGTAACACTACTCCTTCACAAACCTTACACTCTGCACCTGCTCTTGCTTTGCACCCGCAATACATACTGCCCGGCTTTCAGGCGGCTTACATGATAATTATAGGTTTCTGATGAGGTAACTGTTGTTCTCAGTAACACATTGCCACCAACATCGCTGATGGTAAGCAGGTTGTTTACCTCCGGCTGCAACCCTTTTACCGTAAGCACCTCTTTTACCGGGTTGGGGTACAGGGTAATGTTTTTGCCACTGCCATAATACACTACGGGTGAAAAAGCTGTGCTGCCATCGTTTAATATGGCTGCCACGCGGTAGTAGCTGTTGGTGGCTGCTGTATTTAAGGCATAGGTAAAGGTTTGCTGTTCGCGGGTGTTTGCCTGCTGCAGTAAACGGGGTGTATTTGTTTGCCTGCACCCTTTTTTCTTCTGTAAAGCTGCTGCCGTTGGTGCTGCGCTGTATGCTGTAATAGTTTACGCTTGCTGTTGTTGCTGGTGTACCAGCCCAGGGTGTTGTTGCGCAGCCAGGTTTTTAGCTGTGCTATTACCGGGTTTTCTACAGGGTCGCCGTGGTAGCGCACCATGGCAAAATTTGCAATATTAATACCATCGTAAGCCTGACCCAAAAGAATTATTTTTCCATCCTGCTGTAATAGGGAAGAGTATGTGTTATCATACAGGCTTATATCTGTAGTTGTTTTTCCCTCTATTCCAAATTCAGCATCCAAACTTCCGTTAGCAAGGCAACGTGCTATTGCAAAATCGGAATTATCAGTAAAAATATAGGCACTTCCCGAAATGATTATTTTTCCATCGTTCTGTATAAGCAATGATTGCCCTCTTGATCGGCTCTCAAAATAAATTGTTACTTTTCCATCCTTTCCAAATACGTTGTCCAGGCTGCCGTCTGTATTATAGCGGGCTATTCCCATGTTCCTGTTCAGGCTCAGGCTGTAATTCACGATATCCGCCAGCTACAATTTTACCATCCGGCTGCAGGGCAATGTCGTTTATTTCTTCAGAGTTGGCGCCAAAATCAGTAACCACTTTTCCACCTGTGCCAAAACTTTCGTCCAGGCTTCCGTCTTCATTGTATCGGGCCAGCGCAAATTTGAATTTTGTACCGCCGCCTATCTCTGCCGTTCTTCCGGCGGCTATTATTTTGCCGTCTTCCTGTATGGTCAGCGTTTTTATAAAATCTTCGTTGCTGCCAGCTTCAAAATTTGTTTTTACCGTGCCACCTTCTCCAAAAGATTCATCCACCCGTCCATCGGGTAGCAGCCGCACCAGGAAAAAGTCTTCTATCAGTTCAAGCGGCTCATTAAAAAAATTGGCCGAAGTGCCTCCGATAATGATCTTGCCGTCTGCCTGCACAGCCACGGCATACACCACTTCTATAGTGCCAAAATCATAGGTAACATTTCCATCGCCCCCAAAGCTCACATCAGGAGAGCCGTCAGGCAGGTAGCGGGCAACTGCAAGGTTATAATTGGGCCACCTGTTGCCTTCCCCGTCATCCGTATTGCCATTGCTGCCGTAGCCTGCCGCTACAATTTTATCATCCGGAAGCACCACCAGGCCGTATATGTTTTCTGCCCCAACATTTTCCACATCGGTATATACATTACCGTTATCTCCAAACGAGAAATCTATACTACCATCCTGTAAGTAACGGGTTATGTAAAAACCTATGGTTGTACCTTCAACATATCCCCCGCCTACCACGATTTTTCCATCGCTCTGTAACGCTATATCTTTAATAGCTGCCACATCAAATGGGGTAACTACTTTACCTCCTTCTCCAAAGCTTTCATCGAGGGTGCCTGGCTGGGAAAAGGCTGCATTGATACATAAAAAGGTAATAAAAACGATAATAAAATTTTTCATAATAACTATTTTAAATTGAATGAACTTGTTGTAGGGTGGATGTTTTATTGAGAACAGGTGTTGGTGTTGCTGCAGCCTGCATTGTTATTGGCCGGGTTGCAGGTAATGCCGTTATGCAGCCCGTTGTGCCGGTAATTCACGCAATTGATAAATGCCCTTGTACTTATCTGAGAGGCATTGCCTTTTTCTTGCATGGAGGTTAATAGCGTTAAAAAAATATTCATCACTGCGAGCCGCGGGGGGGGGTAAATAATTTTTAAACATACGCTGAGGTTTAATAGTATAAACTTACGGATAACTTTACTGTAAAGCAAGGTGGTAAACAACCCCGGAAACGATGTACAGCCCGTTTCGGGGTTTGTTCGCTTTCGGGCTGAAGTGCATAGTGGTGAAGGGCTTTGGAATAAATTTTTAAAGAGAAGATGCTGAAATGATTCAACCTAATGAAAGATTAAAGCCGATCAGTAAAATTCTCCTGCTGAAGCCACAGTAGCACAAAAGCCCAATCAGGGCGAATGAACAAACGTGATGTATATCATTTCGTTCTTGATCTTTTCTTTGGTTCGTTTCTTTTATATCAAGACAAAAGAAATGAACAACATCATTGACTTAAATAAAATGGAATAACCCTAGGAAAAAAAGCACAATAAAAATGTGGTAATACCTGCGCGGCTTACCTTCGCCGCATGCATTTTGACCGTAAGAATCTATCTAACGAAACACTTATACAATTTCATAGAAGCCTGTTGTTGCCCAGGCTAATTGAAGAAAAAATGCTGGTTTTGCTACGCCAGGGAAAAATATCCAAATGGTTCAGCGGCATTGGGCAGGAAGCAATATCCGTAGGCGCAACACTTGCCCTACAGCCTGATGAATGGATCATGCCATTGCACCGGAATCTCGGGGTATTTACCACCCGCAAAATGCCCCTCAATAAATTATTCAGGCAATGGCAGGGAAGTATAGACGGGTACAGCAAAGGCAGGGAAAGAAGCTTCCATTTCGGAAATAGCTCGTTTCATATCTGCGGTATGATCTCGCACCTTGGCCCGCAACTGGCCATTGGCGATGGGGTGGCGCTTGCTTATAAACTTAATAAAGAAAATAAAGTTGCCCTGGCTTTTACAGGTGAAGGCGGAACAAGTGAAGGCGACTTTCATGAAGCCTTGAATGTTGCCGCGGTTTGGAACCTGCCCGTAATTTTCATTATTGAAAATAATGGGTATGGACTTAGTACGCCGGCGCGTGAACAATACCGGTGCGAAAACCTGGTAGACAAAGCCAAAGGATATGGCATGGAAGGAATATTGATTGATGGCAACAACCTTCTCGAGGTGTATGACACCATTAACGGTGTGCGCAACTACTGTATAGAAAATCAAAAGCCTTACCTGGTAGAATGTAAAACATTCAGGATGCGCGGGCATGAAGAGGCCAGTGGTATAAAATATGTGCCGCCAGCACTTTTCGAAGAGTGGAAGCAGAAAGATCCTGTTCAAAATTTTGAGCAGTTTTTGCTTGCAGAAAATGTGCTGGACACAGCATCGGTTGAAAACATAAGGAAGGAAATTAAAAAATACATTGATGATGAGGTGGCTGCAGGTTTTCAGTCACCACCAATGATCGCAGTAACACAAACAGAATTGCATGATGTGTATGCACCTGTTTCAACATCGCGATTATTGATGGATGATGCGGAGCCGGAAAGCCCTAGAACTTTACGATTTGTGAATGCCATAAGTGAAGGATTGCGTCAAAGCATGCAGCATCAGGATAAACTAATCTTAATGGGGCAGGATATTGCAGAATACGGCGGCGCCTTTAAAATAACAGAAGGTTTTGTGGAAGAATTTGGCAAAGAACGGGTTCGAAATACACCCCTTTGCGAAAGCGCTATCTTAGGTGCAGCACTTGGGCTAAGTTTAGAAGGTTTTAAAAGCGTAGTGGAAATGCAGTTTGCCGATTTTGTTACTTCTGGTTTTAACCAGGTGGTTAATAATCTTGCCAAAATATATTACCGCTGGCAGCAGCCTGCCGATGTGGTTATTCGCATGCCTTCCGGCGGCGGTGTGGGTGCAGGACCCTTTCATTCTCAAAGCAATGAAGCATGGTTTGTACATACACCCGGGTTAAAAGTAGTGTACCCATCTACCCCGCAAGATGCAAAAGGATTATTAATTGCTGCCATAAACGACCCCAACCCGGTCATGTTTTTTGAACATAAATTTTTATACAGAAGTATTTCAGGCAATGTGCCAGAAGCATATTACGAAATCCCCATCGGTAAAGCACGTCAGGTTGCTGAAGGCACAGACATCAGCATCATTACCTATGGTTTGGGTGTGCACTGGGCAAAAGAATATGCTGCTGCAAATACGCAAATAAGTTTTGATATTTTAGACCTCCGAACATTACTTCCGCTGGATTACGATGCCATTAAAAAATCAGTGGAACGTACAGGAAAAGTTTTGTTGCTGCACGAAGACACCCTTACGGGTGGCATTGGCGGAGAAATTGCTGCATGGATCTCTGAACACTGTTTTGAAAGCCTGGATGCACCTGTTATTCGTTGTGCTTCTTTAGATACACCCGGTTCCCTTTAATATTGTTTTGGAACAAAATTTTATGGCAAAAGCCCGGTTGGATGAGTCGGTAAAAAAATTAATGGATTATTAAATTATTGCATTACCCATGCAAGGCACAGGTCGTTCCAAAGCGTGTAATGCAGCTGCAGGTTAGTTACCTCCGGGGTTTTGTACAGGTTAGCATCTATCGTTCCCTGCTGTTGCAGGTCGAAAGGGTGCAAGGCGTATGTGCTCGCTGAAGTCTACACTGCCATAACTCCACCATTTAAATACCGCTTCCTTTGCAGACCAAAGCAGGGTTAAGTATTGATATGGAATGGAATTATTATTGGCGTCGTACTCCATTATTTTCTTATCGGCTTCCTGCAATTCATCGCAGTGCAAAAACTTATGTTTTATTTTTTCCACTTTATAAGTGGGTACTTCCACATCAATACCAACCCTTCTCGTTTTAGAAACGATAGCTGCTGCATAATCATTGCAATGACTGATGGAGAAGTGATATTGCTCTGCAGGCAGGTAAGGTTTTTTAGTGTCTGCAATTAATATTTCACCGTAAGGAAAACCCGCAAATAAATATTGCAGCAACCAACGTCCCGCTAAGTGTTGCAGCCTTTTATGCGGATTGGTTATGGTGGGGGGAACTGGCACTTTTTCTAAAAAGAAAGCCTCGGTTTCTTCAATCTTCCATACGGCGAGGCAGGTGTTTTGGTTAATTGTATGTTGATAAAAAAGAGGCACAAACAAAATTGAATATTTAAGATTGAATTTTTAAGATTTATTTTGCGACCATTGAAATTAGCTGCTGTTGTTATGGCGTACAAGAGTGCGACGCAAGGAACGATGCTTTAAAAATTAACAGCCGGCAAACAAAAAATTCTTGTTGTATGATACTATCTGATACTTTGATACTGGAAGAAATAGAGAAGAAAACCATTGTGGTAAAACCTTACGACAGGCAGCACCTGGGCAGCAACAGTTACGATGTGCACCTGGGCAAATGGCTTGCAACGTACCGAGAGCACATTCTGGATGCGAAGAAGCATAACGAAATTGAATATTTCGAAATTCCTGAAGAAGGTTTCGTGCTGTACCCACACATTTTTTATCTGGGTGTAACAGAAGAATATACCGAGACGCATGCACATGTACCTTTTCTGGAAGGTAAATCTTCTACAGGTCGCCTGGGCATTGACATACATGCCACCGCTGGTAAAGGCGATGTGGGTTTTTGCGGTCACTGGACACTGGAAATTTCGGTAAAGCAACCGGTAAAGGTTTACCCCGGCATGCCGGTCGGGCAACTGATCTATTTTAACGTTGTAGGCGAAACAGAAATAAAATACAACGAAAAGAAAAATGCCAAATACAGCATGCAGGGCGACAAACCTGTTGAAAGCATGATGTGGAAGAATAAATTTTAGTTCATTCTTTACCCGTTAATAATATCTCCCCCATTCGGGTGCAACACCTGCCCCGTAAAATAAGACGATTCTTTCGTTGCCAGGAAAAGGTAACTGTAGGCCACTTCCACCGGTTGGCCGGCACGTTTCATAGGTGCATTTTGCCCATGTTCACTGGTACGTTTAGCATCGAAAGATGCGGGAATTAATGGAGTCCATATAGGACCGGGAGCCACGCCATTTACCCTTATTCCCTTCTCAACCAAATTCTCAGAAAGCTGCGTGTGAAAGCTACGATCGCGCCTTTCGTAGCAGCATAATCCATTAAATGAGGGCTACCGCGATAGGCTGTTACCGATGTTGAGTTAATGATGCAACTGCCTGCTTTCATGTGTTTCAATGCAGCTCTTGTTATAAAAAACATAGCGATAATATTTACCTGGAAGGTGCGCATTAAATTTTCGGTTTTAATTTCTTCCATGGTTTTGGCTTCGTGCTGCTCGGCTGCATTGTTCACCAAAATATCAAGCCGGCCAAAATGTTTCACCGTTTGCTCCACAATATCATTGCAAAATTCTTCATTGCTTATATCGCCTGGGAGCAAAAGCACTTCGCTGCCATAACTCTCAGCGATCTTTTTTGTTTCTTCCGCGTCTTCATGTTCGTTTAAATACACAATGGCCACCTTTAGCGCCTTCTTTGGCATACAGAATAGCAACCGCCTTCCCAATGCCGCTGTCGCCACCGGTTATAAGCGCAACTTTGTCTTTTAATTTGCCGGTGCCCTTGTATTCGGGATCGTCTGCTACAGGTTTGGGGGTCATTTCCTGCTCACTGCCAGGTAATTTCTGCTCCTGCGGGGGAAATTCTTTTTTTTCGTCTGCCATTTCTTTTTTTTCGATAGGCACTTAAAAAATCATACCATCGCCACTGCTTTATATAACCTATTTGCCAATTGCCCGCAAACATTTGCCAAGGCAAATACGTTTTGCATGATTGCGAAAAGGTATTAAATCTTAGTTTTTCTCTATAGCCTGCCTAAGCCTTTCAAGAGAGGGTTGCGTCATATTATTTAGGTCATTAAAATCACCGCGCAAAACCTTTAAGGCATACTTCTCTTTCTCAATTTCTTTACTTGACCTTACCTTAAACAACCGTAACACCGGCAATGGGGGGCACCAGCCTTGTACTGCGTGCTGAAAGAAGAAAACTAAAACGGTTGCTGGTCAAATGAACCAGTTTTTATTTTTAGTTATCTGCCCGGCTAAGATACCTGTCATTGCCAAAGTGCTCATATTTACACCTAGCAGGCGTTCGATATCCCATTCTTTATTTAACTTTTCTATGCGTGCTGAGATCTCGGATTTACTGCTACCACTATAATCTGCTATGCGCTGCCATGCTTCCCTGTCAATCTTTTTATTTAATGGGGCAGATGTAGCCTCAACAACCCTGTCATGATTTTTTGTGTTTTTTGCCATATTTAAATATTATAAAGTGAATTAATCATTTTGAACCCCAGCGGATGAATTTTGATCAAGTTTTTTGCCAGTGCGTATTAGCGACCAACCAATGATTATAAAAATTACCCCTGACGCAAGAAACAAATAATCATACATAGATAAACCCTGCAGTTCTACCACGTGGTGTATGCCTAAGATATGATGGTCAATAATGCCTTCTACAAAATTAAAAAAGCCCCAGCCTAACAATAACCCACCCCATAATATCTGGCCCGACCAGCTGCCGTCTTTCATGTTCCCAGCCTTCCATAACATTGCGAGACCTACAGCAGTAGTAACCCATGTTAAAGCATGAAATAGCCCGTCCCACACCATGCTAACTTTTACATTTACCAGAACATCCTGTGGCAACTTTGCAGACAGCATACTGTGTAGTTGCAATATTTGATGGAATAGGATTCCATCAACAAACCCCCCCATCCCAATACCTAAAAGAGTTCCTGCGGCAATTAAAGGTTTGCTATTCATTTTTATGATTTTTTACTTTGGTTCTTTAATTTATTTTTTGAAATTCCTCCTTGATATATGAGATAAACGATCCCGGATAAAATAATGAAGGGCAATATGGTTATAAACAAATTGTACGATAAATCAGGTCCAAATACAGAAGCCCTAATTTGTTCGGCTGTGCCTGAATTGCAAAGCGTGCAGGCTTTGCTAACATTAAATATAAACAAGAAGAAGACCGCCAAAAAAGCTTTCATCTACCTACGTTTTTTTTGAACCAAAATCAAAAATTATACCCGGAGAAAATTTCCTACATGTGCTAAAAGGAAAAATCTTATGCGGAGCAAAAGCACCATTTTTTGTAAGAATTGTACCATAGCATCAACGCCTTATATGCCAGTCATTTCTATCGCTGTCAAAGTTTTCGATGGAAGCAATGCGGGCAAAACCGTCGGCTGTTTTTGTCACTTCATTGCCGCCATTGTAAAACAGCTCGTTATGTGGCTCTAAATAAGCGTAAACGTTATTTATATAAGCGATGGTTAGCTGCATCGGTATTCTTTATCGGTTCGGTACATAAAGAAAACCAAACTTCTTAAAAAGCCTTTGGCTTCTTCTGTTTGCAGCTTTTTTTGTGGCGCATCTTTCAATATGCCTGCTGCTGTTACAGATATCTTGTTGTATGCTTCGGGTATTTCCACTTTATCTACCGGGTGCCCAATTTGTTGCTGATACAATATTTCAGTTTCCCAAACTGGCGCTATCTCCGACTGGTTGTACAATATGCGCATGGGCGATTGCCGGTGATGAATTTGTGTAATGAATGTGGTGCAGTCAGCTACTTTCTGTTTCATCATTACATCGTTCAATGCTTGTCCCCCTGCTTTTAGGTAGGCTTCTTCTACATTTTACCAATGCCTTTAACGGCTTTATCGGCCATGCCCGATGCGAATTTTTTTCTTGCCTAAATCTTGCAGGGAAGTAATGTTCTTTGGGTTCCCTTTTTGCACCATTATGGCAAGCTTAGGTGCGGTAAAGGGCAGCAGTACGGCTAATTTTGTTTCAACAGCAGATCCGGGGGAAGGTGTTTCAACTAATATTCCTTGGTATTTAAGGCAGAAAAAAGGGGATTAGCTGAAAAGATATTCAATGTCTTCGCGTGTAAGTGATTTTACAAAACCGGCATCATCGGTAATTAGGTCCGCAGCAAGTGCTTTTTTCTTTTCCTGCAGCTTGAAAATTTTATCTTCTACCGTGTCTTTACAGATCATGCGGTAAGCAAAAATATTTTTGGTTTGTCCTATGCGGTGTGTACGGTCAATGGCCTGCTGTTCCACCGCAGGGTTCCACCACGGATCTACAATGTAAACATAATCGGCGGCGGTTAAATTTAAACCCACACCACCAGCTTTAAGTGATATTAAGAATACGCGGCAATTCTCATCGTTCTGAAAACGCTGAATGGCCTTTTCGCGATCGCCCACTGAAGTGCTTCCATCGAAATATTCATAATCAATTTCAAGTTCTTCAAGCTTTTGACGAATCAATGAAAGCATGCCCAGGAATTGGGAGAAAACAAGTGCTTTATGGTTACTAATATTTTCCGTTATTTCCCTGCATAATTCTTCGAGTTTAACAGAAACATTCGGGAACGATTCATCTTTAATAATAGCAGGGCTGTCGCAGACCTGCCGTAATCGCATTAAACCCTGCAATATGGTAAGCTGCGATTTGTGAATGCCTTTTTCCTCAACCACACCCAATATTTTATCGCGGAAGTCATTGCGGTAAGCATCGTAAATATTTCGTTGCTCATCACTCATTTCGCAGAAGAGAATCATTTCAGATTTTTCGGGAAGGTCTTTTGCCACCTGTTCTTTTGTTCTTCTTAAAATAAAAGGATAGAGTATTTTACGCAGATGTTCTTTTTGTTCTTTTTCACCAAACTTATCTATGGGTACCGCAAATTCGTTCCTGAAAAACTCAACGCTGCCGAGCATACCGGGGTTTAGAAAATTCATTTGTGCGTAAATATCAAAAGTATTGTTCTGCAAAGGCGTACCGCTTAAGCAAAGCTTATTTTTTGCATTTAGCAATGTGGCTGCTTTTGCTACTTTGCTAAAAGGATTTTTTATTGCCTGGCTTTCATCGAGAATAACATAATCGAAACTCTGTTTCTGCAAATTGTTTTATGTCGCTGCGCAAAGTGCCATACGTGGTAATGATCACATCTGCCTTGTTCTTAGCAATTGTATTCTTACTTCTCGCACCACCATGATGTATTAAATAGTTTAAAGAAGGTGTAAACTTTTTTATTTCATTCTCCCAGTTATACATAAGGTGGTAGGGCAAATAACCACTGCAGGTAAGCTGCCATTTTTTCTTTTTAAATATTCCAGGAAACACAGTGCCTGCACGGTTTTACCGAGACCCATATCATCTGCTAAAATTCCACCCCATTGTATATCGTTCAGGTAATTAAGCCACTGAAAACCTGAAAGCTGATAAGGCCTTAATATATTATTTAAATGTTCCGGCGGTTCAACATGCTGTATGGCATAGTTGTTTTTCAGGTGTTCGTACTTCTGCTCTAAT
The DNA here is from genome assembly GCA_963806425.1 of uncultured Bacteroidota bacterium. Classification (GTDB taxonomy): domain Bacteria; phylum Bacteroidota; class Bacteroidia; order Chitinophagales; family Chitinophagaceae; genus JBBRBB01. The sequence goes on along the minus strand of CAWDYB010000010.1, from coordinate 166,600 downwards.
TTAAAAACCAGCTCTTCTTCATCACGCTTTTCATACAGGTCTTCAATTACGCTAAAATGGTATTTGCTTAATTTAATGGAAGTGGCTTTTCCTTCCCCAACACGAAACAACAGCGAATATTTCTGAATCCATGTTTCAGGTAATATACCCAGGGTGCCATCAGGTAATTCTACATATTGCTGTTTATTAACCAGCGCTTTTTTAATATCTGCAACAGTAACTTTCTGATCGCCAAAATGAATATCAACTTTTGCATCGAACCAGTCGGTATTATTGCTAATATAAATTTTTGTAGATGGTTTGGATGTATTGAAACGAAAGTGTTTCAGCGCATCAAAACCGTACACCGGAATGTTCATTTCTTTGGCGGCATCCGTAAATAAAAAGAACCAGTTGTTTTTTAATACATCTGCACCGCGCAATGCAAGCACCTCGCTGTCTTCAGGTTTAATAAAAGCTGAATGGAGGTTTTCAATCTTACGGATAATCTCCTGCTCTTCGGGCAGGTTGCGGCGAATGATGAGCAACTTATTTCCCAGCGGTTGAATTACCTTTTCTTTGTCGTGTGGCTTAACATCGTAGCCTTTATAATTAAATACCAGCTGAAACAGCAGGTAATCACCCTTTTCTTTTAAAATTATTTTTGCTTCGGGGCGTGCATCTTTTATTTCTTCTTTCTGCACATTTATAAAGTGTACAGGGTTTGTTTTTGATATGGGCAATATAAATTCTGACAATTGATTGCTCCAGTCTTCATTAGATATTACCATTTTACCCGAGGGTAAAAAATTTTCAACCAATAAAATATCCTCGGTGCGCATCCACGTATATAATGTGGTGTTTTTAAGAAATAACAGGGAAGAGGCCATTTCATTTTCTGACACGCTGTATCTGTCATCATCTATCTTAATAAAACAAACTGCTTCATACTTCCCATCTTTAAACATCACATCAAATTCAGGACGGATAAAATCAGCATTGAATGTAACAGGTAAAAGATTTGGGGCTTGTAAGGGTTTGTTTTGGGGAAGAAAAAAGGCATTGCTTTCGTGCACTTCTTCGAATAGCTTTTTAATTTTCGGATGCAGGTATTCAGATATAAGATGCCGCGTTTCCTCCGGCAGTGTATCGCCTTCCTGCTGAATTATATTTTCCCAGATGCCGCTGAATGGAGAATTGCGGTTCAAATATTTATTGATTTCTGCCGGCAACAATTTGCGTAAATGCTGCACCAGCATCTTTCCTTCTTCGGTAAAATTTTCGGTGTTTACAAACTTGGAAAGATCGAGGCGTTCGATTTTATCATTCACTGTAAGCGAAGCGTCCTTTTCACCAAAAATCGCCTCAACCTGAACATGCGGATATTGTAGGGCATGGGTAAAAACAATTCCGAATGGCTGTATACCCGGGGCAGCTTCAGCAGTGGCCACTTCTTCAGGTTCTTGCTGCGGTTTGTATGCAGGCTGTGAGGGCTTTACAGCACCTACTCTTTTTATAGATGTATCGATAACACGCAGGTAGGGCTTTCCATCTTTATAAGTAAATTCAAATTTGCCCTTCAAATCATCTTTCAAAGAATATCCATACAGTGCCAGCAGCCTGTCTTTTTCAAAATCGAGATTGCGGATGGTTTCAAAATAAAAGGGACCGTAATTATTCAACAGTTGCAGCAACAACATGGTTTTGTGCACGCACAAAGGGTGTTGCTTTTCTGAGTTGCAGGTACAGCTTGTATCGTAATTACGCTCTTCATTTTTGCGGATAATTACTTTAAATAATTCATCTTCCACCACCATTTCACCTATCACTTTTTCGTTTGCCGCTTCTATAATGTTAATGGCATTGCTTCTAAGATAATCTTCGGCTTCTGTGTAGGATGCAGCAGAGGAAAGCATTTTTATCATGCGGTAATCCAGCTGTTTCATTTTGATAACAGTATGCTGTTGGTTATACCGCTGGTCTTTTTCATCCAGTAAATTACGGTCGCTCATATCCTGTAGCTGCAGCAGGGCGGCCGCTTCGTGCCTGCAAATATCCCCGAGGTTATACGGACAGGAGCACCTTAAAGAAATGGCTTCAGGATTTTTAAAATTGCTGATCTGCACTTTATAATAAGTGGTGTACAGGTCGTCTTTAGTTCGGAAAACAATAGAATTAAGCAACACATTGTGCTCCACCAACTCAATATTGCCTGCGGCATAGATTTTCTTGCCGCGGCGAATAACCTCGTCGGTGCCATTGTTATAAATATATTTAACCAGGTGTGGTAAAGACATTGACCGGATGTAGTTCAAAAAAAAGCAAGTGACAAAAATAAGGAAATGCATTCACCCTTTAATCGGAAATGACTAACACGCAGGGGAAAAGATTGTTAAGAATTTTGAAGGGGCAAAAGATTTTTTTATATTTAATTCTTAACTGCACCCTTAAACCATGCGCTGGTATTCTACCATTGAAACCGTTCATCTTTTACCTGAAGCCGTTAAAAGAGCACAGCATTTTGCTGAAAAAGTAGTGGTTACCACAGATTACAGCGATTGCAACCAGGTTGAAATTGAAAAAATAAAGAACGATCATTTCATAAGTAAACTTGGGGAAGAAGCCGCACGCATTGTGTTATCGAAATTTGCAAAAGTTTCCTTACCGGATTATAATATTTACCCTGCCTTTCAAAAATCCTGTGCAAAGACCTTGTTGCCAATGGATATGGCGTTGCCGTGAAAACTCAAAAAACTTCCGTAGCCAAAAGATATACACTTTCATGGACATTTCAGTGCGGTGCAAAACGAAAAGATGCGATACTGCAACAACCAAATTCGTGGGTAGTGTTTGTAGAATACGATGATTTAAACCCGCACACCTGCAGGGTTTTTCCACCTTTTCAAATAAAGGAACTCAGGTTTGGTGATCCCATTAAACCTTATTTAATAGGTCATAAAAAAGTGGTGTATGCGTGCGACCTTCCGCAGATAAAAAGCTAACCCATACATTGCGCAAGCAAACGGTGAAAATGGTGTGTTCCTTTCTCATGTTTTACAGAATACCTGCCATGGGTATAAAACCTGGAACGAATGCCTTTTTGTACATCTTCCACTACTTCCTCATCTTCCATTTCTACATTATCCAAACCGCTTCCGGCACCCTTGCCAAGTAAGTTTTCGTTAGACACATACGTTAGAAAAGAAACCCTGCAAGTGCCTGTAGTTAAGGGTTGAACAATATTCACCGATAAGCCCCAGGGGTAAAAATTAAACATCATATTTGGGAAAACCCAAAAGTAATAGGCAGCTACCTGCCTGCCATAATCGACAGAAGTTGAGGGCAGATTAAAACATATATCATCCTTTTTACCAACACCCAACTGAAGATTGCTCCATCCAAATAATTCGGTTGTATAGTTCCCAAAATCAAGCGCCTGGTTCAACGTTGCATGCACAAAGGGTATATGAAAACCTTCCAGGTAATTTTCGCAATACAATGCCCAGTTAGCTTTTACCAGGTAATCTTTAGAAAGACCTGGTTTAAACACGAGTTCGTTAACCGGAAACCAGTGCATTCTATCCATCATATCCTTCAGGTATATCTCTGCATTTCCGTGTGGAAGCAGGGAGGTAAAAAGCAAATTACCCCACGAAAACAAATTGCAGGCATGCAGGTTATCTGCTGCCCCTGGAAAGTTTTTCACTTCTTTAAATTCAGGCATGGATTGGAAATTTCCATCCAGTGAAAATATTCGCCCGTGGTAACGGCACCTTACCTGGTTAGTTTTGCAGGGTGCTATTATTAATACATTGCCCCGGTGTGTACAAACATTACTTATACAATGCAGGATATTTTCTTTATCCCGCGTTAATAATAAAGGTTCATTTAAATAGCCGTCCAATAATGTAAAAGGATAGGTGGATGTAGGCTCAGGCACCTGGCCCGCATCGCCAATAAAATGCCATGCAGCAGCAAAAATCTTTTCTTTTGCCGCCTCAAAATGCAGGGGGCTGGTGTAAAAATCTGTATTGAGTGTTTCTGCCCGTGAAATATCGGGATCAACAAAAAATAATGGCATATAATTAAATATCAATAAAGATAATTAAAGGGAGCAGGCAATGAAAAGCTTTCATCCATAAACAAATTATCTTCGCGGCATGGAAAAACTGGTGCAGCAAATAGAAGACTATAAAAAGGAGATCACGGAATTTGAAAATAACGGACCCGATAGCGCGGAGGCCTTCAGGCTTAAATTTTTAAGCACAAAGGGCATTGTAAAAAGTGTGATGGGTGAAATGAAGCAGGTGGCACCCGAGAATAAAAAGCAGTTTGGCTTGTTGCTGAATGATTTTAAACAATTCGCAGAGCAAAAATATGATACGCTGAAAACGACCGGCGACATGGGCGCTGAAAAAGCACCGGACTTTGATTTTACGCTTCCCGGCGACCATTATCCCGTAGGAACTAGGCATCCGCTTACCATTGTACGAAATGAAATTGTTTCTATATTTTCAAGGCTTGGTTTTGCCCTGGCAGAGGGCCCGGAGATTGAAGATGACTGGCATAATTTCGGCTCGATGAACCTTCCGGAGTTTCACCCGGCACGGGACATGCAGGATACCTTTTATGTAAGCCAAAACCCAGACTGGGTATTGCGTACGCATACCAGCAGTGTACAGGCGCGGGTTATGGAAAAACAAAAGCCGCCGGTTCGGGTTATTTGCCCGGGTCGTGTGTACAGGAACGAAACCATCAGCGCCAGGGCGCATTGCTTTTTTCACCAGGTAGAAGGTTTATATGTAGATGAAAATGTAAGTTTTGCCGACCTTAAACAAACCCTCTACTTTTTTGTAAAAGAAATGTTCGGTAAAGATGTACAGCTTCGCTACCGCCCCTCCTATTTTCCTTTTACCGAACCCAGTGCTGAGCTTGATATCAGTTGCCTGATATGCCATGGGAAAGGCTGCACCGTTTGTAAACACACCGGGTGGGTAGAAATTTTGGGAAGTGGCATGGTGCACCCCAACGTGCTGAGTAATTTTGATATTGACCCTGAAAAATATACAGGCTTTGCATTTGGAATGGGCATTGAAAGAATCTGCCAGCTTAAGTATTCTGTGAACGACCTCCGGTTGTATTCTCAAAACGACATCCGGTTTTTGCAGCAATTCACAGCAGCTATATAATCCAAATAAAACGTTAACAGGTTTTTGATCCTTGTTGCGTTACCTTTGCCGCCTGTTTTATGTTACCTGAAAATGAAATATTACAGCATTATGCAACCGTTGCAGAAACAATGGACCTGGAAATAGTGCACCAGAAAGAACAGCGCATTCCAAATTCTGTTCAATATGTAATTCGAAGGTACGCGGCCAAATCCACGATTCCGCTGCCCGATTCTGGCATGCTGGTTTATAATTTTGACAAAACAAAACCCCGGAATAATTTTCTTGAATTGAGGTATTGCATTACAGGTAACAGGTATTGTTCGCAAAAAAATTGCCTGCAATGCAATGAATTGCCTGCTGCCGGTTGCAGCGGATCAAACGAAACTGTAGATGTATTTCATTTTCATTTTTCCTCTACATTCCTGCACCAGTTTGTGCATAATTTAAAAGTTACCAGCCATAAAGATGAGGTGCTGGCTTTTAAATACCCTGATTCATTTATCAAGACCTTTTCTCTATGCAATAGAAAACGTGCTATGTTAAACCAGATGATCAATCATAGTTATGATGGGTCTATGGAAAACATTTTTATTAATGCAAAGGTGCACGAACTGTTATTAAATAGTATAGAATGCCTTACAGAGAATAAGGAGATTGTTTTTAGCTGTAGTTTTTTAGCTGATGAGGAAGGGCGGGAAAGAATTTTAAAGGCACGTGATATTTTACTGCAGCATATAGGTGAACCCATTACCATTAAAGAATTAAGCCGTAAGGTTGCCATAAACGAATGCTACCTGAAGAAGGGTTTTAAGGAAATGTTCGGTACCACAATCTTCGATTTTTACCAGCAGCAGCGCATGGAGCACGCCAAGTACCTTTTGTACGAAAAGTCTTTAAGCGTAACCGATGTTTCTGCATTGTTGGGCTATTCTTACATCTCTCACTTTTCTGCCGCTTTTAAAAAACATACGGGTTTAAAACCGTGCGAATTGCTAAGCTGATTCACGTTTATTTTTTTGCCTGTGCTTCTAACTGAGCATCATATTTTTTAAGTTCTTCCAAAGAAATATACTTACTAAAGCTCCTTGTATTTCCGGGCAATTCTATCATACCTGCACCTTTTTCTATGCCGGTTTCAATGGCAGTATTTACTTTGCCAATACGATCGAGCACCGCGGTCTGAAAATAAAGACCAATCCCTTTTTCTTTATTGTATTTCTCCATTAATGCATACAACCTGTTGTTGGCGCCACCTTCAGCCCACCGCTCTGCATTTGTGCCTTTATCATCATCCCGTAAACCGTTATTTCCCATTACTGCCTGTGTACCCAGGGTTTCAACAAAAAAATTTAGTAACGATTCTGAAACATTTACATCCTCTCCGTTATACCCCGTTTTATCTATTAAAGCAAAAGGAGAAAATGCCATACTTACCCGTGTTTGTTTCCAGGCCTTCATGGCCAGTATGGTTTCTTTAATAGCCGCTACGTCTTTATCAATGTGGTAATTGTTAGCAGCAAAACTTAAAGCGTTTTTTTTATGAGCGCCGGTTTTCCCAACATTCCGTATTAATGATTCTGCAGTTTCTGTGCCTGTACCGCCATTCACTACATCCAGTATTTCGGGTACTGCATCATATGCCTCTGCCAGTTTTTGCTGCAGGTTTGCATATGCCTGCAAATAGGCTTTCTCCCAAAACCTGGGAACATCCTCAGACATTTGTGCTTTAAACATGGGGAATGTGCCTGCCTTATCTTTTACCCAGGATGGCGCATACACCCCGCAATATACGCGTAGCTTAAGACGTGCATTCAGATTAGGATTAGCTGCATTTTTTTTCCTGACAAAATCTATGGCGTTGTCAATAACATTCGGATGTTTTATATCGCCATTCATATCCGGTTGCAGATCTTTCCAATAAGCTTTTACTACAAAGCTGTTAACTACCGAAAGCAACGCATCGTTCAAATATGAAGTATCCATTTTATCGAAATCCCGTACTGCAAAGCCACCTATCTGTGGTTTAAGTACGTTGTGTGCTGAGGGTAATTCATTCAATGTTTTACTGTTAACTGTTGAATCTTTCACTGTAATGGAATTACCTGTACCGTTTTCGTTACAGGTTGACAAAAGTGTGATTATAAGAAAGATTGGTTTGATCATAATAAATAAAGAGACAATTGGCCGGTGCTGATGTTTAAAATTTAAGCACGCCATCACTTGCTCAAATAATTTTTAGCGAAGCGACCTGATTATTTGAGGGTATTCAAAATGCCTTCAAATTTTTCTTTTGTGGCTAACTGCTGACTCGTTAACTGGTTATCTGGAATGGGGGACTTTTCAAGTATATCTTTCGTAAGATCATAAAAACCATCTGGGTGGTAATAGCCTCCATCTTCATACAATTTAGAACTCTTATCCTGCACCCAGCGGGATGGGGGATGAATAGCCAAAGTGTCGAATGAATACTGGCAGAATATCCAATCGCGTGGTGTGCCGGCACCACCAATTAAACGGGGGTAAAAGGAAACACCATCAAGCACGCCATAATTTGGCACGCTGATATTTGCCATACCTGCAAACGTTGGCAGAAAATCGGTGAAATCTATCAGATCGTTATTTACACCCGGCATTATACGCCCGGGCCACCAGACTGCCATAGGTACATGTGTGCCATAGGTTGTTGTATTCCCCTTTTCACCAACAACAGTTTGACCGTTAAATAAAGACTCAACTCCTTCAGTTGTGCCATTGTCTCCCACAAAAATCACAATGGTTTCTTTGTCAATGTTCAGACTAACGGTAGCATCTAAAATATGTCCAAGTTTTTTATCCATGTACTTTACCATAGATGGAAAGAATTTCCCCTTTTTATTGCTATGATCTGGCACCCAGTTAGCAAATTCTTTATCATCAGGCGTTGGTGAAAAGGGCTGATGAAGAAGGTTCATGGAATAATAAACAAAGAATGGATGATTAATATTTCGCTCCATAAACCGGAAGATGGAATCAACAAAAATGTCTTCTCCATATTTATTATTTACATCTGCGGGGGAAAGATATTTACCTGAAGCATACAAACCAGGGTTTTTATAACGTGAGCCTGCATCGGCTTCGGGAACAACTTTGTAGGGAAGCCACACACAATAATCTTCAAACCCAAAATTCTTTATAGCTGCATCTCCCCCATCTAACTGCCATTTGCCTGAATACATGGTTCGGTAACCGGCATCCTGCAGCATATTGCCAATGGTCCTTTCTTTTTGATTCAATACACCCCACGCTGTATAATTTCTAAAATTATATTTACCGGTTAACAACATGGTTCTTGAAGGGGCACACATAGGCGATGCATAACATTGGGTGAAACGCATGCCGGTTGCACTCATCCTGTCGAAATTGGGAGTGCTGTAAGACTGCCCGCCATTACTGGCAGGAATTTCAAACCCCACATCATCACTTAAAATAAAAATGATGTTTGGCTTATCCATATGCAGGGAGTCAGGTTTGCCAACGGGCAGGGGAAAAGGTTTTTCTTCCTCAATATTTCCCTCTGTTTTGCTGCACCCCTGGAAAATGATGGCTGATAAAACTGTAAGTAAAAAAACATGTAATCGTAACCTTGTAAACATAGAAATTAGCAATTAGAAAAAAATTAAAGATAATAAAGTAGTCGCAGTCGTTATTGCACGCAACAATTTACCTGCTGTGTGCCTCAATTGCAACGATTCGCCTTATATTTTGCGTTATTTTAATAAAAAGTTGCCTGTTTTCATTTCCCGGGCAACATTCTTCATAAAAAGCCGGTGCATAGTAAGAGGGGTTTACCAGCGATTCTTTAGTTACAATCCATAGCCTTTCTACCGGTGCATCGTTAATCATGCAATTCTTATTTCCATCGGGGCAAAAGCCTTCATTATTGTCTCCCTGTATCTCCCAAACCTTTTTTTCTTTTAAAAATGCCAGTAAAGAATCAGCCGATTTCTCGTTTACCACCGCCGGATTTATGTTAAACGTTTCATTTCCATTTATCGTACTCCCGGCGATGCTGTTCACAAAATAATTATAACCCATCCAGTTTTCGCCGGTTTTTGATAAAATTAAAAAGTTTGTTGTTCTTCCCCAGGCATAGTTTTCTACAGCGAAAGCCAAAACAACATCACTTTTTTGCCTGATGGCATTTAATACGGAATCTTTTATTTCTTCCTGCCTGCCCATTCCGTTAAGCAAAGGCTGGTTTAGGGACTGAGTTTGGCTGCAACTTTGGATTGCGATTATAAGAGCCGAAAGAAGAATGAAATTTTTCATGTGGCTTTTTTTTGACTGTTCCAGGTGGCATAGGTTGAATCCTGGGCATGGAGATTTTCCGGTCGTTCGGTTAAGGGCTCACAAGGTTTCCATTCCCTCATCATTTCAGAGGGTAATTCCTGGTACAAGCCGGGTGCCTTCGGTTTTCCATTGCAGCATTTCATCTGAAACCTGTTTTATTAAGCGGGCAGGATTACCAGCCATCAGGCTTCTGCCTTCTATTTTTTCGCCGGCTTTAATAAAGCTGAGCGCGCCTATAATACATTCATCACCTACTTCCACTTCATCCATAATTACGCTGTTCATGCCTACCAGGCAATTTTTGCCAATAGTTGCGCCATGAATAACAGCGCCATGCCCAATGTGGGCCCCTTCTTTCAGGGTTACCGTTATTCCGGGGAACATGTGAACAGTACAGTTTTCCTGTACATTGCATCCATCTTCAATAATAATGGCACCCCAGTCTCCCCGAAGCGCAGCGCCGGGACCTATATACACATCCTTTCCGATTATTACATTGCCCGTTACAGATGCCGCAGGATGAACAAAAGATGAGGGATGACAGACCGGCTTTATGCCTTTAAATTCGTAAAACATATTTATTCTTTTACCAGCGGTTTTCCTGTTCTAAAACAGGTTCCTTTAAAAAGGGCCACCTTTTCGTTGTGTTGATTTGTAACGGTGATGAGATATACGCCGGTGCTTTTTCCGTTATGCACTTCCTCTGCTTCTGCCACCAATTCATCATTCACATTTATTTTTTTTGTGAATGAAATAGTAACATCTAAAGCAACGGACAAATTGTTACGGTTGTTACAGGCAAAAGCGAGTGCACTGTCTGCAAAAGAAAAAGCAATGCCGCCATGAATAACGCCAAAACCATTTTGCATTTCGGGGCGAATGCGCATTTTTAATTTACTGTAACCCGGTTTTATTTCAATCACTTCAATTCCAAGCCATTTGCTGAAGGCATCGTGCTCCATCATATGATCTACTACCCGGACCGCGAGTTCTTTATCCATGAATGTTTTTCTCTTTTACCTTCCTTTAAAGATAGGCTTTCTTTTTTCGAGAAAGGCTGCAACACCTTCATCAAAATCTTCTGTTGCGGCGGCTTCTGACTGTAATGTATCTTCCAGCAACAACTGTTCTGAAAGATTATTATTGATGGATTCGTTCAACGCTTTTTTCGTAAGCCACAACGCTTTTGGTGGCAGGGCGGCTACTTTTTGTGCGAGATTTTTTGCTTCGGCTTCAAAGCTTTCATCAGCAAAAACCTTATAGATCATTCCCAGTTTTTCTGCTTCTTCTGCCACTATTTTATCACCCAGCATCATTAACGCAGCTGCTTTTTGAAAACCAATTAACCGGGGAAGAAAAAATGTTCCTCCACTGTCGGGGATCAAACCAATTTTACTAAATGCCTGTATAAAAGATGCAGCGGATGAAGCGATAACAATATCGCAGCATAATGCAATATTGGCGCCGGCACCGGCAGCTACACCATTAACACCGGCAACAACCGGCTTCTGCAAATTACGTATGGCTAAGATGAGCGGATTGTAATGTTCAGAAAGTATTGTATGAATGCCGGGACCTTCGGGATCTAATACTTCTTCCAGGTCCTGCCCCGCACTAAATGCTTTACCTGCCCCCGTTACGTATAAACATTTCACCTCAGGGTTACTGCTGCAATCATTTAAAATCTGCAACAATTGCAGGGCCATTGCCCTGTTAAATGCATTAAGTTTTGCTGGCCGGTTTAATGTAATAACCGCAACATTTTTCTCCAAGGAAAAAAGCACACTATCCATAAAAACGATTTGAAGGAAAGATATTACATTATGTGAAATGTAATGAATGGTGCCAAGGGTCTTTAAAAACCACCACCATTAAAAAACAGCTTTGATTGTTTAAATTTATTAATCATAAAATGGTACATTGTGTAATAAACCAAACATTATGCTTACACCATTTAAACCCCTCATGCAAAAATTATTTTTTAGCATGTTTATAATGAGTGCCATATTTTTTACAGCATGTGAATCAGGAGAAGACAATGATACTGAAGGTGAAACGGAAACCATGCAAAGCATGCCGGACAATATGCACGATACCATGATGATGGATACATCGATGATGGACACTGCAAGTACGCGGCCGGTAAAATCGCCAACCAAATAATAAGGTAATTATGGGTAGCTAAAGTTTTCCTTTTCAGCGTTAGTTGTCTGATCTGGCTGTAACCTGTTTGTGTCTTCCTCATCATCTTCCTGTAATATTTCATTCATTTCCGCATCTTCATTTACATTATCGGGCGGGGACTTTTTAATGTTTAGCTTCTGAATAAACAAGTGCTCCATTTTATGATGTGCAGGTACAAGTATAGAAGCAATAGCAACAAATATTAATATCTCAAATACGGGTGTATGATGCGTAAACTCGACAACATAAGGGTGCAACAAAAGCAACAAATACTCAAAGAAAATAAGCAGGAGTATAATTCCTAAAAATCGGATCAGCCGTTGATTTATTTTTCTTCTGCTTAATAAAAATGTTGACAAAAAAAGCAGTGGTATAAATAAACCTATTCCTAATAATTGCAATTGCTGCAATCTTTCTTTCTCAAGTTCTTCTTTTATTCTCTGCAATTTCGTTTTGCCTTACATTTTCATTAATGGATAATGTTTGCAAAGCCCTTATCTGGCTTTTGCTGTTTATAGAATCTTTTAATTTTTGCGTTATCTTTAAAAACTCATAAGATTTTTCAATATTTCCCACAGCTTCGTAATGCATGGTAAGAAAATTTGCTGCATTCTAACTGCCGGGATTCAAAACCATCTTTTTTCGCCATGTCGTAAGAAAGTCCTGCATAGTATAGCGAGGAATCGGATTCGCCTTTTTCAAAATATAAATTTGCAAGTCCCAAATAGCCTTCGCAAATACAGGTCTTCATCATCTGCCATTCTTAACAGGTAAATTGCCTGCCTGTAAGCGGATAATGATGAATCTAACTGATGTTTTTTTAAATAAACATGCCCCAGACCCAAGAATAGATGCCCCTTTAAGGTCGCCGTCCTTTAATCCTCCGCTATATCTATGGCTTTATTAAAATAATTATAAGCGGAATCATAATTTTCCATTCTTTCGAATGAAATCGCCCAGATTATTTGCAATAAAATATTGCAGGTCTTTAATATTATTTGCTGCGATAACAGAATCTGCCTGTTTATAATAGGCGAGTGCAAGATCAAACTGGTCCTGGTACACATAAACAATACCTATATTAATTAAGGTACTTGCATAATTGCGCGGGCTTTTTTGTTCTTCTTCAAATTTTAGTTTTTGCAGAAAAAATTCCAGTGCCTGCCTGTAGTCTCCCAATTGGCGAAAATTAATAGCTAGCACACTTAACGACCTTGATTCGCCCTCAACATATTTTATTTTCCTAGAAAGATATAAGGCTTTTTGAGCGAGTATTATCGAAGTGTCAGGATTGTACATACTTATAGCGTGCGCCATAGACCAAAGAAGATGAGCCCGGACAGAATCAGTTTTTTCTGTTGCTAATGTATTTGAAAGACTATCAAACACCTGCTTTTGTGCATGGGTAGTATATAGTACTTAATAAAAATGAATACAGATAAAAAATATTTTATCATCCAATAAATGGTTGTTAAGAAAAATTGTTTTTTTGAAAACTAGCTATTTAAAAGTACATTTATTTATTACTTCTGAAAAGATTAAACTCCCCATGTATGACTTTTAAACGACTTTCCTGCCTCATTGTGGTTTTTGCCTTATCGTATTCTCTTCGTGCACAAACACTTTACAATTTCAGATATTCATTTGATGATGAAGATGCGCTAGAACAATACAATGCATTTATGGTGAGATATGATGATGGAACTGGATTTATTCGTGTAAATTTCTCTGACGAAAATGACGAATTATACATTGTTGATATGGACATGAAGGAAGAATACGATCTTGATGAAAAAACCAATGAACTAGATAGGAGTGTTTTGTATTTTACGGGTATTAATCCTCATGTAGTTTCAGGAAATCCGGATATCATATATGAGCCTGATATTTTTGTTTTTAGACTAGATGCATCCGGTGAATATTATGAGCCTTTTGAAGTGTGGTCAATGGCTGAGGATGAAACAGTAACAGTGGGAAAATTTACAGAAGTAAATTTATTACAAGAAGAGGACCTTACTGAAGAATTTGTTTCAGCCTTTTTTAAAAAGATGAAGAGTTTTATATCAACCTGTTTGAAACATCCGTAAGGCAAATAACTTCTGAACAAAAGAAAGCAACATTAAATCTTGTAATAGTTGCAAACACAAACGACCCCAGCATTGGAGCTACCTGCGCATTAGATAAAGACAGAACATTAAAAACCTTTTCTGATGTTGCAGATTTTATGAAACTGCAATTTAATGCCACTACCATTGCAGGGAATGATTATAATAAAAATAATGTAGAAAATACCATAGCCAGCTTACAACCATCTCAAAACGACATTGTTGTTTTTTATTATTCCGGTCATGGATTCAGTAAAAAAGATAACCGCCAATATCCGTACCTTGAATTAAGTTCGAAAAGTTTTCAAAGCCTTGAGGAACATTCACTCAACATTGAAGACATATATAATAATCTAAAGCGCAAAAATGCGCATGTGACGTTGGTAATAAGCGATTGTTGCAACGATGACCAGAAGCTGCCCCTTCTATAAGCGGCGATGTGGCAATGACAAGAAGCTCTTCGTTAGGATGGAATTTAAATAATTGCATACAACTTTTTTTGCCACCATCTAAAGTGTCTATTTTAATGACAGCTGCTACAAAAGGCGAATTATCTGCAGGTAATCAAAGCTACGGTGGATTTTTTACTTATAACTTCAGATCTGCACTTGTAAACTATTTAAGTCCCGTATTTAATTTATCAGATGTAACCTGGCCAAACTTATTGATGAAGCTAAAACACAAACCATAAAAAAAGCAACTAATACATTATGTAATCTGCCCGACGGAACAAGAGCACGTTGTGTGCAGCATCCTTCATACAAAATGTTTTAAAAAAATTTTAAAGTATCTAAAAAGCCCCTTCTTTTCTTTATAATAACCGGCTGTGTTTTTTAATTGAACTTTTTTAATGAGAATTTCTGAAAGTGAATTTCAGTAGAAAAAAATTTCATTTTCCAAAACAAATCCTCTACGTTACAACACAACCTGCAAACGTCCCTTCAATAAAAGTAATACCTAACCCTATTAATACCGGTACGGCAATAGCAGAGTTAAGTATGGTCAAAGAAGGAAATGCGACGATAAGAGTTATGGATTTATCAGGTAAGATATTGTTTGTAAGAGTAGCTTCTAATCTACTTGCAGGCAAAAATACAATCGATCTGAATGAGGGCTCTACATTGACAAACGGAGTATACATGATCGTTGCTGAACAAAACGGAATGATTATAGGGCGTTGGCAGGTAATAGTAAACAGGTAAATAAATATTGATCAATACCCGGTTGTATGCTACATGCAACCGGGTTTTTTAAACTGTTGATTGTAACCTTACCCTTTAATCGTACTATGATAAAAAATGAACTTTTAAAAACAGTATCTATAGTGGCAAAATTGTAGGGTAATAAAATTAATTCTATATATTGCTTTTCAATACTTAAGCCTTATACCATTTCATAAGATAATTTGAAATTGGACAGTGCGAAAAATTATCTCCAGTTTTTTCCCAGGAAATTATCAATACTGTTTAACACGTTCGGATAAAATTTTATTCACTAAAAACCAATTTTAATTATGAAACAAATTTTCTCCCTATTTCTTTTTCTTGTAAGCATTTCTGTAACTGCCCAAAATACAGGTATAAAAGACAATAGCAAAACCCATAAAATACTTTCTAATTCTCCAAAACTTATTATAAATAACCTGGGAAGTCCAGACAATGCATCTAAATCTATATTTGAAGGTGAAGGTAGTGCAGTGACCGAATATGTTACAGAATGTAGTCCAAAATACGATGCACCAGAAGTAAGTGTTGTACAACCTTTTTGTGGAGGAACAGATGGCTTTATAAACATTATTCAGCCAACTGGTCCAGACATTAGTTATCTTATTTCTTTAAATGGCGGTGGAACAGGTAGTGACACCATTTTAGGAACATCATTTTATCAGACAACCCGGATCTTATACATTGCGCTGTATTAATATTTCCAAACGCTGCCCTTCAGATAAGTTTACAAATATTGTTATTTCTTCGCCTCCAACTTCCATAACATGGTATGCAGATTCGGACAATGATGGATTTGGTAATCCGGAAGTTTCTATTTCAGATTGCAACCATCCAGTGGGATACGTTAGCAATGATTTAGACATTAACGATAACGATGCGCAGTACAATCCTGGAACTAACTGGATAAAAGACCAGGATAACGATTTATTTTATCAAGGGGATATTGTAATAGGAAGTATTGGTCCTGAAGGGTACAGAGTTAAAACTAATGAACTACCCGGAGATTGCAATGACAGTGATTTTACCATACATCCAAATGCGCAGGAAACCTATAACAACAAAGATGATGACTGTGATGGAATTATAGATGAAGGTTTTGAATGTGCAGAACCTACCGGGCTATCAGCTTCCAATATCACAGAGAACTCAGCCATTCTTAAATGGAATTATACAGCCGGGGCATACATGTTTCAAATAAATTACAAACCCGTTAATTCAAAGAAGTGGCTTACAAAAAATTCAGTAATAAATAATTACACAATAACTGATCTTGAAAGCTATACTGCGTATGAATATAAAATAAAGGCACTTTGCTTGTATGACTCTACAACCAACTTCAGCAAAATATCTTCCTTTACAACGTTGTATGAAGGCCCTCCTTATTGCCCAACACAGGGCATTACAGGAGATTTTGGGTTTTATATTGACAGATTTAAACTGGGAAAAATAGACAATACAAGTGGTGACAATGAAGGCTATAAAAATTTTACCCAAATGAGTACAAACCTGTTACCTGGTTTTGATTCTAAAATAAGAATAACTCCTGGCTTTACTGGGACATCGCAAGTTGTATATTGCGAAGTCTATATAGATTATAACCAGGATGGCTTTTTTAAAGTATCGGATGGAGAAAAAGTTGTGGCTTATCCGCATGTAGTAGGAACATCTGAATCCGTAAGGACTTTCACGGTTCCAGCTAATGCTACAACCGGAAGTACCAGAATGCGTGTTAAAATATATAATGATAATAGAACAGTGCTTGCGATCAGAATTTTTATGGTGAGGCTGAGGATTATACTGTAAACATCAGAGACCTGAGTAATTATAATAAAAATATATTCTCTTCAACCATTGCTAGAATCGCCGGCTATACCTTCTATTTTGGTAATTCCAAATCCTGTGAATAATGCCGTGCTGTAGCTAAAATAAATATCGTTAAAGAAGGCAGGGCTTCGATCAGAGTAAGCGATTTATCTGGTCAG
Organism: uncultured Bacteroidota bacterium; assembly: GCA_963806425.1. Lineage (GTDB taxonomy): Bacteria > Bacteroidota > Bacteroidia > Chitinophagales > Chitinophagaceae > JBBRBB01. The sequence continues at coordinate 149,624 of CAWDYB010000010.1, read as the reverse complement.
ATTTTGTATATGAAGGATATTTCCAACCTTCGTACAGGCATAAATCAAATTTCTTTAGATGGACTGTCAAATTTAAAAAATGGTTCATACATGATCGTTGCTGAACAAAACGGAATGATGATAGGACGGGGGCAGGTGATAGTAAACAGGTAGATAATTATTGGTATTTTAAAAACGGTTGCATTAGCATGCAACCGTTTTTTTTATATAAACTAATGTAAACAAAATTAATAATTGCAACTCCTTTTGTCTTAAATGTTTTAATTAAAACCACGGATACTAATTGCCATCGTAGTATAAAATAACTTTCGCGTTTTTGGTTAAATCAGATTTCAGGGTTACCTCGTACACCTGCTTACCTGCTGTAATGCGCATCAATGCTGTGTTTGGAGGAATAGTACCCAGGTTTTCAGCTACAAGAATAAATTCCTGTTTTGGAATAGAATGCTGAGCACGCAATTTTAATGTGATGGGCTGGCGAAGCAACATTTTGTTGTTAACAATCAAACTATCGTTGTAAAAAACACTTACACGGTCACCATCTATTTGGGCATTATCAAATAATTCTATGAGTAAATCGGGTGTTGTTATGTGATAGCTTTCAATCAAAACATTATCACGCTCAGTTAATAACCTGGTTTTATCTGCAACAGTTGTTGCAGAAATTTCAGGCACTGTCACAGGTTGTTTTGAATTGTTGGTGTTGATCTTACTTACCGAATCTTTATACTGCTGTTGCCTGCTTTTTAAAGCCATTGCATCAGCAATCTTTATTGAATCTGATACTAACTTTTGTTGTCTTTGTACAATAGCCAATGAATCAGCTTTTGCTTTTTGATTTTGTTTAGCTGATTTAATTGCAGTTGAAAGTGAATCTTCAATTTGCTGTTTTTTAAGAACGGCAATTTGGCGAATTTGTAATAATGAATCTTCTGTTTGCCGCTGTCGCATTTTAGCATTTTTTGCTACATTTTTTAAAGAATCTTTAAATTGCTGATCACTTATTTTACGTGCAGTATTTTGTTCATTAATTATCGAATCTTTATAACGCTGTTCAGCAATTCTGGCAAGTATTTCAATCTTTTTTAGGGAGTCTGAAGCCTCAGTTAAAACAGTAATATTATTATAGGGTTTAAATGTTGCAATATCTTCAGCCGATCCAAAAAGTTTTACGAGGTGGCGCTGCGTAGAAGTATCAAAATCCTGCAGGGGCCGGTAATAAAGAGACACACCATCGCAAAAATTGCTGCAACCATTTACCTTGCTGGTAATAAAAATTTTATCTTTTTTAATATAAAAACTGTTTTCTGCAACGCATTTAGAACAATCCATCCATTGACTGCGGGGAGGGTCTTTTTTATAAATAATTTTCTCATTTTCAACACGAAAAGTTTTGTCATCCATATAACCATTTATAGCAGTAACAATTTTAATTTGGTTATTAAAAGCGGCTTCAACACTTCGCATGCCCTTAAAACTATTAGCTGTTACCGATTCAATATTTATAACCCTGTTAAAACGTACCTGGGCAATTCCATTATCAACACCTATCCAGTTACCAACAAGCCAGTTTGTTTTTTGCCCATACATCAACAGGGACTGAAAAAAACAAAAAAACAAAATCAATGTCTTTTTAAAATGCATCATACCAGTTTTCAACTTTTTTACAAACTGAAAATATGGATTATGTTTATTCGCCGCATACAATGCAACAAAAAAGCCCCGCTAAATAAATAGCGAGGCTCTACAAATTTTAAATATTTGAAACTAAAGCAAATTACTTCGCCAGTACCATTTGCTTTGTATCAATCAGTTTTCCATCTACATACAAAGAATAATTGTAAGCGCCGCTTGATAGTGTTGATGCATCTACCTGCACACTTCCCTTGCCATTGCCTGAAATATTTATTTCTTTCAATGTTTTACCACTCTTATCCGTAATAATAATTTTTGCTGATGAACTGTTTTGCGGCAACGTATAATTAATGGTTGTTGTATTACTGAATGGGTTGGGAATGTTTTGCTGAAGCGATGCAGAAGAAAGAACGGTTAACTTCTGACTATTGCTTGCTGGCTGATTAGAAACAATCATTGCTTTTAATTCATTGATCTGATTTTGCAGATCATCGTTTTTAGCTGAAAGCTCCTGCACAGCTTTTACCAATGGAACAACAAATTCAGCATAGCGTAAGCCATATAAGTCTTTGCTGTTTTTTGCTGCGTCCACACCGTTGAAATCATAATTTAAACTTTTGGCTGCTTTCTCCACATCTTGCGCTATAAAGCCAGTATAAACAATAGCTGCGTTTGCTTTAGCTGCGGCAAGATCAGGGGCTGAAGACTTTATTATTTTACCATCTTTATCTTTTATTTCAGGGCGTTGGATAATCTTATTAAGAACTTCTTCATCTATGTTATAAGAAACGGGTTTTAATTTATTAATAAATACAAGCCCAGGTATATTTTCTTTTATATTTTTTTTCACTCTGCCGTCAGATAAAGTTGTCCAGCTAACTTTCCCTCCTATTGAAGTAGGATCATTAAAGCCTATAACGCTACCAATTCTCACCTGGTAACTTGCAGTAGCCAGGGAATTAGCACCAATCATTGTTGAATAGGAAAAATTACTTTCATTTACATCACCACCAAGCGATGTATTGGCATACCCAGTTTTATTAGTGCGTAAAGCATTTTGACCAACAGCGATATTAAAACCACCAGTAATATTGTTGTAAAGTGCCTCATAGCCCATGGCTGTATTAGAAGTACCATAAGTATTTGAATAGAGTGAATAACTACCAAAAGAACAATTGTAATTAGCGGCGTATGCATCATAGTTTGCCTGTGCATTATAAAGGGCGTAGCTGCCTACAGCAGTCGAGTTATAAATGTGACCACCCCCATCAGGATTATTACCGCGCATGGCATTATATCCAACCGCCGTATTTTCGAACCCATACGCATCTGTTTTAAGGGCGTTGATACCAACCGCTGTATTTCGAGATGTCAGATTCTTTTCAAGTGCGCTAACACCTATGGCTGTATTATCATCCCCGACATTATTTAACAAGGATAAATAGCCTACTGCTGTATTGGAACTTCCATTGTTTGCTTTTAAAGCATCCGTACCTATAGCTGTATTATAATTTCCTGTAGAGTTAACATTTAATGCTGAATATCCTGTAGCAGTATTATTAACACCTGTGGTATTTAAATACAATGCGTAAGCACCATGAGCTGTATTGTAACTTGAATTATTGCTGTTTAAGGCACCTGTACCTGTTGCGGTATTGTAACTTCCGGAAGTATTGGAGTATAAGGCTGCAAAGCCGTTAGCCGTATTTTGTTGACCCGTTGTATTATTTTGAAGTGCCACGCTGCCTGTTGCTGTATTGTTTACGCCAGTTGTATTAAAGAACATGGCGTTAAAACCAAGGGCTGTATTATCGTTAGCGTTATTATTAAAAAGCGCATATTTTCCTAATGCTGAATTTCTACTTCCCGATGTATTTGAATAAAGTACACCATAACCGGTAGCTGTATTATCAGTACCGGAAGTATTGGAATTAAGAGCAATTAGCCCGAAAGCAGTGCTTCGCGTACCTGAATCAAAAGTGCTGTAATCAATAAGCCCGGCTCTTAAATTATTTACTTTAAAAACTAAAGACTTCTTATCAGTTGTTCCTAAAAAATTTGAAGAGTTTGTGCCTGCATTTCCTGTTAGAGACCAGCCACCTGCAGAAGCGCTGCTTACGGCTTTCCATGCGGTGCCGCTATAATAATAAAAGCCTGGTGTACTGTTAGTTTGATAAATTAATAAACCTTTTGCAGGTGAAGCAATCGCATTACGTTGTGTTATTGTCATTCGTGGCATTAGTAAACCCTTTGTAGTAGATTTTATTTCCAGCAGCGACGAAGCATTCGGCGCAGTAGTACCAATACCTGCAGCCCCGGTAGAGGGAAATGTGTTGGTTTGTGCCATCAGGTTTTTTGAGAATCCGGCTAATACAAGTATTGTTATCATAACTTGTATATACAATTTCGCTTTCATAAAATAAATTTTACTGAAAGTATTCCGGATAATAACAAATGAAAACTACGATTGAGTAGCCTGCGGGAATGAATTAGCGAACAGCGATTTTAAACATGTTGTGGCTGATATCAGGCAGATAAATGTGTAATCAATTTTAGCAGTTCTTCCTTTTTATTGCGGGAAACAGGTAAGGTAATGTCACTGTTCAACACTAAAAAACCGCCTTCGCCTTTGGTGTAGCGAACTGCATATTGCAGGTTTACCAGGAAAGAATTGTGCACCCTGAAAAATGGCTGCATGTTTAGTAAATCTTCTATATCTTTTAGTGTTCTTGAAACGAGTATTTGATGGTTGTTATTAAGATAAATATTTGTGTAATTGCTTCTGCTTTCGCAATACATAATGTTATTTAAAGGAATCAATTCGTAACCATGCATGGTGGGCAATGCGATCTTTTGAATCGAAAGATCATTGCTTTTTCTAATGTGTGTAAGCAATGCGGTAAGCTGTTTTAAAGAGTCGCCATTCGTGCGCTTTATAACTTTATCTACCGCGGCACAAAGTTCATCTTTATCAACCGGCTTTAAGAGGTAATCCAGCGCACCAAATTTTATGGCACGTAGTGCATACTTATTGAAGGCTGTTGTAAAAACTATATCAAAATTTATATCGGTTAATTTTTCAAGCATTTCAAAACCGCTCATGCCGGGCATTTCCACATCAAGAAAAACAAGTTGCGGTTGCTGTTTGTAAATTTCATTCAAACCTTTTTCTGCATTGTTGCAAACTGCTGCTATTTCTACTTCTGGGCAGTATTGATTTAACTGCCATTGCAGGTTATCACTGCAATGCTTTTCATCATCTATAATTATTGCTTTAATCATGTTTAATAAGGAATATTTATAGATACGCAGGTGCCACTGATTTGTCCTTCATCAGTTATTCAATGGTTCCGTTTTTGTTCTAAAATGCTCAGTTTGCTCATTGCCAACAAGCTGCAATCGTTGCTGCGTTATTTGAATGCCTAAGGACTTTTTGTCTGCTTGCATTGTATATTTTGCTGCGTTAATACCAACACCATTATCACAAATAGAGCATACTAAAATATTGTCAAGCCGATGTAGATCAATTTTGATTGTGCCAATGCCGTTATTCTTGGGATGCAATCCATGCCAGATGGCATTTTCAACAAACGGTTGTATTAGCAATGTTGGTATCATTACAGACGATGGATCAATATCCATCGCAATTAATCTCGTAGTTGAAAGGTTTTTCAAAACGCAATGCTTCTAAATCCATATACAATTGTAAACAATATAATTCATCTTCAAGCGGCACAAAAGATTTACCCGATTGCTCCAGCACCATGCGGATAAGTTTTGCAAACTTGGTTAAGATAGTCAGCAGCTTTTCAGGATCATTTTTAATAATAAAACGGTTAATTGAATTAAGGCAATTGAAAATAAAATGCGGGTTCATCTGTGCACGCAAAGCCTGTAATTCAAGCGCGGTTTTTTGTTGTTGCAGATGTGTAACTTCCTGTTCTCGCTTTTGTTTTTCCAATAATATATTTGCCTCTGCAATCATTGATTGCAACCTCTCTTTGTTTCGTTTAAGCCTGTTATTTCTTATGATTAACAGTGTAAATAAACTTAGTAAAACTATTGACGTGATGAACGCATAGAGTTGTGATTTCTTTTCATCTTTTATAAGTGTAATTCTCGCGGCGTTACGTTCTTCAGTTAATTGTAACTGGTTTTTATAATTGGCTTCATTTATGGTAATATCATTAATAGCTTTCCATGCTGCAGCCTGCGATATATATTTATTTTTTTCTAAAGAATCATTGAGCAAAAGATATTTCAGGTGAAAATCAGCAGCAAGATTTGGCTTATGCTGGTCTTCATAAATCTGCCATAACAATTTATATCCATCCCTTTTAAACAACCTGGCACCTGCTTTTTGTGCATAGCTCAGTAATTCATTTGTATAATACAGTGCAATTAAATTTTGACCTTTTGCATGATAAGTAGCCGCAACTGTTTTTAGCAAACCCATAAGCGATCCAACAGCATCACCATTTTTAAAAAAGCGCAAAGGCTCACTGTAATAAACAAGAACACTATCAAATTGTTTAAGTGAGAAAAATAAACCAATCAACTGATTATAATTCCCCATAAACGCCACTTTTCTGTATAATGAATCTTTTTTTGATGATTGTATCTCTATTATATTTTCACGTATTTCCCGTAATGCAGAATCATATTTATTCTGCAAGCTGTAAGCAACTGCCAAATTGGAGTGATAACCCCCTAATATTACATGCTGATTAAGTGAAGCAAACGCAGCCTGCTTATAATAATAAACAGCATTTCCCGTATCGCCGGCAGCAAGGTAAACGGCAGCTTTTAAAGTAGCCGTGCTTCTTTTGCCCCAGGCATCTTGGGACGTTTTTTGAATGGCAAAGTCTTTTTGGATATAATTAAATGCATTTTCTGAATTTCCCTGCAAATCATAAGCTCTTGCTGTTATCCTGCAAATGGCGGCAATATGCTCTGAATCTTTTATGGCTTCATAGTAAGGAAGTTCGTGTTTATAAATCTGAATGCTTTGATCGAGTAAGCCACGGTTTTGTAAGATAAAGCCAAGAAAAACAGAACTTCTATGATAGTCTGCCTGCATATTTTCTTGTTTTAAAATGGGAAGCGCGTTTCGTATGTATTCTTCTGCTGCTTTAAAGTTGCCATGCTCTTCTTCAATAATACTTAGATTTAGCAATGATTTACCCATACCTCTTATATAGTTCAATTGCCTCGATTCATTCATTGCAAGCATGGTGTACATATAAGCAGTATCCGTTTGCTGGAATTTAGATCTGCTCCAATAGCGATCTGATAACTCAGCGCCTAATTCATTCATGCAATCAATTCTTGCAGAATCTTTTAATGATGGTAAAACTTTTTTAAGACTGTCAATTATTTTGGTTTGTGCGTATAGGCTATTTGTTAAGAAAAAAGAAAGTAAAGCAATAAAGAAAAAATTATAAAAATGGGGTTTATTAAGAATGAAAGGGTCATTTTTAATAAAGTTACATAGTAATGTTAGAGCAAAATTTATTTATTCAGCCGTATATTTTTAATTTGCAAGATTTTTATTTGTTTTATTTCAATTAAATAGAGTAGGAGATATAAAAAAAAGCCCCATTAGAAAAAATGAAGCTTAAACAATTATTTGGCATTTACTTACTATCCTGCGTGCTTGGCTATTATTCGTTGAGGGAATAAAAATCTAACAATTAAGTGCCCGATATTTGAAAAATCCGGAAAATTATTTTGCCAATACCATTTGCTTTGAGTCAATAAATCTTCCATCCACATACAATGAATAATGATAGGTGCCAACGGTTAAAAAATTTGCGTTCACTTCTATTCTTCCTTTCCCATGGCCTGAAAGTTTTAATTCTCTTATCATCTTTCCTGTTTTATCATTAATAATAATAGCTGCCTTTTTGTATTGCATAGGCAAGATGTAATTGATAGTAGTTGTATAGGTAATCGGATTTGGAATGTTTTGTTCGAGCATGGCCGTTTCGCTGTTCTCGCTTCTAGTTTCCTGCTGTTGACTTTTTGCAAAAGACTGACTGGCAAGTGTTGTAAAGGTGCGCGACGTTGTGTATAGCGAATTGCCACCGTTGTAATTCGCCCTTACCTTCCATGTAAATTGAGTGGATGGTTTTAGTCCCCTGGCTGTGTACGAAGTGCCTGTAACATTTATCATAATCCAGGAAGAAGATGAAGCTGGCTTCCCCATAATTGTATAATTCACAGGAGTGCTTCCGCAGGATGGAGCCTGCCACTGAACTTTTGCCGAGCTTGCTGTGATATAATGTACAATTCGTAATTGGAACAGAAACAATCGCCCCAGAATTAGTAGCAACAACATGCAGTGCACCACCGCGGTCTCCTTTATTATTGGTGAATACACAATTATTGAACTGAGATTGCATAAGTGCGTTTTGACTTGTTGAAATATATCCTGCTCCTCCCAAATCACCTGCGGTATTACCATCAAACACGCAACTGTTGAAATTAATATAATTTGAGTCGGTGCTTTAACAGCACTCTACGTATACAACGCCATCCCTCATTATATTCTCTCTTACAGGGTTAATACATTGATTTTAATAATGATTGATAGGATGCAATCCAGATATTTCTCATTATAGGAATTTTTAATAGAAGTATAAAGGATTAAGAAACTACATGTCAAATAATAAAAAAGCCCCACTAAATAATAGTGAGGCTTAAATAATAATATGGCAGCTACCTACTCTCCCGCATTGTGGTGCAGTACCATCGGCCATGAGGGGCTTAACTACTCTGTTCGGAATGGGAAGAGGTGAACACCCTCGGCAAAACCACCATAAAAAGGTAATTGTCAGAGACAATATAAATAAGGTGACATATTGAGAAAGCGAATAAAAAAATTTAAAGCTTACGGGCAATTAGTACTACTCGGCTTTGCTGTTACCAGCTTTATACCTGTAGCCTATCAACGTAGTAGTCTCTACGACCCTTAAAAGTAAACTCATCTTGAGGAAGGTTTCACGCTTAGATGCTTTCAGCGTTTATCCTTGCTGTACGTAGCTACTCTGCACTGCACCTGGCGGCACAACAGATACACCAGCGGTACATACGACCCGGTCCTCTCGTACTAAGGTCATGTCCTCTCAATTTACTAGCGCCCACCACAGATAGGGACCGAACTGTCTTGCGACGTTCTGAACCCAGTTCACGTGCCACTTTAATCGGCGAACAGCCGAACCCTTGGGACCTTCTCCAGCCCCAGGATGTGACGAACCGACATCGAGGTGCCAAACCTTACCGTCGATATGAGCTCTTGGGTAAGATCAGCCTGTTATCCCCGGAGTACCTTTTATCCTTTGAGCGATGGCCCTTCCATACAGAACCACCGGATCACTTTAGCCAGCTTTCGCTCCTGCTCGGCCTGTATGCCTCACAGTCAAGCACCCTTATACTAATGCGCTCTATGTACGATTACCAACCGTACTGAGGGTACCTTTGCGAGCCTCCGTTACTTTTTAGGAGGCGACCACCCCAGTCAAACTACCCACCATGCAATGTCTCCCGAAAGGGATTAGGTTCTAAGCAAACGAAGGTTGGTATTTCAACGACCGCTCCACCCCACCTGGCGGCACGGCTTCATAGCGTCCCAACTATTCTACACATCGTTTGCTCAAAATCAATGCAAAGTTGTAGTGAAGGTTCACGGGGTCTTTCCGTCCCGTGGCGGGTAACCGGCATCTTCACCGATACTACAATTTCACCGGGCTCGTGGAGGAGACAGTGTTCAACTCATTAGACCATTCGTGCAGGTCGGAACTTACCCGACAAGGAATTTCGCTACCTTAGGACCGTTATAGTTACGGCCGCCGTTTACCGGGGCTTCAGTCAAGTGCTTTGGATTGCTCCGAACACCCTTCCTTAACCTTCCGGCACCGGGCAGGTTTCAGGCTCTATACGTCATCTTACGATTTTGCAGGGCCCTGTGTTTTTGTTAAACAGTTGGTTGAACCATTTTACTGAGACCGCATCGCTGCGGTACGCTTTATCCCGAAGTTACAGCGTCAATTTGCCTAGTTCCTTCTCCACGGCTCACCCGAGCGCCTTAGAATATCTCATCCCGTCTACCTGTGTCGGTTTGCGGTACTGGCTGCTATACTCGCTTTTCTTGGAAGAGCTTTTACAGTTTCGCCTCCCCCGAAGGTTCAGCTCAACGCCCTATTCCGTCAGGACGTAACTGCCACGGCTCTCCGTCACTTTTAGTGTATAGCAGGTGAAGGAATATTAACCTTCTTTCCATCAGATACCCCTTTCGGGTTTTCCTAAGGACCAGACTAACCCTGATCCGATTAACGTTGATCAGGAACCCTTAGACTTTCGGCGATAGAGTTTTTCACCTCTATTTATCGTTACTTATGCCTACATTTTCTTTTGAAAATGCTCCAGCATACGCTCGCGCTACACCTTCGATGCAGTTTTCAATGCTCCCCTACCACTCGCGCAATTAAGCTTGAGTTTAGAACTTCGGTTCGTAGTTTGATGCCCGATTATTTTCCGTGCAGGGCCTCTCGACCAGTGAGCTGTTACGCACTCTTTAAATGAATTGCTGCTTCCAAGCAAACATCCTGGCTGTTATAGAAGCCCCACCTCGTTTGATCAACTTAACTACGTATTAGGGACCTTAGTTGCTAATCTGGGTTATTTCCCTCTCGGCCATGGACCTTAGCGCCCACAGCCTCACTCCCGGAGATATATGATAGCATTCGGAGTTTGTCAGGGTTTGGTAGGCGGTGAAGCCCCCTAGCCCAATCAGTAGCTCTACCTCTATCATACTTCTAATATCCGAGGCTGTTCCTAAAAACATTTCGGGGAGAACGAGCTATCTCTCAGTTTGATTGGCCTTTCACCCCTATCCACAGGTCATCCCAAGACTTTTCAACGTCAACGGGTTCGGTCCTCCAGTTAGTGTTACCGAACCTTCAACCTGCCCATGGATAGATCACAAAGTTTCGCGTCTACCCCCACTGACTATAATCGCCCTATTTGGACTCGCTTTCGCTACGGCTCCAGGCATATTGCCATTAACCTTGCCAGTGAGGAGTAACTCGTAGGCTCATTATGCAAAAGGCACGCCGTCACTCATACATTGCTGCAGAGCTCCGACCGCTTGTAAGCGCACGGTTTCAGGTACTATTTCACTCCCCTGTTCGGGGTACTTTTCACCTTTCCCTTACGGTACTGGTTCACTATCGGTGTTCGAGGAGTATTTAGCCTTACCAGATGGTGCTGGCAGATTCATGCAAGATTTCTCCGGTCCCGCACTACTCAGGATACTGCTCGTCCTCATCAATTTACGCCTACGGGACTATCACCCTCTATGGTTAAACTTTCCAGAAAATTCGGCTTGTTGATGATTTCTAAATGCAGTCCTACAACCCTTAAGCGGCACGCCGCTTAAGTTTGGGCTTTTCCCTTTTCGCTCGCCACTACTCGGGGAATCATTTGATTATTTTCTTTTCCTCCGCCTACTTAGATGTTTCAGTTCAGCGGGTTGGCTCTCTTTGCGGAGTAATATATCTTCAATATATTGGGTTGTCCCATTCGGAAATCTTCGGATGTAATGCTTGTGTGCAGCTCCCCGAAGCTTATCGCAGCTTACCACGTCCTTCATCGCCTCTCGAACCCAAGGCATTCACCATGCGCCCTTATTAGCTTTAAAAAATTTAGAAACTAGATCTTAAAATTTGAAATTGTAGTGATGTTACCACCACCTTATTAAATTCAGATTAGTGTTAATACTCATTAGAGTATTAACGCTTTCCCAATATGTCAAAGAACTTAGCCAAGCTATGCAGAAATCTGATAGCTACTAGCATACCTTTGATGGCTTGTGATGTATGTGGATTTGAACCATCCTGAAACCGCCTGTACGGTTACATCTACCTGAGTTACAGGTGTATTTAAAGAACTTTGTAGAGTTACGATCTTAAACGCATCTCAACATTTACACTTTTAAGCCACTAATTAGTGGAGGATATCGGATTCGAACCGATGACCCCCTGCGTGCAAGGCAGGTGCTCTAGCCAGCTGAGCTAATCCCCCGTGTGATTGGGCTGTTAGCTATCAGCTAAAAGCTATTAGCTTATTAGTAGACCCGACCAGAGTTGAACTGGTGACCTCTACATTATCAGTGTAGCGCTCTAACCAACTGAGCTACGGGTCTGAATTCTGACTGCATCGGATCAACCAATATGTTAAGAACAATTTTAATAAAAAATTGAAAGAATAGAAAGCAACAGTCGGTAAAAATGTCTGATGCTGCTTGTAATAAAACTTGCAGAAGCGTCTCTAAAAAGGAGGTATTCCAGCCGCACCTTCCGGTACGGCTACCTTGTTACGACTTAGCCCCAGTCACCGATTTTACCCTAGGCGGCTCCTTGCGGTTACCGACTTTAGGTACACCCAGCTTCCATGGCTTGACGGGCGGTGTGTGCAAGGTCCGGGAACG
>CAWDYB010000010.1:0-135000 GCA_963806425.1 uncultured Bacteroidota bacterium | reverse complement strand
AATAAAATGGTGAAAATACTACCGGCGCCACCGGATCCATTACCCATGGTCATGGCATAACCATTTCCTGTGAACCCGTCATCAAATCCATTCATCATTATTGTTCCATCATTTTGAAATGTGGAAGACGGCTTTACCCAGGCACACATGGTATAATTATCGGTATTGGTTGTAGCTACTGCTGTAGTGGAAATAAAATCGTTAACGCCATCAAATCTATATGCTTTGTTTGCATTATTAAACCTGTCTGCGGCGAGCGTTGCGCCAGACACCGTTCCATTTAATGTGCCTATGGCATCGTTAGCATTTCCGTTAAACGGATAGAAAGCGACGGGCATTTGCGCTATTGAAATAATAGTGCATAAAATGCAGAACACAGCAGTAGAAATTAACCTTTTCATATTAATTTTTAAAAATTAGAAATATTAAAAAACGTGGGGAATAATTGTATTTGTTGAAAACTATTTTAATCGATTATTACATCAACAATGCACAGCAATCTTACAAATTGGAAGATATAAAATGCAATTGAACAATCAAAAGACTTTAAAGAATTCTGAAAAATATGCCTAATCCACTTCCATTTCTTTCACATTATCCGGTACGATCAACCGTCCTTTGGTTTTTGATTTAACCTCTTCAACTGTTACACCGGGTGCAAGCTCGAGCAAAACAAAACCATTATTGGTTACATCTAACACTGCAAGGTCTGTTACAATTTTTTTAACGCATGCAATACCCGTCAAAGGCAATGTACATGCGGGCAACAATTTACTCTCTCCTTTAGGGTTGGTATGTTGCATGGCAACAATAATATTCTTTGCGCTGGCAACAAGATCCATGGCGCCACCCATACCTTTTACCATTTTACCGGGTATTTTCCAGTTGGCTATATCTCCATTTTCACTTACTTCCATGGCGCCAAGCACCGTGAGATTTATTTTACCAGCGCGTATCATTCCAAAGCTTTCAGCACTGTCGAAGAATGCCCCGCCTGCAATAGCTGTTACGGTTTCTTTACCGGCGTTTATAAGATCTGCATCAATCATTTCTTCTTCGGGATAAGGACCCATTCCCAGCATGCCATTTTCACTTTGCAGAATAACGGTAATACCATCAGGAATGTAGTTAGCTACAAGTGTGGGAATGCCGATGCCCAGGTTTACATACATTCCATCTTTCAACTCTTTTGCTATTCTTTTAGCAATACCATATTTATCTAAAGCCATAATTTCTTCTTTTATACAACTGCACCATTAATTTAATTCCAGGTCGCTGATGGTGTTCTGAATGCGCTGTTGCAATTTGTTTTTCACTTCATCATGGTTTTCACTTTCACCCAGTTTTGTATTAACGCTGAAATAAAATTTTATCTTGGGTTCTGTGCCGCTTGGGCGGGCTGAAATTTTGGTGCCGTCTGCAAGAATAAATTGTAAAACGTTGCTTTTAGGAAGATCAATTTTCCATGTGTTACCTGACTGCAGGTCTTTGCCCAGCTGTGTTTCATAATCGAGCAAAGTTTTTACAGCCACATTATTAATTTGTGTTGGCGGGTTATCTCTATACCGCTGCATCATATCTGCAATTTCCTGTTGACCGGTCATGCCTTTTTTAGTAATGCTTATCAGATGTTCAAGATAAAATCCATATTGCCTGTATAATTCTATAAGCTTACCATACAATGTTTTTCCTTCATTTTTAACATACGCAGCCATTTCGCATAAAAATGCAACAGCACTGATGGCATCTTTATCACGTAACTGATCACCGATCATTAATCCAAAACTTTCTTCTCCACCAATTATGTAATTCTCCTTTCCTTCTTTTTCTTTTATTAGTTCAGCTATCCATTTAAAACCCGTTAGCACGTTGTAACAAGCCACGCCATTTGCTTTTGCAATGGCATCGATCATTTCGGTAGTAACAATGGTCTTTATCACCATATCATTGGGGCGTGCAATGCCCTTTGCTTTGCGGGCTTCTATCATGTATGCGCACGCAAGCACGGCTGTCTGGTTACCATTCATTAAAATCCACTCGCCTTTATCATCTTTAACTGCAATGCCTACACGGTCTGCATCGGGGTCGGTACCTAATAAAATATCAGCATCAATCTCTTTGGCTTTTTTAAGACCAATAGCCATGGCATCGCTTTCTTCAGGATTGGGGTAATTAACTGTGGGAAAATTGCCATCAGGCTTTGCCTGTTCTTCTACAATAGTTACATTGGTAAATCCAAATTCACTTAACACTTCAGGAACCAGTTTAATACCAGTTCCATGTATTGGTGTGTAAACTATTTTAAGGTTGTGTTGTTTTTGAATGATCTCGGGATACACGCTTAGGCTTTTAACCATGCTTATGTATTTCTCATCCATTGCTTTACCAATGATGGTAATGTTCTCTTCCCCACCGGTGAATTTAATTTCACTCACATCGCTGATCGCTTCTACTTCTTTAATAACATTTTTATCGTGAGGCGGAACCAGTTGTCCCCCATCATTTCCATACGCTTTATAGCCATTATATTCTTTAGGATTGTGTGATGCTGTACATACCACGCCGCCCTGGCATTTCAGGTCTCTTATTGCGAAGCTCAATTCAGGGGTTGGCCGCAGTTCGTCGAACAAAAAAGCTTTGATGCCATTGGCAGCAAAAACATTTGCGGTTGTTTCAGCAAAGAAGCGGCTGTTATTGCGGCTGTCATGTGCTATTGCCACTTTTATTTCCTGGTCTTTATACAACTTTTTCAGGTAGTTAGCAAAACCCTGGGTAGCCATACCTATGGTATATTTATTAACCCTGTTGGTGCCCACACCCATTATGCCACGAAGGCCACCTGTACCAAATTCAAGGTTGCGGTAAAAGCTTTCAGTCAGTTCTTCTGGCTGTTCTTCTTGCAGCCTTCGGATTTCGTTTTTTGTTTCGGCATCATAACCGCCGTTAAGCCAGGCATCTACTTTTAATTGAATTGCAGCATCCATAAAGTACAGAGAGTTTTAAGTTTTATACAAACAATACTAAAGTACAAAGCCGGTTTGAAAAGTTTCAAACCAGCTTCGTAAGGTAAGTAATAAATGTTTATAAAGAAATGGAACAGGTCTTACTTTATTTCATTGCCTTCAGTATCTATGTATTTGATCGGGCCAAGATTTAGATCTTTAATTCCTGATTCAATTTTTGACCGGTCGCCAACTATTACCCAGGTAAGATTATTTGGTTTAATAACCCTTGTTGCTGACTCTTTAATATTTGCCAGCGTAAGCTTGCGCAGCATATCAGGATAATTATTCAGGTAGTTTATACCCCTTTCGAATTTCATAGCATCTTCAAGGCTGCCAAGCACTGCTGCGTTGGTTTCCCAAATACCCGGCAACTGCATAACTGCGTTGCTTTGCACTTTATTAAATTCAACATCTGTTGCAGGACGCGTATCCACAAAATCAGATAATTCTTTTTTCAATTCTGCCACAGATTCTTTGGTTTTATCGGTTTGCACGGGAGCATATCCTAAAAAGAAACTTGGACCTGCGGCATCTAAATTAAAAGAATAAGACCCATAAGACCAGTGTTTGTCTTCTCGCAAATTCATGTTAATGCGCGAGGTGAATTCGCCGCCTAAAATGCGGTTCATCATTTGAAAAGATTCGTAGTCTTTATCTTTTGCTGAAGGACTGATAACACCTGCAAAAATGATGGACTGCCCTGCACCCGGTTTGTCAATGATGTACACGCTTGGTTTTTCGGCAAGCTTAACATCACTGATGTTTTTAGCGGGTACATCGTGTGCTTTCCATCCTGCAAGGGATCGCTCTAATTTTGCCTTTAGGTCTTGTTGGGAAATATCACCTACAACAAATAGCGTAGCGTTGTTGGGAGAAAACCAGGTTTCATGAAACTTCACCATATCGTTACGGGTAATTTCTGTTACGCTGGATTCAGTACCGGAACCTGTAAAGGGATTACTATACGCATGTCCCTTACCATATAATAACTGCGGTAATATGCGCAAACCCATAGAAACAGGGCGTGCCTGCTCTTGTTTAATTCTTAATAACTGTTCTTTTTTAAGCCTGTCAAAATCTGATTGGGGGAACGATGCGTTTAATAAAACATCTGTATAAAGATCTAAGGAAGCGTCAAAATTAGTTTTAAGCGCGTTCATTCTCAGGTAAGTATTATCTATATCGGAAAAGCTGGCCATACTTGCGCCGAGGTCTGCGAGCTGATCGCTTATCTGTAAAGAATTTTTTGTTTTAGTGCCTTCGGTTAGCATTCTGCCTGCAAGGCTGGCAACGCCCGCTTTTGCAAACTGGTCGGCTGCATAACCACCATTAAACATAAGAGACATATTTACAACAGGCACCGCATCTCTTTGCACCAATGCTACCTGCAATCCATTGCTTAATGTAAACTGCTGCACAGCAGGAAAAGTTACCAGGGACAACCCATTCATTGGAGGCTGTTCAGTTCTTTTTACAGTAGACTCTGCAGTTTTATAATCGCCATAAGGGTAAAATCTGCAATACATATTCGCCGTCGGTTAACCAATCATTCGCAGCTTTTTTAAGATCTGCGATAGTTGCATTTTTTATCCATTGGTGAATTTTTTTATAGTAATCTGCACTGCCGCCATAGGTTTCGTTTTGAGCTAGAATATCAGACTTGCCACCAAAACCCCCAATGCGTTCCATGCCTTTTATGAAAGATGAAAAATAACGGGTTTTGGCACGATCTAATTCTTCCTGGGTAACGCCCTGGCTTAAAACCTTCTTCATTTCCTGGTTAATAATGGTATTGATGGAATCGAGGCTTACGCCTGGTTTTGCATCAGCCATTAAGAAAAAATTGACCGCCTATTTCTTTATCATCGGTAAAAAAGTTTACGTTGCTGGTTAGCTGACTGTCGTATACTAACTTTTTATATAACCTTGATGATTTGCCTTCTGTAAGAATGTCTCCCAGCAAATTGAGGTAGGTAATTTCCGGCGTGCCCCAACCAGGAATGTTCCATGTTTTTTGCAAGCGTGCCTGCGGTACCCTGTCCTGTGCTATTTGTTTGTGTTCGCCCTGTAATTTGGCGATCCACTTTTCATATTTGGCAATGGGCGGCCCTGGAGGAATGTCGCCAAAATATTTTTTTACCTTTTCAAAGGTTTCTTCTGCATTTACATCACCTGCAATAACAATTACCGCGTTGTTGGGTCCATAATAGGTTTTAAACCATTCTTTTACATCATCCAGCGAAGCTGCATCCAGGTCTTCCATTTCACCAATAACTGTCCATGAATAAGGGTGCAATGCGGGGTACATACTTTTAACCGTTAGATCTTCTGCAATGGCGTATGGCTGGTTTTCTCCCTGCCTTTTTTCATTTTGTACTACCCCTCTTTGTTCACTAAGCTTTCCTGAATCTATGGCGCCTACCATAAAACCCATGCGGTCGCTTTCTATCCATAATACCTTTTCTAATGCCGGCACTGGGAAGTTTTCAAAATAATTGGTACGGTCGTTATTGGTAGTTCCGTTAAGGTCTGTTGCACCAATCTGATCCATAAGTGCAAAATAATCCTGGTTATAATGCTCACTGCCGTTAAACATTAAGTGTTCAAACAAATGCGCAAAACCGGTTTTGCCCTGCTTTTCATTTTTAGAACCTACATGATACCAAATATTAAATGCTGCAATGGGTGCTTTATGGTCTTCGTGAACAATTAGGGTTAACCCATTATCAAGCACAAACTTTTTATAGGGAATATTAAGATCGGGAAATTTTTTGGTTGAAGTTTGGGCAAGTAAAATACCCGCCTGCATTATGAATAATGCCAGAATAATTTGTTTTTTCATACAAGTTGTTTAGTTGGTTTTAAGGTAAGAACTATTAGCTATTGAACAGGAACCATTTTAAGGCATACAGGTTTTTGAACATCTATTTTGCTTCCCGTTTCCTGCAATAAACCAAAATTTTTATTAATAACGAAGGTTTGAATAGAATTTCCATCCTGGCTGGCTACCAATAAAAACCTGCCTGTTGGGTCAACCATAAAGTTGCGAGGCCTGGGACCCACTTTCTGGTTTCCATTTGCCAGCAAGGTGCCATCAGTTTGCACTTTGTATAATGCAATATCATTGGCGGCGCCCCTGTTTGAAGTGTATAAGAATTTCCCGTTGGGGCTTATTTGAATATCTGCACTGCCGCGGTCATTCTTTTCACCGGCAGTAGTAGAGGCAATGGTTTGTACCGGGGTAAGTTTACCATCACTGTAATTATAAACGATCACCTGCCCTGCCAGCTCGTTAAGCAGGTAAGCGGTTTTACCATCCGGGCTAAATATAAAATGTCTTGGTCCAAAGCCATCTTCTACCGTATAATATGGTGGATCGGCAGGTGTTAAAACATTTGCGGCATCATTAGGGTTGAATATATATTGGTACAGCCTGTCGTTACCCAGGTCTGCACTAAATGCATATTTTTCATCGGGGGAGAATACGATGCTGTGGGGGTGAGGCATTTCCTGCCTTTCTACATTTACGCCATACCCATCATGACCTTCAAGTTGAACATGTGGCTGGAGTGAGCCATCTGCATTGGTTTTAAATACAGTAAGATTGCCACCGGCATAATTTGCCGTAATCACATTCTTGCCGGAAGAATCTACACTAACATAACAGGGTGCGTAACCATCTGTAGGCTGTTTATTTAAGAAAACGAGCTCGCCTTTTTTACGGTCGAAGGCAAAAGCGCTTAATTCTCCCGGTCCATCCCCGCCATTTTCATTAACTGCATATACATATTTGTAATCTTTGGATACCGCGAGGTAAGAAGGGTTTTGAACATTACTCGTTTTACTAACAAAAGTAGCTTCGCCTTTATTTGGATTAAACCGGTATACATGAATACCATCTGCACTGCCGCCCGTGGTATAAGTACCCACCAATAAATAATAAATGGGGTTTTGGGCTTTAACTGAAACCGCCATCAGCAAGGTTGCCATGGCAACAAGAAAATTCTTCATATATCTACAATAATTTAGGCTGTAATTTAAGCGTGTATCAACTTTTTATGGTTGTTGACAATAAATATTAACAAAAAGCCGAACAAAAATTTGCGGGGATGGTATAAATGAAACATGTTTGTATTTCGCTACAGGCAACCATGCAGATCAACTGGCTCACCAAAGAATTTAAGGCCTTAACAGCTATCGAGGTTTATGAAGTACTTCAGTTGCGAAACGAAGTATTTGTAGTAGAGCAAAATTGCGTTTTTCAGGATGCCGATAACAAAGACCCGCATTGCTATCATTTACTTGGTTATGAAAATGATATGCTTTGTGCTTATACGCGCCTCGTTCCGAAGGGGGTTGCTTATGATGATATGATTTCTATTGGCCGGGTGGTAACATCGAAGCAGGTGAGAAAAAAAGGTGCAGGAAAAATGCTCATGCAACAATCTATAAATGAATGCTACCGCATCTTTGGTAAACAGGCTATAAAAATCGGGGCACAACTTTACCTTAAAAAATTTTATGAGCTGTTTGGTTTCGTTCAATCGGGACCAATGTACCTGGAAGATGGTATAGAACATATTGAAATGATATTGCACTAATAACAGATATTTATTTATTTTAGGATTTCCGTTACATGAAAACAAGGCAACTTTCTTTATTAATTTTTATCCTGTTCATTTCTATAAATTCTTTTGCCCAGTATTTTGGTGAAAAAGAAGATTTAAAAGGCGTGTATAAAATTTGGGAAATAGGTATTACCGCAGGTGCAAATAATTTTTTGGGAGATGTTGGCGGTTCTGAAGGTGTTGGCAACCATTTTATAAAAGATTATTCCCTTCAAACCATTAAACCTCTGGTCGGTGCTTCGGTAAATTTTAATATGAATTACTGGTCTTCCTTAAAATTTGGTTTTAATTTTTCTTCGGTAGAAGGCGCAGACAGCCTAATTAAAAATAGCGGCGGGCAGGAAAGATGGCGCTACAACCGCAACCAAAGCTTTCACTCAAATATTTTTGAAGTGTATGCCGGCGTAGATGTTTTTCCATTTATGCTGCTGGAACAGGAAAGAGAAATTCATCAGCTTTCTCCATTTATTGGTGCAGGTGTTGGTTTATACCATTTCAACCCAAAGACAAAACTGAATGATGAATGGGTAGAACTTCAACCACTTCGCCTGGAAGGCCAGGGTTTTACAGAGTATCCTGACAGGCAACAATACAGTTTATTACAGCTGTACATTCCTGTAACGGTTGGTTTAAAATATTTCATCAATAATAAAATAGCACTTTCCGGAGGGGTAAATTTCAGGCAAACTTTTACTGATTATATAGATAACCTAAGTACTACCTATATAGATCCCGCCCTGTTCGATAAATACCTTCAGCCAGACCAGGCAGCCCTCGCAATGCAATTATACTCCCGGTCTAAAACCCCTGAAAAGGTTAGACCCGACATAGAAAAGGCAAACAGCGAAAACAATGATACCTATGTTACGGTATTCTTTAGCCTTAGTTTCAGGCTTAATAAAAGAGTTGTTTTTTATTACGGGCAGTAGTTTTTTTCCGGCCATTAGTAAGTGTGCTGCATACCAATCTCTGCAGCAACTCCGTTATATTTGCGCGTAGAATTTTACCATGGCCAATCGTTTGAAAAAAAAATCTATTTCCCCGGCTAACCCAGATAAACTGAAACCCGAAAAAGAAGAACAGGTAACAGTTGCAGAGGTTGCAAAAGATGAGCGAACCAAGAAAATTGCTGGAGCCGCCTCCCTACTTATTTCAGGTTTTCTTTTCATTGCATTTACTTCTTACCTGTTTACCTGGCAGCAAGACCAAAGCAGCATTGCCAATATTAATATTTTTAAAACACAGGATATTCAGGTTGCAAACCTGCTGGGCGTTCTTGGGGCCTATACATCCCACATCATTATTTATAAGGGTTTCGGGGTGGCTTCGTATCTTTTTTGCATATTCTTTTTTGTAATAGGCATCAACCTTATAACGGGTAAAAAAATATATAACATTGGCAGAAACCTCAGGTACCTTATAGCAGGGTTAATATCGTTAAGTGTTGCTTTTGCATTTTTTACAAGAGGCAGCAGTTTCTCCTGGGGCGGTGCCGTGGGTGAACTTTCGCAGGCATGGCTGGTAAAATGGATTGGCGATATAGGCACCGGGGCAATATTATTTTTAACTGCATTCAGCTACTTTATCTGGCGTTTTAATCCCTCCTTTACATTTAAGGCAAAAGCAAAAAATAAAATTTTTAATACACTTTCATCGGAAGAAGATATTAATGAAGATGAAGATTATGTTCAGGCAGAAAGCACATTTATAAAAGGAGAAGATTTTGCAGGTTCCAATGGTGAAGCTGCAAGTGCAAATAAACTGCGAAGCGAAGATGGTAAGGTTAGTTTTATGGAAGAAGAAACCGATGGCGGTCTGAATGGCATTGGGTTAATAGAGAAAGAAGATGAAGAGACAGGGACTGATACTATGACGCCTTTTATTGAACAACCCATATCCCCAAAAAAGAAAAAAACAGGCGAGGTTCCATCTCTTGAAATTAAGGACGCGGTGGAAGAGGAAGAAGAAAGTGATGATGATGAGGTGCCGCAGTCGACACCAAAAAACAACCAGCCCTCTTTAGGTGATTATGAACCCACGCTTGACCTTAGTAATTATAAATATCCTTCGCTAGACCTGCTAGAAGCCCACGGCAGCGAAAGAATAGTGCAAGACCCTGCTGAACTGGAAGCAAATAAAAACCAGATTATAAACACCCTTAGTAATTACGATATACAAATTCAACGCATTACGGCAACAATTGGTGCAACAGTTACACTGTACGAAATAGTTCCTGCGCCGGGTGTAAGAATAAGCAGGATAAAAAATTTAGAAGATGATATAGCGCTAAGCCTTGCAGCCCTTGGCATACGCATTATTGCCCCTATACCGGGCAAGGGAACCATAGGTATAGAAGTGCCTAACGTGCGCAAGACCATCGTAAGCATGAAGACCTTACTGGCTTCTGAAAAATTTCAAAATAATAATTTTTCGTTACCCATTGCTATTGGCAAAAAGATCGACAACGAAAATTTTATTGTGGACCTGGCCAGCATGCCACACTTGTTAATGGCAGGTGCCACCGGGCAGGGAAAGTCTGTTGGTATCAATGCCCTTTTAGTTTCCTTATTGTACAAAAAACATCCATCGCAATTAAAGCTGGTACTTGTAGACCCGAAAAAAGTAGAGCTGAGTTTATACCGCGTTATTGAGAAACATTTTTTAGCAAAATTGCCAGGCGAAGAAGAATCGATCATCACCGACACAAAAAAGGTGGTGTACACTTTAAATGCGTTGACCATTGAAATGGATAACCGGTACGACCTTTTAAAAGAAGCTGGTTGCAGAAACTTAAAAGAGTACAACGAGAAATTTATAAAGCGCAAATTAAATCCGCAGCGCGGGCACCAGTTCTTACCATTTATTGTTTTGGTAGTAGATGAATTTGCCGACCTGATAATGACTGCGGGTAAAGAAATAGAAATGCCGATCGCACGCCTTGCACAGCTTGCAAGAGCGGTAGGTATACATCTTATTATTGCCACCCAACGACCATCAGTTAATATTATAACCGGAACCATTAAAGCCAACTTTTCTGCGAGAATAGCTTTTAAAGTTTCTTCTAAAATAGACAGCCGTACCATTCTTGATGCCGGGGGTGCAGAACAATTAATTGGCAAGGGAGATATGCTGATTAGTTATAATGGTGAAATCACCCGTTTGCAATGCCCCTTTGTAGATACCCCTGAAGTTGACAGGGTGTGTGAATTTATTGGCGAACAGCAAGGGTATGCACAGGCTTTTTTATTACCGGAGTATGTTGATGAAAAAGAATTTGAAGGAAAAGATATTGACCTGAACGACCGGGATGCTTTATTCGAAGATGCTGCGAGGCTAATCGTACAAAACCAAATGGGCAGCACTTCCCTGATACAACGAAGAATGAAACTTGGATACAACCGCGCCGGACGTTTAATGGATCAGCTAGAGCAGGCGGGCATTGTGGGCCCTAACCAGGGCAGTAAAGCAAGAGAGGTTTTGGTTCGTAGTGAAGGCGAATTGCAGGAAAGACTTGATATGATTTAAACACGAACCTCATAATAAAATTAAAGGGCGCCTGAATAAGCGCCCTTTCTTATAAGGAGAACACTAAACCTGTTATACCCCAAGGCTCCAGCCTTTACGGTAATCTCTTTTTACATATTCGTTTGCTTCATCAAAATTTTTCACTTTCATATCGTCACCATCCCAAAGTAGTTTAATATTCCTGCCCGGGTATTCATAACCGTTGTTTTTCTTTTTACGAACATCCTGGCTGCGAATAGCTAAATTTCCCATAAGCACACTTTCAGTTAATGGGCCTGCCACATCAAAGTTACTGGTTAATGCCTTAGCCTGCGGACTTCCATATCCTGCAATGGCAGCCTCTACCCATGCGGCATAATGACCTTCTGCACTGCCAGGTACACGTGGCAATGTTTGTGGCACATTCGCGTCTTTGGTTTTGGAAGTTGGCAGCAACTGGGGATTTGCACCGTAAGTAGCACACATCATTTTACCTTTTGTTCCTTCAAACAAGGTCGCATTTCCACCATCGCCAAACTGTTCTGTAGGGCCGAGTTCAACTGGTCGGGTTGGCTGAATTCCGCCATCCATCCAATGTAAGGTTAGGTCTGGTTTTCCTTCCTTTCCTTTAAATCTAAGCGTAACATGAGAAGAAGGCGGGCAGCTTTCCGGGGTGTAATCGCGGGTCCACATCTGGCTGTAAAAAGCGCCTGTACTGCATTCTGCAGATATGGGATGACCCGGGTTCAAGACCTGGAATGCGGGGGCTATAATATGGCATCCCATATCTCCGAGGGCGCCGGTACCATAATCCCACCAGCCACGCCAGTTAAAAGGAACAAGGTTTTCAAAATAATTTTTTTCAGGAGCGGTTCCTAACCATAGGTCCCAGTCTAAACCCGCTGGTATGGGTGCAATGGTTTCAGGCCTTTGAATGCCCTGTGGCCAAACGGGCCTGTCAGTAAAACAATACACCGTGTGCACATCGCCAATAAGACCAGCCTGGTACCATTCTATAAGTTGTGGAACGCCATGGTGGCTGGCACCCTGGTTGCCCATTTGCGTTACCACCTTATACCTGTGCGCTGCTTTGGTAAGCATGCGGGCTTCATAAATATCGTGTGTTAAGGGCTTTTGCACGTACACGTGCTTTCCTAACTGCATGGCGCCCATAGCAATAATGGCGTGCATATGGTCTGGTGTTGAAACAGAAACGGCATCAATGCTTTTGCCTTCTTTATCAAGCATTTCCCTGAAAGTCTTTGTAGTATTTGGCATTAGGAAAATTTTTGCGGCTGTTAACGCTTTGCCTGTCATCAACATCGCACAGAACAGCGATCTCTGCTTTACCGCTTTTGTAAAAATTAGCAATATCACTTTCACCCTTGCCACCGGCACCAACGCCGGCAACAACAAGTTTATCACTCGGGGCTATGTAACCTTTTCCGCCCAGCACGTGGCGCGGAACAATATAAAAACCCGTAGCAGCAAGCGCAGCATTGCGTATAAAATTGCGCCTGCCTGAATCGTTAGGTTTATCTACACTCATAATGACGTTTTATAAATTTATAATGATTGTGAATTTACTTGATATGCTCTTACAATTTCATAATTTTTTTCGACGCTATTTATGCGCATGCAAAGTAAAACCTACGGTTGTACCCACATTTAATTTACTGCGTACATGTATTCTTTGCCCATGTGCTTCAATAATGTGTTTGCATATGGCCAATCCAAGCCCAGTTCCGCCCACATTCCTGCTTCTTCCCTCATCTGTTCTGTAAAAGCGTTCAAATATCCGGCTCAGATGCGCCTGTGCAATTCCATATCCGTCGTCGCTAATTTCAACCAGTACATGATCATTGTCAGTTTTATAGGCACTTGCCGCTATATGTCCATTTTTTTGTCCGTATTTAATGGCGTTTTCAATAATGTTGGTGAGCACCTGACCGATCTTCTTTTTATCGGCATAAACGGTTAAAGGCTGTTCACAGCCTTTTTTTATAAAACAATAGATGTTTTGCTCAGATGCCAAAAGTGCAAGGCTTTCAAAAATTTCTTTAATAAGATCCTGGATAATAAAATTCTCTTTATTAAGTGGTCGTTCGCCACTTTCGAGCTTGGTAATTTCATCAAGGTCATTCACAAGGTTTACCATTCGCTCAACATTTTTTCCGGCGTTCTCTAAAAATTTCCTATTTATTTCATTGTTCTCAAGACCTCCATTTAACAGGGTTTCTATATATCCCTGGATGCTGAAAATGGGTGTTTTAAATTCGTGGCTGATATTTTGTAAAAAATCACGGCGAAATTTTTCATTGTTCTGCAAACTTTCTATTTCGCTGGTCTTTTGCCTGCCCCATTCTTCCACATATTCCCTTACCTCATCAATGTTTTTGCGGGGCAGCACATGCTGGTAAAACATCTCCTCTTTTTTATTTGCCTTGGTGTTATAAATGTATTTGTAAATAAGTTTAAGCTTCCTGTAAATAAACGATTCGAGTACGAACCGTATTAAAAAAAAGCTGGCAAAATACATGAGTATGAAAGAGATTATTGCAACCGTTAAACTGTAATGTATAAAGTAAAACGCGATGGTTGTGGGCAGGGTTAATACCAGGGAGGTAAAGGCGGATAACTGGTTTGGGGTTAAATTTTTTTTTGAAAACATATCATTAGGAACGAGGAAAAACTTCCCGGAATTATTTATTGCAATGTATGTTATAATTCAAACTTATACCCCACGCCTTTAACTGTAGTTATACAGTCTATATTTAGTTTTTGCCTGATCTTTCTAATGTGCACATCAATAGTTCGATCGCCAACAATAACCTCATTCCCCCATACACGGCTAAATATTTCATTGCGCAAAAAAACCCGTCCGGGTTTTGATGCGAGCAGGTACAACAATTCAAATTCTTTTTTAGCAAGAATAACCTGTTGATCTTTTACGGTAACGGTATACTGTTCGGGGTCTATGATAAAACCAGGAAACGAAAAAACCTTGTTATGCTCATCGTTCATTCGCCGGAAAAAAGCGTTTATCCTGCTTACCAAAACATTGGGGCTTATTGGCTTAGACAGGTAATCGTCTGCACCAGATTCAAAACCTTTTATGTGCGAAGCATCATTACTTAATGCTGTAAGCATAATTATAAATGTATTCTTAAAAAGGGCATTACCCCGCAGTTTACGGCACACATCGGTGCCCGACATAAAGGGCATCATTACATCGAGAATAATAAGTGCAGGCTGCAGCATTGTGGCTTTTTCAAAAGCATCATTACCATCTTTTGCCGTGTGAACTTCGTACCCTTCTTTTTTCAGGTTGTAACTGATGATCTCGCGGATATCGGGTTCATCATCTGCAACAAGAATAATTTTCTTCTTCTCATCCATTAACAAAATGTTTGCACAAAAATAATTTTACTAATTACAATTAAGGTTTTTAATACATTATATAATTGTTAAGTGGTTATATTAGGCAGTATTTTTGCATAAACTGCAGCGACACGAAATGAAAATATTCCTACCGGTTTTACTTTTACTGGCAACATCTCTACAACTATTGGCGCAACCTGCAAACCAACCTGTTGAAATACCACTGGTACGCAGCTTTTTTCATGAAAAGGTTGATGAAACCCAAAAGCGTTTATTGCGTGCCGATTGGAAAGATGATTCAGTTTTTTCGCCCACGCAAAATGAAGAAATAAATGCCCGGCTAACACATGCGGCAACCATTTCTGTAGACAGTCTTCAACTACAAATTGAAGCTGATAAAATGACCGACAGCAATGATAAAATTAAATTATTGCGTGGTCTTAATGAATGTCTCGAAGGGTATGCCCTGGGTTACAGGCAAAAACAATTAAAACCTCATATACTCGTGAACCTGGTGAAAGCTTTTGGCGAGGCCATGGTTTTGGAAGGAAGAAAGGAATCTATTGAACCTATATTAAGAAAATACAATTTCGATATCGGCAATCTGCTTACACGTTCCGTTGCCTTCAGTACAAATGTAGGGGGGGTTCAAAACAACGATATTGTGCTGGTTAAATATTTTATTGATTATCCTGAAACGGCGATGAGGCAGATAAGCATGAATTACAATCTTCCCTCAACCGATAGTTTGTTAACGGTTATTGCAAGAAAATATCCAGATGATCTGTATACCTATGCCGCATCTTACAACGCCTTTTCAAATAAAATTCACAGTAACCAGGATTCTCTTGTTCAGATTATTTGTAAGATGAGCCGCATGAAGGCCGGCAGGCAATATTTTCCTTTTATAGATAACATTTATGCAGGTAAAAATACTTTTAGCCAAATAGATTCTTCTTTAAAAAATGAAGAAAAATATTATTCATTACTGGTATTAACAGCCATTGATTACGCAGATAGAATGCGGCGCAGAGATACACCCATTTCTGTTGATGTGCTTAACAGCAAACTTGCATTTAAAGCAAAAGAAGTTTATATAAATGAAATTAACGGCCTGCACGAATTACCAGATAATGTAAGGTTTAGAAAGATCGATAAATTATCTCCGCAGGAATTGTATTACCTCGCTGTAATGGGCTCTGAAGAAATTTATACCAGCAGTTATGTGCGTGGGGTTTATCCAAGATTATGGACAAGTGGCATAAAGAAAAGTGATAGCCTGTTAATGACCGTTAAGTTCGATCATTTCAAAAAATTTATTAAGATCGCTGCAAATTATAATACGCTGGATGATTTCTTAAAAAAGATGGAGAAGAACAATGCAGAGATACTGATGAAAGCATTTATTAATGGTTTAGATAAAACGGCCAACCTGGAAGATGCTGTAGATGTTGCAGATTCGTATGCCAGTATTAAAGATGAAGCATTGAGAAAGTTAATTGTAAACCAGGTACAGTATAACCTTACCCAGGCTAAGAACACACGCAATGAAAAAGCCGGTGATATATACAGCATATTGAACACCTTATTTCTTTCGATAGATTCAACAAACAAAATTGATCTTACCGCCGCATTGGGAATACCACCTGTATACTTTATGCCCAATACACTTATGCGCGATTCTTCCGGGGGAATTGTTATAGAACAATATTTTTACGGTGATAAGGATGGTATAAACATCTTCAATGCATTTCTAAACAATTACCGCAGCGGCAACTGGAAAATTTCAATGAACGAAAATTGGGCGTTGGTTACAAGTACTTCCGGCGTTCCTATCAGAATTTACAGTAACCGCCCGTTAGATGAGGAAAAAGGACTCGATGCTATCGCACAGCAAAAACTGAACGAATATTTATCAGAGAAAGATATTAACCCCACCATGGTTATTCACAGGGGGCACAGTTATTATCTTAATTCAACGCTGGAACAACTTGCACCTTCAGCCAAAATAATTTTATTGGGCAGCTGCGGGGGATATCAAAACTTAAGTTCTGTTTTGCAAACATGCCCAACGGCACATATTATTTCATCCAAACAAACAGGCAGCGGGCTTATTAACCAGCCAATGATCAATGTTATTGTTGAAAATTTACGACAGGGTAAAGATCTAAACTGGCCCCAACTTTGGAAGACCTTCAGCAATATTTTTGGAAACAACGATTATTTTGATGACTACGTGCCACCTCATAAAAACCTCGGTGCTGTTTTTATAATGGCATATAAAATTCAGCAGGAGAAAAAAGAAGGTGTATAAAAAAAGCCCGGTATTGCTACCGGGCTTTTTAATTTCTAAACTGATTAAATGGTCTTTAAAACTTCATTCATATTGCGCACTGCTTCTGCACTTTTATTGAATTTGCTTTGTTCTTCCTCATTCAAATTGTAATCAACAATCTTTTCCCATCCATTTCTACCAATAACTACCGGAACACCCAGGCAAATATCATTTTGCCCATATTCGCCATCGAGTTTAACGCAGCAGGGAAATAATTTTTTCTCATCGCGAACAATGGTTTTTACAAGCGCTGCGCCTGCCGCGCCGGGTGCATACCAGGCAGAAGTCCCGATCATTTTTGTTAGTGTTGCTCCACCAACCATGGTATCATTTACAACTTTCTCCTGCTCTTCGGCACTTAAATAATTTGTGACCGGCGCGCTGTTCCATGTTGCATACCTGATTAGCGGTATCATAGTTGTATCGCCATGACCGCCGATAACCGAGGCATTTAAATCTGCCGGGGAACATTTCAAAGCCATGCTTAAATAACATTTAAACCTGGCACTGTCGAGTATGCCTCCCATACCAATCACTCGATTTTTCGGTAAACCGGTACTGGTTAAAGTAAGGTATGTCATGGTATCCATCGGGTTGCTGATAACAATAATAATTGCATCGGGAGATTTTTCTAAAATATTATTGGCCACACCTTTTACAATATTGGCATTGGTACCGATAAGGTCTTCACGCGACATACCCGGTTTACGGGGTATACCCGATGTAATAACAACCACATCACTGCCCGCAGTTTTAGCATAGTCATTTGTGCTGCCCGTTATTCTCGTATCAAAACCAAGCAGGGCGCTTGTTTGTGTAATATCGAGTGCCTTGCCTTCAGCAAGACCTTCTTTTATATCTAGCAAAACCAATTCTTCGCATAAGGCGGCACGTGCAATATTATCGGCGCAGGTTGCACCAACAGCACCTGCTCCAACTACT
Source organism: uncultured Bacteroidota bacterium (assembly GCA_963806425.1). Lineage (GTDB taxonomy): Bacteria > Bacteroidota > Bacteroidia > Chitinophagales > Chitinophagaceae > JBBRBB01. The sequence continues at coordinate 117,205 of CAWDYB010000010.1, read as the reverse complement.
GTAACTTTCATATCAGCAATATTTTTTAATGATGAATTATAGCTTCAAATGTAGCGCAACACAGGCATTTAATAAATCTCTTATTATAGAATGAATAAACTTTTACTTTATTCCATGTTTTCAATCCCATCCAAAAAATGAATGTACCAGGCAAGTTATTAGATAAAGATTATGGTTATCTTTTAGGCTTAAGCGTAACGCTATACATTTGCCAATAACATTGTCGATATGAATAAAGTATACAATAATGCACAAGCTGCCGTTGCCGATATTCCGGATGGATGCACTATCATGCTTGGGGGCTTCGGACTTTGCGGCATACCCGAAAACAGTATAGATGCACTGGTTGAAACTGGCGTTAAAAAACTAACATGCATTTCTAATAATGCCGGGATTGATGGTTTTGGGCTGGGCAAACTTCTTAATACGCGGCAGGTGATAAAAATGATGAGCAGCTATGTGGGTGAGAATGCTGAGTTTGAAAGACAGTTACTTTCCGGCGAGCTGGAAGTAGACCTGATTCCGCAGGGAACACTAGCCACCCGTATACAAATGGCCGGAATGGGAATCCCTGCATTTTTCACGCCCGCAGGTTTCGGAACAGAAATAGCCGAAGGAAAAGAGGTGAGAGAATTTAATGGTAAAATGCACTTAATGGAATATGCGCTGCATGCGCAGTTCGCATTGGTAAAAGCATGGAAAGGAGATAAAATGGGCAATCTTGTTTTTAGAAAAACCACCAGAAACTTTTCTACTTCTATGGCTAAAGCTGCAGATATAACTATTGCAGAAGTGGAGCATTTGGTTGAACCCGGCGAAATTGATCCGGACGATGTACATGTTGCCGGTATTTATGTTCACCGCATCTTCCAGGGTGTGGCATATGAAAAGCGCATAGAAAGGCGAACTGTTAACCTTCACAAATAAATTAAAGAGGAGATAATGCGCAAGCTGAGCATGGAAGAACTTAACCGTAAAACGGTGAATGAATTTAAAGAAGCTGAGAAAAATAAGATCATTGTTGTACTAGACAATGTGCGTAGCGTTTATAATGTAGGCAGCATTTTTAGAACTGCCGATGCCTTTTTAATCGAAGCCATTTTTATTTGTGGATATACCCCGGACCCCTCTCACCGCCAAATGAATAAGACCGCATTGGGAGCAACTGAAACCGTTGACTGGATTCAATTTTCAACCGCATTGGATGCACTGGAAAACCTTAAAAAAAACGGGTATACCATTTATTCGGTTGAACAGGCCGAGGGAAGCAGAATGCTGGATGAATTTATTTTACCAACAGACCAGAAGACCGCGGTAATTCTCGGCAATGAGGTGGTAGGTGTGCAGCAAGATCTTATGCAAATGTGCGAAGGATGTATAGAAATTCCTCAATTGGGTATGAAGCATTCACTGAATATTGCTGTAGCGGCAGGTATTATATTATATAAGCTTTCTGAACCGAGGTTGCACCGGCTAAGAAACCAGTAATTATTTTTCTCAATTACTTTTGCGCCTGAAACCGGCAACATGTCATCCATCAAAAACTACCTTTCTCTCATTAAGTTTTCTCATACCATTTTTGCAATGCCCTTTGCCATGATCGGGTTTGTTCTTGGGCTGATGCAAACAGATCTTTTTAAACACAACAGTCATTCTGCCCCACTTATACCTTTTACACCGGTCCTGGTTGTAATTAAATTTTTACTCGTTATCGTTTGCATGGTTACCGCACGAAGCGCTGCTATGGCGTTTAACCGTTACCTCGACAGAACTTTTGATGCTAAAAATCCCAGGACGGCTATACGCGAAATTCCCAGTGGTGTTATCACTTCGGGCAATGCGCTGTTGTTCACCATTATTTCATGCATTATATTTATAGCAAGTTGTTATTTTATAAACGCTATCTGTTTTTACCTTTCCCCGGTTGCGCTTTTCGTTATTCTTTTCTATAGTTATACAAAACGTTTTACACCACTGTGCCACCTTGTTCTGGGTTTAGGACTTTCCCTTGCACCCATCGGTGCATACCTTGCGGTCACAGGCCGCTTTCATATCTTACCTGTGCTTTTTTCATTAGCTGTAATCTGTTGGGTAAGCGGCTTCGATATTATTTATGCCTTGCAGGATGAACAGTTTGATAAAGAAAATCAATTGTATTCAATACCTGCGGTCGCAGGTAAAAGCAATGCATTAATGGTATCACGCTTTTTGCATTTTTTAAGCGCAGGTTTTATTGTTGCCGCAGGGCTTGCAGGAAATTTTAGTTTTATATATTGGGCGGGCTTCATTGTTTTTGCAGGTATGCTTGTATACCAGCAAAGCATTGTAAAACCTAACGACTTGAGTAAAGTAAACATAGCGTTCATGACTGCTAATGGTATGGCAAGTGTAATCTTTGGCATATTTGTTATTGCCGACCTTTTAATATTATGTAACTAATTATGGCACGCATACTTTGCATAGATTATGGAAAAAAACGTTGTGGTATTGCGGTAACAGACCCATTAAAAATTATCGCCACACCCTTAACAACTGTCGAAACCTCTGCTGTTATTAATTTTTTAAAAAAATATATTGCCGATGAAGAAGTTGAACTTTTTTTGGTTGGGCAACCCACCAATCTTGATGGATCTGTAACACATGCCACCATTCCCGTTCAATTTTTTATTGAAAAACTAAAAAAAGAATTTTCAACAATTCCTTTACAAACTATTGATGAACAATATACTTCCAAAAACGCCGCCCGGTCAATGCACGATATGGGCATGAAGAAAAAAGACCGCCGCAAAAAAGAAAACCTTGACCAGCTGGCAGCCGCCTTAATGTTACAGGAACATTTGCGCACATTAGGCTGATTGTTTAACAGTTACATTCATCTATACCTTTTACATTTGCAGGGCATGTAAAACATGCTATGTTAAAACATTTTTACAGTTTATGATTCTACCGATAGTAGCTTACGGAACAGAAGTTTTAAGAAAGATAGGACAGGAGATATTGCAAGATTATCCCGCACTTGAAAAATTGATTGATGATATGTGGGAGACCATGTATGAAAGCAATGGTGTAGGGCTTGCAGCACCCCAGGTTAACCACAACATTCGCCTGTTTATTATGGACAGCAGCCAGATATTTGAAAATCTTGAAGATGATGAAAAAGGAAAATATTCTGATGAGCCCGGTATAAAACAGGTTTTCATAAATGCCCGGATAATTGAACTGGATGGAAAACCCTGGAGCTATAATGAAGGTTGCCTGAGCATTCCGAAAATACGCGAAGATGTTTCGCGGCCTGAAGAAGTAACCATCACGTTTCTTGACGAAAAATTTCAACCACACACCAAAACATATAGTGGCATAACGGCCCGCGTTATTCAACATGAATACGATCACATTGAAGGTAAACTGTTTATAGATTACCTGAAACCCCTGAAAAGAAAATTATTGAAAGGAAAGTTAACTGACATTTCAAAAGGAAAAATTCAGGTAGATTATAAAATGGTTTTTCCTAAATGAAAATAGTTTCTGCCATATGGCTTGTTTTTTTATTCGTTACAACAAATGCACAAGACACTACTGTGCTGGTAGATAATTTGCCTTTTACTCTTCGCGAAGTAGTTGTGCGCAACAACATGGATTATAAAAGCATATTGCAGCGCATTCAAAACGATACAACTTTTTATAAGGCTTTCAGAAATTTAAGGGTAATAGAATTTTCTTCTTTTAACGACATAAGAATGCTCGATAAAAAAGATAAACCCAAAGCCACGTATTACAGCAAAACCAGGCAACACCGCGAAAATGGCTGCAGAACAACAGAGGTTATTGAACAAAAAACAACAGGAAATTTTTTTGATAAGAATGGCGATTACAATTACACAACGGCAGAAATGTATGCCGGATTATTTTTTGCAAAAGGTAAAGTGTGCGGAGAGAATAATATTGTTGCAGGTAGAAACTTTTCAACGGCCGACAAATCTGGAATGGAAAAACACAAAGAGCAACTTAAAATGTTATTCTTTAATCCAGGCAAAAAAATTCCTGGAATTCCACTCATTGGAAACAAGCTTGATCTCTACGATGAGAATGCTCATAAATACTACGACTATAACCTGAACTTTGATTTCTATAAAGGCAATGAAACCTATATATTTTCCATTAAACCAAAAGAAGACCTGGGGCTGTTTCAACGCGATAATATCGTAGTGGATGAAATGGTTACCTGGTTCGATGCACGAACCATGGAGGTTTTAGCAAGAAAGTATACACTAAGCTACAAGGCAGGCATATATTCTTTTAATGTGAATATGGAAGTAGAAATGACAAAGTTTGGGAACATGCTTGTACCGCAAACATTGCGTTATAAAGGAGAATTTAATGCCGTAGTAAAGAAGAAAGAAAAGGGAGAATTTACCGCCACCCTTTTCGATTTTAAAAAATAGTCTTTCTTAATTTTTTTAACCTCATTATATTTTTTTTCAGTACCTCCTACCTTTGTATTATGGTGTATAACCTGCTGCGTAAAATATTTTTTCAGTTTCCCCCGGAAGATGTTCACTATTTTATTATGAATGCCCTACAGGCAGGTAGAGAAGTAGGATTTATTCAATCAATAACAGAAAATGCCTATCAGTATAAATCAGCCGGCCTGCAAAAGAATGTTTTCGGCCTATCATTTAAAAACCCTGTTGGGCTTGGAGCGGGCTTCGATAAAAATGCACATTATCTTAAAGAACTGGAAATGCTTGGTTTTGGATCGGTTGAGGCAGGCACTGTAACACCATTGCCGCAGGCTGGCAACGAAAAACCCAGGTTGTTCCGGTTGCCCAATAACCAGGCGCTGATTAATCGCATGGGTTTTAATAACGATGGCGTTAAGGTTGTTAGAAAAAGATTAGAACAATGGCAACATAAAAATGCTGGAAGACAGGGAAGAATGATTGTAGGCGGAAATATTGGCAAGAACAAAAACACTCCCAACGAAGATGCATGGAAAGATTATGATAAATGTTTTAATGAATTATTTAATGCGGCAGATTATTTTGTTGTAAATGTAAGCTCACCAAATACGCCGGGTCTTCGTGCCTTGCAGGAGAAAGAATCTTTGCGAAAAATTTTGTCTCACCTGCAAACCATTAATCATGGTAAAGCACGGTGCCGCCCGCTGCTTTTAAAAATCGCACCTGACCTTTCTGAACAACAACTTGATGATATAATATCACTCGTACACGAGGTAAAATTAGATGGCATTGTAGCAACCAACACAACCATACAAAGAAATAATCTGCTTTCAGAAAAAAGCAACCTTAGTGAAAGTGGAGGGTTAAGCGGAAGACCTGTAAGGGCATTATCTACACAGGTTATTCAATATATATCATCGCAATCGAAAAACACCATTCCGATTATTGCCAGCGGGGGTATTTTTACAGGAACAGATGCGGAAGAAAAAATTAATGCAGGCGCAGCGTTGGTGCAGGTATGGACCGGGTTTATATATGAAGGCCCCGCAATAGTGAAAAATATTTGCACACATTTATCCGGAACTTCGGCATAATTATTATGATGTATATTTTTAATTAAAAATTAATATGGAGCATTTATTAACTACCGACGCGTTAATTAGTTTTCTTACATTAACCGCCCTGGAAATTGTGTTGGGTGTTGATAATGTAATTTTTGTTTCGATATTAATGGGCAGGCTTCAAAACGAAAAACAAAAATTAACGGCCCGCCGAACCTGGATGTTTCTTGGTATAACCGTAAGAATTTTATTGTTACTCGGGCTAACCTGGCTGGTAAAGAATGGCAGTAACGAATTGTTTGGAATAAACTGGGGCGATGAACATTATGCCTTTAACCTTAGAAACGTAATTATGTTTGCCGGTGGCATTTTTCTTTTATACAAAACTGTTTCGGAAATACATGAAAAGCTGGAAGGTGGCGAACACGAGAAAACGATCAACAGCAAAAAATCTGCCTTTGGTTCTGTGCTTGCACAAATTGTGTTAGTTGATATGATCTTTTCTTTCGACAGTATAATTACTGCTGTTGGCCTTGCAAACCATGTAGAGATAATGATGGTTGCCGTTGTTATAGCCATGATCATTATGTTTTTTTTCGCGGCTAAAATTGCAGGTTTTATTGAGAAGCATCCTACATTAAAAATGCTTGCGCTATCTTTTTTACTAATGGTCGGCTTTAGCCTTTTCTTTGAAGGATTGGAACCTTTTCATGGCAGCCACATTTCTAAAGGTTACATATATTTTGCCATGGCTTTTTCTTTTGGGGTTGAAATAATGAATATGAAAATTCGCAAACGTCAAAACCCGGTTACACTAAAACCAAAAAGTAATTTTTAAAAAAAAGCACACCCAGGGGTGTGCTTTGAATTGCATAATATTTTTTACAGGCTAAGATAATTTTATTACAATCTCCTGATCATAATATTTCTGTACCATACATCATTACCATGGTCTTGTAATGCTATATGCCCTTTTTTATAAGTTCCCCAATCCGGCATGTCTTTAAACTTGCTGTTGGCAATCATTTGTTTCCATTCATCATTCCATAACGTGGTAGATACGGCATGCTCCCCATCAAAATAAAAGTCGAGCTTACCATCATTACTAATTATTTCAACCTGGTGCCATTTTCCTTTTGTATCTCCTGCATCTTTATTAGAAGCTATTAGGTCGTATAGATTACCGGCACGGTGTTTTTCTATTTTCCCATCCGAATGCCCGTCATTATCCAGCACCTGCATTTCAAGCCCTGTTCTCCAGGTCTCTTTATATTTTGACGTGTCTTCATGCACATAAAAAATAATTCCGCTGTTGCCGTTATCAGAAATTTTCCACTCGAGCTTTAAATCAAAATCTTCAAACTCTTCATCGGTAATCAGGTCGCCGCCGCCCTCAGTCTGGTAACCTTTATTTGATGCTGCTCTTAAATGAATGGCGTTGCTGTCAATATCCCACGCGCTGCCCGGTTTATCCATACCGTAGGTGTGCCAGCCTTTCAGCGACTGACCATCGAATAAAGAAATCCACGCTGAATCATTGCCGCCGCTTGTTGTAGCTGTATGTATAGTATCTGAATTGGTTTGGGTTGTGGTGCCCGAATTACAGGCAGCCATTGTAATTGCCGCAGCAATCATAACATATTTCATTGAGGGGTATTATTAATTATTGAGTAATAAGATGTATTTGGCCATCTGTTCGGCATCTTCTTTAGAAAGGGTGGGGTGTGGGGTCATCATTACTTCTCCCCAAACACCGGAACCGCCTTTAATTATTTTTTCTGAAAGATAATTCACTGCCGTATCCGACCCTGCATATTTTGCAGCAACTTCTTTATAAGAAGGTCCCGTAAGTTTTTCATCGATTTTATGGCATGTAAGGCAGTCAGATTTTGCAATCAGCTCTAACCCTTTCTGATAGTCCGGATTGCTGGAAGGGTCGTTGGCAGCAGCAGGTGTTTCTGAAACTGTACTGTCATCTTTAGCTTCATTGTTTTCATCGCCGCAGGCTGTTGCAAATAATGATAATGCGGCAAATGCAATTAATATTTTTTTCACACGATAAGTTTTAAATAATGAATGAATGGTTATAAAGTTATTGATCTATTCCCAATACTTTTTTATTAAAATTTTCATCAGAACCTGTACCTGCAAAATCATCAAATGCCTTTTCGGTAACTCTTATAATATGGTCTTTTATAAATGGTGCACCTTCTTTAGCACCATCTTCTGGATGTTTTATGGCGCACTCCCATTCAAGCACTGCCCAGCCTTTATAATCGTAGGCTGATAATTTGCTGAAGATGGATTTAAAGTCAACCTGCCCGTCTCCCAGCGAACGAAACCTGCCTGCACGGTCTATCCAGTTTTGGTATCCACCATAAACCCCCTGCCTGCCGGTTGGATTAAACTCGGCATCTTTTACATGAAACATTTTTATTCGCTCGTGATAAATATCAATATATTCAAGATAATCCAGACATTGCAAAACAAAATGCGAAGGATCGTATAACAAACATGCACGCTTATGATTATTTACTTTCTCTAAAAACATTTCGTAGGTAACCCCATCATGCAGATCTTCTCCCGGATGTATTTCATAACAAAGATCTATACCACATTCATCAAAGTAATTTAGTATAGGTAACCAGCGGTTGGCAAGTTCTTTAAATCCGGTCTCCGCCAATCCTGCCGGTCGTTGCGGCCATGGATACACCGTATGCCACAATAATGCACCGCTGAAAGTGGCATGCGCATTCAATCCCAGATTTTGGCTGGCTTTCGCCGCATATTTTAATTGTTGAATTGCCCATTCGGTTCTTGCTTTGGGATTATTCCGAAAATTCTCTGGCGCAAATCCATCAAACAAGGCATCGTATGCAGGATGTACTGCTACAAGTTGCCCTTGCAAATGGGTAGATAATTCTGTTATTTCCAACCCGCAATCATTTACTACACCTTTTAGTTCATCAGCATAAGTTTTACTTTCTGCAGCTTTTTGAAGGTCTATACAACGGGCATCCCATGTAGGTATCTGCACGCCTGCATAACCTAGGCCGTTTGCCCATTTGCAAATAGATTTTAAATTATTGAATGGTTCGCTATCGCCCATAAACTGCGCTAAAAATATTCCTGGTCCTTTTAAAGTTGTCATTAATATTTGTTTTAATTGTTTACCGGCCTCAGGTATATAAATTCATCTTCGTTGTGTCACTCTCTTGTACTTTCTGTACTATGCTCGTCTTTTTTGTTTACGCTGAAGTGTGCGACGCAACAAAGCAGAAAAGTGTACTGCGGCCGGCATCATAATTATAATTCAAACGTATGCCACTTCTTCTCACTTTGGGCTGAAGCAACCACGTTATCTATAAATGCCATACCTCTTATACCATCATCGGCTGTAGGAAAATCGAGCATTTCTTCGGTGGGTTCTTCCCCAGAAATTTTTGGAGAAAGTGTAAGTGCAAAATTTCTATAAATATTGGCAAAAGCTTCTAGATAACCTTCCGGATGACCGCCTGGGGTTCGTGCATTGTGTTTAGCAAAACTGCCCAGGTATCCCTGCCCCGCTCTATAAATTTGTGTTGGTTCATTCAGCCATTTTACCAGTAATGTATTTGGCTCCTGCTGCGCCCACTCAAGCCCGCCCTTTTCGCCATAAATGCGAATTCTTAGAGCATTTTCTTCGCCGGCTGCCACCTGTGATGCCATTAAAACCCCTGCAGCGCCATTGTCAAATTTTAGCAGTACATTTCCATCATCATCCAGGGCGCGGCCTTCTACCATTATATTCAGGTCGGCGCATAGTTTTTTAATTTTTAACCCGGTAATATATTCTGCAAGGTGTGCAGCATGTGTGCCGATATCGCCCATACAACCGCTTTTACCGCTTTTTTTAGGATCTGTACGCCATGCGGCCTGTGCATTGCCTTCCCGTTCGGTTAGTTTACTTAGCCAGCCCTGCGGATACTCAACCCATACTTTTCTTATTTTACCAAAGTCGCCATTTTTAATCATTGCTTTAGCCTGCTTTACCATCGGGTAACCTGAGTAAGTATGCGTAAGGCAAAGTGTTAATCCTGTTTCTTTTACCTTTTGTTTTAACTGCTTGGCTTCATCGAAGGTAAAGGTCATAGGTTTTTCTATTACCACGTTAAACCCATTTTCCAGGGCAGCCATAGCCGGTGCAAAATGAGCAAAGTTTGGTGTTACGATAGTAACAAAGTCCATTCGTTTATCTTCAGGCATCTTACTTTCTTTTTCTATCATTTCCTCATAGGTTAAGTAAATTCTGTCTTCGGCAAGAAATAAAGATTTTCCTGAATCTACTGCTATACTTTCATTAATACTTAGTGCGCCACATGTAAGTTCTATCAGTCCATCCATATTAAAGGCAAGCCGGTGAATTGCACCGATAAAGGCATCTTTGCCGCCGCCTACCATACCCATGCGTAATTTTCTGTTCAACATATAAAAAAATTTGAGAGTTTAACCAAAAAAATCAGCCGTTCTAATCTTTGATTTGGGTGTTCACTTGAGCAACAATTAATTAATTATGCAGTGTAAAAAAAAATTTTTGTTTGTATTTTTATTATAATGTGCGTACATTTAGGCAGCCAGAAATAATTAAGCAGCAACTGTATTTTCTCATTATTTTTAAAAACAATTCTAACGAATATGTCCGCAATTAACCGCAACCAACTCTTTATTGCCAGTTGCCTTGCACTGCTGGTAACATCATTATCTTTTGGCATAAGGGCTGGTCTATTAAATACCTGGGCCTATGAGTTTGCTCTCACTGCTGAACAAATAGGATACATAACCAGTACCGCTTTTTGGGGCTTTCCTTTAGCAATTATTATTGGTGGAATGGTTGTAGATATTATTGGAATGAAAAATTTGTTGATTGCAGCTTTTATATTTCACACCCTGGGCATAATACTTACCATAATCGCAAATGGGTTTTGGGCATTGTTTATTTCAACACTGCTTATCGGTATGGGTAACGGGTCGGTTGAAGCTGCCTGTAACCCTTTGATAGCAAGTATGTATACAGAGAAGAAGACCACCAAGCTTAACCATTTTCATCTATGGTTTCCCGGTGGTATCGTTATAGGTACACTAATTGTAAGTTTCCTGGGGCAATATGCACCGGATTCAATATACCTTTCTAACTGGCGCTTTTTAGTTGGGCTTATGTTCATCCCTGCTTTACTATACGGCATCATGTTTTTCCGTTTAACATTTCCTGTTACAGAACGTGTAGCAAGTGGTGTATCTACCTCAACCATGTATAAGTCGCTGCTTTCACCATTATTTCTTGTAATGATAATTTTAATGTTTGGTACAGCCATTACAGAATTATTTACCGGGCAATGGATAGATGTATTGCTTAAAAATGTCACAGAAAATGCCATCTTGTTGTTAACGATCGAAACAGGTGTAATGGTTATAGGCAGGGCATTTGCCGAACCTGTGGTAAAACAATTTTCACCGTCCGGGGTATTATTAATGTCTGCAATACTTTCTGCGATTGGATTATACATGCTAAGTCATACAACAGGCAATATGCTTTTTGTTGGCGCCATGGTTTTTGGAATGGGTGTGTGTTATTTCTGGCCAACCATGCTTGGTTTTGTTGCAGAAAATTTACCTAAAACAGGCGCTGTAGGTTTAAACCTTATGGGTGGCGCGGGAATGTTTGCCGTTTCTATCTACATGATTTTTATGGGTGGCTATTATGATAAGCTTTTAGACGCTAAACTGCCCCCGGGCGCATCTCTAAAAGAGTATATTGATGCTCCTGCCGGTTCAGACATGGGCAACCAGCTTAACCAGGTTAAAGCTGCAGCAGGTCCAGAAATTATAAATGCAACACTTACCATACCCATTATACTTATTGTTGCTTTTGCAATTTTGTTCATTTATATGCGTAACCGCCCTAAACCAACACTTGCAAATTATAAGGAACCGGCTTAATACAATATAAATATCTATGCTTAATACGAATAGAAGATAGGCTTTAAAAAATCTCTTTGCAGGCTCGCTGGCTATAACAACTGCCGGCGCATTTGCTTCTGCAGGATGCAGGGAAACAAAATCATCTCAAAAAGTGACACTTAAAAATAATATAAATCATTCCGTTGCCCGGTGGACGTATGACTTTCTTTCCATTGAAGAATTGTGCAAAGCCGTTAAAAGAATCGGCTTTAATGCCATTGATCTAGTCGGCCCAAAGGATTGGCCAACGCTAAAGAAATATGGCATTTACAGTTCTATGTGTTATACGTATGGCGAAAACAGTTTAACCAGGGGATGGAATCATTCTGAAAACCATGAAAGACTTATTAAAGATTTTACAGAAATTATTCCACTCATGGTTAAAGAAGGATATAAAAGTGTTATCTCCTTCAGTGGAAACAGGGATGGGATGGATGATGAAACCGGATTAAAAAACTGCGTTAATGGTTTAAAAAAAATATTGCCTCTTGCCGAAAAAAATGGCATAACCATACAAATGGAATTGCTTAACAGCAAGGTTGATCACAAAGATTATATGTGCGACAACCATAAATGGGGGGTTGAACTTTGCAAAAGCCTAGGTTCGCCCAATTTTAAATTACTGTACGATATATATCATATGCAAATTGATGAAGGTGATGTAATAAGAACAATAAAAGACAATGATCAATATTTTGGACATTATCACACCGGAGGTGTACCCGGCAGGCATGAAATAGATGAAACGCAGGAGCTATATTACCCTGCAATAATGCGAGCGATTGTAGCCACCGGTTTTAAAGGATATGTAGCGCAAGAATTCATTCCTGCTGCAGAGGACAAAGTGACGTCTTTAAGAAAAGCAGTAATGATTTGCGATGTTTAAAATATATATTAACTTATAACTCTTATTTTTATTCAATTTTAAAATAAAAAAATGGCGGAAAATTTTATGATGCAATTGTAATTGGTTCCGGTATTAGTGGTGGCTGGGCTGCTAAAGAACTATGCGAAAAAGGGCTAAAAGTAATAATGCTGGAACGTGGCAGAAATATTGAGCATATTAAAGATTATGTAAACGCCAATAAAAATCCATGGGAATTTCCACATCGCGGAAACCGCACCCAGAAAATGATTGAAGACTACCCGGTACTGAAAAGAGATTATCCCTTAAAGAAAGAAATCTCGATTTTTGGGTAAATGATAAAGAAAGTCCATATACTGAAATAAAACGATTTGACTGGTTTCGCGGTTATCATGTTGGCGGGCGTTCATTAATGTGGGGAAGGCAAAGTTACCGCCTTGGCGATCTGGATTTTGAAGCAAATGCCAAAGAAGGCATCGCAGTAGATTGGCCCGTTCGCTATAAAGAAATTGCTCCATGGTATGATTATGTTGAAAAATTTGCAGGCATAAGCGGTACCAGAGATGGCATTCCTCACTTACCCGATGGACAATATTTGCCGCCCATGGAAATGACCTGTGTAGAAAAAGATGTTGCTGCCAGGCTTAAAGAACATTATAAGGGTCAGCGCCATATGATCATTGGCAGTACAGCAAACATTACGGTACCGCACCATGACAGAACAAATTGCCAATACAGAAATAAATGCTGGCTGGGCTGTCCATTTGGCGCATACTTCAGTACACAATCTTCAACACTGCCTGCAGCTATGAAGACCGGCAATCTTACCGTGCGACCATGGTCTATCGTTACAAAAATTATATACGATAAGGACAGAAAAAGAGCAACCGGAGTAGAAGTGCTGGATGCTGAAAATAACCAGACTTATACTTATAACGCAAAAATTATTTTTCTCAATGCCTCTGCTCTAAACAGTGCATGGATTCTTATGAACTCCGCAACAGATGTTTGGCCCGATGGGCTTGGCAGCAGCAGCGGCGAACTGGGTCATAATATAATGGACCACCATCTTGGTGTCGGTGCCGGTGGCACAGTAGAAGGTTTTGAAGATAAATACACCTATGGCAGGCGTGCAAATGGAATATATATTCCGCGTTATCAGAACATAATCAACGACAAACGCGATTACCTGCGGGGTTTTGGCTACCAGGGTGGTGGCAGACGAGATGGGTGGGGCCGCTCAGCCGAAGAATTTTCGGTGGGTGCAGGTTTAAAAGAAGCATTGGTTGAACCAGGTAACTGGACAATGTACATCGGTGGTTTCGGAGAAACATTTCCCTACCACGAAAACAAGGTTACCCTTGATAAAAACACAAAGGATAAATGGGGATTAAATGTGCTTGCCATGGATATAGAGTACAAAGAGAATGAAGAGAAAATGCGCAAAGACATGAATGAAGACGCCATTGAAATGCTGGAAGCTGCAGGAGTAAAAAATGTACGTGGCTTTATTGGAGATGGTACCCTGGGACGCGGTATTCATGAAATGGGTTCTGCAAGAATGGGCAAAGATCCTAAAACATCTGTATTAAACAAATACAACCAGGTATGGGATGCACCAAATGTATTTGTAACGGATGGTGCGTTTATGACATCTGCATCCTGCGTAAACCCTTCCCTAGGTTACATGGCATTTACGGCAAGTGCAGCAGACCATGCAGTAAGCGAGTTAAAGAAAATGAATCTCTATCTTAATAATAAAAATAAATAATTTTTATGAACAGACGAGACGCATTGTCAAGGGTTGCATTAATATTTGGTGGATCAATAATTGGTGCAGAAGCCTTCTTATCGGGCTGCAAAAGTAACGATAAAAAAGAAGATTTTTTGGAAGCAGGATGAGGCCTTGTTGGATGAAATAGGTGAAACTATTTTACCAACCACACCAGATTCGCCTGGAGCAAAAGACGCCAACATTGGCAAGTTTATGAAAGTGTATGTATCTGACTGCTACACTGAAGAAGACCAGCAAATATTTAAAGAGGGTTTTGCTAAAATAAACGAAGCTGCTGATAAGAAATACAACAAAGAATTTCATGAAATTTTCCCCGCAGGAAAAAACATGAGCTCTTAGTTGCGTTAGACAAAGATGCCACCGAATATGTGAAAAATAAAAAACATGATGATGTAAATCATTTTTTTAGCATGATGAAACAACTTTCCATTCTTGGATATTTTACCAGTGAAACCGGTGCCACCAAAGCATTGCGCTACCTGCCGGTGCCCGGTAAATTCGATGGCTGCTATCCTTACAAAAAAGGCGATAAAGCCTGGGCCCTGTAAATCCTAAACAACTAAAATAATTGTATGACCTACTCCCGCAGAAAATTTTTAATGCAGGGCAGCCTGTTAACAGCCGGCACATTAATAGGTGCAAAAACACTTATTGCTGCAGATAATAAACGTCTTAACAATTTCGGCATACAGTTATACAGCCTAAGAGACGATTTTCCAAAAGACCCCAAAGGAGTTCTAAAACAACTCGCCGAATTTGGTTATACCCAAATTGAAAGCTTTGAAGGTAAAGATGGAATGTTCTGGGGCATGACTGCCAGAGAATTTAAAAATTATATGGATGAGTTGGGAATGAAAATAATTTCAAGCCACACAGACATAAATAAAGATTTTGAAAAGAAGGCAGCTGAGGCGGCATCAATTGATATGAAGTATTTAATTTGCCCGTTCAAAGGTCCTCAAAAATCCATAGATGATTTTAAACGCATCGCAGAAGAATTCAATGCAAAAGGAGAGATATGTAAAAAGCATGGAATTCGTTTTGCCTATCATAACCATGCATATTCCTTTAAAGAATTAGAGGGACAAATTCCACAGCAGGTAATGATGAATAATACAAACTCCGATACCGTTTTTTATGAAATGGATATTTACTGGGTGGTCGCAGGGGGTGCAGACCCTATAAATTATTTGAAAAAATATGAAGATCGTTTTCCATTGGTACATGTAAAAGACCTTGCAAAAAATGCTGATCCCAAAGCAGACAATAACTCCGTAACGCTGGGCACAGGTTCAATAAACTTTCCGCAAATTTTACACTCCGCCAGAAAATGCGGCACGAAGTACTTTATGGTAGAGCAGGAACGGTATCCGGGCACCACCCCGCTTCAAAGTGCTAAAGACAATGCAGCATATATGAAGCACATAAAAATTTAAAAACCACTTTTTAAAAAACCCGGCAAGTCAATGGCGGGTTTTTTTGTGATGAATTAATGCCGCTTCTAAATATTTCTTATTAGATCATCCATTTGTGCAAGTAAATAAAAATGCTAATTATTTACATTTGTCAACCCTTGTTTTTCACGTTTTAAAGCATGCACCAAATGATCAGAAACCACGAAATAGATTTCAAAATTGTTGGCGAAGAAATGCAATATGTAGAGGTAGAACTCGACCCTAACGAAACAGCTGTTGCAGAACCCGGCGCATTTATGATGATGGATGATGGCATCCAGATGGAGACCATGTTTGGCGATGGAAGCCAGCAGCAAAGCAGCATCCTGGGCAAATTATTCAGTGCAGGAAAAAGAATGCTTGTAGGTGAAAACCTTTTTATGACCGCCTTCACCAATATTTCATCCCAAAAAAAACATGTAAGCTTCGCTTCTCCCTACCCCGGCAAGATTATCGCACTAAGCCTGATGCAACTTAATGGTAAAGTTATTTGCCAGAAAGATGCATTTTTATGCGCGGCAAAAGGGGTTAGCATTGGTATAGAATTTCAACGCAAATTAGGTACGGGTTTATTTGGTGGTGAGGGATTTATAATGGCAAAATTAGAAGGCGATGGAATGGCCTTTTGCCATGCGGGGGGTCATGTTCTGGAAAAACAATTACATGCGGGTGAAATGTTGAAGGTAGATACTGGTTGCATTGTTGCATTTGAGGCATCGGTAGATTATAATATTCAATTTGTTGGGGGAATAAAAAACACTTTTTTCGGTGGTGAAGGATTATTTTTTGCAACACTCCGCGGCCCCGGCAAAGTTTGGATACAAACCCTGCCCATAAGTCGCCTTGCCTCGCGCATTCTAACATATGGAACCGTTAGCCGTAAAGAAGAAGGCAGTATATTGGGTGGCCTTGGCAACCTGCTCGACGGCGATGGCTTCAGGTAAAGAAGAAAGAATATGATTACCAAACACATTTTAATAACTGGAAAAGTACAGGGTGTATTTTTTAGAAAATATACAAAGCAACATGCATTAAAAACGAATATAAAAGGTTGGGTAAAAAACCTGCCTGACGGACGGGTGGAGATAATGGCACAGGCAAATGAAAAAGATCTATCAAGTTTTATAGATTATTGTAGCCGGGGTCCGTCTAATGCAACAGTGCAGCAGGTGCACATCATCGATTTGGAAGCAGAACCATTTAATGAATTTCAAATTTTAAGATGAGCATTCATCAAAAGTCATCACTGAATTAAGCACATAAAAAAACCGGGAGCATTTCTGCCCCGGCTTCATTAAATAAGTACAATTTATACTTTATCCATTTCAACATTAACGGTAATATTAACCTCTTTACTTACCACTAAACCACCGGCTTCGGTGGCCTTTATCCCACTTCAAATTATAATCGAAACGGTTAATGGTTGTTTTTGCTTTAAAGCCTACTTTGGTTTTACCCATTGCATTCGCCATCCCACCATAAGTAACATCGAAGGTTACAGGTTTTGTAACATCCCTTACCGTAAGGTTACCGGTAAGACTGTATTTATTTCCGCCTAAAGGTTTAAAAGAAGTGCTCTCAAATTTTATCGCCGGAAATTGTTCAGCATTAAAAAAATCATCTGACTTTAAATGTTTGTCGCGATTTTCATTATCTGTATCAATAGAGTTCACATCTATAGAAAAGCTTATTTTAGCATCAGAAAAATCTGCTTTATCTGCAACCATGGAACCATCATACATTTTAAATCTTCCTTCTACTTCAGATACAACAAGGTGGGTAATATCAAACTTTACTGAAGAGTGACTTTTATCAACTTTCCAGGTAATGGTCTCCGTAGGTGTGGTAATAGATTTTTCCGGGGCAACATCAGCATTTTTAAACGATAAGGCTGTAAAAGTTACGGCAGCTAAGACAGCTGCAGAAAGCATTGTTTTTTTCATGATAGTTATTTATTCAAAATTTTATATTGGTGATATCGAAGCTAAAATTGCTCCATTGTTTCTAAACATAAACACAAAAAGAGACCAAAAGGAAATATTAGACGATGAAAGAGGTAAGAAACGGATCCATAAATTTTAATCTTCCCAAACCGTTAATCCTTCGCTGCAATTGGCGCAGATATCGATGTTCCTGCGGCTGGTAACGAGCTCTTTTCTAAATTGTTTATAATTGTCGTTATTCCAAACTTCTTTAAACGATTGCATTTGTAAATTGCCGAGGCGGTGCATGGCATCTTTATCAAAGCAGCAGGGCACCACCAATCCATCCCAGCTAATAACATTGGCATGCCATAATTTCCAGCAATGGTTATTCAGGTTGCTTTTAATTTGCCTTTTACCTTCTTTATCTTTCCGGTAACGGCTATATTTTTCAAGAGATGGAATTAAATTATTTGGATCATTTTCATAATCATAAACCTGCGCGGTTTTAAAACGAACCTGGTCTACACCAATTTCTTCTGCCAGTCTTTTAATTTCATCTATCTGGTGCTCATTAGGTTTAACCACAAGAAACTGGAAGAAAACAAAAGGAGTTTTGCTTTTTAGTTCACGTTTCCATTTTACGATGTTTCGGGCGCCTTCCAGCACCTTATCGAGTTTTCCACCCCTGCGATATTGCTGGTACACATCCTGCGTGGTGCCATCAATAGAAATTATCAGCCTATCTAGTCCGCTCTCAACTGTTTTGCGGGCTTTATCATCGTTTAAGTAATGGGCGTTGGTAGAAGTAGCAGTGTATATGCCCTTCTGATGGGCATAACTTAACCATGTCGAGAAAATCTGGATTTAAAAAAGGCTCTCCCTGGAAATAGAAAACAAGGTAAAGCAGCTCTTTGTAAACATCATCTATAGTTTGCCTGAAGAAGTCTTTTTTTAGCATCCCCGTTGGTCTGCTGAATTCCCTTAATCCGCTTGGACATTCGGGGCACCTGAGGTTGCACGAGGTTGTAGGTTCAAAAGAAATGGATACGGGGTAACCCCACTGTACGGGTTTCCCCGTAAGCTTGGTAAGCTGGTAGCTGGCCATAACTTTTGTCGCATTCCATGCGCGGCGCGGCGTAAGTTTTCCAAACAGGTTTAGGGAATCATTAAAATTAAAATACTTCATACAGAGGGGTAAAAATATGATATTGGCTTTATAAAATGGAATATGTGCCCGTGATACACAACATTAAGGCTAAACTTTTAACGCTTTTAAATAATTTTTATGCACAAATACTGGTATGCTGTGAATATTGTAGCAAAAGCAGCACCCGCAATATATTCCGCTTTGTTAATTCAGATTATTTCTTACAACTTTGCGCCATTCAATAACGTTTAGAATTCCTACCAATATTTAATGGGACTTTTCAATTTTTTTACTCAGGAGATAGCGATTGACCTAGGTACCGCAAACACGCTGATTATTCATAACGACGTTGTAGTTGTAGATGAGCCAAGCATTGTTGCGCTTAACAGAAACAATCCAAAAGAAGTGCTTGCAGTGGGCAAGAGGGCTTTGATGATGCATGAAAAAACCCACGAGAGTATAAGAACCGTAAGACCATTAAAGGATGGGGTAATTGCTGATTTTAATGCAGCTGAATTAATGATAAGGGAATTGATCAAAATGATTCATACCAAGAAGCCCTTATTTCCGCCAAGCTGGCGAATGATGATCTGTATACCTTCGAGCATAACTGAAGTGGAGAAACGCGCCGTGAGAGACAGTGCCGAGCAGGCAGGCGCCAAAGAAGTTTACCTGTTGCACGAGCCCATGGCTGCTGCACTTGGTATTGGCATTGATGTAGAAGAGCCGGTGGGAAACATGATCATTGATATTGGCGGTGGAACAACCGGCATAACAGTGATAGCACTTGCCGGTATTGTTTGCGACCAAAGCATACGAATTGCGGGTGATGAATTTACCGCTGATATACAGGAGGCCTTACGCCGCTACCATAGTTTATTGATTGGTGAAAGAACCGCAGAACAAATTAAAATACAGGTGGGTGCTGCCATGAAAGACCTGGATAATCCACCAGACGAAATACCTGTGAACGGAAGAGACTTGGTAACGGGTATTCCAAAACAGGTTCTTGTAAGCTACCAGGAAATTGCTGAAGCTTTAGATAAATCAATTTTTAAAATAGAGGAAGCAGTTCTAAAAGCGCTTGAAACAACACCGCCGGAGCTGGCCGCCGATATTTACAGAAGAGGCCTTTACCTTACAGGCGGGGGTGCCTTATTACGCGGTTTAGATAAAAGGCTTAGTCAAAAAATAAAATTACCTGTACATATTGCCGACGATCCGTTAAAAAGCGTGGTACGTGGCACCGGGCAGGCTCTTAAAAATTACCAGCGCTATCCGTTTGTGATGAAGTAACCGTTGCGTAAATGCAAAAGTTTGCGTAAAGTATAAACACGTTTTTTAAAAGCTGGTCTTATACAAAGTTTTATTTATTACGCGCAATAGACCTTTTCTTATTCATGAGAAATATTTTTCTTTTTATACGGCATTTTTTTAACCTGTTTTTATTTCTCATTTTAATGGGTGCTTCAATAGGCATCCTGGTTAACTTCAATAAAACATACGAATCTGCATTTGCATCTGATGCCAATGAGGTAACCGGCTTTATTAATAAGCAATATAATGGAGTTGAATACTATTTCAGGCTAAAGCAAACCAATAAAAAGCTGGCAGAAGAAAATGCCCGGCTGTACGAAACCTTAAAAGAAAGCTATGCTTTACCTGATACCTCGGCCGTAACAAAAATTGATTCCCTTTTAAAAGATTCGCTTGGCAGAATTCGCAAATTCACCTTTCTGCCTGCCAAAGTCGTAAACAATTCGGTTAATGAACAAAACAATTATATAACGCTTTATCGTGGCAGCAACCAGGGTGTTGAAAAAGATATGGGCGTAATAGGGCCAGAAGGTATTGTTGGCACTGTAATTCTTGTAAGCGAAAATTATTGCCGGGTAATGAGTTTAATAAACAGGTTTAATAAAGTGAGCGCCATGCTCAAAAATAATTTTTATACCGGACTGGTTGAGTGGGATGGTAAAAGCTCCCAATATGTAACCTTGCATGGTATTCCAAAAAGTATTGCAGTAAAACAAGGAGATTCTGTATTAACAAGTAATCTTTCCGGCAATTTTCCCCCGGGGCTAATGATTGGAACGGTAGACCAGATTTCGGCAGAATCATCCAGCAACTTTTTTACCATTCGGGTAAAGACCAGCACAAATTTTTACACCCTGCAATACGCTTATCTCGTTAAAAACGAATTGTGGGCAGAGCAAAAATCGCTTGAAGCTAAAACGCCGAAAAATCAATGACCACTTTATTAAAAAATATAATTCGGTTTGTGGTGTTTATTTTTTTGCAGGCTTATGTGCTGGATAAAATTCCTTCTGTGCACCAGTTAGCCAAACCCTCATTATACTTTTTATTTATACTTTGGCTGCCATTTAAAATGCACCGCAGCGCACTTATGCTGGTAGCTTTTATATTCGGGATAGCAATGGATTACTTTAGCGGCACACCCGGTTTACATGCTGCACCATGCGTTCTTATAGCTTACCTCCGTCCATTTTTGCTTGCGGTTCTGCTACCTAAAGAAACCAACGACTTTAGCTACCTTGAGCCATCCGTAAAAAGCCTGGGCGCTGCCCCTTACAGTGTATATTTGTTGATATTAACCTTTCTTCATCATACCCTTTTAGTGCTGATTGAATGGATACAGTTTGGAGATTTCTGGTTCTTCATTGGAAAGGTTACTGCAACCACAGCCGTAAGTGTGTTGCTAATTTTCATTACTGAGCTGTTATTTAACCGCAACCCGAAATACAGAACAAACACCGCTTAGATATTTCAAACATGCCATTAATAAAAAATCTTTTTCTAGACTTTGGGGGGGTTATTCTTAATATAGATTTCCAAAAAGCATCCGACGCATTCGTAAACCTTGGCGTAAAAGAATTTAATACTTTATACGGTCAGTCTCATGCTTCTCCATTATTTGAAATGTTGGAAACCGGTAAAATATCCGAACAGGAATTTTATTCGCAGCTTAGGGAATTGGCAGGTATTAATCTCACAGATGAAGAAATTAAATATGCCTGGAATGCACTGCTCCTTGAATATTCGGAGGAAAGCCTGGAATGGATCAACCGGAATAAAAACAGGTTTAACCTGTATTTGTTTTCCAATACCAACATTATTCATCTAAATGCATTTGAAAAAATGTTCCGGCAATTAAAAGGTGAAAGCACATTTAACCAGCTTTTTAAAAAAGCATATTACTCGCACCAGCTGGGATATCGAAAACCAGACAGGGAGGCTTTTGATGAAATAATAATGCGGGAAAATATTTTGCCAGAAGAAACTATGCTAATAGATGATACTTACAAAAATATAGAAGGGGCGGCAGCGGCGGGATGGCAAACCATCCATTTAAAACCACCTATGAAGTTATGTGACCTGGATCCCGAAAAGTTTTAATAAAACAAAGGCGCTACTTTACTTCCTCAAAATCAATATAATCAGCATCCTTAGTTTTTGCGTTAACCGGTTGCTGATGCGTTTGGCGACCATCAGAAGTCTGCCTTTTTAATTCCTCTTCCTGCATAGCTTTAATTTTACTTTTTACTTCAGCCGTAGCGCGGGTTACAGGTAAAATAAAATTAAAAAGCAATTTTACAAACAGGTAAATAACAATAAGAAAAATAATAAACTTAAACATTAGGCAAAGGTATAAGGGTTTTAAAAGACAATATCATAATAAATTACAAATGCTTAAAGGGAATTTGGGAGATATACACCCAAAATTGTACATTTGCCACGGAAAAGATTACAAGAAGGGAACGGACTCGTTCCCTTCTCCTTTTTATATATGGCAACAGAAAACACAGCAATTGAAGTAGAAGGCATGTTAAACGACCTGCTTTCATCATTTCCCGACTATTACCTGGTAAACATTAAAGTAAAGCCCGGGAACAATATAAAAGCGTTTTTAGACGGAGATAAAGGCATTTCAATAGAACAGTGCGTTAAGTTTAATCGCCAATTGTATAAGGCGATTGAAGAAAAACAGCTTTTTGCAGAAGGTGATTTCTCACTGGAGGTTTCATCACCAGGCGTAAGCGAGCCTTTAAAATTAAAGCGGCAGTACACCAAAAACATTGGAAGAACTGTAGAAGTAATTTTTAATGAAGGTGAAGCTAAAACCGGCACACTGTTACAGGCAACGGAAGAAGATATTATTCTTGAAGAAATCACAGGTAAAGGCAAAAAGGCTGTAACACAACAATTTGTTATTCCATTCAATAATATAAAATCAACAACGGTTCAAATTAAATTCTGATTTTTCCGGTTAAACCGCCGGTTTAAAAATTTTTGAAAATTATGTCTAGTATTAACTTAAAAGATGCCTTCGACGATTTTAAAGATGCGGAAAGCATTGATCGTCCAACCATGATGAAGGTGGTGGAAGACGTTTTTAAAACACTTCTCCGCAAAAAATTCGGTACAGACGAAAATTTTGACGTTATCGTAAATGCCGAAAAAGGCGATCTTGAAATTATACGCCGCCGTATGATTGTTGAAGATGGAGAAGTGCAGGACCCACTTACAGAAGTAGAATACAAAGACGCGGTAAAGGTTCAGCAAGATTTTGAAGTAGGTGAAGAATTATATGAAGAAGTAGATATTCTCGATTTTGGTCGCCGCGCCATATTAGCCGCAAAACAAACCCTTGCCAGCCGCATAAGCGATCTTAAAAAGAATGTACTCATAAAAAAATATGGCGACCGCGTTAACGATATTATTACCGCAGAAGTTTACCAGGTTTGGAAAAAAGAAGTATTGTTAATGGATGAAGAAGGCAATGAACTTATTTTACCTAAAAGCGAGCAAATACCACAAGACTATTTTAAGAAAGGCGAAACCATTCGGGCAGTGATTAAGAAGGTAGATATGAAGAATAATTCACCCGTAATTATTCTTAGCAGAACCAGCCCAGAATTTTTGGCAAAGTTGTTGGAAATAGAAGTGCCGGAAATCTTTGATGGTCTCATCAGTATAAAAAAGATTGTTCGCGAGCCCGGGGAAAGAGCAAAAGTAGCAGTTGAAAGCTTCGACGACCGTATAGATCCCGTAGGGGCGTGCGTAGGTATGAAAGGTAGCCGTATTCACGGCATAGTTCGCGAATTAAAAAATGAGAACATAGACGTAATTAATTATACCAACAATATTCAATTATTAATTCAGCGCTCCTTAACACCAGCCAGAATTAGTTACATGAATATTGATAACGATAAAAAACACGCAGAAGTTTATCTTAAAGCAGACCAGGTTTCACTTGCAATCGGTCGCCGTGGCGTTAATATTAAATTAGCCTGCGAGCTAACAGGTTTTGAACTTGATGTGTACCGCGATACCGAAGGCGAAGCAGAAGAATTTGATATTGACCTGGATGAATTCGCAGATGAAATAGATGTTTGGATCATTGATCAGCTTAAAAAGGTGGGCTGCGATACGGGAAGAAGCGTACTAAACCTTTCGCCCGAGGAGCTTGAACGCAGAACCGACCTTGAAAAGAATACCATTGCCGACATCAGAAGAATCTTAAAAGAAGAATTCGAAAAAGAATAAGTTACGCAGCTAATGTACCTTAGCTGCCAGTTTTAATACAATTGCCTGTAAGCCGGCAATTCAAAAGCAGGGCAAAACCCTGCAGGCTTAAATAAAAAGTATTGAATGCCTGATTTAAAATCGCCTGATATTAAACTTCCAAGACTGTTGGCAGCTGCCAAAGAATTCAACATTGGTCAGGAAACCCTTGTAGAATTTTTATATGGCAAAGGCTTTAGCAGAGACGACCTTAAGCCCACTGCCAAGCTTACAGAAGATATGTACAGAGCTTTGCAGCAAGAATTTCAAAGTGATAAAGTAGCCAAAACCAAGGCAGATCAAATTGAAATTCCTAAAAGTGTTCAAAGTGAGCGTAAGAAAAAAGATGAGGAGGAAATAACCTTTAAAAAGGATAAAGAAGAGGTAAAGCCTTCTGCACCACCTCCGCCGCCACCCCCTGCCCAGGAACCGGAGCCACAGAAACCTGAGGTTAACGTAAAAGAAGAAGTACCTGTGGCCGAGGCACCTGCTCCCGAAGCACCGGCAGCACCCCCCGTTAAAGAATCAGAAGTAACAAAAATTGAGGCACCCCAAATCGAAACACCCAAAGTTTTAGATAAGATAGACCTTAGCACAATAGAGTCATCAACACGGCCTAAAAAGAGTGAAGGAGCAAAGGCTTCTAAACCCAAAGAACCCGTGGCAGAAGAACCCACTTCTATACCCGACATTCCTGTTGTGGCAGAAGCACCCGTGGTAAAAGAAGATATTCCTGCACCTGTTGAAGCTATGCAACGTACACAGGAAACTGTTGGTCCCATCATTGAAAATATTAAGGCAGATAAAATCGAAGGGCTCAAAATTATCCGCAAAATTGAGTTGCCTGTAGATAGCGATACCCGCCCAAAGCCTGCCAGTAAAGAAGAAAAACGGAAGAGAAAACGAATACCAATCGAACCTAAAACGGTTCAAAGAACAGATACCCGCCCCGATGGGGGTGGCTTTAATCGTGGTCCCGGCGCTCCTTCCGATGGAAGAAGTGGTGGAGGACCCAGCCGCTTCAGCGTCCCCAGGGTGGGGCACCAGGCGGAGGAAGAGGAAAGCCGCCTGCACGCAATGACCGGAGAGCGCCGGGCACAGATAAAGAAATTGACCAAAAAGAAATACAGGAAAAGATCAGGGAAACGCAGGCAAAACTTGCCGGTTCATCAGGCCGGGGCAAAAGCCTTAAAGCTAAATACCGCAGGGAAAAACGGCAGGGATCATCCGATGCTCCTGGAGAAGTAGAAGATAATAAACTTCAGGTTACTGAATTTGTTACCGTAAGCGAACTCGCCAATCTTATGAATGTAAGCTTTGCTGAGGTAATCGGTAAATGTATGGGATTGGGAATTATGGTATCTATTAACCAGCGTTTAGATGCCGAGGTAATTGAATTAGTAGCCGGCGAATTTGGTTTCGAAGTTGAATTTATGGGTATTGATGATATCGATGAAGAGATGGAAGAAGAAGATATCGATACACCTGAAGAGTTAGTAGACCGTGCACCTATAGTAACCATTATGGGTCACGTAGATCATGGTAAAACATCATTGCTTGATTATATTAGAAGTGCCAGTGTAGTGGCAGGTGAAGCAGGTGGTATAACCCAGCATATCGGCGCCTATGAAGTAGCATTGCCAAATGGCAGGCATATTACCTTCCTGGATACACCTGGTCACGAAGCCTTTACAGCCATGCGTGCAAGAGGTGCAAAGGTTACAGATATTGCCGTTATTGTAATTGCGGCAGACGATGCCGTAATGCCACAAACAAGAGAAGCCATCAGCCATGCACAGGCAGCTGGTGTACCCATGATATTTGCCATTAATAAAATTGATAAGGATGGCGCAAACAGCACCAAAATATACGAGCAGCTTTCCCAAATGAACCTGCTGGTAGAATCGTGGGGCGGTAAATACCAAAGCCAGGAAATATCAGCAAAGCAGGGAATGAATGTAGACTTACTGCTTGAGAAAATATTACTTGAAGCAGACCTGCTTGAACTTAAAGCTAATCCTGAAAGGGAAGCTTCCGGAACAATAATAGAAGCTTCATTAGATAAAGGACGCGGGTATGTTGCAACTGTTCTGGTTCAAAACGGAACCTTAAAACAGGGCGACCTGTTGGTTTCCGGCCAACATTATGGCAGAATAAAAGCCATGTTTAATGAAAGAAACCAGCGCACCAATGAAGCTCCACCATCTACACCCGTACAAATTCTTGGGTTAAATGGCGCGCCACAACCCGGCGAAAAGTTCAGGGTGTTTGAAGATGAGTCTGAAGCAAAAGAAGTTGCCACGAAACGCGCCCAGATATCTTCGCGAACAGGGATTACGTGCACGCAAGCACATTACACTGGATGAAATTGGCCGCCGTCTTGCACTTGGTAACTTTAAAGAACTGAAGCTGATACTTAAAGGTGATGTGGATGGTTCTGTAGAGGCATTGAGCGATTCATTACAAAAATTATCTACTCCTGAAATAGTGGTAAGTGTAGTGCATAAAGCAGTAGGTCAGATATCTGAAAGTGATGTATTGCTGGCAACTGCATCAGATGCCATTATTGTTGGGTTTAATGTTCGTCCGTCGGCACAGGCAAACAGGCTGGCAGAAAACGAAGGTGTTCAGATTAAATTATACTCCATCATTTATAATGCCATCGAAGAAGTGAAAAGCGCGATGGAAGGTATGCTTGAACCAAAGATCGAAGAAAAGATCATGGCAAACGTAGAGGTGCGCGAAGTGTACAAGTTCGATAAAGCTACCGTTGCAGGTTGTTATGTGCTGGAAGGCAAAATTTTCCGTAACTCACAAGATCCGGATTATCCGGGATGGTATTGTAGAATTTCCAAAAGGTGAAGGAAACAACGCCGAACTCGGCTCGCTTAAGCGTTATAAGGATGATGTAAAAGAAGTATCTGCGGGTATGGAATGTGGTATAACCATACGTAACTACAGCGATATAAAAACCGGGGATATTATTGAAGCCTACGAAGAAGAAGAAATAAAACGTACACTGTAAACCAAAATTTTATTATAAACAACAGCGCCACCTTTCAGGTGGCATTGTTGTTTTTTATCCATCCCTTTTTATAATAGTTGTTTAGGCATTATCTTTCGCCATTATATGTATACGTTAATGAAGAAACCAACATTACACACGCTGCTTTCACCAAGATTATTAGACCTGTATAATGTATCAGGAAGCGTGGTTGTTATTATCGATGTATTTCGCGCCACATCAACCATTGCAACAGCACTTTACAACGGCGCCAAAAAAGTTGTACCGGTAGAAGGCGTGCCTGAATGTATTGCTATCGGCAAACAGTTGAATGCTGTAACTGCCGGCGAAAGAGACGGAAAGGTGATAGAAGGTTTGCAATATGGCAATTCTCCATCAGAATATACCCGCGATTTTATTAATGGAAAAACGCTGGTGCTTACAACAACCAACGGAACAAAGCTTTTGCATATGGCATTTAATAATGGGGCTGATGAAGTTATAACCGGCTCATTTCCCAATCTAAGTTCTGTTTGCGATTACCTGGTTAAATCCAAGAAAAATGTATTACTGGGTTGCTCTGCCTGGAAAGACAAATTTAACCTTGAAGACACCCTGTTTGCAGGTGCAGTTATTGAAAGAATAAAAGAAGACTTTACTATTCATTGCGATAGCAGCCTTATGGCCGAATCAATGTACTCCATGCACAGTAACAACTTGAAAAATTTCATAAAGCAAACTACCCACTGGCACCGGCTGACCTGCTACGGTTTAGAAAAAGATCTTGAATATTGTGTTTCCATTGATGTAGCAGATGTTCTTCCACTCTATAAAAACGGGGCTTTGGTTGCAGAAATGCCGGGTTAACAATACACAAAAAATTTAATTATCCCTTTTTCTGTTTAAGTGGAAATATATACCCACACCCCCCGCTTTACAGGGAACAAGGTTGTATGGCAGGAAAATTGACCACCTATAATATTACTTCATTAAAAAATTTTAGGAGGATACTATTATGAATAAGACTGAACACAAAGAAGGACCCGTAGCAAGAGCCATTGAAGAACAAACAGCAAAATTACCATCAGACGTTTTTTTGTGGGCTGCCCTGGCATCTATGGGCGCATCTTTAGTTTTACACATTATGGGAAGGCGTAAAAGCGGATTATTTGTAGGCCAATGGGCCGCTCCATTTTTGCTTTTTGGCGTGTATGACAAGCTTGTAAAACAAGAAGGTCATGATGCCGAAGATGATGAAGATGAAGATGATGAAGACCTGGATTTTTCATAACTTATTAAGCCGGATGATCCCGGCTTTTTTTATATCTGGTTATAGATATAAGCTATCTCATCTTTAAATTTCTCCATAATTATCTTTCTTTTCAGGCTCATTTTGGGGGTCATTTCACCGGTCTCGATGCTCCATTCGCGGGGTAACAATTTAAACCGTTTTACCTGTTCTACGTGATTAAAATTTTCATTTATTTCATCAATCTCTTTCCGGTATCTTTTTAAAACCTCGGTATTTGAAACAGCATCGGCTGGGGTAGTATAGGTATGGTTATGCAACTGCATCCAGTTTTGTAGAAAGGCAAATGAAGGAACGATAAGGGCGCCGACGAACTTTTCCCCCGCCCCCACAATTAAGGCCTGCTCGATAAACGGGCTTTCTTTTAATTTATTTTCTATAGGCTGTGGTGCTACGTACTTACCACCGCTGGTTTTAAACAATTCTTTTTTGCGGTCGGTGATCTTAATAAATTTTCCTTCAATCCACTCGCCTATATCGCCTGTATGCAGCCATCCTTCTTTTATAGTTTCTGCAGTAAGATCGGGTCTTTTAAAATAGCCTTTCATTACACTGGGTCCTTTAACGCAGATCTCTCCATCAGCCTCTATTTTAACGTCCTGACCTATTGCCGGGGGACCAACGGTGCCTATTCTTCTTTCAGAGGCATCTTTCCTGTTTACACAAATTACAGGGCTGTTTTCTGTTGGTCCATAACCCTCAAAAACCGGTATTTGTGCAGCATTAAATATTTTAAGCAACTTAACCTGGCATGCGGCGCCACCTGTAACTATAAAACGAATATTTCCACCAAGCGCATCGCGCCACTTTGCTAAAAATTAATTTATTGGCAAGAGCTAACTGTGTATTATAAATAGGTCCCTGGTTTTTGCTGTCGTCGTATTTTTCTGCCAGGTTTACTGCCCAAAAGAACAATGCTCTTTTAACACCTTTCAATTCCCTGCCGGCATTCATTATTCTTTCAAACACTTTCTCTAAGCAGGCGGGGTACTGTGGTAAACCCATTGGCTTTACTTCCCTCAAGTTTTCGCCAATCGTTTCAAGGCTTTCAGCGTAATAAATACTTATATAACTAAACAGGTAAATATAAGAAACGCATTTTTCAAAAATATGATTAAGGGGTAAAAAGCTAAGTACACGCTCTTCGGGCTCGTCGGGAAAAGGAAAACTTTGTTTACCGCTCAATGCGTTGGATACGATGTTGCGGTGAGAAAGCATTACACCCTTTGGTGTTCCGGTGGTACCGGATGTGTATATTATTGTTGCCAGGTGGTTCTGGTCAATTTCATCTTTACTATCATTTACTTTTTTAAGTATCATCGCTGTTCACATCTTTAAGCACCTGGCTCCAATGTGCAACACCATCAATTTTATCGAAGGAAAATATTTGTTGCAGTGTTGGCACCTTGTCACTTACCAGTTTTACTTTATCGTACAGATCTTCACTGCTTACAAACAAAAGTTTTACCTGGGCATCGTTTAATATAAATTCAAGCTCGGGCAAACTTGTGGTAGGATATATGGGAACGAGTGCTGCGCCTGTTTGCTGCACGGCGATATCAGTGATAAGCCATTCGGGACGGTTGTTGCTGATGATGGCAATTTTATCGCAACCTTCATCCGACATATCGCCTCCTGAAACTGCCCATTGCCGCATTAAACCAGCACTAAAAGTATCTACGGTTGCCTTTACTTCTTCGGTACTGTATGTTCTCCACTGGCCATTTTCCTTTGCAGCCAGCATATCAGTTTTAGGAAACTTTAATAGTTGCCATTCAATACAGTCAAATAATCTGGTAGGTTTATTCATAAAGCACTAAAATATAAGTAAGGCCCTGCAATTAAAAGGAATTAAAATGTGACCGGCTATAGTGCTAATATAAGATTTTGTTGCGTCGCACACTTCGGCTGCTGCAACTTTAACCAACTAATGCTTTAGTGTGGCTGATACTGCCCTTCAGGGACTTTAAAAAGTGATGTACGTTGAAATTGTTTAAACCTGCTCATTTCGCTTTCGTGGGTAAACACCCAGTTATTGAACCGGTCTTTATTAATAATCTCGCCAAAGACCCATTGGTTATACGGTTCAAAATATCCCTGTTGTAAGAGCTGCTGCTGGTAATCGAATAATCGGAACCTGAAATTTTTTGCAGGTCCGTTAAACCATTCCAGAATAAAGCGGGTTCTAAGTGCGGTAAGACTTTCGGCTGTTACCGGAGGCTTCATCATTGAAGTTAATTTTGAAAAGCTTTCGACCACTGCATTTTGAAAGGCTGATTGTTTATTGCTTAATGCATTAATGGTATTCCGGTTTTCGTATAATTTTTTATAGCCGTTCAATAATTGTTCTTTTATTTCTGTGGTACGGTTGCTAAGACTTTCAATATTTATAAAAATTTCTCCGTACAGTAACCCCCAAATTATATTGCCGGTTTTAGCATAATACTTAGACGCATAATAATAATTGCTGCTGATATTGGCGTCTGCTTCTATGCCCTTCTCCCATGCCTGAATGGCTTCGGTCTTGTTATTGTCAGACATAAGCAAATCGCCGTATTCGCTATATAACACACCGCTTTTAGGAAATTTCTGCAAGGCGCTCTTATACAATTTTTCACCTTCCTTATACTTTGCAATGGCTTTATAAGCCATGCCCAGTAACTGGTAGCTTTGTACATCGGGGTTCGGTTGTTCAATAAGTTTTTTGCCAGTTTCCATCGCTTTTGCAAAATCTCTTTTATAATAATAAGCGAGTGCCTGGTCTTTTAAATACCTCGGTATTATCGGGCTGCATTAATAACGCAGATTCCAATAATTGAATAGCATTATCATAATTGCCCTGTTGTAATTGCACTCGTGCACTTTCTCTTAAGGAGGAAACATCTTGCCCGAAGGAGGTTAAACAAGCTAGATACACAACAAAGTGCAGTGCTAAAAATTTTTTCATTGAAATATTATTCATAAATAAGGTGGGTAAACAATCCGTCTCTTAACTTGGGTTCGAACCAGGTACTTTTCGGGGGCATGGTTTTACCGCTGTCGGCTATGGAAAATAATTGTTCTATACTAACAGGGTAAAGGCTCACCGCTATTTCCATTTCTCCGCTGTTAACCCTGTTTTCAAGTTCATTTAGTCCGCGAATGCCACCAACAAAATCAATATTTTTATCGGTACGCTGGTCATGTATGTTTAAATGTTTGCTTAAAACAAGTTGTTGAAGAATAGAAATATCGAGCACGCCTATAGGGTCTTTGGTATATTTTCCTTCCTTAACCTGCAGCCTGTACCATTTGCCTTTTATATACAAACCAAACTCATGCGCTTTAGTGGGCCTAACCTGCTGCTGGGCTTCTGCTATTATAAAATCTTCTTTCAGCTTCTCTAAAAATTCTTCGGCTGTTAAGCCATTTAAACTTTTTATCACGCGGTTATAATCAAGAATTTGCAACTGGCTTTCGGGGAACAAAGTGGTAAGAAAATAGTTTGCGTTTGTACCCGGGTTAGAAAGTAACCTGCGCACTTTAGCCGCAGATGCAGCACGATGGTGCCCGTCTGCTATGTACGTGTGCGGAACCTTTGTTTCAAATAAAAGCGTTATTTCATTAATTATAGAATTGTCATTCACCACCCAAATGCTGTGGTTAATGCCGTCTTCTGCAACAAAATCGTACACCGGCGATTTTGCCGTGGTGTATTTTAAAATTATTGCATCTATATCCTCTACATTACGATAGGCAAGAAAAACATTACCTGTTTGTGCCCCGGTAATTTTTATATGGTTAATGCGGTCCTGCTCTTTATCTGGCCGGGTAAGTTCATGTTTTTTTATTTTATTATTTTCATAATCATCAATGCTGCTTACACACACCAAACCGGTTTGACTTATATCGTTATTGCCGGAAACTATTGCCGGCATGTGCAACCTGTAAATGTAGTAGCATGGTTTGCTTTCAGTAAATAAAACATCTCTTTTTAAAAAGGCTGTAAGATTTTCTTTTGCTTTCTCATAAACAGCATCGGAGTATGCACTTTCACCCGCGGGCAGATCTATTTCGCTTTTTGTTATATGCAAAAAGGAGTATGGATTGCCTTGCGCTTCGCGCCGGGCTTCTTCACTGCTTAATACATCGTAGGGTTTGCTTGCAACCTGCCTGGCTAACTGGGCCTGTGGGCGTAATGCAGTAAATGGTTTAATTATACTCATCAAATAATTAATTAATTTTTAAGCGTGCCTGTTAGAAAAATCTTCCATCAATTCACAAAAATTTTTCACACTATTTAGAGGCATGGCATTATACATAGATATGCGAAGTCCTCCAACACTGCGGTGACCTTTAACACCAACCATTCCGTTTTGGTTACATGCTTCTAAAAAATCATTTTCAAGGTTTGGGTTGGTTGTGGTAAAAACTGCATTCATCAGGCTGCGGTCTTCTTTTACTATGCGGGATGTAAAAGCGGGTAAAGCATCGAGTGTTTCGTAAAACATGTTTGCCCGTTCAGCTGCACGTTGTTCCATTACTTCAAGCCCTCCTTCTGCTATAATCCATCGTAGTGTTAACAGGCTAACATACACAGCAAAAACGGGTGGGGTATTTAATAAAGAGCCGGTATTAATATGATTTTGATATTGCAGAATAGAAGGAATAGTTCTTTTAACCTTGTTAAGAACATTCTTTTTTATTATAACCATGGTTACCCCTGCAGCACCTGCATTTTTCTGCGCGCCTGCATAAATAATGGAAAATTTATGAGAAAGACATATTACGGCTAAAAATATCGCTGCTCATATCTGCAACGAGCGGAACACCGGTGGCAGGAATGCGGTGCCATTGCGTACCCTCCACAGTATTGTTGGTGGTGTAATGCAGGTATTTTGCACCTGCGGGAACTGAAATACTTTCTGGTATATACGTATGCCCTTTATCTTTGGAAGAGCAGGCCACATGCACCTTACCAAAAAGCATGGCTTCTTTAATTGCTTTAGAACCCCAAATGCCATTATCGCAATATGCCGCAACATCATCTTCGTTCAGCAAATTCATGGGCACCTGCATAAATTGTGTGGTTGCACCGCCCTGTAGAAACAACACCTCAAAATCATCATTCAAATGCATTAGTTCTTTTACAAGTGAACGGGCTTCTTCCATTACTGGTACAAACCATTTACTTCGGTGGCCGATTTCTAATATTGATAACCCGCTTTCATTAAAATTATGGATGGACTCTGCCGCCTGTTGCAACACACTACCGGGTAATACAGAAGGACCAGAATTAAAATTGTGCACCTGTAATTGCGGCATTACCCTTAATTAGAATGTTATTATGATAAGCTGCAAAGTAAATGCTTTTGAGGTAAAGCATTTTGATTGAAAAACCTAAAAGTTTAAGGCTCAACATGTGCAACACCACCTGAAATAATAAATTTCATGGCTTCTGCGCCGGTAAGGTTATGCAACACTTTTACATTTTGAACAGGAACAATATAAACAATGCCTGAGATGGCATAGGAATGGGGCACATAAACCACTACATGGTCTGTAAGTTCAAAGTGTTGGGCATCATCGTTTGTAATAAATCCTATTCGCCAAACCTGTTGGGCATCTACCATAACCAGCACCGGCCTGTCGAACTTTCTTTTATTACCACCAAAAGCCTGGAGAAAATCTTTAACAGATGAATAAATATATTTTACGCCGGGTGTTCTTTCCAAAACAGAATCCAGCACTTCAACAATTTTCGTTACAACAAAAGAACTGGAAATTCTTCCTATCAAAATCAACATTAATACAACAACCAGAAAGCCTAAACCAGGAATTTTTTGGAAGTCGCCATCCTCTGTCGTCTTAATTAAATGGGGAAAAAAATAGTGTATGAGGCCGGGCAGTATATTATCTACCGCAACAAAAAACCATATTACAACGTAAAGGGTTACACCTATGGGAGCCAGTATTACAACACCCTGAAAAAAGTACTGCAAAAGTTTTTTCCAGTGAAAGCTGGATGAAGGAACACCGGGGTTGGCATTTTCCATAATTATCAGTTCAGGTTAGGTTCCTGTTTAAACACAAAGCTAATGTTATGCTACCTGCCAAAATCATCCTGAAGGCGTATAATATCATCTTCATCAGAGGGTTTGCTTTCATCTGTATGTTGCCATATTTCTGCCACCACACCATAATTATCGAGGCCAATTAAACGGTGCCGCTCACCTTTTTGCAAAACAATAATATCACCATCATTATATGTTTCAGGATCATTTTGCTCATCATTATCGCTTTTTGCTACACCTATTGGGCCTTTAACAACGCGCCATAATTCCGCCCTGCGATGGTGATATTGCCAGCTAAGCCTTTTTCCCGGAGATACCATTAAGATTTTTGGACTTATTTTACTGGTTATGGAAACCTTATCAACCGAATAATCAGGAAAATATTTTTTAATGAACTTATCTGCCTGGGTTTCATCTATTACATAAAAACCACCCCAGGGGCGGCTGGTGTCCCGGCTAACAATGGATAAACCTTCTTCCCCTAACTTATCTTCTACCTCACTAAAGATGTTGTGCTGCATATTTTGGTTTTAAAGCAACGAAAGTAAAATAATTGATGAAAGGTTTAAAAAATAGATGGAAACCCCTTTGCCGAAATAAGTTTCCTTAGTTTTGCGTTAAGCAGCTTATGGATTTGAAGGATAGAATACAGGGTAAATGCCGCGAACTTTTTATGAAGTTTGGGTTTAGGTCTGTTACTATGGATGAGATTGCAACTCAACTGGGCATTAGCAAAAAAACAATTTACCAGTATTTTAAAGATAAAGATGAATTGGTTGCCTGCATTATTCAGGATGAGATAACCTTTATTCAAACGGAATGCATTGCCCAGCAAAAGCATTCAGAAAATGCGATACAGGAAGTTTTTAAAGCTATGGACAGCATGCAAATAATTTTTGAGAGCATGAACCCACAGATACTTTTTGACCTGGAAAAATTTTATCCTGATACCCACAAAAAATTTATTGAACATAAAGAGCGCTTTTTGCTCGAGGTAATTCGTGCAAATATTGCCAGGGGCATAAAAGAGCAGTTATACCGTAGTGAACTTGATTTGGATATAGTATCAAAATGCAGGCTCGAAAGCAGCTTTTTACCCTTTAATGTTCACTTATTCCCATATGGCAAGTACAGCATTTTAAAAGTTTCAACAGAAATTTACTATTTGTTTTTGCATGGGATGGCTACAACAAAGGGAAAAAAGTTAATAGAAAAATACATTCAGCAACGCGGGAAAAGTGTTTTAAAAGTATGAAGGTGAAATCAACCATAATAACCCAGATATTAAGCTTGTTTGCTTTATTGGCAAATGCACAACCCTCAGATACTACAGGCAAACAGGTGCACTCTTTTACTGTTCAGCAATGTGTGGAGTATGCCTTAAGAAATAATGTTCAGGTAAAAAATGCCCTGATAGATATTAAAGTACAGAACGAAACAAACAGGGGTGTTGCCTCTGCCGCATACCCCCAGATAAGTGCAAGTGCCGCTGCCACATATTTCCCTAATATTACGGTGCAAAGCTTTCCAAATTTTATTGCAGCTGCAACCTACGGAGTTTTAGAAAATGAAGGGGTGCAGAACGGAAGCGGCGATCCTATAAAATCGCCCACAGATTTCGGTTTTATCCAGGCTGCCTTTGGTACAAGCTGGAACTCAACCGTAGGCGCCACACTTACCCAGGTGTTGTTTGACGGACAGTTATTTGTTGGTTTGCAGGCAAGAAAAACAACCATGGAACTTCAGCAAAAAAATGTTGAGGTTACAGAAGCTCTGATTAAAACAAATATTTACAAAATATACTACCAGCTTTCTGCCAGCAAAACCCAGTTGCAACAGTTAGATGCCAACATAAAAAGACTCGAAATTCTAAAACTTAATGCAGGTGAATTATATAAAAACGGATTTGTAGAAAAAATGGATGTAAGCCGCGCCGCTGTGCAGCTTACCAACCTGGCAACGCAAAAAACAACTGTTGAAAACACCATAAATAACGGATACCTCGGTTTAAAACTATTAATGGGTATGCCTGCAAAAGATTCGTTATACCTCACCGAAGATATTTCGGAAGAAAAGCTAAAAGAGGGATTACTGGATGAAGGAATTTATTCTTATAGTAAAAGAACCGATTACAATTATCTAAAGGTGGCCGAAACACTTGGCGAGTATAATATTCGCAGGTACAAACTAAGCAAATTACCAACTGCAGCAATTGCTGCCGCCTATAATAAAATGGCACAGCGCAACCAGTTCGGTTTTTTTGGAAACGGTCCGTGGTTCACAAGTTCTTATATAGGCTTAAATATTCGTGTACCGATTTTTTCAGGGATTTGCAATAGACGCTGCAATATAATAAAGCGACACTGGAACTGGAACAAACCCACAACCAATCTAAAAATCTGGAAATAACCATTGACAACCAGGTGCAGGTTGCATTGAATAACTATCACAACGCGATAAAGACCCTTGACGTACAGATACAAAATATAAAGTTGGCAGAAGAAGTGTATAAGCAAACCAAAACCAAATATGAAATTGGCACCGGTTCTACCCTAGATATAACCAATGCACAAACCGACCTTACCATAGCACAAACAAATTATATAAATGCTCTTTACAATGCCCTTTTTGCAAAAGTAGATTATATGGATGCGACGGGAACATTGTAACAAACCTTAACCCTGGTATTAAAAATTTTTTATGAAACAGATTTTTACGGCGTTCATTATTTTTTCCATAACCCTTGCAGCGTGCGATGGCAGCACCGAAACCACTACTACCACAACAAAAGTGGTTACAGAAAAAAAAGCAAAGCTGGAAGACCTTAAAAAAGAACAAGAAAAGTTAAACCTGCAAATTGCAGCACTTGAGCAGGAAATTATAACGCTGGACCCCAGCCAAAAAACGAGAGGCCAAACTTGTAGCCGTGGCTGCTATTTCAACGCAAAATTTCGATCACTTTATAGATCTTCAGGGTAACGTAGAAGCCGAAAATGTAGCTTATGTTTCTCCCCGTAAGGCGGAGGCCAAGTAAAAGGAGTTTACGTAAAGCAAGGCGATAATATACGTAAAGGACAGTTGCTTTTAAAACTGGACGATGCAATAATACGCAGCCAAATAGAACAGGCAAAAACACAACTTGCCTATGCTAAGGATTTATATAACAGGAGAAATAATCTGTGGAAACAAAAGATAGGAACAGAAGTAGAACTTATAAGTGCAAAAAATAATGTAGACCAGGCTCAAAATCAACTGAATCTTTTACAGGAGCAACTTGCTTTTTCTAATGTATATGCAGAAATGAGTGGTGTAGCAGAAGAAGTAACCATTCGCATGGGCGAGTTCTTTACCGGTAATCCGCAGTGGGAGGTTACATTAAAATAGTAAATACCAATAACCTGAAAGTAAAAGTACAGGTTCCTGAAAATTACATCGGGAGCGTAAAGGTGGGTACACCGATGAACGTTAACATGCCTGAAACCAATCAAACAATTAACCTACGTTTCCTCAGTAGGCAAAACTATAGACCCCAACAGCAGGTCATTTTATGTAGAAGGCGCCTTCCATCATCAAAGATTTTAAGCCAAACCAGGTGGCTATTGTTAAGATTCTGGACTATGCTGTAAGCAATGCTATATCAATACCGCTAAATACCTTGCAGAAAGACGAAAAAGGCAGTTTTGTTATGATCGCCCCAAAGGAAAATGGTAAAATGATTGCGCGTAAAAAGTCAATAGAATACGGTGAACTGTATGGTAACATGCTGGAGGTAAAATCTGGATTAAACGAAGGCGACCAGGTTATTACTGAAGGTTTTCAGAATCTATATGACGGAGAGCTAATTTCCACACAGGGAAGCCTTACCTAAAATCTTTAAAACCCATTAGTGCCCTAGCATGCACATACAGGGAATTACTAAACTGCAACTTTTTTATGAGTAAAGAATATTCACCCGGATCCTTTAAAGAATTTAAACCCACTACCTGGAGTGTAAAGAATAAAACATCCATCTACCTGCTTATGATTTTTGTATCGCTTGCAGGTATTTTCCAGTTTGTAACATTACCCAAAGAAGAGTTTCCAGACATAGTAATTCCCACTATTTATGTTCAGACTATATATATAGGCAACTCCCCTTCTGATATTGAAAATCTTGTAACCCAACCCATAGAAAAGCAAATAAAAGGCATCACGGGTGTTAAGATCAACAAAGTAACCAGTACTTCCCAACAAGATTATTCTGCCATAGTGGTAGAATTTAATACCGATGTACAAACAGACATTGCCCTGCAAAAAGTAAAAGATGCTATTGATAAGGCTAAACAGGATTTGCCCACCGATCTAACACAGCAACCTACTGCACTTGAAGTAAGTTTTTCAGACCAGCCCATAATGTATGTAAATGTTAGTGGCAACTACGATATGCAGCGGTTAAAACAGTTC
Organism: uncultured Bacteroidota bacterium; assembly: GCA_963806425.1. GTDB lineage: Bacteria > Bacteroidota > Bacteroidia > Chitinophagales > Chitinophagaceae > JBBRBB01. The sequence goes on along the minus strand of CAWDYB010000010.1, from coordinate 78,106 downwards.
GCCGACGATATACAGGACAGGCTGGAAGATTTACCCCAAATAACCCGCGTAGATCTCGTTGGTGCTCCGGAAAGAGAATTTCAGATAAATGTAGACCGCTATCGCATGCAAAGTGCAGGCGTTACCTACGACGATATTGCTAATGCCATTGCACGCGAAAATGCTGATATTACTGGTGGTCTCCTCGAAGTGGGCAACATGAAAAGAACGCTTCAACTGCATGGACAGTTTAAAACAGCTTTGATCTAGAAGGTGTTATTATTAGAAATCTGTACAACGCTCCTGTGTATCTGAAAGACATTGCCACTGTTATAGACACCTTAAAGCAAACGGAAAGCTATTCCAGGTTAAATGGCAAAAATGTAATTACACTAAACATTATAAAACGTGCGGGTGAAAATCTGATTGAAACCTCTGATAGAATAAAAGAAGAAGTAGAGCAAATTAAAACCATGGAATTTCCCCGCGATCTAGAAGTGGTTATTACCGGAGACATGAGTCGCACCACACGTACATCCTTTAATGACCTTGTAAATTCTATAGTTATTGGTTTTGTTTTGGTTCTAATAATCCTAATGTTTTTCATGGGGGTTACCAATGCGTTCTTTGTGGCGCTATCTGTACCGCTAAGTATGTTCGTGGCATTTGTTTTTCTTCCTGCCGCAGATCTTATTGTAGGCACTAATGTTACATTGAATTTCATTGTATTGTTCGCACTTCTTTTTGGATTAGGAATTATAGTGGATGATGCTATTGTGGTAATTGAGAATACACACCGCATTTTTGTGCTAATGCTAAGGGAAAAATAACTTCAGAAAGGTCGGCTATGTTTGCCGCTGGCGAAGTATTTGTACCGGTATTAGCAGGAACATTAACTACACTTGCTCCATTTTTTCCTTTATTCTTTTGGCCGGGCATTATCGGTAAATTCATGATATACCTGCCCACCATGCTCATATTTACGCTGGCGGCTTCACTTATAGTTGCATTTATCATGAATCCGGTTTTTGCAGTTGATTTTATGAATCACCCGGAAGAGCATGTAAAACAACCCAAGTCTGCAATTTTCAAAAAACCTTGTTTCTGGATCGCGCTCGCCTTGGAATTTTGCTTGACTTTGCCGGACTCACTTTTTGGGGCAACCTTATTATTTTCCTGTGTTATTCTGGTAATATTTAACAAGTTTATTTTAGAAGATGTCATTAAAAATTCCAGAAAAGGGTTTTGCCGGCCACTATGTCGGATACGAATACTTATTAAGCTGGGCTTTAAAAGGCTGGCGACCTGTTTGGCTTATTAGTAGGAACTTTCGTATTGCTTTTTGTTTCAGTCTTGTTTTTTGCAGTTTGAAAAGCGCCGGTGGTATTTTTTCCTTCGGGAGATCCTAACCAGATATATGTATACATAAAAATGCCTGTAGGTACAGATGTAAAGTACACAGATTCCATAACCCGAGATTGGAGAACAAAGTTCAGCAGGTTTTGGGCATGGAAAACGCAAAACCAACCCTGTTGTGGAAAGTGTTATAAGTAACGTAGCCTTAGGTGCAAGCGACCCAATGAGTGGAGACCAGAGCTCACACCCCGAACGCGGTAGAATACAAATTTCATTTGTTGAGTTCGAAGAACGTAATGGTGTAACTACCTGCCTTATCTTGATTCAATACGCAATGCCATTAATAATATTCCCGGTGCGGAGATCAGTGTTAGCCAGCGGCAAAATGGTCCGCCGCAACAACCGCCCGTTAATGTAGAAATAAGGCCGATGATTTTGACGATCTTACTAAAACAGCTGTAGCATTTAAAAACTACCTCGATTCTTTACAAATTCCGGGTGTTGAAGAAATTAAATTGGATGTTGATCTTATCAACCCTGAAATAACTCATTAACTGTCGACAGGGAAAGAGCGACTTATTGAGGGAATATCCATCTGCGAGATCGGCAGTGAAATAAGAACTGCATTATTTGGCAGAGAAATAAGCAAAATAAAAGATGAGGAAGACGAGTATAAAATTCAATTGCGTAATGACGAAATGCAGCGCAACAGCCTTTCTGACCTGTTGAATATGAACATCACTTTCCGAACCGCAACCGGCGCAATAAAATCATTGCCCATCAGTTCGTTTGTTACGGTCGATTACACGAATACCGTTGGTAGTGTAAAAAGAAAAAAATACAAAAGAACCATTACGCTCTATTCAAACCTGACCACAGCTTACCAAAATCGCATTGCAGAGGTAAATGCGCAAATTCAAAACGGAATAAACGCATATAACAAAAAACCTGATGGAGTAACTATAGAGCAAACAGGCGCCGGCGCTGAAATGCAGGAAACAATGAGCTTTTTAATGAAGGCTATGCTTATAGCTTTCGCCATCATTTTATTAATACTCGTGCTGCAATTTAATTCTGTAAGTAAGCCCGTTATAATTTTAGCAGAGATATTATTTAGTGTAATCGGAGTAATACTTGGTTTTGCCATAACAGGTATGGAAGTGAGCGTGGTAATGACAGGCATAGGCATTGTGGGGCTGGCAGGTATAGTAGTTAAGAATGGAATTCTTGTAATTGAGTTTGCAGATGTGTTGCGCGACCGCGGAATGAAAACACGGGAGGCAGTTATAGAAGCAGGTAAAACACGCATCATCCCCGTATTACTAACAGCCCTTGCAGCCATACTCGCTTTAATACCCCTGGGCGTAGGTTTCAATATTAACTTCATAACACTATTCTCTGACCTTAACCCGCATATTTTCTTCGGCGGGGATAATGTGGCATTCTGGCGACCGCTTTCATGGACCATTATTTTTGGACTTGCCTTTGCATTTTTTATGACACTGATTGTTGTACCGGGAATGTATCTTATGTCCGAGAGATTAAGAAGGCCCATGCGCAGAATGTATGGCGGAAAATGGATAAGCATGCTTGGCATTCCACCCATGACACTGGTGTTTTTACCGCTAATGGTCTTTACAATTATAGTTCACAAACGCAAAGTATCTGCCCGGCGAAAAAGGCTTCAAAATGAAAGGGTGAACGAATCTTTTGTTGGTAGCTGGTTTTAAATCTTTTCTTTAACTGTTGAAGTTTTTCTTCTTGAAGGGGTTCTTGCTTGTACTGCTCCAGTTTGGTAGATAGCTGGGCCAGGGTGTTTTAACTGCCCTTCGTAGCGGCTTCTGCTGATATTCGGTATAATAGATGCGAAGTAAAATAATAAAATAGGAAATTAATAATGGTCCCACTACCAGCCCAATTAACCCAAAATAATTAAGGCCCATTATTATACCCAGCACCGTAACGATGGGGTGCACATCTGCCATTTTTTTTGCGAGTAAAAACCTGGTAACATTATCAAGCAATCCTAAGATAATGATTCCCCATAAGGCAATAAAAACCCCCTGCCATGTATGGTCGGTAATAAAGAAGTATGCAGCTATTGGCGCCCACAGTAAAGCGGTGCCTATAATAGGTACTATAGAAGCAATGCCTGTTAGCACGGCCCATAAACCAGCTTCCGGCAACCCGGCAATTAAATAAGCAAAATATGCAAAGACACCCTCGACAACTACAATCGCAGGTACACCAACCGCATTACTAAATGTTTGTTCCACCAGTTCATTGCCGAAGAGCATTATTTTAGAACGGGGAAAAGGAAGGTAAAAAACAATACCTGCCTCAATTCTGTTCGTATGCAGTATAAAAAAATACAGCATAAAATACATCATGGTAATATTTGCAAAAAAGTTCAATCCCTGGTTTAGTACAAGCGCTAAAAGGCCTGTTACATATTTTTGAACAGAAAGACTTGTTTCATTTGAAATTAATTGTACGCCGAACCGCTCTTCGATCACCGAACTAAAATGTTTTACTGCCGCAAGTATAGACTCAGGGTTTTCAGCAACGGCACTTATTTTATTATACACCAGGCTAACAAAACCAACTATAGGAAGAAGAATTATAAAAAATGAAATAGTAATAACCATTATAGCGGCATTACTCTTTTTCCATCCTTTTCTGTTAATTAGGTACCGGAGAAAAGGCTTGCTCAAAACATAGAAAACTACAGCCGTTAAGAAAGCCGTAAAAAACTGAATAAGGCTATAAAAAAGAAAGATTCCAAAGATTACTATAATACCTAAAAATATAAACCTGTTAGCCTTTGTTTCCTGTGGGGTCTGGTAAGGTTTTAAAGAAAGGGTTTCAGGAGGTTCGGGAGAGTCTATTCCTGATTCTGCAGCTTTTTTCATTATTATGCGTAAGTTATTTTAATAGAGGTTGGCAGCGTTTTTGCAAACTTTGTTATGATAATACAAATATTTGACCAAGAACTATTTGTTTAATTTAAAAACCTTAATATAATCGGTTTACCTTAAACATATTTTAGTAAAATTTCGATTATGACAAACAAACAAAGTTTTTTTTCTGAAACGCGTCAGAAAGTTAGAGATTATGTGAAACAGAAAATGCTTTTAATGAAGTTGCAGGCAATAGAAAAAACTTCGCGATTCATCGGTGCTGTTATATCAGGAATAATCGCCTTACTTGTTTTAATTTTTACCATACTATTCTTAAGTGTTGCAGCTGCACATGGTTTGGCAAACCTTACCGGAAGCATTGTTTGGGGATATTTAATTGTAGGATTAATTTACCTGCTTCTATTAATTATCATAACTACTGTTGCGCGCAAGGCCATTAAACGTTCCATAACTAATTTTTCAATTAATACCTTCTTAGATAAAAATGCAGAAAATGAAACCATCGATAACAAACACTAATATAACTCCTGATCTTTCCAAGATAAATACATTGGAACAGTTGAGGGCCGAAATAATGGCACTTACAATTAGCACGGATGCCCGGCAGCACGATCTTGAAGATCGCTGGGTTCAGCTACCGAAACAGGCTATGAAAACAACTGCTGCACTTCTTTTTCCTAAATTCTTAAATCGCAAAACGCTTGGTAAGATTTATAAAGGGCTTAGCGGCCTGCTTGCAATATCAAGCTTTATTGGTGCTGCAAGAAAAAAACACACCGGTGGCTCCATTAAAGTATTGCTTGGTTTGGTAATAAAAAAAATGTTGCTTACTGCTGCATTTAAATTATTTGCAAAATGGAAGGCCGGAAGAAAAAATGTTGTTCCTGCTAACCGTGTAAACCCGCCACTGCAACCGGCACCACGCAATTTCTGATAAATTTTCTAAACACATTTGCGGCACTGCTCAAATGTTGAATGCTTAATAATATTGGCTACACCACCGCTTATAAGAAAAACTTTAAAGGTGCTCGGATGGATTTTAGCGGGCATTATTTTCCTGTTAATACTTGTATATATTTTAATACAGGTGCCCGGCGTGCAGCAATTTGCTAAGAACAAAGTGGTTGCCTTTCTGGAAAATAAATTAAAGACAAAAGTTGAAATTGACAGGCTTTCCATTGCCTTTCCAAAACGCATAGTTTTAAAGGGTGTTTATTTTGAAGACCAGCAAAAAGATACATTGCTTTCGGGTAAAGAACTGCGGGTAGATATTGCTCTTTTAAAATTGCTTCAGAATGAAGTGGATGTAGAATATATTGAACTGAATGGCATTTATGCAAACATTTACAGGGTATTGCCCGACACCGTTTTTAACTTCAGTTATATTGTTGATGCATTCGTTACTGAACAGGCACAGCCTGCACCTGTAGACTCAACCAACCTGTTGAAATTTAGTGTGGATGAAATTGTATTGAACAATATCAGGGCAAGATTCAAAGACGATGTAACAGGTAACGATGTAAATATTCAACTTAAAAAATTTAATACAACCATAGATAAATTTGATCCGTATTACCAGGTTTTTAATTTCAATAAAATTGAACTGGGAAATGCAACGGCCACAATTAAACAATACAAACCTTTATTTGCACAAACCAGTATTAATGATACTTCTGTCGCAGCTTCGGCACCCATGCCCTCGCTTAAGGTTAATGAATTAAATGTTCAAAATACCAAAGTAACATATGGCAATTCTGTTTCAGCAGTTTATGCCGATTTTTCCATTGGGGAATTTATTACTCATCCCACCGAAATTAATCTACAAACTATTTTTTATGAACTGAATGATATCAATCTTAAAAATTCAAATATTGCAGTGACGCTGGGGCGACCCGTTACAAACATTACAAAGGCAAAAGCAGACAGCATAAAACAAAAAGTAGCAGATGTAATTAACGACAGCGCATGGAGGTTTAAAATTAACCGCATTGCACTTTCTAATAACGCATTCAGTTTTTACGATTCTTCGCAGCCTAAGATTTCTCACGGTATTGATTATGGGCATTTAAAAGCAACGGCAATTGAACTTAAAGCCAGTGATCTATTATTTACTCCCGTTGCCTACTCGGGGCAAATTGATCAGGCAGCATTTAAAGAAAAGTCCGGTTTCAATTTAAAAAAATTACATACCGATTTTTCTTATACAGATACAGCCGCATCTCTTGAAAATTTATTGGTAGAAACAAACCGAACGGTTATCAGGGATAAAGTTATTCTGCGGTACCCTTCTATAGAAAAAATTTCAACAAACCCGGGGCTTTTATACATTAATGCAGACCTTAACAAATGCACTATCGATTTGAGAGATATTGTTATGCTTGCGCCTCAAATGGCATCAACTATTAAAACCGGTAGAAATTGTAGTTTTTATCTGAACACTTCTGTAAAAGGGTATGTAAACAATCTCTCCATTCCCTTTTTTCAAATGCGTGGTTTGGGCGGTACGGTTATCAATGCATCGGCAAATATTAAAGGGTTGCCCGATGCAATAAATGCAGTGTACAATGTGAATATTCAGCAATTGAAAACTTCACGCAGTGATATTTTTCAACTTGTTCCGCAAATGCTGTTCCGGATAATTTTCGTATTCCCGAAACCCTTGCAGCACAAGGTTTCTTTAGGGGCAGCGCAAATAACTTTACCACTAAAATGCAGGTTAATACGAGCAGTGGAAATGCTTTTATCAATGCCTCCATACAAAACCAGAAGACTTATAACGCCACGTTTTCTACCGATAATTTAAACATCGGGTACCTGGCAAAACAAGAACAGAATATTGGGAAACTAAGTGTGCAGGGAAATATAAAAGGCTCTGGTTTAGATTATAAAACTGCCAATGCCACTTTTAATGCAACGGTTCGCAGTGCATTTTTAATGGGCTACAACTATAACAATGTATCTGTTGATGGAAGCATTGCCAAAGGTGTGGCTGATATAAAGGCAATGGCAAACGATCCTAACTTAAAATTTAATTTAACGGCTAAGGCAGATATAACATCTTACATGCCTAAAAATATTCAGGCAGAAATTAACCTGGATACCATAAGCCTTAATGCGCTTAAATTTATGCCTGATACGATCGGCTTAAAAGGCCAAATGCAGGTAAATCTTACAAATGCAGACCCCGATGATCTTGCCGGTAATATTTTTGTAGACCATATTACTGTTAGTACCCCAACCCAATCTATCAATACCGATTCAATAACTATAGACGCATCCGGCACACCAGAAAATAAATTAATTTCTCTTCGTTCAGACGCGCTGCATGCAACAATTTCAGGTCAATATAAATTAACCGAAATGGCAGCGGCATTGCAGCAAACCATTAATAAATATTATGCAATTCCAAATTACAAACCTGCTCCTTTTTCACCTCAGAATTTTTCTATAAATGCGGTGGTATATCCATCGTCACCACTTGTTCTGCAATTTATGCCGGCATTAAAGGGAAGTGATTCTGCCATTATAAAGGCTGATTATAACTCTGCAGGCGATTACCTTTCGCTTGTGTACAAACAAAAACAATTGATGTTTGACGGAACACAATTAGACAGCATAAACCTGGTTGCCGAAACTAATGCTGATATGTTAGATTACAGCCTTTCTCTACAACAGGTTAAAACCACTTCTTTGCAGTTAAACAGAACGCTGCTTAATGGTAACATTGCAAATAACCAGGTAGATGCCAACCTGCGCATCTTCGATAAAAAGAACACAGCACAATACCAGTTGGGCGTTTTACTAAACCAAGTGGTAAATGCGCCTCCAGGTAAAAGTTAAACCCGGCGACCTTTTATTAAACTATTCACCGTGGACTGTTTCTTCTGAAAATTATATACAGTACGATTCTACAGGCCTAATGGTGAATAATCTTTCCATCAGCCAAAACGGGCAGTCATTAATAATAAACAGCACGTCGCCTTCTACATCTGCCCCTATAAAAATTGACTTTAATAATTTTGAAATTTCAACTATTACAAAAATTGCAAACCAGGATTCACTGCTGGCAGGCGGCGAAATTAACGGAACTGCTTTGATAACAAATGCTGTAACCAATCCGGTTTTTACTGCAGATCTTACAATAAAAGATCTTACCTATAAAACAGACACACTGGGCAATGCAACCATTAAAGTAAATAACCAGCAGGCAAATGCATTTGCTGCCGATATTGCTTTACTTGGTAATGGAAACGATGTAAAACTTTCGGGGTTATATTATACCGGAGAGGGACGCATGGATTTTTTAGTGAAGGATGAATTCGCTTAACCTAAAAAGTGCAATTCCTTTTTCCGCCGGACAAATTACAAGTATTGATGGTTCTGCACAGGCAGATATTAATATAAAAGGAACACTCGATGATCCGAGTGTTCGGGAGATTTCCGATTTATCAATACGTCTATAGTGCCCACTATGTTGGGAGAAAAATTCAAAATACAAAATGGAAATTTTGATTTTACGCAATCAGGTATCGAACTTAACAATTTTACACTGGCAGATTCGGCAGGGAATGAAGCAATTATTTCAGGAAACATTTATACCAAAGATTATCAACAGTTTCGGTATGATATAGATTTGGAAGCAGATAATTTCAGGCTGGTAAATGTTGCCAAGGCCACCAACCAGATTTTCTATGGAAAATTAAATATTGATGCTTCTATTGAACTTACAGGAGATATGGATGCACCGGTTGCAGATGCAAATATCAGGGTGAATGAAGAAACCGATTTTAACCTGGTCTTTCCCGTAACAGGAGACCCTGAAGTAATAGACAGAAAAGGCATTGTAAATTTTGTAGACAAAGATCATCCTGCACGAAACCCTGAAGATGAAAAAACTTATCTTGACTCTTTGAATAGCCAGTCAGATATAAAAGGTATTGATGTTACGGCAACCATAGAAACCGACAGTACCGCAAAATTCACTTTACTCATAGATGAAAGAAATGGCGATGCACTTACCTTACAGGGTAGTGCCAACCTTGCGGGCGGCATAGACAAAAGCGGCAAAGTAAGCCTTACAGGCAATTATGTATTAACCCAGGGCTCTTACCAGGTTTCACTTAGCCTTTTAAAAAGAAAATTTGAGATACAGCGCGGAAGTACCATTACATGGACTGGTGATCCTACCTCGGCACAGGTAGACCTGACAGCCATTTATTATGTAAAAACAGCCCCCATTGATCTTGTAGGCAGCCAGCTATCAGGCAGGTCGCAGGCAGAACTTACAAGGTTTAAAGAAAGACTTCCATTTGAGGTGTATTTAAAAATGAATGGAGAATTGCTTAAGCCAATCATCACTTTCGATATTGGTTTGCCCGAAAACGAACTTTCTCAATGGCCGGATGTAGATACCAAATTACAGCAGGTACGTTCCGATCAGTCAGAGTTAAACAAACAGGTATTCGCATTATTATTATTAAATAGGTTTGTGCAGGAAAATCCTTTTGAAAGTCAAGCAGGCGGAACAACAGGTTCAGACATTGCACGGCAAAGTGCCAGCCGCATTCTTACAGACCAGCTAAACCAACTTGCAGGAAGCCTGATTCAGGGGGTCGATATTAATTTCGACCTTACCTCGGGAACTGATTATTCAACAGGTGTAGCACAAAACCGTACTGACCTGAATGTTGGACTTTCAAAAAAATTATTGAACGACAGACTGCGTGTTAATGTTGGCAGCAACTTTGAACTGGAGGGTGCGCCCGCATCCGGGCAGCAGGCTACAAACCTTGCAGGAGATGTTTCTGTGGATTACCAGTTAAGTAAAGACGGAAGATATATGGTGCGCGTATACCGCAAAAATCAATATGAACAGATAGTTGAAGGGCAAATTATTGAAACTGGTGTAAGTTTTATACTTACGATGGACTATAACAAATTTGCTGAATTAATGTCTGGCAGTAAAGAAAAACGTAAGGCAAGAAAAGCAGTTAAAGAATCTAAAAAAGAACCGGCACCTAATAGTAATTGAGTTATATGCACGTAAAGCATTCATATTTATTATTCGCTTCAGCAATTATTTTATTGCTTCTTTCGTCGTGCAGCAACACTAAATACTTAGCTGAAAATCAAAACCTGTATGTCGGCTCCAATATAAAGTTTGAATCAACCAAAAAGTTACCCAAACAACAAAAGAAAAGTCTCGAAAACGAGCTTGAAAAACTTGCCCGCCCTATACCAAATTCTAAAATTTTGGGTATGCGGGTTAAGCTATGGGCTTATAATGCTGCAGGCACACCAACCGGTAAGGGACTTAAATACTGGATGAAGTATAAATTTGGCGAGCCCCCCGTTATTGCTACATCTGTAGAGTTACAAAAAAGCAGCAGTGTAATGCAAAACAGGCTGGAAAACAATGGGTACTTTCACGATACGGTTACTCTCGATACTTTTGTTAAACACCAAAAACTTACGGCAGAATATACAGCATATTTATATGGACGTTACCGCATAAGAAACGTAACCTTTCCGCCCGATTCTAATTACGGTATAAATAAAGCGATTAATAAAACGCAGCAGCGAACCTTATTAAAACCTGGCAGGCCTTACGATCTTGACAGGATAAAGTTGGAGCGTGAGCGCATTAATGCACGGTTAAAACAACGCGGGTACTTTTATTTTGATCCGGACTATATTATTCTGGATGTAGACTCAACCGTGGGGAAGCAAAAGGTTGATATAAATCTTCACCTGAAACCTGAAACCCCTCCGGCTGCTAAAACCGTTTACCGTATAAATGATGTAGTGGTTTATGCTGATTATGACATTCAATCAGACACATCTATTTCTTTCGAAAAAATAAAGCAGGAAAAGGGTTTAACCATAGTTGACCCAAATGACAAATTCAACAATAAAATATTCAGCCGTACCATAGTTGTTAAACCCGGTGATTTATATAACCGCGATATGCATAACCTTTCGCTTAACCGTTTGGTAACACTGGGGGTTTACAAATTTGTAAAGGTCCGTTTTGAAAATGCAGACAGTGTGCGGGGCAATAAATTAAATGCATATTACTATCTGACACCTACAGAAAAAAAATCTATCAGGGCCACAGTTTCAGGTTTAACAAAATCTAATAATGCAACGGGTACAGAATTTTCTGTAAGCTGGCGCAACCGGAATTTTTTAAAAGGTGCGGAACTGTTCACGGTGGGGGCATATGCAGGTATAGAACAACAATTTTCTTCTGCCCGAAATGCACGTACCCTTCGCATGGGTGGAGACCTTAACCTTTATGCACCGCGTGCACCAATAAAAACCAACAGCGACTTTGTTCCTAAAACAAGAATTAACCTTGGCTACGAATTGTATAACAGCGATACTTTGTACACTTTAAATTCTTTTAAAACAAGTTACGGCTGGCAATGGAAGGGCGATATTAAAACCGAACACCAGTTAAACCCGGTTGCCATAAGCCTTGTGCAGCCCTCCAAAATTGATTCTGCTTTTCAAACAAAGCTCGATACCAACCTAACATTAAGCCGAAGTATTGAAAGGCAATTTATCATTGGCTCTAATTATAACTTCAATCTAAACACACTTGCTAAACCCAATGCCAAATTGCACAATTATTATTTCAATGGAAACATTGATCTATCTGGCAATATTATGGGTTTGGTTAGCGGTGCAAATGCATCTGAAGGCAATCAAAAAGGGTTTTTTAATGTACCCTTTGCCCAGTATGTAAGAACAGAAGCTGAAATAAGGCATTACCTCAGGCTTACGAGGCTTACCTCTTTTGCCAGCAGGTTTTGGACAGGGCTGGGATATGCGTATGGCAATAGCGAAACCATGCCGTTTATAAAAGAATTCTTCGCAGGTGGCACAAATGATATTCGAGCCTTCAGGGCAAGGTCGCTGGGTCCGGATCGTATTATGCAGGTAACCCCACAACGTATATTCCTGAACAACCCGGAGATGTAAAGATCGAAGCAAATGCAGAATACAGGGGCGCATTTAATTCTATTTTTCGATGGGCCTTATTTGCCGATGCCGGCAATGTCTGGACCCTCAGGGAAGACTCCACCCGCCCGGGTGCAAAGTTTTCGGGTAACTGGTTAAACGAACTTGCAGTGGGTGCCGGCTTTGGTTTAAGGATCGACATAAGTATTTTGATTTTACGAATAGACCTTGCCGTGCCTGTGCGTAAACCCTACCTGCCACAGGGAGAACGTTGGGTGTTTAATAAAATAGACTTCGGCAACAAAGACTGGCGCCAGGAAAACCTTGTTATAAACCTGGCAATAGGTTATCCTTTCTAATTCGGCGATACCATATTTAGAAATCGGGAGAATTTTTATTTAAGTGATGGATAAAAAAAATACTTCATTGCGCACTATAAATATCGAATGCTTCAAAATCATCAAAATTGATTCTTATACTTTTCATTAAATTTTCATCTTACAGGCAACAAATCTTTCCGGGGCATTAACTTTAATGTACAAATGCGCCAGGTAATTTATATTCTTATATTTCTTCTTCCGTTTAAAACCATCCTGGCTCAAACCTGCACAGCTTTAGGCCAAAACCCATCAACTGCCTTCCCAGTATGTGGTACATCTGTTTTCAGCCAGTCAACAGTGCCATATTGCGGAAACCGCGTTCTGCCTGGCCCCTGTAATGGTGTTGCGGGTATAGATTTTTTAACTGATAAAAATCCTTTCTGGTATAAGTTTACCTGTTTTACATCAGGCAGCCTGGGGTTTGTAATTACACCTGACAATGCCAGCGATGATTACGACTGGCAGTTGTTTGATGTTACCGGGCGAAACCCGGATGATGTGTACTCTGATGGGTCTTTGTTTGTGGCATGTAACTGGTCGGGCTTAACCGGCAAAACCGGGGCATCTATAAGCGGTCAATCCCTTGTAAACTGCGCTGGTTTTGGTTACCCCAATTTTAGCAGCATGCCTGCCATTCAGCAGGGGCGCAGTTACCTGTTACTGGTAAGCCACTTTACTGATGCACCTAATGGATATAAACTATCTTTTGAAGGCGGTACCGCAAGTATAACCGACCCCCTTCCTCCCGATATAATTTCAGCTAAAGCAAGCTGTGATGGTTCGGTAATAACATTACAGCTAAATAAAAAAATGAAATGCACCAGCCTGGTAAAAGATGGTAGCGACTTTTCCATTTTGCCTGTAACCGCATCTTCTATAAAATCTGTTTCAGGGTTTGGATGTAATGCGGGTTTTGACATGGATTCAGTTTCTATAGTTCTGGATAAACCTTTGCCTCCGGGAGATTACTCTCTGGTTATGAATGAAGGATCTGATGGTAATACATTACTTGATAATTGCAATGCCGCCATAACTGTTGGTCGAACTGTCCCCTTCACTGTATTTGCCCTGCAGCCAACCCCGATGGACAGTATGTTACCTGTAGGCTGCGCCCCCGACACGTTATACCTTTTTTTCAGGAATAAAATAAAATGTAATTCAATTGCTTCGGATGGAAGTGATTTTAAAATATCCGGTACATCATCAGTTTCTATTAAAGGTGCAACAGGAAATTGTACCAATGGCTCTTCTGATGTTGTGAAGGTTTGGTTTACGAAACCCATTGAAACTTCAGGGATTTTTACTTTGACCCTTGCCACAGGTGGGGATGGAAACAGTTTATTGGATGACTGCGGGCAGGAAAGTGCCGCGGGGCAGTCGCTCTCTTTTTCTACAGCAGATACCGTTTCTGCGCTCTTTAATTACAGTGTGGTTTTTGGTTGTACTGCAGACACACTTACTTATGCGCATGACGGAATGAACGGCGTTAATAGCTGGCAGTGGACCTTTGATGCCGATGGCTCTAGCAATGCGCAGGATTCACTTTTCCTGTTTTATACATATGGAAATAAACGAATTAGCTTAACCGCCTCAAACGGTGTTTGCAGCGATTCATCTTCTGTAAATATTCTATTGGACAATGAACTTGTATCTGCTTTTACTTTATCTCCCTCTGATGAATTATGTCCGGAAGATGCAGCATTATTCACCGATGGCAGCAAGGGAAAAATAATCTCATATACCTGGCTGTTCGGGGATGGCACTGGCAGTACGGAACAAAATCCACCTCCGAAATTTTATCCGCCCGCACCCAACAGAAACGGGGTGATTTACCCGGTAACGCTTATTACTCGAAACGATTTGAATTGCTTTGATACAGCAATTTTTAATATTAAGGTTTTATTTACCTGCTATATTGCTGTACCAACGGCCTTTACCCCAAATGGCGATGGGTTAAATGATTACCTGTACCCGGTAAATGCTTATAAAGCTGCCAACCTCACCTTTAAAATATTTAACCGGTTTGGCCAGTTGATTTTCGAAACAAAAGACTGGACCAGGAAATGGGATGGAAAAATTAAAGGTCTTCCACAACCATCAGGAACGTATGTGTGGATGCTTGATTATATAAACACAGACACAGGAAAACAATATAATCTTAAGGGAACCACTGTTTTAATCAGGTAATATTAAAAACTGTCTGATGCGTACATTCTTAAACCTTGCAGAATAAATTAAATGCAAAATGGACTTTTACATTTATAAAAGAATCCATTATTCCTCAGCGTAATTAAATAGATCCAGTTTCTTCCCTCGAATATCGGATAATGTTTAACTGCATTTTAAACGGGTTTTAAAATGATGCGCTGTGGGTAAAACCTTATAAAACTAATTTTCTATGAACCTGCAAGATTTCAACAAACAACCACAAAGCCTGAAAAGGTTTTTCAGACTTTGCCCTACATGCAATACCTATTTTGATCTAAGAAATTTAAAAGATGTTATCATTCACCAAACGCATGGTGAAATTGAGAATGCCATGCATAATGATGAGTCGTGTAACTGCAATACACAACGGGCTTCCCAGCCATGGACAAAATATGAAGAGCCACCCTGCTGGAATTAGGTTTAAGCCCTAACCGGCGGGCATATATTACCCAGGCCTTCCCAAATGCCTAACCCCAATAAAATAAAAAAATTTATATTACGATTACGCTGTTAATGCTGCCAAATTCATTTGGATTTTGGCTGTCAGCTTCAGGTTCGTTTATCCAGGTGTTTTCGTTTACCAGGTATTTAAATTCGTGCTGGGTATCTTTAGGTAGAGATACGTCGCATGTAAAAGTGCCGTCTTTTTTCTTGCTCATTACAATTGAATTTTCCCAATCACTGTTCAATCCAAGTATTTCAACTGTTTCTGCATTATCTGGGGTAAGTGAAAATTTCACCTTACAATAATTCTTAGTCTTAAAATATGTTTTTTGTACCATGTTGTATTTAGGTTTTAATAACTGAGCAATAATACCCATGAAACCCAAAAAGTAACCCATTTCAATACACAATTATTCCACAGGCCCCTGTTAAAGCCTAAGTTAGAAAGATATATAACAAATTTTTTTGGGGTTATCGCAGAGCAATATCAAAATTTACAAGTTCTACAAACTGTTCAAGACGGGCATCAATTTCGTGGCGGTCAAGTTCTTTTAACCTTTCAAGTCCAAACTTTTCTACGCAGAAGCTTGCCATGGCACTGCCGACAATTATTCCGGTTTTCATGTTTTCAAAACTTGCATCACGTGTTTTTGCAAGATGCCCTATAAACCCTCCGGCAAAGGCATCTCCTGCGCCAGTGGGGTCAAACACATCTTCAAGGGGTAATGCCGGTGCAAAGAATACATTTCCTTCATTAAACAATAAAGCACCATGCTCACCTTTTTTTACAATTAAATACTGTGGGCCCATCTTAAGTATTTTCTTAGCCGCCTTTACTAAAGAATACTCGCCGCTTAACTGCCTGGCTTCACTATCATTTATAAGCAATACATCTACCATGTTTAACACCTGCAGAAGATCAGGCATGGCCGCATCCATCCAAAAATTCATGGTATCCATTACGATAAGGCGGGGCCTTTTTTCCATTTGTTCTATCACCGTTTTTTGCAATTTCGGCAACAGGTTTCCCAGCATTAAAAACTCTGCATTTTTGTAATGATCCGGCAAAACAGGATTAAAATGAGATAAAGCGTTCAGGTCGGTAACCAGTGTATCGCGTGTATTCATATCCATGTGATACCGGCCACTCCAGAAAAAAGATTTGTGTTCTTTAACCTGCTCAACACCCGAAAGATCTACCCCGCGGTCTTTTAACTTTTGCATTTCATCTTCCGGAAAATCATTTCCCACAATAGATACCACGTGTACGGGTTCTACAAAATTAATCGCCGTATAGGCCGCATAACTGGCAGAACCACCAATAATTCTTTCTGCCTTTCCAAATGGTGTTTCTATTGAATCAAAGGCCATAGAGCCTACAATAACTAATGGCATAAATTAAAAGTATGTGGCGCAAACCTATTGCATTTAATGGAAATTGAATAATACGGCTGATGGCAAAAGTTGGCATTTGATAAAAAAAGAAGGTTATTTGCACAACACAATCAAAGGCTTAAATAAAAAGGAAAAAAAATAAGCATGCTCCCAAAGTACAAGCGCATTTTATTAAAGTTGTCAGGTGAATCATTAATGGGTAGCCAGGAAGATGGATTTGACCCCTTCAGTCCCAAGATCATGCAGCAATATGCAAATGATATTAAGCTTGTAACCGACCTCGGCGTTCAGGTGGCTATCGTTATTGGAGGCGGCAATATTTACCGTGGATTGAATGAAGCAGATACAGGCATTGAACGTGCGCACGGCGATTATATGGGCATGCTGGCTACCGTAATTAACGGCATGGCCATGCAGGCAATGCTCGAAAAAATTGGCGTATATACCCGGCTGCAAAGTGCT
Source organism: uncultured Bacteroidota bacterium (assembly GCA_963806425.1). Taxonomy (GTDB): domain Bacteria; phylum Bacteroidota; class Bacteroidia; order Chitinophagales; family Chitinophagaceae; genus JBBRBB01. Next base: position 60,996 of record CAWDYB010000010.1, on the reverse strand, counting down.
ATTAAAATGGAACAGATCGCTGAACCTTATATACGCAGGCGCGCCATGCATCACATGGAAAAAGGCCGCGTAATTATTTTCGGGGCAGGCACCGGAAACCCATATTTTACCACAGACACTGCAGGTTCTCTTAGAGCTATTGAAATAAAAGCAGATGTTATTTTAAAGGGAACACGTGTCGACGGTATTTACACTGCTGACCCGGAGAAAGACCGCAATGCTACCCGCTATGAAACCATTTCTTACCAGGAATGCCTAACCAAAAATTTAAAGGTGATGGATATGACCGCCTTTACATTGTGCATGGAAAACCTATTACCCATTATTGTCTTTGATATGAATACACCCGGCAACCTCTTAAAAGTAGTGCAGGGAATGAACGTAGGAACCCTTGTTAATTAAAACCTCATGTATAGATCATCATCCATTGCTGATATAAGAAAAGATTACAGTCAGCGCTCTTTATACGAATCGGATGTGGATGTTAATGCTATTGAACAATTCACCAAATGGTGGGGCGAGGCCAATGAAAGCAGAATTGAGGAAGTGAATGCAATGACCCTTGCTACCGCATCTGCCGAAGGCAAACCCTCTGCACGTATAGTTCTGTTAAAAGATTACGATACCCGGGGATTTGTTTTTTTTACCAATTACAATAGCAGGAAAGGAACCCAGCTTCAGGAAAATCCGTATGCCGCACTAATAATTTTCTGGAAAGAAATTGAAAGGCAAATTCGTATTGAGGGTTCAGTAACTAAAATAAGTGAGGAAGAAAGTGATGCCTATTTTTATTCAAGACCCGAAGCAAGCAGAATTGGCGCCTGGGCATCAGAGCAAAGTAAAGTTATACCAGAGCGTAAAATTCTTGAAAACAGTGTAATTGAATATCAACTCAGGTTTTCCGGGAATGTACCGCGACCTCCACATTGGGGCGGATATGTGCTAAAGCCCGAAACCATTGAGTTCTGGCAGGGCCGAAGCAACCGCCTGCACGATCGTTTATTATATACACGCACAGGCGACACATGGAAAATTGAGCGACTGGCTCCCTGATTATCCTAAACCAGGATTGGGTTTTTTAAGCAGCTCTTCGTTTACTTTTTTATAGCTTTCTTTTTTTGCAGGCCTGCTTTTGCCGAAAGAACCTTTAAAAATTTTACCCTTTTTTGTTTTTTTATCTCCTCTGCCCATTTTAATTTTTTTATTTGTTTTTGAATAGCGGGCCGCAAATTTACAAATAAAAAAGGCTGCAATGTTACTTGCAGCCTTAAATGATGGTTTGCTTGCAATTATATTCTTGCAGACAATTCTTTTCCTGCTTTAAAACGAGCCACTTTTCTTGCCTTAATTTTAATAGCAGCACCGGTTTGCGGGTTGCGGCCCGTACGTGCTGCGCGCTTGGTAACAGAGAAAGTGCCAAAACCTACAAGGGTGATCTTTCCACCACTCTTAAGGGTTTTAGTAACGGCTTCAGTAAAAGAATTTAATGCAGCATTTGCCTGGGTTTTTGTAACACCCGCATCTTCTGCAATCTTAGCAATCATGTCAGCTTTGTTCATTGTAATTTATTTTGTGGTTAGTACATAACAAATTTATTCTCTTTTTTAAATAAACAAACAACGGTTCGTATTTACTAACCTGCCCGCATTTGCCTGAAGTGCAAGTACTGTAAGCATTACAGCAGTTTTATAAAAAACCGTTTATGGAAAAAATGGTCATAGGAAAGCTGAAAGTGTTGTGAGACTAAGGTTTCAGTTAAAAAAGATATGCAAATGCAGGAATATCAAGGGTTACAACTAAGAATAAACAATATTTTTTGAATGCACAAGAGGAAGAATTTAGATTTCCACAAACAATGCACAGTCATGTTTTTTAAGGCTAAAACACACTGTGCAGCTTAAACTTTACAGTTTCAGATTCCTTAAATAGTTTCCGTAACCGCTTTTACTGTAATACTCAGACAGCCGTAATAATTGCTCGCGCGGTATAAAACCCATGCGATATGCGACTTCTTCAATACATCCTATTTTATGACCCTGCCGCTTTTCAATCACGCGCACAAATTCACTTGCATCACTTAAAGAATCAAAGGTTCCTGTATCGAGCCAGGCAATGCCCCGGTTCATTAATCCTACATGCAAATTTCCCTGTTCCAGATATACGCGATTCACATCGGTTATCTCAAATTCACCACGCGGTGAAGGCTGAATATTTTTTGCGATCTCTACTACCGAATTATCATAAAAATATAAACCCGGAACAGCAAAATTTGATGCCGGATGGTCCGGTTTTTCTTCGATAGAAATCGCTTTGAAATTATCATCAAATTTTACCACACCATACCTTTCGGGGTCGGTTACCTCGTATGCAAAAATCACGGCACCATCCACATTATTAAATGATTGTACCAGCTTACTAAAACCGGCACCATAAAAAATATTATCGCCTAATATCAGTGCAACCTTTTCGTGGCCGATAAATTGTTCACCAATAACAAATGCCTGTGCAAGACCATTCGGTTTATCCTGAACACTATAAGAAAACCGGCAACCCAAGTCGTTGCCATTGCCTAACAAACGTTGAAATTGAGAACTGTCTTCAGGTGTGGTAATGATAAGAATTTCACTAATGCCCGCCAGCATTAAAACAGATAAAGGGTAATAGATCATGGGCTTATCGTACACGGGCATCAGTTGTTTGCTTATGCCTTTTGTTATGGGATAAAGCCTGGTGCCGGAGCCGCCTGCGAGAATAATTCCTTTCATTTTTATAAGGTATGTTTTATTTGATCTAATGTAGGATGCTCTGCATCTTTTGCTGATAATATTAGTTCATCAGTTGCGAGCTTCCAGTTTATTTGCAAGGCCGGATCGTTATAAATAATGCCACCCTCTGCATTCTTATTGTAATAGTTATCGCATTTATAAAAGAAAACGGCTTCATCGCTTAACACAATAAAACCATGCGCAAACCCGCGAGGCACGTACAATTGTGTATTTGATTCGGCTGATAATTCTAATGCATAGTGCTGTGCAAAAGTGGGTGAATCTTTCCTGATGTCTACAGCGATATCTAACACCCGGCCTTTTAACACACGCACCAATTTTGCCTGCGCAGCATGGCCTGTCTGAAAATGCAAACCACGTAAAACGCCTTTTACAGAGGCGGACTGGTTATCCTGAACAAAATCTGTTTGTATGCCTGTAAGTTCATAAAACCTTTGCTTATTAAAGCTTTCAAAAAAATAACCACGGTCATCTTTTAAGATGTTGTTATGTATAACAAGGCAATCTTTTAATGGTGTCTTCTCTATTCTCATGCAAACGTTCTTCTACAAATATTTTATAAATTATTACCTGTTGGCATACTGGTGTTCATAATATTTTTGATAATCGCCACTGGTTACATGTTGCAACCAATCTGTGTTTTGCAAATACCAATCTATGGTTTCGCTTAAACCTTCTTCAAAAGTTACAGATGGGTTCCACCCTAATTCTTTATTTATCCTGGATGCATCAATTGCATAGCGAAGATCGTGCCCGGGCCTATCTTTTACATAAGTTATAAGTTCTTCGCTTGTCACCGGGTTGCCGTTTAAGTTTTTCATCCATAAGCTTGCATAACAAATGTACCAGATCAATATTTTTCCACTCATTAAAACCACCAATGTTATAAGTTGCATTTATTGGCACCTTTATGAAAAACCACATCAATTGCACGTGCATGATCTTTCACATATAACCAGTCCCGTGTATATACTCCATCGCCATAAACAGGCAATGGTTTTTTATGCAGTATATTGTTAATAAAAAGCGGAATGAGTTTTTCGGGAAAATGGTTTGGCCCATAATTATTAGAACAATTGGATATAACAAATGGCATTTCATACGTTTCTCCATAAGCCCTTACGAAATGATCGGATGATGCCTTGCTTGCAGAATATGGCGAGTTTGGATGATAAGGCGTAGTTTCTGTAAATAAACCCTCTGCGCCTAATGTACCATATACTTCATCAGTTGAGACATGATAGAAGCGATGGTTCCTTCATATCGCTTTCCATAATCTTTTGCAGCATTTAAAAGATTAACGGTTCCAACAATATTGGTATAAACAAAGTCGAGCGGCGACAGAATAGAACGGTCTACATGAGATTCTGCAGCAAGGTGAATAACATCGGTAATTTCATGTTTTTCAAACACCTCTTTTAATTCGGCTACATCTAAAATATTTACTTTTTCGAAACTATAATTTGGGCTGTTTTCCACATCTGTAAATTCTCAAGATTACCCGCATAAGTAAGTGCATCAAGATTTACAATTTTGTAATCAGGATATTTTGTTACAAACAACCTTACCACATGCGAGCCTATAAAACCGGCGCCGCCTGTTATAAGAATTTTTTTATGCATATACTACCAGATACTATGTGTTTAAAATGTATGCTGCGCAAAGCTATAATGTACAAGTGTGCGACGCAACGAAAGTTTGGCAACGCATAGCTGCCCGGTACAAAAAATTAAATTTTATAATAATTTTTATACCATTTAATAAAAGCAGCGACGCCATCTTTTATTTCCGTGCCTGGCTTATACCCAATGTCGCGGATCAGGTCAGTAACATCGGCATAGGTTAAAGGCACATCGCCCGGTTGCAGTGGTTTCAATTGCCTTTCTGCTTTTTTGCCTAACTCTTTTTCAATGGCATCTATAAAATTTAATAACGATGCCGGCGCATTGTTTCCAATGTTGTAGATTTTATATGGCGCACTGCTGGATGATATATCTGAAGCAGAAGCTTTCCATGTAAGATCGTTATGCGGCACATGATGCATAACCTTTACAATGCCTTCAACAATATCATCTACATAAGTAAAGTCGCGCTGCATGTTTCCATGATTAAAAATTTGAATGGGCTTATTTTCGAGGATGGCTTTTGTAAAAATGAACAATGCCATATCGGGCCTTCCCCATGGGCCATACACGGTAAAAAAGCGCAAGCCCGTTACTGGTAAATTAAAAAGGTGACTGTAGGCATGCGCCATTAACTCGTTGCTTTTTTTACTGGCGGCATACAAAGAAACAGGATGATCTGCGGGTTGCGATGTAGAAAAGGGAAGGTGATCATTCAATCCATACACACTTGAGCTGCTTGCAAATACAAGGTGCTTGATATGATTATGCCGGCACACTTCGAGAATGTTTAAGAAGGATATGATGTTGCTGTTTAAATACGCATCGGGGTTAACAAGGCTATACCTTACGCCGGCCTGGGCTGCCAGGTGAATAACCACTTCTACTTTATTATCTGCAACTATTGCGTTTAGTTTTTCTTTGTCTTCCAACTGCAGCCAATAGAAGAAGTACCCACTATGTTTGGCGCTTTGCACCGCTTTATTATATTCAATAGCCGGCCTGCTTATACCCGCAAAAGATAAACGACTGAATTTTAATTCAACATCGTAATACTCATTTATGCTATCAATACCAATTACCTGGTGACCATCATTTAATAAACGGTTTGCCAGGTGAAAGCCAATAAAACCAGCTGTGCCTGTAACTAAAATTTTCATGAAAGGGTGCGGGTCTTTTTCAAAATATCTTGGTAAATGCCAACCATTGAATCTACTTCTTTTTCTTTCAAAAATTTTTTGTCGGCGGCAGCACCTGCTGCTGCCGACATTTTATTTCTTAGTGCGGTATCTTTTGCCAGCATGCTTAATTTTATTGCAAACAATTCTTCATTGTGGTGCGGAATAAGAAAGCCAGTTTCATTATCAATAAAAGTGTCGCTAACACCGCCTACGTTAACTGCAACAACGGGCTTACTGCACAGCTGCGCTTCAATTAAAGACATAGGTGTGCCCTCATTTAACGAGGTAAGCGCAACAACATCCAACCCTTCAATCATTTCCTGAACATTGTTTACCCACGAGGTAAAAATAACCTTAGCATTCGCATCTGGCACGCAGTCGGAATAGGAAATATTGTTTTCTTTAAAATAATTTATAAGAACTGCTTTTTCATTTCCATCTCCGATTATAAAAAATTGAATGTTATCATCTAACCCCTGGGTTCGCAAATAATTTACAACCCTTGCAAAAAAAAGAAGATTTTTTATTTTGGTTAACCTGCCAACAATGCCTATTGCCACCGTGGTATCTGCAAGCCTGAACTGATCTCTGAAAGCTTTTCGCATTTGCATTGCATTATCCGCATTTAAATAATCGATGCCCAGGGGAACCACCTTAATTTTATCTGAATTTACTTTAAGAAAGCTTTGAATTTCGTGTTTCTGGTTTTCACTCAACGCAATAATTACATTGGTATAGCGTGCCAGGCGTTGTTCTGTTTTAATAACCATTCCTGTAACCGCACTGCTGAAATATGAATGAAAAACATGACCATGATAGGTATGCAATATTGCTTTTACACCCAGAAGCTTTGCACACATTCTACCTACCATTCCGCTTTTTGCGCCATGCGTATGTACAATATGCGGATCAAAACCTTTCATTTCGGTATATACCTGCGAAAATGCGTTTACATCATACAAGGGGTTGATGTTTCGACGTATGCTCTTTATTTTTTTGCATGTTAGTGAAGGATATTTTAGAAGAAAGTGGGTGGCTTCTTCTTCGTCGGGATCTTTTTCTCCATATAAAATAAGTATGTTGAAATATTGCTGCAGGTAATATGCAAGTGGTATAACATCAAAGGTTTGCCCACCAATAATTAGCCTGTTAAGAATCAGCAATAACCGGGGCTTTTCATGAGTTGAATTATTTTGATCAAAATCCAGCAACTGTAAGTATTCATCAATTACAATTTCTTCTGAAAACCTTGAGACTGCCATTTCCCTGCTTAGTGCGCCCATTTTACGGAGAATTGATGGTTCTGCATTAACCATAAACCGCATTGCATTCTTCAATGCATTTACATCTTTTGATGGAACCAGCAAGCCGTTTTCTAAATGCTTAACTGTTTCCCTGCATCCAACACTGTCTGTAGTAATAAGTGGTAAGCCTTTACTCAATCCCTCCAGCAGTATTCTGGGTAACCCTTCCATATAATAAGAAGGATGCACAAGCACATCAATGTTGTTTAACGCGGCATTAATGTCTTCTACTTCTTCTAAATATTCTATAACTCCCTTATTGTGATATTGACGCAAAATTTCTTCTTCAATTGCAGAAGGATGAATGGCAGTTTTACCAATAAGCCTGAAAACCAAATGTGGAAATTCTTTTTGTAATTCACTGGCAGCTGCAATGTATTCGAAGATGCCCTTTTCAACCACCAGCCTTGAACAAAGAAGAAAAATAAATTTATCGCCTGGCGTCTTTATAACAGGTGTGATTAAACTGGTATTAACACCGGAACCAGGAACAAGGTGTGACTTATTTTGTTTTATTATACGATGCTTTAAAAAAAATGCCCTGTCATCATTATTCTGAAACACTACACGTGTGCTTTTTTTCAGAGCTCTATAATAGAGTTTAATAACCAAATTTGCCAGGTGCCCGCTTTGTTGAAAAGTATAGCCCAACCCGTTTATTGTATTTATATATTTGATGTTTAACCAGGAAGCGGCCATGCCCCCATAAATATTAGGTTTAGGTGTAAACAAAAACACCACATCAGGTTTTAATTTTCTAAATTGAGAAACAAACTCACGGTACAGCTGCAAATCTTTGGCAGGGTTAGTGCCTGCCAGGCTAAGGTTTTTTAAGGGTATAAAATGGCAACCCAATGCCTCTATTTTATTTACGTATCCATCGGAACAAGCCATAATGGTAATACGGAAACCCTGAAGCAGTAAATTTTTTATAAGCCCAAGCCTGAAGTTATATACACTCCATGCGGTATTTGATACAAAAACAATGTGCTTCATAATTTTTCGGTGACTATGATACCTTTGTACTATTGCTCAATAAATTTTCGAAAAGTGAAATATATTTTGAATGGTTGTTTTCGATTGAATAGTAATCTTGCACAATACGCTTATTCTCTTCACCAACATTTTTATAAAAGGATCTTTTAGCAAACACTTTTTCGAAACAGGCATACCATTCCTGCTCTGTGCTGGCATGATGATTATTGCCGCTGCGGTTTATTTTTACATTGGCTTCTAATGGAGTTGAAATTGTTGGAAGCCCACAGGCCATGTATTGTATTAATTTAAAACCGCATTTACCGTTATTAAACACATCGTTGTTCAGAGGCATTATACCTACATGAAACGATGATAACAGTTTTACTTCTGTGTCGGCACTCCAATCGTGTAAGATAAAATGCAATCCATTGAGTTTTTCTTTCAGTAAATTATCGAAACCAATTAATGCCAATGTAATATTATACCGTTCCTGAAGTTTAATCAGGCATTTTTTTAAAGGCAAAATATTTACACTTGTTGTTTTAGAACCAATCCATCCAATTATAAATTCACTCTCATCTTCTTTTAATAAGTCAGCGACAGGTAAATTATATTTTTGAAATTCGATACTGGTGGGTATTTCAATAATTTTATTGGTATGATTACTTAAAACCTTTGTGAGGTAAGGACTTCCGGTAATTACACAATCTGCCAGTTTAACCAGTTTGTATATTTTGTTCTTTAAAAAAAACTTTACCAGCTTATTACTGCTTTTATCATAATTATGAAAAATTGCATCGTCATAATCAATTACAACGTTTCTTTTATTTCTTAAAAATAGCCATTCAAGAAAATACGGGAGAAATGGAAACAATTCATATTGAACATAAACAATTCCATACTTTTTTATAACGAGCAATTGCCAAAACCTTTTGATGTAAGACAGTAAAACGGTAAAAAGTGGTTTATGCCCTTTTTTATAAAAGGTAGATACATAAGAATTCGGAAACAAAGGTTTATTCGTTATTACATACCCTGCATCTGTATAAAATTTCTGGTATTGGAAAATACGATAACGGCTGCTTGGCCCAGCCCAGGAATGTTTGGTAAAAAAAATTATTGACTTATTTGCTTTGCCCATCGTTAGGTAAAATGTCTCCTGTTATAAAACATATAATACCCTTTTACTGTTTCCTTCATCAATTTTACATTGCCCTTTGATAATGCAAAAACAATACGTGTTAGCGGTTCTATTAAAATTACTGCACTAAGTAAAATATAATATTTCACTTTTGCCAAATGCTTATAAGCATATTTAAGTTTTCCCTCCAGCGAATAGCAAAGCCTGATATGAGAAATGTTATCGGTAGAACCTCCTTCATGATTAATAGAAATGTCTGCATTGTAGAAAACCTTACCTCCATTCTCCCAAACTTTCTTACAAAAATCCATGTCTTCGCCAAACACAAAATAACGAGGATCCATAAAACCATGTTGATCTATAAAAGACCTTCTAATGCACATAAACGCACCCATTACCTGGTCTACAAATCGTGAAGATGTATGATCCCAATCGTGCATTAGCGAATCACCCTTAAATGTTTTAGGTAACATTTTCGATAATCCAAAAATATCATTTAAAAAGTTGTGCAGTTTAGGAAACCGCGAGCATGAAACAGCTACTGCACCAGTTGTAATAAGGTGCTTTACACCCAATACAGTAACATCCTTATTTTGCGACATAAATTGTAAAGTGCCTGATATCGTGTTTTTAAACATGCAGGTATCGGGGTTTAATAACAATATAAGTTCGCTGTTGCATTGCGTTGCAGCTTTATTACAGGCATTTCCAAAACCAATATTAGCAGCATTTGTAATTATTCGTGTATTACTTTTTATGTGTAAAGTATGCAGCTCCTGCTCATTAGAATTACTTATTATAATTACGTTGAGTAATGCCTGATCTATGTTACTATTATAAATACTTTCGAGAAGGCCTTTTATTTTATGTGTAGAAAAATAATTTACAATAATAATATCTATCAACTTCAAATTTTACCTGGATTGAAATACAAATCTATATGGGTCGAGCAGTTGACTGTAATGTAAATTTTGCATAAGAAAGGCAAGGGAATACACGAGCATTACCGTATAGCCAATTACACGCGAACGAAAAGTATACACTATTAAAGGGAATAATACAATGCTTACGATGCCAAAAAATTCTGAAACCCTGAATGCAATTACATTCACAGAAGAAAACATTACGTACAACAGTATACTAAGAATTTGCACCTTTATTAAAATATAGAAATAACTGTTCTTTTGCTGCAGCCTTTTATAATTGATTAACAGCCAAATTGTAAAAGCAACCCTTAACAAAAATTGAACATTAAAGAGATTTATCTGGTCTTCATCTGCATTAATATTCATGAATTGAACAGCAAGCTTTTTAATGAAAGGCAGATTAAAATTGAATAGGCTCACTATAATATAGTCGCTGAAAAATATTGCAGCAACTATTCCTGAAAGTCCAAATATTACATATCGTTTAACAGAAAAGCTTGTGGTATTAAGCAATAATACAACTGGTATTAATAATGCGCTGTAGTGGATCATAAAACCAATTATGCAAATAAGTGCAAATGCATAATAATCCTTTTTATGATGGTAATAAATAGCCCAAAGCAATAACCCACAGGCTACCGCAGCGCGTATCTGCGTCATTTCCTGCAACAAAAAATAATTGCAATAAAAAAGAACGAGGCTTAACCCTACAAAAGATGAAATCCTTTTAATACCGGATAATTTTACAGGAATTGCGATCAATGCAAATACAGCAAATACAACTGAAGGATACACTGCTTTGCTAAAGAATAATTTTGCTGTTGAGGGAATAAGATAATACGAAGGTTCATAATAAAACCAATCACTGTTATGAATGAAGTAATCGAGCGGACCTTTAAACTGTTCGAAAGAAAGTATGTAAGAAATAGAATCCCTGTCGATCCCAGGCGCTCTTAAAGCGGCAATAAAAAATAGTACAATGCCTGCAGCCACGACAATAAACCTGTCGTTTACAAGTTCTGCCACTCTTAACAATACAAGTGAAACAAGGTACAGGAACAGCACATAATATACTGCTATTCCAATAACAAAATCTATAGTGCTTACCGGCTGCAATTGTAATCTTCAATCGTTATACAAAGTACATTCTGTAAAGCCTTCTTAAAAGCTTTATTCCAAGCAATGCAATACATGCTAAAATAAACGATCCAATCATCGCCAGGGGAACATACAAGTACCAGGGATAGGTTCGTTTTTCTAATGGATAATGCGGCACATCAATAACCTGTATATATGGCACCTCTTTAAGCAATGCAAATTTAGATAGCTCAAGGTTTTTAAGCAGTTCGCCATAAGCCGTACTTAAGACCGCAATGTCTGTTTGCTTTTTCTCAACACCCACCATAGGTAACTGAAAAGCTGAATTAAGGTTTGCATCCTGTATGGCTGCTTTTCCATACAAGGCGCGATCAAAGGCGCGACGAACACTGTCTGTGCGCTTTTGCAACACATCAACATTATACCTTGCGCGGTTAGATTTTGTGGTAACGTAAAAATTCGTGACTTCTGTTACAAGTGCCTGCACAAACTGTTTTGTAAATTCTTCATTATGGCTTTTGAAAGTTATGTTGTAGATATTGAGTTTAATATCTGGTTTTTCTATAAATAACAAACCTTCGGTTATGTATTCATATTCAAGGCCCATAACGCTGTCCTGAAACCGTGAAAAAGATTGTGTTGTATCAGCCGGAAATAATTTTGTTGGCCAATTATAATTTTTTCTCCATTCAGTAATATCGAGAAATTTGTCTGCAAATGAAACACCAGAATTATCGTATGGCAATAAAAGGGTCGTTTCAATCATTCTCCGGCTTTTAAACAACTCCATTATATTATCACCCTGAAAAATCCCGGTTGCGCCACCGCCAATGTCTAACCCAAACTGGGCAGCAAGGCTTAATAAATTTCCGCCCGAAGAACCTTCATCACCTTCTAAACTAAAAGAAACAGTACCATTATATAAAGGCTTTTTTATGCTTGAATAGAAAATCCCAAATGCCATCCCCAGCAGCACGGCGATCAAAATAATCAGGTATTTTCTTCTTAAATATAAAATGGCACTCCTGATGGTTCGCGTGTTTAAAGAAAGCCCATCGCGGGCAGAAGATTCGTTCATTACAATTAGTTATTTGCTATGAAATTATTTAAAACCATTAATAAACCACAGCAACAGACCGTTCTGATGGCGTAAAGGCATTGGTGTTTTCTGTTACAACCGTAATGTTATCGTGTGTTGACAGTTTAGAAAACCTGATCACTACATTCTTCGACCTGTTTCCTGATAAGGTTTGTATTCGCCTTGAATTTTTGTAAACAATAATTTTATCTGGTGGTGCCCCCTTAAAAGATAAAGAAAGTTTATTGGTAGCATGATCGAAAACAAAATAGTCACCTGTAAATTTTATAGCATCTGTTCTTAAAAATTCATTTTGAAATGCTGCAGGTGAATGAGTCGTTTTTAAATTTTTTAAATCGCTCTTTACTCTTCGGATCAATGCATTTATCTTTTCATTTGGTTTGCCTTTCCACCAGGTAACTTCCTGACCATAAAACCACACATATTCGTCGGATGAAGCCATAGCAAATTTAAGGTTGTTATAAAGCCATGTCCATTTTGCTTCTTCAGTATAACCGCGCTCAAATTCTTTGCTGGTGGCCAATAGTCCATCCGCAAAAATGGCCTGGGCCTGGGGTACATTATTTATATATTTTTCTCTAACATTGGTGTTCAATAGATCTTTACCTTTCGATTTAAGATAACTTCTTGCCTCTAGAAATTCGGAAGCCTTGCTGTACCAATAAGATGTTTCATTACCATCAATAATTACCGCATCATTGCCTTTGGCTTCCAGCATGCCGTGTATAAATGCAGGCAATAATGCCTGGTCTATATTTTCAAGGCTTTGGGTTTCCATACGCTGTATAGCCAAACCAAGCATCCATATAGATAAGATTTTTATATCGGGTTTATTGTACTGCATGGCACGCATAAATTGTGCACCCCGCAACCGAACCTGCTGGCTTACCTGTGCAAAAGATTTAGCAGGATACAACGTCTTACTATATACCCAGGGGTTTATAGAATTATCGCCGAGGTAATATTCAGGGTCAAACAATATACCTTTTGCCTTACTAACATTTACCGCAAGGGAAAGCTTTTTTAAATTAGATTCAATATTAAACCATGCCGTATTATCAAACCAATGCGGGCCAGTTCTTCCCACTCCCCAAAGCAAAATGAAATTATCTGTGAATGTATTCCACTTTAACTTTTTAAGGTCGTCGTACATAAAGTATTCATCATTTTTTAATTCGGTATCAAATGCATAAGGCACAGACTGTGAAAAAGAAAAAGTTACCCCGTCAAAAGGTTGTTTTTCCATTGCCGGCAAGTTTGCCAGAAGATATGGAACCGTTGGCCTGTCCCACCCGAATGATATCAATTTTTTTGAATTGATAGTATGTGCATGTAACTGACTGCTGAATATTAATAGCAATGAAGCCGCTATAATGGCTTTGCCAAAAAAAACTTTATGTGATATTAATTTCTTGAGAATCATTATTTATTGGATTAAAAAAAGGTGCGGAGGTTTAAGTGAATGTACCACTCGCAAAATAAATGGTAACTACCACCGGAATTTTAAGGAAAGAAAACTTACGTAAACAAGATACAATACAGATGCGCCAATGGTTGTATACCCTGCTATTAAAATATTCTGATAATTTTTAATCAGGAAAAAATTTATGGCAAAATTTAAAATAAAAGCAACCAAAACCCCAAAAGCCATGTATTTGGTTTTTAACCTTAGCTCCAGTGGTTTATGCGCCAGCATGGCCAATTGCCAGACAAAAAGCCCGCAATATAGCATGTATAACAACTGCAGCATGAATGGCGGAACAGCATCTTTTAATAAAAATGACAAGAGGTATGTGCCCAAAAAGTAAATAGCTATCAACCCTGAAATAAAAATCATTAATTCTAATGCGATAGCTTTCATCAAACTTTGCCCTGCGCTTTTTTTATTATTAAGGTTATATTCTTTTACAATGTGCGGGTAAAATGTCATAATTACCGGTGCGCAAACAAAGGTTACGCCCCGGGACACTACATCATACACTGCCGCATAAGTACCGGCGCTTTTATAATCGATAAATTCTGCAATAATGTATCGGTCATTCACATTTAATGCTAAAGAAAGTGAAAGAAAAACAGCGACAGGAAGTCCATAATTTTTTATTTGTGCAGCTATTTCAGGTTTAAAATCGCCCGGCAACCGGTTAAAAAAAAACAGGGCATTATTTGCAATAGTTTTTCTTAAAACAAACATTAATGGTACCAGGTAAGAAAAAATAAGTGAAACGATTAAAACTATTAAAGCAAATCTTGCCTTGAAAATATAAAAACATAACATGGGCAAAAAAATATTGATACTGTTACGTACCGTTTCGCTAATTGCATATCGTTTTGCATCCTGCCGGGCCTGTGAGGCTATCAGGAAAAAAGAATAGTATCCTGATAAAAAAAATGAAAAAGGCAATAATATAAAATAGGCAACAGGCACGTTTGTTACCGTAAAAACAAGAACGATAAAAACCAGCAGACCGGCCAGGAGGCTCATCCATAAAAATTTAGAAACAGCCTTTTCTAATTCATCTTTTCCTTTCTGGTAAAGCCTGATATAGCTTTGCCCAACCCAGCCATAGCAAAACATGCTAACAATGCTTTGTGTATTAAAAATTATGGAATACTGTGCATAAATACCGGTTCCGTAAAAACGGGTTACAAAAGGAATAAACAAAAAGGCAAGTACACCGGGTAAGAGTGAACCGAGAGAGTAATAGAAATAATTTACAACAAGGTGTTTCTTAAATTGAAATAGCATTCTTTATTGCATGCTGAAATCTTACTTGGTAATTTGCAGGATCGCAATTACCACGCCTGCCAACGATGCAATGGCAGAAGTTATACCAATGGCTTCCGCAGTTGAGAGCCTTCGGCCATTATCTAATTTTGCGGGTACATATATTTCATCTCCTGAATATATTTCCGGATAGGTTTTAAAAATTAAAAAGGTATGCACTTTTCTTGCACTGCCATTAGCCCCCAGCACAAAAGATTTTCGTTTTACGGCGGTGCCTGCATAACCGCCTGCCTTGTTAATATAATACTTCATGTTTTTATTTGCCTGAAATGCAAATTGCGTAGGAAACAACACTTCACCCCTAACCTTAACTGCCTGGTTTTTCTTGGGCACAAAAAGTAAATCGCCATCTTCCAAAATAAGATCGTTGGTTATACCGGGCTCCTTCATTACCTCATTCAGGTTTATACCGATCAGATCGTATGGTTTAATTGCTTCCAGTGCAAGAGAATCCACAAGTGCCGTATCTTTAATCGATTCACTGGTTGTTGCCAGCTTCTGTACACGTTTCGTTTTTATTTCTGCCTGTGCATCTATCCTGTTAACTCTTTTTAATGATGCGGCAGAGGGGTCGGCAGTAAATTTAAAACCACCGGCGCGTTGTACAATGCTGCTTAACTTTTCATCTATACTGTTAATAACATAGGGACCGGGATACATTACTTCTCCCTGAACATACACGGTTTTTTGTGTAAAATAACCGGGGTTGTTGCGAACAATAATCACATCAAAAGGACTTAAAATAAAATCGGAGGCCTGTACATCGAGGTCTTTCTCTGCATCTGCCTGAATAATTTTTGCTATTTCTGTTGATGTGCTGGCAGGGTCGGCATTCGTTACACGCCGCGCGACTTCAATGCGTTTTCCTGTAGCGGCTTCAGTAAAACCGCCTGCCTGGAATATCAGGTCGCGAATAGTAGTGCTGTCTTTAAACTCATACACACCGGGCTTTCTCACCTCCCCCTGAATGGTAAATGTGTATTTATTGCGCAGGTCGGTAATGGCAGATATAGTGATCACATCTTCCCGTTTTAATAAGATATCTGGCTGCGTTCCATTAACTATATCTTCTACATTAAAAGAAACGATTTCTGTAGTAAGATCGTTACGCAGACGTGTAATAACTCCCCTGTTTAAAAAAGCATCTTCCCTCAAGCCATCAGCATTCTGAATAAGTTGTTTTAAAGTCATGCCGACCGATAAAGAAAATTCACCGGGGCGCATTACTGCGCCTTCAATTGAAACGCGGTTAGCATACCGGTTCAATAGTTTGCCTGCAGTTAATGAATCGCCACCCTGCACTTCAAAGGAATTGAATTGTGAGGAAGGCACATCCAACACCTGCTTTTCCCTATCTGTAAGCCTGGTAATTTTTACTGAAGTGCGATAAGCAGAATCGCTGAAGCCACCTGCGGCTTCTATAACATCTATAACTTTATCGCCTTTTACGGTTTCAAAAATTCCGGGTCGTTTTACTTCTCCCGCCATCATTACCCTGCTTTGGTAGTAGGGTATGCGAATTACATCCTGGTCTTTCAATAACACGTTATCTTCCAGGCTTCCTTTTAATAAAAAATTATACAGGTCAATTTCTTTCAAAGCCTTATTATTTCTTACCAGTTGAATGGTGCGGTAACTGCCCCGGTCGTTCGGACCACCTGCCAGAAATAACGCATTGAATACAGTAGATAGTGATGAAAGAGTATATGTGCCCGGTTTTTTTGCTTCACCAATTATGGTAACCCGTATACTGCGGATGTTTCCTAATGAAATAGATACTTTGGTGGCGCCGCTGTTTATGGCGCGGTAAATTGTAGATGCTAATTTGTTCCTGATCTTTACAGAGGCATCTTCAATGGTTAAACCCGACACAAATATGGGCCCCACATTGGGTATATAAACATTTCCTTCAGGCGTAACAGTTAATTTATAGTGTTGTTCGCTTAAACCATATACATCAACATTCAGTTCATCATCCGGTCCTAAAACATAATTGGCGGGGGTAGCGATGCGCAAATTCGGTTCAAAAGAAAGGGAGGATGTGCTGAACAATTCAGACCCATAAATTCTTTTATCATACAATTCTTCCCGCAGGGGAAGTAACATGGCAGCCTCTGTTCTGTTACTTCCAACCGAATCGGAATAGGTTGAGTTAGTATTGCCTGTTGATGGGGCGGATGACTGTCCTGACAAAATGGATTGCAACCTGTTTTGCAACTTGGTTATTTCCTGTTGCGGCATACCCCGGCTGGCAGCAATTTGCACACCCTGTTCGAGAGATACACCGGCCTGCCGCATACGGTTATAGTAATAAACGATTTCGTTGTCGCTTAAATTGTCTACATCTATTTGCCGCAGGTCTGCCTGTAATAATTGCTGCGCATGCAGTGCAGAGGAAAGGATCAGTAAAAAAATAAATGCAAGCTTTTTCATGAATGCTGGTGCTTTGTTGTTATTTGTTACAACGAATTTGCAAGTTAAAGTATAATGGCAATGCTTCGCCAAGTCGGTCACATCCTAAAAAAAAGTACCAGTTATTAATTACTGATACTTAATATGTTTATGCATTAAAAGGATTGATCGCCGATATAATTCTTTACAGGTAAAGAAGTAAAGGCAAATATATAATTTTTTACTTGGGGCGGGCAATAATTACACTGGTTAAAAATGATTAAAACATATACCTGTTCTATTCTGCAGAGGTTGCGTTGTCTGTAAAAAACATTTGAGCCTGTGCCAGCGATTCGGGTTTACCCACATCAATAAAAGAACCGGATGAATGATCGAAGGATTGAACCAGGTGATCGCTGCACAAATTTAAATACACATCTATCATAGAAAATTTTCCCTGCTGCGTTATCAGCGAAAGAATCGTCGCAGACAATATCTGAATACCGCTGAAAGCCCTTAGGCTTACATTTTTTGAGGCAACTCCAAGAAACTGGGGCTTTGGCCGAATTTCGCCTGTCTTAATGTTCTTCCATCCACATAACCGGTTTGCATCATCAAAAACCAGGTACCGGCTCGTTTGCCGCTGGCGGGTGGCAAGAGTGGCTATTGCTTTTCCAGACTGGTGAACGTCTATCATTTGCTGCAGGTCTAGGTTTGTAAGTACATCAGCATTCATCATTACAAAATCATTTTCACCTTCAAAAAACCAGGCTGCCTTTTTAAGACCCCCACCTGTTTCAAGCACTTCGTTGCTTTCATCTGAAATAACCACGGTGCTTCCCCATCCCTTATTTTCCTGAACCGCATAAATAACCTGTTCGGCAAAATGGTGCACATTCACAATTACATCAGTTATTCCGAAACCTGAGAGATACTCGATATTTCTTTGAAGCAGGCTTTTTCCCTTTACCTCCGCCAGGGCTTTGGGATGGGTATCTGTCCATGGTTTAAGCCGTGTGCCTAAACCTGCTGCAAGAATCATTGCCTTCATGTATTTAAAATCGTTTTGGTTGTTATAGTGTTTTTACCCAGTTGTGGCAATTGGTATGTACCAGCTCAACATTTACGTTGTATTTATTTTTCAGGTGCCTTGCAGTTTGTTCAGCTGCATACACACTGCGGTGCTGCCCGCCGGTACAGCCAAAATTAATTTGCAGGCTGTCAAAATTCCGTTCTATATAATTTTCTACAGAAATGTCAACCACGCTGTACACGCCATTTAAAAAAGCTGACATCTGTGTTTGCTGGTCCAGAAAATCCTGCACCCTTCTGTCGGTCCCGGAAATGGTTTTGTATTCAGTAAACCTGCCGGGGTTTAAAATTCCCCTGCAATCAAAGACAAAACCTCCCCCATTGCCGCTGGTATCTTCGGGTATACCCTGCTTATATGAGAAACTTTTAACGGTTACCACAAGGGGCGTTTCTTCGGTAGCCTGTTTTGGTTCAAATTGTTTAATGTTCTCATCTGTTACCACCCAGGCAAGCACTTTATCAAATTCAGGCAAAATGAGCCCTGAGCGTTGGTTTTCTGTAAACCATTTTAAATTTTTTAGAGCCAGGGGAATGCTCGAAAGAAAATGCGCCTTCCTTTCAAATAAACCACGGAAACCATAAGCGCCTAATACCTGCAACAACCTGATCAATACATAACCGTAATACTGGCTGGTAAATATTACCCGGTCTATGGGTTTATCCAGAAGATCATCCAGCACATCCATATAAAATTCAAGCAATTTATCCTTCCATTCATCGCTCAGGTCGGCCTTTGCCTGCCACAACAGCGAAGCAACATCATATTGCAAAGCACCCTGCATGCCTCCCTGGTAATCTATAAAATACACTTCCTCATCCTTAACCATAATGTTCCGGCTTTGAAAGTCGCGGAACATAAAGAATTTGTATTCAGTCTTATCCAAATAAGTGGCTAGCGCTTCGAAATCGTCTAACAAAGCCTGCTTGTCATAAGGTAATTTTAAGGTGTCGAGAAAGTAATACTTAAAGTACAGCAGGTCGGTTAAAATGGCCTGCCGACCAATTCTTTGGCAGTTAAACACTGGTTATAATCCAATCCATGGTGTCCTAAAATTTGTATTCGCGCCAGCTGAATTAAACTTTTCTTGAACAGCCCGAATAAAGCATCATCCTTTCTGTTCATGAAGGCGTCCATCAAAGAGTTTGTGCCCAGATCCTGTTGAATATACGCATCGCCTTCCCCGCTAATAGCTATTACTTCAGGCACAGGCAAGCCAGCTTTTTTAAAATGGTCACTGAAATAAATAAAGGTTTTGTTCTCTTTAATATTTGGATTGAAGGTCGCAATGAAAGTATCTCCTCCATCATATACCCGGAAATACTGGCGGTCACTGCCGCTCTGAGGTAATTTCTCTATGCGGTCTGGTTGTTTGCCTTTGTAGTTTGAAAACAAATTGCTGATATGCTGAATGATTTGGTTCATTGATGGCTTTAATCCGGGTAAAAATATCATTTCTTTTAAAAAACCCGCCTTGTATTTGAATACGCCAATCCATTATGGCAGCTTACGGTAAGTTGCCATTAAGGGTACATATCATTATGATGAAAACCGTGTCTACTTACTTAGCCCTTTGCTTTCTATTTTTTGCCATTGATGTTAAGGGACAAGCTTCTGATACCCTTCGTTCTTCAAAGCAATGGAATGCCCAGTGGATCGGACTCAATGCGTTATTCGATGCTGGCGATTATTATGGAGTTTTTTGTTTTCACAAAACCATTAACCTGGGCAGAAAACCATCTACCTTTTATATACATGTTTCGGCAGACAACCATTATAAACTTTTTATTAATGGCACCATGGTTTCTGTTGGTCCGGTGCGTGGCGACCAGTTTAACTGGAATTATGAAACCATCGATATTGCCAAATACCTTACGGCGGGCAAAAATAGTGTTGCGGCCATGGTTTGGAACGAGGCTCATAACCGTCCTGTATGGCAGCATACTATTCGGACAGGATTTATTCTACAGGGCAACTCGGCAACCGAAGAAGTGCTAAATACTAACAACAGCTGGAAATGTATACAGGACAAATCCATAACTTCTGCATGGGGCTATTTTGTAGCTGTCAACGGCGAGAACGTTGATATGGCAAAAGCGCCAGATCGCGGCTGGAATGAAGCAGGGTTTGACAACACTAAATGGCCCGCGGCGGCAAATATTGCCCCCGGACAGCTAAAGGGTTCACTGCAGGCTTCCAGTTATATGCTGGTGCCATCATTATTGCCGCAACGAGAACTTATCCATCAACCCATCACTGTTATCCGTAAAGTATCAGGCATCCAGCTTCCCGCATCCAATCAAAAAAAATTACTTCCTGCAACAATTCATGCGGGCAAGAAGGTTACTATTTTGCTTGATCAGACCTTTGAAACCAATGCTTTTCCGACCATAAAATTCAGTGGTGGAAAAGATGCAGAAATATCAATGAGTTATGCCGAGGCACTTTTTGTGCCGGGTAGCAATTTCACAAAGAAAGTAAACAGAGACAGTGTTGAGGGACTTGAATTCAGGGGATTAACCGATAAAATTAAATCTAGTGGCGAGGCGGGTCAATCCTTCACACCTTTTAACTTTCGTACGTACAGGTATTTGCAGGTAACAATTCAAACCAAAGGTGCACCTTTAGTTATAGACAGCCTGTATGGTACTTATACAGCTTATCCATTTAAGCAAAACGCAGTGCTGAATACCGATAATCCTGAAATGGAAAAAATACGGGAAATTGGTTGGCGAACGGCAAAACTAAATGCCTATGAAACGTATATGGATTGCCCATACTACGAACAGTTGCAATACATAGCTGATACCCGCGTACAGGCTATGGTATCATATTTTGAAAGTGGCGATGACCTTTTAGCGCGCAATGCCTTAAACCAAATAGATCAGGTTCGTTTAGCTGAGGGTGTTACCCTTAGTGTTGCACCCACCCGGGGTAACCAGGTTATTCCAACTTTCTCTTTATTGTATATCGGTATGCTGTATGATTATTACATGTACCGCAACGACCCTGATTTTCTAAAAGAAAAACTCGCGGGAGTAAGGGCAATCTTACATTTTTTCAGCAAATACCAGGGAACCGACGGTTCGGTAGTTAGAGCCTCCCTATTGGAATTATGTTGATTGGTCAAAACCAACTAAAAATGGGAACAACTGGTTCTTTGGTATTCCGCCTCAAGGTAAAGACGGATCTTCGGCTGTTATAGACCTTCAGTTGCTCGATGCCTATCAACAGGCGGCAAAAATGGAATATGCATTTGGTTCCCCGGAATCTGCCACTTTATTCAGCCAGAAAGAAATTCAGCTAAAACAAACCATTCAAAATAAATATTGGGACGGCAGCAAAAAGCTGTATGCAGACACGAAAGAAAAAAATGCCTTCTCGCAGCATGCCAATGCACTGGCTTTATTAACCGGAATGGTTAGCGACAGCGAGATGCTGGCTTTCGGTGAAAGACTGGTAGCAGACAGCAATAACCTGGTGCAATGCAATATTTATTTTAAATATTATCTTAACCAGGCACTTGCTAAAGCAGGTCTTGGCGAGGATTATATGAACTGGTTAGGCGTATGGCGTAAAAATATGGAATGGGGGCTTACTACCTGGGCAGAAGATGCAGATTTGGGAACCACCCGTTCTGACTGCCATGGCTGGGGATCAAGCCCTAACATTGAATTTTTCAGAACAGTGTTGGGTATTGATAGTGATGCACCAGGTTTCACTAAAATTAAAATAGCCCCGCATTTAGGCAACCTTGCAAATGCCAGCGGTTCCATCCCTCACCCCAATGGTAAAGTGTCTGTGGGTTATGTATTAAAAAACAACAAATGGAAAATAGGCATTTTACTTCCCAAAGGCACTTCCGGCACTTTCGTTTGGAAAGGCAATACTTATAACCTGCATGCCGGAGAAAATTTATTCGTGATATAATTTTTAAACAGTGAGTAGATAAAAATATGAAATACATGCAATGGTGATTATCGAAATAAAGACATTGTTAACGGTCATGGCATTTATTCTTATTCAATTACACGTCAATGCACAGCTTTTGACTATAAGCCCACCTGTTCGCTTTGCGTCCGATACATCCATTGCAGATCTTTTTGTTGTTGATTTAGATGGTGATGGGAGAGCAGAAATTATTGCAACCAGCCCCACTTTACGTGCATTGATGGTGTTTCATAATAAATCAACGCCGAGAAAGATTGATACCGGCTCCTTAGCAAAACCCCTCATCTTTAAATCCGAAAACACCATAAACATTGTTGGTATTGAGGACATGGATGGCGATGGCAAACCGGAAATTATTGTAATGAGCAGTGGTTATTCAGATAACATTATTGGTAAAAACGCATTAACCATTTTTCAAAATGAAAGCAGCCCGGGTAAACTTAAATTGTCGGCGGTACATGTAAAAGATGGTTCTAAAACCCAGCCTGTTTCTGATTGTTTTCCATTAATGGTAGGTGATACCATGGCTCACCTGAGTGATTTTAATGGAGATGGAATGCCTGATATTGCTGTGCTGAATACAGAAGGATTTATTTCTATTTATACAAATACATATACAAAGGGCAGTGCTTTAAAAACCATTTTTGGAGCACCCATACAATTTCCCCTTGGTCAAAAACCAACTTCTTTTTTAGTAGGCGATATGAATGATGATGGCCATCCCAGATATTATAACTTCAAACAAAGACTGCACTTCCATACAAGTGCTGGTTAATTATGCTAAATAGCAGACCTATAACTCCAGTCTCATTTCGCAGGATTAAATTCAGTTTAGAATTTAATCCCCTTACTATTAGCATAAAGGACATTAATAATGATGGCAAACCAGATTTAATAATCAGCCGGCAGAATAGTGCTATGCCCGAAATTCTTTATAACACATCAAAGTCCGGGATTTTTAATGCCCTGAGTATTCAGCCAGAGAACATGCACATAAGAAGTAACTACAATAACCAAATAATAATGCAGGATATGAATGGTGATGGAAAGGATGATATTATTTCACTGAATGCAAGTTTAGACGGGGTTGACCTGTTTACCAGGAAATTTAATGATGCACAAATAACGCCTGGTGATATTTTAATAAGAAGGTTGAATTTAAGATTAAAACAATACCCGATTACATTGGAGACCTGGATGGCGATTCTGTTGCTGATGTAATTATAGGAAGCCTTTTCGGGCTTGGATATTTACCGGGGTAAATCACTCAGAAAATAAATCCTCAAATATATCCTACTGATTTAAAAGAATAATGATTTGAGCATTTATCCAAACCCTGCAAATAAATACACAAACATTAAATATACTCTGGCTGAACCATCTGATATTGTCATTAGTGTATTTACAGAAAATGGAAAAACGGTTCACACTTTTAAAACGGGAGAAAAGCCTGCGGGAACACATTCTCAGTTATTAAAAACTTCAGGGCTGGCGGCAGGATTATACATAATTACTTTACAGGGGAACAATTACAACAAAGCAGGGAAATTGTTGGTAGAATAAAAAAGTCTTTTTGTTTTATTTTGCAACAAAGATTTCACTCCTTAAAACAAAAACCCCGCATGTGCGGGGTTGTGCTCCTCAGACTGGACTTGAACCAGTGACCCTCTGATTAACAGTCAGATGCTCTAACCAACTGAGCTACTGAGGAATTTGTGTTATAACCGTTTTCCTGATTTTCAGGGATTGCAAAAGTAATAGTTTTTTGAAAAAGGAAGGCTGCTGAGATTAAAAAGTTTAATTTTTTATTATAATAATTCTCCTAATTCACACGCGGCAATAAAATCAGCCGCTTATTAATTTGACGATGAAGTGATTGCGACGCAACGAAGCTGCCATGAAAAACTGAAGTTAGTATTAATATAAATATTCGGTTCTGTATGGGTAACGCACTTTATACATTTCACGCACTTTTTGTATTAGCACTTCCCGCAGTTTATCTAGGTTTTGTGCTTTGGTTGCGGAAATAAAAACGGCATTATTTTCTGAATGGTGCTGCCACTTTTCATCGAGATCGCGCAGGAGGTCTTGCTTTACCTCCACCTCAAGCCAGTCATCGAAATACCGTTCTTCGTATTGATCTATTTTGTTTAGTACCAGAATAATAGGTTTGTCAAAAGCCTTTAGCTCCTGCAGGGTTTTGTTTACCACACCTATATGTTCTTCGTGCTCGGGATGAGAGATATCTACCACGTGAAGCAATATATCAGCTTCACGCACTTCATCGAGTGTACTTTTAAAACTTTCTATTAAATGGTGCGGCAATTTGCGGATGAAACCCACTGTGTCGCTAAGCAAAAAGGGCGTTTGCTCCCACACCACTTTGCGCGTGGTGGTGTCGAGGGTGGCAAATAATTTATTCTCGGCAAACACATCGCTTTTGCTTAGCAGGTTCATGAGGGTGCTTTTGCCTGCATTGGTATAACCCACCAGGGAAACACGTATCAACTCACCCCGCTCTTTGCGCTGGGTGAAGGATTGCTTATCTATTTCCTTTAATTTTTTGCGAAGCAGGGTTATCTTATCCCGCACAATACGACGGTCAGTTTCAATTTCTGTTTCACCCGGTCCACGTGTTCCGATACCACCTCCCAGCCTTTCCAGGTGAGACCACAATACCACGCAACCGCGGCAGAAAATGCTGGTATTGTGCCAGCTCTACCTGCGTTTTTGCCTGTGCTGTTCTTGCACGGCTGGCAAATATGTCGAGTATAAGATCGGCCCTGTCGATAGTTTTTACACCAATGGCTTTTTCAATATTCGCGATCTGCGCGCCACTTAGCTCATCATCAAATATTACAATGTCTATTTCTTTGGCAATGGTATATGCTTTTATTTCTTCAAGCTTGCCTTTACCAACAAATGTTTTACTATCGGGATGATCGAGCCGCTGTGTAAATTTTTTTATGGCGGTTGCACCTGCAGTTTCCGCAAGAAAAGCTAACTCTTCCAAATGTTCCTGTGCCTGTTCAGTAGTTTGCCCGTCGGTAATTACGCCCACAAGCACAGCCTTTTCATCGGTCTTTATTTTCGGTGTTTTATTGATCAAATGGTTATTCTTTTTTTCAAAGGTATGATGTAAATAAAAATGCCTTTAGTTACACCAAAGGCATTTGAATAAAATGAATTTATATTTTTTACAGACCACTGAGGGTTATACCCAATGACCATGGATTTATTTTAGGTCCGGTTCCTTCTTTAAGAAAGCTTGTAACCTGGTAAGATCCGTCCAGTGAAACATTTCCTAATCCTATTCTTCCGGTAAAGGCGATTCGCGTAGTATTAATAAACTTGCGCTCATACTCTTTGCTTTTGTATTTGTCTCCAAATACTGGTGTGCCGACAGAGTCGACCATGTTTTTGCCTTTGGTATAGGCATTTAAAAGAAAGCCGCCTTTTGCTCCTAAAGCAAACTTTAAACCCTTGTCTGGGTTAACCGGGTTACCTACCCATCTTAATTCTAAAGGCAACTTCAAAAAATATTGTGGTGAGTTTATACTTGTCAAAATGATTTGCGGCCGATACATCTTTAAAAGGCAATGTTTCAGAATTTGACTTTAAATCGATATATGTATTGGTAAAAAACATATTGCTGCTGCCTAACCCAACACCTATACCCACGCTGAAATGCGGATTGTTTTTAAAAGGCTTATCGAGCATCATATAGATATTAAAATGCCTTGAAAAGCCCTGCGGATTAATGGTAGTCGTTGGTGCCAGCCCAGCCATCGTACCCATATTGCAACATAAAATGGTCGTTGGGGCGATTGCTCAGATCTATTTTTTTAAGATCGGTATTAATGTTCAGGGTATCCTGCGCAAAGATGGCATTGCAAACCAGTAGAAGCATTGCAGCCAGCAGTGATTGTTTTAGCATAAAGATTTACAGATAGTCTTTTTATGAGCCGACAAAGTAAGTGAATTAATAGGTAGCCCCGGTTAAAAATATAGCCAAATGTACCTGTAATACCTTGCGTAAATTATAAAAAGAGCCCTGTACAATAAGGAATTAAAAAATGAGTTTTAATAAAAATATTAGTATGTATGGCATATCTTTATTTTTACACTAAACAATATCCATAAATATTGCCCATGAAAATTCTAATAGCCGAAGATGATCCTGTAATGCTTGCGCTAATTGGCAAACAGCTTGAAAATGATAATTACACAGTTATAGCCACCAAAGATGGCAATGAAGCGCTGACTGCCCTCGAAACATTTACTCCAGACCTTGTTATAACCGACCTGTTAATGCCCTTTACATCAGGGCTTGAATTAATAGGCATTATACGCAGTAACCACGGCACCAATATTCCCATAATAGTACTTTCTGCCCTTGATGAAGAAGCCACTGTAATGGAAGCCTTTACCATTGGCGCAGACGACTTTTTAACCAAACCATTTAAAGGAAGCGAACTCTCCATTCGAATAAAAAGATTACTGAAAAACAACAAAAAGAAAAATAGCCACTCCGAAGTAAGCTAGTGCTTTTGTAATTTTTAATGCCCTTACAGGCAAATAATACCCGGTTTTACTTTCCCTGAATCATATGCAATGAACGAAAAGCAAAAGCTAAACCTCTTTGATTTTACAATGATCGTAGTGGGTTTGGTGATAGGCATGGGTATTTTTAGAACAGCAGCTACCTCGGCCAGAGAAGCTTTAGACCCGACCGTTTATTTTTCAGCCTGGATCGCAGGCGGTCTTATTGCCTTATGCGGTGCACTTACCTATGCAGAAATCGGAAGCCGCTATCCCGTTACGGGTGGTTATTTCAGAATTTTCAGTTATGCCTATCATCCTTCCATTGCCTTTAGTATCAATTGCATCATACTTATTTCCAATGCAGCTTCGCTTAGCGCGGTGGCGCTGATCGGGTCGGGTTATATAAGCAAAGTGGTTTTTGCGGGTGCTGTTAGCGATGTTACCATTGCAATGATTGCTACAGTTGCCATCATTACTTTTTATAGCATTAACCTCATGGGTTTAAAAATGAGCTCAAAGACCCAAAGCGTTTTAATGATCATTAAAATTGCGATGGTGATCATGCTTATTTCGGCCCTGTTCATGCCATCCATTCACCAGACGAACGAGGCTGTGGTAAATGCACCAGCGCTGTCAAAAGACAACTTTATGTCGTTTGTACAATCTTTTGGGCTAAGCCTGATAGCCGTTTCATTTACCTATGGCGGTTACCAGCAAACCATCAATTTTGGAAGTGAGGTTAAAAACCCGGTTAAGAATATACCACGCGGCATATTCTTAGGCATAACCATCATCATCGTACTATACATGCTGGTTAACCTTTCTTACTATAATGTTATTGGTTTTGAAAGATTGAAAAATGAAAGGGAGATCGCCTCTATTGTTGCCGGCAAAATGTTTGGCGAAACGGGGTCTATTGTTTTTTCAGCATTACTTTTTTTATCTGTATTGGCCTATGTAAATGTGTTGCTGTTAAGCAACCCACGCGTAATGTTTGCCATGAGTGAAGACGGTGTGTTGCCTAAGATTTTTAAAAGAAAATCTGAAAAGAAAGAAGTATTTGTTGTGTCGCTAACTGTTTTTGCTGCCATGTGCATCATCATATTATTTTTTGCTCAAACTTTTGAACAGATACTGAATTTTACCATATTCCTTGACTCTTTTGGTATGGCTGCCAGCGCTGCCAGTATTTTCTGGATAAGGAAAAGAACCCGGCATTTAAATGGCACAGGCATATATTCTATGAAATTGTATCCCCTGCTGCCCATTATTTTTATTGCGGCTTACTTGTTCGTGGCTATCAGCATAGCCATACAAACACCATCTACTGCATTAACCGGAATTGCCGTTCTCGGTTTATTCATGCTGATCTATTTTGTAACGAGAAGAAAAGGCGAAGTGAAGGTTGTTGAACCGGGTGAAAAGAATGAAGGGCTATAGTTCAAAAATTTTCTTGGTATTAAGGATGATGATATTGCCGCCTGCATTCTTTGCCATTTTAACCATATGTTCTGTACCGCCGGGACCGTCGCCCGGCAACCCATCCCATAAAGCTATTAAGGTAAAATCTTTACCGCTTAACGATATGGTATCATTCAGCATCCACTCATTATTCATTTTCCAACGGGCATGGCTGTCCTCAATATGGCCATGGTAAAAAGTTTTCGGCAGTACTTCGTACAGCTTTTCAAACCTTGCAACCCAATTTTCACCGGCAGGCTTTACAGAGGTTTTAATATATTCTTCTTTACCTGATAATAAGAAAAGCCTGGAAGGAATTTGTTGTTTAATGCAGGCTTCATGAAATAATATGTCGCCACCACTTGCGCCGCCCGCAATGCCAACCACCTTTTTATGTGTTTGTAATATTTTATTTAGTGCATCAGTAATCGCATCCCGTGCATTTATTTCTTTAACCGGGGGAAAGCGTGCTTCTGGTCTTCCCGGTTTATCTATCATATGTCCGGTGAATAAGATAACATGCAAATTATTTTGATCTTGATGGTTCATGCAATTAAAGGTGCGACACCATAGGCATATAACAATTATATTTTCACTTAGATAAATGATCCGAAATGTTGCAGGTTAACCTGCTGAGCGGCTGTGGCATGACCCACCTCACGCAGATCATTCATGTACTTTATCGAATCCATTTCTCTCACATGTTCGCTATTAATATGAGACAACCCTAATTCTGCCAAACCCTCATTACTCAGGTCGGCGTTATACCTTACATATAAAAAATGCCTGTTTGTTTGCTGACTTAACGGGTAGATATTGCCATCCTCATCCATAGGAATCATGTATCTTAATTCCCTGTCAATTGCAGCTCCGTAAGTGCACCGGCCAACAGTTCGGCAGTTAATATCCTGGTCAACCTGTATGGCGTACAATAAATTGTTTGGAAGATTTTTAGCCGTATCAAGCATGTTTTTATACGTACCCCCTGCAGGTGCCGCGCCGGTACCGACAGAAACAATAAGTAATTTATCCTCCCCTGTTTCCCAGTTTAAATTATAGGCAGGCTGGGTTGCCATTCTGTACATCAGGAATGAGGGATTATTGTATGGAGTAACGCCTCCATCCACAAACACAAAAGTTTTTTCAGGATCCTTTACATCCCATTGCAAAGTTTCCGGAGGAAAGAATACAGGTGCAGCTGTGCTGGCTCTAACCAACTGGAATAATTTAATATTGGTATTGCAATCGGGGCGGGTTTCATCGTTATATTTCGCGGCAGGATTATTACTGATTGGCCAGGGAGAATCCGTGGTGCGATTCATGGTTACCACGAGCAATAAACATTTAAACTTACCACTGCTTACAGCAAGCGTTGTATCAGCCCCAAAGGTTTCTTTAAGCATGTTGAGCAGGGGACCGGATTCGTAAAGTGCTTTCCATCTTTTTAAGATAAAATTTTTATCAAACATGTCTTTGCCCTTGTGCATATAAAAGTCAAGTAATTCTTTTACTGACATGCCGATTGATAATCCGGCGGCAATAATGGCACCGGTACTTGTACCTCCTATATAATCGAAATAATCAGCGAGCCGGAAGGAACCTGAAGCATTGAGTTTATGTTTCAGTTGTGTTTCCATTTCAGCCAAAATTTCCAGTGTTATAATTCCTCTTATTCCGCCACCGTCGAGCGAAAGAATTTTACGTGGTTTTTCTGATGTGTACCGGTCGGCGAGGGGGCCCCAGTTTGCCATAGTGCATGTTTTAAGGGTGAAGCAATAAGTTATAAATTGAATTTGGGGTGATGGGTTGGCAGGTGCAAACACATCCTTAAAATTAAACTATTATTTGAAGCAATGAACGTCAGGCTTTTTTCATGCTGTAGTTAACCATATATACACCGATTAACGTTATAACCGCGCCGATAAATAAGTTAATGGTTAATGCTTCCTTCAAAAAGATGGCGCCTGCAAACATGGCAACAAGCGGATTGATATATGCATACAGCGAAGCCAGTGTAGACTCAAGATATTTTACGGTAAAAATAAATGCCACAAACGCCACCAGCGAACCCATTAATATGAGGTAAATAATTGCTACCCAGGTTTGTGCCGGCACCTCAGAAATGGGTATACTGTTATTGGTAACTTTTGAAAGAATATAAATTAGAAAAGAACCTATAAACATTTGCCAGCCCACAGCATAATAGG
The DNA here is from genome assembly GCA_963806425.1 of uncultured Bacteroidota bacterium. Taxonomy (GTDB): domain Bacteria; phylum Bacteroidota; class Bacteroidia; order Chitinophagales; family Chitinophagaceae; genus JBBRBB01. Next base: position 30,431 of record CAWDYB010000010.1, on the reverse strand, counting down.
GGTTCATCTGGTACTTATTACGTGCAATTAAAATGGTGCCTATGCTCCAGGATATCATAGCGATAAAACCCAGAAATACACCCAGCTTATACCCTTCCGGCTGACTATGAAAGGTGTTCTCATAAAACACTACTGCAACCCCGCAAATACCAATAAATAACCCCAGGAAAGTTAGTGGCTTAGTGTTCCTGTTTCCTAAAAAGATCATTTGGATAAGCGCCACACATAATGGGTATAATGCCCCTATAAGAGCAGCAAGACCGCTGCTCATAAATTTTACACCCCAGGTGCTAAGTCCATTGGCAAAAACGATCATGAATGCGGAGAGCATAATCAGCCACCCAAATTGTTTTATGGATGGAAGTTTTTCCCCTTTAATGAAATAAAATATCAGAAAAAGAGACCCGGCTGTAAACTGCCTGATGGATGATACTGTTAAACCCGGCGCGCCCTGTACAGCGATCTTGCTGGCTACCCAGGTTGTACCCCAAATAATACTGGTTAAACACAATGCCCCGATGGCTTTATTTCTTTTTTCGCCCCCGTATGGGTTTGAAGGAATATCAGGTAGTTTTTTAATAAAGCTCATCGCTGCTCTTAGCTTTGTTTACCAGTCTAATTTTACAATACCGGGTATTTATAAACAAACGTTGTGCTAAAGAATACCGTTTAAAATTTAATGTTTAAAATGCCGTAAACCGGTTAATACCATAGCAAGATTTTTTTCTGTACAATACGCTATGCTGTCCTTGTCGCGAATAGAACCCCCGGGCTGGATAAACGCTGTTACACCCGCTGCATCGCCCAGTTTTACACAATCATCAAAAGGAAAAAATGCATCACTTGCAAGTACTGCACCGGACAGGTTGAAATTAAATTGAGCAGCTTTATCCACGCATTGGCGTAAAGCATCAATTCTGCTGGTTTGCCCGCATCCTTTGCCAACAAGTTGTTTGTTTTTTACAATAGCAATTGCATTGCTTTTTAAATGCTTGCAGATTATGTTGGCAAATAAAAGGTCATCTTTTTCTTCCGGTGTTGTTGAGCGGCCACCCACTTCTTTCCAATCGGCATAATTGCCATCATCTGTGTCTTGTGTAAGTGTACCATTTAATATGGTTCGTGAAAGGGAGGCAGGTTTATTCCATTTTTTATTTAGCTGAAGCAAAATGCGATTCTTTTTTGCTTTTAAAATTTCAAGAGCATCATCGTTAAATGATGGTGCAATAAGCACCTCAAAAAATATTTCTGAAATGGCCGTAGCTGTTTCTTTATCAATAGTCCGGTTAGTGATCAGCACGCCTCCAAATGCACTTTCCGGATCGCCTGCAAGGGCGGCATCCCAACTTTCTTTAATAGTAGGGCGTAATGAGGCCCCGCACACATTTGTATGTTTTATTACTGCGAAGAATGCATTTTTTTCTTCTTTAAATTCATTAAATAACTGGATAGCAGCATCTACATCAACGAGGTTATTATAAGACAATTCTTTGCCGTGCAATTGTTGAAAAACCTGTAAAAGGTCGCCCGTAAATGATGCATGCTGATGTGGATTTTCACCATAACGCAAATGGGTTTGCATGGTGTTGCTGTCTTTATTAGGTTCCTTTGCATTAAAATAATTACTTATCGCAATATCATAATCCATTACAACCTTGAATGCATTTGCCGAAAAGCTTTTTCGCTGCTCAATAGTCGTACTTCCATTTTGTGATTGCATCAGCTTTAATAAAGTATCGTAATCCTGTTTTGATGCAATAACGGCAACGTGAGCAAAGTTCTTGGCAGCTGCGCGGATCATGGATGGCCCGCCAACGTCAATTTTTTCAATAACCGCCTGTTCATTAAAAGAAGTTTCTTCTGCTATTGATCTTCTTTTTTCTTCAGCGAGGGTTTGTTCAAAAGGGTATAGATCAACGATTACAAGGTCTATTTCGGGTATCTTATATTCATGCATTTCATGTACATCCTGGTCTAATTCTCTTCTGCCCAAAATTCCACCAAATACTGATGGATGCAAGGTTTTAACCCGCCCGCCAAGAATAGAGGGGTAATTAGTTATTTTTTCAACGCCAATACACTTCACACCCTTTTCTTCTATAAACTTTTGTGTGCCTCCGGTAGAATAAATTGTAACATTGTTTTCGCCCAGGTATTTTATAAGCTGTTCTAACCCATCTTTATAAAAAACAGAAATTAAAGCAGATTTGATTTGTTTATTCATGAAAATTTATTGTTCTGATGCTGCGATTACCGCCGTTACGAATTAAGAATGTAAGCGCCCTTCTCGGGCACTGAATGAAGCGGCAAATGTAGGCTGTCGCAGGCTTTTTTCCATCGCTGTATTTTCCACACGGTATTACTGCCATCTGCAATAAGGGTTTTGAAGGCTATGCAATTGTTTAGGTCTTCTATCTCAATATTTACATTATTGGTCAGAATTACAACATCCACTGATAATTTTTCATTACTATAATATTTTACAGGTGTATTAAGAATAACAACCTTTTTATTGTCGAAATTAAGAACGGGGTTAGCCAGGGTATTGAGGTATGATTGCTTTTCAACAAAAGCCCTGAATTGTGTACGTGCAGGCGACAGGAAAAAACTATTAATAAAAGTTTCGCCCATGGCAGAAGAATCGCCAAGGTGCATAACCCTTCCCCCGCTAATAAAATCAATCGCAGAATATTTCGGAACGTTATACACAACCATTTTTTTATGGGTATAAGACTGGTAAATATCCAACAGCCGTATAAGCAGAAAAAGGCAAAGGCCCGAAAGTGCAATTAATACCGCTGGCCGAAATTTGTACATAAAAAATATAGCTATACCCGTTATAACCAAAAACAACATAACCTCCTGCAAAAAATTAATTTTAATGGCATTGGAAACCGAAAAGGAAAGGCTGTCAATAGTTTCGATAAAAGCGTTTAACTGATGTAACAGAAAAGAGGTAACATGCCCCAAAATATTAGCTACGGGAGCAATAAAACTTGTTAGTATTATCAATAGTTCTACATACAAAATAATTCCTGAAAGCGGTACTGCAACAAAATTGGTTAACCAGAAAAGATTTGAAAACTGGTGGAAATAATACAGTAATAGTGGAAGTGTAAACATTTGTGCGGCTAACGTAATTGAAGTAAGCTTCCATGCATTATTAAGCAATTTGTTTTTAATAAACATGAGATGATAAACCGGCTGCATACATGTTACAATGCTTAAAACGGCTGCATAAGACAATTGAAAACCCACATCCCATAAATAAAAGGGGTTAACAATTAACATGCAGCAGGCTGAAGCAGCCAGCGTGTTATATATATTCGGTTTACGTTGTACAGCCTCACCAATAATTATAAAAGAAAACATTACCGCGGCCCGCGTAACTGAAGGCACGGCGCCTGCAATAAAAGTGAACATCCAAATTACAACCAATGTTATTACCGGTTGTATTATTCTTAATGCCGGACCTTTTCGAAACATTTTAAATATCCATATTAAAAGCCCATAAATTAACCCAAGGTGCAGGCCGCTAATAGCTATGATATGCACCACCCCCGTATTACTATAGCTTTGAACCAAAGATTTATCCAGATCATTTTTATACCCTATCAACAAAGCCTCAGCAACACCTTGTTCTTTTTTTCCCGGTATAAATTTTCGCAGTATTTCAATTGCTTTATCACGCAGTTTAAAAATTTCAATTTTGAAAGATGATATACCTTTTCCCGGCAGGGGAATGTATTCATTGCTTTTTAAAAAAAGTTGCCCTGTAATATTTTTAAACAGGCAAAACCGCTCATAGTTAAAAGCACCGGGGTTGCCACTGTTTGTAATAGGTTGTATTTTCCTGGCGACAAGGAATCTATCGCCGGCATACGCATGCAAAGAATCATTTCTACTAAAATATACAAGTATGCGGCCTTCGGTCGCCACCCATTGTCCCTTATGCTTAATGGCCGATACTTTGCATTCTGCCTTATACGTCTTAGGCTTTTGAAGTAAGGGTTCGGTTATTGTAATCATCATTTCAACTGAATCTGTCGCATAAACTTGGTACCATCGTTTGCTGTTTCGTATATCGTTCACGTATACCAGCAACATGCCTATACCGGAAAATAAAAGCATGATGGCAATACCCTGAATCCATTGTAAATCGTATTGGATAGGTGTTTTTAAAAAATGAAACAATAGCAATAAAATAAAAACTACACACACAATTATTATTATCGCTGTTAAGGAAAATAGCAAATACCATTGTAATATTATTCCCAGGATCAAAGGCAACAGCAATCGGAAAAAAGGAAACCTTTTATATAGTTTAGGGACAGGGTAGGGCATACTTAAATGTATGAAAAATTCTAACTTCTACATAGGTTACGGTACAAAAAAAACAGGACACCCAAAGGGAAAATCCTGTTAACGTAACTTTTTCTTTTATTAATTAAATATCATCCGTAACAGTACCTCTCCGGCCTGCTATAAGTGATATTAAAAACAATACAATAAATAAAAAGAACAAAAATTTTGCAATGCCTGCAGCACCGGCTGCAATTCCACCGAAGCCAAATATGGCTGCGATGATGGCAACGATTAAAAATATTACTGTCCAACGTAACATAACTTATAATTTTAAGGTTAAGAAATTATATTAAAGTGCGCTCCGTTAGAAATATTCAAAAAATCGTGCCAGTATCATTTATCATTAAAACATATTTCATGCGACTTGTTTTACTTACCTTATTTTTTTACAATTCAGCATCAGCCCAATTATTTAAATATGACGATCTGGTAGATGTTCAGCATTACAAATTTGAATTAACCTTTAATGATTCAACCAATGCAATTGAAGGCATTGCGCACATTACCCTAACACATGTAGCACCATCAAAACAAGTTCAATTTGATTTGACAAATGTTAACAATGCAAAGAACGGTATGCAGGTTATTAAGGTTAAAAAAAACAATGCATTATTAAAATATACACATCAAAACAATAAGCTTATAATTCTTGATTCCGGCAATGTTATAAAAGGCGATACATCAACCTACAAAATCAGTTATACAGGAATACCGGCAGACGGGTTAATTTTCAGTAAAAACAAATTTGGTAACCGTACCATATTTAGTGACGATTATCCAAACAGGGCACACAACTGGCTCCCTTGTATAGATCACTCGTCAGACAAGGCAACAATAGAATTTATTGTTACTGCGCCACTGCATTATAAAGTAATCTCAAACGGAATTTTAATTGAAGAAACCGTTTTGCCACAGGGCAAAAATAAAATTACACACTGGCGCGAAGATGTTGTACTGCCCGTTAAAATAATGGCATTGGGACTGGCAGACTTTGCGATGGGATATGCAGGAAGTATTAATTGCATTCCTGTTTATTCTTACGTTTATCCTGAAAATAAATCAGCGGGTTTTTATGATTTTGGGCAGGCCAAAGACATAATTCCCTTTTTTATAAAAACAGTTGGGCCATACCCTTATAAAAAATTAGCCAACGTTCAATCTACTACCATGTATGGAGGTATGGAAAATGCAAACGCCATTTTTTATTCTGAAAACAGCGTTTCCGGAACAGGGAGAATTGAACCAACTGTTGCGCACGAAATAGCCCACCAGTGGTTTGGTAACAGCGTAACAGAAACAGACTGGCGGCACATTTGGCTAAGCGAAGGTTTTGCCACTGCCTTTACCAACTGGTACATGCAGGATAAATATGGAGATGACACCTTACTGCAATTATTAAAACATCAAAGAAAAAATGTTATTGATTTCAGTAAACAAAAATTAGTGCCTGTAGTAGACTCAATAACTACAGATTACATTAAACTTTTAAATCCTAATTCGTACCAGAAGGGAGGATGGATTCTCTATATGCTTAAAAATAAATTAGGAGACAGCCTCTTTTATAAGGGAATAAAAAACTATTACGAAAAATATGCAGGAAGAAATGCCGGCACCCTGGAATTTAAAAATATTATGGAACAAACAAGTGGTACAAACCTCGAAAAATTTTTCCATCAATGGTTGTATACAGCCGGGCACCCTGTTCTAAAAATAACGCATGCATTAAACAAGGCAAATAATACATTGCAGGTAACGGTGGAGCAAACGCAACCAAAGCTTTTTGAATTTGATTTGGATGTACAATTAATAGTATCAAAAGACCAGTCTTATATGCAAACTATTACGATGGATGAACGAAAAAAATCTTTTATCATTAATAATATTAACGAAGTAATTAAGATTACCCCTGACCCCGCTACGCGTTTATTATTTGAAATGACCGATTAAGAATAATCCGTTATTTTATACATCCAAAGCGTTCGCATATTTAAAAAATTTTTTTATGAGCAGCATATGGATCGTGTCTATAATTTTTATGGTTATAAGTCTGCTGGTTTCAATGACGCTGAAATCAAAGTTTTCCCGGTACAGTAAAATAAAATTATCTGCAGCATTAAGCGGCAGGCAGGTTGCCGAAAAAATGTTACAAGACAGCGGCATTTATAATGTAACTGTTAAACTTTCTAACGGGTTTTTAAGCGACCATTATAACCCGGCAGATAAAACAATAAATCTTAGCCCGGAAGTGTACAATGGAAATAGCATTTCTTCGGCAGCCGTTGCCGCGCATGAATGCGGTCACGCAGTGCAGCATGCAACAGCATACCAATGGCTTATGTTACGCAGTAAACTGGTTCCGGTAGTTAAATTAAGCAGCCAATTAATTCAATATGTTTTATTAGGCGGGATAATTTTTATTAATGTGTTTCCTTCCTTACTGATGTTCGGTATTATTTTATTTGGGTTAACCACGCTTTTTTCTATAATTACTTTACCAGTAGAGTTTGATGCAAGCCGCCGTGCCTTGGCCTGGCTTAACCAAACTGGCATTACGAAGGGAGAAGAACATACTCAGGCTAAAGATGCTTTAAAATGGGCGGCACTTACTTATGTAGTGGCCGCAGTAGCCTCGGTTGTTACCCTCATTCAATACCTGCTTATTTATTCTAACAGAAGGCGGTAATTACAGTTAATTATTTACCATAGGATCCTGAACAACCTGGGTGCCCCGTTCTGTTTTCTGGTTTCTTTTTGTTGCGTAGGGTATAATAATCGACGGGAACGATCCCGCACTAAAATTACCCACGATTGCACTCAACATCAGCATAAATAGAGGCGTGTTTGTATTAGCTGGTTTGTTATCCACAATAGGGTCTTGAACGGGTGCCGAAGAAAAAACTTCGGGCATATTAATTAAAATCAGCAAAAGCATAATTAACAACGTCAAGCCAACACCCATCAATGTAATTATATGACCAGATAATACTAGGCTGTTTGTTTTTACATTTTCGCCGTATTTTTTATTTAGTTTAATAATAGCAAACATCATAACCATTAAAAATAAAGCGCTGCCTAAATAAAGCAACCACATGTTCGAAAAATCAGGATTGTTAAAGAAAAACATTACTGGTATGGCATAAACGATGGCACATATGGCAGCATAGGTAAATGCAAATGATAAAAATCCTTCTTTTTTAATCATAGGAGAACCATTTAAAAAATGAAGGTGAAAAAATCATTCCAATACTACGGCCAGGCATGGGCAAAAAAATGTGGGAAAAATTTTCCCACACTCCTATACTTTTATAATGTTCGCAGTTTAATATTTTTAAAACACACGCCACTGTTTTCCACGTTACTGTGAGCAGCCTGCAGGGCAATATGCCCGGTTTTGGCCACCCCGTAATCAGGCTCGTCTTTCCATTTGCCCTGGGTCTTCAATTCTTTCCATTTTTCGCTACCCATCTCATATCCGAATAACAGTTGGCCGTTTAACCAATGCTCAACATGTCCATTGTTTACTTTTATTACCGTGTTGTTCCAGGTTCCGGGCGGATTTACTTTTTTATTCTGCGTAGAATACATGGCATAACTGGCGCCAGTTTTCTGCCAGTCTTCCAGCTTATCCGGGTATCCATCATCATCTACCAGCTGGTATTCCGGACCCGTTTGGTAAGGGTGCTCATATTGTTCAGTTACAAGATACATAATGCCGCTATTGCCCTGTGCCGAAAGCTTCCAGTCAATACTTAATTCAAAGTTTGAATACATATCGGTGGTAACCAGGTCGGGGTTGGTTGCAGAACCGTTTCTTTGGCTGCATATCATTCCGTGCACAGCATTCCATGATGATCCTGTTTCGTTTTTGTATGTACGCCAACCGTTTAACGAGGTTCCGTCGAACAGCAACTTCCAGCCGCTATTCTTTTCAGCTTCTGTAAGCTGGTTGTCTTCGAATGTATTATTCACCTTACTTTGATTTTTTGAAACGGTACAGTTTTCAGTAACTGCTAATATTAAAATGCAGGCAATTACCAGGTAAGATCTTTTCATATTTTCAGGTTGTTTTATGTATTAAAAAGTAGTGCATAATATCGATTAAGGAAACGTGTCCATATTGCTGCTGTCGTACATGGTATCGGGCAATGCATTTTGTAAAATAGAAGTGTCGGATGAAATAGGCACTGAATCACCTGTAACATCTGCATCATCTGCCTCGCGGTTATTCTCGCATGATAATAAAGTACTTATCAAAACAATAGATATCATTCCAGTAAAAAATTTCTTTCCCATTTTATTAATTATATTTTTCGCCAGATATATTCAAACGCATATTGTAAGGTAAAAATTCTTTTACACTACTGCGTTTTTATTTTAAATATTATAGTTGTAAACAGGTTGTTTTGTGACTTATCTTTAATAGCGCTTTTAACACAGGTAAATTCTCTATAAAATGCAAGTATCCCGTAGAATTGCGATAAAACAATTTTTAATTGTATCTGCCGGCATCACCTTTTTGCAGGGGTGTAAAGGAGATAATAAATCATCTATTTTATTAAAAAACATCCAGGTTACCGGCGAGCAGGAAGCAATGCTTGCAGAAATTAGCGAAACCATTATTCCCAAAACAGAAAGCCCCGGCGCAAAAGATATCTCTGCACATTTATTTGCCATGAAAATGGTTGATGACCTGTATAAAAAAGAAGATCAGGAGAAATATGTAACCGGGTTAAAAGCTTTTACAGACTATTCAAAGAAATTAAAAGATAAAGACTTTATAAAGTGTACGCCTGCTGAACGCGAAGAAGTTTTGCTTGCCCTTGATAAAGGCCCGCAAGATGCGGGGGAAGCCCTCAATTATTTTTATGGCACACATAAACGTTTTACGTTACAGGCATATACAACTTCACAATATTATTTAACAGAGGTGCGCCATTTTAAACTTGTGCCCGGTGCTTATAAAGGGTGTGTACCTGTTAAAGCTTAAATTTTATTTTATATGGGTGATAATAACAATTCCGGCGCAAGCCGCACTTTCGATGCCATAGTTATTGGTTCGGGAATGAGCGGCGGATGGGCCGCCAAAGAATTTTGCGAAAAAGGGCTTAAAACCCTTGTTCTGGAAAGAGGGCGGGATGTAGTGCATAATAAAGATTACCCGACCACCAACATGAACCCGTGGGAATTTGAACACAGGGGAGAAGTGGTCAGAGAAATTCAGGAAGCAAACCCGGTGGTAAGTAAGTGTTACGCCTTTCGTGAAGATGCCATGCATTTTTTCGTTAAGGATACCGAACACCCCTATAACCAGGTAAAACCTTTTGACTGGATAAGAGGCTACCAGGTGGGGGGCAAATCTCTTTTATGGGCAAGGCAAACCCAACGCTGGAGCAACTATGATTTTGAGGGGCCCGGCAGGGATGGCTTCGCAGTTGACTGGCCCATCAGGTATAATGATATTGCACCCTGGTACAGTTATGTCGAGCGGTTTGCAGGCATATCTGGTAATAAAGATGGGCTTGATATTTTACCCGACGGGGAATTTCTTCCGCCCCTGGAACTAAGCTGCGTTGAGAATTATTTTAAAGATACCATAGCAAAAAACTATACCAGACCGGCATGTTATATATGCACGTTGTGCTCATTTAACCCAACCCCAGCAAATACATTTCGACCAGGGAAGGGTGCAGTGCCAAAACCGAACATTATGCCAGCGCGGTTGCCCGTTCGGCGGGTATTTTTCCAGCAATTCATCCACCATTCCCTGGGCACAAAAAACGGGCAATTTAACCTTGCGGCCTTTCTCTGTGGTGCATTCAATAATTTATGATGATTCAAAAGGCAGGGCAACCGGGGTTCGGGTTATAGATAGTAAATCTAAAGAGATGACTGAGTTTTATGCCAAGGTAATTTTTGTAAATGCCGGCGCGCTAAACACCAACCTTATTTTACTAAATTCAACATCATCCCGGTTTCCAAATGGTATAGGCAACGATAGTGGCACCCTGGGTAAATTTGTTGCATTTCATAATTATCGTGCGCATATTTCAGGTCAATACGACGGGCATCTCGATTCGAATGATGAGGGCAGAAGGCCCACAAGCGCCTACATTCCGCGTTTTAGAAATGTGCGTAAACAGGAAACAGACTTTTTACGGGGATATGCTTCAGGTTTTTCTGCCGGCAGGGCAAACGGACCAAAAGCTGAAGGGCTTGGGCTTACTTTAAAAAATAATTTAGCAAAGTCAGAATTAGGGCCGTGGTATGTAGGAAGCCACATGATGGGCGAAACCATTCCGAAAGAAACAAATTATGTTAGCCTTGACACAAACCAAAAAGATGATTGGGGAATACCCATATTAAACATTTCTGTTAGCTATGATGAAAATGATGAAAAGATGGTGAAGGATTTTGTTGAGCAGCTCTCTGAAATGTATACAAAAGCAGGCTTTACCAACATACAAAGCGCAGACTCTAAACAGGCCCCCGGGTTAGACATTCACGAAATGGGTGGCGTGCGTATGGGCAAAGATCCTAAAACCTCCATGCTAAATAAATGGAACCAGCTGCACGCCTGTAAAAATGTATATATTACTGATGGCGCATGTATGACCTCAACCTCCACACAAAATCCATCATTAACTTATATGGCATTCACTGCCCGCTCCTGCGACCATGCCATGGGCGAAATGAAAAAAGGTAACATATAAACAAACTAATGGGCAGGCCTGAAAATTAGTTTAACAACTATAAGAAATAAAAGCAATATTCCCATAATAACAGAAAGCCCGTTTTGAACGCGTTTCGCCCTGCCCTTTTTAGGATCTGAAGACATAGCAATATTATGATGTGAGAAATAAAGAAAATTTCTAAGGCTCCATTTTTTGCCTTTAAAAATAAAAAAGTGAACGGCTTTAATTGTGAAGAGAAGAACAAGTATCACTTCCAGTATATAATCGAATTCTACCAGTTCCATACTTAATATTTACTGGTAAATGTATAAGAATGGCAAGAGGTAATTCCTGTTTTTAAAGTTTACTTTATAAGTGGTTACCTGTATTGAAAGCTGGATGGTATTGTTGAAGGGTGGCACGTAAAAAATCCCGGTTTAGGTGTGTGTATATTTCGGTTGTGGTAATACTTTCGTGACCCAGCATCTCCTGCACGGCACGCAAATTAGCCCCGCCTTCTACAAGATGTGTTGCAAAGGAGTGACGGAATGTATGCGGAGATATGTTTTTATTTATACCGGCAACAGATGCAAGGTGCTTAATAATATAAAAGATCATAACCCTGCTTAACCGTGCTCCACGCCTGTTTAAGAATAGTATGTCTTCGCAGCCTGTTTGTACCGTCAGCAATCTTCTTACATTGTTCATATAGATCTTTATATACTTAATGGCATGAGACCCGATCGGAACCAATCGTTCTTTATCTCCTTTACCAATAACACGAATAAAACCTACATCAAGATATAACCCACTAATTTTTAAATTCACCAATTCACTTACCCTCAAACCGCAACTATACATAGCTTCTAGAATTGCCTTATTTCTTGTTCCTTCTGCAGTACTCAGATCAATGTGGCTGATGATGCTTTCAATTTCTTCAACTGAAAGTACATCGGGCAATGCCCTTTTTAATTTTGGCGATTCGAGTAACAGCGCGGGATCGACCGCTACAATATTCTCTGCCAGGCAGTATTTGTAAAAACTTCTGATGCCTGAAATTATGCGAGCCTGCGAGGCAGCCGATATGCCCAGCCCGGAAAGATATTTTAAAAATTGCTGTAATTTTTTAAGGTCTACGTCTGCCGGAGATGCAGCGCTATCAATGCTTTCAAGATACGTGGTTAGTTTTTCAACATCGTGCATGTAAGCCTCTACGGAGTGATCATTTAAAGATTTCTCGAGTTGCAGAAAAGCCTTAAATCCATTTTTATAAGCATGCCACATAGTTTAAAGTTGATGTGTTTTTTTTTATTCAAAATACATTGGTAGCTTTATTCTCCTTAATAAACTTATTTGTTGCGCTGATTATTATCCGGCATTGATCTATCAGGAAATTTCAAGAAAAACTTAATGGTAAACTATCGTTCTTTTGTAAAAAAATTAAGCATTTACAAAAAACCCATGCTGCGTTTTTTACGCAGGCTTGAAAAAAATCCGCCTAAGAAATTAGATGCCATTTGCAGGGATTTAAGCGTTGAGGTATGGCAGGAAATTGATTGCACCACCTGCGGTAATTGCTGCAAAAAAATGACTCCTACCTTTTCTACCAAAGACATTACACGAATTGCCGCCCATGTTAATATGAGCAGAAGAGAGTTTCGGGAAAAATGGCTGTACTATGATAAAAAAGATGAGGACTGGATGAACGTTTCGCGCCCCTGCCAGTTTCTTGATTTAAATACCAACCTCTGTTCCATTTATGAAGTAAGGCCGGCAGATTGCGCCAATTTTCCGCACCTGATAAAAAGAGGTATGAAGGATTATGTTCACCTGCACAGGCAAAACATTCAATATTGCCCCGCAACTTTTAAAATGGTCGAAAAAATGATGAACCGCATTGTGGTGTAGGCTTAAAAATATACATCCTCAATTAAATAGTATTCCACCGGTTTATTGTACAACATAGTTATAGCAAGCACATTAAATTGAACATACTTCCATTGTGGAAACTGAAACTGGTATTCTTCGGCGGCGTTTTTTAAGCATTCCATTTTTTGAAAGCTAACACTTTCTTCCGGCGCCCCATATTTTTCGGAAGTACGTGTTTTTATTTCAAATAAATGAAGTCGGTTGCCTTTTGATGCTATAATATCAACCTCCCAATATTTATATCGCCAGTTGCGAGAGAGAATGAAGTAACCCCGTGCCATTAACCATTCAGCCGCCAGGTCTTCTCCTTTATTTCCTGTTGTTTTGTTGTGGTTCAATTCTGTATTTTCTAACATTATAAACGCGATGGTTTACCGCATATCGTTACTTTTGCCCAAAGTGCTATATATGAAACTGAATAAACAACTTGTTACCTTTTGCCTGGCTATTATTGCTGTTACTACCCTTATAAAAGTTATTTGTGCGCCCCAGTTTAATTTAAGCGGGTTTACAGGTGTAATGGCTGTTGCACTTTTTTCAGGATTGAAAATTAAAGAAAAGTCGCAGATATTTTTACTACCCCTTATAACACTGTTTATAAGTGATGTGCTCATTCAAATTTTGCATGCTGCCAACCTTTTTCCTTTTGAAGGGTTATACAGGGGGCAAATTACCAACTATGCCCTGCTTATGGCAATTACATTAATTGGACTGGGCTTAAGAAATTTTAAAACAGCAGGCGTTCTTGCAAGTATTGTGGCAGCCCCTACACTGTTTTTCCTCGTTAGCAATTATTTGGTTTGGGCCACTAATGGTGGGTTAAGCTATACAAAAGATTTTGCCGGGCTCATGGGCAGCTACCAAATGGGATTACCTTTTTACCGCAACAGCCTAATATCTACCGCGGTTCTATTACCGGGTTTTATGTTTTTATACGATAGAATGGTTAACCGTTCCCGCGAGTTTGCTTACGCAGAAAATTAAACCTGTTACTTTTTTTCCATTATTTCATATCCGTCATCTATCTGAAGGTCGAAGCCATCTGCCGCTTCTGTGGCTAAAACATCGCACCTGTTATTATATATATTGTCGGCATGCCCCTTAACCCATTCCACTTTAACCTGTAAATGTTTGGCAAGGTGATGATAACGCATCCACAGGTCGCGGTTTTTTTTGCCCCCCTTAAACTCGGTGGCAATCCATTTATCCAGCCATTTTTTTTCAATTGAATTCATTACATAAGCGCTGTCGGTAAATATTCGGATTGGGATATTTTTTATTTTCAGGGATTCTAAGGCAACAATTACTGCCATTAATTCCATACGGTTATTGGTGGTTAGCCTGAAACCTCCCGCCAATTCTTTACTGTGGTTTTTATAGAGCATTACAATGCCGTAGCCGCCAGGCCCCGGGTTGCCTCTTGCGGCCCCATCGGTGTACACAATAATTTCTTCTTTCATACTATATCCCGGGGTATAAATAGTTTGCTTTTAAATAAGTTATGGCTTTGGCCGTGCATCATAACCCTGCCGGCTTTTAATTCGCACAAAAGCTCGCCGCCGGCAAAGGACAAACAGCAGCGGGATTACCAGTAAATAATTCCTCTGCAAAAGCATCTACCTGGTAAATAGGGTTAGCCGTCATTTAATAAAAATATGTTGTTTACATAACAATGGCAGCCTAAACACACCTGTTATTTGCTGCCATTATTCCGGAACGTTGAACTGAGCGAAGCAACAGGCGATGCCCATAGCGGCAAATGCCTGTAACCAAAAACTAATAAAAGGTTGAACGGTTATCTTCTATATCGGACCCCTTTTTGAGGCTTTCCATAAACCTGAAACCAACCTGTTGTTTTAACGTGTTAAGCAATCCTTCTCTTTGCGCCTGTGCATTTGCACCTAAAGAGGGTACAGCAGAAATGCCCTCGCCCTTTAATACAAAAACCCCCGTATTGCCCGCTATGGGCTGTGTAACCTTACCCTGGGTTTGTTTGTTGAAAGATGCGCCAATTATAAGCGGTTCGTTACCAACACCGGGAATTACAAAACTTGAAAAAGCAATACTGTCGGCAGCTTCTACAGGTACGCCTGCATTACGCGATATTTCTTCAAGGGTGGAACCTTTCATCTTTGTGTCAATGATAATTTTGGCTTTTTTCTCATCGCGAACCATGGGCTCTACTGATTCTTTTACGGTTGCCGCATCGGGTAATCCTTTTTTATTAACACTGCTTACCATTGCCACTACATATTTATTATCTACTTCAAATGGCTCGGAAACGTCGCCAACTTCGTTGTCGTATGCCCATTTTATTAATTCCCTGCTGGTGCCAATACCATTTATAGTAAAATCATTCTTTCCAAATTCTTCAGATGGGGTTGCTGTTTTTTTAAGCTTTTTTGCATTGCTTTCAAATTGTGCCCTGGTTCGGCTTGTCGCCGCAAATTGAATGGCGGTCCGTATTGGCAGCATTAACTGTTTCCTGGCTGGCATAAATTGGTTTTGCGAGGTAGGCTATATTATACCCTGTTTTTGCCCCTTTCTGGCTCAGGATTTCTACGTAGTGATAGCCATATACTGTTTTTACAACTTTTTTATCGCCGGGTTTTCCTGTAAAGGCGAAATCATTAAAAGCCTCATCCATTTGCCCCGAAGGAAAATTTTCATATAATCCACCTGTTTGATTACTTCCCTGATCATCAGAATATAGAACTGTTATAGAGTCGAACGATGCACCGCTGTTAATGGCGGCAATGGCACTATCAAGCCTTTTAGATGCGGCGGTATCTGGTCTTATTCTTACCAAAGGGCCACCGGTTGAACCTTGCTGGTGTGTTGAAACCAAAATATGACGAACTGTTGCAGAATCAGGAATTTGCCTTACACCCACCATTTTCGCAAGCACAATATTAGCGCCATCGACATACGGACCTGCAACCTCACCGGCTCTTAACCTGAATAAAGAATCGCCCATCTGGTCGTTGAACTGGTCGGCGGTGCGGTAGCTGTTGTAATAAGGAATTTCACTTCCTTTTACATTTACTAAAGATTTATTGTCGGTTGCATTGGCGAAGTCGCTTTTTAACTGCATTAACTGCTCCATTATAGCAGAAGTATCTGTAGCGGAAGCTGCCGCATCAAAGGCAACGTAAGTTACAGCTCTGGTCTCGTCTTCCCGCTCGAACACTTTACTGTGTTTTTTTACAAAATTATTTATCTCACTTTCGGTAACCTTAATTGTGCTGTCGCTAATGGAGGTGTATGGCACTTTTACATAAGAAATTTTGGCTATAAGGTTATTGTCTGCCGCCATTTTTTCTGCCATCCATTTAGGAATATATACTGCATTGGAAAGTAATGCCTGGTATTTTGAGCGAAGTGTCTGGTCTATTGTGGGTTGAATATACCCTTCATAAAGATTTACTACTTCGGGGTCGTCCTGCCTTTTTTTAATTTCATTGAATTGCTGGCGGGCGGCATTGGCATTGAATTGCCCTGTAGCGGGATCGGTAAAGGCCTGTTGCATCCATTGAGGAGGGTTGTTTCCAAAAAGTATATCAGAAAGTTCCTTTCCGTTTACGGTAAGTCCCAGTTTTTCGTACTGTTGTTCTGCGACTTTCTGGTTAACCATATATTCCCATACACTGCCAATAAGCTGGTCGCGGGTGGTTTGCCCCGCATTTGCCTGTTCATAAAAACTAACCTTATGTTCAAAATCTTCCCTGTCTATGTCAGAACCATTAACACTGCCTATGGTTGTGGAAGATCCAAACATGCTGCCTTTGCCCATAAAGGCATCCTGTAGTATGAAGGCTGTTAAGGCTAATGCAATGGCGCCGAAAATGATCCACGTGGCTTTATCACGAATCCGTTGAATTACAGACATATTATTACTATATAGTTTTTAGAGGAGGGCAAAAATACCTGAATTTACTATTTGAACCAATCCCGAGTTTTTTTAAAGCAGTTTTGGAGCGACGCCTTATATATATAGATGTTTTTATAAATGGTGTTAATAACGGCTTTTTACAGGTGCATAACATGCGCATACCCTAATAAAATTTTGAATAATTATATAACAAGTAAATCAAAATCGGCTGATTCCCTAAAACCCATAGGATACACACATTTTACGTTGTCTTAATTAACAGTTAATAATTGGTGAAAGGCTTCGTTTAATAAACCCTGCCTTATAAATTAACCTATGGGGAAAAAGCGCACCTATGCAGCATTTACAAGGGTTAGCCCTGTCAGTAGTTATGTTAATATAAGTGAATAACCAAGATGGAAGTTAACTTTGCACTTTGGGGATAATAAACTTATCCCGTTATTAACCGCTGTAATAGTAATAGATTATTTAAAATAATTGTATTAATACTAAATACTATGATGGAAGAAAATGTGTATACCGCAGGAAAAATTGCTGAGAAAGGATTTTTGGATGTTGATGTTGACCCCACACTTGACCTCTTCCATGAAATTGAAATTTTAAAGAAAAAGAAGAATGCAATTGTTCTGGCACATTATTACCAGGAGCCGGATATACAGGATGTGGCAGATTATATAGGGGACAGTTTGGGGTTAGCGCAGGAAGCAGCTAAAACCAATGCAGATATGATTGTATTTGCAGGGGTGCATTTTATGGCCGAAACCGCTAAAATTCTTAATCCCACGAAAAAGGTTGTACTGCCAGATCTTAAAGCAGGCTGCTCGCTGGCAGACAGTGCACCTGTAGGGCTGTTCAGGGAGTTTAAGGCACAACATCCCAACCATATTGTGATCACCTACATAAACTGCTCTGCAGACATAAAAGCCGAAAGCGATATAATTTGTACAAGCAGTAATGCCGAGGCTATCATTAACAGTGTTCCTGCAGATCAGCCCATCATTTTTGCCCCTGATAAAAACCTGGGTGCTTACCTGAATAAAAAAACAGGAAGAAATATGGTACTGTGGAATGGAGCCTGTATGGTGCATGAAATATTCAGCCTCCAAAAAATAACCCGTTTAAAGGCCAGGCATGCCGGAGCAAAGCTTATAGCCCACCCTGAGTGCGAGGATGCCGTTTTACAGCAGGCAGATTTTATTGGGAGTACGAGTATGCTTTTGAACTTTGTGATCAAAGACGAGGCACAGGAATACATTGTAGCCACGGAGCCGGGTATTCTCTACCAGATGCAGAAAGAAGCTCCGGAAAAAACTTTGATACCAGCACCCCCCGAAAATTATTGCGCCTGCAACGAATGCCCGCACATGAAGTTAAACACGCTGGAGAAACTTTACCTGTGTATGGAATTTGAATTGCCGGAAATAATTATGGATGAAAGCCTTCGGTTAAAAGCTTTGGCACCTATTGAAAAAATGCTTGAAATAAGTAAGGCTGCCGGGCTAATTAAATAAATTTATCGCCCTTATTTCTTTTTACCTCTGCCAGGTATTCTTTGATATGCTGCTCTTTCTCTCTTTTACAGATAAGCAACACATCCTCCGTATCTACTACTATAAAATCGTCTAAACCCTGCACCACTACTAATTTCTGGGAAGGAGCGGAGATAAGAGATCTTTTAGAATCTACTACCATAATTGTATCACCGGAAATAGCATTCTCATATACATCTTTTTTGTACAGGGTGTAAGCGCTGTTCCACGTGCCCAGGTCGCTCCAACCGAAAGAAGAGGGAATTACATACACATTGGATGCTTTTTCCATTATGGCATAATCAATGGAAATATTTGTACAAAAGGAATAAATCAGGTCAATTGCTTTCTTTTCAGCCGGGGTATTAAATTTATCCTGCTCTGCAGCAAATACCTCGTAAATTTCGGGCTGGTATTTTTCAAAAGCCTCCAGTACAGAACGAACCGGCCATATGAAAATACCTGCATTCCATAAAAATTCTCCACTGCTTACAAAAGTTTTTGCAAGTTCTATATCAGGTTTTTCGGTAAAGGTCTTTACCCTGAAAATATTATCAGCCACAGGTTTTGTATCGAATTGAATATACCCGTACCCTGTATTAGGGTAAGTTGGTTGTATACCAAGTGTAACAAAAGCTTTCATGTGGTTTGAAAAGTCGAGTGCCTGCAGTGTTACTTCTTCAAATGTTTTTGTATCGAGAATCAGGTGGTCGCTGGGTGCGATTATCAGTAATGCTTCTGGGTCTGTTTGCTGCAGCTTAAATGAAATATAAGCCACGCAGGGCGCGGTATTTTTACGGCTTGGCTCGGTTAAAATATTTTCGGGTTTAATTCCTGGCAGCTGTTCTTTTACAATTGAATAATATTCATCTGATGTAATTACAAAAATATTTTCGGATGGAATAAATGCAGCATACCTATCAAATGTGGACTGTATTAAAGTTTTACCGGTATTAAGAATATCAAGAAATTGTTTCGGTAGTGAAGCACGGCTTTTAGGCCAAAATCTTGTTCCCAGTCCGCCGGCAAGTATAGCAACGTAATAATGTTCTTTCATGGCAAGTTTATCTTTCATAATTAAATAATTCCTTCACGAATAAGATCGTGTAAATGAATAATGCCTAAATACTGGTTGTTATCATCACACACCAGTAACTGGTTAATATCAAACTTCTTCATGGTTTCAAGGGCTTCAACTGCAAGCATTTCAGGATTTACAAGCTTTGGATTTTTTATGAAGATATCGGCAGCCTTCATCGTTTTAAAATCATCTGTTTTTTCAAGCAGCCTTCTTATGTCGCCATCGGTTATAATACCTGTGGCAATATTATTACCATCTATAACTGCAGTCGCACCTAACCTGCCACGGGAAATTTCAATAATTACCTGTTTAATACCTGCATCCATTGAAACCATTGGATTTTCGTTTTGTTGATACAGGTCGTCAACCCTTAAATACATTCTTTTTCCCAGGCTGCCGCCCGGGTGGTATTTGGCAAAGTCATTACCTGAAAAACCGTTTATTTCCATCAGGCAAATAGCAAGCGCATCACCCAAAACCATTTGTGCTGTAGTGCTGCTTGTAGGTGCAAGGTTATTGGGGCAGGCTTCTTTTTCTACTGTAGCATTTAAAACAAGGTCTGCGTGTTTGGCAAGATAACTTTGGGCATTACCCACCATACCAATCAGGGTATTTTTAAAACTTTTTATAAGGGGAATGAGCACTTTTATTTCAGGGCTTTCGCCGCTTCTGCTAATAAGTAACACAACATCATTTTGCTGTATCATTCCCAGATCTCCATGAATAGCATCAGCTGCATGCATAAACAAGGCTGGTGTTCCGGTGGAATTAAGTGTGGCGACAATTTTCTGTCCTACTATGGCACTTTTTCCGATTCCTGAAACAACCACCCTTCCGCCAGACTGTTGAATAATCGCTACCGCTTTTTCAAAATCTTCATTTATAAAATGTTGCAGGCCAGAGATTGATTCGGCTTCCAGAATAATAGTTTGTATGGCAGTATGCCTTGTATTTCCGGTCATCGGCCGCAAAGGTAAACTTTAACAACAATCCGGAACCGTTAAAGGAAATGAATGAATAATTTCGTTATTACGTTATATTTGAGCATAGCAGGCTTTTATCCTCATTTACAGCAACCATGATGAATACTACCTAATAATTTTATTGATTTCCGCAGTTTAGCGCGGGATGGAAACCAAGCATATAATGGCAACGACAACTAAAAAAATAAAAGAAAAAGATTCTAAAGAAATTAAATCCGTCTCTAATAAAAAACAAGGTAAAAGTTTAAAAACTACAGATACCACCAATATTCCTGGGGCATTCCACACTCACCAGATTCATTCAGGGCTTCAAAAATATTTCGGATTCGAACAGTTTAAAGGAAGGCAGCAGGAAGCAATTGACAGCCTGTTAAATGGTCGTGATACTTTTGTAATAATGCCTACCGGCGGCGGTAAAAGCCTTTGCTACCAGTTACCCGCAATGATATTAGCAGGGTGCGCAATTATTGTAAGCCCACTTATCGCTTTAATGAAAAACCAGGTTGACCTGGTGAGGGGTTACAGTGAAAAAGATCATGTAGCTCATTTTCTTAATTCTTCGCTGAATAAAGGGCAACATAAAAGAAGTGAAAGATGATCTCACTGCAGGGCAATACCAAACTGTTATATGTGGCACCCGAAACCTTGACCAAACAGGAAAACCTGGATTTTTTTAGCGACCTGAATATTTCATTTTTTGCAGTAGATGAAGCACATTGCATTTCTGAGTGGGGTCACGATTTCAGGCCGGAATATAGAAGGTTGCGCGAAATGATGGATGTAATTAATCCCGATATTCCTGTTGTTGCTCTAACCGCTACCGCCACACCAAAGGTGCAAAGCGATATTGTAAAAAACCTGGGACTAAGAGACCCTAATATTTTCATATCTTCTTTTAACCGTGCTAACCTGTATTACGAAATCTTACCAAAAATTAAAAAAGATCAAACGGTTAAAAGCATTGTACGTTTTATTAGCTCAGAATGCAGGTAAAAGCGGAATTATTTATACACTAAACCGGAAAACTACCGAAGAGCTGGCAGAAATTCTTGTTGCCAATAATATTAAAGCTGTAGCATACCATGCCGGGCTTGGATGCAAAGCTGCGTGCAGAGCGGCAAGATCTTTTTTTAAATGAAGATGTACAGGTAATTGTTGCCACTATTGCCTTTGGTATGGGTATAGATAAGCCCGATATCCGGTTTGTAATTCATTTCAATATTCCAAAATCAATTGAAAATTATTACCAGGAAACAGGGCGCGCCGGTCGTGATGGTTTAGAAGGAAAATGCATGTTATATTATTCGCATAAAGATGTGGCAAAGCTTGAACACCTGATGCGGGACAAGCCCCTGAGCGAGCGCGAAGTTGGCGCACAGTTAATTAACGAAACTGTTGCTTTTGCAGAAAGCTCAGTGTGCAGAAGAAAAATTTTGCTGCATTATTTTGGTGAAGAATGGAATGTGCCAAATTGCGGCAATTGCGATAATTGCCTTAACCCAAAAGAAAAAATTGAAGCAAATGACAGAAGTTGTAAAGGTACTTAAAGTGGTAAAAGCCCTCGATCAGCGTTTTACTACAGATTATGTAGTAAATATTTTAATGGGCAAACTTACTCCGCAGGTTAAAATGTACCGCCACCAGGAGTTGAGTGAGTTTGGAATAGGCAAAGAAAAAGATGAACATTTTTGGAACAGCCTTATAAGGCAAATGCTGCTAGAAAATATTATTAAGAAAAGATATTGAAGAATACGGTCTTCTTAAAGTTTACAGAAAAAGGAAGCAGGTTCTTAAAGAAACCGCCCCTTTTGCAATTGTTCTGAATAATTTGTTTGAAGAAGCCAATGCAGATGATGAAGAAGGCGAAAGTCTTGCCGGCACAGTGGGCGGGCGCAGATGATCGGCTATTTAAATGCTAAAAGATCTGCGGCACAATGAAGCAAAAAAGAAAAGATTACCGCCCTTTGTATTATTTCTGGAAACCTCCCTGCAGGATATGGCCACCCTGTACCCAACCACTATGCAGGAGCTGGAAAAATGCCAGGGGGTAAGCAAAGGAAAAGCATTAAGATATGGTAAACCTTTCGTAGAAATGATTGCCAATTATGTAGAAGAAAATGAAATTGAAAAACCCGATGATTTCGTTATGAACAGCGTTGCTAACAAAAGCAGCAACAAGATCTATATAATTCAGAATGTCGATAAGAAAATTCCACTAGAAACTATTGCACGCAACAAAGACCTGAAAACAGATAAGCTGCTGGAAGAAATGGAAACCATAGTTGCAAGCGGTACCAGGCTTAATTTAAAATATGCAATAGACGATATGCTTGACGAAGACGAGCAGGATGAAATAATTGATTATTTCCGCAATTGCGAAGATTCATCACTTGAGGTGGCACAGGAGGAACTTGCTGACAGTGGGTATAACTGGGAACAATTAAAAATTATGCGAATTAAATTTTTAAGCGAATACGGAAACTAGCTACTATTTGAAAATACATTTCCATCAATTCCGGGTTATATGCCCGGAATTTTTATTTGTAAAGTGGCTTACCTCCCGATCATAACTTTTGTACTTTTCCATTCGCAAAAAAATTAAATGTATGTCTGTATCTACCATCCCGGTTGTTGACCTTGACGATTTTGTGAAGGGAGATGCAATGAAAAAAAGCGCTTTTGTTCAGCAGCTCGGCCAAGCCTATGAAGAAGTAGGTTTTGTAGCTGTAAAAAATCATGGCATCCCCGATCAGCTTATCGGCCAGTTGTATGAGTATGTTCAGCAATTTTTTTCGCTTCCCCTGGAAAAAAAATTAAAGTACGAAGTGCCCGGTCTGGCTGGCCAGAGGGGATATACCAGCTTTGGTCGGGAACACGCCAAGGGCAGCGAAGCGCCCGATTTGAAAGAATTTTTTCAATACGGGCAAATCGTAGAAGACAACGATCCTATAAAAAAAGAATATCCCGACAATGTTTCAGTAAGCGAAATTCCTGGTTTCAACCACACGGTTTTTCTTGCATACCGCAATTTCGAAAAATCTGCCCGTGCCCTACTTCAGGCAATCGCATTATATCTCGGTCTTAGATGAAAACTATTTTGATGAACATATTCAAAATGGAAATTCCATATTAAGAGCCATTCATTATCCGCCTATAACGCACGAACCAAAAAGCGCTATCCGGGCCGAACAACACGAAGACATAAACCTGATTACCTTACTTGTAGGCGCCTCTGCCGATGGCTTGCAGATATTAACCAAACAAAATGAGTGGGTGGGCGTTACATCTTTGCCCGAACAGATCGTGGTGAATGTTGGTGACATGCTGCAACGCCTAACGAATAACAAATTACGCAGTACCACCCACAGGGTGGTTAACCCGCCAAGGGATCTATGGCACACCAGCCGGTTTTCCATCCCCTTCTTTATGCATCCACGAAGCGAAATGAGCCTGGCCTGTTTAGAAAGTTGTATTGAGCCCGGTCAGCAAAAAGAATATCCTGATGCAACCGCAGGTGAATACTTAGATGAACGCCTGAGGGAAATCGGTTTAAAAAAATAATTATTGTATGGTACCGGCGCCTGAGGGTGACATCAACTTTGTTGCGTCGCACACTTCAGCGTCTTATTCATTATTCAGAAAAATAAATAAATGAAAAATAAAATAGTTTTTTCCATCCTTTTATTAAGTGTATATAATTTTTCTTTTGCCCAAAATGGCGCAAAACCTGAAGACACAGAATTTTACACGCCTGTACCACCTGTTGTTACACCAGGAATGGTTTCTACTGCACCACCCTCGGATGCGGTTGTTTTATTCGACGGTAAAAACTTAGAGGCCTGGGAATCGGCCAAAAGGAGAACCGTGCACCATGGAATGTAAGTGATGGCGTTTTTACGGTGGCAAAAGGGTCGGGTGCCATTCAGACAAAAGAAAAATTTACCGATTTTCAGTTACATGTGGAATTTCGGGAGCCGGTAACGGATGGCAAAGGGCAAGACCGTGGTAACAGTGGCGTATTTATGCAGGAAGATTACGAGTTACAGGTACTTGACAGCTATAACAGCACTACCTACAGCAACGGGCAATGCGGAAGCATTTACAAACAATCACCGCCGCTGGTTAACGCCTGCAGACCCCCGGGCGAGTGGCAGTCTTATGATATAATATGGACGGCACCAAAATTTAATGAAGACAGCACTTTAAAAAGTCCTGCATATATGACCGTGCTTCAAAACGGAATTTTAATTCAAAATCATTTTGAGCTGACAGGGAAAACCTTGTATGTGGGCAAGCCTTATTACGAAGCGCATGGGGCAAGACCCATTGCCCTGCAGGATCATGGTCACCTGGTAAGCTTCAGAAACATCTGGCTGAGAAAGTTATAGGTACTTTTCTATCTCATCAATCAGTTCGGTGCGGGTAATGGGTATACCCATTATTTTATTGTAAGCTTTTGCATCAACAAAATATACATCCCTGATTATTTTTACCAATTGCCCGTTATTGATCTCGGGAATCAGTACGGTATCAAAATTCTTCAGTATTTCTCCCAGGTTTTTAGGAAATGGCCTTATATACCGTAGATGTGCATGAGTTACCGGAATTGCCTGTCTTTGGTGGTGCAGGCACTGCACTTTTTATGGCACCATAAGTGCTTCCCCATCCCAATACCAATACTTTGCCTTTTTCGGCTCCACTATCTAAATTTTGGTCAGGAATATAATCTGGCAATCATATCAACCTTTGCCTGCCTTGTTTTAACCATGTGCTGGTGGTTCTCGGGCTCGTAACTGATATTACCGGTAACATCCTGCTTTTTCCAGTCCGCCTACCCGGTGTTCCAGTCCCGGTGTACCCGGTATGGCCCACGGCCGAACTAGTTTATCATCTCTTTTGTAAGGTTGAAATTTTCCTTCGTTATCCATATTCCAGCAAAATTCTGTGAATGCAAACTGTGTTGTTTTCCAGGAAGATCGGCTGCTATCGGAAATTTCCATGGCTCGGCGCCATTGGCAATATATCCATCGCTTAAGAACATAACCGGTGTCATATGTTGTACAGAAATTCGTACTGCCTCATACACGGCACTAAAACAATCACTGGGTGTTGATGCAGAAACGATCGGCATAGGGCATTCGCCATTACGGCCATAGTAAGCCTGCATCAGATCGCTTTGCTCTGTTTTTGTTGGCAAACCGGTTGAGGGTCCGCCTCTTTGAATATTGATAATGATCAGCGGAATTTCCAGCATCACGGCCAAGCCCATTGCTTCACCTTTTAAAGCAATACCGGGGCCGCTGCTGGTTGTTACTGCCAAGCTGCCGCCATAACTGGCACCAATGGCCGATGTGATGGCTGCAATCTCATCTTCGGCCTGGAAGGTTTTGATGCCAAAATTTTTATACTTACTTAGTTCATGTAAAATATCGCTGGCAGGTGTAATGGGGTAAGCTGCCTAAAAATAAATGTAAGCCGCTTTTTTCGCGATGCTGCAATCAAACCATAGGATAATGCCTGGTTGCCCATAACTGACCGGTAAGTGCCGGGATCCATTTTGGCTTTGGCAACTGTAATATCGTGTGGTAAAAGTTTCTGTGGTATCGCCATAATTATAACCGGCCTGTAAGGCTTTTACATTACTTTCAATATCTCTGGTTTCTTTCCAAATTTTTCTCTTATAAAACCAATGGTAGTTGTCCATGTCGCGGTTATACATCCAATACAAAAAGCCCAGAACAAACATATTTTTTGCCCGGTCTTTTTCCTTTATGCCCATGGTCATATTCTTTCAAAGCCTCCCGGGTCATCTTGGTAACATCCATTCTTATCACTTCATAATTACCCAGGCTGTCATCTTCTAGGGATTAACTGCCTTCGGGATAATTTGCCAGCCGTAAATTTTTTGCATCAAATCCATCTTCATTGGCAATAATTTTCCCCCCGTTTTTAAGGAACAAAGGTTGGTTTTTAGAGCAGCAGCATTCATAGCTACAAGTACATCACAGTGCATCGCCGGGTGTAAACACTCTGTCGGATGAAAACCTGAACTGGTAACCGCTCACGCCCGGCAATGTACCGATTGGGGCACGTATCTCTGCCGGAAAATCAGGAAAAGTTGCCAGGTCGATACCCAGCATGGCAGTGTTATTGGTAAACTGGCTGCCGGTCAGCTGCATACCATCACCGCTATCGCCTGCAAACTTTATAACTACATTCTGCAGCGTTTCAACATTTTTACTCATGTCGCAAAATTAATTCTCTAATTGATAATATAAACCTAACTATTATATTTCAAGCGTTGGAATAAATACTATGACGAATTAACAATTATTAGCCTTTACTTTTTTTAAATTTGTTCTGCAAAAAAACAAAATACTATGGCGTTTCAATCAAGTAATCCTACACTTACCCAAAAAATGTTTGATCGTACAATGGATGGCTCCATTGAAGAAAGAATGACGGTGAGAGGATCCCTGCAAAAGTTTGGATTTTTATTATTTATGGTAGTAGGCGGAGCTGCATATACCTGGAGCCTTTTTGAGAAAGGACAAATAGCTTTAATGACAACCCTTATGTGGGTGGGAATTATCGGTGGTCTTATTAGTGTGCTAATCATTGCATTTAAACCAAAGACGGCGCCTTACCTGGCACCTGCATATGGTATACTGGAAGGATTCTTTCTTGGCGCTATTTCAGTTATCATAAATAACGCAGTGAAGGAAAGTTATCCCGGCATCGTAATGCAGGCCGTGGGCTTAACCTTTGGCGTGGCAATAGCCATGTACCTGTTATACAGCTTTAAAATTATTAAGGCGACAGAACGCTTCAAAAGCATTTTATTCACGGCGACTGCAGGTATAGCTATTTTTTACCTGTTAACGATGGTGTTAAGAATGTTTGGTGTTAATATGCCGTTTATGTATGACTCCAGTTTGCTGGGCATTGGCCCTTTCTTTATTTGTAATCGCCATTGCTGCGTTAAACCTTATCATAGATTTTGATATGATTGAGCGCGGTGCCGAAATGGGCGCACCCAAGTATATGGAATGGTATGGTGCATTCGGTTTAATGGTTACTATTGTTTGGCTGTATATAGAAATACTAAGACTACTTAGCAGGTTTGCAGGTAGAAAATAAGCAGGAATTTTTTTTTAAAACAGGTTACCCCCTAACCGTAACCTGTTTTTTATTGTTTGCTAAAAGAAAACTGTTCTTTAAAAACACCCAGCTCATCCTTTAGGTCCGAAGCAGGCATTGGAATATAATTCAGCAATGCGCCATTAGGTTGTACCTGCTGAGAAAGCCCCGCATAGTTCTGATTGATGAAAAATGATTCAAGGGTTGGATAAAAATGTTTCAGGGTATCGACAATATCAAGAATATTAAGGTTTTTATCTGAAACATTATATGTGCCTTGGGGAATGGGTGTTGTTAATAGTTTTGAGAGCATGTGCGTTACCTTATCAATATGAATAAAACTTCGGTGCTGCGCGCCGGTGCCATTAATCGTAATCCGGTTTGTGAAATGTGCATCGAACATAAAACGGTTAATCACTGCATCAAAGCGCATGCTTTTACTGTAGCCATACACATTACCCAATCTTAAAATAACTGTATTCATTTTGCCGAAAAGCCTTTGTACATGCTGCTCTGCGCGAAATTTTGAAATGGCATAAAAACTGTCCGGCGCCGGAATAGTTTCTTCTGAGGCAGGAATTTCGTTATTGCCGTATACGGATGAGCTGCTTGCGTATACAAACATTTTTACATCTGCGCTTTCTTCCAATGCATATACAACTTCTGCTGTGCCCCAGTGATTTACCTGCTCAAAAATATGACCGTCGAGATTTGCAAAAGGCGTTGTGACCTTTGCAGCCAGGTGAAAAACAATATCAATATTTTTTAATGCCTGCCTCAGCCTTCTCGAATCTAAAATTTCACCATGTATAAAGGTTACCTTCTTTTCAATTTTCTGCCTGCCTATAAATAAATTATGATTTCCACGGCTAAGGTTGTCGTATACCGTAATGCGTTCTACGCCAGGATTTTCTGCGAGTTTATAAACAAGTTCGGTGCCTATATAGCCGGCTGCACCGGTAATTAAAATGCGCATGCGTTAATTTTAAATTGATAGGTGCGTTATTTTACAACAAGGTCTGTATTAAGCCCGCATTCTGTTTTGGTAAGCCCAAACCATCTACCGTTGCGGCTTTCAGCATCTTCATTCCATTTACGTGTGCAGGGCTCGCAGCCTATACTTATATATCCTTTCTCCTCCAGCGGATGTTTCGGAATGTTATTTTCTTTTAAATATGCATAGATCATTTTGCTGTTCCAGTCGAGCATAGGATGAAAACGTAGCGTACCGAATTTCGACTTTTCTTCAACCTTAAAATTTTTGCGTGTTGCGCTTTGATCTGCACGCACACCGTTTATCCAAACGTCATATTCCGCCAGCACAGGTTCTAGCGGAGCTACTTTATTTAAGTGACAACAGTAATCGGGATCGCTGGCAAAGAGTAGTTTGCCATTGGGGTCGCGCTGATTTATTTTAGCTGTTGAAGAATACACGTTTTTAATGTTTAGTCCGAATAGGGTTGATATGTTATCCCTGTAATTAAGTGTTTCAGGAAAATGATAACCTGTATGTACAAAATACACTGGTATAGAATTATCAATTCTACTTAACATGTGCAGTAAAACAATGCTGTGGGTTTGAAAAGAAGATGTGGTAAATAACTTTAGTCCACGTTCTTTATATACTCGTATGCTTTCTGAAATCTGGTCAAAGGTCATTGTACAAAGATACGCTAAGATGCAAGCTGAATAAAGGTTTGCGACAAAGCATTAATGAACACTTGTTAGTCTTTGCGCGGCCTCTGCCAATGTTTCATTTTTCTTTGCAAAACAGAATCGCAGTACATTATGGTCGTCACTATCTTTGTAAAAACTGCTGAGCGGAATGGTGGCTACACCATATTTTTTTGTTAGTTCAATGGCAAAATCTTTTTCATTTTTTCTGCTTATGTTTTTATAGCTGTAACATTGAAAATAGCTGCCATGGGAAGGCAATGGTTCAAACCCGGTTTTCAACATTTCATTTTCAAAAAATTCTTTCTTCTGCTGTAAAAAAGACCCGAGGTTATTGTATGTTTCTTTTCGTGTAATAAAATCTGCCAATGCAAATTGTACAAAACTGTTGCAGGAAAAACTATTGAACTGGTGCACCTTTCTAAACTCTGTCATTAATGCGGGCGCAGCTACGCAATATCCTATCTTCCAGCCGGTGCAGTTATAGGTTTTACCAAAAGAAAAACAAACAAAACTTCTTTCTAAAAGATCGGGATAACGCAGCATACTTTCATGCCGGCGCTCATTAAAAATGATGTGCTCGTACACTTCATCACTTATTATATACAGGTTTCTCTGTTGAACTATTTTTTGCAACTGTTCTATGTCTTGTTTTGATAAAATGCTACCTGTAGGGTTGTTTGGGGAATTAATGATCAGCGCTTTTGTTTTGTGATTTATTTTGTTTTTTACTTCACTCCAGGGAATATTAAAATCCGGGAACGGCAATGATATCTCTTATTGCTTTTGCCTGGTTTATTTCTATGTTGGGGATATAAGAATCATAAGCCGGTTCAAATCACAATCACTTCATCACCCGGCTGCAGTATCGATGTTAGAGCAGAATATATGGCGTATGTACCGCCTGGCGTTATGGTTATTTGTGTTTCGGAATCAATAGAAGCGTCATATAAGTGTTTTGTTTTTTCCGCAATGGAAATCCGCAACTGCAATAAGCCATTCGATATGAACATATTGGTTGTTGCCCTGTTTCATGGAGGCGCAAACCATTTGTATCAATTCCTCATTCATTTCAAAATCGGGAAATCCCTGCTGAAATTGATGGCTTTGTGTTCGGCAGACAGCTGGCTCATGATCGTGAATATGGTGGTTGCTGTTTCCGGAAGT
>CAWDYB010000009.1:0-534837 GCA_963806425.1 uncultured Bacteroidota bacterium | reverse complement strand
AAGGAGCCAAACCCCCCCGGGCGGCTCCTTAATAAACCCCATTTCTCAATTGAGACAATTCAAATTTACAAACTTCTTACCAAAACTACATCACTGGGCAGGCCAATCTCGGCATCGTGGTCTACACCAATGCAGCGGTATTCGTAGGCAGTGCCCGCGGTAATGGAATGGTCGTCGTAGGGTGCGTTGGTATCCATGGCAATTTTTGTAAAGTTGGCGGCGCCTTCTTCGCGGCGGTATACGTTTACACCATCAACGCCCTTCTTGGTAAATTTAATGCGGTTATAACCCTGGAAGGCCTGCCCTTCAAAACCGGGTTTGTAAGTATTCGGGTCAACGGGCGGTTCGCCGCTGCCTATTATTTCCAGGTCTTCGCCAATGCTGCTGGTGTAATCAGCGTTTGTTTTAAGGCGGTTGATCTCCTGCCTCAAACGTTGCAGCTGTGTACGTTTGTAATCTTCTGCATTTGCCACTGCCTGCATGGCATCAGCTTTAGCCATTTCGGCGTGGTTAATCTTTTCCTGCATTTTACCGCAGATGGTTATTATTTCTGCCTGCACGGCGGGGTCTAACCCGAGGTTAGGACCATGTTCCTGAACCTTTTCTTTAAAGTTGGCGAGCCAGTTTAACAGGTCGCCATTTCTGCGTGGAATAAAGTCTGGCATAACAATAAGCGTTTTGGTTATTAATGATCTAATTTAAAAAAGACTACTAATTTCTGCAAAACGCAGGGGTAGGCTCTTTAGTGTAGCTGTCAAAAATAATTAAGTGGCTGATAATGAGCAAATTAATTAAAATTTTTACAAGTAAGTCCGCCTATGTTGGTGTGGTTGAAGCTTCCGTTGGCGTGTTCGGGGCTTCCGTTGGCATGTTCGCAAGGTTTGTACACGTATGCACGGCTTACGATGGCGTGTGCGCACCGTTCGTACACATGTTCGCGGCTTACGCAGGTATGTACGAAAGCGGCGTTGGCGTGTTCGCCGCGCCCGTACACGTTAACGCACCCTGCCTGCACCTCCTTTTTTCCCG
Source organism: uncultured Bacteroidota bacterium (assembly GCA_963806425.1). Taxonomy (GTDB): domain Bacteria; phylum Bacteroidota; class Bacteroidia; order Chitinophagales; family Chitinophagaceae; genus JBBRBB01. The sequence goes on along the minus strand of CAWDYB010000009.1, from coordinate 533,808 downwards.
TGTTTTACTTTGCCCCCACCGACCCAACCGTACAAGTGTGCGACGCAACAGGCGATGCCACAGCGTACTGGTGCCGGGTACATAATACACCCCAACCTCTGTACCCTTTATAATTATTTATTCAGATTAATGCCCGCCTTGTTGTGGTTATTAGTTACATACGGGTTAAGATGTTTTACCATACATTACACCCTGTACGCGTATGGATAACAATCAGTTACCTTTAACACTTTAAAGCCATTTATTTTAATTTAAATCAAAGACCAATTATGCCCGAAGCCAAAGCATATGCTGCCCACGCCGCCGACAAGCCGCTGGAAGCATGGAGTTTAACAAGAAGAGACCCGAAACCGAAAGACGTGGAAATGGAAATTTTATTTTGCGGCGTTTGCCACAGCGACCTGCACACCGTGCGCAACGAATGGCACAATGCGGTTTACCCCGTAGTGCCCGGCCACGAAATTGTGGGTAAAGTAACCCGCGTGGGAGATGATGTTAAGAAATTTAAGGTGGGCGATATTGCCGCCATCGGCTGCCTTGTAGACAGTTGCCGCGAATGCGAAAACTGCAAAGAAGGGCTGGAACAGTATTGCGTAAAAGGAATGACAGGAACCTATAACAGCCCCGATGAACATATAGAGGGCGCCATGACGTATGGCGGCTACAGTAAAAGCATTGTGGCGCACGAAGATTTTGTGCTTACCGTACCCGGCAACCTGCCGCTGGAAGGGGTTGCACCTTTATTATGCGCAGGCATAACCACCTACTCGCCTTTACGCCATTGGAAAGTGGGCAAGGGAGATAAGGTAGCGGTTGTGGGTTTGGGCGGTCTTGGGCACATGGGCGTAAAACTCGCAGCCAGTATGGGCGCCGAGGTTACCATGTTAAGCCATTCGCCCTCTAAACAAGCCGATGCCGAAAGGCTGGGGGCGCACCATTTTGTGCTTACCAGCGACGAGGCTGCCGTTAAAGAACAGGCAGGCAAATTTGATTTTATTTTAGACACGGTTTCTGCCGACCACGATTACAACATGTATTTAAACATGCTAAAAACCAATGGTAACATGGTTTGTGTTGGTGCGCCGCCCACACCTGCACAGGTGCCGGCCTTCAACCTAATCTTTCACCGCCGCAGTATTGCGGGTTCGCTGATCGGGGGGTTGCCCGAAACACAGGAAATGTTAGACTATTGCGCAAAACACAACATTGTGAGCGATGTAGAGGTAATAGATATAAAAGATATTAATGAGAGCTATGAACGTATGTTAAAGGGCGATGTTAAGTATCGCTTTGTGATTGATATGGCCACGTTGCACTAACTGTTTGAAACATCAAAAAAAAGAAAGGTCGCAGGAATTATTTCCGGCGGCCTTTCTTTATGCCCGGTGATGATGATGAACCGGGCTAATAATTATGAATGAAGCTTTAGTTGCGTCGCACACTTGTACTTTCTGTTTGCTCCCGGTCTTTTTCTTCCTGTGTTTTCTTTTCGGTGTCTTCCGCGTTCACTTCGTTTTCCTGTACTGATTGTTTATTGCTTTCCACTTCCAGGGTTTGAATGGTAACAGCGTTTTCATCGGGGTGAATCTCATCACCAAATTTCATGGCATAGGCTTTAGTAAATTCAGCCCCGAAATAAAATATCATACTGCTAAAATATATCCATAACATAAGCACCACCAGCGAACCTGCCGCGCCGTACGTGCTGCCAATAGAGGTGTTGGTGATGTACAGGCTCAGTCCGAATTTGGCGATCATAAAAATCACCGCAGTAAAAATGGCACCGGTAACTACATCGCGCCACCTGATCTTTGCATCGGGCAGTACTTTATAAATAATACCGAACAACAGCGAGGTAACAAACAAGGTAAGCAGCAGGTTAACGACGTATATAACCACGATAGATGTTTCGGGAAACCTATTTGTGAGGCTGTCCATCAACCCATCGAGCAAAGCGTTCACAATAAGCATTACCAGCAATAAGAATCCTAAACCTATAACAATGGAAAAAGAAAGTATGCGGCTAAAGACCACGTTTTTCCAGCCGCTTTTTTTCAGCTTTAGTTTCCATATAAAGTTCAGCGAATCCTGTATTTCTATAAACACGGTTGTTGCACCAATAAACAGCGCCACTATACCAATAACAGCACTCATTACACTGCTGCTGTCGAGCGAGGCATTTCTAATTACTTCCTGTATTTGGGTTGCCGCGGTATCACCAATAATACCACGCAGCTGCGTAACAATGGTACCTTCGATCGCTTTCTCCCCCCAAAAAAAATTGGTAAGAAAAATAATTACAAGCAACACCGGCCCCATTGAAAAAATGGTGTAGTAGGCAAGTGACGCACTAAGCTTAGGCACCTTGTCTTTTACAAACGCTTTACCTGCATTTTTTAAAACATGCCCTATGCCCCTGGCAGTAATTTTACTCATGTTTTTTACAGTTTGGCTGCCTTACTGGTTGTTCATGGCAACTATTTCTACACGACGGTTTTGCTGGCGTCCTGCTTCTGTGGCATTAGACGCTACGGGATTTGATTCGCCTTTGGCATACGTATTAATTCTGCCCATGTCTATCGAGGTTTGCTTTTGCAGAAATTGTTTTACTGCTTCGGCCCGTTGTTCAGACAATTGTTTGTTGTAATCTTTTTTACCTACCGAATCAGTATAGCCAAATATACCGATCTCGCCGTTGGGGTACCGGTTCTTTATTGCATTGGCAACCTGTTGCAGGGCATCTTCTGCGCCTGCTTTAAGAGTAGCTTTATCAAAAGGCGAAAAGCACATCCTCATCTAAAGTAAAGTAAGAAGTTTCGTTGCTGTCTTTTCTTACCTCAATTTGTTTAGAGGTTATTTCGTCGTAAGAAACAATGGGGGAGGTAAAACTTACCTGGTCCCAGTTAATACGTTCCATTTTGTTGTTGCTAAGGTTATCAGCGGTTTGCAGTACCATGGTATCTTCATTACCGGTAACATTTTCTTGCTTACCTGTTTCGGAGCATGCTATGCCCATCACGCTGATAATTGCAGCTGTTAAAAAATATTTCATTGTAAAAAGTCTTCTTTTTTTAAAGTAAATTATCCATCAACTTCTTCCGCCTGGTATTCGAGCCATTTATTTTTAAGGCTAACGGCATCTTCATCATTCTTTAATTTTACGGTTAATAGAATTTTACCATCTTTTAAACCTTCATCATACAGTTTTGCTCTGTCTTCAGGAATACCAGCGCCAATTAATGCACCTATTATACCACCTGTTATGCTACCTGCACCGGCACCTGCTAAACCTGCTGCCAGCGGACCTGCAATCAGCAGCCCTAAGCCCGGTATTAATAAACTTGTTCCGATGGCAGCCAATGCACCACCTATGCCGCCTATAACTCCACCGATTGCACCGCCTTTACCTGCACCTTCCATGGCCTTGTTTCCCATTTCGGTGCGGGTGCTGTCGTCATTATCTTCTCCATCGGTATCGAAATGTTTTTTACGGGTGTCGCTTGTCATTACGATGTTTATGTCTTTCTCTTCGTAGCCGCAGTCTTTCAGGTCTTCATAAGCTTTTTCTGCATTATCCCTGTCACTGAATAAACCTGCTAAAACTCTTCTGTTATTTTCTAAATTGTTGTTCATATCTTTTTCACTTTACTTTTAATCGTTTAAAAAATTATTTATTGTTTACCATATTACTATGGTTTGCTATTATTGAATGGCTAACTGGTTATCTATTTGTTTTGCATCCAGCACTTTCAGTTCATTCATGAGCAGTTGTATCTGGTCGCGGCTTATAGAACCACGCAGAACAATTTGCCCCATGGCAACATCTGCTTCAACCCCTGGGTATTTACTAATGATCGATTGTACAGTTGTTCGAAGCGTAAGATCGGTTTCGATGAAAGATTTAATATTGTTTGTTACAGAATCAACGCCTTCTATGTCTTTAACATTTGCAGCTATTGTTTCGCCGCAATTCTCGCCTTCACAATTTCCATCAAGTGTAACTATACCTTCACTAACTGAGGCATTTATTCCACTGTACTCATTATTTTGCTGTAAATGTTCAGTTACATTTTTTTGAATTTCTGCATCATCGGGTTTGTTGTTGCAGGCTGCTGATAGCAGCAGCATAGGTAACGCTGCAAATACTAATTTTAATTTAATCATCATCTTATTTTTAGTGTTTAATAAATCAAAGAATGACTATTATAGTTTCAAAAGGGATGCCCCGAAATTATTAGTATTGAGTGTGATCAAACGTCTTAACATATGGAATTTATTAAGATGATATAAATGGGACAATTAAGAAATTAAGAAGCGATTTTGTGTCCATTTGCAGTTTCACTGAGCTTTTGAGTGTACACCCATGCCCACCAGATCAAAAAAATTTGAAGCGGAAGTCTTAAGACCGCCAGCCATAAGTAAGGATGATTTATTTCACCATAATTGATTGCCATCTGAATGTTTGCAGGAAAAACCGCAATTAATAAAATGATGATGCCCCATGCAGCAAATTGTCGCGTTAAACGATGCATAAGCAAAATGCCTAATAAAAATTCGAACATCCCACTCATATATACCAGGAAGAGAGGTTGGGGCAACCACGGCGGCATTATTTCTATATACCTTTCAGGGTTCAGATAGTGGCTAATACCTGCCGCCACGTAAAGGAGGGACATAAGTATTAAGAAGAACCGGTAATTATTTTGAATAAAATTTGCCATACTGCTGCCCTATAAAGTAAACAAAAAAATTAATAAGGGTTTACCGGCGATCACCAGTAACACTATCACCTACATTTGAGGGACAGCAAAATAATTATTAAAATATTATAATCATTGAACAACGCCAACAGGAAAATATTAGTGGTTATCGGGGGAGGCGCGGCCGGTTTTTTTTGCGCTGTAAATGCCGCCAGATTACATACTAACCTGCAAGTGATAATGGTAGAAAAAACTGGTAAACTGCTATCAAAAGTAAGGGTTAGTGGTGGTGGAAGGTGTAATGTTACTCATGCATGTTTTTCTACGGCTGCATTGGTAAAGCGATACCCTCGCGGAGAAAAAATTTTAAAAAAAGCTTTCAACATTTTTAATACAACCCATACTATTGAATGGTTTGAAAAAAGGGGTGTAAAGCTAAAAACCGAGGATGATGGACGAATGTTTCCCGTTACCAATAATTCCCAAACCATAATTGATTGTTTAATGCAGGAAGCAGAAAAGAATCATGTGGAAATCTTATTGCATCACGATGTGCGGTCTCTTGAAAAGGTGGGAGAGAAGTGGCTTTTGCGTTTTGCCAATGAAAAAATAATAACTGCTGATTTTGTCTGTATAGCAAGTGGCGGATATCCGAAAACACTGATGTTCGATTGGCTTACGAATATTGGATTTTCTATTAATACACCGGTGCCCAGTTTATTCACATTTAATATGCCCGGCAATGATGTAACTAAATTAATGGGCGTAAGTGTTACGAATGCACAGGTAAAAATAGTTGGCAGTAAGCTGTTAGAAAGTGGTCCGTTACTTATAACGCATTGGGGCATGAGCGGACCTGCCATCTTAAAATTATCTGCATGGGGTGCACGCGAACTGGCTGATAGAAATTACCATTTTACTCTCTTGGTTAACTGGCTTCCTGATTATAATGAACAATCACTTCGTGAGGAATGGCATAATGTACGAAACGCACATGCAGCGCAAAAGACAGGTAATAAAAATCCATTCCAGTTGCCACAGCGGTTATGGCTGTTTATTCTTTCAAACAGTGGCATACTTGAAAATATAAGGTGGGCAGACCTGCCCGGTAAAGAGCAAAATAAACTTATAAAAAACCTGACTGCACAGGAGTTTGAGGTGAAAGGAAAAACAACGTTTAAAGAAGAGTTTGTAACGTGTGGTGGAATATTAACCAGCGAGGTTGATGCCAACACCATGCAAAGTAAACGTGCGCCAAACTTATTTTTTGCAGGCGAAGTTTTAGATGTTGATGGTGTTACCGGTGGTTTTAATTTTCAGCATGCATGGACCAGCGGATTTATCGCAGCATGCGCCATCGTTGAAAAAGCCAAAGCGATCTGCTGAGTTTATGCTTCCTGCAATTTTGCAATATCAAATTTTTTCATTTGCATAAATGCCTGCATAACCCTGGCCGATTTTTCTTTGTCGTTACCACTCATTAATTCACCTAATTGTTTTGGCACAACCTGCCACGATAAACCGTATTTATCTTTCAGCCAACCGCAGCGATTTTCGCTTCCACCTTCGGTAAGTTTTTCCCAGTACATATCTATTTCATCCTGTGTTTCGCAATCAATTACCAGGGAAATGGCTTCATTAAAAGTAAATACCGGCCCGCCGTTGAGCGCCATAAATTTTTGCCCCCTCAAAGTAAATATTATGGTTAGGGCGGTGTTTTCCGGCAGGCGTGCATTTTTGCCATACCTAGATATGGTTTCAATAGAAGATTCAGGAAATATGGAAACATAATAATTAACTGCTTCTTCAGCATTATCGCTGAACCAAAAGCATGGAGTTATTTTTTGGCTATTGTACATACGTGCTAATTTTTTTCAATTTAAAAAATTTATCGTGCTTAACAGGTTTTGAAATTGTTTTGTTTCGTGGTGCCTGAATATCTTCCAGGTACTGGCTTTTTAAGGTGTCGTAAAATGAATGCCTGCTGCCTTTTGCGCCTGCTTTATTTATAAAAGTGCTACTGTTTTCAAATCTTCTTTGCCTTCAAAAAAAACTTTCAGTGCTTTTGCAAATAATTCATTTTCCGTAGCCCGGTGAAACAGGGTTAAACTTGAAAGAAGTTTTACATCATCCGGAAAGCCAAAAATAGTGTGCGCTTGTTTATGCTCATGCAAAAGAAGTGCGTTTGTTATCTCTACTAGTCGTGGGCCGAGAACCGGGTGATCAAAATATGCTTTGGCTTCCTGCAAATTTTCTATACCATAAAAACTGGCGGTTGATGACCTCCCCAAACCTTTTAGCTGGGGAAAAATATACCACATCCAGTGTGAAGTTTTTTTTCCTTTAATTATTTCCTGCAGTGCAGTATTATAGCTGGTTTGCTGCGCATCAACAAACCTTTGCAAATTGTTAGCATCCTTCATAAAAAACTTTAATTTAGTTTTTCTTTGCCGGCATTGTGGGTCTTATTTCGATTTTACTTGGCAAAGAACGCGGGTGCATATTTAGCAAGTCGAGAACGAGCTGCCCCATATCTTCTGGCTGAATCTTCCAGCTATCCTGTTCTCCCGGAACATGGTCGTTAAAATGCGTGGCAACGGAGCCGGGCATAATAGTGGTTACTTTAATTCCATAATTGCGGAGGTCGAGCATTATAGCCTGCGAAAAACCTACAAGTCCGAATTTGCTGGCATTATATGCAGCTCCTTTTTCAAAAAAGTTTGTACCTGCGAGGCTTGCAATGGTTATGATATAACCCTGTGTTTTTTTTAAAGAATCAATTGATGATTTAACCGTGTTGAACACCCCGGTGAGGTTGGTATTAATGGTATCGTGCCAGTCTTTCTCTGTCATGTCTTCAATAGAGGCGAAATGCCCCACGCCTGCATTTGCAATAACTACATCCAGCTTTCCAAAATGCTTTAAAACTGCTTCCACAGCTTTCTTTTCATCGTTATAAGAACTTACATCCGACACCAATGGCAAGACCATTGAAGGGTCCGGAGACAGTGCATTTGCTGCCTCCTTTGCTCCCTGCATATGCCTGCTGGTAATGGCAACTTTCATCCCATGCTTTACCAGGGTTTTTGCAATGCCAAATCCTATGCCTTTGGATCCGCCTGTTATGTAAGCTACTTTTCCTTTCAGTTCATTCATAATATAAAATTTGTTTAAAGCCTTTTGCATTAAGGTAAATAATGCAGTCGCAATAAACAAAAGCAATTGTTTACATGAAAGACAAACGGAGTGATAAATTAACTTTTGTAGTAACTGCCTACTCTATTACATAACAATTGTATGTACCCCCAAAGAAGAAATTTTTTTAAAAGTTAAATTAATTATTTTTGTAATTCAAGAATGGCTTTTATATAGCAGGCTATAGTTTAGTTTTCTCTCTCTCTTTAAACCTGAAATTTGATTTATGCCTGTTGCAAATTTCAAGATAAATCTTTCCTCAATTTTTTCTGATAAAGAAGATATAACTGTGTTTCAGGATGTAGAAATGACCTCTGAAACTGAAGAAATTATGCTTTGCGTACTTAAGGAATTATTTAAGTATATACGGCCAAACCTATTGAATGTAGATATCAATTTGCACCTTCTTTTAAATGGTATTGAAGACCCTGCATGGTACATAAAAAATAAACTTGGTAAAACTTCATCCCATCATATTCACCTCACGAACAGAGAGAAAGAAATTGTTGCCTTTATCGCCCAGGGATATACAAACAAGGAAATAGCTAAAGAACTGTATATAGGTTTGGAAACCGTTCGCAGCCACAGAAAAAATATTCTTTTTAAAACAGGTTCTAAAAACGGAGCCATGCTTATAAAAGTTATCGATAAGAATTTTATTTAAGAAACTTTTCCTTCCCCTTAAGTATTAAAAATATCCCCCAAACAGGGGAATTGCACACCCTCAAATTGAATTTATTTTATGGTTTATTTTTTAACCATTAATACTTTGCTATGAAAGTCAAATCTTCTCTTTCGGTAATGACAATGATAATTGTCTTTACTTTCTTATTGGTAAATGCGTTTGCACAAAACACCTCTCCTTTCTGGAGTTTAGCAGGTAACAGCAATGCAAGTTCAACTTCTAAGCTGGGTACCACTAACAACATTTCTCTAAGGTTGCATACTAATAACCTGGTTCGCGTTTTTATAAACGGTGGCAACGGAAATGTTGGTATTGGTACCGGTAATACAGCTAATGCCAGCTATAAGCTATACGTTAAAGGTGTGGGGTATGGGGTTTATGGTTCTGGATCTAATTATGGTATAGTGGGTAGTGGAGGAAGTTATGGTGTTTATGGTTATGGAACCACTGCCGGTTTATATGGTGTAGGTGGTACATATGGAGTTTACAGCTCTGGTGTGTATGGTATTTATGCCACAGGTTCTTCATACGGAACGTATGGGTATAGTACGGATGGTTATGGTGGTGTTTCAGTTAGTTATAATGGTGATGGACATGACGCAACTACAACCAACGGTTATTATGGCCTGTATGCCTCTTCAGGATATTACATCGGTTCGTATGGGTACGGGCCTTCCTATGGTCATTATGGATACAGCTCTGCAGGAACTGGTGTTAGAGGGGCAAGTTATTCTGGCGTAGGTACATATGGCTCGTCAACGGATTATTATGGCGGGTATTTCTATTCAAGTAACTCTTATGGTATCAGGGCTGCTACCAATGCTGGCTTTTATGCAGGGGTATTTGACGGAGCTGTTTGGACTTCTGCAGCTTATTATACAAGTGATAAGAATTTAAAGAAGAACATTAAAGATGTGGGTGATGCCATGAGTATTATAAGGCAACTAAAACCAAAGAACTATGAGTTTAAAGATGAAGCTAAATTTAAATCTTTAAGCCTGCCTAAAGGCACACACTTCGGTTTGCTTGCACAGGATGTTGAAAAGGTGCTGCCCAACCTGGTGCATGAAGAAAAACGTGAATTAGATATTCCTGAAGCCGTTGCTATTACACCGGAAATGCATGGCAAAAAAGGTTTGGAAAATCTTGCAAAGGGTTTGCCAAGCGAGGCAAAAGAGGTAATGAATATTAAAGCGGTTAATTATGATGAGTTAATCCCAATTCTTATTAAAGCCTTACAGGAACAAGATGAAAAAATTTCTGCACTTAATGCCCAGGTTGAAAAATTGCAGGGACGTACTACCACAGGTACAACAGGTGCATTTATTTCAGGCGCAACAATTGAACAGAATATTCCTAATCCTGCTACAAACAGTACAAGCATTAGATATAATAACATTCCGCAGGGTGCTTCTGCTGTTATTGCCATAAATAACAACCAGGGTAAAATTATGAAGCAGATTGTAATTACAGGTAACACAAATGGAATGGTAGCACTTGACGTTGCATCTATGATATCAGGCACCTACACTTATTCACTATTAGTAGACGGAAAATTAATTGACACCAAAAAAATGGAACTGGTAAGGTAAGCTGCTAAACGTGTTTGAAAAAAAGTGCCTTTCAGGGGCACTTTTTTTATTTAGCACAATCGAGTTTTGCTGCGTAATTAAAATATTCGTCGTAACCATCAATTCTATGTGCTGTTTTACCATTTACAGATACCCAGCTTAATTTAATAAAGAACACATCTTTACCCGGTACTTTTAATTTATAATAATAATAACCTGCAAAATCCCTGTCGCAGCTTTTAATTAATTCAGCCATAAAAATTTTATTCCCAAATAAACTATCAACCGTCATTTTAGGTTTTAAAGATGTTGACGGAGAACTGATGATGGCAAATGACCCGTAACCCATTCGCGGACCTTTTAGCATTATATTCCATTTAAGGGGTTGCCCTGCTTCAGTTATGTAATTCCCGTTTAATAAAAGGTCTACTGTTCCCATCCTGTAAAAATTTATTGCGGTGTCTTCACTCATTGTTATGGCATCATCCTTCCATTTAACAGGAAATTTTTTTGTTTTACCAACCGCCCAGTCACCAACATTACTAAAACCTGTACTGTCGTACATTAATAGTTTTACCAGGTCGAATAATTCTGTTTTTTGGGTGTAAGAATTTATCTGCAATATCATTAAGCATATTGCAGAAATCAGCAGTGCCTTTTTCATGAGCAGGATTTTTATTTTGGTATATAAAATTACCCGAATTATTTTTTATTACTGCTCCTCTTTTTATTTAAATCTTATTTTTTGTAATGGTATTGTTTAAAGCATATAAGAAAATTAAGCGCCCTTTTAAGGCATAATTTTAAACAAGTTCCGGTGCCTCAAGCAGCAACGCTTCCTCAATATTTATGGGAGGTAAAACCTCAACAAACCGGTGCATATAAAAGTGATATTCAACTGCCCTAACCTTTCCATCGTGGCACTTCACACATGTTATTCGCCCTCTAATTTCTTCTACTGAAATACCGGGTTCTTCATTTGGATTAAAACAGTCTGGAATAACTTCGCGAACTACGTATAACTCCCCTTTCACCAACCTTTTGTCAAATACTTTAAGGTGATTAGAATCCCGAAAAACATCGTTAACACAAACAACTAAAGAAGATGGCTGCATACATTAATTTTAAAGGGTTTAAAATGTGCAAATCTTAAATAGCGGAGAGTAGTGCATTTTATTTTGACAGGCTGTCCGCATTATTTGACCACCGTGGTGTGCGCCACTCGGTTGGTGTCATATTTACTATGACTCGAAATGCAGTGCAAACTTAAAATTATTTTTTAAAAAAAATTATTTCAGACTTCTAAAGTGTACCATTATATTCTTCTCCCTTTTCCAGGGTTTGGGTAAGAATTATTTCTTCTTTTTTATCTTCAATAGTTTCAACTCCCTGCAATTTTTTTTGGATAGATCTTGTACGAACACCTGCCACATCTTCTAACTGACCAAGGCCTGTTTGAATATTTTTCTGTGCCTTATCCAGCATAGAACTAAAAGTTTTAAACTCGGTTTTTACAGCTCCTAAAATATTCCATACCTCGCTGCTTCGTTTCTCAATGGCAAGTGTTCGAAAGCCCATTTGCAGGCTGCTTAAAAATGCAGAAAGCGTGGTTGGGCCTGTTATATTTATTTTACAATCTAGCCTGATGCTTTCAAATAACCCCGGTGTTCGTAACACCTCAGCATATAGGCTTTCAAATGGCAAAAACAGCAGTGCAAAATCGGTGGTATGTGGTGGATCGATATATTTTCCGCTAATATCCTGCGCACATTTTTTAATTCCTTTTACAAAATTTTTCCGGCATTCTTCGATTTGTACAACATCCCCCATTTCGTATGCATTCATTAGCAATTCATAATCTTCTTTAGGAAATTTTGAATCGACCGGTAACCAAAGTGTGTGATCTTTGCCGGGCATTTTTATAGCGAATTCAACATGGTCTTTGCTGCCTTGTTTCGTTTTTACATTTTTAGAATATTGGTCTGCAGTTAACGTTTGTTCAAGAATATTTTCCAGCTGGTATTCGCCCATTACACCGCGTGTCTTAACATTTGTAAGCACACGTTTAAGGTCGCCTACACCTGTTGCAAGGGTTTGCATGTCGCCAAGACCTTTATGCACTGCCTCCAGCCTTTCACTTACAAGTTTAAAGGATTCACCCAGGCGGGTTTCAAGGGTTTGTTGCAATTTTTCATCAACGGTAACCCGCATCTGTTCTAGTTTTTGTTCGTTTCCAAATTGTAGTTCTTTAATTTTTTGTTCTAGCGTTTGCCGCATATTTTCCAGGCTTTGGGTTGTTGTGGTATTTTGGTCACTTTGTTTTTGTAACAGTGAATAGAAGTTGTCTCGTTGCACTTCATTAAAATCACTTATGGATTTAGAAAGGTCTTTTTTAAAGGTGTCGAGTGCTGCTTTTATTTCGTTGCGGTTTGCGGAAGCATTAGTAATAGACCCGTTATTAAAAGCCGTTAATTTAATATCAATTGTTTCGGTAAGATGAAGCAACTTCTCTTCAAATGATTGTAATGATGATGATAGTTCGCCACGCGCAAATCGCGACTGGTCAGATGTTTCTTTACGGTTAGCAGCAATTTCATTTTTTACCGATTGTTCCACACGGGCGATCTCTAATGAAAGCAGATGGGTAATTTGCGATAATTGATCTTTATTGTTTGCCGGCTTTTTAAGCAACAGCATAATAATTAGTATGATGATGATGGCAAGGGCAATATAAATAGCAGTCATGGTTGTTTGTTGGGGTTAATACGGTGAAGCCAAAATTAATATTATTAAAAAGATGGGAAAAAAGTACGTGAAACGCTGGCATTGTTTTTAGAAGATTTTATTTATACGTTCTACATATGAAAAAGCTGGTAGCAATTATTATTACGGCCTGTATTTTAAACGGTTGCGGCAAAGTACCTAATACCGTGGATACAAGGCAAAAACTTACCCTTGAAAACAACCTTGGCGAAGTTTATTTTAAACTGCCAGAATATTATGATACTTCTTTTAGTTGGGTGCATACATCGGAATGCGGAGATCCGTGTGCCGATGTTAAATACCGGTACCAAAATAAACAACTACCCATTTTTAAAGAAACCGGATTTTCATTTGCCCCGCTAAAAGATTCTGTTTGCCAGCTTACGATAGTTCATTCAAAAGTTATGAAACCCTTAGCCATAGCTGATAGCAGCCTGCCTGCCCAATATTTGTTTGCCATGAAAAAAGAAATTTCTGCAGGCCGGGCGACCATCTTTGTTTACGATACCGTTATTAAAAAAGATGGGAAAAATTTTGCGGTAATTGGTTATGAGGTTTTAGACACTGTGAATAATACGATGATTAAAGTTTTACGTTCTGCTACAGCTATTAAGGGAAATATGCTGCAGTTTGTTTTTGAGCGTCGTAACAAAAAAGATGATGCTTTATCGCCCCAATTTTTGGAACAAAGTTTTGATGTAGTTAAAAACATTTCTATTAAGCAACCTGAAAAAAAATAAGTTGCAGATGTAAATTATGCGGTACAAGTGTGCGACGCAACGAAAGCTTAAATAATGATTCTTGCCCGGCAACATAAATAATTATTTGCCCCACCGGTACGCCTGAATATTAAAACCTGCAATATCTAAAAGCCGGTCTACGACCGTAGAAGCTACCTCTTCAATTGTTTTCGGAAGGCTGTAAAATGAGGGGGTTGCAGGACAGATTATGCCACCTGCAAGGGTAACAGTTTCCATATTTCTAATGTGCACCAGGTTATATGGTGTATCTCTTATCATAAGCAGCAGTTTTCGCCGCTCTTTTAAAATTACATCAGCTGCGCGGGTTATAAGGTCGTCACTAATTCCGCCAGCAATGCGCCCCAGAATACCCATACTGCAGGGTGCTATAATCATGGTATCGTAATTACCCGAACCCGAAGCAAAGGGGGCATCAAAATTTAATTTATCATAGTATTTAACGGGGTACTTAAGATATTCTGTATTGCCCAGTTCTGTTTTCCATACCTCTTTGGCATTATTGCTTAAAACGAGACTCAGTTCTTCAAACTGATCGTTTATTAAAAGCAATTTTTCAATAAGCAATTTAGCATAAATAGATCCGCTGGCTCCGGAGACGGCAATAACAATTTTTTTGGGCATACATTTTATGTATAATCTCTGGGAAAATAACCCGGGTAATAAAATTAGAATATAACTAAAGGTAATTATGTAGCTTTAAAAATTAAGTATTTGAAATAAATTAGAACATAGACTTGTTTCACGAAAAGGTTTATATTATTTTTCGCATACATGGCTAAAATTAATTTATAAATACTATTTTTTTTAATCGATTTTTCCTTACACTTGTGAACTCAAAAACAAAATCTAAACATTAGTTTTCACTTCAAATCAAACATGTTATGGCAGAAACAAAACCATCCGGAACAGCATCAGCAAAGAGCATTACTTCTGTACAACCTGCAAGAAAAAGTAACTCAATAAGCTGGTTAGCCCCGTTACTTGCGTTATTACTGGGCTATGTAATATGGCGTTATTTAATTGGTGCTGACAGCAACTTTACCCACCCTGATCCATCAGGTGGCTTTTGGCCAAATCATGAAGGTGCCAAAACAGCATTATCACGTATGTATATGGGAGGTATAATTGTACCCGTACTACTTGCATGTTTTTTAACTGTGCTAATATTTGTAATAGAAAGATTTCTTACCGTTTCCAAAGCTACCGGCAAGGGCAACATTGCTGAGTTTATTCGCCAGGTTCAGTATAACCTTGCTAATAAAGATGTTGATAAAGCAATGGCAGCCTGCGATAAACAAAGAGGTTCTGTTGCAAATGTTATGAAAGCAGGTTTGCGCAAGTACAAAGAAATGATCACTAATACCGACCTTTCTACTGAACAAAAAGTACTTAACATACAGAAAGAAGTAGAAGAAGCTACAGCGCTTGAATTGCCAATGCTTGAAAAAAATCTTGTGTTTTTAAGTACGATCGCTTCTGTTGCAACACTTGTGGGTTTGTTAGGTACGGTAATAGGTATGATTCGCGCCTTCTCTGCACTTGGTGAAAGTGGCGGTGGCGAGGCAGCCCAAAAATTGTCTGTAGGTATATCAGAAGCACTGTACAATACCGCACTTGGTATCGGTACCTCTTCAGTTGCCATTATTATGTATAACGTGTTTACCACCCGTATCGATGCCATTACTTTTGGTATTGATGAAAGTGGTTTTACACTAACCCAAAGTTTTGCCGCTAACTACAGGTAATTATAAATTACGTGTGGAATTTAGAGGTAAAAGGCATCTTTATTATTAAAGATTAAATTTTCTAAAATGGGCAGACCCAAAATAGCGCGAAAAAGTACCATTGTAGATATGACCGCCATGTGCGATGTGGCTTTCTTGCTGCTTTCTTTCTTTATACTTACCACAAAGTTTAAACCCTCTGAGGCAGTGCCCATTAATACGCCAAATTCAGTGGCTTCTAAAATTGCCCCTGAAACAGATGTATTGATGATATCGCTGAACAAAGATGGCAAAGCTTTTCTTTCGGTAGGAGACAGTGAAACTGACAAGAACAAAAAGCGGGATATGATAAGCAGTATTAACTCCACCAGAAACCTTGGTTTAACGGAAGGAGAGATAGCTGCACTTGTTAAAGCACCCTTTATAGGCGTGCCCCTTGCTCAGTTACGGCAGCAGGCAACAATTCCTTCAGATAAAATGACCGGCGACAATATGCCGGGTATACCAATACAGGATACAGCCAACAACGAAATGATCACATGGATGCGGGCTGCAGTTGACGCCTTCCAGGGCAGAAAATGAATATTATTCTTAAAGGAGACAACGTTTCTAAATACCCTGTATTTAAGAATGTGATCACCGCCTTAAAAAAGAATGATCAGTTTAAGTTTCAGATGGTAACAAACCCTGAGAGCGTACCGTCAGGCACAGATCTTTGGAAGAATAATATGTCTGGTACTGCAGTTGAATAATTATTATTAATAAAATAAATTTTTTCTTATGGCTGAAATGGATACCTCGAGTGGGGGACATCACAAAAAGGGACCCGGCGTAAAAAAGCCAAAAAAACTTTCAACCAGGGTGGATCTAACACCAATGGTTGATCTTGGGTTTCTGCTGATAACGTTCTTCATTTTTACAACGACCATGAGTCAACCTACGGCAATGCGTTTATTTTTGCCCAAGGACACAGACAATCCCGAAGAGCAAAATAAATTGAAGCAGTCTGATGCACTTACCGTTTTATTAGGCAAAGACAATAATGTTTTTTATTACGAAGGTGAGTTGGACCCCGGCGCTTCAAACTTTAAATCATCAAGCTTTAAGGAGATACGCAATGTAATCAGGCAAAAGAAAGCAGTTGTAGATACCAGCTTAATGGTTATCATAAAACCAAACGACCAGAGCACCTATAAGAATGTGATAGACATTCTGGACGAAATGAGCATTAACGTGGTTAAACGTTATGCCCTGGTTGATATTTCACCCGTTGAAGATGAGCTTGTGAAACTTTCGCAGGGAGAAGATCCGGCATCTCCTGCCAAGGAAACAGCTAATCCCCAATAACAAATAAACATTGTACAACAATGGAAGCAAACAAAATTTTAAACGCGGATTTTTTAGATATTCTCTTCGAGGGAAGAAATAAGGAGTACGGTGCGTACGAATTGCGCAAAACCTACAACGACCGCATCATCAAAGCCTTAATTGGTATGGTGGCGCTTATTGCTATTATACTGCTCATTTCCTTTCTTGCAAAATCGGCCCTGGACGAGACAGAAAAGCCGATGCTTGTACAGGATGTTACCCTTGAAGAAATAAAACAGGAAGAAAAGAAAGAACCTCCACCGCCGCCGCCGCCGCCAAAGCAGGAGCCGCCAAAAGTTGAGGTAACTAAATTCACCCCACCTAAAATTGTAAAAGATGAAGAGGTGAAACCCGATGAAAAGCCCCCTGAGCAGGAAAAGCTGGAGGAGACTAAGATCGGAACCTTTAACCAGGAAGGTATTAAAACAGATGTAGTTGCACCCCCTGTTGAAGAAAAAGGTACGGGCATAGTTGAAGCTCCAAAAGTTGTTGAGGATTACGATAAGGAATTTAAGACCGTTCAGATCGAAGCCAAATTTCCCGGCGGACCCTCTGCGTGGAACAAATTTCTTGAGCGCAACTTAAACAGCAATACACCTGTAGACAATGGCGCACCGCCCGGCAATTACACAGTTACCGTTTCGTTCCTTGTTGATAAAGACGGAAATATTTCTGAAGTAAATGCTATAAATAATCCTGGATTTGGAACAGCTGCAGAAGCGGTTAGGGCAATTAAAAAAGGACCAAAATGGATTCCTGCAGTTCAAAATGGCCGAAATGTAATTTATCGTCAAAAACAGAATATCACCTTCCAGGTGAGCGAAGAATAATTGTTTAAGTATTTTTGTTAAGAGGTTACTGTTTTCAGTAACCTCTTTTTATTTATACATTTTATTTCTCTATGAGCAGCCTTTCTCAATGGAACGATACCATAGCAGCTATAGCAACTCCACAGGGCACCGGTGCTATTGCCGTATTGCGCCTGAGTGGGTCCCAAGCTATAGATATTACGAATAAAGTTTTTCCATCAAAAGATCTTAACAGCGTACCCTCGCACACCATTCATGTGGGAATGATAAAAGACGGCGATGAACTTATTGATGAAGCTGTTGTATCAGTATTCATTTCACCCAAATCTTATACAGGTGAAAATGTTGTTGAAATAAGCTGCCATGGGTCCATTCATATTCAGCAAAAAATATTAGAGGTATTGGTAAAGCAAGGTGCAAGGCTCGCCAAACCCGGCGAGTTTACACAACGGGCATTTTTACAGGGCAAAATGGACCTTGACGCAGGCTGAGGCTGTGGCAGACCTTATTGCGGTAAATGCTGAAGCGCTAGGCGTACAGCTCTTCAAAATATGAAAGGTGGGTTTTCGCATGATCTCGCTATTGTGCGCGATCAGCTTATAAAGTTTTTCTGCTTTAATTGAATTGGAACTAGATTTCTCACAGGAAGATGTAGAATTTGCAGACCGCTCCAGTTTAATAAAACTGCTGCATGAAGCACAGGTAATCGTAAGTCATTTGCTGGAATCTTTCTCATTGGGAAATGCTATAAAAAATGGCGTGC
Organism: uncultured Bacteroidota bacterium; assembly: GCA_963806425.1. Taxonomy (GTDB): domain Bacteria; phylum Bacteroidota; class Bacteroidia; order Chitinophagales; family Chitinophagaceae; genus JBBRBB01. The sequence goes on along the minus strand of CAWDYB010000009.1, from coordinate 515,469 downwards.
AGGTGGCAATAATTGGTAAACCGAATGTTGGTAAATCCACCTTATTAAATGCTTTATTAAACGATGATAGAGCTATAGTTAGTGAAATTGCAGGCACCACCCGTGACACGGTTGAAGAAGTGCTGAATATTAATGGTGTTTTGTTCAGGTTGATAGACACTGCAGGAATTCAGAAATCACACGGAAGATGTGATTGAAAAAATTGGAGTAGCGAAGAGTTTAGAAAAAATGCGCAAGGCAGATATAGTGATGTACCTGTTTGATGTAAATGAATCTGAGTTCGAATTTTTAAAGGACTCAATTTTTCAAATGAGAAGTGAAGATATCCGTTATATTCTTGTGGGTAATAAAGCGGATGATGTGCAGGTTAACTACAACCAGCAAGTAGCGGTTCCTGATGAAATGATCCATTTTATTTCAGCTAAAGATAAATTAAATATTGATTCCCTAAAACAGCAATTGTTTTCGGAAACCATTGGCGAATTAGTTGAAGACCAGACCATTATTACCAATGCAAGGCATGCAGCCGCACTGCAAAAAGTAAAAGAATCATTAATAGAAATATTGGATGGTATACAGAACAACTTGCCTGGCGATTTACTCTCATCACACATTAATGAAAGCCTTTTTTACATTGGCGAAATAACAGGCACAATAACCAATGAAGACCAATTGGATTATATATTCAGCAAGTTTTGTATCGGAAAATAATTATCCTTCTCTGATTGTTCCAACTTCAGTCGTATGACCGTAACGCTTATACAAAGTCGGAAAGGCGATAAGATCAGCCTTTATCTTGATTACTACGAAGATGGAAAACGCCACTCTGAGTATTTGAAAATGTACTTGTTTCCAACACCGGAAAAAGACAAGCTCATCAAAGAGCATAAGAAGCACATGATGATACTTTGGCTTTAGCTGAAGCCATCAAATCTAAGCGGCACGTTGAAATTTAAAACGAAGAATTTGATTTCAGAGATACCAAAAAAGAAAAGGCAGTTTCCTTGCCTGCTTTTTTTCGGCGTTGTTTGGTTAAGATGGACAGATAATAGGAAAAGGTGAGGAAAATCACAGGATTAAAAATTATAACAATTTAAAACTGGCTAGAAATGAGTTTACGATAAATACTATACTGGGAAAAGCTATTAATTGGTTTTCGAAAATTCTTATCCAAACTGAATTGAAAAAATCGTTCCTTTTCCAGCACCTGATTGTACTTGTATAGTTCCTTTATGTAACATAATTATTTGCTTACACAAACTCAGTCCAATTCCACTGCCGTTTTTTTTGGTGGTAAAAAAAGGTATGAAGATTTTATCCATTAATTCTTCAGGCATACCCTGTCCGTTATCACCAATTTTTACTATTGTTTTACCACTGGTAGTTTGATCCGCGGATAAAATTATTTTCCCATCTTCCTTATCCTTTATGGCTTCCATAGCATTTACTATAATATTGATTAGTACCTGTTCCAGCAAACTCGGATCAGCCTCGATAGCTAGTTGCGGAATCTCGGAGTATAATCTCCAGATCAATGTCTTTTTGTTCAAATGTAGGCTGCATTAGTTGGTGGAGATTTGCAAACAGCTCTCTTAGATAAACTTGCTGTAGGTTGAGAGTTGTTATTTTATTAAGATTGCGATAGGTCTCAGCAAATTTTAATAAGCCTTCACTTCTTCGTTTAATTGTATCAATCCCCAACTCCAGGTCTTCCACTGACTGATCTTTTACCACTCTTGTAGCAGCATGTTCCTGCAATCTAATTTTTAATGTATCTGCAAGCGAAGCAATGGGAGCAATGGAATTCATAATTTCATGGGTCATTACTCCCAGGAGTCGTTGCCACGCTTTTGATTCCGTTTCGTCAAGAGCTTCGTTTATGTTTTGAAATGCAACCAGTTTATATTTTCTTCCTTCTGTTTGAAAGGCAGTGGCTGACAATAATATTCTAAACGTCTCTTTTTCTAAATGAGCTTTCCCTATTTTATGCTCGCCGGGCTTCAGTGCTATTATTTCAGCATGCAGCTCCGGGTCACGTTTTAAAAGTGAGTGGACTGTTTTAAGATAGGGCACTTCCAGCATTTTTTTTAATGATTCATTCATCCACACAATGGTACCGGTTTCTACTTCATAGGACAGGATGCCGGTGTCTACCAGCTCCAGAATTTTTTGCAGATATTGGTATTGTGTTTCTTTCTCTTTGCTGATTATTTTAAATGTGCTGTTGATTTCATTGAATCCTTCTCTCAATGGCTGCAATTGAGCGGGGGCATGTTTTACATCAAAATGAGTAGTAAAATCGCGGTAGTGCACTGCTTCTACAAACTGATTCAGTTCCTTTTGTGCTTTACGCTGAAATTTTATGAATTCAAATACCTGGTAAACGAGCAAAGGTATCCAAAGAATGAAAAATAGAAACCGTTCGCTTACCAATAGATAAGCCGCAGCAGAAAGGACTACAAAAAGAAATAAAACACGGAGTACTATCCACAGTTCAAATTGTTTTAACTGCATGTTTTAGTTTGTTTATATATCATATTTATTGAGCCTGCGGTACAAAGCCGTCCTTGTAATGCCAAGTTCTTTTGCTGCCTTTGATATGTTGCCCCCATGTCTATCTATAACCTTTAGAATAGTATTTTTTTCTACCACTTCAAGGTTAGTTTGGACAGCGCCTTCATCAACAAAGACAGTTGATTCTATGGGTGAGAAAATAATATCTTTTGCCCCTATCTCATTTCCCTCAGACATAATAACTGCCCGTTCAATGGCATATTGTAGCTCCCGCACATTACCGGGGTAATGATAATGTAGCAGTTTTTTAATAGCTGGCTCATCAAAATCCAGTGTAGGCTTTAAATATTTATTGCTGTAAATTTTAATGAAATGTTTTGATAGTAAGATAATATCCTTTCCTCTTTTTCGAAGTGGTGGTACAATAATTTCCACGGTATTAATACGATAAATCAGGTCTTTGCGAAACCTTAATTCATTAGCCAGTTCCGTCATTGGCATATTAGTAGCGCATACTAACCTTATTTCAATTGGAATGGGCATGTTAGAACCCAAACGCGTAACCTGCCGGTTTTGCAATACACTTAAAAGTTTAGCCTGCTGGTATAAGGAAATATTTCCAATTTCATCTAAAAAAAGAGTTCCTCCATTTGCAGCTTCAAAGCGGCCTTCGCGATCTTCACGTGCATCTGTAAAAGCACCTTTTTTATGCCCGAATAATTCACTTTCAAAAAGCGATTCAGTCAAGGCTCCTACATCTACTTTTATGTATGGGTTATTGTTGCGCAAGGAATGTTGATGGATCGCTTTTGCAATCAGATCTTTTCCAGTGCCATTTTCACCCAGAATTAAAATATTCGCATCGGTAGGGGCGATCTTTTGAATCTTGTAAAATATTTCCTGCATGGGCTTCCGATTCTCCTATAAGTTCAGAACCGCTTGCATTACTTGTTTTGTAAAAATGATTTCGGATCTACCGGACGGTCATTTTTATTTTTAATAGCGTTTTGTATGGTGCTGATCAACTTTTCATTGTGCCATGGCTTAACCATAAAATCAAAGGCACCTTCTTTCAGAAGATCGTACAGCAAGGTCTATATCGCCATAAGCAGTAATCATAATGACCGATGCATGAGAACCTCAGCTTTTTATTTTATTCAACCAATAGAACCCTTCATTACCGGTGTTAATAGAACTGTTGTAATTCATGTCAAGCAATATCACATCAAATGACTGACGTGATAAAATGGTGCGGATATTTTCGGGTTCTTTTCCGTTACTACTTCTTTCACTTCTGGTTTTAAGAGTAACCGGACAGCAGTTAATACGTCAACATCATCATCAATAATTAATACGGAAGAATTTTTCAACGACATAATATAGAAAGTGGCTTGCAACAGCGAATCTACAATTATGCCGCGTTCTAATGACTTAAAAATGAAGGATAAAAAAAGGTGTATTGAAAAAAGTGTTCGATTTTGGTACACTCCGTGTCCGTTAACGAACAACTTCGTAGATTTAAAAAAATTTAAGTGTTGAGAATGAAGGGTGTTGCTGTTTGGCACTATTCTAATAGTTCAAACTCTAATAAATCTTTTCATTCAAATGGTAATGACCTTTTAAATCAAGCTACATCGTGGATAGAAAAATTGAAAAAAAGACCTGGACACAAAAACGCATTCTCACAATCCTGGGAATTGCAGCACTCATTTCCTTAATAACAGCAAGTTTTTATTTCAGTTCCGGGGGAAGCAAGCTAAATGTTGATGTAGAAAGAATAACTATCAGCGAAGTAAAAAAATCTTCTTTTAAAGAATTTATACCCGTTAACGGTGTCGTGCTTCCTGTAACTACTATTTACTTAGATGCAATAGAAGGAGGGAGGGTAGAAGAAAAACTGTGCCGAGGACGGCGCTTTTGTAAAAAAAGGACAACCCATTCTTCGCCTTTCCAATACTGACCTGGAGCTGAGCCTTGCTAACCAGGAAACTGCAGTGTTTGATGTATTGACACAAATGCAAAGCACCAAAAACAATGCGGTGCAAAACACCATTCAGCAATTAAACCAAAAAGCAGAAGTTGAAAATGCACTGGCAGAAGCCGAAAGGGTATATAAATTAAACAAACATTTGCATGAAGAAAAAGTGATTGGCGGGCAGGAGTTCAAAGCCTCTGAAAATAATTATACTTATCAAAACAACAGAAAAAATTTAAACGATAAAACGCTGAGCCAGGATGCGATTTCCAATAAACAACAAATTGGCCAAATGGCTGCTTCCTATTCCCGCATGCAAAATGCTTTATCGCTTATGCGCCGTAAGGTCGGCGATTTGGTTGTAAGAGCGCCGGTAGACGGTCAATTAACATCCTTAGACGCAGAAATGGGTCAATCAAAAAATAAAGGTGAACGCCTGGGGCAGATAGATGTAATGAGCGGCTATAAAGTACGGGTGGATATAGACGAACATTATATTTCACGTATTGTAATTGGTCAAATGGGCGATGTAACAATTGGCGGCAAAAATCATAAGCTTGATATCCGGAAGATATATACTCAGGTAACAAATGGTCGTTTCCAGGTAGACATGGATTTTGTTGACGCCGTGCCAGACGGCATACGCAGAGGACAAAGCATACAAATACGTTTATCTCTAAGCGATGAAACACAGGCGGTGCTGGTGGCTAAAGGCGGCTTTTTTCAGCAGACTGGCGGTAACTGGATTTATAAGTTGAGTGACGACGGTTCAAAAGCGTATAAAGTAGATGTTCAATTGGGACGCCAGAATCCCGAATATTACGAAGTATTTACTGGCCTCAAACCAGGCGATAAAGTGGTAACATCCAGCTATGAGAACTACGGTAATATGCAGGAACTCATTTTAAAAAAATAGTTATGAGCACAAAATTATTAATAATACTCATTTGCTTTTTGAATTTATGGCCAACACACATAGTTGAGGGTAGTATAGAAGAAACAAAAGAACCGTCATGCACGGCCAAAGTGCAAAAAATAGATATACTTAGTCCGTTATTTATAATCAATTTCTAAACCTCAACGATAAAAATCAAACAATGATCAAGATTAACAACCTCGAAAAATATTACCGCACCGAAGACGTGGAAACCGTTGCCCTAAACAAACTTTCCTTTGAAGTAAAAGAAGGCGAATTTGTTGCCGTAATGGGGCCTTCGGGTTGTGGTAAATCTACCTTGCTAAATATTCTTGGTTTGCTCGACGATCCCGATAGTGGCAGCTTCCTTTTTAATGGAATTGAAGTGGCGAATTTTAATGAACGCAAAAGAGCCGACCTGCGCAAAAAAAATATCGGTTTTGTTTTTCAGAGTTTTAACCTCATCGACGAACTAACTGTTTTTGAAAACGTTGAACTACCGCTGATTTATCTGGGAATTAAAGCTGCTGACCGTAAAGCAAAGAAGTAGAAGAAGTGCTTGATAAAATGCAGATCATGCACCGCCGCAATCATTACCCACAGCAGCTTTCAGGCGGTCAGCAGCAACGTGTGGCGGTTGCCAGGGCCGTGGTTAACAATCCTAAATTGATTCTTGCCGATGAACCTACCGGTAATCTCGATTCATCGAACGGTAACGAAGTAATGCAATTGTTAACCGACCTGAATGAGCAGGGAACCACCATTATTATGGTAACCCACTCGCGAGCACGATGCACGGTACAGTCATCGTATTATCCGTATGCTGGATGGACAAACAGTGCTGGAAAATATTATGGTGTAACCCTCTGTCTAAAAAACTTATTCTTCCATTTCCTTTCTCCTATAAGTATTGTGGTATAATGGAATATACAATTTGTAATGAGTATTGCCTGTGTGTAGGCCGAACAAACGGGCGGGGCCAAAGGGTAGTCTTTGAATTTTTGGTTTAAAGACAAAAAAGAAAATTAAAAATAAAATACCCTTTGTAGAAAGAAGGAGATCGTTTGAACAGGAGATTGCTTCGTACCTCGCAATGACGAATTAAAAAATAAACCATGATTCGCACCTACTTAAAAATAGCCTTCCGAAACCTGATGAAACACAAATTCATTTCAGGCATAAATCTTTTTGGGTTAACAGTAGGACTAGCCTGTTGCTTACTGATCCCCGGTTATATAATTAATAAATTGAGCTTTGATAAATACAATGAAAACGCGGAGAATGTTTACAGTGTTGAGCGAACATTTTTTAATCCCGAAAGTGGTGATCTTTCGTTAGAGCTAGGTTTTATTGCTCCTCCGTTTGCACCTTACTTAGTAAATGATTTTAAAGAAATAAAAAAGCTTACCCGTTTTTTATCCTCTGGCAATACAACATTTTAATATGAGGACAAAATGTTCAATTAAGATGATGTGTACTTCGCCGATGAAAATCGAAAAAGTACTTGGTGCAGATCTAAGCAATATTGTAGGCCTGCTATCCAAAGATTTTCTACAGCTGGTTTTGATTGCAGCAATGATTGCCTTTCCTATTGCATGGTATGCTATGTTCAAGTGGCTGGAAGACTTTGCCTACCGCATTGTAATAACCTGGGTTTTTGTAGTAGCAGGTTTAGTGGCAGCCATAATAGCATTTATTACCATTTCATTCCAGGCTGTAAAAGCAGCACCTGCTAACCCGTAAAAAATTTACGCACCGAATAAACCTTAATTATGCTGACGAATTATTTTAAAATAGCATGGCGAAACCTGATGAAGAATAAGATATTTTCTGCCATCAACATATTCGGTCTTTCTATTGGGTTAACCTGTTGCATGCTTATTTCATTATACATTTATAATGAATTAAGCTATGATACTTATCACAAAAATGCAGGGCGCATATATCAATTAGGTACAAATTTTATTACGGAAGGAAAATCAGAAATGCAGGCCACCGTTTCTGCTCCTTTAGGCAGAATAATGCAAATGGAGTTTCCCGAAATTCAGGACCAGGCAAGAATGTTGAAACTTTTTACCGATGATAAAACCTTATTACAACATACCGATGCAGGCGGCAATAACAAAACATTTTACGAAACAAGAGGATATTTAGCCGATTCTAATTTTTTTAAGATCGTTACTTATTTTTTTAAAGAAGGCAATCCGGCAACCGCATTGAATGAACCCAATACAGTTGTGGTTTCTGACGAAATTGCCGCTAAATTATTCGGAAAAGAATCTGCAATAAATAAGCAGATTCGTATTAGCAGCAGCACCAACGGCGACAATGATTTTAAAATTACAGGGGTGTTTAAACCTTCCTCTGTTCCTACCCATATTGATGCACGTTTTATCATGTCAATGAGGGGGGGCAATATGGACGCCATGGCCAACGATAACCCAAGCATGCTCAATAATAATATGTTTTACACCTATTTATTATTGAAAGAGGGAGCAGATGCGGAAACGCTTAAAGGTAAATTTCCTGCGTTTGTACAAAAGCATTTAGCGGAAGAATTAAAAGGTGTGGGCAGAAGCAGAAGCTATTTACTAACACCCATCAAAGACATTTATTTACACTCCGGCCTTGGTAATAATATTACCCCCGGAGGCAACCGTACTTCTTTGTTTATCCTGGGTTCTATTGCTGTTCTTACTTTATTGATAGCCTGCATCAATTTTATGAATTTGTCCACTTCAAGTTCTTCAAAAAGAGCATCGGAAGTTGGTGTGCGCAAGGTTTTAGGCGCAGAAAAAAATTCGCTGCTGCGGCAATTTCTTGGTGAGTCATTACTAATGGCTGGTATTGCATTGGTTTTTGCAATCATGCTTACTGTTTTTTTACTTCCCTTGTTTGAGCAGGTTTCTGGTAAAACATTACCCATTTCTTTGGAGCAACACACAGTTTTATTTGCAGGCTTTATTTTATTGGCAGTAGTAACAGGCTTATTGGCTGGCAGCTATCCTGCTTTTTATTTATCTTCTTTCAAACCAATACACGTATTAAAAGGAAAGTTCAAAAATTCGCTGGCAGCAGTGTCTTTGCGTAAAGGCATGGTCGTGTTTCAATTTGTCATATCCATTGCATTGATCATTGCTTCGCTGGTAATTGCCGGTCAAATGAAATTCATGCGTTCTAAAGACCTTGGTTTTACTAAAGAACAACAAATTGTTTTACCGCTAAGAAGTGAAACCGCAAAAGGATTGTTCCCGACATTCAAAACCGAAATATCAAAGATGGGAGGCATAAAGTCGGTTGGCGCTTCTATGTATTACCCCGGCATATTTAATCCAATGGACTGGCTATTGTACAAACAAGGGAATACAAAAGACCAGTCAAAAAGTGTGTACATTAATTTTATTGATGATAAATTTCTAAATACCCTTGATATACAGGTGGCGGCAGGAAGACTATTCTCCAGTCAATTTCCATCCGACACAAGCGACCGTTTTATTTTGAACGAAGAAGGCGCAAAACAACTTGGTTTTTCATCACCACAAGACGCAGTAGGTAAGTGGGTAGGATTTGAGCCGGAAGATTCTGCATACCACCTTGAAGTGGTTGGCGTGGTTAAAGATTTTCATTTTAAAGATTTGCATGAAGCGATTGAGCCGTATGGTTTTTTACTAATACCAGAAATAGTTTCAATTATATAATTGCACACGTTAGGGAAGGAAATATTGGAGGTACGTTAACCTCATTGGAAAAAACCTGGAAAAGTCTAAATCCAAACGAACCTTTTGAATATAGCTTTCTTGACCAGGATTTTCAAAAAAATTATGAAGCGGAAACCCGACAGGCAAGCCTGATCAACTCTTTCACAATTATCGCTATTATTATTTCATGCCTTGGTTTGTTTGGATTAGCCACTTTTAGCGCCGAACAACGCACTAAAGAAATCGGCATCAGAAAAGTGTTAGGCGCCAGTGTGGCAAATGTTGTTTCGCTACTATCGAAAGATTTTTTAATACTTGTTATTATAGCCGTTTGCATCGCATCTCCGCTGGCATGGTTTGGCATGAACGAGTGGCTTCAGAATTTTTCTTACGAATAAATATATCGTGGCAGGTGTTTGCAATAACTACAGTGTTAGCTGTACTTATTGCATTTTTTACAATAAGTTTTCAGGCCGTTAAATCTGCAATTGCAAACCCGGTTAAAAATTTAAGAACAGAGTAAAAGCTATAATAAACTACCTATGCTCATTCAAGATATAAAATTTGCTTTCCGCATGCTGTATAAGCAAAAAGCAAATACGTTCATCAACTTTTTTGGCATAGGCTTGTCTGTTAGTGTTTGCTTATTGATTGGTTTGTACATTCATCATGAAACTAGTTTTGATAAATACCACACAAAACAGGATCGTATATATCGCCTTGCTGCAAAAGTAGAAGATGCCAGCTATGAAAATGGAATTGCAAAAGTATCAGCTCCATGGGGCCCTGGTGCATTGCAAAATGTTCCCGAGGTGGAAAATGTATGCCGCTTCTTAGCCTTTGGCGAAGGACTGTTCGCAAATGGGGACAGAAAGTTTTATGAATCAAAAGGCTTTTTTGCTGATTCTACTGCTTTCAACGTTTTTAGTTGGGATTTGATATATGGAAATAAACCATCCCTTTTAAAAGATGCTAATACAATTGTTCTTACAAAATCTTTTGCTAAAAAATACTTTGGGAATGAAGATGCTTTAGGTAAGATGATAGTGGCTGATAAAACGCCATACCTTATTACAGGGGTTATGGAGAATGTTCCGGCAAATTCGCACTTTACTTTCGACTTCCTGGTTTCAATGAACTCATATACCCATCCTGATATGGATAAGTGGGACCGCTGGAACCAATTCTATACCTACCTGCTGCTCAAACCAAAAACTTCATCCGCACTTACTCAGAATAAGATTGATGCGCTGTTGGCTCAAAAGCTCGATTCTATTACGTCTGCCACTACCACGCCCTTTTTGCAACCACTATCGTCAATCCATTTGCGCTCCGATTTATTCCGGGAAATAGAACCAAATTCTGATGTTATTTACATCTATATATTCGGTACGCTTGCCTTCTTTATTATTTTAATAGCTACACTCAATTTTATCAACCTGTCTACTGCGCAAGCCATTAAACGATCAAATGAAATAGCTGTGCGAAAGGTAAGCGGCGCTTCAAGAAAATCGTTGGTGCGACAATTTTTAATAGAAACAACAGTCGTTTGTATCACTGCGGTTTTGTTTGCAATTATTATTGCTTACCTGGCTTTGCCCTTTTTAAATAACTTTTTAAATAAACCAATTTCTTTTAATTGGTTTACTGATCCGCAGCTATTTATTATTTTGCTCGGGCTGGTGGTTTTGCTTTGTTTTTTATCGGGTACCTACCCTGCTTTGGTGCTGTCATCTTTTAAGCCCATACAGATATTGGGAAAGAACGCTACTGCTTCTGCCGGGGCTAATATTTTTAGGAAAGGGTTGGTAGTTTGTCAATTTACCATTTCGATAGTAATGATTATTGCTGCGTTTGTTTGCGGGCTTCAGCAAGATTACATACAAGATAAAAGCCTCGGTTTTAATAAAGAGCAGATCATAATAATACCCTTTCGTGATACAGTTACGGCACGCCACATTGAAGCAATAAAAGAGCAGTTAAAAAGCATTCCGGGTGTAGTAAGTATTTCGGCATCGGCAAACAGAATGGGAGGAAGTGACTGGGGAATTCCTTATTCAATAACCGGGTTAGATGAAGCGAAACTTCCGCCTATGCGCAATCTTGTTGTTGACGAGGACTTTATTTCTACTTATCAAATGAGCATGGCAGCGGGACGAATATTCGATAAAAGAATTGGGGGCGACACCAACGCTTACATTATAAATGAAGAAGCGGCAAGGCAATTGGGAATGGAGGATCCGGTTGGTAAAATGATGTCTATGCCGGCAATTGACAGAGGCGCTGCACCGATTGTTGGCGTTGTTAAAGACTTTCATTTCCGTTCGCTACATGAAAAAATTGCGCCGCTGTTTATGTTTATTAAAAGGGAATGGGCTACTCAAATATCTGTGCGCATTGATGCCGCTCAAACTGTAAAAACACTCACATTGCTTAAAGAAAAATGGGAGACGATAGAGCCAGGAAATTTATTCACCTACAGTTTTTTTGATGAAGAGTTTGGTGCGTTGTATCAATCCGAAAGCCGTACCACTTTCATTATATACAGTTTTGCTTCCTTAGCCATTTTTATTGCCTGTCTCGGATTATTCGGGCTTGCCACTTTCACTGCGCAGCAAAGGGTAAAAGAAATTGGAATTAGAAAAGTATTGGGTGCGTCTGTAGCAAGTGTTGTCGGTTCTATTGTCTAAAGATTTTTTAAAGCTTGTAATTATTGCCCTGGTAATTGCAATACCCATTGCGTGGTGGGCAATGAACAAATGGCTACAGGATTTTGCCTACCGTATAGATATTAACTGGTGGGTGTTTGCAATGGCAGGTGTGTTAGCGGTTCTGATTGCATTGATCACAGTTAGTTTTCAGGCCATAAAATCTGCAATAGCAAACCCTGTGAAAAATTTAAGAACAGAATAAAATATTTGTATGCTAATGAATCATTTTAAAACAGCCTTCAGGAGTTTATTGCGTTACCGTAAACATTCACTCCTGAATATAATGGGCTTGGGTGTTGCTTTAGCTGCAAGTATTATTGTTTTCCTGGTTATTCAGTTTGAAACCAGCCACGAGAAACATCTATTAAATTTTGAACAGATTTATCAAATAGTATCAAAAGACAAAGACGCTGATGGAGAACATTTTTCAAGTGGTGTTCCTTTCCCAACCATAAAATTTTTACGTCAGGATTTTCCGCAATACAAGTTTGCCGAGTTAATGCAGAATTACGGCATACAGATCACAGCAAAAAATACAACAGGCAATATTGAGGATAAAAAATTTATTGAGGAAGACGGAGTTTTTTGCGGTGATGCTGCTTTATTAAGCATGTTTGAAGTAAAGTTTTTGAGTGGACAATCATCAGTTTTGAAAGACATCAACAGTGTTGCGATATCAAAAAGTATTGCTGAAAAATATTTCGGCGAATGGAAAAATGCAATGGGTAACCGGCTTAATTTGGATAATTCCGATCACGATTTATCGGTAGCGGCCGTATTTGAAGATGTTCCGGAAAATAGTGATTTTCCTTTTAAAGTGGTAGCATCTTACGCAGGCTTTGTGGCTCATGATGCCGATGTATGGCCATTTGAAGATTGGGGATCTAATACCAGTAATCACCAGGTATATGTCTTACTGCCAAAAGGAGTCAACACAGGAGTTTTCAATCAGCAATTAGCTGGGTTCGAAAAAAAATACAATACAGATAATAAAAAGACGACGCGTACGCAGATGCTGCACCCGTTAAAAAATGTGCACTTCGATGAACGATTTGGAAATAACGGTGATCATCTTACCAGTAAAACTTCTTTGTACACGTTGGGTTTTATTGGCTTGCTGGTGTTGCTGATGGCTTGCATCAATTTTGTTAATCTGTCAACTGCACTTGCAGCTACACGCAGTAAAGAAGTTGGTATTCGCAAAGTGATGGGAGGAAGCAAAAGACAAATGCGAACACAGGTACTTGTTGAAACTGCAACGGTCGTTTTTATAGCTACCTCTATAGCGCTTTTGTTTTCATGGCTGGCGCTTCCTTATATAAAAAATATTATGGTTGTGCAAAGCAAACTGCAATTGTTCAACACAGGCAGCATAATATTTTTAACGGTTGCTGTTATTGCTACAATCATTTTATCAGGTATTTATCCCGCTATTTTTATGGGGCGCTTCAATCCTATTGAAGCAATAAAAAATAAAGTAGCTGTTGCTAAAGTCGGTGGCATTTCATTAAGAAGGGCATTGGTTGTATTACAGTTTGCGTTTTCTCAAATTTTTATTATTGCAACAATTGTTGCCATTAGTCAAATAAATTTTATAAAAAATGCTGATTTGGGATTTGTAAAAGAATCAGTATTAATTCTGGACGGTAATTCCGACAGTGCTGCAATAGCACGCCAGTCTGCCTTTAGAAATGCCTTGCTTGCGTTAAATGAAGTGAAGAGCGTAAGCTTTGGATATGATGCGCCCAGCAGCGATAATTCCTGGCAAACCAATTTTGCTTTCGATAAAATGGAGGATCGTGATTTTAATTTGAACATGAAGTTTGGAGATGAAAGGTATTTATCCACTTATGGTATTAAGCTTGTTGCCGGCAAGTTTTATGAAGCCAGTGATACGGCCCGCGAATATGTAATAAATGAAACCTTATTGAAAAAGGTCGGCATCTCCGATCCGCAGGAAGCTCTGGGTAAAATGCTTCGCATTGGTGGTAACAAACCAAAGCCTGTAATCGGGGTTGTACAGGATTTCAAACTTCAGTCTTTACACGAAGAAGTACCGCCATTAGTGGTAATGCCAAACAAAAAATATTATAGCACTACCGGAATAAAACTGGCAAGCAATAACTTGTTGCGGAGCAAAGAAGCTATTGGTGAAATATGGAATCAGCATTATCCCGAATACGTTTATAACCCACAATTTTTTGATGAAAGCATTGATGCATTTTACGAACAGGAAGAGCGGCTTGGACTAATGTACAAGGTGTATGCGGCACTTGCTATTTTTATAAGTTGTCTTGGTTTATATGGGCTAATTTCTTTTATGGCTGTACAAAAAACAAAAGAAGTAGGCATACGTAAAGTGCTTGGCGCAAGCGTTCGCAATATTGTTTATTTATTCTCGAAGGAATTTACAATACTCATTGCCATTGCTTTTGTGCTAGCCGCACCTGCCGCCTGGTACTTAATGAATACCTGGTTACAGGATTTTGTTTATCGCATTAATATTGGCGTAGGTGTTTTTCTAATTGCACTAATTATTTCATTGCTTATTGCATGGATAACCGTTGGTTATAAAGCCATTAAATCTGCATTAAGCAACCCGGTTAAAAACTTAAGAACAGAATGAAATCTTAAATGGTGAATGGTGAATGATTGGTGTCAAATAAAATCGCAATATCTCTAAATCACAAAATCAGAAATAACTAATACATGATAACAAATTATTTCAAAATAGCGTTACGGAATCTTATCCGGTACAAGGGTTTTAGTTTTATTAATATCCTTGGTTTGACAATTGGTGTTACCGGTTGTTTACTTATTGGGCTTTTTGTGTGGGATGAGTTGCAGTATGATAAATTTATAAAAGACGGCAACAATATTTATCGTCTTTATCAGCAGCAGGAAAATGATGCAGGCGTTAGTGCTTCGGCAAATACGCCGCCCATCTTTGCGCCCTATGTAACCCGGCAATTTCCAGAAGTAGAGGTTACAACCCGGTTGTTAATGTGGCCAGGAAAAATGCTGATGGAAAGAGGCGAAAACAGGGCTTATGAAGAAAAAGGCTTTATCGCCGATTCAACCTTTTTCAGCATGTTTCCTTTGAAATTTTTAAAAGGAAATGCTAATACTGCTTTGGAAGATCCACTGTCAGTAGTGATCACCGAAGAAGTGGCAAAAAAATATTTTGGTTCTGAAGACCCAATTGGTAAAGTGCTGAAATTAGATAAAACAGACTTTGCGGTAAAAGGAGTGTTGGCTTCAATACCGGAACATTTTCATCTTTCATTTAATTATATTTTACCAATGTCCGCCGCTGGGGTACCGGCAGACAGAATGGAAAGCTGGGGATGGAACCAATTTTTTACCTATATAAAATTAAAAGAAGGTGCAAACGTTGCTGCCCTGCAAAGCAAACTTCAGGCTGCGGTAAAAAATGAAGCTTCCGCCAACACAAGAGAAACAGGAGCACCAAGCCTGCCCTATTTCCAAGCGTTGAAAGATATACATCTTCAGTCAGCAGATTTTGAATACGATAATGCTAAAAGGGGAAATGTTACTTATGTAAAAGGCTTAACCATCATCGCAATTTTTGTACTGCTGATCGCTTGTTTTAATTTTATAAACCTCGCCACTGCCCGTTCTTTTCGCAGGGCAAAAGAAATTGGTGTACGCAAGGTGATCGGCGCAGATCGTAAACAATTGATCTTTCAATTTACCGGCGAAACAATTTTAATTTCATTTATCGCCATCATTTTAGCAGTTGTAGCTACGTTGCTAATAATGCCTGCGCTAAATAATTTCACGGCCAAGGCTATTTCTTTTAATCCGGTAACTAATCCTCTTTTAGGATTGTTGATTATTGCCGTTGCATTAGTTATCGGTATTCTTTCCGGTATTTATCCTGCCTTAATAATGTCTGGCTTTCAACCTATAAAAGTTTTGAAAGGATTAAAGCCAACAGGGGGCAGTACAAGTTCCTCTGCCACACTACGCCAGGGTTTGGTAATTGTGCAATTTGCTTTATCCGCCTTGCTCATTGTTTGTACTGTTATTGTGTACCGGCAGATGAACTTTTTGCATCAAAAAGATTTGGGTTTTAATAAAGAACAGATACTCTATTTCGATGTAAGTAGTGGTGTGGCTGAAAAAGTAGAAGTGTTTAAGAATGAATTAAAAAGATCAGGGGGTGTTGTGTCTGTTACAGGAGGATATGGCTTGCCAGGCGATCAATTGGCTACAGATGGCATCATCGTACCCGGTAAAGATGGTGGCAAAGAACAATCAGCTATACAGTTGTTGGTTGACTACGATTATATTAAAACAATGGGTGCGAAGGTAATTGCCGGAAGAGACTTCTCAAGAAACTTTGCCACAGATGTGGATGAAGCTTTTATAATAAATGAAACTGCGGTGA
This sequence comes from uncultured Bacteroidota bacterium, assembly GCA_963806425.1. Classification (GTDB taxonomy): domain Bacteria; phylum Bacteroidota; class Bacteroidia; order Chitinophagales; family Chitinophagaceae; genus JBBRBB01. The sequence continues at coordinate 499,241 of CAWDYB010000009.1, read as the reverse complement.
AAGAACTTGGGTTTGGTACACCACAAGCTGCGCTGGGCAAGGCTTTGCATTGGAATAAATGGGAACCGGACTCTCTAAACCCCGTAAAGAAAGGTAAGGTGATTGGTGTAGTAAAAGATTTTCATGTAAAAAGCCTGCACGAAAAATTAAGTACAACCATTATGCATATTTACCCGGAGGTATTGGTTAAAATAGCAGTTAAAGTAAAGACTACTGAACTCCCCGCCACCATTGATTTTATTAGAACGACCTGGAACAAGTTCTCACCGGATTATCCCCTGGATTATAAATTCCTTGATGAAAATTTTGCAGCCATGTATGGCTCAGAAGATAAATTAAGTACCCTGCTTTGGATATTTACTGTAATGGCCATTTTTGTAGGCTGCATGGGATTATTTGGATTAGCTGCTTTTAGTGCGGAGCAAAGAGTTAAAGAAATTGGTATTCGTAAAGTGCTTGGTGCAAGTGTGCTCAATATAGTGGCGATGCTATCTAAAACTTTTTTAAAGCCTGTTGCTATTGCTTCACTAACTGCGTTTCCTATTGCGTGGTGGGCAATGAACAGTTGGTTGCAGGATTTTGAATACCGCATCACCATTAGCTGGTGGGTGTTTGTAATAGCAGGTATTGCGGCTTTATTGATTGCTTTGATCACGGTTAGTTTTCAATCTGTAAAAGCGGCAACCGCTAACCCGGTTGATAATTTGCGAACTGAATAAAATAATTAAAATAAAGCAGCATGAAAAAGTATGTTTTCCTTTCAATTCTTGCCTCCATTACTCTTTTAGCTAATGCACAAATAAAAGAAGGGCAGGAGCCTTATCTCACTAAACCATTAACTGCCGATGCCATTAAAAATGTAGAAATAGAAACTTTTGGCGGCTCTATTTCTGTTTCCGGTGTTGCTTCATCCGAAGCCAGGATAGAAGTTTTTATTAATAAAAACAACAGGAGATCAGGGGATGACGAACTGTCAAAAGAAGAAATAAAAAAAAGATTGGATGCCGATTATGACCTAGCCATCTCAGTGCAGATCAACGTTGCCGACGGAGTTGCTGATTTTTACATATTGCCAAAACTCTTTTATAGAAACATCAATGTGTCCGCCACTTGTAGAAGTTTCGAGGAATGGAGGCGGCATACCGGTTACGGTGCGTGCGGGCAGCGGCAGAATTAATTTGAGTATGCAGTAGTAAATATTATTGGAGCCAGCAGTATTGCTACTATCATTTTTACTTGCGTCGCACTCTTGTGCTGCACCAACTTTATGCAACACTTTGAAGGACGCCGATGAATATCGTTGGTACAAATAAATGTGATTAAACAGTGTGTTAGGTTTTACAAGATAAAAGACTAAATCGATTGAATTTAAAAACCGGCTGAATTTAACGACAAAAGGAACCATTATGATAAAAAATTATTTTAAAACAGCGCTTCGCAACCTTGCTAAGCACAAGGTCTTTTCACTGGTTAATATTTTTGGCTTGGCACTTGGCATTGCTGCCTGCCTGCTTATTTTACAACACGTTCGGTTTGAGCGCAGCTATGATAACTTTCACGAAAACGGCAACCGCATTTACCGGGTACAACAAAACCGGTACGAAGAAGGAAAACTAAGTACGCAATGGGCTGCAGGTGCAGCAGGTATAGGTCCTGCTGTGCAGGCAGAAGTTCCGGAAATAGAAAATTATGCAAAACTCAACAAGAGAGTGGTGTCATATCCTATAAAAATGAAAAATTCCGCGAAGAGAAAGTTTATGCAGCTACAGACGGTTTTCTTACTATGTTTTCATACCCTGTGATTAAAGGTAAAGCAGCAGGCGCATTGGCTGAACCCAACACAGCCGTGCTCACAGCATCGACTGCAAAAAAATATTTTGGCACTGAAGATCCGATTGGCAAAACTATCAGCCGCAATGGCGAAGAGGACTATAAAGTAACAGCCGTAGTAGCCGATATGCCGGTTAACACGCATTTAAAGTTTGATATGTTGCTTTCTTTTATTACATACATAAAACTTACAAGTTCCGATGCAGATGTAGGCTTTAACTGGGATGGATTTTATACTTATTTATTGCTGAAGCCAGGTGTTAATGTGAAAGCCGTCGAAGAAAAAATCTCTAAAGTAGCGGCTAAAAAAAATGATCCTGAAGGAACAAGCAAACACAAAACAATTGACCTTACGCTTCAGCCATTAAAAGATATTCATTTAACCTCTAATTACATGATGGAAGCAGAGGTGAATGGTAATGGTAAATCGGTTTCGTTTCTTCTGCTGATCGCTATTTTTATTATTGTTATTGCCTGGATTAACTACATAAATCTTTCTACTGCACGTGCACTGGAAAGGGCAAAAGAAGTAGGCGTGCGCAAGGTAATGGGTTCTTACCGCGGTCAACTGATCCGGCAGTTTCTTTTTGAATCTTTTGTTATCAACTTGTTTGCAGTAGTGCTTGCGTTAATTTTAGTCGTTATTTCTTTACCGCTATTTAATTCACTTACAGGTAAAGCAGTTAGTTTTTCATTGTTGACTGATGGCGGCTTTTGGATCGCACTGGTTTCCATTTTTCTTGGAGGTACTTTTTTATCCGGACTTTATCCTGCTTTTATTCTTTCATCCTTTCGTCCTATAGAAGTGCTTAAAGGAAAATTAACACGTACCCGTCATGGCAATGCATTGCGTCAGGCATTGGTCATATTTCAATTTGCTGCTTCTGTTGCATTGGTTGTGGGTACTTATAGTGTGTACCGCCAACTAAAGTTTATGGAAAATCAGGAGCTGGGGGTGAAAATTGATCAGACCCTTGTGCTGCGGGGACCAGAGGTTTCCGATTCAACCTATGCTGACAAATTTCAGGCATTTAAAACAGAGATGCTGCGTATGCCCGGTGTTCAAAAGATAACGGCATCATCTGATGTTCCGGGCAACAAGATCGGCTGGAATGCAGGCGGTATAAGCCTCGTCGGCAGCGATAAAACAAATCAGTATCGCATTCTTGGTGTGGACAATGATTTTACAGATGCGTATGGATTGAAAGTGATTAAAGGAAGAACATTTTCTAAGCAATTCGCATCAGATTCTATGGCAGTATTGTTTAACGAAGCTGCTGTTGCCTCGATGGGGTTTGCTAGTCCGGAAGAAGCACTAAACAAGTTGGCAAAAGCATTGAAACAAATGAGGCTAACGGGACTGTTTATAAAATTACAGCGGTCATAAAAGACATGCCCCAAAACTCACATTTCTTTTTCGATTTTATTTTTTCTATGAAGAATGTGAACTACGAATGGGGACAATACCTGAGCCATAATTTTCATACCTACCTGGTATTAAAAGAAGGAGTAGACCCCCAGGCTTTTGATCAGAATTTTCTCACTTATATTGAGAAATATGTGCTTCCTCAGGCAAAACAATTTATGCAGATCAACAGCATGGCGGAGTTTGAAAAGTCTGGGAATAAGACTCGAATATTCTTTAATGCCCGTAACAAAAATTCATTTATACTCTGAACGTCCTTATGAACTGGTGCCCCTCGGGAATATCCAATACATCTACATCTTTTCTGCAGTGGCCCTTTTTATTTTGCTGATTGCCTGTATCAACTTTATGAACCTGACAACGGCACGTTCTGCTAACCGCGCCAGGGAAGTAGGTATTCGTAAAGTATTGGGCACACAAAGACAAAACCTGATCGCACAGTTTCTTACCGAATCTACGCTGATGGTGGTTTTGTCTTTGTGCATAGCGTTGGTGATTACCTATTTTGTTCTGCCGCTTTTCAATGATGTTTCCGGAAAGGTAATGAGCATGAATGCGCTTTTTGCTCCTTCAATTCTTCCATTACTTATCTTATTGCCTTTGGTGGTAGGGCTTATGGCAGGCAGCTATCCCGCTTTTTATCTCTCTGCTTTGCAGCCTATTGAAGTATTAAAAGGAAAATTGAAAAAAGGTAACAAAAGCGGTGGGCTAAGAAGTGTATTGGTTGTATTTCAATTCGCGACTTCTATTATTCTTATCATAGGAACCATCGTTATTTACCGTCAGTTAGGATACATACAAACAAAAAACCTCGGCTTCATTAAAGACCAGGTACTGGTAATAGATGAAGCTTACGCATTAGGCAACAACGTAGATGCTTTTAAGAATGAAGTATTGAGAATGCCCGGCGTGGTATCCGGTACATTAAGTGGTTTTCTTCCGGTCACAAATTCGTCCAGAAACGATAATACTTTTTCGAAAGATGCGGTGATGAATGCAAACAACGGGTTTGGCATGCAGAACTGGACGGTTGATTACGACTACCTCAAAACAATGGGCATCCAATTAATAAAAGGACGAAATTTTTCAAAAGATTTTGGGGCTGATTCTTCCGCAATTATTATCAATGAAAAAACGGCCAGCATTTTAGGATATGATGATCCGGTAGGTAAAAACATCTATCAATCCAACGCTCCCGGCGAACCTTCTACCGCATACACAATCATAGGCGTAGTTAAAAATTTCAACTTCGAATCTTTGAAGCAATCCATCAGCCCGCTTGCATTTTTTTTAGGCAGAAGCACGGGGCTTGCATCCTTCAAGATAAATACAGATAATATTCCTGCGTTAATAAAAGGTGTAGAAAACCATTGGAAAACGTTGGCGACCGGGTTGCCGTTTAGCTACCGGTTCTTAGACGAATCTTTCAACGAGATGTACCGTTCAGAGCAACGTGCTGGTAAGATTGCGCTTACATTCTCGGTGCTTGCTATTTTAATTGCCTGCCTTGGCTTATTTGGATTGGCAGCTTACATTGCAGAGCAGCGTACCAAGGAAATAGGTATCCGAAAAGTATTGGGCGCAAGCGTAGGTGGTTTGGTAGCCTTGCTGTCAAAAGATTTTGTGAAGCTTGTGCTGATAGCTTTTGTAATAGCTGCACCTGTTGCGTGGTATTTTATGAATGTCTGGTTGCAGGATTTTGAATACCGTATAACCATTAGCTGGACTGTTTTTCTTACTGCCGGTATTATTGCGCTACTGATTGCTGTGTTAACAATAAGCTTGCAGGCTATAAAAGCTGCTCTGGCAAATCCAGTAAAAAATTTACGCACCGAATAAAACCCATTACTATGATACGCAACTATTTCAAAATCGCTTTACGCCACCTGCAAAAGAACAAGCTGTATGCATGTGTAAATATTGCAGGGTTGGCAGTAGGAATTACCAGTTGTTTATTAATTGGCATTTACATCTGGCACGAGTTGAGTTACGACAGGTTTCATCAAAATGGTGATCGTATTGCACGGGTAACCTGGGAATATAATTTTGGCGATGCTGAAACAAAAACAGCAAGTACTGGTACTAAAGTTGGTCCTCAGATAACCCGAACATTTCCAGAGGTGGAGGGTTATGTGCGCCTTTTAAAGTATCCGCGTGTTGTACAGTACAACGAAAAGGCATTTGATGAAAAAGCATTTTTGTATGCTGACTCTGCATTTTTTTCCATGTTTTCCTTTTCATTAATATCCGGTGATGTGGCAACTGTACTAGATGCGCCGGAGAAATTAGTGGTGACGGAATCAACGGCGAAAAAATATTTTGGAGCTGAAAACCCAATTGGTAAAACACTGAAGGTTGGTGGTACAAAGAATTTTTTAGTTACCGGCATTTGCAAAGACGCCCCCGATAATTCTCAAATACAGTTTGATTTTGTGGGGTCATTTACAACACTCAATGCATCTAAAGAAGAGAAGTACAATGAGGCGAATTACGCCACTTATTTATTATTGAATGAGCCAACATCAGTTCAAGATATTCAACCAAAAATAACAGCCTTTGCATCCAAAGTCGGTAAAGAGGAAATGAAATTGGAAGGAAATAGTTACATGACTTTTCATTTGGAACCGCTCACATCGGTTCACCTGCATTCAAGGTTAGATGGCTTTGAACCGAACAGTAATATTCTATACGTCTATGTACTGGGTGCCGTTGCTTTCCTCATTTTATTAATTGCAGGTGTTAACTACACCAATTTAAGTACCGCACAATCTGTAGGGCGTAGTACAGAGGTAGGTATTCGTAAAGTATTGGGTGCAGCCAGGAAACAAATATTCAACCAGTTTATATGGGAGTCTTTCATCATTACCGTATTGGCAGTATTGCTTGCATTAGGACTGTCCTTTTTGTTGCTGCCTTACTTTAATGAGCTTGCAGGTAAAAGCTTAGAAAGGAGTGTATTGATTGCACCGGTTACTCTCTTAGGTTTACTTGTTCTTTCCGTAGTAATTGCCTTCACCGCTGGCGCTTATCCATCCTTTGTACTTTCAAACGGAAAGATCATAAAAATTTTAAAATCCGGGTTTAAGTTAAAAGGTTCAAATGGTTTGCGTAAAACTTTGATCATCGTTCAATTTGTGATCTCCATATTTTTGATTGCTGCCACCACCATCATCCTGCAACAGCTTTCTTACATTCAAAACAAAGATTTAGGGTACAACAAAGAACAAGTGATTGTGCTGCCAATGGACAACAGGGTTTTTGAGCATTACGATGACGTAAAAAATGTCTTAGCAAATCACCCCAATATTTTATCAGTAGCCGGTGCTTATGAAGAACCCACGCATATCGGCTGGGGCGATGGGATAAATGCGGGCGCTTACGAAGAAACAAAAATGGTATCTGTTAATGCCATTCCGGTGGATGAGGATTTTGTAAAAACCCTGGGATTACAAATTGTTGCAGGTACCGATTTTTCAGACGCAGATGTAAAAGCATTTGATACTTCCAATGGCGGACAAAACCTCCATCATTCTTATATGCTCAATGAAACGGCCGCAAAGGCCTTGGGCTGGACACCGGAGGAAGCAGTTGGTAAAATAATAACTAAAGGAACTGATGGCCCTGTAAAGGCCGTTGTAAAGGATTTTCATTTTCGCTCTTTTCACGAAGCCATTGGCCCGCTCCTTATATTTTTAGATAAAAGAATGGTTCAAACCATCTTTGTAAAAGCTTCCGGCAATATTCCGGGTGTATTGAATCATCTGGAAAAGACATGGAAACGAAGAGCAGAGCGCCCTTTTACTTATCATTTTTTAGATGAAGACTTTGATGCTTTATATAGAACCGAACAACGGACCGCAGGTGTGTTTACTACCTTTGCCACGCTGGCTATATTGCTTGCCTGCCTTGGCTTGTTTGCCTTAACGGCTTACGCTATGGTGCAACGCACAAAAGAGATGGGCATCCGCAAAATATTAGGTGCTACGGTTACAAACATTCTTTCGCTTGTGTCAAAAGATTTTATGGTGTTGATCATCATCGCCATGGTTATTGCTATCCCTGTTGCATGGTTCGTTATGAATAAATGGCTGGAAAATTTCGTGTATAAAACAGAAGTGTATTGGTGGGTGTTTGCTTTAGCCGGCCTAACCACTTTAATTATTGCTTTGATCACCATAAGCCTTCAGGCCATTAAAACTGCACTGGCTAATCCTGTTAAGAATTTAAGAACGGAATAATTTTATTTTTCATAAATGAACACCATCTGTATCAAAAGCGAACACAAAAAAAATACGAAAAACATAAAATGCTGTTTTTCAGACAATAATAATCTGGTATAGATTTATATTAAAAGGAATAATTACTAACTCTATGATTGAACTACAACACTTATCAAAATGGTACACGATAGGAGGAAGGCCCTCCTTTATTTTAAAGGACATTAATCTGAATGTTGCGGAAGGAGAATTTCTTTCTATTATGGGACCTTCCGGATCCGGAAAGTCTACGTTGCTCAATATCATTGGCATGCTGGATCAGCCGTCAGAGGGGTCTTATAAATTTCTCGATCAATCGGTTTATGATATGAAAGAAAAACATAGAAGTGAACTGTATAAAAAACATATTGGTTTTGTTTTTCAATCCTATCATTTGATTGATGAACTAACAGTGTATGAAAACATAGAAACACCACTACTCTACCAAAACATCAAAGGCTCGGAGCGCAAAGCAATGGTTAGTGACATGCTCGACCGTTTCAATATTGTTGGTAAAAAAGATCTCTTTCCTGCGCAACTTTCAGGTGGGCAACAGCAGTTGGTTGGTATTGTACGGGCCCTGATCTCCAGGCCTAAATTGCTTCTTGCAGATGAACCTACCGGTAATTTAAATACCGCACAGGGAGAAGAAATCATGCAGCTTTTTCAAAAGCTAAATAGAGAAGAAGGAGTATCGATTATACAAGTGACCCACTCTGAGAAAAATGCGGGCCATGGAAACAGAATCATCCATCTTATGGATGGTCGTATTGAACACAATAAATGATTTGTTATGAGTCGTGTATCAGCATTGATATGTATTGCCCTTATTATGACAACGGCTGTGGCTGCTCAAAAAACCCTGACGTTAAACGAAAGTATAGCCATAGCGATAAAGAATAATATAGATGTAGCCCAAAGAGACTTAGGGGTAGAAGCAGCAGCAGTAAACCATATGGGCGCCAAAGCTAACTTACTTCCTAATTTAAACGGAATCATCAATCATGGTATTAATAGAGGACGAAGTATTGATCCGTTTTCGAATTCGTTTGTAAATCAAAAAATCACTTATGGAAGTTATGGTTTGGGTAGTGATGTAGTTCTTTTTAATGGATTAACGTTACAGCATGCTATAAAACAAAATAGGTTTGCTTACGATGCGGCTAAAATGGATGTGCAACAGGCAAAGGACAATCTTACATTAGCCGTAATAGTGGCTTACCTACAAGTATTAAGTAATGAAGAACAGGTGGAACTGACCAAAAAACAACTTAGCGTTACACAGCTTCAATTGGAAAGGTTGGAAAAATTAAATGAGGAAGGAGCTATAAATCCACCTCAAGTTTATGATCTGAAAGGGCAGTTGAAAGAAGCCGAACTAAATCTGGTTACATCTAAGAATGCAGTTGCTTCATCTAAACTTCTTTTAACACAATTGATGACCGTACCTTTTGAGCCAGACCTTCAATTAGAAAAAATAAGCGGGCAAGGGGCACTTCAAATTTTTCCTTATTCAGCTGAGGAGGTGTATAACCGATCTATTAACACTCTGGCCATTGTAAAAGCAGGTGAGTTTAGAAAAAAGAGTGCAGAAGCTGCTGTAAAAGTAGCAAAAAGGCCTACGTTATCCTTCGTTATCACTAACCGGTAACCTCAATACAAATTATTCCAGCGCAGCAGAACAGGAAATTTTTACTACAGTTACCGAAGAATCCACTTCGGAATATGTAATAATTAATGGTTTAAGGCAGCCTGTACTGATATCCCAGAAAAATTTCCGCTCTGAGAAAATAAACTATGCGGACCAGTTAAATAACAATGTTTTTTCCAATGTGGGTCTTAGTCTTCAACTGCCAATCTTTAATTCATTTGTAACCAGAAACCGAATTAAGCTGGCCGCAATAGAGTTGAGAAATGTAGCATTGCAGGCTGGAAATGTTATGGTGCAGCTGCGCCAGGATATTGACCAGGCCCACCTGAATATGACCAATGCCTGGGAGCGGTATAGAATAATATCGGAACAGGTAACAGCTTATGCAGAATCATTTAGAGCAGCCGAAGTGCGCTTTAATGCAGGTGTTGGAAATAGTATTGAATACCTGATTGCAAAAAATAACCTGGATCGGGCAGGCATCAATCAAATTGCGGCCCGTTACGATTATATGTTCAGAAAAAAGATCCTGGAGTTTTACGCTCAATAATTTTAGAAAAACGGTTGGTGAATTTGGTCTTATCCTATTTACTTAAGCTCTTTCTCTGTTTACTGAATTTTACATTTCAACTTATTTTCGTTCACTCACAGAAAATTTGGGATCAGGTAGAAGTTAATATTTGTTCGGGTTAAACCAATTTTTACAAGGATATTTTGAATGGATTGCCGAAGTAGAGATCGCTTCTGTCGTTTTTTATCATTTTAGTTTTCAAAAATGCATTCTCAGTGCTGGAGACTATATGCTGACTTACCGGAAGCCTATGTCCCGGAAAAAAAGCTCCCGGTAATTAGCTCCGATAGGAATTTCCGTTACTCCTATAAATACCCGATTGCCTTCTATATGAGTGATCTTCGACTTATTGATAATAAATGAACGGTGCAAGCGGATGAATTTTTCCTTAGGAAAGAGTTCTTCAACAGCACTGATCGTAATTACGGGCCTAATCTTTCCGGATAATGTTACAATCTTTACATTATTGCCATCGGCTTCTGCATACAAAATCTCATCAAAATTGAGCTTGTAGATTTTACCATCAGATTTTATATAAGTATCACCATCGGTTATAGTTGTATGCTGAATTTTATTTTTAGAAGCTATGTTCTGTTTCGCTTTATCTACCGCTATTATAAATCGTTCCAGTGAAAAAGGTTTCAGCAGATAATCACAGGCTGCCAGATCAAAAGCATGGTGAGCATGTTCTTTGTATGCGGTTGTAAAAATAACCTGAGGAAAAGCCGGTAATGTCTTTATAAAAGATAAGCCATCCAGCACAGGCATGTTTATATCAAGGAATAATATATCCATCGGCTGCCTTTCAATAATTCTTCTTGCTTCAAGTGCAGTACCACAACTGCCAAGCACTTCTAATTCGGGCATATGCGCACAATAATTTGCCACGATTTCTCTTGCTATGGGCTCATCATCAATAATGATACATTTTATTTTCATTGATTATGTAAGGTTAAATTAACGCTATATAGTTTATCGGATGCTGTTATCTTTAAATCGTGCTTATCGTTATATAAGAGGCTTAATCTTTTCCTTACATTATCGAGGCCAAATCCATTATGTTGATTAGCTGATGTTGTAACAATGCGGGAAAAACTGTTGATTACCGAAAAAGTAATTGTATTATTCCCAACACTTAGCCTTATGTCGATATATATATTTGAGTCTTCATTATTTTTTGAATGTTTAAATGCATTTTCTACAAAAACGATAAGCATCATAGGCGCGATCCTGACATCTCGGGATGCTATGTTATCAATTGTAACTTTAAGGTTGAGTCTTTCCCCGAGACGGATCTTTTCAAACTCAATATAATTGGTTAAGTAATCCACCTCATCTTTCAGCGCAACAAATAATTCCTTTGCTTCATACACAGAATATCGGAGAAGGTCGGACAGTTTCAAAATGAGTTTTGGAATCTTCGCAGGTTCAGAAATCGAAAGACCGTACATATTATTAAGTGTGTTAAATAAAAAATGCGGGCTTAGTTGGGATTGTAGCACCTGTAATTCCATCCTGCTTTGTGATAATGCACTCTTTGTTGCAGCAATGCTGGTTTTTATCCGGTGGCGTATAAGGCTTATGATAATTGCAGACATCACACTTACTAAAAATAAAAATACAATGGTGTAGAAGAAATGAATGAACTCTGTTTGTATGATCATATGGTTCAATAGCCAACCAATCATAAAGCAACCTGCAAGAGCAATGGCAGCTGATATCCATATCACTCTATTTTGACGGTATTTGTCAATCTTATACCAGATTCTGGAGGTGTATCTGCCTGTAAAGAGGCCGGACAGTAAAATAACTGTTAAGCCAAGGGCAAATTCTACTTCTGCTCCAGGAATCGCCATACCGAACAGCCACCAGAAGATAAAAAACATGCAAACGGCTAAACCTATCCAAAACAACGGTTTTTTCAATGGTTCTCTCATCAGCTGAAAATTTATTCAAAGAACAGTTTTTTTACAGAAATACTTATGGTTTATGACAGACAACCCATTTACCGGGACAAAACAAATGAGGATGCTTATTAATTGAATTAATCCTGCAATTGCAGCTATTTACAGGAGATTCTGCAGTGTCTGTCAGTAACCTTTTTCTGTGATGCAGATATCGAACATTTTGCAGCCATAAAAGATACAAAATATGAAAGTAAGTACATTTTTAAAAAGTCTGTTTAAGAAAAATTTCAGCCGATATGAAGGTGTATCTAACTTCAACATATACCTTCTAAGGCTCCTTTTTATTTTGGTGGTGCTCTATGTGACACCAGGAACATGGTCACACATTTTTAATCACCAGGGAACATGGGACGCTACCAATGCCTCTGCATGGTGCATGTGGGCTTCGTATTCACTGATATCTGTTATAGGAATTATCCGTCCGTTAAAGATGTTACCGATTGTTTTTTTTGAAATTATTTACAAGATCACATGGCTTGTTGCTGTAGCTTATCCACTCTGGAGAACAGGAGAATTAACCGGTTCAACGGTGGAAGGCATGGCGAATGATTATCTATGGGTGTTGTTACCGATAATAGCAATGCCTTGGAAGTATTTTATAAAAAAATACATATTGGGCAACTGTTTAAAATCTGTTGATCCGAGTAAGATTACGATGCATAAATAATTATTAAATAATCTCACAGATAATGGAACCATTGTATACTTCAATAAAAGAAACAGCCACCCTAGGAGTTATAACGGCAGGTTTCATTATTCTATTACAGCTGATATCCCGGTTGCTGATGCTGCACATCTATTACGCAATCAATTTTATTTACGGTCCGGTATTATAAATTATGTAATCTATTTAACAATCAAAATGTAGTTATGGAACAGAAACAGTTAAAAAGTTATAGCCCAACAATATTCTCCAGGGACGCAGCATTGGGTGTCTCTAAGTTTCGTTTTCACCTGCTCAGAATATTTTATGTGTTGATAATTTTTCTGCTAGGCATAGAAGTGTGGATGAAAATACTGTCTCATAATACTCAGTGGGAGCCTTTACCCGCGGTGGCATTTAGTTTTTGGGCAGCTTTTTCATTACTGGCAATTCTTGGGGTTATTAATCCTTTAAAGATGATTCCACTATTGCTAGTTCAGTTTACATACAAATTGATTTGGTTGATCATAGTTGCCTGGCCGTTATGGTCTACCAATGCATTAACAGGTTCCAATGCGCAAGAGTTGGCATTTGCTAATTTTACAGGGATAATCATAGATATATTAGTAATCCCGTGGCAATTCGTTATAAAAAATTTCATTTTGAGAAAAAAGGCAATAGACGATAAGTGATGAGAATAGTATAAATACAAGATATATAAGTTTGTGGTCAATTTTAATCTCATAGGTATTCTCAATAAGTTTTTTCCCGGGCATTACGTCTAAAAACTAATAAGCATTGCACACGTTTGAGCTGAAAGCCCAGTTGAAGCATTGCGACTATGCTTTTAGTCGTATTCTCATTCTGTACAGTTTCATGTGCTTTTTTTATGGTTTTACTTGCCCTTAGTATGCCTTTTCTTGTTGTTAATCTGGTAACTACTTTAAATATTCGTGAAGTTTAGTCAACAACATCTGTAAAAATTGATACGCAACGACACTCAGTGATACTGTATGATACGATTTGATACAGTAAATCACATCAACTAAAACCTAAATTTAAAGACATGAGTAGTAAACATGCAGATGTCTTTAGCATCCCTGCCGTTCTCATGTTCCTGGATTGCTTTTACAATTTGTGTTTCGGTGAATCTTGTTAATCATTATGCAAGTTTTCCCCTCACAAACCCAAGCCACAACCTGAGCTCATTGGTATTACAGTCTGCCTTTAACTGTCAAGATTTCTTAGGGCTGTGTACCCATTTGCACATGGTCTGTTCGGCTTCTCACAGTAAAGGCCATTCTACCTTCATGGCACTTACTCATTGCTATGCCTCTTTTAAATTTTGAATAAATCCAGGCATCAGTAACTTTCACATTAGCACGACCCACCCTGCAAGGTAAAAAGGTGTTCTACGTGCCTATTCGGCAAGCAAATGCACCAACCATTGCAGCATTGCCAATAAATCAATTTAAAACCTTTTAAGGTATTGGCAAAGCTGCAATGCCCTTCGGGTGCTTCGTTGCACTACGCAGTCCGTAATATTTATGTTCACTATTCTGTTACTATTTCTTCTGTAACTCAATAGAATCAGTTATTTTCACTTTTTGCATTGAAAAGTAAAAAACACCAGCTTATATCTTCTACTCCATCACCACCTCAACATAAAATGGAAAATGGTCTGATCCAAATGCATCAAGCCTTTCAATCATTTTAACTTTAAATTCTTTCGAAACATAAACATAGTCTAATGGCCAACGGAAAATAGGTGTTTGGGCATTAAAAGTATTATACATACCGCGCCCACGCCGCACATCATTTAACCTGCTTTCTTTTTCAAAAACATTGGTATTGTGAGACCAGCCTACATCATTCAAATCTCCTGCAGCTAATACAGGTTGGTTCAAATTTTTTATAATACGGGCAGCCTTAATTAGTGCAAGTTCTTTCCCGCCAATGTTTGTAGGATGTTTACTTGGTATTGGTGCCACAGGATGTAAACCGAAAAACTTAAATGATTTATTTGTTACTTGAACATCAGCAAGAAATGAGGGAACACTATCGTTGTGTAAAAACAAAATCTCTTTATTACTTAACGGAAGTTTGCTGTATAGGGCCATACCATACGTGTTTGGCAACGGGTATAAAATTTTGTGCGGATAAAATTGATGCAAAGGTTTCATTCTGCTGATCCATTCATCGTTTACTTCCATTAATAATACTGCCTGTGGGTTAATTTTTTTTATGATGTCAAGTAATTGTGTATGCTTATTATTCACCATTAAAACATTTGCAATCACGAGGCTAAAGGTTTCCTTATCATGATTTATGTTTACTGCATCAGGTACTTTTTTAGATGCAAAGGAAGTATATGGAAACAGGATATATATCTGTATGAATATTGAGGTGAACAAACCCAACAGGAAAAAATAGTAGCGCCAGCATTTTTTAAAGAAAAAAAATGCGTAAGTCAGCATGCATATACCCAGGCAAATTAGCACCAGTGTTCGTGGAAAATTTAATATACGAATGAACCAAAGCGAACTATTGTAAATAAGAGAAAGCAGTGTTGCAATAATTAATAAACTGCCTGTAATTATCAAAAACCACTTAATAATTTTTTTCATTTTTAAATATTCTGACAATTGAGGTAAATTCAATTTTATACAGAGAATTGAAACACCAACTACTTAGAATGTAGCCAATTATTTGCATATTAAACGTAATTCCTTATTTATTGGAAGCTGTAAAAAAATGAATTTCTTACCCGTAATTAATAGCGCCTTTACCGGGTCCAATTAGGCCGAGGGTAGCAGCTACGAATCAATATTTATTAAAGGGTGTGGTGTATTCATTATCATTAATGGAAGAAAAAATTAGATTTTGAACCTTAATTAGGTAATTTTTCCACATTATTCCTAATAAAAACGGAAATTTTACGTTTTTATCTCATCTTTAAGGTTCAAGTCCTATAAACCATATCCTTTAAAGCATATGTGGCGACATTCTTCGCCATCCTTACCCGCAACACGCAAAATTTAGGTATAATTCAATTTATATCAAACCAATAATATCCAAAACAGTATTGATATTATCTCAAACTGAATATTTGAAAAACATACAATCCAATCCGGCTTTAATTTCTTCTGATGAAGAAATACTTAAAAATGCACAGTATTCTTTATTACCCACCGGCATCATCCACATGGGTAACCGCTCAATAATTATAGCTGAAAATTTATCTGAAGGTCAGAAAAAAAGGCTGGAAGAAATTTTAAGCGATGAAGAAACTGATCCACCCATGGGTATTACCGATCCCATGCAGGAAGTATCGCTGCTTATAAACAATACCGAAGAAAGTTTTATTCTGATAAATAAAGAATTGAAAATTGTTTCTTTTAATAAGCAGTTGTACGAGCTTTTTACGAAGTTTTTTTCAGGGAAACTTAAAAAGGGTGCAAGTATTTTGGACTATGTTAAACCAGAAAAAACAGATTTTTTATTAAACATTTATAAAGCAGCATTAAGCGGAAGCAATGACCTGATTGAATACCCCGTAAAAGATGATGAAGGAAATGAAAGATTATACCAGGTAAAATACCGTCCTGCGAAAAACAATGATAATAAAATTATTGGGATTTTTATTACCGCGCTGGAGGTTACTGAAACTAAAAGGTCTGCAGAAAAATTACGCTCAAGTGAGCGTAGGTTTCGTACCCTGGTAGAAAACGGCAGCGATGCTGTGGTAATTTTAAATGAAGAAGGCAACCCGGTTTATGGTTCCCCCTCCATCAAAAACCTGTTGGGTTATACAGAAGAAGAGGTTTTGCAGATCAAATTAATGGATGTGGTTCATCCTGAAGACAAAGAAGGTGTTCAAATATCTCTTGAAAAATGTTTTCAAAAACCAGGAGAAATGGTGGCAGGTGTAAATGCCAGAATATTACACAAAAATGGCACCTGGCGATGGATGGAGGGTTCTCTTTTAAATCTTTTACACGATCCCGACATTAGAGGAATTGTAGATAATTTTCGCGACATAACCGATAAGGTTAATTCCGACTACCTCATGGGCATAAAGCAACATTTGCTCGAACAGGCAGAAGCTAATTACAGGCAGATATTCGAAAAAGCCAGTGAGCCTATTTTTGTTCATGAAATAGATAATGGATTAATATTAGATCTTAACGAGAAAGCGTGCGAACTGCTCGGCTCAGATAAGGCTGAGATTATAGAAAACCCTAGGAGGTTTATGGCCGAGGAGTTTGGTTATACCCTGGAAATAGCTATAGAAAAAGTAAAGAAAGCAACACATGAAGGCCCCTCAATTTTTTGAATGGTTAACGCGCCATAAAAGTGGCGATCTCAATTGGGTTGAGGTAAGTTTAAATAAAGCAAATATTGCAGGAGAAGAAAGAATACTCGCATTTTTCCGAACGATTAACGACAGGAAAAAAGCCGAGCTTCTATTGCAAAAAAGTTTTGAAGACCTGGAATTGATAACCAAGGAGCAAAATGCCCTTTTAAATACTTTGCCGGCAAATATTGCATTGCTCGATAAAGAATCAAACATTATAAAAGTAAACAAGGAATGGACGAAATTTGGCAAGGAGAATGCCATTATGCATTCGTTCTGCCACATACATTCCAATTATATAAAAGTTTGCGAAAGCGCTCAGGGACCTGAAAGACCAACTGCCTTAAAAATGGCTCAGGGTTTAAAAGATATACTTGGGGGCAGACTAAAAAATTTCTCACTCGAATATCCTTGTCATTCCCCTACCGAAAAACGCTGGTTTAGAACAGAGGTGCGGCCTTTTATTACAAATAAATTAATTGGTGCGGTGGTAATGCACATTAATATTACCGAAAGCAAGGAAGCGGAAGAGCAAATAAAATTAAGTGAGGCACTGCTAATTGAATCGCAAAAACTTGCCAAACTTGGCAGTTGGAGCCGAAATATAAACACCGGTCATATATCATGGTCAGATGAATTGTACAATGTATTCGGAACCGATAAAAATTCTTTCTTTCCTGGTTCGCCAACGTTTCTTGAAATGATTCATGAGGAAGACCGGAAAACAGTAAAACAATTGTTTACTCAAACAGTAAAATTTGGTACTGGGCACAAAATCAAATACCGGATTAACACACCTTCCGGCGAAAGGCGCATTATTGAAGAAATCGGAAATGCTGAAAAAGATTCTGAAGGAAAAGTTATTAGAGTGTATGGCACAGCACAGGATATTACTCAAAAAGAAGAACTAAAAAACCTGCTGAATACAGCAAACAATCTTGCACGGCTTGGCGGCTGGGAACTGGATGTGGAATCAAAAAAAATATTGTGGTCTGATATAACCCGCGAAATTCATGAAGTGGAAGAAAATTTTGTTCCATCCTATAACCAGGCAATGTATTTTTTTAAAGAAGGCAGAAGCAGGGAAACTATAAGAAAAAAGCTGGATGCCGGTCTTGCAAGTGGCGAACCGTGGGATGAAGAAATTCAGATAATCACAGCAAACGGTAATGAAAAATGGGTTCGGGTTATCGGTCATGCAGAAATTATAAACGGAAAATGCACACGACTTTATGGAAGTTTTCAGGATATTGACCAGAGAAAAAATGCAGAATTAGGCATACGAAACAGCGAAGAAAAACGGCGGCTGATAATGAATGCGGCACTCGATGCCATTATTAGTTTCGACAAAATAGGCAGAATAACTTTTTGGAACCCACAGGCAGAAAAAACATTTGGCTGGAAGGAGGAGGAAGTTTTAAACAAGCCCCTTTCTGAAGTTATAATGCCGCACGACTTTAGAAAAATGCACGACGAAAGCATTGAGAATTATTTAAGAGATAACGACTCTCCCTTGAACAGGTTAACAGAAATAAAAGCTGTAAACCGCGATGGCACTGAATTCTCCATTGAATTAACTGTTAAGCCAATTAACCAGGGAACAGATGAATTCTTTTGCGCTTTTATCAGGGATATAACCCAACGCAAATTAACCGAAGAAAGCCTGCAGATAAGTAACGACCGGTATAACCTGGTTGCTAAAGCCACGAGTGATATTATTTGGGACTGGGACCTGCTAACCGGTAAGGTAATCAGGTCTGAGGAGGGCATGTATAAAATGCTAGGTTATGGTAAAGAGTTTGTAAACGGTTCAAGTAGCTTTTGGGCAAACCTAGTGCACCCCGAAGATGCAGGGTTCATCAATAAAATGTTTGAAAAAACTTTCAGAGACCGTGCCAAGTTTTATATGGATTGCGAATACAGGCTGTTGAAGGCTGATGGAACGTATGCATATATCTATGACAAGGGATATATTGTTCGCGATGATGAAGGCAACCCTATAAGATTGATTGGAGCTACCCAGGATATAACCAAGCTAAAAGAAAACGAAATTCAACTGCAAAAGCGCGCAGAAGAATTAATTATCTCTAATAAAGAGCTTGAACAGTTTGCTTATGTTGCATCTCATGACCTGCAGGAACCTTTAAGAATGGTAACAAGTTTTCTTGGGCAGCTTGAAAAAAATTATAAGCATGCACTGGATGACAGGGCGCATAAGTACATTCATTTTGCGGTGGATGGCGCAAAACGTATGCGACAGATAATTCTTGACCTTCTGGAATACTCCCGTGTAGGTAAGCATGAAGACAAATTGACCAAAGTAAACTTGAACGAAATAGTTAATGAGGTGGTGCTGTTATTAAAAAAACCAATTGATGAAAAATCAGTTAAAATAGTTTCAGGGCATTTGCCTGTACTTAATAGTTTCCGATCGCCACTGCTACAGGTTTTTCAGAACATTATTGGTAATGCCATTAAATACAGCAGGCAGGGAGTGCCGCCGGTAATTGAAATATTCAGTAAAGAAGATACAGATCATTACGAAATTTCAATTAAGGATAATGGCATCGGCATTGGTAAAGAATACTACGAAAAAGTTTTTATCATCTTCCAGCGATTACATAACAAAGATGCATACAGCGGTACCGGCATGGGACTGTCAATTGTAAAAAAAATTATTGAGAACCTGGGTGGAAACATCTGGCTTGAATCTCTTGAAAATGAAGGCACCACTTTCTATTTTAAACTTCCAAAAACGTTGTAATGGCAAAAAAGCATATTCTTTTAGTTGAGGATAATGAAGGTGACATTTTGCTTACAACCGAAGCACTTGAAGAAAATGGTTTTGATCACGAATTAAGTGTAATTAAAGATGGAGGTGAAGCGCTTGAATTTCTATTTAAAACAGGTAAGCACCAACATGCAAAAACGCCCGACCTTATTTTTCTGGATATTAATATTCCCAAAAGAAATGGTCATGAAATTTTGCAGTTAATAAAAGAAGATGAAAGAACGCGGCACATTCCAGTGGTAATGTTAACCACATCATCTTCAAAAAACGACATATCCCAGGCGTATGATAATCATGCAAATTGTTACCTGATAAAACCCGTTGATGCTACCGAGTTCTCCCAAATAATGAATTGTTTGGAAAGCTTTTGGTTCAATATTGTTACACTGCCTGAAGTAAATAAAAGATAGATGGATAAGGATAGGAACCCATATACTTTTCTGGTGATAGAAGATAATCTTGGCGATTACATGCTTATTCAGGATTACCTGGAAGAACAATTTATTATACCAACACTGGTAAGGGCAACAAGTTATAAGCAGGCAAAAGAACAGCTTGAGCAGGATGAGGTAAATATTAACCTGATCTTTCTTGACCTTTCCCTGCCAGATAAAAATGGTATAGACCTGGTTAAAGATGTGATGCAAATTTCTTACGGAAGACCAGTAATTGTATTAACAGGATATTCAGACATTTCTTTTGCAATAAAATCTCTATCGCTTGGTGTTTCTGATTATTTGTTGAAAGATGATATCACATCCCCCATGTTATATAAAAGTATTATTTACAATATTGAACGTAATAAAAGTTTAACCAATCTTCATGAATCTGAAAAAAGATATAGTGACCTTTTCCATTTAAGTCCACAGCCTATGTGGGTGTACGACCTTGAGACATACAGGTTTCTTGATGTAAACAAATCGGCTGAAATGCATTATGGGTACGATTACGAGGAATTTTTAAACCTTACTATAAAAGACATCAGGGTTAATTGTGCCGGTACAAAACCTGAGTCTCTTTTATATTCTTCAAAGAAAGATTCATTAATGTTTTTTGAAGGGGAATTTTTACATAAAAAGAAATGCGGTGCTGTGATTGATGTGGAGATAAGAAGCAATATTATTTCTTTTAAAAACAGGAAGGCCGCATTAATTTTGGCCAACGATATAACGGAACGGAAACGTCATTTAGAAGCTATTCAAAAACAGAATGAAAAATTGCGCGATATCGCCTGGATACAATCGCATGTTGTTCGTGCGCCGCTCGCACGAATAATGGGGCTTGTAGATATACTTTCATTCGATTCGCTTTCCGAAGAAGAAAGGCAGGAAATGCTGCAACATATTATAACTTCTGCCCAGGAATTGGATGGGGTAATAAAAGATATTGTAGGAAAAGCCGAACGTATTAATTTATCAAACTGATAAGATGAAACTCTGTGCTATTATTATTGATGATGACCCGATCTTTATAAAGATCGAAACCCGCATGATGGCTGCGGCTTCTATGCACGATCACCCTCTTTCTTTTGCAAACGGGAAAGAAGCACTTGATTATTTAAAAACCAATTTTGAAACCGACACTAATTACCTGATATTCCTTAATATTAGAATGCCCGTTATGGATGGGTGGGAATTTCTTGATGCCATACGCGAAGAAAAATTTTTAAACAACCTTCATATATTTATTGCTACATCTTCCTCTAATTCTGCCGATAAAGTGAAGGCTAAAAATTATCCTTTCATAAAAAAATTCCTGGAGAAACCTATCTCAAGGCAAATGCTTATGGAAATTAAAACTATGGATCAGCTTGAGCTGGTATTTAATAATGTTTCGCAGGGCACATAATTGTTACGCCTTCTCTACTTCAATATCTTCCCGCGTTGCTCTTTCAACAACTTTGTTCAGGGTTAAGCCCTGTGCAATTATTGAGAAAACCACAACAATATAGCAGGCAGAAAGAATTATTTTTTTGTATTCATTTTCTGGAAGGCTTAAGGCAAGCGCAACAGAAATGCCACCCTTTATACCCGCCCAGGTAAGAATCGAAAGGTTGCCTTTATTTATTTTTCCCAGCAATACCAGCCCTGTAACAGATACACTTAAAAGTCTTGATACGAGTACAAGTACAATACTTATAAGACCAATAAGCCAGTAATTATCGAGAAAGGGTAGTAGTATAAGTTGCAGGCCAATCATTACAAATAAAATGGTGTTAAGCATTTCATCAAGCAGGTGCCAGATCTTATCTAAAAATCTTTCTGCGGATTTATCTTTTCCAAAATTCTGATTACCTATAAATAAGCCGGAAGTTACGGCTGCTAAAGGCACAGAGGCATGTAACTTACTGGCAATAACCGAGATGCCGAGTACCAGCGCAATAGTTATTAAAAATATGGTTTGAAAATCGTCTATTGACCTTATTAGCCTGTAACCCATAAAGCCGGCTACCCAGCCAATGGCAATACCGCCAATAACTTCTACTGCAAACATTTTTAGAGACTCAGCGATTGAGAATTCGCCTGCCGGCTGATCGGCAATTCCAAAAAGGGTAACAAACAGTATTAGCCCGACAGCATCATTAAACATAGATTCCCCGATAATTATCGTTTCAAGCCGTTCAGGAATTTTTGATTTTTTAAGTATGGCTGCCACCGCAATTGGGTCGGTGGGTGAAATAAGTGCACCAAATAAAAAACAATAGATCAATGGAATGTCTATGCCAAGTATAAATGTTAATCCATACAAAAGGCCACTAAAAACCACTGTAGAAACTACCACACCAAAAGTTGCGAGTAAGATTACCGGTACCTTTAATTCTTTCAGTTTCCGGTAATCGAACTGCAGGGCTGTTGCGAAACAGCAAAAAGCCGAGCATAATATCGAGCAATACTTTTGAAAAATTAAGGCTTTTGGCAAGTGTTACAATTAAACCCGTATCCTGGTTGCTGAACTTTCCGATTAATAATATGGCTACCGAAACAACCACCGAAATGGTCATTACACCGATGGTTCCAGGTAATTTTATAAATCGTTGATTGAGGTAAGAAAAGCCTGCACTTATTATAATCAGCAACGTAACTATGGTTAAAATACTCATTACCTGTTTTTTGCGAAAATAGCCATAATTAAATCCAGCCCACTAACCTGCAGTAAGAAACAAGAGCAGTGGTATCAAGGCAATTTGTTTTCTTTAATAAATTTCTTCTGTGCGTGTCTATTGTATTAGGACTGATGGAGAACTGTTCTGCAATTTCCCTGCTTTGTTTTCCCTGGCTTAACAGATTCAATATTTTAGTTTCCTGCATACTTAAAGACTTACTTCTTTCCAACTCTGCTTTTTCAAAATTGTAATTCCAGATAAGGCGTTCATTAGATGAAGTTACCACCAGGTTTGCGCTCCGTTCTTTTTTTAAATGTGTTATGTCGTATATATAATTTAAAAATAAAACCGGAAACCCATTCTCATCCGTTTCTGCGATCATTGATTGTTGCAGGATATGTATGTATTCATTATTTCCTTTTTTATATAATGAGTCTAAGCTAAAAATAACCTTTCGCACGTCTGTTTCAGCCAGGGGTATTATATATTCCAGCGCCCTTTGCTGCATGGTTAAACCTGCATTTAAATATTCCGGGTGAAATCTTGCTAAACTAAAATCAATTCCATCTTCCTTTAAATAATTCTCTATGGGAATGTCAAGAATTTTTCTTTCATCAAAAAAATAAATAAACCTGTGAGACAAGGGATGCCATAAAGAAACAATTGAACCATTGTGGTGGGAAACATTCTTAAAAAATGGGTAAAGCGCTTTCCATTTTTCAAGGTAAGAAGTATTTATAAAATCATTCTTAGATATGAATCTATTCCAATAATTATCAACCTTTTCAAGGGTATTATATATGGGAATATGAGCATGGGGTGTTAGAGCCATAGTGCCTAAAAATACTCAATTTGAGTATTGTGGAGGGTAAAAATTGCACCTAATTTTGAGATATGAAAATAAAATCTAACCTATGAAAAAAGCCTAAATGCTTTTTTCGCACCCCTTTTTTCAACGCTACCCCCATTACTAACTGATTTGCCTGAGGAAAACATCTCCGTCATTCAGTTACATTTTTATTAATTTCCGAAACAAAACCTTTTGCCAGTTTACCCCATTGAATCTTAGAAAACCCGATCATTGCTCCAAATGCCACAAATGCATTCCTTATAACATCACCTTTTTCGGGTTGATCTACATTCGGTAACTCATTACGCCCATGAATTTCTGAGGATACCGTGTTGCCCTTACGTTCAACAAGAAATGTACTGCTTGCATCATTTTGAAAGAAGTGAGAAGTAGTATTTCCCTGCCTGTTGGGGTTTGATGCAGGTTTTACCCGAATAGCTATATGTTCATGTAAATCATCCGCCTCTTCTTCGATAGCTTCAACCTGAACCCAGTCATAGCCATCACCTTCCTCAGATTCGGGCCCGGGTATATCAATCCTGAAATAATCATCTTTCTGAACCAGCCTGTCAACCTTATTTCCATTTTTATCCATTAAGCAGAATTCTGCAGAACCCTTACCACTTAAGGCATGCCAGTTGTTTACATTAAGCAGTCTTTCTTTAACCACTAAAAAAAAGGCTTTGGCTTCCTCGGTTGATTCAAAATCTTTTTCGGCTTTTGTATCAGATTTGGCTCCTTTTTCCTGTTCAGGAACAAGAGGTTTATTATCGTTTTCTTCTTTCATAATAATTTTTAGATTACGCCTTCAATATTGGGGCCACTGCTCACAATTTTTTTAAAAATGTAAAACATAACTATATTTACTAAAACCTGATTCTTAAAAAAATGACACCATTATTTACCCTGATTGAGGAATTAAAACTTAATAAGATAAAGGTTGATTCTATAGAAGGTAACCGGGTTAAACTGGAAGAGAAATATGAAATTTCTGCAGAAGGCGGAGGTATTTATAATCTTATTTTAAACGATGTAATAATAAATACTTTTTCAAACCCGGGAGAATTATGCCGGTTTATTCTAAAATAAGCTGGTAATACTGATTTTAGCTACCCCTTCCCTTATTGTTTAATCTTATTGTAAACTTATGCCAGTTTTTACCCGTATATGCATGAAGGCATTGATATTCGTTAAATTTGATAATAAATTCTCTAAAATTTTTGTTGAGACTTTAGGGCAGGTAAAATTAGAATATGAGTGAAAGTCACCGGTTACCGATTATTGAAGAAAAAAAATCGCTTCATCGCAGGCATCATAGGTTAGCTGATTCTGCTGTTCAGCTATCTATCTTAAATACCCAAATTACAGACGATTATTCCCTTGTTCCGTTCCAGGAGAAATTGGTGCAAAGCGGGCTTTTTCCCTTAAAGCCAACAGGTGTACAGGTTTTCCAGGTAAATGTTGGAAAAATGTGTAACCAGGTTTGCAAACATTGTCATGTGGATGCAGGGCCGGACCGTAAAGAAATTATGAGCCGCGAAACCATGCATCAATGCCTGGATGCATTGGCAAAAAATCCTCTTTTACAAACCGTTGACCTTACCGGTGGGGCTCCTGAAATGAATCCCGATTTCCGGTGGTTTGTAACCGAAATAAAAAAGCTCGACCGGCATGTTATTGTACGCTGCAACCTTACCATTATTTTAGCAAACCGAAAGTATCACGACCTTCCTGCGTTTTATAAGGCAAATAATATTGAAGTAGTCTCTTCCTTGCCATTTTATACTCAAAATCGTACAGATCGCCAGCGTGGCGATGGCGTGTTTGAAAACAGTATAAAAGCACTGCAAATGCTTAATGAAATTGGGTATGGAAAACCGGGTTCAGGTTTGATTTTAAATTTGGTGTATAACCCCGCAGGCGCATTTTTACCTCCTTCGCAGGAGGCGCTTGAACTGGAGTATAAAAAGGCTTTAATAGAAGATTTTGGAATTGAGTTTAATCAACTTTTCACTATTACCAACCTGCCGATCAGCAGATACCTCGATTATTTACTTAATAGTGGTAATTACGAAAAATATATGGAAAAACTCGTTACTGCTTATAATCCCCGTGCAGCGGAAAATGTAATGTGCCGTAATACAATTTCTATAGGATGGAACGGGTTTTTATACGATTGTGATTTTAACCAGATGCTTGATCTAAAAATTAATACATCTTCTAATCATATATCAGCGTTTAATGTTCAGCATTTGATTGCAAGAGATATAATAATAGGGCAGCATTGCTTTGGATGCACGGCAGGTGCAGGCAGTAGTTGTGGCGGGGCTGTCACGTAATAACTTCCACAATATTTATATCACCTAAAAAAAATTAGTCCTAAATTTTATTTTCGGATTATAAAATGCTGCAACCAAAGTGTTTGTACAGTACGATATTTTATTTAATTCAATTTTGTTATAACAATTATGATCCAGGAATATTTAGAAACAACCAAAAATGTGTATAAAGATGCAGCGGAAAATCCTCAGGCAGGTTTATGTTGTACCACAACACCAGTTTGGCAATTGCCGGGTTTAAGCATACCGGGTAAAATGCTTCAAATGAATTATGGTTGCGGAAGCACCGTTAATCCAAGGGACCTTGTAAACAATCCCCGCATTTTATATGTAGGTGTGGGCGGAGGAATGGAGTTACTGCAGTTTGCTTATTTCAGCAGGCAGGTAAATGGTGTAGTTGGGATAGATGTGGTAGATGAAATGCTTCAGGCTTCGAAAAATAATTTTATTGAGGCAGAAAAATTAAATCCCTGGTTCAGAACAGAATTTGTTAAGCTGGTTAAGGGTGATGCCCTGCATTTGCCCGTTGAAGATAACAGCGTAGATGTCGCTGCCCAAAATTGTCTTTTCAATATTTTTAAACACGATGATTTAAAAATGGCTTTACACGAAATGTACAGGGTGTTAAAACCACGCGGACGTTTGGTATTATCCGATCCTATTTGTGAACAGCAAATGCCTGAAAACCTAAAAGAAGATGCAAAGTTGCGAGCATTATGTTTAAGCGGGGCACTGCCATTAAAAGATTATATAAAGATGATTACAGATGCAGGTTTTGGCACTGTAGAAATCCGTGCAAAAAGACCTTATAGAATACTAGATTCCAATAACTATGACACGAAAGATATAATATTTATTGAAAGTGTAGAAGTATGTGCTATAAAGGATCCTATGCCTGCCGATGGTCCTTGTGTTTTTACCGGTAAAACGGCAATTTATTATGGTACTGATGATTTTTTTGATGATGATAAAGGTCATGTTTTAATGCCTAATCAACCGCTGGCTATTTGTGATAAAACGGCGGGTAATTTAAATGCTCTTGGTCGTTGTGATATTTTTATTTCAGATAGTACATGGTTTTATGATGGCGGGGGCTGTTGTTGAATTAAATTAAATATTGGGTTGGTAACTGTATAACCCATTAATACAATGAATAAACCATATGATATTATTGTAATAGGCGCCGGATCGGGAGGTTTAAGTGCTGGAATTTTTATGGCAAAGGCGGGTTTTAAAGTTATGATGGTTTCACGAACCGCAGAAGAAATCGGCGGCGAATGCCTTAATGATGGATGTGTTCCCAGTAAAGCACTAATCCATGTTTCCCGCATTGTGCATAATGCAAATTCTGCCGCAAAATTTGGCTTAAATGTTTCCGGTAATGCCGACATTAAAAAAGTGCTGCAATATGTTTACAGTAAACAAAACATCATTCGTGAACATGAGAATGAAACATGGTTGAAAGAACAGGGAATAGAGGTCGTGCTCGGTACAGCGACATTCTCAGGAAAGGATTCCATAGATATAAACGGTAAAAATTATTACGCCAAAAAAATTGTTATTGCCACTGGTTCAAAACCTGTAAAATTAAGAGTGCCCGGGGTTGAGCAGATTCTCTATTATGACAATGAAAATATATTTCATATAGAACAACTGCCTGCCCGCCTATTAATGGTAGGCGGTGGCCCCATTGGTATA
Source organism: uncultured Bacteroidota bacterium (assembly GCA_963806425.1). Classification (GTDB taxonomy): domain Bacteria; phylum Bacteroidota; class Bacteroidia; order Chitinophagales; family Chitinophagaceae; genus JBBRBB01. The sequence goes on along the minus strand of CAWDYB010000009.1, from coordinate 471,759 downwards.
GAAATCTCACAGGCTTTTCAACGGTTAGGAAGTAGAGTTACAATTATTGATAGCGGCAATAATATTTTAATGCACGATGATGAATCTGTTACTGGAATTCTGTTAGACCAATTAAAAAGTGAAGGCATTAAATTCATTTTCAATTCGTCGGTAGAAAAGTTCACTTCGCCAAACGAGGCAATAATCGCCCAAAGAGGTGGGGATAGTTTATCCGTGCAATTCGATGCGGTTTTTGTGGGTATAGGCCGCGAATTGCATTTTGAAAAACTTCGGTTAGAGAATGCCGGCATCGAATTAAAAGATCATAAAATTTTGGTTGATGCAAAATTGCGCACCACCAATAAAAATGTTTTTGTATGTGGCGATGCAGCAGGCAATTTGCAATTTTCTCATGCCGCGGAGCAGCATGGCAGGCTTCTTATAAATAATTTTCTTTCACCATTTAAAAATAAATTGAATAACGACCACATGAGCTGGGTTACATTCACCGACCCTGAAGTGGCAACTTTTGGACTGAATGAAAAACAATTGCAAAAACGAAAAATTTCTTTTCGTAAAATTGAATCTTCTTTTGAAGATGATGACCGCGCAGTTGTTGATAGCAGTCGATACGGGAGATTGATTTTATTTATTAACGAAAAAGGATTTTTAAGAAAACAAAAAATACTTGGTGGCACTATGGTTGCGCCTAATGCAGGTGAATTGATACAGGAGCTTATACTCGCAAATAAACAGGGGCTTTCAATAAATGCCATCTTTAATAAAATTTATCCTTACCCCGTTGCATCAAGAATAAATCAAAAAGTTATTGTGCAGTATAAGCAGGAAGGTCTTACAGATAGTATTAAAAAATTGCTGCAATGGGCATTTAAAATATTCAGTTAATGGAATGGTGGGAAACTTTTAAAGAATGGTTTTTATCACTTGGTGAAAAATACAATGTGAACCCATTTATTTTCGGTGCGATTTATATTGGCGCCATTCCCTTTTTCTTTGCGTCGCTGTATTGGACTATCAGGCGTATAAGGAAAAAAAAGTCATTTGTTTTGCCTGCCTTACTCACCGGAACCTTCTTTATTTCTGCATACCTGTATTTAATTATTGCCGGCAAGAATATTCCAGTGTGGGTTTATGTATTTATTGCACTAATGATAGCTTATGGCATATACTCTACAGTTGCCAAGGTAAAAAAGAAAACCCATTAATTTAAATGACTATCATGAAACAAATACCATCAGTTATATTATTTGATGTTAATGAAACATTGATGAACATGAACCTTGTAAAAAAGGAAGTGAACAAAATATTTGGAAAAAGAGGTTTTGAAATTTGGTTTAGCACGCTACTTCATTATTCATTGGTTGATAATGCAACAATTACATACCACGATTTTTCTCAATTGGCCAATGCAACCTTACATATGTCGGCAGAGACTCTGAATAAAAAAATAACTGGCAAACAGGCAGAAAAAGCATTGTCAAAAATTAAAGAACTCAAGGCACACCCCGATGTTAAAAAAGGGTTGAAGCTGTTAAAAGCACAGGGTTTTCGCCTTGCCACACTTACCAATTCACCAAACGAAACCCAGGCAGCGCAGTTAAAATCTGCAGGATTAAAAGATATGTTTGAACTGACTTTAAGCGTAGACGAAATAAAAAAATATAAACCTGCAACCGAAACCTATCATTGGGCTGCCACACAACTGGGGGTGCATCCAAATAATATGATCATGGTCGCTGCGCATGGTTGGGATATTGCCGGCGCGCAAAAAGCAGGGCTTCAAACTGCCTTTATAAAACGTAAAGGCAAGGCTTTGTATGCACTGGCAAATGAACCTGATTATTTAGGCAAAGACCTTGTGGAAACAGCTCATTCCATTATTAATAAATGGCAAAAGAAAAATAAACAGAAGTACAATGCTTCAGGTAAAATAAAATAAACGTTTCCGGAATGTTCAGAAAAAAAACTTCTGCCTGGTTTATCACTATAATCATAATAGTATTTTCGGTGGTAATTGTTTTCTATTTAATAGCCGTATTCAACATGAAAGAATCCTCTGCAAATAAGTCTTCGATAAATAAAGTGTTGCCTCTTATAATTAATAAAGAAACTCCTGTTATACATGTTGAAGATGCTTTTAACCAAAGCAGGGAAAATATTTTTTTAGACACCCGCTCTCAAAAAGAATATAATGTTAGCCATATTGCAGGTGCCAGGTATGTAGGGTTCGACGATTTTGATATTTCCCGTATGAAGGATTTGCCCAAAAATGCCCCCATTATTATGTATTGTTCTGTGGGCAAACGCAGCGATGTAATAACACAAAAGGCCCTCGCAAATGGTTTTACAAATGTGCGGAATATGTACGGCGGAATTTTTAAATGGGTAAATGATGGATACCCAATTGTAGATTTAATAGGCAACGCAACAGACTCGGTTCATGCATATAATTATGTGTGGGGTTTGTTACTGAATAAAGGCAAAAAAGTATATGACTGAATATGGCAAGAATTGAAACAATTGAGTATAAAGATTCAGCAGGGCACCTCAAAGCAGTGTATGATGATCTTGTACAGAAACGGGGAAAATTAGCTGAAGTAATGAAGGTTCAAAGCCTTCATCCTGATGTTATAGTTAGCCACGCCACTTTATATTTAGACATCATGTTTTCCCGGTCACCTTTGTCCCGCGCAGAACGTGAAATGATTGCTGTAGTAGTGTCTGTTGCAAATAACTGCCTCTATTGCTATACTCATCATGGGGAAGCTTTAAACATCTATTGGAAAGATGAGGATCGATTAAATAAACTTAAAAATGATTTTACGACCGCATCACTTTCCTCCAAAGAAAATGCCATGTGCAGCTATGCAGTCCATCTTACCAGGCATCCTTCTGATCATGCATCAAACGATTTTACGGGTCAATTAAAAATTGTCGGCATCGACGACAGATCAATATTAGACCTCACGCTGGTTACTGCTTATTTCAATTTCGTTAACCGGCTGGTTTTAGGGCTTGGTGTTCAGTTAGAAAAAGAAGGTGGCAGCGGGTATAAATATTGAATTCTAATTTAGTAAGGCTCCCCAGTTTTGCGGAACTTTTTTGAAGCTAATTAAATGTATTAAAAAGTTTACCAGAATAATGCCTGCCTCTATTAACAGGGGTGCTATCAAAAGGCTTAAGGGCATTTGTATTATTGAAAATAATTCCAATAATAATAACAGAGGTTGTACAAAAAGATAAAGTATGGTGGAGGCGGCAACAATTTGGTTAAGGAAGAATTTCATGCAAATGATTTTTTAGATGATTGGATATGCCAGAAATAAATCAAAACAAATACCTGAATTAACTAATTGAAAATCAATTAACATTTATTCCCATATTCTAAATTCAGGAAATGATATTCTTTATTTTTAGAAGTTAAAAAGCGGCTAACTCCTATCTTTAAAGAACAACCTGTATATAATGAACAGAAGAAAATTTTTGAAAAACACTTCACTGGCTACAGCCGGTGTTTCTATTTTAAATTTTCCTGTATTTGGTGCAAATGCACCGAGTAATAAAGTAGTGTTAGCTGTGATGGGCGTTAACAGCAGGGGCAATTATTTGGCAAAATTATTTTCCCAATTGCCAAATGTGGAAGTTGCCTACATCTGCGATGTAGAAGACGGCGCCATTAAAAATGGTCTTGATAGTTTAAAAGATGCACCCAGGAAACCATTGGTGATAAAAGACATCAGGAACCTGGTAACAAAAAATGATTTTGATGCCCTGATCGTTGCTGCGCCCGATCACTGGCATACACCTGCAGCCATTATGGCTGTGCAAAACAATAAGCATGTTTATGTAGAAAAACCATGCGGGCATAATCCCTATGAAGGGGAACTGATTTCTGAAGCATACCACAAATATGGCAAACACATACAAATGGGCAATCAGCGCCGGTCCATGCCTACCTTAATTGAAGCCGTACAATAAGTGAAAGATGGCATTATTGGCAATGCTTATTTTGGAAAAGCCTGGTATACAAATAACCGGAAGTCGATTGGTATCGGTAAAAAAATTCCGGTACCCTCACATTGGATTTTGATCTTTGGCAGGGACCTGCTCCACGTAAGGATTATAAGGACAATCTGGTGCATTATAACTGGCATTGGTTCTGGCATTGGGGTACCGGCGAAACGTGCAACAACGGCACACACGAAATAGATTGCTGCCGCTGGTTTTTAGGTGTTGATTATCCTACTAAAGTTACTTCTTCGGGCGGACGTTATGCATTTAAAGATGATTGGCAAACACCCGATACACAGGTCGCTTCATTTGAATTTATGAGGGAAAAGCCATTACCTGGGAAGGTCGAAGCTGTAACAATTACCCCGTTGAAGGCGACAGCCGTGGCTTTATTATTTATGGTGATAAGGGCACACTTGTAAATGATGGCGGGGGTGATTATAAAATTTTTGACCTGAAAAACCAGTTAGTAAAAGAAGTGAAAACAGATGTTGCCTCACAATCGAATAACCTGGTTAGCAGTACAGGAAATCTTGACCTATATCATTTTCAAAACTTTATTGATTCAATTAGGGGAGAAGCAAAATTAAATTCGCCTGTAGATGACGGTCATAAAAGTATTTTGCTTTGTCACCTCGCAAATATTGCACAACGCACCGGGAGCACCCTGCATTGCAATCCGGAGAACGGGCACATTTTACATAACGAAGATGCAAACCAACTCTGGAAAAGAAATTACGAGAAGGGGTGGGAACCGCGTGTATAGTTATTTTAGTTCGCGAATTTTAATGCTTCGGAAACTAACTTCATTACCATGATCCTGCAATAGAATATGTCCTTTTTCGGCCTCGCCAAAATTTTCCCACACCTTGTATTTGCTTATGGCAACAAGGTCTTTAAACGATTGGGACCCTCTTTCATATTCCAATACCTTTATTCCATTTAACCAATGTTCAACATGGTTATTTGGGTAAACAACAATTCTTCCCCAATTCCAGTTGCCCGGTTTTTTAAACCTGTTTGGTTGTTTATTGGAGGTCATAAGATCATACAAAGAAGAAAGTGTTCTGTTGCCATCCCTGCCAAGTTTCGCATCAGGGTGAAGATCATCATCCAGTAGCTGGTATTCAAGCCCAATTGCAGAACCCTTGTTATTCTCTTTAAGGGTTACAAAATATTTTACTCCACTGTTTGCACCGGGAGTTAGTTTATATTGAAAGGTCATATCGAAAGCACTGTATTCTTTCGTTGTAACAATGTCGCCCCCATTCGCAGCCTCTTTTCCTTCGGAGGATAGAACAGTTAATTCTCCGTCTTTTACCTGCCATCCATGTTCCGGAAATGAATCTTTGTATGCACCTACCCAACCTTCTGTTGATATTCCATCAAATAATAAATTCCATCCCTGTTGTTTTTCATCAGGCGATAAGGTGTTTGGAATCATATTTACAATAAACACACTATCGGGGAAAGGTTTGGATTGCGGGTTATTTGTATTGATATGAATATTTTTCCAGTAAACTTTTTTTCCTGCAGTTTCCCCGGCACCTATTGAATGAACCTGCAATGCTATGATGCCCTTTTTACTTTGAGAATCTACGAGGTACGATGCGGGTAAACCATTTACCCACGTTTTTATGGTGTTGCCTATAGCCTCTATGCGAAGATGATTGTATTCACCCACTTTAAAGGCGTGCCTTGCCGAGGGATTTAATGTTAGCGGGTATAACCAATCACGGCCCCTTTCTTCGTAAATGCCGCCACTCCACCTGCGTACCTGTGGGTCTTCTTCGCACTGGTAGCCGTAAACCGCGCCCTTTCCTTCGTGGGCAGTAGCATCAACATGACTTCTGAACTGAACGCCGGAATTAAGCGTTGTATCGCTTAACATAACATCCAATTCCAATTCAAAATCACCATACTCTTTGGTTGTTGCTAAAAAAGAATTGGGTGAATTTTCTGCAGTAACACCTACGATTGCACCATCTTCTACGAAATATTTGGCTGACCCGGCAACAACTTTCCATCCATCTAGATTTTTTCCATTAAATAAATGCTGAAAGTTGGCATATTGGGCATGGCATTGAAATATAAAAAAGGAAAAGATTACAATAAAGGTTTTTTTCATCATTATAAGTTTAAATACAAATTGCTTTTAAGTATTAATCCAAGATACTGAAACACGTTTAATTCAGATTGGGTTAAATAAAAAAAGCAGGATTCTGAAGTCCTGCTTTTTTTATCTATTTAATGTATGTTTTACTTATTCCTCATCATCAAAGCTCATAGCTTCGCGTGTGGTTGTAAGTAATTCGTATTCTTCTTTGCTGCCAACGATGATGTTTTCAAACTCCCGCAAACCCGTTCCGGCAGGTATTAAGTGCCCGGTGATAACGTTTTCTTTTAATCCTAAGCATTTGATCCGTCTTGCCCTGAATGGCTGCAGAACTTAATACTTTGGTTGTTTCCTGGAACGAAGCCGCCGAAATCCAGCTTTGAACACCAAGGGATGCTTTTGTAATACCAAGCAATACCGGTTTAGCCGTTGCAGGTTCAGCATCTCTAACTTCAACTAGCTGCTTATCGTTTCTGCGAAGTTGAGAATTTTCTTCCCTTAACTCTCTCTAGCGAAACAATTTGACCAGCACGAAGCTTTGAACTATCGCCTGGATCGGTAATTACTTTTTTATCAAAGATCCTGTCGTTTTCTTCATTAAAATCATAACGATCTTCCAGGTCTTCTTCCAGAAATTGGGTATCACCGGCATCAACAATCTCAACCTTCTTCATCATCTGCCTTACGATAACCTCAATATGTTTATCATTAATACTACACCCTGTAAACGATAAACTTCCTGTATCTCATTTACTACATATTCCTGAACCGCAAATGGACCTTTAATTGATAAGATATCCGTTGGTGCAGTTTGACCATCAGAAAGTGCAGTTCCGGCTTTTACGAAATCGCCATCCTGAACAAGTATTTGTCGTGTAAGTGGAACAAGATATTTTTTAATAACCCCATCCCTTGCTTCTACGACTATTTCACGGTTACCACGCTTGATATTTCCAAAAGCAACTACGCCATCAATTTCTGAAACTACAGCAGGATTGCTAGGATTACGTGCTTCAAAAAGCTCAGTAACACGTGGCAGACCTCCGGTAATATCACCAGACTTACGCATGGTTCTGGGTATCTTAACGATAACCTGACCTGCTTTTACTTTTTCACCAACATCTAAAACAAGACGGCTACCAACAGGAAGATTATATACCTTGGATTCCTCTCCTTCTACAATTATAGATGGTATTTTTGTTTTATCCTTGGTCTCAATAACCACTTTATCCCTGTGTCCGGTTTGTTCATCAGATTCTTCACGAAAGGTTATACTTTCAATTACGTTATCAAATTTTATCTGACCAGGAATTTCGGCAACTATTACATTGTTAAATGGATCCCAGGTACAAATTATATCACCTTTTTTCACCTCTTGTCCATCCTTAACTGCCAACACTGCTCCATAAGGAATATTATTGGTTATCATCAGGCGGTCATTCTTGGTATCCATAATACGAACCTCACCTGTACGACCTATTACTACCTGTTTTTTAACTTTCTCATTACTCTCTGTTTCTACGGTACGTAATCCGTCAAACTGAATAGTACCATCAAACTTAGCCAAAAGAGAAGATTCAACAGAAGCAGATCCGGCAACACCACCCACGTGGAAGGTACGTAGTGTTAGCTGTGTACCAGGTTCTCCTATAGACTGTGCGGCAATAATTCCTACTGCATCACCCTGCTGTGCAAGGTATCCGGTTGCAAGATTTTTACCATAACATTTTACACAAACACCTCTTTTGCTTTCGCAGGTAAGTACGGAACGAATTTCTACTGTTTCTATTCCAGAATCTTCGATCTGCTTAGCAACATCCGGCATTATTTCTTCGCCTGCTGTTATAATAAGTTCATCTGTAAAATTATCGTAAACATCATGCAGAGATGTTCGACCCATAATCCTGTCGACAATGGTTCAATAACGTCTTCATTATCTTTTAATGCAGAAGTTGCAATTCCTCTAAGTGTTCCACAATCTTCTTCCGTAATTACCACATCTTGTGCTACATCTACAAGACGACGGGTAAGATATCCGGCATCAGCTGTTTTTAACGCTGTATCTGCAAGACCTTTTCTGGCACCATGTGTAGAAATAAAATAGTCTAATACATTTAGCCCGGCTTTAAAGTTGGAAAGTATGGGATTTTCAATAATTTCAGAACCACTGCTTCCGCTTTTTCTTGGTTTTGCCATAAGTCCCCTGATACCTGCAAGCTGTTTTACCTGTTGCTTACTACCACGTGCTCCTGAATCCAACATCATGTAAACAGAATTAAAACCTTGCTTATCAGTGGACATTTCTCTGATTAGCGTTTCAGTAATTCTGGTATCTACACGGCTCCATATATCGATTACCTGGTTATATCTTTCATTATTGGTGATAAGACCCATGTTGTAATTTTCCCAAACCTCATCTACTTCTACCTTAGCTTGATCTAGCAATTCATTCCTTATTTCAGGAATTATCAAGATCATTTACATTAAAAGATAATCCACCTCTGAAAGCCATGCGGAAACCAAGCTGCTTAATATCATCAAGAAACTTAGCCGTTTTAGGCACATTTGTGATTTTAACTATATCACCAATTATTTCTCTAAGACTTTTCTTAGTAAGCAATGCATTTACATAACCAACTTCATAGGAACAGACTGGTTGAACATAACTCTACCAACCGTAGTTTCCACCATTTTTTTCACAATATTGCCTTTCTCGCGCACATCTACTTTTACTTTAATGGAAGCATGCAAGTCAACATGACCTTCATTATATGCGATCAACACTTCTTCCATGCTATAAAAAGATTTACCTTCTCCTTTTACAGGTTCTTCAGGTGTGCTTTTCTTTGCTTTGGAAATATAATACAGTCCCAATACCATGTCCTGTGAAGGAAGTGTAATAGGAGTGCCGTTCTGTGGATTCAATATATTATGAGAAGACAGCATTAATAACTGTGCTTCAAGTACTGCTGCAGCGCTTAAGGGTACGTGCACAGCCATTTGGTCACCGTCAAAATCGGCATTGAAAGCCGTTGTAACCAAAGGATGCAAGCTGTATAGCCTTACCTTCTACCAGTTTTGGCTGAAATGCCTGAATACTTAATCTGTGCAAGGTAGGTGCACGATTAAGCATAACCGGATGACCTTTTAGAATATTCTCCAGAATATCCCAAACAACGGCATCTTTTCTGTCAACAAGCTTTTTGGAAGATTTTACCGTTTTTACAATACCTCTTTCTATAAGCTTTCTAATAATAAATGGCTTGAAAAGTTCAGCAGCCATATCTTTTGGTAAACCACACTCATGCATTTTTAATTCTGGTCCTACTACTATTACAGAACGACCGGAATAGTCAACACGTTTACCCAAGAAATTTTGACGGAAACGTCCTTGCTTACCTTTCAATACATCGCTTAATGATTTTAAAGCCCTGCCACCTTCTGCTTTTACAGCATTGGATTTTCTGGCATTATCGAACAGGCTGTCAATAGATTCCTGCAGCATTCTTTTCTCATTTCTAAGAATTACTTCAGGCGCTTTAATTTCTAAGTAATCGTTTTAAACGATTATTTCGGATAATAACCCTGCGATACAGGTCATTTAGATCGGAGGATGCGAAACGTCCACCATCCAATGGAACAAGCGGTCTTAATTCTGGAGGAATAACAGGTATATATTGCATAACCATCCATTCTGGACGGTTTGTAATACGGCTATTAGCATCTCTAAAAGCTTCTACAACGCTAAATCTTTTTAAGGCATCTGCTTTTCGTTGTTGAGACGTTTCTGTTGCTGCAGCATTTCGAAGCGTATAGCTAAGCTCATCTAACTGAGTACGGGCAAGCAGATCATGCACAGCCTCTGCACCCATCTTAGCAATAAACTTTTCAGGATCATCATCAGGAAGATACTGGTTATCTTTAGGGAGGTTTTCCATAATATCCAAGTACTCTTCTTCAGTTAACAAATCGCCCGACTTTTAAATTTTTGTCTTCCCGAATTCCCGGCTGTATCACTACATACCTTTCGTAATAAACAATGCTTTCGAGCTTCTTTGAGCTCATACCCAACAGGTAACCGATCTTATTCGGTAAGCTTTTAAAGTACCAGATGTGTACAACCGGTACAACCAACTTTATATGCCCCATTCGTTCGCGGCGTACTTTCTTTTCAGTTACCTCCACACCACACCTGTCGCAAACAATACCTTTATAGCGAATACGTTTGTATTTGCCGCAGGCACACTCATAGTCCTTTACCGGACCGAAAATTCTTTCACAGAATAAACCATCACGTTCGGGCTTGTAGGTACGGTAGTTAATGGTTTCAGGTTTTAAAACCTCGCCGAAGCTGCGTTCCAGTATACTGTCGGGAGATGCTAATCCAATTGTGATCTGAGAAAAACTGGCTTTTGGTCGATTATCTTTTTTCATTGCTGTTTTTAATTGGAGGTTTTGAACATTTTTTCATATTTTTTGAACCAGGCTGCAATACTTTCTTCAGCTTCGTTGCGTCGCACACTTCAACATATACACTTAAGGGAACAAAAGTGAATAATTGTGTTTATGGTGATTGATTGATGATAAGGTGCTGTAGATTTGAAAGGATACACTGCTCCAAAATACATAAGTCGGCAAAAGTAGGTATTATAATCTAAAAAAAAGCAAAGTTTTCAATAATTGGCACGATTTGTCTCCAAATTGTGAATATCTTTTAAAAATGCATAATGCCGGGGCAAAATCAAACACCCTCCAGGCGGATTATAATGAAGGATGATCTAAATTCTTTTCCTGCTTCATTTTATACATAAGCCGGGCTGTTAAAGCCCCAAGAGAACCGAAAACCAGCGAAAAGAAAGGCCCCATTATTACATGGGTGAAAGCATTATCAAACGCATGGAAAAAAATATAAGCCTTCGGGTTTTTATAATTTTTAAAACCGGAATTATCCTGAAGAATATACAGCATTTTCTCTGAGAATAACGAGTTGATCAAAAAGCCGAAACATAAGGCTATAACAGTTCCCAACAGGGCACTCACAAAGCTGCTTTTGATACCGGCAAATATACTGTTGGTTTGCTTTGTTTTATACCAGCTTATTACCCCAAAAGTTATGAAAATGATGACCATCATTATAGTGGTAAATACCCAGTTAGGAGTATCCATTTGGGTAGTAATGAAGGTTTTCTGTGAAATATTCAGGATAAAGAGCAAACCAATAATATAACCGGCATTGCGGCTATATAAGTCGGGTTTCATTAATGCCCACAATAAAATATATACTGCAAGTGCGGCAAATACAACGATTATGGTTAGAATGGATTGTGCCAGTACAAGCGTGTGGCTGGCAAGTGCCACGATCATTAAAATAAAAAGTAAAATGGAAGGTATAAGTATGTTTAAAATACTGGCGCCTTTATAATTCACAGCTTATAGAATTGGTTTATGAATATTGGCTCATGCCTTTATAACAGCAAAGTAAGTAAAAACATGTATGCAATAAAAAAGTCCTGTAATAAAATTGCAGGACTTAAAGAATTTGATGATTTGTTGCGATTAATACCTGTTGTATCCACCGCCGCTTCCACCATCTCCACGGTTACGGTTAAATCCACCGCGATCCCGGTTGTAGCCACCGCCACCACCTTTGTTATCGCGATATCCGCCGCCACCGCCGCCGCCGCCAAAGCTCTTCTTCTTGTAACCACCTTCACCTTCTTTTTTAGGTGCAGATTCGTTAACAATAATTTTGCGCCCGGTAACTTCTGAATCGTTCAACTGGCTTATTGCTTCACGAGCAGCGTTGTCGTCGCTCATTTCCACAAAACCAAAGCCTTTGCTGCGGTTGTTGTTGAATTTGTCAGTAACTACTTTTGCAGAAACTACTTCTCCATAGGGTGAAAAAAGATTGTACAGGTCATCATTGGTAATACTCCAATTTAGGTTTCCAACGTAAATGTTCATTGTAAAAAAAATTTAAATAAATAAAAAACCTATGAAAACAGTAACCAAAAACCCGTGAGCTTTATCGAAAAACATCCAGGAGAAATGGAAGAACTGTAACATCAGGACAATACAAAAGTAATGTATTTCTTATATTGACAAATTATTTTAATTACGTGTAAAAGGTGATTTGAGAGGGGCAAAACCAATTTCATGTAGTGTTGTAAAATCGGTTACCATATTTAACGTGGTTTAGCACTTATTTCCATAAAACATTGTTGTTGCATGGGTTGAATTTCATGGTATTGGAACAGCAATTTTTGTTTATAGAATATGTTATTTTCTATTGTAAGGGGGTAATCTTACTTTTGCGCCCTCTAATTTAATTTGTATGGCATCAACATCTGACATAACCAGAGGAATGATTTTGAAACTTGACGGAAGCCTTTATTCTGTTATAGAATTTGGTGAGAACAAAACAGCCAGGGCGGCCGCAAAAGTTTGGGCAAAGCTTAAAGGTGTGGATAATAACCGGACCATTGAGAAAACATGGAACAGTGGAGAAACTGTTTTCCCGGTGAGAGTTGAAAAGAAAACTTTTCAATTTCTGTATAAAGATGATACCGGTTACAATTTTATGGATAATGAAACCTTTGAGCAAATTTCATTAGCTGAAGAAATGATAGATGCACCACAATTTTTAAAAGAAGGGGCAGAAGTTTTTGTTTTTGTAAATACTGAAAGTGAACAACCCATCGGGGCGGAATTACCGGAAAAAATTGTTGTAAAAATTACTTATTGCGAACCGGGTGTTCGGGGCGATACAGCCACCCGCGTTACAAAAACCGCCACTATTGAAACCGGCGGCACCATACAGGTTCCTTTATTTGTAAATGAAGGCGAAAGCATTCGCATAAACACCAAAACCGGTGACTATGTTGAAAGGGTGAAGGAGTAATAGGTTCTTCTGAATAATTCTTAATATTATTTTGAATAATTATTCTTTTAGAAACGTAAACTTTTTACTTAGGGTTCCATGTTTTATCTGTAAATAATATGTGCCCTGTTTTAGCTCATTTACATTTATATCAGCGCTGCATTTGTTGGTTATTGAAACTGTTTTAAACACATTGCCCTGCGGATTTACTATTGTAAGTGTTGTATTTGCTGAAGTTTGTAATCCGGTTACATGCAAGGTATTTTTTACCGGGTTTGGATAAATTTTTATAGCGCTTTCACTGCCACTGTAATAAAGCACATCAGAATATACAGACTTGCCACTGAGCAACGCAGCTTTAATACGATAATACATATTAGTTTCTGCATTGGAGATGACGTAGCTATAAATCTTTTGTTCATTTCCCGGAGGTTGAGCAACGGCTTGAGTGGTGATTCTTTTTACTTCCTGAAAGTTATTCATTGTTTTACTGGCTTCTACAGCATAGTAACCTACTTTATCTGCGTTTTGGGTGTACCAGCCTATAGCATTATCTTTTATCCATGTTTCTACTTGTGAAATAAGCGGGTTTTCTACAGGATCTCCGTTATAGCGGACTAAAGCAAAATTATAATAAGGTTGGGCAAACAAAACAGATGTACCGGTTAAAACAATTTTGTGATTTTCCTGAACAAGACAATTAATGCCTTCGTAGTATTCACCACCTAACGGTGTAACAACAGTTCCATTTTCTCCAAAATCAGAATCTAAGGTCCCGTCAGTATTAATACGTGTTAAAGCAAATCCACCTGCTATTCCTCCTACTAAAATTTTATCATCATGTTGTATTGCCACACTTTGAGCAACAGAAGCACCAGAACTAAATTTTATTGTTACTTTACCGCCGTTTCCAAAGCTTTCATCAAGACTTCCTGTGGAAGTGTATCTTGCGACTCCCATATTTACATTGAAACCAAACAAACTGCCTACTCTTCCTACAGCTACAATTTTTCCATCGCTCTGTAGTGCTATTTCCGTTAATTCATCGTCATTGGGAGCAAAGTCGGTAACAACAGTGCCCCTGTTGCCAAACTCTGCATCAAGGTTGCCATCAGAATTATAACGTGCGAGGGCAAACTTAGATGACTCTGAACTACCTACATTCGTACTTATGCCTCCTGCCACAATCTTCCCATCGGGCTGCAGCACAAGAGATTTGATGATATCACGGTTAGCACTATTCAGGTCAGTGATCACTTTGCCGCCATCTCCAAAGCTTTCGTCTAATAAACCATCCGGCATGTAGCGGGCTACCAGAAAATCTTCGATGCCGGTAGCATTCGGTGAACTGCTGCCTCCCACTACTATTCTATCATCCGGCTGTAGTACTACTGCATATAATCTTTCAAAAATTCCGAAGTCAATCATACTTATCCCATTTCTTCCAAAAGAAGAATCCAGTTTACCATCAGGCAAGTATCTAGCGAGAATAAAATTCAGATTATTCACATAATGGTATTCGCCATCAAATAAATACCCCTTATATCCAACACCTGTGGCAACAATTTTATTATCTGGCTGGATAGCTATGGAAAAAATAGTTTCAATGCCGCCTGTCTCAATTGAACCTGTTGTAATAACTTTCCCATTGTCCCCGAATGATTTATCAACGCTACCATCATTATTGTATCGCACAAGAAGAAAGCCATTCCCTACGAGACCTCCACTGTTTCCTGCTGTTATAATTTTGCCGTCTGCCTGTAACGCTGAGGTGTTACAATAACCAAAGCCTTCACAAATCACTTTACCATTTTCACCAAAACTTTCATCAAGGGTACCGGGTTGTGTAAATCCGGCGCTGTTCAGTAAGAACAGGATTGTAATTAAAAGCGTAGCTGTTTTCATAATTAATTTTAAGCCGGACGTAAATCGTTGCAACTGTAATAACAAGGAAGTTTCCTGAGCAAATGCATTAAAGTTCATACACAAAATAAAACTCAATAAAATCGGCGGGGGGGGGTAAAAATTTTCATAAAACAAGTGGGTTGATGACTATCTAAATATACAACAACAGGAACAAAAAACAAATTCTTCAACATTTATTCAGGAAGCAGCTTCTTAAGGAGAAACAAAAAAGAAATGATTGATTACTTTTTATAAAAAAGATCAAAAATTTTCCTTTAAAACAGCACCCGTTCCCGGCAAATCGCTAACAGTCACTGCCCCATTATTGTACGTTAATCCTGAAGCAACATCTTCACTTAATAACAGAGGACCATCCATATCCACAAAATCAATTTGCGGCAAAAATTGAGCTATGGCAGCAGACCCGATGGTGCATTCATTCATGCTGCCCATCATAACCTTCAAGTTTAATTCTCTTGCTTTTTTTATCATTCTTAAGGCAGGCGTTATGCCGCTGCATTTTGTGAGCTTTATATTTATTCCATCAAATACCTGCGCGCATTTTTCCACATCATGTTCAGCTACGCAGCTTTCATCTGCAATTAATGGAATAGTTGAGTATTTGATTAGTGTTTGCATGCCTTCCCAATCGTCTTTGGCCAGGGGTTGTTCAATCAGTTGAACGCCAAGTTGTTCAAGTGTAGCCATTTTTTGCAAAGCTTCATCCATTGTCCACCCGCCATTTGCATCTATCCAAAAAATGGCATCCGTATTTTTTCTCAATGCTGTGAGTAATTGAATATCATCATCGGTTCCTGCTTTTATTTTATATACAGGCCACGGTTTCGCCTTCATCTTTTCAATCATTACTTCTGCAGAATCTATTCCTATGGTATAATCTGTAATCGGGATATTTTGCCAGGTGGAATTCCATATTTTATATAAAGGTTTGCCCTGCATTTTTCCAAACATATCCCATGCGGCCATATCAAGTGCGCAAACCAAAAAAGGATTTTTAGGAAATAAATGATGCAGGTAATGCCAATACCGTTCAGGTTCGGTAAACGCAAATTTTTCAACAAACATTTTTTTGCGTTTAAGATCATCCATCATTTGCTCAACCGTTATGTCATAATAGCTAATGGCGGGCGCTTCGCCATACCCGGTAAATGGCCCCAGTTGCAATGCAACAATTAATGAAGGCTGATGTGTTTTGGTTCTGCCACCGGAAATAGTAAATGGGTAACGGAACGGAAGATTTATTTCGCGGTAAAATAGTTTCATTTATTTTCTTCAACAGCTGTACGTGTTTGCCTGCTTAGTGTTTGCTCTTTCAGGAATTCATAAATCGCTTTCCATTCGGTTGTTTCAATGGCAATAGTTCCATCTGTTTTTACTGTTTCAATTTTATCCTTTATTTCATGGTTGCCCATACCGGAGCCACTATTTATCCAAATGCCTTTACAACCAAGGTTGGTGGCTAACAACATGTCTGTAAGCCTGTCGCCAATAACAAATGAATTTTTTATATCATAATCAGGATTGTTTAAGTAATGTTTCAACATTCCAATACCGGGCTTCCGCGTATCTGCATTTTCGTAGGGATGCGTTCTGTCGATATACACATCCTTAAAAATTATTCCTTCCCTTTCAAGGGTCCGCATCACCAGGTTTTGAATAGGCCAAAAATCACTTTCAGGAAAAACAGGGGTTCCCAATCCATCCTGATTTGTAACCATAGCAAGCTCAAAATCCAAATCGGAATAAATTTTTTTCAGGTATTCAAACATGTGCGGATAAAAGCCTAATTCTTCCAGCGTGTCTATCTGGTAATCAAATGCCTCATCCAGTAAAGTGCCGTCGCGGTCTATGAATAAAACTCTTTTCATGTTATCCTTTTCGGCAAAAATAATGCTATACGGCAAAAAAATAATTTTGGATCAGGTTTGGTTTATAACATAAACTAATTTACGTTTGTGGCCAATTTATGGGTATGAAAGCAATTTTAGGATGTTGTTTCACTTTTTTCATTTTTATTCAGGTCAACGGCCAGGTTGCCATTTCAGGCAGTATAACCAACAATAAAGGAAAGCCTGTTCCCAATGCAAGCATCACTTTAAAAAACACTTATGATGGGGCTTCTGCTGATTCTTCAGGCAATTATAATTTCAATACAACCGAAAAAGGAATATTTGAACTGGAGGTGTCTGCATTAGGGTTTAAGCCTGTTATTAAAACCATTTCCATTGATAGTGCAAATCTCAGCGAAAACTTCATCATAAAAGAAGAAATGAATGAGTTGACCGCTGTTATGGTAACTGCGGGCTCTTTTGAAGCTGGCGATAGAAAAAGAGCAGCAACCGTTTTAAGTTCTATTGATGTTGTAACTACAGCGGGTTCAAACGGCGACATTACCAGTGCCGTTAAAACATTGCCGGGGGCGCAACAGGTGGGGGAATCAGAAGGGTTGTTTGTAAGAGGTGGTGCAGGGTACGAAACAAAACAATTTATTGATGGTACCCTGGTGAATAATCCATTTTTCACCGGTGTGCAGGATATTGCCAGCCGGGGCAGGTTTTCTCCTTTTTTGTTTAAAGGAACAGTGTTTAGCACAGGCGGATATTCTGCCTTATATGGTCAGGCATTATCTTCTGCCCTAATTCTTGAATCTATCGATCTGCCTGATGAATCTTCGGCAAGCGCCTCCATTACGCCCATATTTGTGGGGGGTGGTTATCAGCACCTTGCCAAAGAAAAAAATTCATCGTGGGGGGTTAACTACGGTTATATAAATCTTGCTGCTTATTTTAATCTCGTTAAGCAAACACCAGACTATTTTTCCATGCCTGAATACCATAATGCTGATGCAAACTTCAGGGTAAGAACAAAGAATGGAGGAATGGTGAAATACTATACTACTTACGCTAACGGAAGACTTGGTATAAGAAGGCCTGACATTGATTCTGCTGGTATTAAAGATGCATTTAGCCTCAAAAATGTAAACTGGTACAACAATTTATCCTGGAAAGAAAATTTAGGTAATGGTTATAAATTTAATATTGGTTTAAGCTACAGCATCAACAAAGATTTTTTAAACCAGCAACTGCAGAATGAGAACAATCAACCTGTAACAGTAATTGAACAGCCTTACTTACAAAGCAAAAATTTCAATATTATTAATGAACAGGAACTCTACCAGGTAAAGCCTGTTTTCGAAAAGAAATTAGGCGGTCTGAACGCTATCAGGGCAGGGGCAGAACATTGGTATTCAAAGAACAAGAGTGTTTATAATGATTCAGTTTCGAATCTGAATGACGGTCTTTCAGCAATATTTGCCGAAGCGGATATTTACCTAAGCCATGCAATTGCTGCTAAAATTGGTGGCCGGTATGAGTACTCATCTTTATTACAAAGAAATAATGTTGCACCGCGCTTTTCACTTGCATATAAAGTGGCTAAGAGCGCCCAGTTCTCCGCTGCTTATGGTATTTTTTATCAAAAGCCTGAGAATTTACAGCTTCTTTATACGCAGAATCTGAACTATACAAAAGCTGTGCATTATATTGTAAACTATCAGCGGTCAGCAAACGATCAAATTTTACGGGTAGAGGCTTTTTATAAAAAGTACAGCGACCTCGTAAAAACTTTTCCCGTAAATAATGATGGATATGGATATGCCAAAGGAATTGAATTATTTTGGCGGGATAAAACAACCATAAAAAACTTTGATTACTGGGTAAGCTATTCATTTCTCGATACCAAAAGAGATTACCTTAATTACCCCGATCAGTTACAACCCAATTTTGCTGCAAAACACACAGCGTCTGTTGTTACAAAAAAATTTGTAACGGAATGGAAAACCGGGTTCAACTTTACGTACACCTATGCCACGGGAAGACCATATTATAATCTTGTACAGTCTGGTGAAAAGTATATAGTAGACGATAAGGGTTTTACAAAAGATTTTCACAATATGGGTTTTAGTGTAAACTACCTGCCCATGCTTGGCAAGCAAAATGCAAAAACCTTCATTGTATTATTTGGCAGTGTAACAAACGTGCTTGGTGCAAACCAGGTATATGGCTACAATTACAGTTATAATGGTTTAATTAAACAACCAATTACACCACCTGCAAAACGATTTTATTTTGTAGGATGTTTTTTAAGCTGGGGCGTAGACCGCAGCCAGGATGCTATTAACAATAATCTTTAATAAAAACTACGATCATTATGAAAAAGTTTATTCTTTCTATTTTCTTTTTTGCTGCACTTGCCGCAAATGCACAAAGTGATAAATATGTGCAGGCAATGGAAACCAATATTGCCGCTTTATCCGAAGCAAAAACAGTGGCTGCACTTCAGGCAGTATCTAATAATTTTTTGCGCATTGCAGAAGCCGAAAAAACACAATGGCTGCCCTTTTATTATGCAGCACTTTCACAGGCCTTTATTGGTTACATGGAAAATAGCGGCGACAAGGATGCCATCGGAAATAATGGTAGAACTATTCTTGAAAAGGCCGAAGCAATTGAGAAAAATGCAGAAACCTATGGCGTGCGGTATATGCTGGCAAATATTCAAATGATGGTAGACCCCATGACGCGCTGGCAAACCTATGGAATGCAGGCTACCGAGGCATTAAATACAGGTAAAAAATTAGATCCTGAAAACCCCCGCATATATTATTTAATGGGGGTAAATACATTTTATACTCCTGAACAATTTGGCGGAGGAAAGGTTGCCGCAAGGCCATTACTTGAAAAATCGGTTGAATTGTATAATGCCGCAACCCCAAAACCATTATATCCAAAATGGGGAAAGCCTCAGGCGGAAAATGTGCTGGCCCAATGTAATTAATCATCCACCTAATTTAAAAGCTGTATGGAAAAGGAAAGGCAAATGAGCGAAGAAGAAAGTCTTCAACTCATTACCACAATGATCAACAAAGCTAAATGCGATTATAATGAAACGGGCATCAGCGCGCTCATGTGGGGCTCCATCATTACGTTTTGCAGCTTAATGGTTTTCGCCGGGTATTTTTATAACTGGCAATGGGTTGGTTTTGTATGGTTTCTAACAATTTTTGCTGTAATTCCGCAAATAATTATTTCATCAAAAGAAAATAAAAAGAGAAAATACAGCAGCTTTACCGATGATGCTATTGGCGGTATCTGGCTCTGTTTCGGCATAAGTGTTTTTCTTTTATTTTTTTATACCTCTCAGGTGCCTGTTACCAAACCGGGCGCCTTATTTCTTATTCTTTATGGCATCCCAACTTTTGCAACAGGTTTTACCAAGCGTTTTACACCTATGATTATTGGCGGTATTGCATGTTGGGTTTTTGCCGTTGCTTCCATCTATATTTCTTATCCATATAACGCCCTGTTAACGGCTGCCGGCGCACAGCTCGCATGGTTTATTCCGGGATTAATTCTTAGAAAAAGGTATTTAAAGCTGAAGGTGGGGCATGTTTAAAGACCTCGATCCCATATTGCACAGCCAGCTCAGGCTTGCCATCATGAGTTTACTGCTTTCGGTGAAGTCTGCTGAATTTACTTTTATAAAAGAACAAACAAATTCCACTGCGGGAAACCTCAGCATTCAAATTCAAAAATTGAAAGATGCCGGTTATATAGAAGTGAATAAAGAATTTAAAGACAACTATCCCAATACAAGTTGCAAAATCACCAAAAAAGGAATTGCTGCTTTTGAAAGTTATGTGCAGGCGTTGCAGCAATATTTGCGCGCAGGAAAAAACCGTTGAATGTTTTAAATTATTTAAGGCATCAATGTTTCACAAAAACCTGCCTTTAATACTTTCGGCTTTATAGTAAACTTTACATAGCTACTTTTGTTGTACGGTTTATGAAATCAATTATATCAGTTACTAACCTTTCCAAGAATTTTAAGAATATAAGGGCGGTAGAAGACCTTTCTTTTACTGTGAATGAAGGTGATGTTTACGGATTTTTAGGGCAGAATGGTGCCGGTAAATCCACTACCATCCGCATGTTGCTAACGCTTATAAAACCAACATCGGGTTTAGTTAAAATATTCGGACTGCCACTGGAAACCCACAGAAAAGAAATTTTGAAAAGGGTAGGAGCCATTATTGAAAAGCCCGATGTTTATAAATACTTATCTGCCTTCGAAAATTTAAAATTATTCTCGCAAATCAGTGGTAAAGCTGTTACCTCTCTCGACCTGCATAAAAATCTTGAGATGGTAGGGCTTTCGGAAAGGGCGCACGATAAGGTAAAAACCTTCTCACAGGGAATGAAGCAAAGGCTGGGCATTGCGATTGCACTTGCGCACGACCCCGAGTTGGTTATACTTGATGAGCCTACTAATGGCTTAGACCCGCAGGGTATTGCGGATATACGCAATCTTATTCTTCATTTAAGCCGGGAAAGAAAAAAAACAATTCTGGTTTCCTCTCATTTATTGAATGAAATAGAGCAGGTTGCCACCCGAATTTTAATAATTGATAAAGGAAGAAAGATGGTTGAAGGCGATGCACAACAGTTATTTGACCCTGCACAAACAATTGTTGAATTAAATACATCCGATAATATTAAGACAGAGCAGCTATTGCAACAGGGAAGTTTTTTTAATGCTTTTCAGCAACGGAGAAACAATCATATAATTTTAAAAATGCACAGCAATAAAATACCCGGCTTTCATAAATGGCTTATTGAAAATGATGTACAGGTTTTTAGCATTCAGCCACGGCATTCTCTCGAAGATTATTTTTTACAGGTAACAAGCGGAAATCAACATGTGGAATCTTTTACAGATAGAGTTATATAAAATATTTAAAAGGCCACGTAGTTATATTTCTTTCGTGGCCATTGCTGCACTTATTGGCATGGTGCAATTCGGTTTAAAAATGGATGGTAAGGATTATGCCGATTTTATGATGCAGTCTGTCGGCAGCCTGAGCATTGAAGGAGATGTGCTGAATGGTTACCTGGTGTGTTATATAATTTTACAGTTAATGCTGATACACGTTCCGTTGCTTGTAACCCTTGTTGCAGCAGACATGATTTCCGGAGAGGCCAATATGGGTACGCTTCGATTGCTTTTGTCAAGGACCTTTTAGCCGCACACAGTTTATACTGGCTAAATTTTCGGCAACATGCATTTACACTCTTCTTTTATTAATCTGGATGGCTGTACTTGCCCTGTTTGGCAGCATGCTTATTTTTGGTACAGATGATATGTTTCTGATGAAGAGCAATTACATCGTACTTATTAATGAAAACGATGTATTCTGGAGATATTGCCTGGCATTTGCCTTTGCGGCACTTGCCCTTATTACGGTTGCTGCTATGGGTTTTTTTCTTTCACTTTTCGCAGAGAACTCAATTGCCAATAGTTTCCGCAATGAGCATCATTATTTTCTTTACTGTGCTGGGAACACTCGACCTGCCTGTGTTTCGCTACATTACACCCTATTTGTTTACCACGCATATGGTAACATGGAAGGAGTTTTTTGATGAAAAATTGAATGCCTCCAACGAGGCCGTTACAGGAAGTATTCAGAATGTTCCGGGTATACTTACATCGGTGGTTGTTCTTACAGTTCATATTGTTGGGTTATTGGCAGCCTCAGTTTTTGTAATGAAAAAGAAAGATGTGCTTAGCTGAATATTTTCACCTTTGCGAAAATTTATGTTATTTCTTTATGCGCTATACACTAATTAACTGTTCAAACCCAACGGGTATTCTACATTTGTGCATAGTATGAAAACACTTTTATTTGCTTTCCTATCCATTTTTGCCAATAACATTTTTGCGCAGAATGCCAGTCAGGTTGTTGAAAAAGTTAAAGCCCGCATGATGCAGGTTAAAGATTATTCGGCAGATGGTGTGCTTAAAACTGATGTTGCCTTTATAAAAGCACCTGTAAGTAAGGTAAAAGTTTATTATAAAAACCCCGATAAGTTCAGGTTGAAAAAAGATGGAGGCGTTTCTGTGCTGCCAAAAGGAGGCATAAGCATTAGCTTAAATAATGTGGTTTCTCTAAAAGACTTCATGGCAATTGATGCAGGATATTCTGTAATTGGCGGAATAAATACAAGGGTTATAAAATTGTTGCCGGTAAATGATAATGCAGATATTATTCTATCAACCTTATACATTGATGAGTCTAATATGCTGGTGCGCAAAGCCATCACCACAACAAAAGAAAACGGCACCTACGAAATGGAGTTGTTTTATCGCCGCTACAGCAATTTTGGATTACCGGATAAACTCGTATTCAGCTTTAATACAAAAGACTATAAATTACCAAAGGGCATCACTATGGAGATGGATGGTGCCTCTAAATCTGCCTCTGAAAAACTGGCAAATAAAAAAGGCTCCGCCTCGAAATTTCCTATTCTAATTATGTTATTAACAAGGGCATCAGCGATGCGGTTTTTACGCAATAACTATGTTTATAAATAATGACTGCTTATACATCTTTCAATCTTAGTTTTGGCGCATGTGGGTTATCTGTAAAAAAGAATGGAACAGCTTTTTAGCGGGCTAACCGGTTATATTGCCCTGGTTGCTTTTTTGCTGATTAATGGATTAGTGTTCTTTGTTTTTCCCGATACAAGCCTGCTCGATTTTGGCTATGCCTCTCTCGATAATTATTTCAGGCTTGCCCCCTGGATATTGCTTTTTCTCGTGCCCACCGTAACCATGCGCAGCATGGCTGATGAATACCGGACCGGCACTTTTGAAATATTAAAAACCCGCCCGGTTACAGCTTCGCAAATTGTCTGGGGCAAATTATCCGGAGCATTTCTGGTGGTGCTACTTGCATTGGTACCCACCGTAATTTATGCAGTTTCTTTACAGCAATTAAGTGCAATCGGCGGGGTAGATGTGGGCAGCACCACAGGCAGTTATATCGGGTTACTGTTGCTGGGTGCAGCATTTACATCTATTGGTATTTGCGCCAGTAGTTTTACACCCAATACAATGGTTGCATTTCTTGCAGGGGCTTTAACCTGTCTGGTTTTTTTTACAGGTTTTGATGCCATAAGCCGGCTGCCTGTATTTGCATCCGGGGCAGGGTATTACATTCAGTTACTGGGAATAGATGTGCATTACCGAAGTATAAGTAAGGGGGTAGTAGACGGGCGGGATATTATTTACTTCATTACGCTCATTCTTCTTTTTGTTATTATCACTATAAGAAACATTAGTCGTTATTAATGCAACAATTCATAGCTAAAATATACAGATCTCCATTATGGTGGGTTGCGTTATTAATTTTGTTTATAGCTATTGTATTTATTACCGTAAACCTGCGGCTGCGTGCAGACCTTACAGCGGAAAAAAGATTTAGTTTAAACAAGGCCACTGATTCGCTTTTATCAGGATTAGATACTACAGTAACCATACAGGTTTTTTTAACGGGCGACCTGCCTGCAGATTATAAAAAATTGTCTTTAGCAACAAAAGATTTATTAGAGGAGTTCAGCAATCTTTCAGGCAACCGGGTTAATGTAGAATTTCTTGAACCCGGAAAAGATATTGAAGACAGTATAAAGTTTGAATTGTATGATAGTCTCGCCCGTTTAGGTGTAGTGTTTGAAGAAACAGAAAACCTGGCACAGCAGGATGATAAATCAACCAGGCAACTTATCATTCCATCCGCCCTTGTATTTTATAAAAATCAGCGGCCCATAGCCGTAGACCTGCGAAGCAGCCGCACTGTTTTTAAAAACTTTAATGTAATAAATGATGTACCTCAGCCCGATAAGGAAGCAACTATGAATGCTGCGGAATCTTTGCTTGAATATAAATTTATCAATGCCATTTATAAATTAAGCCGCAATTATGTGCCCGCTGTAGGTTACGCCGTGGGTAATGGCGAACCGATTGATCTAACTGTAAATGACCTTGGCGAAAACTTGCGAAACCAGTACCGTCTCGGAATTTTTAATTTAAAACAGGCATATCCCGATCCTGAGTTTCTTGATGCATTACTTATAGTAAAACCAACAGAACCCTTTACCGATGAAGATAAACTTAAGCTTGACCAATATGTAATGCACGGCGGTAAAATTGTTTGGTTCATTGATAAATTGTATGCTGAACTTGACAGCCTTATGCGCAGCCAGGCAGATTTTGTTGCTTATGACAGGAACCTGAATATTGATGATATTTTATTTCGCTATGGTGTGCGCATTAATGGCGACTTGTTGCAGGATCTTAATTGTTCAAAAATTCCGCTGGTGTATGATTTTAACCCTGATGGATCACCAAAAATTCAGCGCTTTCCCTGGCCATACTATCCCTTTCTTTCAGCCAACAATAACAATCCTGTTTCAAAGAATCTTGATCGTGTACTTTCAATTTTCCCCTCAAGTATAGATACAGTGAAAGCACCTGGAATTGAGAAAACCATTTTATTAAGCAGTGATACCAACAGCCGCCGGCTAAGTGCCCCGGCTATTGTAAGCATAAATAAAATAAGGGATGAAATAAGTGAACAAAATTTTTCATCATACAATAAAAGTTATGTTCCGGTGGCTGTATTGCTCGAGGGAAAATTTACATCGCTTTTTGCAAACCGGCTTACCCCTGCATTAAAAGATTCCGTAAGGTTAGCGTTAAAAAAGGAATTTCTGCCCCGGGCTGAAAAACCTACTCAGCAGGTGGTTGTTTCTGATGCTGATATAATATTAAATGCTGTTTCCAATACGACAGGCCCCATGCCCATGGGGCAGCTTCCTTTAGAAAATTACCGCTTTGCAAATCGGGAATTCTTTTTAAATACCATTGACTACCTGGTGAGTGATAATGGCATTTTTGCTGCGCGGAATAAAGATTATACGCTGCGTTTACTCGATAAAAGAAAGCTTCAGGGTCAAAAGTTATTTTGGCAATTAATAAACATTGTGGCCCCGATAGCCATTATTATTTTATTCGGGATAATTTACCGCTGGAGAAGAAAATTAAAGTATTCAGGAAAACATTAGTCAAAATACTCCAACATTGCAGTTAATAGAAATTACAGGCGCAAAAGTTTGCCCTTAAAAAAGTAAGTAAGTTTGCTAAAACAAATTTTATGAATAAGAAGGTTATAATGATACTATTTTTTATGGTTGCTGCAGGGGCAGTTTATTCACAGT
Source organism: uncultured Bacteroidota bacterium (assembly GCA_963806425.1). Classification (GTDB taxonomy): domain Bacteria; phylum Bacteroidota; class Bacteroidia; order Chitinophagales; family Chitinophagaceae; genus JBBRBB01. The sequence goes on along the minus strand of CAWDYB010000009.1, from coordinate 445,712 downwards.
ATTCCCTTCAGAAAGTATGGGCTACAGACACTGTGCTGGCAACCCCGGAGTCAGTTTTATATTGGGAAGATAAGGACCAGCTTCTTGTGTCTTTGATTAATATAAAATTTAAAGAATCTGAAAGAAGAGGTGCCATTGCATTATTGAATTCTGGTGGAGAAATTATTGATACCAATTTTATTACCGGTCTTCGTGGTCCCAAGGGCATGGGGGTGTACAAAGATTTTCTTTATATAGCTGATGTGGGAGATGTTGTGAAAGTAAGCCTGTCGGGTAAAAAAATATTAACGAGGATACCGGTAGATAGTGCTGTTTTCTTAAATGATGTAACCATTGATGATGAAGGAAGTGTTTTTGTTTCTGATTCCCGAACAGGTAAGGTGCATCTTATAAAAAATGATGTTGTTATTGAGCATCTTTCAGGCTTTAGTAACCCCAATGGACTGGTGGCAGTAGGAAATGCATTGTATGTTCTGGCTTCAGGCACTTTATACAAAGCTGAAAAAGAAAAAGAATTAACCACCATTGCCACAGGTATGGAAAAATCAACCGATGGTATAATAGAAGTCGCTGAAGGAAAATTTATCGTATCGTGCTGGAGTGGCGTAATTTACCAGGTAAACCATAATGGCGAAGTGAAAGAACTGTACAACACAGTAAACGAAAAAATTAATACCGCAGATATTGGCTATAATGCGAAAGAGAAGATAATTTACGTACCAACTTTCTTTAAAAACAATGTATTGGCCTTTCAAATAAAATAACCAGAAAAAGGCAAAGGAAATACTTCTTAATATGAACACAGACCAGTTATTGTATTTGGTTTTCGGAATTGTCATTGTTTTGGCTTTGATATTCGATCTTGGCCTGCTCAGTAAAAAAAATCAAAGGGTCTCTATTAAAAAAGCCCTGTTGCAAACCTTGTTTTGGGTAAGCCTTGCTATGGGTTTTTTTGTTTTTATGTGGGTTGAAAATGGCAGAAAACCTGCCTTTGAATATTTAAGCGCCTACCTTATGGAATGGAGTTTAAGTATAGATAATATTTTTGTTTTCATTCTCATATTTACATCATTCAATGTTAAGGAAGATTATATAAGCCGGGTGTTGCTAATTGGTATTCTAACAGCCATCGTTTTCAGAATTGTTTTTATAACACTTGGCGTAGCCCTTGTTGAAAAATTTGAGTGGATAATGTTGGTATTCGGTGTTTTTCTGGTATTCACCGGTTATAAAATGTTTACTTCAGATAAAGAAGAGGATTACGACCCTCATAAAGGAAAAGTATATAGGTTTATAGTAAAATATTTGCCCGTTGTATCTCATGATGGCGGTGGTAAATATGTAATAATTGAAAACGGTAAAAGGTATTATACCTCTTTATTTGTGGTAATTATTATGCTTGCAACCATTGACCTTGTTTTTGCAGTAGATTCAATACCAGCGGTGATGGGAATAAGCCTTGATAAAGTGGTAATTTATACTTCAAATATTTTTGCCGTTCTTGGTTTGCGTTCTCTGTTTTTTCTTTTGCGTGGCGCTGTTAATAAATTTGATTACCTGCAGGAAGGTATATCTATCGTGCTTATTTTTATTGGTGTTAAAATGCTGGGTCAGCATTGGATTAACCAATGGATTGAAAAAGAAATGCAGTCTTATCTTTCACTCGGGGTAATTCTTGTTTGTATAACAGGTTCTATTATTTATTCGTTGTATAACGATAAAGAAAGAAAATTGGACGATGAAATTAAAATTCCTGCAGAACCCTCTTGACCTATACCCTTAGTGATATCGCTGCCATCCTGCAATTGCAGATAAATTTGCCTGGCAAAACAGAACCTATCAGGTCATTACTTACCGATAGCCGCAGGCTTGTATTTCCATCCTCCACACTTTTTTTTGCATTACATACTGCTACCCGTGATGGTCATTCATTTATATCTGATCTGTATAATCGCGGCGTTCGTAATTTTGTGGTTAACCATCAGTTTAATACCGCTCCTTATAAGAATGCAGGGTTTATATTTTGCCCGGACCCACTGCAGGTTCTTCAGCACCTTTGTGCGTATCATCGTTCTCAATTCACTTACCCTTTAATTGCTATAACGGGCAGTAATGGAAAAACAATTGTAAAAGAATGGTTGAATCAATTGCTTACTACTGATCATAAAATTGTTCGCAGCCCGCGCAGTTACAATTCACAGACAGGTGTTCCTTTAAGTGTTTGGCAAATGGATGAGAGCTATGATCTTGCCATATTTGAAGCGGGAATTTCCACTAGCGGCGAAATGCACAACCTCGAAAAAATATTACTGCCAACCATAGGTGTGCTTACAAATATTGGGGAAGCACATAATGAGGGTTTTGAGAATCTTGAACAAAAGATCACAGAAAAACTTTTATTATTTAAAGGGGCAAAAGTTATTATTTGCAATGCCGATAACGAAGCGGTGATGGACTATTTAAATAATTTTTCAGCCGAAGTTTTTTCATGGTCTGTTTATGGTAATGGTAAGGTGGATATTTTTATTGAGCGTTTACTTTCCGGCACCAACATTCATGTAAATCACAATAACGTTTCGTTTATTGTAAACACTGAATTTACAGATGAGGCATCTGTTCAAAATTGTATTACCAGTATTTGTGTTATGCTATACATGGAATATGATGGAGCAATAATAACAGAACGACTAATGCAATTGCAACCGGTAAACATGCGCATGCAACTTGTGCCGGGCATCAACAATTGCTCTGTTATAAACGATAGTTATAGTTTTGATATACATTCCCTATCTATTGCATTAGACTTTTTGCAACAACAACATCAGCACCCCGAAAAAACTGTAATACTTTCAGATATACCGGGCACGGTAAATAAAGAAGCTTATGAATTGGTTGCAAGCATGCTTCAGGCAAGGCAAATCAACCGCGTAATAACCGTAGGTGAATTATGGACCTTATATAAAGATGTTCATGATGATGCGGCCTACTCATTAGAGCTTTTTAATACAACAGGCAGCTTTATAAAAAACTTCTCCGGAAATAATTTTAGGAACGAGGCAGTACTTTTAAAGGCAGGTCGTGTTTTCAGGTTCGAAAAGATCGCTTCTTTAATGCAAAAGAAAGTTCATCAGACAGGGTTGGAAATTGATCTGAATGCGCTTTCATTCAACCTTAAATTTTACAGGCAACATTTAAAGCCTGGCGTTAAGGTTATGGCTATGGTGAAGGCGTTTGGTTATGGAACAGGTGCGGGCGTTGCCAACCTGTTACAATTTCATAAAGTAAATTACCTGGCAGTGGCTTATACCGATGAAGGTGTTGAATTGCGCAGGGCAGGTATCAGGCTGCCCATTCTTGTTCTAAATGTAGATGAGGCTGCATTTGAAACTCTTGTGCAGTATAACCTTGAGCCTGAATTATACTCCCTTAAAATACTTCTGGCTTTTGATGACTTTTTAAATGAACAGGGTTTAATGGAATACCCGGTACATATTAAACTGGATACAGGCTTGCACCGACTTGGCTTTGAACAAAATTCCCTTTCTGAATTAGGCAGAATTCTTACTTCTGGTAATCGTATGGTTGTAGTTACAGTGTTTAGCCATTTTGCAGCCAGTGGTAATAAGGAACAGGCAAGTTTTACATTACAACAGGTAAATACTTTTAATGCATGGTGTATTACCATTGAACAATTATTAGGCTACAAATTTTTAAAGCACATCTCTAATACCGCTGCCATACTTAATTACCCGGAATACCAGTTTGATATGGTGCGCCTCGGCATTGGTTTATATGGCGTAGAAAGTTCCGGCACGCATCAGCACGAATTAAAAACTGCAGCAACGTTAAAAACCACCATAGCACAGATTAGAACGGTTAAGGCCGGAGAAACCATCGGTTATAATAGAAGGGGTATAGTTAATAAAGATGCCGTAATAGCAACCTTAAGAATTGGTTATGCGGATGGATTGCCAAGGTTCTTAGGCAATGGGGCCGGCCGGGTTTTTTTAAAAAATTCGTTTGCCCCAATCATTGGAGACATAGCAATGGACATGTGTATGATTGATATTACCCGGGTGCCAAATGTAAGGGAAGACGATGAGGTCGAGATTTTTGGCGAACATATACCCGTAACTGAACTCGCCGAATCGTGCAAAACCATCCCTTACGAAATACTTACGGGCATAAGCCAGCGGGTAAAAAGAATTTATATTGAAGAATAGATTTAGCATACCCTTCGTATATTACCCGCCCTCAGAAGCAAATTAACTTATTCTTTATCGCTTATATTTGCGGCTAAAATTTTTTTGTGAAAGGAACAACTGTAGCCCTTTTTATTTTCCTGATTTTATTGGCCGACCAGGTCTTAAAGATCTATATTAAAACAAATTATCGTTTAGGTGAAGAACATTATGTATTGGGCGACTGGTTCCGGCTGCATTTTGTTGAAAATGAAGGCATGGCATGGGGATGGAAATTCGGAGGTGAGTTCGGCAAAATATTTTTAACGCTTTTCAGGCTTGTAGCCGTTATTCTAGGTACATTTTATCTCAGGTCCATAGTTAAAAAGAAATATCATAAAGGGTTTATTATTTGTGCTGCCCTCATTTATGCAGGGGCTTTCGGAAACTTAATAGATAGTATGTTTTATGGTATGTTGTTCGACTCCAGTAACCCTTTTATGGTAGCGCGCATGTTTCCACCTCATGGCGGTTACGCTGGTTTTCTTCATGGGCGCGTAGTAGACATGTTGTACTTCCCAATTATAAATACTACCTATCCGGCCTGGTTTCCCATATGGGGGGGGGATCGTTTTGAATTTTTCAGCCCTGTTTTTAACCTGGCCGATGCTTCTATTTCTGCTGGTGTAATGGTCTTACTCGTATTCCAGAAAAGGTTTTTTCCCCAGCACGAAACACCTGATCCCGGTGAGGATGAAGTGATCTCCGGCAACACCATTGTTTCCCGCACGGCGGATTAATTTCATTTCTGTTTATTGTATTTTTTAATTTACTTTATAATACAAAGTGATTTAATATGGCAGACATGCATCCCTCCGAAACACTAAAAGAAATAAAACAAATGATGGAGCGCAGCAGCCGTTTCATTAGCCTTAGCGGGTTAAGCGGAATTTCTGCCGGATGTTGTGCACTGGTGGGCGCATGGTTTGCCCAGCAGCATATACAACAAAACAATTATAAATTACACGAAAATAAAACAACACCTTTCGGGGAGAACAACGGGCATTTAGATTTTCCCGTTATATTAAATCATCCCTTATTTATGATTGCGGTTACAACTTTTGCCGCCGCATTTATTTTTGCATTTTTATTTACTTATTGGCGCAGCAAAAAAAATGATGTTGCCATATGGGGGGTTATGGCCCAACGACTTATGTTAAGCGTTTCATTACCCATGATGGTTGGCGGGCTTTTTCTTCTTAAAATAATTGATGCGGGGCTGTATGTATTGGTTGTCCCGGGAAGCCTTATTTTTTACGGGCTTGCCATTCTTAATGCCACCAGGTACACTTTTCCAGAGACCCAGTACCTGGCTTATGCAATTATTACAACTGGTGTAATCAGTCTGTGGTTTCTGACGTCGGGTTTATATTTCTGGGCATTTGGGTTTGGTATATGCCATATAGTTTATGGTGCAGCAATGTGGTATAAATATGAAAGAAGTTGATGAAGAACCCCATAGAAAATTTAAACAAGGTATTTGATAGCCGCATTCGCCTGGGTATAATGAGTGCGCTTATGGTTAATGTAAAGGTTAGCTATAATGAATTAAAAGAACTAATTCAGGTTACAGACGGCAACCTTGCCAGCCACTTAAAAAACTTAGAGGAGAGTGGTTACCTCTCTGTTAAAAAAGGATTTATAGGCCGTAGAACCAACACAACTTATAGTATTACCAAATCAGGTGACAAAGCTTTTAAGGCCCACCTGGCTGCTTTGGAAAAGATGATCGGTAATATGAAATGATTTTAAATTTACTTTGAAAACCAAAGCACTTTATAATTAACAATATTGATGCACTCATAATCATATTTACCCAATATTTTTGCACGACACAACAATTCTAAATTTTTTTATGCGGATTTATAACAACCTTATAAAAGGTTCGCACTGGTAAGTATGGAAAGAAGGTGCAAAATTAAAACCCATCGTTCTAACCTCTTCAAAGGTGATTTATTTAATTAGCATATGATCAAAAAATGAAGTATAAGAAAAAGTTATAGGAATTTTAAATATTTGCTAAACAGGTAAATTATTTTAAGGAAAAACCTGCTTTATGCGTCTTATAAGAAAGATAAAAATTAATTTATAATATGATTACTCAACATATTGGTTCGGTTTTAAATGCCGTTCATTTTTTAAAGGGCGAGATATTTAATACCCATACACTTATTGCCGGCATTGCAGGTTATCTGGTAATGGTGGTATTTATAATTAAAGTGTTTCATTTTATGAGAGACAAACACTAACTTCCTCATAACATAATGTAAAATGCCTCACATAATGAGGCATTTTTTTATGCATACGTTATTCCAATTAAAAATCGAATCCCAGGGCAAAATAATAAACAGGCTTACCATTAAAAAATACGTTCATTGGCCAGGCTGCATCTAGTTTCATAAAATACCCGAGCAAGGTACTTCGAACACCAAATCCGTAACCACCCGCCAAAGGTCCAATGCCCCCGGCACGCTGCCGGATTATTATGGGATTGTCCGGAGACTCCGGACCAAAAATATTGGTCGGTCTTTTAATGTTTTTTACATCGCCTGCCCACGCCGTTCCCAGGTCTGCGAATTGCACCAATTGAAAGTTCCTTAAAAAGGCGTTGTTAATTGGCTTATTGAAGAAAGTAGTAAACACGGGCAACCTGAATTCGCTGTTTATTACCACCGCATTATTTCCATTTGCCACATTCTGCTGGTAACCCCGCATATTAACTGCAAGCGTTTGAAAGGCATAATTTTCATTAGGAGAAGGCTGGTTGGCAGAGTTAAATTTAGGATCGAACCATCCATCTACACCACCGAGATAATAAATAAGTTTGGTTTCCCCAAAACTCATATCGCCTGCAGCGCGTAATGCCCAGATAAAGTTGCGGTAAATGGGTTTGTAATATCGGGCATCAAATCCTAAGTTATAAATCTGCGTTCCCTTGAAAGAGCTTTGACTGACGGGCAGGTATAGATCGGCATAAATCTTCCAGCGTAAACCATCATAAATATTTTCTGTTGGATGAATGGTATTATCGTGTACGAATTCAAACCGTGTAAGCAGGGTAGAAGAAGATGAATCTTCTACACCCAAAGCACCGGGATCAGGATATCCTGTAAAATCAAATGGTTTCACCACACCTCTGTCTACCCTTAACCCAACTGTTGCACGAAAACTATTTACTTCACTGAAAGGATACGCGAGGTTAAACTGGTAGAGATTCGTATACACAACATTATCATACCTTATTAATGGCCCTTTAAAAAAGCCAAAATAATTGCTCGTGTTACTGCGATAATATGTTACACCCCAGTCGATGCGCTTGCGGTAATTTTGCATTGTAACAAATACATCCTTATCGGTAAGGGTGGTTCCCAATCTAAAGCCTCCAATAATTTTAATATCTTCAAATACATCACTTATACCAAGCCTTAGTGTAAGGTTAAGATCATTGCCACTGTTTAATACAATGGGACCTGTGCCACCCGTATAAGGCTGGTAGCGGTTAACCAAAATGTTGTTCGTAAACCCTGCAAGAATATAATCAGCATCAAACTTTAAACGATAGTTGTAAAGGCTTGCACGGGATAAAGCGTTGGCCTTGTGTCTATTGGGCGATCTGCCTTTGGTTGTATAATACCCGTTGAGTCTCTGGTTTCATCTTCAAATTCACTTTGAAAAATGGCATCTTTTTCTTTAGATGTTTCGATAAATTGCTGATCTACTATTCTTCCGTCAGCTAGGCGGTCTTGCTGAATTTTTTGTTTAATATAATCTGTAGGGCGGGCGTTTATGTTACGCCGTACAAGTGCCAATGAATCTACCTTTAATTTGTATAGAAATTTAAGGTCACCCTCGCGCCTTACCTCACTCACCTGATCGTTATTGCCGGCTACACGTGTTTCTAATAAACTGCTTTGGTAATTAGTAATAGGAAATGTGTAGGTAGAATCTTCGTAAGTTTTAAAATAACTAATACTGTCGGGTTGTTGTTTTTGCCATGCCTGAAGCGTACTGTCGAGGTCTTTATCTGTTGGATTATGCAGTACATCTTCTCCAATATAAAATAATGTATCCAGTCCGCCTGTTTGAGAGGTAAAAAAACCTGCCCACCTGTTGTTAATTCCATTCTCATCACTAACAAACGTAAAATGGTTTTGGTTATACTGCATTGGGTATCGTGCATTACCGTATTTCATATTTGTTAGCTGTGTTATCTGCCGGAATTCACTGTTGTTGTTTATGTCTGCAAGAAATATATTAAACCTGTTACGGCTTGGGATAGATGTATCAGCATTAGGTGCATTAACACCTGGTCTGTTTGATGCAAAAATTATTCCTAACCTGTTGGGGAATGAAACAAATGTGGGGTCAAGATCATCATACACATCATTAGTAACTTGTTTTAATTAAGATTATCAATACGATAGGTAAATAGATCGGTATGTCCATTTTTTACGGCGCTAAGTAATAAGGTATTTGCATCAAAAATAAAACCTGCATCGAGTATCTGGTCAAAACCTTCTAATCTCCTGCTTAAAACGTTTTATCTTAGCAATAGCATCGTAAACAAACATGTAAGTTTTTTCCTTCCTTCGAATAAATTACCAAGTAACCGCGAGCCTTTTCCATCCCATGCTAGAATGGGATAATTAGGATTAATATTTCCTTGCTTTGTTCTTGCTCCATATTCCAGTAATAGTTTTAGGCTCCAATAAATTATTTAGTAATTAACACAGTATTTACCCTGGGTAATTTTACAACCGCATAAGAATTGTTTCGGGCATTTGGATTTGCGGCAAAATTATAAAAATCACTTTTCCTCATTTCTTCCACTACCGACAATCTTCCGCGAGGTGCATTGCGGCGTTGCTTAAGATCGTGTATAATATCGATCCTGCTCCGCATTCATAAAATCAGCCAGCACGTCTTTAAATTTCTTTTTTGCTATCTTTTCGAAGCGGTATTTAAATTTTTATAAAACCTGGCGAGGTATAAAAAATAGGTTACATTTTCTGGTTTATAATTTCTCGCTATATAATACCAGAATGCATGACCGGCCAGCAATGGCTCCTCAAAGGCAAACTGGTAAAAGTTATTATAGTTGCCACTCAGCATGGCGCTTTTTAATGCATCATCTTTATGGGGTACTCCATGGTTCTGCCACATAAGATACATAACCGTCGGTAAGCCACTCTGGTAAGATCTAACAAAGCCTGGTTGCTGGCAAATTCGCCAATATCATCACCAAATAGAATATTATCAGTCAATATGCGCGCAATACCTTCTCTTATCTTTAACCTTAAGGTATTATGATTACCATCAAAATAAAGCGCTCACTTTATTATTTACGAGCTTTGTTAATCCACCGGAATTTTGCCAGTCGATGCCCAAACCAATATTGCTGGATTTATAATCATCGTAATTATTATAAATAACCAGGTTTGCCCTGCGCTGCAAAGAATATTCTACCGTTCTTTCAATTGACCGCAATTCTTCTTCTGCAACCTGTGTTACATATTTCGCAATTTCCAGCCCGCCATTGTTAAAGTAAGTGTTGAAGTTCTGGCTCTGATAAAATTTCCAGTTGAACTTTTTATACTGAATGCGGTTCTTTCCAAATTCAACCGTATTAACCTGCGATTGAACTGATGAGAATATACAGAGGATAGCGAATAAAAAGGGTAACTTAAGCCTTAAGCTAGTAATTTGCATAACCATTCATTAGATTCTTTAAAATTAGCGTAAATGTCGGGATCAAACTTATAAATAGTGTTATGATAAAGGTATCGTTTTTTACATTCAGCCCTATACAGGAAAACACTTATGTGCTAAGCAACGAAAAGGAACAGGCTATTATTATTGACCCCGGTTGCTATTTCACCGACGAAGAAACAACCCTTGAAAATTATATTATAGATAACAAATTGCAACCAGTAAAATTGTTGAATACCCATTGCCACCTTGACCATGTTTTCGGCAATAAATGGGTGTTTGAAAAATACAACCTGGAACTTCATATTCATAAGCATGAGGAGGTAGTTTTAAAATTTGCACCTGCCTCCGGACAGATGTATGGTTTAACTTTTTCAAACTATGCAGGTCCATTGCATTTTTTAGATGAGGGTGATAAGGTTAGTTTCGGAGAGGATGAACTTGAAGTGATCTTAACTCCCGGCCATTCACCGGGTAGTATTTGTTTTTACTGCCCCAAACAAAATTTTATAATTGGTGGCGATGTTTTGTTTCGCGAAAGCATAGGGCGTACCGATTTACCGGCAGGTAATCACAACCAGTTATTAAAGAGTATTCGTGAAAAGCTTTTTACATTACCGGGTGAAACCATTGTTTATCCCGGGCATGGAGAGCCAACAACCATAGGCTATGAAAAAGAAAATAATCCTTTTCTTAAGGAATATTAACTAAGAAAACGTAACGAGGTAATAATTTTTTTTACCCTTTTGCACTAACATAAATTTATTATGTAGCAAAAAGGATGAACCGATCTTCATTTCAATGGCAGATACTTTGTTCCGGTTTACACTAACACCACCGTTTTGAACCATTTTTCGCGCTTCGCCCTTACTTGGAAAAATATTAGCTTCTGTAAGAAAACTTACAACGTCTTTTTCATCAGATAAATAAGAGCGAGGAAGATATATTTTTATTACCCCTTCCATTTCTTCCAAATCTTGCTCATTTAAACTTTCAGCTGAAGCATTTTGACTGGCAAATAATTTTTCAGTTGTTTCAATGGCTTTATTGTATGCATCTATGCCGTGCACAAAAATTGTAACATGTTTTGCAAGCTGCTTTCTGTAACAAGCGTGTGGAGAACTGTTATCATTATGTCGTGAAACCAGATCGTTTATTTCCTCCTGCGATAAAAAAGTAAATATTTTAATCCAGTTGGCTGCATCTGCATCACTGGCATTAAGCCAAAACTGGTAAAACTGGTATGGCGTAGTTTTTTCAGATCCAGCCAAATATTTCCTTTTTCTGTTTTGCCAAATTTGCCGCCATCTGCTTTTGTTAATAGTGGGCAGGTAAAGGCAAAAGCTTCCCCTCCAACTTTTGCGTCGAATTAATTCCGTTCCGGTTGTAATATTTCCCCATTGATCGCTGCCACCCATTTGCAGTTTGCAATGATTGTTTTTATACAGCCAGTAAAAATCATAGCCCTGTATAAGCTGGTAAGTAAATTCTGTAAAGCTTATGCCCGTTTCGCCTTCTAGTCTTTTTTTTACACTGTCCTTAGCCATCATATAATTTACCGTAATGTGTTTGCCGACATCGCGAATAAATTCAAGAAACGCATGTTTTTAAACCAGTCGTAATTATTAACCATTACTGCTGCATTGGGCTATGGTTGCATCAAAATTAAGAAATTTTTCCAGTTGCTTTTTTAACCCGCTGCATTTTGCTGAAGTACTATCTTCATCAAGAAATTTCTTTCTTCACTTTTTCCGCTGGGGTCGCCTACCATTCCTGTTGCGCCACCAACAAGTGCAATGGGTTTATGTCCTGCTCGTTGCAGATGCACCAATAAAATAATCGGAACCAGGCTGCCAATATGCAGGCTGTCGGCAGTAGGGTCGAAACCAATGTAAGCCCGTGGTCATTTCTTTCTGAAATTGTTCTTCAGTGCCCGGCATAATGTCCTGAATTAATCCGCGCCAGCGTAATTCTTCAATTAAATTCATACAAGCTGTTTAGCAATACAAAGGCATTTAATGCATTAATTTATTTCCTTGATTTTTGCTTTAATTCCTGCACTTTTTTCTGCGATTCCATCATCAGTTCATACTTCTCCTGCCACTTGCTTTTTGCTTTGGGCGTTTTTCGTTTCGCATCCATTTGTGCAAGTATTTTATTATGGTCGATAATGTAAGACTGAATAACAAACTGAATACCCAGTGTAATAACATTCGAAACCGTATAATACCAGTTTAGCGCTGCCGGAAGGCTGTTAAAGAATATAAACATGAATACCGGGTAGATGTATGGCATGTATTTTAAAGCGGGATTGTTAGGGTCAGTTGCCGTCATATTCATATTGTATAATGATATGAGGAAACTGGTAACAACTGCCAACAATGCAAACAAACTGATATGATCTCCTATAATAAATATCTTGGAATTAAACTGTATTAAAACATCGTATGCTGACAAGTCATCGACCCACAGAAAAGGTTGCCCGCGCAAGGCCACGTTACTGTTAAAGAAACTATACAAGGCAAAGAATATGGGAATTTGCAACAGTAGTGGCAAACAACCGCCGAGGGGATTTACGCCAGCCTCCCTGAACAATTTCATTTGCTCCATGCTGTAAGCCTGCTGGTCGCTGCCATGTTTTTTACGCAGTGTATCGAGCTCAGGTCTTAATACTTTCATTTTACTCCCGCTCAGGTAACTTTTATAAACAAGGGGCGAGGTAACAAGCCGTATAAAAATGGTTAAAAAAGCAATTACCCATCCAAAGTTGTTTATAAATCCGGCAAAGAAATTAAATACAGGTATAATTATGTATTTGTTTATCGGCCGCACAAACGAATAAAAGTCTCTCCCGAGATTTACAATTTTATCCATTTCCGGGGCTGCACTTTTTAACCTGTCGTAATCGTTGGGTCCATAATAAAGTTGAAACGGAATGGCAACATTCGCTGTTGCCGGCAATTTCATCTGCAGGTTTGCATCAACACGGCCAAGAATATTTGTGCTGTCTCCTTTGCGGGCCCAGTGTACCTTACCATCGGTAAAATTATTTTTTGCGATAAGTGTTACGTTAAAGAATTGCTGCACGGCACTTACCCATTGCACAGGCTGCTCAAATACTTTATCATTTTTCGCAGAGATGTAGTCAAATTCATTATCAACTGAAAAACAAACATTGCTCATTCTTCTTTCGTATTCAACAGAAGATTCATGCCTTAACGGTGCAGATTTAAATTGCATGTTAAGAGTGTTATTTGTAAGCAGGTTATTCGCACCACCTAAAGACACATTCCAGTCTATTAAATATTGGTCTGGTTTAATAATGTATTCGTGCACAATACCGTTGCCTGAAGAGTCTAGTAAACTAAATTTTATAGTCTGACTGCCATCGCTGTTGGTAACCGGGCTGGATGGTGTAAAATACAGGTCGTTTGTTTCGGCAGAACGGTTAGGGCCTGTATTAATATTATAACTGATTTTGTCGTACGAAGTGTTGGCAAGCCGAACATTTTTATTATTATTAGAGATGTAGTTTTTTAGCTCAACATATTTTACTTTACCACCTTTATTTGTAAATACAACCCGAAACAATTTATTCTCTGCCACTACTGTTTGTTCTTTTCCAAGCGCTGCCAAGCCAAAATTCCCCGCTGTACTTAATTTATTCAGCGAATCATTTTTTAAGGAGTCGGTTGTAAAGTTTGCCGAATTTTGAGGTTGTGGCTTTAAGGCATTAACCTTTGCAAGAGAGTCTTTAATAAGCTGTTGCGATTCTAAATAACTTTGCTGTTGTTTATTGGTGTACCAGAAAAACAGTATGAATAAACCCGCCAGCAACACAATACCAATGATGGTATTTTTATCAGTCTTCATATTAATCAAAATAAATTTGAGCGGCAAAGGTAGGGAAGTGAACGTAATTGCATCTGTAAGTTTACACAGGTTATACGGGTGAATGAATTGGTTTTATCCGGGCCAAATACAGGGGGCAGCTTTAGTTGCGTCGCACACTTGTACGTTCCCAACCTGGCCAGGCTAACGATTAAACATGCAAAATACCTTTCGCCACAATGCACGTTAAAGAAAGATCAATAATATTCACCTTCATACCACAGGTATTATTTAGCCGTTTAAGAGTTTAAGTTTTCCCGCCTACCAACCAATTTCAATAAAGATTCAACTTTAATTTTTTGTCATGCAACAAACTGTTTCATCTATGTCGCAGCGGGAGGTCTATAACCCATCAGCTTTTACCAGGTTTTTATGGTGGCTTTCAACCGCCGAAGAAAGGTTGATAAAAAACTGTGAAGTAGACCGTAACAGGTATGCGATTACAGGGATGGCTGTATTAGGTACGTGGATGTTTGCAACCCTTGCCTGGAGCTATTTTTTTTATACCGTGGTAAATAACGGTTTTGAGGCAGTGGCCCTCGGTATTTTTATGGGTTTGATCATTCTTATAATAGACCGTGCGCTAATTAAAGGAATAAATTCAACCAACAAAACCCGGTTCGGGCCCATTGCATTCAGACTGGTATTGGCACTAACCATTGGAACATTTATGGCGCAGCCGGCATTATTGTACCTGTTTGACAAAGAAATAAAAGTGCAAACCTCTCTTGATAATGAAAAACGCAGGTTACAAAAGAATCAGGAACAGGATACACTTTATACCGCGCAAATAAGCACACTTTCTAACGAAAAAGCTTTGTATAAAAAGCAACTGGACGAAAAGTACATTGAGGTAACTTCTGCCCGCAATGCTTTTATTGCAGAAACAGACGGAACGGGTGGCAGTGGAAAGATCGGGTTAAAAGACATAGCTAAAGCAAAGCAAAATGAATATGATAAACTTAATGCAGAGTACATTCAATTGCAACAAAACCTTTCTCCCGGTGTGGCGCGGGCAGACAGCGCACTTGCAGCCATTGCCCTTGCAAAACTAAACGGACAGAAAGCATTTGATGCGTTATTGAACGATGGTTTTCTAACCCGAATTGAGGCTTTACATAATTTAATAAAAGATAACAGTGCAGCGCAGTTCCGGTATTACCTGCTTGTAATTATTTTAGTTTTAATAGAGCTTATGCCGGTTATTGCCAAATCACTTTTACCGAACGGCACTTACGACGAGAAGGTTAAATTGCAGGAGGCTTTAGAGCGTAAAATTGCCAATGATAATATGGAGCACGAACTGCTCATTAAACAATTATACAATAAACTGGCGCATGAACAAGATGCCGGGTTTATTCAGCAATTTTTTTCTGAGGCACAGCAGCCCCGAAACGAAAAAATGAAGCTGGCCATACAAAAGTGGCAACAAAATGGCCACACCTTTGATGAGATGTGGCAAAAGATCTCTGCCGAAATGTTAACCCGGCAGGAGGGTTAATTATTCTTTACCTGCCACCTGGCGGGCAAAACTCTTTCAGGAAGTTGGTATATAAGGTAGACATATGCTCCCTGGTTCCTTCTCCTTCGTATATTCCATGGCTTCTGTTGGGGTAAGCCATAAAATGAAATTGCTTATTGTATTTGATCATTTCATTCAACAATAATTCAGCATTTTGATAGTGCACATTATCATCTCCCGTTCCGTGTATATACAGCAGGTTGCCTGTTATATTTTTTACGTAGGTTAAAGGAGAACCCAAAACAAAATCCTGCAGATTTTCCTGTGGTAAACCCATATATCTTTCCTGGTAAATATTGTCGTAGGTTAACTGGTTTGTTACTGCGGCTACAGCTATGCCGGTTTTATAAATTTGCGGATATTGACCGAGAAGGTTTACCGTGGCAGAACCGCCTCCGCTCCAACCCCAGACTGCAATTCGTGAGGTATCTACAAATTTCCATTCAGATATTTTTTTTGCTGCCATTGCCTGGTCACGAATATTTATTCTGCCAACATTTTTATATATCACACTTCTCCATTCGTTCCCTTTTGGTGCGGGCGATCCCCTGCCTTCCACACTTATATATATGTAACCGTCATTTTGCATATCGCCTTTGTATAAGCGGTTTCGACCGGTACCGTAATTATCAGTAACAGTTTGGCTTGCTGGTTCTGAATACACATAAAACAATACGGGATATTTCTTTGTAGAATCAAAATTATCAGGCTTCATCATCCATCCATCCATGGTTACACCGTCTTCTGTGGTTACCTGGAAAAACTCGATTTTTTTTAAAGGTGGAAATTTCCTGTTATTTTCTTCAGTTTTAATTGTAGTGTGTTTTTGCAGGTTAACCCATTCGGTTACGGGGTATGAATTGGCATTTGAAAAATCATGTTCGGCGTACAGGCCATTTGGAGAAATATCAAAGTTGTGGGTGCCTTTAAGGTTTGGTGCCGAAACCATCTCGAGGTTGCTGCTTCCATCGATTTTTAACCTGTATAAATATTTTTGTGTGGCACTGTAAGGTGAAGCAGAAAAATAGACAAACCCATTTTTATCATCAATAGAATTGATAGTGATAACATCATATTCACCTTTTGTAAGTAACCTTTCATTCTTGCCATCCCGCGAAACCACATAAATGTGACGCCACCCATCTTTTTCACTAACCCAAAGAAATGCACTGCCATTCTTTATCCATTCCCAGCCTGTAGCCACATTGCTCCAGCGGGCTTTTACATCGATCCATGCATTGCTTTTTTCTGTTAACACAATATTTGGTGCACCTGTCGCAACATTGCCATACATTACTTTGCTTTCATTTTGTTTGCGGTTAAGTTGTTGTAAAACAATTTCATTATTACCTGCCCACTCCATGCGTGGAATATAATGCTGCTGCGGGTCGCCGGGCACATCCATTTTATTCGCAATATTTGTATTTATATCTGCTACATATATATAAGCAGGAGAAGGGCTTTCGCCTACTTTTGGATATTCCACGGGAATGGTATAACTGTACGAAGAATCGGTAGTATTGATCATTAAAAAATTGCGGATCTTAGTTGCATCAATCTTCCAGTAGCTGATCTTATTACCATCAGGGCTCCAGCGAAAACCATCCCGGCAATCAAATTCTTCTTCGTACGCCCAGTCAAAGGTTCCGTTAATTAGCCTGTCTGTACCATCGGTTGTGAGCGGTTTAACTTCATGAGTGTTTACATCCTCCACATAAATATTGTGGTTGCTTACATATGCTACTTTATTGTTGTTGGGAGAAAACTTTGCGAACATCAGCGAGGCTTCCGGAAGCCCTTTGCCTAACTGGTTTAAAGCTGAGGTAGCTATATCATAGATCCAGTAATCGCCACGTGTATCATAACGCCAAACCCTTTTAGAATTGGTGAATAACAATATCTTTTTTCCATTTGGTGAATAGAAGAAATTTCTGATGGCAAGGGGTTTAGCAGAGTCTTTTGGAACCAGCTGTTGAGAGGTAACAATTACCTTTTGAGAAAAGGATGGAAGGGTATATTCGACAATTCCTTCATTGGTTATCTCGTAATAACTGTTTCCGGAGGTTGACCAGTTAATACCAGCCGGTGGCTGAGCATTAATTTTTAATACAAATACCAACATTAAAAATGCAACTGCCGCTTTCCGCATAATGATTTTTTTGAGGTGAAAATAGTTTGATTAGGTAAAAGAGAATGAAATAATCATTCTCTTTTATATTTTTATTGACAAAAAAAAGCAACAAATAATTATTGTTGCTTTAGAAACCGGCTTATTTTTTATTAAATAAGTTCGCGCTGAAAAACCGGTTTTTTAATCTCGTTTTTGCTTTCGTTATAATTTTTTGCCGCGGCAATAAAGTGAACGAATAATGGCGATGGATTTTCGACCGTACTCTTCAATTCAGGATGATATTGTACACCGATAAAGAATGGATGATTTGCTACCTCCATGATCTCTACAAGGCCCGTTGCTGGGTTATTTCCGCTTGGAATCATGCCTTCTTTTTCAAACTGTTCTAAATATTCATTATTAAATTCCCACCGGTGCCGGTGCCGCTCACTAATGTGCTCTTTTCCATAAATGTTATGTGCAAGCGTACCGGGTTTTATATCGCACGGGATAAGCGCCTAGCCGCATGGTGCCGCCTAACATTTTTATTCTTTTCTGTTCTTCCATAAGGTCAATTACCGGGTGTGGAGTATTGGTGTTCATTTCTGTTGAATGTGCTTCTTTCCAGCCTAGAACATTTCTTGCATATTCAATTACAGCCATTTGCATACCGAGGCAAATTCCAAAGAATGGCAAATTATTTTCCCGTGCATATTTACGGCAATGATTTTTCCTTCCACACCACGGTTCCCAAAGCCCGGGGCTACAAGCAATCCATCCAGGTCTTTTAATTTTTCCGCAACATTTTCATCTGTAATAAATTCGCTGTGCACATTTACGATCTGCACTTTGCATTCGTTAATCGCACCTGCATGTATAAAAGATTCCAGTATGGATTTGTAGGCATCCTGCAATTCGATATACTTTCCAATAAGGCCAATGGTAATTTTGCTTTTCGGGTATTTTAATTTATCCAAGAAATAGCTTGCCATTTATTAAGTTCCGGTGCTGCATATCCATTTATGTTGTAATTTTCTTCAGGATGATAATATCCAGCCTTCCTGCAGCATTTTTAAAGGAACTTCGTAAATGGTTGGGGCATCCATGGCTTCGATCACCGCTTCGGTTTTACATTACAAAACAGGGCAATTTTTCTTTTTAATTCATTTCCTAAGGGATGCTTCGGTACGGCAAACAATCACATCTGGATGCACACCTTCCTGGCTGAGCATACGTACACTGTGCTGTGTAGGTTTTGTTTTTAATTCTTTGTGCTGCTTTTAAATAGGGAATAAGGGTAAGATGAACCACCACCACAATCTTCTTCCGGCAATTCCCATTGTATCTGCCGTACTGCTTCAACAAACGGAAGACTTTCAATATCACCAACAGTTCCACCGATTTCGGTAATAACAATATCATATTTTCCGTCTTTTCCCAGCAACAGCATTCGGCTTTTAATCTCATCTGTAATATGAGGTACAACCTGTACTGTTTTACCTAGATAATCGCCGGCTCGTTCTTTATTAATAACGGTTTGATAAATTCGGCCGGTGGTAACATTATTTGCCTGCGAGGTAGGGATGTTTAAAAAACGTTCGTAATGGCCAAGATCCAGATCGGTTTCGGCGCCATCATCGGTAACAAAACATTCGCCATGTTCGTATGGGTTTAATGTGCCGGGATCAACATTAATGTAAGGGTCAAATTTTTGTATGGTTACTTTAAAGCCCCGTGCCTGCAAAAGTTTTGCAAGAGATGCTGCAATAATGCCTTTACCCAGGGAGGAAGTAACACCACCGGTAACAAAAATATATTTAGCCATTTTAAAAACTTTATGGTTTTTGTGCCTTAAATTTTATTAATAACAGGTTCGAAATAGTAATTAATGAATCAATTTTCCTGCCTTCACCGGCTTTCCGGTTCATTATTTTTCTAAAAGGTTTTAAAATAATTCACACTATAACGGTTGGTTATTCCGGGTAAAAAATGATAAATTTTAATGTTATGACCGGGAGAAAAAAAATCTCAGAGGTCAGGCAAAAATACATTAATCAGTAACGCAACCATTCAATAAAAATTAATGTGGAAAAATGTTAACAAGCTGGCGGGTAACTTTGTAATACTTTTTTAATTACACCTAAAACATTATTATGAAATTCTCCCTCACATTGTTTATGCTTTTTTGTATGGCATACCCGGTGTTCGCTCAGAATAAAAAGGTTTGTTGTATGAGCCCTGCTACTGAAAATTATGCTTTGAATGCTTCCCGTAAAAACTTTGTAATGGCGCATGAAGAGCCATTGCCCTTTACTTATGTTAGCCATAAAGGCCAGGATATAACCTACAAAACCCCCGATGGTGGCGAAGCCCATGCATATGTTATTCCATCAGCCATACCCACAAATTATTATTTGTTTGTAATTCATGAATGGTGGGGATTGAATGATTATGTAAAACAACAGAGTGAAAAACTGGGAATGCAGCTGGGTGTAAACGTCATTGCACTCGACCTGTACGATAAACAATTAGCTACTACAAGAGAAGAGGCTGCTAAATACATGCAGGCTGTTTCAACCGAAAGAGCAATGTCTATTATTCATGGTGCTTATGCGTATGCCGGCGAAAAAGCAAAAGTATTTACTATTGGGTGGTGTTTTGGCGGAGGCTGGAGCCTTCAGACCGCCATTGAAGGTGGAAAGCAAACAGCAGGGTGTGTAATGTTTTACGGGCAACCCGAAAAAGAAATTGAGCGGCTTACGAAGATTGATTTTGATGTAATTGGTTTTTTTGGAAATAAAGACAAATGGCCAAGCCCTGAAGTGGTTAACCAGTTTGTAAAAGATGCTGAGAAAGCCGGTGTAGATCTTAAAGTTTACCGGTACGACGCCGACCATGGTTTTTCAAATCCAAGCAATCCCAGCTTTGATAAGGTTGCTACAGAAGATGCTTATAATAAGGTTCATGATTTTATTAAGGCAAGAATGAATTAATAAGCAGCTAGTTTTTCTTATCAAATCTTTAGGGTTTACAATTGTATTTTTGAAAAAAACAGAAATTATGAAGATTATTTTACCGATCGCAGTTTTTATGCTTTCAGCTTTCTCGATAAGTGCCCAGATAAGAATGCCTGCACCCAGTCCCACCCAAACTATAATCCAGGATTTTGGAATGGGTAAAGTGGAACTTACATATTCACGCCCAGGATTGAAGGGAAGAGAAGTTTTTAGTGAAAAGAGTGATTTGGCTCCCCTTAATGAAATTTGGCGTACTGGCGCAAATGCCGCTACATCGTTTAAAATTTACTGATCCTGTTACAATCGGTGGTAAAAACCTGGATACAGGTTCATATGTATTATACACCATTCCGGGAAATAACGAATGGACTGTTATAGTGAATAAAGGATTGAACAATTGGGGAACCGATGGTTACACCGACTCTGCAGATGTGGTACGATTTAAAGTTCCCGTACATGAAATGCATACCCCACCGGTAGAAAATTTCACCATGCAGTTTGGCGATATTAAACCAGAAAGTATGAACCTGTACCTGCTTTGGAATAAAAGCGCAGTTATGGTTCCTATTTCAACCAATATTAAAGACAGGCTAAAATCACAAATTGAGCAGGCCTTAATGGGCGAAAAAAAGCCTTACTGGCAGGCAGCTAATTTTTATTACGAGTGGGATAATAATAATGCTAAAGCATTGGAAAATGTAAATATGGCTATTAAAGAAAATCCGGATGGTTTCTGGATGTACCTGTTAAAAGCAAAGATTGAAAAAGCAAGTGGTAATAATGAAGCGGCCAAACAGGCAGCTCAAAAAACCAAAGAATTAGCAGCAAAACAGGGTAACCAAGATTATGTTAAACAAGCAGAAATGTTTATTGCCTCATTGTAATATTAAAATATTTTAAATTGAAAGCCGTTCAGTAAGGACGGCTTTTTTAGTTGAACTGAATTAAATCTTAGCGAAAATGAGGACTTCTTTTATTCTTGCAGTATTTATATTTTTTACCACGTTTGGGGCTGCCGCGCAGTCTAATTACAATTCAGACAAGGTAAATAAAAAGGCTAAAGAAGTGTATGAAAAAGCCATGCTTCAAATACAGGATGGTCTATTAAAAGAGTCCATACCCTTATTAGAAAAAGCTATTGCCTACGATACGGGTTTTCTTGATGCCTATCTTTCCCTGGGAGGCGTGTATGGTGAATTAAAAAATTATGGCGAAAGTGTAAAATATTACAAAAAAGTAAAAGAAATTGATGCGGAATACTTCAAATATTTTAATCTTTCTTATTCAATAAACCTTGCCGGTATGGGCAGGTTTACCGATGCCCTGCAGGCGGTGGATGATTTTCTCGCCATCCCAGGTTTATCTGAAAAAAGCCTGAAAAGTGCCACTTATCGCAAGAAAACCTACGAGTTCGCAATAGATTTTGCTAAAACACATCCCGAGGATAATTATGTTTTTGCCCCCGAAAATCTTGGAGATAATGTGAACAGTAACAGGGCAGAATATTATCCATCATTTACCATAGACGACAGCATTTTTGTTTTCACCCGCAGGGGAGAAGGTATTAGGGAAGATTTTATGCAGAGTGTGCTCACGCCTTCAGGCTATTCAAAGGCAGAGATCATTAAGGGTGATATAAATAACCAGCCGTCTAAAGGCGCAATCAACATTTCGCAGGATGGTGAATGGCTAATTTTTGCTGGAAATTTTTCAAACCAGGGGTACGGTGAATTCGACCTGTATATTTCCTATAATACGCCCACAGGCTGGAGCCAGCCCATAAATCTGGGTACTAATATTAATACGGAGAACTGGGAAAGTTCGCCCTCATTAAGTCCTGATAAAAATGCGCTGTATTTCAGCAGTGACCGCCCGGGTGGTTATGGGGGTAAAGACCTGTATGTAAGCTACCGGCAAAAAGATGGAAAATGGTCAGCCGCTGAAAATATGGGTAGCAAAATAAATACATCAGGCGATGAGCTTGCGCCCTTTATTCATGCAGATAATTTCACATTATACTTTACAAGTAATGGTTTACCCGGTTATGGCGGAACCGATATTTATTTACTGCGCAAGGAATACGATGGCAAATGGGGAGTACCCGAAAACCTTGGCTACCCAATAAACACTATTGAACATGAAGGCAGTTTGTTTGTTGCATCAGACGGTATAAATGCATATTATGCCAGTGACCGCACCGACACGCGTGGTGCGCTAGACCTGTACAGGTTTCAGTTAAAACCTGCAGTTCGCCCCATGCAAACCTTATACGTTAAAGGCTATGTTACGGATGCCATAACACAAAAAGGTGTTCCCAGCACTGTACAATTATCAGAAGACAGTACACGTACTTTAATCACCAATCTTCAAACAGACGAAACAGGATTTTATTTTATTACGCTGCCAAAAGGAAGGAATTATACTTTTACCGTTAACCGCAGAGGTTATATGTTTTACAGCGACATTTTTCAACTAAAAGAAGAATTTGCTGATAGTACTTATATAAAAGATATAACCCTGCAACCCATTGCTGTAAATAACTCGGTTACTTTTAAAAATGTCCAGTTTATGTTAAATTCCTATGAATTACAACCCGTTAGCCTAATAGAATTGAATAAGCTGGTAGAATTGATGAAAGAAAATGTTTCTATGAAGGTGCAGATTAGCGGTCATACCGATAATACGGGTAACCCTGCTAATAATAAAGTTCTTTCAGAAAAAAGAGCCCGGGCCACAGCGGATTATATTATTTCTCAGGGTATTGAGGCCTCAAGGTTATCCTGGAAGGGGTTTGGCGAAAGCAAACCTGTTGCCGGCAACCTGGATGAACAGGGACGCTCCTTAAACAGGCGTACAGAATTTACGATCATTGCCTTATAAAAATCATACTTGCCTTAAAAAATTTAGTCTTTAACAAGTTGCGAATATTAATCCTCAATTGTTATGGGGAAATTTCACCCTCACCTTCTTTTAACTAACTGTTTAAAATAACGGTTTGTTTTTTGCATTTAAGTAATCAAAGCCACTAATATGGAAAGGGAATTAATTTTAGCTTTGAAAATAAACAGCAATGATAAAAAGGCTATTGAATGTGAAATTGAAAATGTAAAGAAAACATTTCCCTATACAGAATCATTTGATGCCTTTCAAACATGTAACGAGGTGTTTGATATTAATAATCACAGGGTTATAACAGAAAAGCCGGCTTTAAAATGCATTTTTAAACAGGGTAAACTGCAGGATGCATCTTGTTATATTTTTTGCCTTAATTAGTTCTTATTTTTAATGAATTTTTGGTGGATTACCTGCTGAACCGGTTGATCGTTGATTTTGCTTTCTAGCCAGCTAACAATATCCAGGTATAAATACGACCTGGTTTCATAAGGATTGCCTTTATGCTTCTCAAGTTTTTCTTTTAAAAATTTAAATGCCGGTAAAATTTTCCGTTCGTTTAGTGTAAATGATTTCTTCAGAAAACTTAGAACTTCTTCTTCTACCACACTCAGATTCTTCATTTTAGACATAAACCTGTAAACGGATTTTACCAGATATTCTATCAGGTTATAATTTTCCAGCTCAAAATGAGCTATAAGGTGCAACAGCCTTGAATAACATTGTAAATCTGTTCTAAGGTCTACTTTCCAGTTAATGATCTTATTCAGGTAATCTATTGCCTTCTCATTATCACCACTTCCAAAATACAGGCATGCGATCTTGTAATAGATAACCAATATGCGGTGCTGATCTATGTATGGTTTGTATTCAATAATTTTTGTCTCAATGTCTGGTACCAGCTTAGTTCCCTCGGTGAAGGTGCCTTCCAAGAAGTGTTTGTTTATTTTAGCAATGGTGAGGTATAAGAATATTTGCGTCGCTGCGTTTATGTTTATTTGCCCTGCCTCAGACTGTTCAAGTTTTTCAAAAGCCAATAATGTAGAAAGAAATTTTTCGTGGTTGTTTAGTACAAAATGTGCAGTAAGCAGGTTGTGGTATGCCTTAATGAACTGGCTTATCTCAATTAATTGCATATTAGGCTCTTTAATAAATAGGTTTAGCCATTTTTGGGTGTACCTGTAATACAGCAAAAAATCCTGCAGAATAAACCCATACCAGCAAAAAGCCTGGTACATATACAATTTTTCATAAAAATCCATTTGCCTTAAATCATGTTCAGGCAGGTTACTAACAAAGAATAGTTTTACAGCCTCAGCATCTTTAATATCCCGGGCATGCCCCATTTTAATATACCAGCTATACAATTGAAGACCTAGGTTAGAAAATTTATTAAGAAGAACCAGGTGCCCGGTTACTTCGTTCACCTCGTTGGTAAGTTGTTCAGCACGGTCTTCCATGCTTCGGGTAATATGAAGAGATTCTATTTTCTTTTCAAATATCAATGCCTGCAAACGAAAGGTATAATGGTGATGTTCTTTTGCCGACTCCTTTAATTTGTCCAGTATTTTCAGTGCCTGTTGGTATAAACCCTTATCATACAAAATGCGCGCAAAACCCATTTGCTCGTTCAGCAACATATCCATATTTTCCTCATCATTGGCAGTTGAGGCTGCCCAGTATCTGGCGATATAGATGCGCCTTAATATTAGATAGTTGCTGCTTTTTGATGGATTTATTCTTCTCTAATAGTTTCTCTTCGTCATATTCAACCATTTTGTCAAGCGCATCAAATAAAACAATGCTTTTTAATTCCTCTGAACCCGAGTTTCGCCTGGCATATAACTTTAAATACCGTTTTTCTGCAGTATTTAACGTTTTAATAAGCTGAAATAAAGCATCTGTATTGCGGGTAGGCATTGTAATTTATGTTTGATGAAACCCTTGCAGCACTATCGTTCTGCAAAAATATAGGTATCTTGATAACCTGTAAAAACATAGTAAAATTGAACTGGTGTTGCCGCTTATACAGAGTATTTTGCACTGTTATGTTTAAGTACAGGTATTTTCAAAATTAAACAGTACTTAATACCTCCGGATAAAAATTTCAATTATGGCAGCAAAGAAAATAGACATATTCGATACTACACTCCGCGACGGCGAACAAGTGCCTGGCTGCAAATTAAATACAAAAGAAAAAATTGAACTGGCAATTGCACTGGAAGACCTGGGCGTAGACATAATTGAGGCTGGTTTTCCTGTATCCAGCCCGGGAGATTTCTCTTCGGTAGTTGAGATTACAAAAGTAATTAAGAATGCATCAGTTTGTGGTTTAAGCCGTGCGGTGCTAAAAGATATTGAGATAGCTGCCGAGGCACTTCATTACGCAAAAAATCCACGAATACATACAGGTATAGGAACATCCGATTTCCATATCAAATCAAAATTCAATTCCAACCGGGAAGACATATTAGCAAGAGCGGTTCAATGCGTTAAATGGGCTAAAAAATATGTATATAATGTTGAATTTTATGCAGAGGATGCAGGCCGCACAGATAACGATTATTTAGCCCGTGTAATTGAGGCTGTAATAAAAGCAGGGGCCACCGTTGTAAATATTCCCGACACAACGGGTTATTGCCTTCCTCATCAATATGGTGAAAAAATAGCCTATCTCATAAATAATGTTCCTAATATAGACAAGGCTAAAATTTCCTGTCATTGTCATAACGATCTTGGGCTTGCCACCGCAAATTCAATTGCAGGGGTTTTGGCTGGAGCACAACAAATAGAATGTACCATAAACGGATTAGGCGAGAGGGCTGGTAATACTTCGCTTGAAGAATGTGTAATGATCTTAAAGCAGCATGCACCCCTGGGTTTTGTTACCGGTGTAAACGCAAAAAAATTAAACAGCATGAGCAGGCTTGTTGCAGACACTATGCGCATGCCGGTTCAGCCCAATAAGGCAATTGTAGGTAGTAATGCATTTGCACATTCATCTGGTATTCACCAGGACGGGTTTTTAAAAGATGCGCAAACCTACGAAATCATAAATCCGGCTGAGGTGGGTGCAGATGGCTCTAAAATTGTATTAACTGCCCGTAGCGGTAGAAGCGCCCTGGCGCACCGGTTTCAAAAATTAGGTTATTATTTTAACCGAAACGATATCGATGTGCTTTACCAAAAATTCTTAAGTGTGGCAGATAGTAAAAAAGAGATTGAAGATGATGATCTTCACGAACTTGCCAAAAATCACCATGCTGAAGAAGTAGGAATATAAAATATGCCTGCTTTAGAACAATAATTTTAATTTTAAATGCCGAAAACTTTATTCGATAAGATTTGGGAAAAACACGTAGTAAAAGAAATTGAAGGCGGGCCTTCCGTTTTGTATATAGACACCCACCTTATACACGAGGTTACAAGCCCGCAGGCTTTTAAAGGTCTCGAAAACAGGGGTCTTAAGGTTTTTCGTCCTGCACAAATTGTGGCGACTGTAGACCATAATGTTCCTACCATAGATCAGCACCTTCCCATAAGGGACGAACTTTCGCGCAAACAGGTGGAAACCCTTAAAAAAAATTGCACAGAACACGGCATTGAATTTTATGGTCTGGGGCACCCCTTCCAGGGCATAGTGCACATAATTGGACCTGAATTAGGCTTTACCCAACCGGGCATGACTATGGTATGCGGCGATAGCCATACCTCTACTCATGGTGCTTTTGGAACCATTGCTTTTGGTATCGGAACCAGCGAGGTAGAAATGGTTTTTGCAACACAGTGTTTAATGCAAACAAAGCCAAAGCTTATGCGCATTAACGTAGAAGGGCAATTAAACAGGGGTGTTCTCTCAAAAGATATTATTCTCTATATCATCTCAAAAATATCAGCAAGTGGGGCAACAGGTTATTTTGTTGAATTTGCCGGTTCTGCCATCCGAAACCTTTCGATGGAAGCACGCATGACAATTTGCAATATGAGTATCGAGATGGGTGCACGTGGTGGAATGATAGCGCCTGATGAAACTACATTTAAATACATGGAGGGAAGGCCTTTTGCACCGAAGGGTATGCAATGGAACGAAAAAGTAAAGGAATGGAAAAAACTTTTTTCTGAAAACGATGCCTTTTTTGATAAAGAACTGCATATTAATGCGAATGAAATTGAACCTATGATTACCTACGGCACCAATCCGGGTATGGGCATTTCAGTTACTGGAAATATTCCTTCGCTTAACGATGTTGAAGAAAAAGAAAAAATATCTTACCAAAAATCATTGAATTACATGGGGCTTGAAGCCGGAAGCCCGATTTATGGTAAAAAGGTAGATTATGTTTTTATAGGAAGCTGTACCAATAGCCGGATAGAAGATCTTCGGCTGGTGGCATCTTTTGTAAAAGGTAAAAGAAAAGCAGATAATGTTGAAGTTTGGGTAGTGCCCGGAAGTAAGCAGGTAGAAAGGCAGGCTATTCAGGAAGGCATACAGGACATTTTTGAACAGGCAGGCTTCCAGTTACGCGGGCCGGGTTGCAGCGCCTGCTTAGGTATGAATGAAGATAAAATACCTGCAGGCAAATACTGTATATCCACTTCAAACAGAAACTTTGAAGGGCGGCAGGGACCACAGGCAAGAACTATGCTTACCAGCCCGCTTACGGCAGCAGCTGCAGCCATAACAGGTCGTGTGTGCGATGTGCGGGAATTAATTTAAACAGGTCAGTAATAATAAACTATCAGCGTGCAAACACCTGTTAAAACGAAACAATGGCAACTCAAAAATCACCTTTTATTCAAAGTGGCGTGCTTGTATCAACTGCTGTTCCTCTTAATATTGAAAATGTTGATACCGATCAGATTATACCTGCCCGGTTTTTAAAAGCTACGAGCCGGGAAGGTTTCGGCAAAAATCTCTTTCGTGATTGGCGATTTGAAAATAATGATGAAACACAAACCCAAACCGATTTCCCCTGAATGATCCACAGTACAGTGGAAAAATTTTGGTTTCCGCTAAAAATTTTGGATCCGGGTCTTCCCGCGAACACGCTGCCTGGGCTCTTAAAGATTATGGCTTTGATGTGGTAATAAGCAGTTTTTTTGCAGACATATTTAAAAACAATGCCCTCAACAATTTTTTGTTACCTGTTCAGATCAGTGAGCCATTTCTTAAAAAAATATTTGCAGCTATCGATCAGAATCCATCAGTTGTTTTGATTGTTGACCTGCCACAGCAATTGTTAACCTTAACCTCAACAGGCGATAAAGAAAGTTTTGATATTTCAGCATACAAAAAAACCTGCATGTTAAATGGTTACGACGACATTGATTACCTGTTAAACATGCGCAACGAGATTGAACAATTTGAAACAAAAGCATAAAAAAATTTCTAAGGCTTAATGCCTGAACCTATGACAAAGAATATTACAGTAATAAATGGCGATGGAATTGGCCCGGAAGTAACAGAACAGGCCATAAAGGTATTGAACCAAATTGCACTTCAGTTTGGTCACCAGTTTAATTACACTTATCACCTTATGGGCGCTGTTGCTATTGATAAAACCGGCAATCCACTGCCAGATGAAACTATTGCAGCCTGCATTGACAGCGATGCGGTGTTGTTTGGAGCAATTGGTCATCCTAAATATGATAACGACCCCGCAGCAAAGGTGCGCCCGGAACAGGGGTTGCTTAAATTGCGTCAAACTTTGCAGCTGTATGCAAACATTCGCCCTATTACCACGTATGCAGCATTGGAGCATTTGTCTCCCTTAAAAGCCCGCAAATTGCAGGGTATTGATTTTATTATTTTCCGTGAGCTAACTGGAGGAATTTATTTTGGAAAAAAGGAATTGAGTGAAGATGGTAACACCGCCTCTGATAGCAGTACTTATACAACCATAGAAATAGAACGGATAGCACACCTTGCTTTCAGCTATGCGCAGAACAGGAAAAAGAAATTAACCCTGGTTGATAAAGCAAATGTGCTTGAAACCTCCCGCCTCTGGCGCCGGGTTGTACAAAATATGGCACCGCAATACAATGATGTAGCCGTAGATTATATGTTTGTTGATAATGCAGCCATGCAACTTATTCTTAACCCTGCACAATTCGATGTGGTACTTACAGAAAATATGTTCGGCGACATTATCAGCGACGAAGCAAGTGTGTTAACAGGGTCGCTGGGTTTATTGCCATCAGCTTCTATCGGTACAGGTACAGCGCTGTTTGAACCCATTCATGGGTCTTATCCGCAGGCTGCGGGTAAAGATATTGCAAACCCAATAGGGTCAATACTTTCAGCAGGAATGATGCTCGATTATTTGGGTATGCCAACAGAAGCCGCCCTTATTAGAAAAGCGGTGAACTGGACACTCCAAAACAAATTCGTTACAAAAGATATTGACAGTATTAATTTTTATTTTACATCTACCATCGGCGATTTAATTGCCGATTATATAAAAAATAAAGACCTGGCAGACATCAATAAAAATAATATCGAATTAAGAAAGTCAACGATTATTTAGGGTGATTGTTATACCGGCTGTATATTTTCATGGCATCCCGGTTGCGTCGCAATCACTTCAACTTTAAAACTTTGAGCAACTATTATGGCAAATTATTACGATAAAGAAACCTGGATATATCTAAACGGCGATTTTGTTCCGGCAGCAAAAGCTTCGATGGACTTTTACAGCCAGTCATTACACTATGGTTATGCGGTGTTCGAAGGTATACGGTCTTATAAAACAAGTTCCGGTGAAACCCGCATATTTAAAGCACAACAACATTTTAAAAGATTAAAAAGATCTGCACAGCTAATAAACATGCCTTTTAAATGGAATAACGATCAACTTATTGCAGACACCTATACGCTCCTCGAAAAAAATCATTTGCAGGATGCCTATATACGTCCACTGGTATATGCACCGGCAAATATGGGTTTCAACAAAAATGATATTTCTTTTATTGTAATAGAAGTGTGGAAAATGGCTGTGTTCCTGGGCACTGATTTATTAAAAGTTTTTACTTCCTCTTTTCAGCGCCCGAATGCAAAAGCATTTTTAATTGAAGCAAAAGTATCCGGTCATTACATTAATTCAATTTTGGCAAGCCAGGAGGCAAAGGCCCTTGGTTTTGATGAAGCGTTGCTTACTGATGCAAATGGATATGTGGCAGAAGGTCCCGGTGCCAATATGTTTTATGAAAAAGATGGTATCTTGTTTACGCCGCCAACAGGAAATATTTTACCAGGCATAACGCGTGCAACTGTTTTTGAAATGTGTGCAGAAATGAATATTCCTGTAAAAGAAAAATTTTTTACCGTGCAGGAATTAAAACAGGCTGATGCAGCCTTCTTTTGTGGCACTGCAGCTGAAGTAATTGGCTGGAAAAGTTTAGACGAAACAATTTTTCCGATGGATTGGAACAACACCATCAGCAGTAAAATAAAACAGGCATATAGTTCCATGGTTATCGAAGAAAATATAATGGCAGATGCCACGCATTAAAAGTACAAGTGTGCGACGCAACAAAAGATGAATAAATAATCAATTGCCAGAAACAAAAAACCCAATGAGCGAAATAAATAAATATTCTAAAACATTTACGCAGGACGTTACACAACCTGCGGCGCAGGCCATGCTATACGGCATTGGGTTAACCGACGAAGATTTTGCGAAAGCACAGGTAGGTATTGTTAGCATGGGGTACGATGGAAACACCTGTAACATGCACCTGAACGACCTGGCTAAAGAGGTTAAAAAAGGCGTTTGGGATAACGATCTCGTGGGTTTAATTTTTAATACAATTGGTGTTAGCGATGGCATGAGCAACGGAACAGACGGCATGCGGTATTCGCTTGTTAGCCGCGAGGTGATTGCCGATAGTATTGAAGCGGTTTGTGGTGCGCAATATTATGATGGAGTGATCGCCATACCGGGTTGTGATAAAAATATGCCCGGCTCTGTAATCGCAATGGGACGTTTAAACCGCCCTTCCATAATGGTGTATGGTGGTACCATTGCACCCGGTCATTATAAAGGTGAAGACCTGAATATTGTTTCTGCTTTTGAGGCACTGGGAAAAAGAATTGCTGGCGAATTAGATGAAGCAGATTTTAAGGGCATTATCAGAACAGTCTGTCCCGGTGCAGGCGCATGCGGTGGTATGTATACGGCTAATACTATGGCTGCTGCCATTGAAGCTTTAGGAATGAGTTTGCCGTATTCTTCTTCTAATCCGGCAATAAGCGAAGAAAAAATAAAGGAGTGCAGGGAAGCAGGTAAATACATTAAACACCTGCTTGAAAAAGATATTAAACCCTCTGATATAATGACGCGTAATGCATTTGAAAATGCCATAACCGTGATCATGGTACTAGGTGGTTCAACCAATGCCGTATTGCACATAATTGCAATGGCTAAAAGTGTGGGCGTTAAAATAACGCAGGACGATTTTCAGCAGGTAAGTAACAAGGTTCCTGTGCTGGCAGACTTTAAACCCAGCGGAAAATATTTAATGCAAGACCTGCATGAACATGGGGGTGTGCCTGCAGTTATGAAATACCTATTATCAAAAGATATGTTGCATGGCGATTGCCTTACTGTAACAGGTAAAACCATCGCAGAAAATATGGAAAGCATTCCTGCGCTTGATTTTGATAAGCAAAAAATTATTTATCCTGTAGAAAATCCTGTAAAGACCACCGGTCATTTGCAGATACTATATGGTAACCTTGCCGAGAAAGGTAGTGTTGCCAAGATCTCAGGAAAAGAAGGCGAAAAGTTTACAGGACCTGCAAGGGTTTTCGATGGAGAAAAAAATTTAATTGCAGGTATTACGAGTGGTAAAGTAAAGGCAGGCGATGTTGTTGTAATTAAGAATGAAGGTCCCAAAGGAGCGCCGGGTATGCCTGAAATGTTGAAGCCTACCTCCGCTATTATTGGCGCAGGTCTGGGTAAAAATGTAGCATTAATTACCGACGGAAGATTTAGCGGTGGAACACATGGTTTTGTAGTTGGTCATATAACACCCGAATCTTTCGATGGCGGTTTAATTGGTTTGGTTGAAGATGATGATATTATAGAAATTGATGCGCTTAATAACACACTGAATTTATTAGTGAGTGATGAAGAAATTTCGAAACGGCGCAATGCCTGGCGTAAGCCTGCATTAAAAGAAACAAAAGGATTATTATTTAAGTATGCCATGTTTGTGAAAGATGCATCAGAAGGTTGTGTTACAGATGAAGCATAAATATTGCAACATGTCACGTAAAAATATAATGTACAGATCATGAACGAGACAGTAGAATTAAAACAGGCAAAACAAGCACATGCCACAGGTTAAAAAACCTGTTGAGAACATAAAGGGAAGCGAAGCCTTACTTAAGGGTTTAATAGCTGAAGGGGTTAAAACAATCTTTGGTTACCCGGGTGGCGCTATTATGCCCATTTATGATGCACTTTACGATTATGAAGAACATCTTGAACATATTCTTGTACGGCACGAGCAGGGCGCCATACATGCTGCACAGGGTTTTGCACGTACCAGCGGTAAAACCGGTGTTGTATTTGCAACCAGCGGCCCCGGTGCTACAAATCTGGTAACAGGTCTTGCTGATGCAATGATAGACAGCAATCCCATTGTTTGCATAACAGGGCAGGTGTTTGCACATTTGCTTGGTACAGATGCATTCCAGGAAACAGATGTAATAAACATTACCACACCTGTAACCAAATGGAATTACCAGGTAACAGATGCCGTTGAAATTCCGTCGGTCCTTGCAAAGGCTTTTTACATTGCAAAAAGCGGACGTCCGGGTCCGGTGTTGATCGACATTACCAAGAATGCGCAATTGCAGAATTTTGATTTTGAAGGGTATAAACCCTGCAACCATATTAGAAGTTACCGTCCAAAACCGATCGTTCGGAAAGAATATATTGAAGAAGCAGCAACACTGATCAATAATGCTGAAAAGACCTTTCGTCATCTTTGGTCAGGGGGTTATAATTGGTAAAGCTGAGGAAGAATTTAAAGCCTTTATTGAAAAAGGGAATCTCCTGCCGCATGGACCATTTTAGGTTTAAGTGCGCTTACCCACAGATCATCCTTTAAATGTAGGTATGCTTGGGCATGCATGGCAATTATGGTCCTAATGTTTTAACGAATGAATGCGATGTTTTGATTGCTATCGGTATGCGTTTCGACGACAGGGTTACGGGCAGGCTGGACAAATATGCAAAGCAGGCTAAAATAATTCACCTGGATATTGATCCATCAGAAATCGATAAAAATGTAAAAGCCACTGTTGCTGTTTGGGGAGATTGCAAAGAAACGCTTCCTATACTTACTTCCTTAATTGAGGAAAGAAAAAATACAGCATGGTTGCAAAAATTTTATGATCATACAAGAGAAGAGAACGAACAGGTAATTTACGATGAGCTGCACCCAAAGAAAGATGAAATGAGCATGGGGGAAGTTATCGATGCCTTAAATGAACTTACCAATGGCGACGCGGTAATTGTAAGTGATGTTGGCCAGCACCAGATGGTAGCCTGCAGGTATGCAAAATTTAATCAGTCTAAAAGCAATGTTACATCAGGCGGGCTTGGGCACTATGGGCTTTGCCTTACCTGCTGCCATAGGCGCTAAATATGGTGCCTTAGATAGAACTGTGGTGGCAATAATTGGTGATGGCGGTATGCAAATGACCATTCAGGAATTAGGTACCATCATGCAATTTGGCACTGCCGTAAAAGTTATTATTTTAAACAATCGCTTTTTAGGGATGGTGCGTCAATGGCAGGAGCTTTTTCATTCAAAAAGATATTCATTTGTAAATATTCAAAGTCCGGATTTTGTTGCAGTGGCAAAAGGTTACCACATCAACGGCAAACTGGTAGAAGAAAGAAAAGATTTAAAAAAGGCTTTAAAAGAAATGTTAGATCACAATGGTCCTTACCTTTTAGAAATTATGGTGGGAAAAGAGAACAATGTTTTTCCTATGGTACCGCAGGGATGCAGCGTTTCGGAAATAAGGTTAGAAATAATTTATTTAAAAAGTTTATAAAATGAGTACAGAATCCTGAAAGAGTAGAATATACAATAACAGTTTATACCGAAAACCAGATTGGTTTGCTTAACCGTATTGCGATTATTTTTTCAAGAAGAAAAATAAGCGTGGTAAGTTTAAATACATCACCCTCTGAAGTTGAAAACATTCACCGTTTTACTATCGTAATTCATGAAACTGAAGATGTGGTAAGAAAGCTTTGCCGTCAAATTGAAAAGCAGGTGGAAGTGCTGAAAGCATTTTATAATACCGACGAAGAAATTATTTGGCAGGAAATGGCATTGTATAAAGTGCCCACAGAAGAAATTACAGAAAGAGTAAAAGTAGAAAGGCTGCTTAGGCAATTTGGTGCGCGTGCCGTTGTAATAAGAAAAGATTATACCGTTTTTGAAACCACCGGGCACCGGGAAGAAACGGAAGGTTTAATTAAAGCACTTGAACCTTATGGTTTAATTGAATTTGTTCGCACCGCCCGGGTTGCCATAATAAAAGACAGCAATGGCTTTCATGAAAGGCTTAAAGAATTTGAAGAAGCCGAGCCGGGTGAAGATGTGGTTGAAAACGAATTCCTTAATAAACAGGAAGAAGTATTTTCAATGTAAAAAATTATATGCACGTACAGGAAGTAATACCCATTTTAAGAATTTTTGATGCGGATAAAGCGCGGGAATTTTATATTGAATGGCTTGGATTTAAGTTAGATTGGGACCATGTATTTGAGCCCGGAATGCCTATATACATGCAGGTTTCAAGAGAAGGCATAAGCTTACATCTTAGTGAACATCATGGCGATAGTTCCCCGGGGGCTCGGGTGTATATTACTTGTATAGGTTTGAAAGATTTTCACCAGCAGCTCATTGGTAAAAAATATAAATACAACAAACCTGGTTTAGAAAAAACTTTCCATAAGACGTGGTGTATGCAGGTTATAGATCCTTTCGGAAACAGGTTAACCTTTAATGAAAACATTATTTAAAAAAAATAAATTAAATTATCTCTTCGTCAAAAAATCAATCAATTAAAAATCATGGCAAAATTAAATTTCGGCGGTGTTGAAGAAAATGTTGTTACCCGCGATGAGTTTCCACTAACGTAAAGCCCAGGAAGTATTAAAGGATGAAACGGTAGCCATTATCGGCTATGGCGTTCAGGGCCCGGGACAGGCATTAAACCAGAGTGATAATGGTATTAATGTAATTGTTGGTCAGCGTAAAAATTCCAAATCCTGGGATAAAGCAAAAGCTGATGGTTTTGTTGACCAGGCGAAACACTGTTTGAAATTGAAGAAGCTTTAAAAAGAGGTACCATTATTTGTTATTTGTTAAGCGATGCCGCTCAACTGGAATTTGGCCAATGGTTCAAAATACATTTAACACCCGGCAAAGCATTATATTTTTCGCATGGCTTTGGTATAACATTCAATGAACAAACAGGAATTATCCCTCCAAAAGATGTAGATGTATTTCTTGTTGCACCAAAAGGTTCAGGAACTTCTCTTAGAAGAATGTTTTTACAGGGTCGTGGACTTAAATAGTTCATATGCCATTTTCCAGGATGCAACGGGCAAAGCCAAATGACAGGGTTATTGCATTGGGTATAGCTGTAGGAAGCGGCTATTTGTTTGAAACAGATTTTCAGAAAGAAGTATTCAGCGATCTTACCGGCGAACGTGGTACATTAATGGGTGCTATACAGGGAATTTTTGCTGCACAATACGAGGTTCTTCGCAGTAAAGGACATACACCCTCCGAAGCATTTAACGAAACAGTTGAAGAGCTAACACAATCGCTTAATGCCGTTGGTTGCAGAAAATGGTATGGACTGGATGTACGCCAACTGTAGCACCACCGCACAACGTGGGGCATTAGATTGGTGGAAGCGCTTTCGAGATGCAACCCTGCCTGTGTTTAACGAGTTATATGAAAGTGTAGCTGCAGGTAAAGAAAGTCAGCGTTCAATAGACAGTAACAGCCAGAAGAATTACAGGGAAAACCTGGAAGAAGAGTTAAAAGAATTGCGTGAAAGTGAAATGTGGCAGGCAGGAAAAACAGTGAGAAGTTTACGTCCTGAAAACCAGGAAAAATAACTCAAAATATAATATCCGCAGGACTGGTGTTTCTAAAAATGCCTTCCTGCGGATTTTTATTTCTAATACTTAATGAAAGAAAATGTATCCAATTATGATGGCAACAATCACCCCAATTATATCTGCCATAAACCTGCCCAAACTGCATATCTTACTTTTTTAATGCCTACACTTCCGAAATATAAAGCCAGAATGTAGAATGTAGTATCTGCTGTTCCCTGGAATGTGCTTGCTAACTTTCCTGCAAAACAATCCGGGCCATAAACAGTCAAAGCATCCATCATTAATCCCCGGGCGCCACTGCCGCTAAAAGGCTTCATAATTGCCACCGGCAGCGATGGAACAAAATCTGTGTTTAATCCGGCAATTTGTAACACGTAACTTATCATATCTACCACGTAGCCAAGTGCGCCGCTATCTCTAAAAACCCGTATAGCTACAAGCATACCTACCAAGTAAGGAATAATGTGCAGCACTACATTAAAACCATCTTTTGCTCCTTCAATAAAAGCATCAAATACCGCGACTTTTCTTACCATGCCGGCCACTATTATGGCCATGATTATTAAAAGCAGTATCAGGTTTCCGGAAATATTACCGAAATCATTTCGTTGAGTATCGGTCAGCATACTAACAAAAAACAAAATGGCAGAAATACCCAGTATCCTATAATAAAAAGCTGCCATTACTAATCCCATTTTAATTTTTGCTTTAAACCAACAATTAGAATTGATGCAAGCGTAGTGCATGCGGTGGCAGCTACACAAGGAACAAAAATACTGGTAGGTTCCTGTGAACCTGCCGCGAGCCGATAGGTTATAATAGATAGGGGAATTAATGTTAACCCGCTTGTATGCAGTACCAAAAACATAATCTGTGCATTAGCTTGCAGTTTCTTTATCTGGGGGTTAATACTTCCTGCAAGGCTTTCCATTGCTTTTAATCCGAAAGGAGTAGCTGCATTATCAAGTCCAACATGTTTGCGCTAAAATTCATAACCATTTCGCCCATGGCGGGGTGTTTTGCCGGCACACTTGGAAATAACCTTTTCATAACGGGATTTAAACATTCTGGCAAGCCATCCTGTATAGCGCCCGCTTTTTCAGCAATATTCATTAATCCTAAAAAAAATACCATAGCACCTGCAAGTGGAAAACCCACATCGAGTACTGAAGCTTTTGCAGAATCAAATATGCCATCAGCAAGCGTTTTGAAAATAGTGGCATCCTTAAAAAAATATTTTTGACTAAAGCAATTACAAAAGCAATCAGAAAAAATGCAATCCAAACAATATTTAATGCCATCCGAGATTGTTTCGCAATAAAAATAATTGTTTCTTTTTGCTTAACTATGAAATACTACTTTTGCGCCTCGTTAAAAATTGTATCATCTATAAAAATAATTTAGCATGGCGTTACAAGCAGGAATAGTTGGATTACCCAATGTGGGAAAATCAACGTTGTTTAATGCGTTGAGCAATGCAAAAGCACAGGCTGCCAATTTTCCTTTCTGTACTATAGAGCCCAACGTGGGTGTTATAACCGTTCCGGATGAGCGGTTAATTATTCTTGAAAAACTAGTAAAGCCAAACAGGGTAGTACCTGCAACCGTAGAGATAGTAGATATAGCAGGTTTGGTAAAAGGTGCGAGCAAAGGAGAAGGATTAGGTAATCAATTTCTGGGAAATATTCGTAAGCACTGATGCCATTATACATGTTCTGCGATGTTTTGATGATGATAATGTAATACATGTGGACGGAAATATTAACCCGGTAAGGGATAAAGAAATAATGGACACTGAACTACAATTAAAAGACCTGGACAGTGTTGAAAAGAAAATAAACAATTCTGAAAAGCAGGCACGAACCGGCGGCGATAAAGAGGCACAACGTGGAATTGAGATTTTGCATGCAATGAAAAAGCACCTTGAGCAGGGAAAGAATGCACGCTCATTTGTTATTAGTGCAGAGGAAAAAGAAAAGTTTTTGGATGATAGTTTCCTGCTTACAATAAAGCCTGTTATTTACGTATGTAATGTGGATGAAAAATCTGTTATCAGTGGCAATAAGCATACGCAGGATGTAATGGACGCAATAAAAGATGAAAATGCAGAAATACTTTTTATAAGCGCAGGCATTGAAAGCGAGATTGCTGTAATGGAAAACTATGAAGACCGGCAGATGTTTCTAGAAGACATGGGTTTGGAACAAAGCGGTGTTACCCGACTTATTAAATCAACCTACCATTTACTAAACCTCATAACTTATTTTACTGCAGGTGTGCAGGAAGTGCGTGCCTGGACCATAACAAAGGGAATGTATGCACCGCAGGCTGCAGGTGTAATTCACACCGATTTTGAAAAAGGATTTATTCGTGCCGAAGTAATAAAGTACGACGATTACGTAAAATTTGAAAGTGAAGCTGCCTGCCGAGATGCCGGTAAATTATCTGTACAGGGTAAAGATTATCTTGTAGAAGATGGAGACATTATGCATTTTCGTTTCAACGTGTAATTCTATTGCATTAACCTGTAAACGGGATATCTCAGGTGTGCAGGTTCATAGTACGGGGAGTGTTTATAAACAAATTCCAGTTGGGCTTTAGAACTCGATGCGAAAACGCTGTCGGTTAATTTTTTTTCTTCCAATTGTTTTTTAACTAACGGGTTTTGGTTTAAAAAATATTCCGCAAGGTCTTCCCACCGGTAATCGCTGTACCCTTCTTTTTGCTGCAATACTGCATCGAAAAAATTCCAGGAGAAATAACTGTCATCCGCTAACGGTTCTAATGTTTCAATTAAATACCGGTGGTTTGTTTGCCCGGTGTAAATAAGATAATCACCTTTTAAAAAAAGTACATCAGTTTTATTTGTTGAAATCTGCACATCATAATTCCGGTGATGCTTTTCGTATGGCTTAGGGTAGCTTTTGTAATCATCGATATGGTAATATTCCACTTGTAATAAAGTGTCATGTTTTAATTGTGCCATTTCAACACCATTTAACTTTAGCCTTATAATTGCTTCGCTCCACCCCTGCGGAATAATGTATGCTTTAGGTTTTACAATTTGTAAAGCAGCATTATAATTATTAAAAAATTTCACCTTTTTTTGAAATGGTTTTGTGTGATCGTAATACAAACGGTCCATACCTGTCACCTCACTTTTTTTAGTGGCAGCCTCATAGCCTTTAAAATCTATCAGGTTAAAATGTATCGTATCAGCAGTCCAGGTAAGTGTTACCTCCTTATCATCCATGAAATCCTTTATAGTTTTTTCCTTATTAAAAATAATTTCTCCGGCATAATTAGATGCTGCGTTAATGATTGCTTCCATTAATGCATACGTGCTGTTTACCCTTTCATTAAAAGGCTTTAGCATATGGGTTTCCGGTACAAAGGCCATAGTTGCGAATAATGCAGCATACCCGCTGCTATATCTTGGAGGATCATAAAAGGCAATCCAGCCTTCTTCGGGGCGGGCATCTTCAAAATTCACATAGGGCGTCATGTCCCAATTTTTCAGGGACATTTGCTTAAATAATTCAGGTTCAAAAACATTATTTAAAAATGCACCGGTTGCGCCTCCCAATTTATTATGCTGGGTAGTTAGCAAGGTCATTGTATGTTGATAATCTGCACCGTCACTTACATGGTTGTCTATTAAAATATGCGGTTGCAGGTATTGAAAGAATTTCTCAAATGCGAAGGCATTTTTAGTATCGGCTTTTATAAAGTCTCGGTTGAGATCAAGGTTTTGCGCATTGCCCCGAAAACCATAACTCAAAGGACCATTTTGATTAGCCCTTGAGAAACTGTTGCGGTTTAAACTTCCACCAATATTGTAAACGGGAATTACGGCAAGCACTATGTTAGGCGGAACATTTATTTTGCCGGATGCCGCATCGCGCAACAACATCATGCTTGCATCTATACCATCAGGTTCTCCTGGATGAATGCCATTGTTTACCATAACCACCACCTTATTTGTCCATGATGATGGTGAGAAATTTCCATCACCAGTATAAAGTACAAGGTGTAATGGATAGCCTGCATCAGTGGTATCGCCACTTAAAATCAAAACCTGTTTATAGGTCGAATCAAGACTTTTATAAAAATCTAAACACTCAAAATAAGTGGCTGTTTCTTTACCGCCCGATTTTTCAAAGCGAGTTAGTGAATGTTGCGCGGAATTAATATTAAAAAAAGCTGAAAAAACCATGCAAACAAAAACTAAAAAAAAGCGGTCTTTTACCTGCATCTTTATTTTATTCTAAACTACTCTTTTAAATAATTGCTTAAGGTATTGAGCATAAAAAAACCCGCAAAAGCGGGCTTTAAATTATGTAAATAAAATTTATGCTGTTTTTTTAGCCAGCTTACTTTTAAGATTGGCGGCTTTGTTCTTATGAATAATTCCGCGTTTGGCTAATTTGTCAATCATAGAAGCTATGTTTGGCAATTGATCACCATAAACCTTTTCGTCTTTTTCTGCTTTCAGATCACGAATTGCGTTACGGGTAGTTTTACCATAATATTTATTTCTTTCCCTGCGTTTGGCTGATTGCCTCACATCTTTCTTTGTAGCTTTATGATTTGCCATGAACTTATTTTAAGTCGGCAAAGGTAAGGGCAGGCGGTTAAACAGAAAAATATTTGTGTCTTTGTTTGTGTCCTATGGTCTTAATTTACCGATCAGCAAAACATTTCATTACAAGCAAACCTTCCGGCACTCTAAAAACAACAAACGTTAAAATAGCGCAACAAGCACAGTTTCAAACTTTTTTAGGTTATTCCCCCTCCATTTCATAAATAATTCTCCCTACAAAAACCGATATTTGTCACCGGATAAATACAAAAAAAATATTGCCTTGCATGAAAGACTTTTCTTATATCACAAATTCCCATCCATCCTACATAGAAAACCTTTACAGGAAATATGTTGAGGATCCTTCCTGTATTGAACCTGATCTTTTAAAGTTTTTTGAAGGATTTGATTTTGCAATTTCGCTGAATAAAACAAATGGCGCAACAGAAGTATTGCCCGAACAGGTAAATGGAAAAGCAGCTGGCGATAAGTTACCGGTTGACTGGATTAAGGAGATAAATGCATATCGTATGATTTTGGGTTACCGTAATAAGGGGCACCTTATTGCCGATACCAACCCCATTCGTCAGCGAAAAGACCGGGGCGCGAACCTCGATATTGAATTTTTTAAGTTTACTGAGGAAGACCTCGACAAAAAATTTTATGCGGGCAATTTTATAGGGCTTGGGACAACCACCCTTCGCAATATTATTGATAAGCTGAAAGAGATATATGCAGGGCATATTGGCGTTGAGTTTAAATACATAAGCAACCAGGAGAAAGTGGGTTGGATAACCTCTGAAATGGAGAACAACATTGCTAGCACCGCTTAATATTGAAAAAAGAAAACGTGTACTGGAAAAGCTGAATCAGGGTGTAATGTTCGAAAAATTTCTACACACAAAATATGTAGGGCAAAAAAGATTTTCCCTTGAAGGGGGTGAAACTACCATTGCGGCGCTGGATGCTATTATTAACACAGCCGCAGAATTGGATGTGCAGGAAGTGGTGATAGGTATGGCGCATCGTGGCAGGCTGAATGTACTTGCCAACATCATGGGTAAAACCTATGAACAGATTTTTAGTGAGTTTGAAGGAACCGCCAAATTGGACCAAACAATGGGTAGCGGCGATGTAAAATATCATATGGGTTATGGAAGTGAAGTTACTACCTCCGGACGGATAAGATGATGCATTTAAAGCTAATGCCAAACCCATCTCACCTCGAAGCTGTAGACCCGGTAGTTGTTGGTTTTGCCGCGCTAAGGCAGATATTCTTTACGAAAGCGATTACGATAAAATATTACCCATACTTAATTCATGGCGATGCATCTGTTGCAGGCCAGGGCATTGTTTACGAGGTATTACAAATGAGCGCCCTGCAGGGATATTATACCGGCGGTACCATTCATTTTGTAATCAATAACCAAATTGGTTTTACAACTGATTTTGATGATGCAAGAAGTTCAGATTATTGCACGTCACTTGCCGCAGCTAGTTCAGGCACCGGTTTTTCATGTAAATGGTGATGACCCTGAAGCCAGTAGTTAAATGTGTAGAAATCGCAACCCGCTACAGGCAAA
This sequence comes from uncultured Bacteroidota bacterium, assembly GCA_963806425.1. Classification (GTDB taxonomy): domain Bacteria; phylum Bacteroidota; class Bacteroidia; order Chitinophagales; family Chitinophagaceae; genus JBBRBB01. The sequence goes on along the minus strand of CAWDYB010000009.1, from coordinate 402,999 downwards.
AATTTAATAGCGATGTTTTCATAGACATGGTTTGTTATCGCCGACATGGACATAACGAAGGCGACGATCCTAAGTTTACCCAACCGCAGCTTTATATGCATTGATTGATAAACATCCAAATCCGCGGGAAGTATATACCAGCTATTTGTTGAAAAATGGCGAACCCGATGCCAAGGAACTGGCAAAGGAAATGGAAAAGAACTTCTGGGAAGATCTACAGGAAAGGCTGGATGAGGTAAAACAAAATCCGTTGCCTTACAAATACCAGCAGCCGGAATTATGGTGGAAACAACTGCGTAAAGCCACAGCTGAGGATTTTGAACGATCTCCCGTTACCAGCATTTCTGAAGAATCTTTTAATAAGATCTTTAATGCTTTAATGACCTGGCCTGACGATTTAAAGCCTTTAAAAAAAGTTGAAAAAATATTGCAGGATAAAATAAAACTTTTTAAATCTGAAAATAAAGTAGACTGGGCAACAGCCGAATTAATGGCTTATGGAAGTATTCTTATTAGAAGGAAATGATGTTCGCATGAGCGGACAGGATGTTAAGCGCGGAACATTCTCGCACAGGCATGCCATGTCTACGCGATGAAAATACAGACCGCTTATTACAGCCGCCTGAGCGACCTCGAAGAAAGGAACGGATAAATTCCGGATTTATAATTCTCTTATTAAGCGAATATGGTGTTCTGGGTTTTGAATATGGCTATGCCCTGGCAAATCCTCATGCCTTGGTAATCTGGGAAGCACAGTTTGGCGATTTTGCCAATGGCGCCCAAACAATGATAGATCAGTTTATTAGCTGCCGGCGAGCAAAAATGGAACAGGATGAATGGGGTAGCGATGTATTTCTGCCTCACGGGTATGAAGGTCAGGGACCGGAACATAGTAGCGCCAGAATGGAACGGTTTCTGCAAATGTGCGCAGAACTTAATATGGTAATTACCAATATTACCACTGCTGCAAATCTTTTTCACGCACTTAGAAGGCAACTTAGCCTGGCCTTTTAGAAAGCCATTAATAAACTTTTCACCTAAAGCATACCTGCGCTATGCTGGCAGCTTATAGCCATATGGATGAATTTACAACCGGATCGAGTTTCAAGAAGTGATTGATGATCCATTTATAGAAGATCCTGCAAGCGTTAAAAAGGTATTATTCTGCACGGAAAAATATACTTTGAACTTGCAGAAAGGCAACTGAAGGATGAAACGAGAAGATATTGCCATCATTCGGACTTGAACAGATTATATCCTCTACCTTACAAGCAGTTGAAAACTAAATAAAAAATATAATAAGGCTGTTTGGTTTTGGGTGCAGGAAGAACCATTGAATATGGGTGCTGCTTCATTTCTTGTGATGAACCTGAAATCTATTAATTACGGTATTAATAAGCCGCAATCAAAGTGCCGCAACAGCCACAGGTTATACAAAGGTGCATAAACAAGAGCAGGAAGAAATAATTGAAACCGCTTTCAATATTTAATTCCTCTTTCTAATAAACAATTATTTTTACAATATCCTTATAACAGCCAGAATAAAATAAAACTGCCATTTACAAATGATAGAAATTAAAGTTCCTTCGGTAGGAGAATCGATAAACGAAGTAACACTTTTAAAGTGGAAAAAGCAAGACGGTGATTTTGTTGACAGAGATGAAGTGATCGCAGAACTGGAAAGTGAAAAAGCCACCTTTGAAGTGAATGCTGAACAAAGCGGCATTTTACAAACCATCGCAAAAGAAGGAGATACTTTAAATATTGGTTCTGTGCTTGGCAAATATCGATGAGACTGCCACTAAACCACAGGAAACACAAAAACCTGAACCTGAACAAGAAAAGCCTGTTGCCGCAGAGCAACCTAAATCGAACATAAATGTTCAAAAACCTGAACAAAAGCAGGAAAAAACAGGCACAGCAAATAAAGAGAATAAGATCTCAGCCATTCCTCCCGCAGATGTAAAAGCCACCCCTGTTGCCACTGCAATTATTGCAGATAAAAAAGTGAATCCATCTGAAATAAAACCAAGTGGCAGTAACGGCAGAATAATGAAGCAGGATGTGATGGAAGCTTTATCCCATCCCGGAAAAAAATCTTTTGCAGGGCAGGAATTGTTCTCCAGAAATGAGCGCCGCGAAAAAATGAGCAACCTGCGTAAAACCATTAGCCGCAGGCTGGTTGAAGCAAAGAATACAACAGCCATGCTGACCACCTTTAATGAGGTAGACATGACGCGTGTTATGGAAATTCGCAAACAACACAAAGAGACATTTAATAAAACACATGGTGTTAACCTGGGCTTCATGAGCTTTTTTGCTAAAGCATGTGCGGTTGCTTTAAGTGAGTGGCCGCCTGTAAATGCATATATTGATGGCGATGAACTGATCTATCACGACTATGCAGATATAAGCATTGCGGTAAGTACGCCACGCGGCTTAACGGTACCTGTGATACGTAATGTTGAAAGTATGAGCATGGCCGATATAGAGAGGAAAGTTGTTGAACTTGCAGGCAAAGCCCGTGACAATAAATTGGGCATGGAAGAACTGCAGGGTGGCACCTTTACCATCACCAACGGTGGTGTATTTGGAAGTCTTATGAGCACGCCAATTATTAACATTCCACAGAGTGCCATATTAGGCATGCACAAAATTGAGGAAAGACCAATAGCAGTGAACGGGCAGGTGGTAATTAAACCTATGATGTACCTTGCATTAAGTTACGATCACCGCATTATTGACGGAAGGGAAAGTGTTAGTTTTCTAGTAAGGGTTAAAGAACTGCTGGAAAATCCTGAACTACTTTTATATCCCAAAGATCCTGTTAAAACATTGCTGGAGTTATAAAATTAATGCCCCGGGTTTAGCAGCGAATAAACTAAGGTGTCACTATATTTTCCGTTGGTAAAAATGTTTTCCTTAAAGTGCGCCTCTAATGTAAAACCAGACTTTTGTAAAAGCTTGGTGGATGCAATATTTCCCGGATCAACATGTGCTTCAATGGAGTGAAGATCCATTGTTTCAAATCCATAATCAATTACATATTTTAAAGCCTCGGTGCATAAACCCCGGTTAAAATAGTCTGGGTGCAATACATAACCTATTTCTGCCCTGGCATTTTTTTTCTCATATCTCCAGTAACCTATGGTCCCGATAAGTTTTTCCTTATCTTTTAAAGTGATAGCCCAGGTTATGCCCTCTTCGTTTGCCTGGTTTGTTTTAATAATTTCTATTAGATTTTTAACATCCTCCTCAGATTTAGCAATCGGTCTGTCAATGAACTCCATAGCAATTTTATTGCTTCGTATCTTAAAAAGATCCGGTACATCATCATAACTAATTTCCCTTAGTAATAATCTTTCAGTTTGTATCGTGGGAAATGAAATTTTTGCACTTTCCATAATTTAAAGATAATGATAGTACATAAAAAAGGGAACCGGTTTTGCCGGTTCCCTTGATGTTTAATTGTATTTAAAAACTAATTTTCTTTATACATCTTAAGTGTTTCCACTTTGTTTTCTGTAACCAGTGAAACCAGGTACATTCCGTTCGCAAATCTGCTGAAATCCAGGTCGGTCATATTTTGACCCATCATTGTAAATCCTGATTTTCTCAGCAATTCTTTGCCTCTCATGTCAGTAACAATCAATTCAAATTTCTTGTCTTGTGTTAATGAACTAAAGACAACCGTTGCTATAGACTGGGTCGGATTCGGATAAGCCTTCAGGGTTGTTTTAGCAATTACATCAACAGATGTTTTTGCTGCTCCGCCAACGGTAACTGCTTTCTTGCCCTGTGGTGAACTTCCGCATGCATTAGAAACAGTAACCTTAACAAATCCTGATCCTGTTGAATTAGGGAATTGAATTTGTACCCTATTTGTACCCTGCCCGCTTAAGATAGATGAACCAGGAGGGGCTACCCATGTGTAGGTAACACCAGCACCGGCAGGCAAAGAGTAGAATGCCTTGGAACCTGGGGCTACGTTAGATGGACCAACAATACCTGTTGAAGGATCCGGAGAAACAGCATACAAGGTCAGAGAATTTACCGCGCTTGATCCGCAATTATTATTGGCTCTAACTCCGATCACTGCTTTTGTGCTAAATGATGACGGAATAGTAATCTTAGCAGTTGTTCCTAAATTTTGAACGGTAAAACCGGATGGAACTATCCAGGTGTAGGATGTAGCACCGGAAACAGCACTTATTTTATAAGTAAATGTACCGCCACCGCAAAGGTTAAGATACGGTCCTGTAATATCGCCGGGTTTAGCTGGTGCCGTGCCTGTGCCATCTGAAACGGTGATGGTCTTTGTTGCTGTACAGCCCTTGTCGTCAGTAACCGTATAGGTGTAGGTACCTGCAGAAACATTAGACATTACCCCTGTACCTGAGTAAGGAGCCGTTCCGCCGCTTGCACCAACTGCTACGGTTGTTGTACCGCCCACGCATTGAATAGTTCCGGCAACAGCTGTTGCCACAAGTTGAGATGGCTGTTCAATGGTAATGGTTTTGGTAACAGAGCAACCATTGTCATCAGTAACGGTGTATTCATGCGTACCAGCAGGAACATTGTTTATGATACCTGTACCTGAGTAAGGCGAAGTACCGCCGGTGGCACCTACTGCAACAGAGGTTGTTCCCCCGAAGCAGGAAATAGAACCAGCGACAGCTGTGGCCACAAGTTGAGATGGCTGTTCAATGGTGATGGTTTTGGTAACAGAGCAACCATTGTCATCAGTAACGGTGTATTCATGAGTACCGGCAGGAACATTGTTTATAATTCCTGTACCTGAGTAAGGCGAAGTTCCGCCAGTTGCACCTACTACAACAGAGGTTGTTCCTCCAAAGCAGGATATAGAACCAGCCACAGCGGTAGCCACAAGTTGAGCTGGTTGTTCAATGGTGATGGTTTTCGTAACAGAGCAACCATTGTCATCAGTAACGGTGTATTCATGAGTACCGGCAGGAACATTGTTTATAATTCCTGTACCTGAGTAAGGCGAAGTACCGCCAGTTGCACCTACTACAACAGAGGTTGTTCCTCCGAAGCAGGATATAGAACCAGCCACAGCGGTAGCCACAAGTTGAGCTGGCTGTTCAATGGTGATGGTTTTCGTAACAGAGCAACCATTGTCGTCAGTAACGGTGTATTCATGAGTACCGGCGCTAACATTATTGAACACGCCCGTGCCTGTGTAAGGACCGGTACCACCTGAAGCTGCCACTACAACAGAAGTTGTACCATCATGGCAGGAAATGTTACCTGCAACTGCTGTAACCACCAGTTGAGTAGGTTCTTCAATGGTTATTGTCTTAGTAATGGAGCAACCATTGTCGTCAGTGATTGTATAATTATGTGTTCCGGCTGAAACTCCAGAGATTAGCCCTGTTCCAGAATATGGAGCAGTACCTCCACTAGCAGTAATTACTACAGAAGTTGTACCTCCGTGGCAATTAATTGTACCGGGAACAACAGTAGCCGTTAATGGGGCTGGCTCCGTAATAACAACTGATTCTGATGTTGAACAATTGCTTGCATCAGTTACAGTGCCTGTATATGATCCTGCTAAAACACCACCAAAGGTTCCCGTTCCTGAATATGGTGGTGTGCCTCCTGTTGCTGAAACAGTAATTGATGTAGAACCTCCATAACATGCAATAGGATTGTATGTTACAGTGATTAACAATTGAGGCTTGATATTAATGATTACATTATCTGAAGCAGCATTACATGGACCAGCAGGATCATTGGTTGTAAGTGTTAATACAACGAATCCATTCGCCCTGTCGCCATTACCCGGTTGGTAAGTAGCGTTCATGCTGTTTGAATTAGAGAATGTTCCATCACCTGCACTTGTCCATGTGGCGTTTGAAGCATTTCCTCCAAAAGAGCCATTCAGGCTAACTGAACCATCATGGCAAATGCTTTGGTTTGGACCGGCATCTACAGATGGACCTTCTTCAACCAAAACTCCGGTTGAAGCTGAAGTGGTGCAACCAAAATTATTAGAAACAGTTACTGTATACAAGGTGTTTTCAGTCGGTGTAACACCTGTGGGATTTTGAGAAGATGAGAAGAAACCTTCGGGAGAAGATGTCCATGCATAGGTGTTTAAAGCACCTGTTCCACTCACCTTAACGTTATCTATAGCCCAATAAAAACCATATACAGCCACATAGCGGAACCTAACATAAACAGTTGGCTGGTTTAAAAATGGCGCAGTTAAATTAGCGGTTGAGTTTACAAAGGCCGCCGCAGAACCCTGGTCTGAAGTATACGTTTGAAGGGTGGTCCAGCTTGAACCATTTAATGAAGCTTCTACATAAGCGAAATCAGCGGCATCATAGTCATTATAATATTGGTAAAAATTAATACCGGCAGCGCTATAACCTACCGTGCTGAATGCAGGCGATACCAGTTGGGTATTTGTTGAACCTCCTGTACCCTGAGCATCGCTATTAGACATAATGAACTGACTATTGTCATTACTTTTATAGGTAGTGGAAGAATATACATAACCATCTGGCCTTAGTGTCCATGCCGCATTTGCAGGCGTGCCACCAGTGGATGAGTTTACGGTTGTCCATCCCCCTAAACCACTATTGAAGTTTTGAGAAATTATATTGTTTATTACAGGGGAGGAGGTTGCTGTAAGATTTACGCTGCTTCCGCCACAAACAATATTAGAAGAAACATCTGCCGTAACACCGGTTGGCGCCGGATTAACAGTAATAGTTGTATTGGCTGATGCTGAGCATCCGTTTGCTGCACCACCAGAATTGTCAACGGCATTTACCGTATAGGTTGTGGTAGTTGAAGGTGAAACAGTTTGCGATGCACCTGAAAGATTTCCTGGTGTCCAGGTATACACATAATTCGGATTCGAACTATTAGCCGTTAATGTTACAGAGGCGCCTTCGCAAATGGTTGATGAAGGATTGTCTATACTTACAGCAGGCGCAGTGTTTACTGTTGCAACAACAGGAGTGCGGGAACCCTCACAACCTGAATTGATCTGCCAGTTGTAAAAGAAATAATAGTTTCCTGAGCTGCCTGTGAAATAACCACCGGTAATACTACCTGCTGTGCCCAAGGAATATGGGTAGGTTACGCCGGCGGAGCTAAAATCCCTCCATATTGTAACACTTGATGGATTTGAACTAACAACAAGCCTGTGAGCAGTTCCGACAGGGATTGAGAAGTTAAGAGGAACTGTAACACCAGTTGATGTTGCGCCAGTAAATGTTGCTGTTGTTGAAGCTATTACAGATCCCGTACTTGTAACAGCCTGTATAGTTATAGTCCCTGCACCCTGTGGGTACATTTTTACAGTATTCAAAATAAATGGCGAAGTAGCGTTGAAAACCAGGCCTGCATCGGTTACTGTAGTTCCTCCATCAGCACCTATTGTACTTGCCTTTCCACCTGAAGCAGAAGTTCCACTTGTTGCTGCACTAACATAATAAGTTGTAGTAGTGCTGATTGATGGAGTAGTGAAAGTGTTTCCTGTTGCAAGAGCGGTTCCACCACTGGCCGAGCTATACCATAAAGTTGTGGTACCTGCAGCAGAGGTTGCCTCCAGGTTTACAGTTCCTGCTCCGCAACGTTCACCTGGTGTTGTACTTAACACAACCGGGTTATTTACAGTTACCGTAACAGTGTTTGAGAACCCTACAGAAGAAGTCGATCCACATGTAACCTTTAACCTGTAATAGGTGGTAGAAGAGACAACCCCTGTGCTTGCACTGGCAGGATTTGTTTGACCTGAAAGGTTATTTACGTCTGAAGCGAAATTGTCATTTGAATATTGCCATTGATAGGTTGTAGTCAACCCTGAAGAATAACCTGTTGCGCTAAGGGTTGTAGATGATGTACTACCACATAACTCTGAAGAAGAAACTGAGGCAGTACCACCTGAAGAACCTGTACAATTTGCCGGTAATGCCACTGAAATATCATCTAAATATAACTGGTCCTGATCTGCAATTGAATATGCACGGAAACCAATATAATAAACACCCGATGTTGCAGGGGTAAAGGTAACTGTTGCCGTATTTACTGTACCACCCGTAATGGCAGAATGTGTGCTAATCGAGTTGGTCATGGATGTGGCATTAGCTGCTGTTCCATATTTTACCTCAAGTTTTTCAGTATAAGTGGAGGAGTTATTGCCATATTTATAAGAAAGGGTGTAAGTGGTTCCTCCCGTTAAATCTAAACCGTTTGTGAAAAACCAGTCGTTGGCGGCATTAGTGAGGTTATAAGAATAATTCAACACATTGCCGGTATACCCGGTTGGTGCGGTTATAGTTTTCCAGGTAGACCCATCTGCATTCACATCTTGTTTAGAGGTACAATTTGGAAGTGCAGGCGGGGTAACCCCGTTAAAATTTTCTATGTAAGGCAGTATTGCTGTCTGGCAGGGAGTATTAAATGTTGATGAGGTATAACTGCTATATGCACCACCTCCGCAATCGCTCCTTACACAAAAAGTATAAGTTGTGGATGATGAAAGCCCGGAAAGGTCTACTGACAAACTATTTGTAGTACCACTTTGCACAGGCGAAACTGTACCGCAGGAACCACCCGTTCTCAGCTCCCATTGATATTGTGTTGCAGAAGAGCTCGCTGTCCAGGTTATGGTTGCAGATGTTGTAGTTACCGCAGATGCTACAGGAGATCCCGGTCCTCCACAGACAATTTGAGAAACTCCGTCAAATTCATCAGCTCCTATATCGGGTGCTGTACCTCCCCCAAATGTAGATCCTGCTGGCCCCGGACGGGTTTGGCCATCGATATCTGTTGTTACACCCGTAGTAGCAGTTGAGGCACCATTAGATTCCAGGGGAGTACTGCTCCCTGCGGTTATATGCAGATCTGTTGAACTTACGAACGGAGGGTTTACATTTATGGAAGCTGCATCTTTGCCGGTTGCGCTAACCCACGATGGTAACGAGGTATAGCTTGTTGCATTATAATAACCTATTTTACCCGAGGGTATATAATAGTCATTATTATTCATTGCAGCACCGGATATATTGCCTGTTGCTGTGGTATATACGCCATAGGCAAGAGTGCTTGCCTGGGTATTTGCCAAAATATTATTTAAGAATTTGGAAAATGTTACACCTGAAGCAGTTGCTGCAACACAGGCCGAATGGGTATTGGCAACTGAGCCATTATTGGCCTTTTGAAGTGAAATAGAATTATGATTAAAATTAATATTTGTTGCCCCGGCACTTATAAACAATCCATAATTTTCAAAACTTGTACCTAATGTTGTGGAATAGGTGTAAGCAGTAATATCCCAAATAAAATTATTAAAAATGTTAATGCCGGTGTTATTGGCCGAACCAGTAATGGTTATACCATAAGAGCCATATCCTGATGATGTTGGCTGTGATATATCATGAATTTTATTATTTTTTACAATACATCCTGCATTAACTGTACCTATTTCAATTCCTGCTATTGTTGCACTATAACCAGTAGTACTATAATCACCAGCTCTGATATCATTACCATCGATTATGGCTGATGACGGACCCGCAATATCTGACGAATAAGTTACATATACTCCTCTTGATCCTATATTATTTGCTGATGTAGCACTACCTAAAATGTTATTTAATACCTGTAAATTATAATTTGAATAAGTAGCATTTGCTCCTGCTGCATAAATTCCATGGTAGGCGCGGGTTATTAAATTATTCTGTATTAATACATTGGTATTACTATATGAACCGGGTGAAACAGTCGTTGCAGTTGCATTGTTTGAAAAAACGATACCATAGCTGGAAGTTGTTGAAGTAACGGAACTTCTACCACCAGTTATTATACAATTTTTAATAGTATTGTTGGTTGCACCATCAAGACCGGTGGTACTCTTTGAACCTAAAACTATTGCAGCCGTGGCTGTGCTAGTATTTGTGGCTACAATTATGGAAAGATTTTGAAGTCCTGAGGTAGAGGGGTCATCTCCATCTATAGTTACATTATCAGCACCATGTAATTCAATTATTCCTCTTGAGGTAGTTGGGACGCTTGCAGAGTTAATAATAAAATTTCCCCCGGAAGGATAAATATTAATACTTGAATAACTTGAAGGACTAGCACTTTTAAGGAGCGGAACTGGGGTTGTGGGTTCGGTCGTATTACCTGTGATGGCAATATTAATAACACCTTGGTGCGTACCGGCATTAATGGCTGTAAATGCAGCATTTAAGGTAGTATAGGAACCACTACCAGTTCCACCAGAGGCACTCACATTAACCTGACCAGTTGTTTGAAGTGTAACAAAGGTGGTAAGGAATAATAAAACTAACCCTATAGAATTAGTAAAATTAAGGAGACGTTTTTTAAACAAATTGTAGAAATTAAGCATAGAATGTTTGTTAAGTAAAATGTTTATCGAAATTATTAGGGAAGACAGGCAAATAAATTTTTAAGAAGATTCCTAATCAGAGTAAAGCCTTAATAACCAGTTAGGGGCGCTAAAAAGTGTATATAACAGGGTCATAAAATGGCTTATTAAATAGTTTATTGTCCAAAAAAATTTTAAATAGAAAAATTGGGAGATTGAAAATTCGGTTCTTTAATAGGTAGGATTAAAAATCTATTTCCAAATATATAGGAGGTATTTTATATTTTTTAACTTTTTTATAAATATTTTTTTTATTCCATCCATACATTTTTAAATAATTGATTTTCAAATAGTTAAAATTACCAAATAAGTTTTGGTTTTGTTTAATAAGATTTGTTTATTCTCTTTAAGTGGTAGTAATTATGGGTAAGAAGAAATTTCTACATTTTAATTCATTTTAAACATGAGTATAGTTAATTGGTTGCCGCAATTCTATCTTTATTAAAACCATTACAATTCAACATATTCACTCCCATATAAAATCGGCTTTAGCCATTATAAATATTTACAATGGACAGGTTCCTTTAATTGAGTTTCTTAAAACTCATTTCCGGCTAAACAAAAAATTTGGTTCTAAAGACCGAAAGACCATTTCAAACATTGTTTTTAGTTATTACCGCCTGGGTAAGGTAATGAACGAAGAAAATAAAACCGATAAAATTACTGCCGCTCTTTACCTGATGTACAACGTACCGGGCGGTTACGAAGCCATTTACAGCACTGATTGGCTAGGGGGCTGGGTTAAAAATAAAAGAGAAAAAATTAAATTTCTTCAAAAGCATTTTACTGATTTCTTACCAGAAAAAATCTTTCCGCTTTCCGAAAGACTAAGCCCAGAAATAGAAAAAGATAATTTTATTTTAAGCCACCTGCATGTACCTCATTTGTATATAAGAATAAGACCTTTAAAGAGAGAAGTAGTTGTGGGGAAATTAAAAGCAACCCGCATTCCATTTGTAATTCACAACAATTGTATCACACTTAGAAATGGAACCCCGGTTCAAAATTATATAGAACTAAATGAAGAAGTGGTGATACAGGATATGTCTTCTCAAAAGGTTGGAAATTACCTTTCAGCCCTTGCTTTTAAACAAAACGAAGTGATTAATGTCTGGGATTGTTGCGCAGGCAGCGGAGGAAAATCTATTCTTGCATTGGATTGTTTAAAGCAAAAAGTTAACCTTACAGCCACTGATGTTCGCACTTCTATTATTCAAAATTTACATAAGAGATTTAAAGAAGCCGGTATAAGAAAATACCATGCGTATGTTGCTGACGCAACTAAACCTATTGTACACAATAAAAAATTTGATTTGGTTATCTGCGATGTGCCCTGTTCGGGTTCGGGAACCTGGGGAAGGTCTCCTGAACATTTACAATTTTATTCCAGCGAAAAAACCGAACACTATGTGCAACTTCAGAAACGCATTACAACCAATGCTGTTAAGCACGTTATAGACGGCGGATATTTCTTATACATTACCTGCTCTGTTTTTAAAGCGGAGAATGAAAATATGGTAGAATTTATATTAAGCCATTCCAATTTAAAACTTGAGAAATGGGAATATTTTAAAGGTTATGAAACTAAAGCAGATACCCTGTTTGTAGCGTTGTTTATTGCTTAAGTACCTGTATAGTTTGCACTGTTTTTTTGCCTGAAAATTTAATTGAATAAGAGCCGGCCGGCGAGGAGTTGGTTACCTTAAAATCAAATGACCCTGGTTCACCAGCAATAAGTTTAATATTTTTTTGCTGCAGAATAATCCCGTCACCATTAATTAATTGCAGGTAACCATTATCCGAAAATTGAGGTTTTACATTCACTGTAAAATGGTTTGTGAAGGGAACCGGGAACACTGTCATCCAGTTTTGATAAGAGCCTTTCACAATTTCTAAACTTCTTGTTGTGTTCTCATCCTTATAATTCACGAAATATTTTCCTGCAGGCAGTGAATTCCAAATTGTAAATGTTACATCATACACCTCATATTGTTCTGCCTGAATATTATGAGTATAGATTATTTTTCCGTTGCTACCTGTTAGTGTAACAGTTGCCCTACCATCTTTTGGGGCAATAAGTTGTGAGCAAAGTTCACCCTTTTGTTGCGTTACAAAAAGCCATTCCTTTCCAAAGAGAAAGGCATTTTGTTTTTGTTTTAAAATCCGATAGGCAAGACGCATATCTGGAATGCCGTAACCATACCTGTTATCTGGATTCCTTGCTTTATCCGCACTTGAATACACAGCTTTTAAAATAGTGATATTATCAAATAAGGGAAATGCCTGCCATAGGCACGCTATCAGTCCATTAATATTAGGGTTTGAAAAAGAGGTGCCATTTGCAGTTCTTACTCCATAAGGTGCATACACAGTGGTGCCATAACCTACTGATGCTATGTTTGGCTTTACACGGCCCGGGTAGCCGTAACTGCTGAAGTAAGCAATATTCCCATTTACATCAGTTGCCGCCACTGCACAAACACTATCTGCATCAGCAGGAAATAATAAATACTTCCAGCTTGAAGCACCTTCGTTGCCTGCACTGTTTGTAACAATTAATCCTTTTCTTACGGCATATGCAGCACCTTTAGAAACAGTTGCCGAGTTGTTATAAAACTCGTCGTATGTATGATTATAATTGCTGTTATCGAATGTAAAATACCCCAGTGAGGAAGAGATCATATCGGCGCCGGCACTGTCTGCAAATTCTGCAGCAGCCACCCAGTTAAATTCTTCAACAGGATTTTCACTAAAATTATCCTCACTTCTTAATAACCAGAAACTGGCTTTGGGAGCTGTACCCACCATTATACCCGGCACATTCGCAGCTATGATACTCAGGCAATATTCTCCATGAGAATCATCTTCATTTACACTGTTATCAAAATCTACAAAATCCCTTTCTCCCAATATCTGGTTTTGGGCTCTTGCACTGTCAAAAGCAATGGTTGACCGGTATTGGTAAAAGCCTGCATCTATCACCGCGATAATTACGCCCTTGCCCTGGAAACCCTTATTGTGCAAAAATTCACCGTTATGCATATGCACCTGGTCGTACGCATAACCATAATTTAATGTAGTGGCAGCTGCTGTTTTTTGATTCTGCTTTTTAAGAGATTCAATATTTTCTTTAAATCTTTCAGATTCGTTTTGCTCTTGTTTTATGTTTACCGGGTGTATATCTTTTACATACGGGAGTGAACGGATATTATCCAGGGTGCCCTGGTCTGAACATTTTATAAGGGCTTGGTTTAACCATTTGCTTTGGCTTAAATATAAACATGACCCCTGTGCAAGCATTTCTTTAATGTAATTTTTATTTACAGGAAGATCGGTACTGTCAATTGAAACGTTGTGTAATTTTCTGCGTTGAATGGCCCTTCGCGAAAGAAATTCTGCAGGCCTGTTTAAAGAGAAGGTTGAATTGTTTTTGTCGGTAAATTCCACTACCCATTTTGTTGGCTGGGTATAAATTTTATCAGATATACCTGTAGTAATCACAAGTAATAATATTTTATAAATAAAATTATTCTTCATAGCAATTAATATTACCAGTAAGGTATAATTTATTTAGGATAGAATGAAGCTAACGTAAAACCTTAATCGTCTTATTATTTTTACTGCTGATATATTGCAAATAATACGCTCCGCGGGATAATGCACCGGTATTATAAAATTTTACCTGGTATGGCATACCATTTACCACATCAATTTCTTTCTGCTGAATTATGCGGCCAACTGAATTAATAAAACGAATGGTTGCTTTATTTGTTTCTGGTGCGGTAATGTATGCGGTTAAAACATTATCAAAAGGTACAGGGGCAGCAACCAGCCAGTCTGTAGCGACATAACCGGTCTTTTCAACCTTTTCTGTTCTTGTTGAGGTGGCATCTTTATATGTAATAAAATAACTGCCCGGGGGCAATCCGCCGAGGTTAGTGAAAGAGGTGTCGTAAACCTCTTCCTGTTCGGTTTCAAGGTCTATGGTTACAAGTGTTTCCTGTTGTTCATTCATTAAAATAATCTGCACACTTCCATCTGTTTGCCCTATCAGCTTTACATTAATAACGTTGGTAAAAGTATCGGGTGAAACAAAAAACCAATCGTTGCCGAACAGTGATTCATTTTGTTTTTTCTTCAAAATTTGCCAGGCCTTTTTCATGTCGGGAATTCCATATCCATAGCGGTTATCAGGATTGTTATACCTGTCTGCACTTTTATAAACAGCATCCAGAACGGTCATATTATTAAAGGCAGGGAAAGCCTGCCAAAGACACGTTATTAAACCGTTTAGGTTTGGATTGGAAAAGGATGTTCCATTGGCCGTTACAATCCCGTTTGTTGCATAAAGGGTTGTTGCCGAACCAACTGAAACAACATTCGGCTTAACTTTTCCGGGGTAGCCATAACTGCTGAAGCCGGCAATATTTCCACTTTTGTCTATGGCGCCTACAGCGCAAACACTATCAGCATCGGCTGGGAAAATAATATACTTCCAGCTATTGTTTCCTTCATTTCCTGCACTGTTGGTAACGATCATTCCTTTTTTTGCGGCAAAGGTTGCGCCCTGGGAAACCATAGTTGTGTTTTTATAAAAATCGGTATAGGTATGGTCAAATTGAGGATCATCAAACGCATAATATCCCAGCGAAGACGAGATAAGGTCAGCACCAGCGCTGTCTGCAAATTCTGCCGCTACAACCCAGTTATGTTCTTCTATGGGAAATTCAGTAAAAACATACTCACTTCTTAATAAATAAAACGATGCATGCGGTGCTGTGCCAACCATTGTACCCGGCACATTTGCCGCAATGGCACTCAGGCAAAGTTCACCGTGGCTGTCATCTTCATTCACGCTGTTGTCAAATGCAACAAAATCGCGAACGCCTAAAAACTTATTATTTGCCCGCGTACTGTCGAACGCGATAATTGTTTCGTAATTTTTATATCCTGCATCAAGAAGGGCTATTTGCATTCCATTTCCTGTAAAACCTTTATTATGCAGATATTCTCCGTTATGAATATGAATCTGTTCATAGGAATTGCCATAATTAAAAACATCCTGCAATCCATTTGGCTTATTGCTTTTTTTTGTTAATGGTGTAACTTTTTCAATAAAATTTTCTTCACCTTCATTTCGTTTTTTAAAGAGCGCTACAGGGCTCACATTTCTTACATAAGTCAGGTTTCTTATGCCACTTATTGTTTCAGAACTTTTGCATTCTATTAAAACCTGGTTAAGCCATTTGCTTTCGCTTTGTACATTCACATCACCCATTGAACGCACGCCGTCAATATAGGTTTTATTAACAGGAAGGTCTGAACTGTCTGTTGAAATATTATACCGCGATCTTCTGTCAATTGCCCTTTGAGACAAATATTGAGATGGGTTGGAAAGAGAAAAGGCCGAACTATTTTTATCTGTGAATTGCACCAAATACCGCGAGTATTGTGCAGTTGAAGAAAATGAAAGAAAAATGAAAAAGATTATACACTTAACCTGCCTGGCATTCATAAATATGGTGTTTAATTTATTCGTGGCGCACTTCAATAAAAGTGAGCTTAATTCCATAGCTGTCATCATCATACCTTGAAGGTGGGGGGGTGGTTTGCCACGTCCAGTGTAAAAAGTCTTTAAAAACTAATCCTATCCCTTTTGCATACACTTCCTGCGAATAATTTAACTGGTAATAAAATTGTGGGTCAAATGGGCCTTCAGGCGAGGTTTCATCCCGTTGCATAACAGTGATGGTACTGTCAATAAATTTATTTTCTGCAAGAAAGGGTTCATTTACGTTTTGGTACATATAATTCCATCCATCTAAATACTGGTACGGTGTATTGGCAGAACGGGTGTCTATATACGAATTTCCCATCCAGCTAAATCCATTTCTCACAGGTGATTTTAATTTTAAAAAACGAAGGTTATTCTCATCCATTACTTCAACAGATTGTTTGGTTGCTGTAACATAATAAGTGGACTGATATTGCCATGGACCAAATTCTGATGTATCGGTGGTAAAGCGGTAAACAGGATAAGATTCCCTCCCCGTATTGTCCCTGAAAGCACTTCCTGTGCTGTCTTTGGCAAGATAACTTGCCACGTTTAACGCGGTTCCGAATGGCGCTCTTACAGTGCTGTCTAAACGGTAAATAATTGTTCTGCCACTGTTTAAAGGCATATAATCTTCCAGGCTGGATAGTTCCGTAACATCTTTTTCATTACAGGAAAAAAAGAAGAAAAATATTCCTGGCAAAATCGCCAATCGTGTGAAAGAAAATTTCATAGACGCGTATACAATTGCTAAACTACACAAAGATTAAAAACGCAACCGTTAAATATTATTATATAAAAAAGGCTGCAATATTGCAGCCTTACAAAATAATTTATAATTGTTATTTTATTACTTGTTTAATAAAGGTTTCATCATTCAACATCATCCTGATGTAATAAGTTCCTTTTGGAAGTTGTTTTACATTCAAAGGAATACTATAAGTGCCTTCAGATAAAATGCCTTTGTTTATAGTTTGCAGCGATTTACCCGACGCATCCATTAATTGAAGCTGCACCTTAGCCTGAGTATTTAATTGAAGCTGAACAAATGCTTCATTTACGAATGGATTTGGTAAAACCGACCATGTAAATAATTTATTAAGATCTAATTTAATTATGGAAGACAACTTTTCTTTTCCATCAAGATCTACCTGCCTTAACCTGTAATAGGCCACATTAGAGGCGATTTTATTTACCTCGGCATCGGTATACGAATATTTACTTACCTGTGTAGTGGTGCCATTGCCTTTAACAAAACCAATAGTGGTAAAGTTTTTTCCATCGGCACTTCGCTCTACATAAAACCCTTTATTATTATTCTCCGTTGCAGTGCTCCAGTTAAGTAAGGCCTGATTATTTTTTATTACTCCAGAAAAATTTAGAGAAGTAACGGGAAGGGTGGTGCATCCATCCGGAGAAGCACTCACAAATGGAAAAATGTATAACACAACATCCAGCCCTTCGCCGGTTGTAGAGTTAACCCACAAATCTGTAACAGGCGCCCATATATTAAAAAAAGACAGTTTGTAATTTTGATAAGCAAGGTTTACTGGTTCACCGTTCGCATTTACTACACTGTCATCGTAAGTTGAAAGAATAGCTATGGAATCTTTATCACCCGCATCGGTCCAGCTAAATTGGCGATAATCTACACTTACGAAAAAGGTCTGATTGGTTGGTATAGCAATAGGTGTAGGAAAAATAACATTTACGGGTTGATTATTATCTACGGCCATTTTTGCTTCAGCCAGTGTTAATTCAGCAGAGCCAAGCTGTGCCCCGGGAAGCCCGTTATTTGTTCTTTCATAAACCCTTACAATAAGTTTCTTATTTAGGTTGGCAGGGTTATTTGTGTTAGCCACACCAAAGAAAACCTGCGCCCCGGTAATGTATTGGTATGGTGTACCGGAAACACTGTAAACATTGGCACTTTGAAGAAAGTCTGTTGTACCAAGGTCTAATGGGCCAAAAATGTACCCATCATAATTTAAGGTATCCCCACCAAAAACATATATTACTGCGTCCTGGTTTTCTACCAGGCTGTAACCAAGCGTATCGCAATCACCCTGTGGCGTTTGTGGCTGGCCAGCGCTAGATATCTTAACCACTTTTGATTTAACCGGAAAAAATGGTTTATCCTGGGTCTGGGCAAACCCTGCAGGTACAATGGCTGCCATTAACAAAATAGAGAGTACAATTTTATACATGGATTATAGTTTTATTAAAAATAAAGAAGAAATTATTGAATAAAAATTATTCTTATATATAAATGCAAATGTTTTTTACAATCGTAAAACCAACTCTGCAATAATTCTAATTTTTAAGAAAGCGTATTGTTTGCCGGGCGCCATTAGCAGGTTGCAACACTATGAAATAAATGCCCCTGGCTAAATGAGCAACATTAATATCAATGCCTGATCCCGGGAGAGACTTAATGTTTACATCCATAACATTTTTTCCATGCGCATCTGAAATATATGCATACTTAAGCGATTCGCTTTCTTCAGAAAAATGAATGGAAATTATAGAGGACGCAATAGTAGGGGAAACCCATATTGAATTTGATGACCCCGTTGATACTTCAATAATTTCGGAATATTTCATCAAACCATTTACATTAACCTGTTTAAGCCTGTAAAAATATTTCTTATCCCTTTGAATATAATTATCTGTAAAGGAGTAATTGTTTTCGGTTGAAGTATTTATGCTTTCAACATAACCAATTTTTGTAAAAATGCCTGAGGTACCTTTTCTCTCAATCTCAAAACCTTTGTTGTTAATTTCATTTGCCGTATTCCATTGAAGAACCACCGAATTATTAATTTTTTTGCCCGCAAAATTCAGTAATTCTAACGGCAATACTTTGTCATAAGAAATTTCGAAAGGCAGGTCCTGAGAAACATTTATTACAGCAGCACTGTCTGGTGCGCCAACATCTTTAATACTATACCATTTATCGATAGAAAAATCGTACATTTTTGCATTGAATGTTTCAACCGTTCTTTTATTATCTACGATTACTGCCGGGGAGAAATGCACGCTGCTGTCAAGTGTAGTAGTTTGCCATTCGAGCCAGTAATCCCCTGCCGGTAATGTGATATTTACCGATGCATTAATCTTAAAAATTCTTCTTTGAAAATTGGCTGCATTATTATAGAACAAAGTGTTTTGTATGCGATATATTTTTATTTCGGAGGATGAATTAAACCGGTTTGTCTCCATATCACCATATATAACTTCAGCTCCCTGTGTACCGGGTTCTTTATTCCAAATTTGTAATTTAATATCTTGAATTAAATTTGCGGATTGATTAATGGCATATGCAAAAACCGATATGGAGGTTATACTCCAGTTATCATTTTCGGGTACGGTAAAATTGTCCGCAAGGGAAAAAGAAAATCCCTCTGAAGATGTATATCCCGGGAAACCAAGATCTGAATTGGTCGCTTCATTTTCTGAGGAATTATTTTGTAATTCACTCCATGAATAACCTTCAGGTGCCGTTGTACCATCCTTTGCTACAGCGCCCGTAGAAAGTTGCCCGTTTGAGTATACGGTTTGCCCGTTAGCGTATGTAAAGATTATAAAAGCTAAAAGAAAAGTGGCGGTTTTTTTCAAAACTTTTTTTTACTAAGTTAATGGTAACTTTTATATGCTGCGCAAAATAATGCCACCGGCAACCACATCATTTCCTTCGTAAAAAACTGCGCTTTGCCCCGGAGCAACACTGCCTGCATCATCCAGAAAATGCACTTTCAAATTATTGCTTTCATTAAAAATTTTGGCTGGTGTTCCGGCATCTTTATACCTTATTTTAACGGTTAGCTCAGCTCCATCTTCAATCGCAGGATATTTTATATAATTCAATTTACCAACCATCATTCCGGGTTTACTAAGGTCTTCTTTGTCGCCCAGTACAACAGTGTTAGTTTCAGGATGAATACTTGTTACATAAGCAGGTTTGCCCAATGCAATATCAAGGCCTTTTCTTTGCCCAATGGTATAAAACGGATACCCTTTATGTTCCCCAAGTATATTTCCCTTTTTGTCGGTAAAGGTGCCGCCTGAAAGACTGCTTTCCAAACCTGTAACTTTTCTCTTTAAAAAGCCGCGGTAATCATTGTCAGGTACAAAACAAATTTCGTACGACTCACTTTTTTTTGCAAGCTCGGGATAGCCAAAATCTTCAGCCATTTGCCTTATGGCAGTTTTGCGATAAATACCCAGGGGCATTATTGTTCGACTAAGTAATTGCTGACCTAAACCCCATAAAACATAGCTTTGGTCTTTTAAATTATCAATGCCTTTACTGGTATAAAATCTTCCATTTGTATGTTGCGAAACGTTAGCGTAATGACCGGTTGCGATAAAATCGCAACCCATTGCATCTGCTCTTTTTAGTAAAGCCGTCCACTTTATATGTGTGTTACACATTACACACGGATTGGGCGTTCTGCCCGCCATGTATTCCTCAACAAAATTATTAATAACAGATTCGCCGAACTCTTCGCGTATGTCGAGTATAAAATGGGGGAAGCCATGTTGCACCGCGGCGGCCCGGGCATCATTAAAGCTATCGAGATTGCAGCAACCTGTTTCTTTATGCGAGCTTCCGCTGGTTGCATAATCCCATGTTTTCATAGTTATGCCTATCACTTCATAACCTTCATGATGAAGCATAAGGGCGGTAACAGTACTATCTATACCACCGCTCATAGCAACTAAAACTTTCCCTTTGCTCTTCATAATTGTGCGAAGATAACCCACAGGCTACTAAGGGTTTTGTAAATATTAAATAAAAAAGGCTGTACTCAGAGAGTACAACCTTTTCTAAAAAGAAACGATTAAACGAAATTAGTGAATTACCTGAACTGATGTAGAAGTGGACTTGCCATTTACAACAGCTACAACTTTGTAAATTCCTGAAGGTGCCTGTGAGCCATTAGCATTTCTGCCATCCCACATTGCTGTGTGTGAACCTGCAGTTTTATTTTCATTAACAATAGTCTTAATTGGCTGTTGAAGATTGTTATAAACAGTGATGTTTACTTTACCTTCTTTAACAACGTTAAAAGAAATTGTTGTTGATGTTGTTACCGGATTTGGAGATGCTTTAAGATTTACTGCATTTTCTGAAGCTACTGGAGCCTGTGCAGGAAGTAAACCATGATCAGAAATCCAATGGTCTTCGTGGTTGCAATCTTTAATAGAGAACAATCCTTTGCTTTGAACTTTTCCTTTGCAGAAAGAAACCCAGTTACCTGTACCCATAAATACTGGATCACCACCTTTGTTTTGATCGTGGAAACCACAACCATGACCGCAATACATAATAGAATCAGCCATACCTGACTTGCAACCATCCATGTTTGGGTTTACTAAAGTAGCTTCAATGGAATCATTAGAATGATCCATCCAGCCTTTTACGGACCAAAGCGGACCAGATCCAACATCAACTGTACCTTCAAAAGAATATCCCTGAGCAGTAGGTGTAAACTCTACAGACCAAAAATATTTGCAATTGTCTACTAAACAAATGCGATAATTAGCGCTGGCTTTTTGTGTTGCCGGAATTGCCAGCAAGGCAATCAAACAGATTTTTGCGAAAATGTGTTTCATAGTTTTAATTTTTTATGACGTTTAATAATTCCTGAAAAATAAAGCAGCGAAACAGAATATGCAAACTTTTACAAACAATATTTTATAATATTTTTAGGAATATGATTAAAACATTAATAATCAATAACTTGAATTATTCTCATTTTTAGAAAAATGTACTTTTTTGAAGTATTTTCCCAATCTGCACAATAATTTTAAATTTATAATTTTCCATAAATATCATTAATACAATTTTATATTGCACAATGCTGAGTGAACAGGTAATACAAGAACTTATACAAATTGCGGGTAAAGAAAATGTTTTAAGTGATGCTGAAAATCTGGGTATTTATGGCAAAGATGAAACGGAACACCTTATTTATTTGCCGGAGGTAGTTGTAAAGCCTTCCACCACCATCCAGGTAAGCCAAATAATGCAAATGTGCAATCGAAAACAAATACCAGTTACACCCCGCGGTGGTGGTACAGGTTTAAGTGGTGGGGCATTGCCATTTTATGGCGGAATATCTCTTTCTACAGAAAAGTTTAATAAGATTCTTGAAATTGATGAACGAAACCTGCAGGTAACGATAGAGCCCGGCGTAATTACAGAAGTACTGCAAAATGCAGTAAAAGAAAAAGGGCTTTTTTATCCGCCCGATCCGAGCAGCAGGGGATCTTGTTTTATTGGTGGAAATATTGCAGAAAACAGCGGTGGACCTAAAGCGGTTAAATATGGTGTGGTAAAAGATTATGTTTTAAACCTTGAAGTGGTATTGCCTACCGGAGAAATTATTTGGACAGGTGCTAATGTGCTTAAAAATTCTACCGGCTATAATCTAACCCAATTAATGGTAGGCAGTGAAGGAACGCTGGGGATTGTAACCAAAATCGTTCTTAAATTATTACCACTGCCAAAATATGACCTGCTAATGCTGGTTCCCTTTAAATCGCTTGAAAAGGCAGGTGAAGCGGTAAGTGCTATTTTTCGGGCCGGATTTATACCAAGTGCTCTGGAGCTGGTAGAAATTGATGCGCTGCAAATTGTTAGCAAAATGGTTACCGGCACATTTTACCAGTACGAGACGATATTGAAGCCCATTTGATGATTGAAGTAGATGGCAATAATATGGATGTTTTGCTGTCTGATATGGAATCCATTGCAGAACTTTTACAATATTATGATGCAGGTGAAATTTTATTTGCCGACGATGATGCCCAAAAAAACGAATTATGGAAACTTACGACGGCGTGTAGCTGAAGCCGTAAAAATTGCTGGTTATACAATTGAAGAAGATACCGTGGTTCCCAGGGCAGAACTACCCCAACTCATAAGGGGCGTAAAAAAACTGGGAGAAAAATATAATTTTCACGCCGTATGTTATGGACATGCCGGCGATGGCAACCTGCATATCCGAATTAGAAAAGAAGGTATTCGTAACAGCTATGGAAATGAAGAGATGACTGAGATTTTACGCCGGTTATTTGAACTTGTATATAGTCTTGGCGGTACCATAAGCGGAGAACATGGCATAGGCCTAATACAAAAAAGTTATATGGACATTGTTTTTAAAGAAGCCAACCTGCGCTTAATGAGTCAGATAAAGAAGGTGTTTGACCCCAACAATATTCTAAATCCTGGAAAAATATTTAACCAGGTTAATGAACCAAAAATTATGGTATGAAAAAATTACAGTTAACAATTATAGCATTCCTTTTAATTTCTATTGTAAAGGCGCAATATTCAGGAGATGATAATAATAATGGCAAAAAAATTTCTCGCCAACAGGGTATTTGTTGGTGGTAGTATTTCCCTTGGTTTTGGGTCAGGATCATTTGGTATTGGAGCCAACCCCGAAATAGGATATACCCTTGCACAGTGGCTCGATGCCGGCATTGTATTCAACCTGAATTATAATTCGCAGAAATACGATCTTAATTACGATTATAATTACGACGGAAAACTTAGCAGTTTTAATTATGGAACAGGTGCTTTTTTTCGGTGCCTACCCGGTAAATTTTTTATTTGCACAGGGCCAAATAGAACAAAACTGGATAAAGTTTAAAGATAAAGACCTTCAAAGCGGTTTGTCTTACAATACTACTGTTAATGCAACCAGTTTTCTTGCAGGCATTGGTTATGCGCAGCGTGTGGTTGGCAGAAGCAGTTTTTATACGGCTTTACTGTTCGATCTTATGAACGACGAATATTCACCTTACCGCGATGGTTATAATAATATGATTCCTATTATTCGTGCAGGCTTTAATGTGTATTTGCATCCATCCACGAAAAGATAGCCTCAGGGGTATCAAATACTTTCAGGCTCTCTTTCCAGTTTTCATAAAAAAAACCCTCTTCCTGTATTTTATCAAGGTGTATGATCAAAGCATCATAAAACCCCTGTGAGTTAAGCAGAAAAATTTGTTTATTATGAATGCTTAAAGAATTCCATGTAAGTATTTCAAACAATTCATCGAGGGTGCCATTTCCGCCGGGTAAGATAAATGCAGCATCACATTCATCATAGATCATTTTTTTTCTTATGTGCATGTCTGCAACTACGAGCAACTCTGAAATTCCATCGTGCTGATTTTCCCTTCGGGTTAATATTTCAGGTATTATGCCTTTTACTATTCCATTATTATTTATAACCTCGGTAGCCACAATACCCATCAGTCCATTATTGCCTCCACCATAAACCATGCGCAGTTTATTGTCCGCAATTAATTTTCCTAGCGTTGAAGCGTGCTGATGATATACTTTATTATTGCCTTTTTTCGATCCGCAGAAGACTGCTACAGCCAGTATTTTATTCTTCACCATTTAATAATTATAAATGCAAAATATACATTAATCAAATACATGTTTTTTTGTTCAACACAATTTTTTGGGGAGTAATATTCATTTTTAAACTTTGGTTGATTCATTTACTTTGCAGCCTTATGTCAACCACATTGCTTTTAATTTTTGTTATTGCATATTTCCTGTTATTGCTGTGGTGTTGCATGGTATACAAGCCGCAATTCAAATAACGAATCGTTTTTTATTGGCAACCGTAACAGTAACTGGATGCTTGTTTCTTTTGGTATGATCGGTACATCGCTAAGTGGGGTAACTTTTGTAAGCGTGCCCGGCACCGTAGGTCCAATGCTTTTGGATACTTCCAGGTAGTTATAGGCTATTTTATCGGTTATGCTATAGTGGCCTTTGTTTTACTGCCATTGTATTACAGGCTGCAGCTTACATCTATCTATAATTATCTATTACAACGGTTTGGGAACATTGCTTATAAAACCGGTGCATTATTCTTTATTATTTCAAGGGTACTTGGCGCCACAGCGCGGTTATATCTTGTAATTAATGTGTTGCAGATTTTTATTCTTAATAATATGAACATTCCTTTTTGGTTAACAACGTTTGTTATTCTGTTAATGATATTACTTTATACATTTGAAGGCGGGGTTAAAACAATTGTTTTTACAGATACACTTCAAACCACCTTTATGTTACTTGGGTTAATTGTTTGTGTGGTGTACATCATGAATAACCTTGATTATAATTTAGGTACTGCCATTCAGCAATTAGAAAATAATAATCTAACCAGAATTTTTAATACAGATCCTGACAGTTCCGGCTTTTGGCTTAAAGCAAATAATAGGAGGTGCATTTATTACTATTGGTATGACGGGGCTTGACCAGGAAATGATGCAAAAGAACATCAGCGTAAAAAACCTGAAAGATTCGCAGAAGAATATGGTCACATTCAGTTTTGTATTGGTAGCGGTAAATTTTTTGTTTTTACTTCTTGGCGGTTTATTATACCTCTTTGCGGAAGCAAATAATATAGCTATAAAAGGTGATGATCTGTTTCCCGCTATTGCACTTTATTCCCTGCCCGGTTTCATCTCCATAATATTTATTATCGGTTTGATATCTGCCTTATTTCCAAGCGCAGATGGTGCACTAACGGCTCTAACTTCTTCATTTTGCATAGATATTCTCGGTCTAAAACGTAATGAGAAATTACGGAAAAAAATGCCCGGAAAACCAGGCTATCGGTGCACCTTACTTTTGCTATAATATTTTTTGTATGCTGTAATGATCTTTAAATGGATCAATGATAAATCCATCATTGATATTATACTTCGCATTGCAGGGTATACCTATGGCCCATTACTGGGTTTGTTTTCTTTCGGCATTCTTACAAAGCGAACCCTGCCTCAAAACCTAAACGTTCTATGGGTTTGTTTAGCAGCACCGGTTATAAGTTATTTTATAAGTGCGAATGCTGGCGAATGGTTCAACGGTTTTCAGATTGGTATAGAATTGCTGTTGTTGAACGGAATTTTAACATTTGTAGGCTTATTTATTATAAGTAATCCATATAAAGCTTTGGCTCAATAAATTTGAGGTTTACCTTTATTCATATCCCATAAGCAAATCCATTAAAGATCTCTATGCAATTAATTGAGCCACTTGCTGAGAATTATTCCATTGCATTTACATCACCAG
Organism: uncultured Bacteroidota bacterium; assembly: GCA_963806425.1. Lineage (GTDB taxonomy): Bacteria > Bacteroidota > Bacteroidia > Chitinophagales > Chitinophagaceae > JBBRBB01. The sequence goes on along the minus strand of CAWDYB010000009.1, from coordinate 376,902 downwards.
ACGAACCAGTTCTTAAAAATATTTATGAAGAAACCTTGCTTCATCCCGAAGCGCAAATGCTTAGCAGTAATGTACAGGGTAAATTTCTGGAAATAATAAGTGCTTCCATTCAGCCAGAATATATTTTGGAAATAGGCACCTTTACCGGTTATAGTGCTATTTGCCTTGCCAAAGGTTTGCAAAAGGGTGGAGAATTGCATACCATTGAACTTAGAGACAACGATGCTAACACTGCGTGGAAAAATATTGTTTCCGCAAATTTTGATAAACAAATACGTTTGCACAGGGGAGATGCTAAAATAATTATCCCAACACTTAATTTTAGCTGGGATATCGTTTTTATTGATGCGGATAAAACCGGGTATATTGAATACTATGAATTGGTATTACCACGTTTAAGTAAGAACGGGTTAATCATTGCAGATAACGTACTCTTTCACGGAGAAGTTCTCCAGGAAAACATATCCGGAAAAAACGCTAAAGCCATTGCGGCTTTTAATAACCATGTTGCTAATGATGAACGAACCAGACAGGTATTGCTAACTGTCAGAGATGGTTTAATGTTCATCAAAAAAATCTAATTGAATGAAGAAAATTATTGCAGTATTTATCGCCTTCTGCTTATTCCAAAGTGCTTATTCCCAAAACAATGCTGTAAAGGCATACATAGAGCAGTATAAAGAAATAGCCATTAACGAAATGATACGAACCGGTGTACCCGCTTCTATTACACTGGCTCAGGGAATTCTTGAATCCGGGGCCGGAAAAAGCGAACTGGTAATGGCTTCAAATAATCATTTTGGCATTAAATGCAAAGGAAACTGGACCGGAGATGTTGTTTATCATGATGATGATGCAAAAGGCGAATGCTTCAGAAGTTATTCTAGTGCAGAAGAATCTTATAAAGACCACTCAGATTTTTTAAGTACCCGTCCTTTGTATGCCTCTTTATTTGATATAGACCCGACAGACTTTGAGGCGTGGGCAAAGGGTTTAAAGAAAGCCGGTTATGCAACCAACCCCATTTATGCCAACCTGCTTATCAAAACTATTAGGGATAACAATCTTGATTATTACACCAACCTGGCTTTACAAAAAGCAGAGCAATTAAATTCGCCGCTTGTAAAACATCGCCCCGCCCCCAGCATATTGAATGAAGATGATGAAGTGGAAAAGGTTGCTGTAAACATGCATGAAAGCTTTAAACCTTGCTGTGTCAAATAAAACATCTTACCCCGATAAAGTTTTTAAGGTTAATAACTCCAGGGTAATTTTTGTTAAATCAGGTACTTCACTTTTTGCTGTTGCCACTAAAAATCATATTTCCTATAACAAGTTACTTGCGTATAATGAGCTGGAAAATGTAGATATTCTTGATCGGGGCCAACTGATCTATTTAGAAAAAAAGCAAAAGAAAGGATCAAAGGATTTTCATTTGGTGAATGATGCCGAAACATTAGAAGATGTAGCGCAGCAGCAAGGGGTGCAGCTTGAAATGCTGGTGGCATATAACAGTCTTCCGAAAAGTAAAAAATTAATAACCGGCAGCAAGGTTTTTTTACGACCCGTTTCCAATGCTTCTAAAGTTGCTTCACGATAATTATTAAAAACGTTAATGCAAATAATTTCGGTTCATGATAAACAGTTTATACCCTATTTGGATAAAACTGATATTGAGGAGAAATTAATAGAACTTGCAGCGAAAATCGATAGTGATTATGCGGGTAAGACCCCGCTGTTCATTGCAGTTTTGAATGGTGCATTTATGTTTGCATCAGATCTTTTTAAGCATCTTACCATAGATGCGGAAATATGTTTTATAAAGCTTGCATCCTATAAAGGCACTAAATCCACCGGTCAGGTAATTACAGCTATAGGGTTAGACGAAGATATTAAAGGCAGGGATGTAATAATTCTGGAAGATATAATAGATACAGGCAAAACAATGAGTCACTTTATGCCCCAGATTATTAATCAGCAACCGGCATCCTTAAAACTTGCGGCTTTATTATACAAGCCCGAAGCAAATGTTCATGATATTAAGGTAGATTACAATTGCTTCTCCATTCCCAATAAATTTGTGGTAGGTTACGGATTGGATTACGACGGACTTGGCAGAAACCTTGCTGAAATTTATCAATTACAATAAGAATTGCATAACGCAATTAAATATTTGAAATGCACGCTGCTTCTGGTGGTTTGTTCTTTTTTCGTAGTTGCCGCCAGCAGTCAATATTTTATTGAAGGAATAGTGAAAGATGAAACCGGAAACGGATTGTTCAATGTAAAAATTGAATTACAGAGTCGCTATGGATATTCTTACTCTTCCCAGAACGGCACTTTTAAAATTCCTGTAGAAGATTCACTCGAGTATATAACTTTTACTGCAGATGGTTACGAGGTTTTAGAAACAGATGTAGTTACTGGCCGTTTCTGCCATTTTACCCTTAAAAAAATAATTCAGGGCGAATCGCTTTTTAAGCATAAGCTACTTTCTTTTTCCAAAGATTCCCTTAAACACCAGGTATTGTTTTACCATGGTAATGAAAGCTATCTGAATATTAAAGAGAATGATTTTCTCGAAACAAAAAAGTTACCAGAGACCTCCTTCGCCCTGCATATAGATAAAGCCAGTTACAGTAACATCAGGCGCTTTATTAATAACGAAATTAAAGTGCCTGTTAATGCGGTTAGAATAGAAGAGATGCTTAATTACTTTAACCTGCCGGTTTTCGACAGCAATTATTTTTGTCCGTCTTTTTGTATAAAATCTAAGATTACGGGTACACCTTGGAAAAAAAATAATTTATTGTTTGTAAACATTAGGGCGCCTATAATTGATATGAGTAATATACCTGCAAGCAGTTTTGTTTTTCTCATAGATGTTTCGGGTTCTATGGACCAGCCAAACCGGTTACCATTACTTCAGTCTTCATTTAAACTGCTGGTAAAAAATCTTAGGGAGAAAGATACCGTGGCCATTGTTGTTTATGGAGGTAATACGGGTATTTATTTGCCACCTACATCGGGCAATGAAAAAGAGTTATTAAATACAGCCATAGGAAAACTTAAGGCGGGTGGAGAAACTCCCGGAGAGTCTGCGATTGTAATGGCCTACCAGCTTGCACAACGCATGTTCAAACCCGGGGGCAATAACCGGATTATTCTTGCAACAGACGGTGACTTTAATGTAGGGCAAACCACGGATAAGCAATTAGAAGATCTCGTTGCCAAATACAGGCAAACGGGCATTTATTTAACCTGCCTGGGTGTGGGAACCGGAAATTATAAAGACAGCAAGCTGGAAACCCTTGCCCGAAAAGGCAATGGAAATTTTGCTTACCTCGATAATATTACCGAAGCCGAGAAAGTACTGTTTACAGAGTTTTCCAAAACAATGTACGTTGTGGCAAATGATGCCAATGCAACCGTTACTTTCGACCCTGCCTATGTAAACAAATACAGGCTTATTGGTTTTGATAACCGGGTTAATGAGAGCGGCACCGACACAACAGAAATTGAAGGCGGGGAATTGGGAACGGGTCATTCTTTAATTGCCGTATTTGAATATGAGCCCACCGCATTGGCTATAAATAACGATACTTGTATACTTGGTAAGCTGAAATTGCATTATAAACCACCCGGTTTAAATGAGGTTTGTGAACTGAAATATGATATAGCCAATAATTATGTTGCTTTAACAAAGGTTGACAGTTGCGTAAGGTTTGCTGCGTCTGTAGTTATGTTTGGTGAATTATTAAAAAATTCCAAACTCGCCCCGGGTATTTCGTGGGATGAGGTAATTGCACTGGCAAAGACTTCTGCCGATCCAACAAGTTTTGAACAAACCGAATTCATTGCAATGGCTGAAAAGGCAAGGGTTATTTACACATCAGGAAAAAAGAAAAAGAACTGAAAGTCTAAAAAAAAGATCCCGTAAAGTACGGGATCTTATAATAAAGGTTTTGTTTTTTCTAATGTTTGCCTAAAACAACAATCAACGCATAAATTAAACCTGGCAGGTAAAATAATAGCGTTAACAATAAGTCAATCCAGAATTTGTTATTCAATTCACCTTCGTGAACCAACACCGCAACAGGTGGTAATAAAATGGCAAGAATAACCAACAGGGCTGTGCTTGTGTTTGTGTCAGCATGTTTTGCTGAATTCTTATAATCCTTCAATGCTTTTTTGGCATCTTTTAAACGTTGCTTTTTTTCTTGTTTTGAAAGGTTATTAAACTCATTTACAGCATTATTAATGTTAGTGCGATCTACAGTTACAGGTTCTGCCTTAAGTGCTGCTTTATGTTCTTCAGAAGGTTTAAGGGTTACTGCAAAAGTGGGGCTTACAAACAACGCCAGAACAAGGGAAAAAACTGCGAGAGATAATGTTTTTTTCATAGTCTAAATTTTTTGTGATTAGTAATTATTCAGAAAATTATAACTTTTATGCAATAAAAAAATTTTTTTATATTGATATAATTTTTAATTGATTTTTTCAACCTTCATGTTCTCTCTGTTAGGAATCCCGTTTTTTATATCCCGCAAATGCTTAAGGTGATTGATGCCTACATTCAGTTCATACCCAATAAGAAGCATAAAAGAGTTTATATATACCAGTAACATAAAGAATAGCAATGCGCCAATTGATCCGTATATTTTATTGTAATTAGAAAAATTCTGTGCCCAAACAGAAAACAGGAAGGTTGCCAACATTATAAGTACAGTGGCGAGTACAGCCCCGGGTGAAAATAAGTGCCAGCGTTTATCTACAGAAGGGGCATATTTATAAATGAAGGCTATTGAATAAAGAAATAAAAGTATAATTATCACCCACCTGAGTAACTGAACCAAAAGACTGTTTTCCGTCACATCTATACTCATCCATTCCATTATTTTGGCAAATAAAAAACCCTGACCAATGGAAAGAAAAAGTGTAACTATAAGCACAACAATTAAGATCAGCGTAAGCTTTAATGCACGCAGCCGAAGCTTTATAAAGTTCGGTTTCTTTTTAATTTGAAGCGACCTGTCGAAAGTGCGTATCATTCTTACCATGGCATTGGATGAATAGAATAATGCCAGCAGAAAACCTAAAGAAAGCAATCCTGTTTTCGGTTTGTTAAACAGGTCGAACATGGTGGTAAGAATAAGCGTACGGGTTTCATTGTTCGGTGTTAGGTCTGTAATTATTACAAATAATTCATCCTGTATATTCTTGGCAACCGGAAAATAGGGAATAAGTGTAAAGAGAAAAATAGCCGCTGCCGGCAAAGCCATTATAAAATTGAACGACATGGCCGATGCCCTTTCAACAAAACTTATGTGCCTGGAATGTGTAATAAAAAACTTGTATACCGGGTATAAAGGAATGCCCTCGAATCCGGGCAAAACCAGGGTCTTACTTTTCTTCCTGATATAGGTAAGGGGCCGTGAGGTAAATAGTATTTCCTGGAACTTGGTCAATGAATTTATTTACCCTGTTGGGCTTTTTTCAAAATTAATTCATTTAAGGCCTTTTGATAAAGCTTCGCGTATTGGTTATGTTCGGCATACGTTGTGCTGAAGTGGTGATATCCACTAAAATCGCTTTTCGCAACAAAAAACAAATAACTGGTTGGTGGTGCATTTAATACAGCATCAATACTGGATATTGATGGTGTACTGATGGGCCCGGGTGGCAAACCTTTATTTCTGTAAGTGTTATAAGGTGATGAAACTTTCAGGTGTTTGAAATATATACGTTTTAGTCCAAAATCTTTGAGCGCAAACTTTATGGTAGGGTCTGCACCAAGCGGCATACCTTTTTGCAGGCGATTATAATATACACTGGCAATGTTTTCTTTTTCGTCGTTTTTATTGGTTTCTTCCTCCACAATCGAGGCCAACGTATACACCTGTGTTTTTGTAAGATTTTTACGCTCAGCTTTTGACAACCTGTTTTCCTTTGACCAGAATTTTTCTTCCTCTTCCTTCAGGCGTAATAATATATTTCTCACAGGTGTATTCCAGTTAAAAAAATAGGTGTTGGGTATGATAACAGTAAACAAAGTATTGGTATCACGGTCAATAATTTTTAAAGAATCGGGGTTGGTTAAAAATTGAAGAGCCTGTAAAGAATCAGTTGAGAAATTTTTACCGATTATACGGGCAAAGTCTTGTTTAACCCGTAATTTTTTAATGGTAAGTTTTACGGGTGACTGGTTATTGTTTCTTAAGGTGCGAACAAGGGATAGAATGCTTTGCCCTTTACTTACTTCAAACCTGCCTGCCTTTACCCTTTCCCAAACATTCAATGCACTCGCTGCCATTCTGAAAATTCCGGGTGTTCTTATAATATTACCAGTATCAATTTGATTCATTACCTGTTGTTCGGGTAATTGTTTTTCTCTTATGTACAGGAATCGCTTATCCGGTTGAAATGTTGTGGCAGGCGCCAGTAATAAAAACGAAAAAATTCCTGACACAATTATTATTACAGCAAATAATATCAGGATAATTTTTTTCATAACGGGTCAAAAATAAAAAACCCTGCCTTCATTATAAGCAGGGTTCATTAGCAAAATTTATATGTTATTTATTTGAATCAAGAATTACCGTATTGGGCTGTTGTTGAATGGCGTTATTTGTACCAGGGTTTGTGGTGGTCGGAACAGTAGATGTATTTACATCTTTTAAAATTCCGGTGTCGGGTCCGCTTACGCCACCAGATATAAATAAACTGGATACAATGCACAATACAATTAGCAACGAAGCAAAAAGCCAGGTGCCTTTTTCCAGTACATCATTGGTTTGCTTAACGCCCATAAACTGGTTATTAAAACCTGCCAGCGTGCCTGATAAACCACCGCCTTTAGGGTTCTGTATTAGTACAATTACGCCTAAAATAAGGCACGCCAACACTATTAAAATAAAGAATATCAACATGATTTTTTACTTATTTATGTCCTGAATTTTGGCCGCAAAGTAAGTGGATTTTGAGGGATTCAAAAAACTTAATTTATTATACACTTCAATGGCTTTACCTGTTTTACCTTGTTTTATTAAGATTTCTGCCATGGTTTCGGTAATTACATCCTGAGCCTCGTTAGAGTTTTCAGCAGTATGCTGCACTATTGTTTCCATGGCGGTTTCGGTTCCCAGGTCTGTTGGCTTTGGATTAATTCTTTTCATTTGTTTTAACCAGTCGGTGAAAGATTGCAGTTTAACATCCATTCTCTCGTTCCGCTCATTTCGCTTTACCGGCGGGGCTTCTTCCAGCTTAATGCCCTGGCTTGCAAAATAATCTACCTTATAATAGGGTTCCTGTGGCTGCAGTTCAAGATTTTCTTCATCTACAGGTTTTTCAAATTCCTCCAGTTGGTCTTTTAAAACACCGGCAATTTTTTCGCTTTGAAGTTGCAGGTCAGATGCTGAAATCAATGCTTCCTCCTTACTAAAATCTGTAAATGTTTCCGGGTTATCATTTTCCTTTAAAGTATTACCCGGGGCTACTATCGGGGTTTCGGTAAATTCAAGACTAACAGGGTAAAGGTTGTACTGAAGCCACAATGCATCGCTAAAATGAAGCATTGCTTTTTGGGCAGCCTGTTTTTGTTCCGGTGCCTGTAATGCAACATTGTGTTTGGCGAGCATGTACCAGCCTAAACCGAAATAAGGGTACTGAGAAGTTATTTTTTCCAGTTGGTTTTTATCTGCCTGCTGAAAAGCATCAGTATTGAATAACGTGTTAAGAATTACTTTTTCAGATGCCTGCATTACTTTAAAAATTTTTCATTCATCATTGCTGATGAATGGATTTTTACGGATGGCTAATGTAGCCGAAATAAATATTAAAAACAAAGAAGGTGGTTTAATACTTTACCAGTTAGAAAATATCCGGTTAAATATTTCATCGGTAAGGTTTTTTACTATTTCATCGAGCAATCGTCCTTCTGCCTGTGGCAGGGTTAGAGAGGCATCAAATTCAAAATCCCGGGTTACATCATATTCTTCTGTTTTGTTCCCAAGTGTATTGTCGAAAATAATGTGAACACCCACGGTGAGCCTGTTGGTAGCTGTTTGATTGTTACTGATACCTGAGGTAGATACATTGTAACTGTTTATATATCCGTTAACCTGGTAGTGGGCATCATCGCTGTTGGTCCTGGTTAAACGTGTTAGATTGGTAATTTTTTGCTGCAACTCATCCGTTAATTTGGGACTTAGCTGTGGGTTTATATACCGCGCTTTATTTTCTATAAAACCGATCTTAATGGTTTTTACTTCGGGAGGAATACTTACATCCCGAAACGTATAAACGCCACAGGAAGAAATCATAATTAATAGAAAGAAGAGAACAAGAAGAGCAGGTAAAAACGCGTTTTACCGGCTGTGTTTTTTGTAACAGGACTAACCAATTGTTTCTTACTCATTAATGTCGTATTCTTTTAGCTTCCTGTATAATGTTCTTTCACTTATGCCAAGGTCTAACGATGCATCTTTTCTTTTGCCCCTGTGTTTTTTAAGCGCCTTTTCTATCAGTTCTTTTTCCTTATCCATAATATTCAGCGACTCTTCTACTTCTTCGTGCTGCTGAATATCATTTTCTCTTGATAGCAAAACAGCATGTTGATTGGAAGATTGTAATAAAGGATGCTGATTTTGATTTTGCATGCCAGCATTTTGACCATCACCATTCTCCTCATAATCGTTCAATAAAGATTCATGGGTATGATTGGCTGCTGACTGCGCAAGTGATGGATTATTAATAATTTCAACGAACATTTTTTTAAGTTCTGTTACATCTTTCTTCATGTCAAAGAAAAGCTTGTACAAAATCTCCCGTTCATTTTTAAATTCGCCTGACTGAAGTTTTGCGCGGATGCCAAGAACCGGCAGCCTGTCATTCGATCGTTCAGGCAAAAACCTTCGTAATTCTTTTCCTTCAACCAATGGTTTTTCTGATAAAACAGAAACCTGTTCTGCAATATTCTTCAGTTCCCTAACATTGCCGGGCCAGTTATAATTCACAATCATATTCCGCGCTTCTTCATCCAGTTGAACTGGCGGTATTTTGTATCGTTCTGAAAAATCTACGACGAATTTCCTGAACAATAACGGAATGTCTTCTCTCCGGTCACGCAATGATGGAACCCTTATGGGAACGGTGCTTAAACGGTAATACAAGTCTTCCCTGAACTTGCCTTTTTGCGTTAATTCAAGCAGGTCTTTATTGGTGGCAGTTATAACCCGCACATCTGTTTTTTGCACCTTAGATGATCCCACACGAATATATTCACCTGTTTCCAGCATTCTTAATAATCTTGCCTGCGTACCTATGGGCAGTTCACCCACTTCATCCAAAAAAATGGTTCCGCCGTTTACCGATTCAAAATATCCTTTACGACTATCTACTGCACCGGTAAAAGAGCCTTTTTCATGACCAAATAATTCTGAATCAATAGTACCTTCCGGAATCGCACCACAGTTAACAGCTATAAATGAATTATGCTTCCTGGCAGAAAGTGCATGAATGATCTGTGAAAAAACCTCTTTACCTACACCGCTTTCTCCAACAATTAATACACTCAGATCGGTAGCCGCCACCTGCGCAGCCACCTGCAAGGCATAATTCAATGCAGGCGAGCTTCCAATAATTCCAAACCTGTTTTTTATTGACTGAATTTCCATTTCTAAACATTTATTCTAATTGGCGATAGCGCCTAGCAGGGTTGCTTGTGTGCAACCGGTAACGTTTACAGACACGTAATCGCCGCTTTTATACTGATCATCTGTTTTGGGAAAAACAATTACTTTATTCTGGCTGTTTCTTCCCATCCAGTCTTTTTCACTTTTTTTGCTTTCTCCTTCTATTAAAACGGTAAAGGTTTTACCCACATCATTTTTATTGCTTCGGTAAGAAAGCTCACCCTGCAGCGCAACAATTTCCTGCAGTCTTCTTTTCTTCACTTCCAGCGGTATGTCATCCTTATACCTGCGTTGGGCAAGAGTTCCGGGCCGCTCGCTGTAAAAAAACATATAACTGAAATCATATCGGCTTTGCCGCATTATATCCATGGTTTCTAAATGCTCCTCTTCCGTTTCTGTACAAAAGCCTGTTATTACATCGGAGCTTATACCGCAATCGGGCATAATTGTTCTTATCTCCCTGATTTTTGCAAGGTACCATTCACGTGTATATGAACGGTTCATTAATTGCAAAATTCTGTTATTGCCACTTTGTACAGGCAGGTGAATGTATTTGCAGATGTTCTCATATTTCGCCATCGTAAGCAGTACATCTGTCGTTATATCTTTAGGATGTGATGTACTGAAACGAACCCTGAGCGTAGGACTAACAAGTGCCACTTTTTCGAGCAGGTTCGCGAAATTTACCACATGGTTTTTTTCATCATCCACCCAATAATAGCTGTCAACATTTTGCCCAAGCAGCGTTACTTCTTTATACCCCCTTTCAAACAAATTCTGTGCTTCAGCAATAATGGAATGGGCATCACGGCTTCTTTCCCTGCCTCGTGTAAATGGCACCACGCAAAAACTGCACATATTGTTGCATCCCCGCATAATGGAAACATAAGCAGTTATGCCATTGCTGTTTAAACGTATTGGGGATATATCGGCATAGGTTTCATCGCGGCTAAGCAACACATTTACACCTTTCTGGCCAGTCTCTGCCTCTTCAATCAAACCCGGTAAGCTGCGGTAAGCATCGGGGCCAACCACCAGATCGACCAGCTTTTCTTCTTCTAAAAATTTCGCTTTTAGCCGTTCTGCCATGCAACCCAAAACACCTACAAGGGTAGCGGGGCGGGCCTCTTTCATCTTCCTGAATTCGGTTAATCGTTTCCGAACAGTTTGCTCCGCTTTCTCACGAATAGAGCAGGTATTCAGCAAAACCAGGTCGGCTTCTTCTACATTTCTTGTGGCACCAAAACCTTCCTCATTAAGAATGGATGCAACAATTTCGCTGTCGCTGAAATTCATCTGGCAGCCATAACTTTCTATATAAAACTTTTTGGTATAGTTATTCAGGTCCGATGCAAAAGGCTTATATGCCTCACCTTGTCTTTCCTCTGAAATAGCCTTTGTAATTAAAACATCCTGCATATATAAAATTGAGGTGCGAAGATAGGTCTTAATGCCAGATTGGCAGCAAGTCGGGATGTAAATTAGTATTAAAAAAATTCAGGATTATGCTAAAGGTTGTGGTTGCGAAAAATTAATTTTAAATATAAAAGCGGAAGTAGCTCATCCGGTAGAGCATCAGCTTCCCAAGCTGAGGGTGGCGGGTTCGAGTCCCGTCTTCCGCTCAATTGGTAACCGGTTTGCAAGCCAGCTTTTACTTACAGGTATAATCCAGTTATTTTCCAAATCGTTTTTGGTGGCGGCCAGGTTATTGAAATAAAAAGTTTCCCCATTTATTAAGCCTGATGCGGCCATGGTTTTAAATTCAGGAAGTGAAACAAGTGTGATTTCGTTATTAAGTATAAGTGCCAGCGAGTGCCTTTTAAACATTTCTGTTTTAAAGTTTTTTTCAATTGATTGAATGATTCGCACTGAACTGTCGGTGCTGCAGCCACTCACGCCGGTAGCGGTTTCATCTGCCATAAAAATGATGAACCGATTAAATAAAATCGTACTAAAACCTTTTACCGGAACTCCATGGCTTTTCCAATTAGATACAAAGTGATTTAACAGGCTTGTTACCTGTTTCATTTCTTCCCCTGTGAACAGCCTTTCTGATTGATAGATCCATATGCGGGATTGCGGAGAAAAATTCTGCGGAAGTAAGTGTTTGTATTCAAAATTCATGGTCGCAAAGTTAACCCATTTCGGCAGCAATTATTTCGGCGATGTCAAGCACTTTAACATCATCTTCTTTTTCTTTATTCTTAACACCATCGGTGAGCATGGTATTACAAAATGGGCAGGCAGCAGCAATAACCTGTGCCCCCGTTTCTATGGCTTCCCGGCTGCGTTCAATATTAACCCTGGTAAAACCTTTTTCTTCTTCCTTAAACATTTGGGCACCGCCGGCACCACAGCACATGCCATTGGCACCGCAGCGTTTCATTTCTACCAGCTCTGCATCCAGCGCCTCCAGCACCTTGCGTGGAGCTTCATAGATGTTATTAGCACGACCAAGGTAACAACTATCGTGGTAGGTTATTTTTTTGCCTTTAAATGTGCCGCCTTCTTTCAAAACAATTTTACCATTATCTATCAGGTGTTGCAAAAATGTGGAGTGATGAATCACTTCATAGGTGCCGCCAAGTTGCGGGTATTCATTCTTCAGAATATTAAAGCAATGCGGGCAGGCGGTAACAATTTTTTTAATGCCATATCCATTCAATATTTGAATGTTGTTGTAAGCCATCATCTGGAAAATAAATTCATTACCGGCGCGGCGGGCTGGATCTCCCGTGCAAGCTTCCTCTTTTCCAAGAATAGCGTATTTAATGCCTGCTTTATGAAGAATGAGTGTGAATGCTTTGGTTATTTTTTGGGCGCGCTGATCAAAACTTCCGGCACACCCCACCCAGAAAAGAATTTCAGGAGTTTCGCCGTTGCTCATCATCTCAGCCATGCGTGGAATTTGCATATTTCAAAGATAGGCGTTAAGCTTTTTGAAATTATTATTTTATGTAATTGAAGTTGTTTCTTTTGCTTCTCCAGAAATGCCAAAAAATATTCGGGAAATGATGTACAGCCCACGTTTCGGTTTGTTCTTTTTGGGCTTTAGGGCATGGTGGTGAAGAGCTGAAGAATCAATTCTTTAAAAGACATAATGGTGAAACAAGTTCAACATTATGTTTTGTTCTTTTTACATTATTATTAATAGTTGAAGCCACAGTAGCACAAAAGCCAAATCAGGGCGAGGGAAAGAAACGGGCAGTACATCGTTTCTTTCTTGAAATGCGCAGCATTCATGAGCGCCATAAAAGATCAATTTCTATTGCGAATAATTTTTAGTTAGTTCCTTTATTTCGTGAGATGTTTTATTGTTCTTTTTTATTTCGGGTACAATTTTTTTTAATGGTCTCAATGAATGCTTCGCATTTGCCTGCCAAAAAAGAACCAAAAAAAGACCCCCGGAAACGATGTACAGCCCGTTTCCGGGTTTGTTCGCTATTCGACTTTAGTGCATGGTGGTGAAGGGCTGAAGAATAAATTCTTTTAAAGACAAGATGCTGAAATAGATTAACTGATCAATTGAAATTCTTATGCTGAAGCCACAGTAGCACAAAAGCCTCAATCAGGGCGAAGGAAAGAAACGGGCTGTACATCGTTTCTTTCTTGATCTTTTCTTTGGTTCGTTTCTTTGCCTCAATGAATGCTGCGCAAGATAAAAGAAATGAACAATCTCTTTGAGACAAAAAGTACAACACACACTACTCCTTCACAAACCTTACACTCTGCACCTGCTCTTTGCTTTGCACCCGAAGCACATACTGCCCGGCTTTCAGGCGGCTTACATTATAATTATAGGTTGCTGATGAATGTACTGTTGTACTCAATAACACATTGCCACCAACATCGCTGATGGTAAGCAGGTTGTTTACCTCAGGCTGCAACCCTTTTACCGTAAGTACATCTTTTACCGGGTTGGGGTACAGGGTAATGTGTTTGCCGCTGCCATAATACACTACGGGTGAAAAGGCTGTGCTGCCATCGTTTAATATGGCTGCCACGCGGTAGTAGCTGTTGGTGGCTGCCGTGTTTAAGGCATAGGTAAAGGTTTGCTGTTCGCGGGTGTTTGCCTGCTGCAGTAAACGGGGTGTGTTGTTTGCCTGCACCCTTTTTTCTTCTGTAAAGCTGCTGCCGTTGCTGCTGCGCTGTATGCTGTAATATTTTACGCTGCTGTTGTTGCTGGTGTACCAGCCCAGGGTATTGTTGCGCAGCCAGGTTTTTAGCTGTGCTATTACCGGGTTTTCTACAGGGTCTCCGTGGTAGCGGGCAAGGGCAATATCGTAAGATTCAAAAGTGGAACTATGAGTTTCTCCCATCAATACAATTTTGCCATCTTCCTGTAAAGCACAATCATATGCAATGTCATAATTTTCTGTGCTCATATCGGTAGCGGTTTTACCATTAGTACCAAAAGTTGAATCTAAAGAACCACCGGGCATGCAGCGTGCTATTCCAAAGTCTCCGGAAAAATCAGTTGGGTAAACTCTGCCTGCAGTTATTATCTTCCCCTCTTCCTGTAGTGCGATAGATGTAGCCGTAGAGGGGCCTTCTTCAAATCTTATACTCGTTTTTCCGGCTTCGCCAAAGGTGGGGTCAAGACTGCCATCCGTATTATAACGAACAAGGGCCATACTGGTATTTTGCATAAAACCATAATTTGCAGTACCTGCTGCAACTATTTTTCCGTCCGGCTGCAGCGCTATGTCGTTTATCTCATCACCATTTGGTCCAAAATCGGTTAATACCATTCCCCCATTTCCAAATGACGCATCTAAGAGACCATTTCGCTCGTATCGGGCAAGGGCAAAATTACCTGAATGGCTATCTCCCACAAAAAGATTGGTTCCTCCTGCTACAATTTTTCCATCACTTTGCAATGCCAATGCTCTTATAATATCCCGGTCGCTATCGTTAAAATCTGTTATTACTTTTCCTCCCTCTCCAAAAGAACTGTCAAGGTTTCCGTTTGGCAGATAGCGGGTTACCAGGAAATTGTCAATATCGAAAGGAGCCTGGCTACTTCCTCCCACTACTATTTTACCATCCGGTTGTAAGGTCACTGCATAACCAAGTTCAAATACCCCAAAGTCCGTCATCACTTTGCCATTTTCTCCAAAAGTTGAATCGAGTGAACCATTAGGCATGTAGCGTACGAGAGCCAAATTAAAATTTGGATGCACGCCATCTTCATCATTCAACTCCCCACGGGACGCATACCCTGCAACTACAATTTTATTATCAGGCTGTACTGCAATTGAACGGATAGTTTCAAGAGTTTGCGTAAACCAATTATCACTCAAAGAGGTTACAACATATCCATCATCACTAAAGGAAGAATCAACTGAGCCGTCTGCTAAGTAACGAATAATAAAAAAGCCGCTCGGTCTACCCGTGCTTGCGCCATACTGTCCGGCTGCCAATATCTTCCCGTCCCTCTGTAAAGCACTTGTGTAGCACTGAGCAGCCGCATTTTTAAAATTAGTAACCGCTTTACCATTACTGCCAAAGCTGTCATCGAGAGTGCCGGGAGCGCCGGGTTGTTTAACATCTGTTATTTTTCTTTGTGCTACACTCATTAAGCTTAAGAAAGAAAATATAAGTAAAACAATAAAGTATTTCATAAATTTAGTTTTTAATAGTGGTTTAATCAGTACAATCTTCGGGGCAAGTTTCATGTTCATTAGATGTATCACAGTTATTGCCATTATTTCGATTATTTTGGCACTCTACAAACCTGTCTTTTCCAAGGCTGCCTGCAACGCCATTAATTACTGCCTGGAAAAATATTGCCGTGCGAAGAGCCATGTAATCGGTAACAGCTTCTTTGGTAGTGAGGCCAGTACCAAATTCTGTTTCATAGCAGCCACTCCCTGTACAATTGTCATCAAGACCGTGACCCATTTGGCAATCTATGTATATCTCCATAGGAACATTGTTATGAAAGAGGTCATAAATATATTGCGAGCCACCTGATTGCAAGTCTATATCACTAGTAGTTCCAGGTACTGTGTAAGTGCCGCCATTGGTAAGGCAATCGTCCTCAGAATGAAAATAACTGTGCCCTAAGCCGGTAGGAGAAAAATATACATCTTGTAAATTAATAGGAGCAGTTTCGTCTTGAAGACCATGGAAGGATATCATTGCAGGAAAGGAGGCAGTCTTTGAAAAAAATCAAGAGGTGCAGAAGTAACAGGCAAAAAACCATTTCCCCACATGTTTAACACACCTTTTATTTTGCCAAAATAAGCAATATTAGTTCCCCCATAGTAAAAGTCAATATCTACATCTCCCAGTCTGGCCTGCGCACCGGGGCAAATAGCATTTACCATTGTTTGTGTGGGATAATAACCAAGATTAATAGCAATAGCGGCACCTGCACTTGCACCCCCAACAAAGATGTAATTTATGTCAATCTGAAAGTTGCTATTTGCATCCGCTTCATTCTGTCTTTTTATAATACTGCGAAGTGCACCCCTCCCGTCCTGAAAGCCACGATAAAAGGCGAGTACCTGCTGCCCCGAATAATAGGATTGTGGGCCAGGTACTGCATCTAACAATCTGCCGGTTCTATATTCCACGTTAAATGCTACATATCCAAGACGGGCATAGGTGCTGCACATCTGATCAATAGTAAATGCCTCGGTTATAGGATTGCAATCAGAAAATCCACCAGCGTGAAAAAGGACAATTGCTGGCAAAGGACATTCGTCATATTCCGCCTTGCTGTATTCTGTGTGTGAGGGATAATAAACAATATACTTCAGGTAACTTTGAGCATTTGTTAAACAATCTTCCTCACTCATCGGGTCAACATTTACACCGCAGTCATCGAGGTAAGAAACTGAATTATGATATTCTGCGTCTTTATAATTAGTGGCGTTGCTCTTGCCGTAAGAAAAGGGAGGGCTTACGGTAATGTTCGAATACTTTGGGGTTTCTAAACTTAAAACCTCGCATTCGGCATAACAAGGCAGTTGCGAGTATGCAGCAAAACCAAACCATAGCAGGCATACAGCAAATAGTAAAAATGCTTTTGTCATGTTTTGGAATTGTTTAAAAGGTAGGTAGATCTTTGTTTATTTTACTCCTCCTGAAAAGTATAAATAAAGCTACGTTGCGGGGGGGGGATAAATAACTTTAAACATACGCTGAGGGTTTAGAAGTATAAACTTACGGAATATTTTACTGGAAAGCAAGGGCGTAAACAACCCTGGAAACGACGTACAGCCCTTTCGGGGCTTGATCGTTTTTTGGGCTGAAGTGCAAAGTGCTGAAGGGCTGAAGAATCAATTCTTTAAAAGACAAGATGCTGACAAGTTCAGAATCACCATTAATTTTTACGATGAATACCGGGCAAAAAAAAGCCGTGCATATCTGCAGGCTATTATTTAAAATTTATAAGTAGATAAATTATTTAATTCCAAAGGCTAATTTTATGGTATCAACATAATCCAGTTTTTCCCATGTAAATAATTCTACTTCTTTATTAACAACCCTTCCTTCCGGAGAAACAAATTTTTTGCAGATAATTTCGGGCTTTCTTCCCATATGCCCGTATGCTGCTGTTTCGCTGTAAATAGGGTTGCGAAGCTTAAGTCTCTGTTCAATAAAATAAGGACGCATATCGAAGAGGTCAGCCACTACGTGTGCTATTTCACCATCTGTCATACTAACCTTACTTGTGCCAAAAGTTTTTACGCTTATGCTTGTAGGCTTTGCCACGCCTATTGCGTAGGAAACCTGAACAAGTATTTCGTCTGCAATGCCAGCTGCAACAAGGTTTTTAGCTATATGCCGCGTAGCGTATGCTCCAGAGCGGTCTACTTTGCTGGGATCTTTTCCACTGAATGCACCACCTCCATGTGCACCTTTACCACCGTAGGTATCTACTATTATTTTTCTACCTGTAAGACCTGTATCGCCATGTGGTCCGCCTATAACAAATTTTCCGGTGGGATTTATATGGTATACAGTTTTTTCAGTAAATAGATGTGCGTAAAACGGATAGATTTTTTTAATACGGGGAATGAGTATGCCAATAATATCTTCTCTAATTTTTTCTTGCATGACATCATCGGTATCAAATTCATCATGCTGTGTAGAAACAACTATTGTTTCGATACGAACCGGTTTGTGGTTATCGTCATATTCTAAAGTAACCTGGCTTTTTGCATCTGGTCTCAGGTATTTTATTTCACTATTTTCTCTTCGAGAGCAGCGAGTTCAGATAATAATTTATGAGCAAGATCTAATGCCATCGGCATAAAATTTTCAGTTTCATTGTATGCATATCCGAACATCATGCCCTGGTCTCCGGCTCCCTGCTCTTCCTTACTTGCTTTATCTACTCCCTGGTTTATTTCAGAAGATTGTTCATGTATGGCAGAAAGAATACCACAACTGTTTGCTTCGAACATATACTCGCTTTTTGTATAGCCGATCTTACGTATTACACTGCGTGTAATTTCCTGCACGTCGAGGTATGCTTTTGATTTTACTTCACCGGCAAGTACAACTTGTCCTGTAGTTACGAGGGTTTCGCAGGCAACTTTACTTTGGTCGTCAAAGGCAAGAAAATGATCAATAAGTGCATCAGATATCTGGTCGGCAATTTTATCAGGATGTCCTTCAGAAACACTTTCCGAAGTAAAAAGATAAGGCATACTTAATTTTTATTAAAGGGTGCAAATATAGTGTGGCAGAATTTTCCTGCAACCAAAAATCAAATTAGTGAGTAAATGATGTGTACACGCATTTTGCCGGTAGCATGTTTTCCACCGCCTATTCTTATGCGACCTATGCCAACATAATTGATGCTTGGACTAGAGATAGGATAGCTAAATAATGCTGTAGGAGAGGGGGCAATAAAACCATTAAAAGGTGCATATAACTTCATGTCATACACAGGTTCTCCACGGGTAACTATTCCCTGCACATAACGAGTTATGTCAAAGTTATACTTGTAAATCGTTTTCCCTGTAATGCTAGTTTTTGCTATTGGAAAAACGCCAAATGAAAAAAGGTTGGAAACAGTGCCACTTAAAAATTGAACATCGTACGGGACTGTAAAATACCGCATAGTATCCGGGTGAAAAGCTGCGAGAAATAAACTCGGTGGCGTAAAAATATTATCTTTTGAATCTGCTGATTCATCAGAAATCTGCTCCATGAGTAATTCTGCCCGGTGCACAATTACATTGGGCAAACCGCTTAGCCCCGGAACTTTTAGTGTTGAGTATAGACCCGGAGTGGTTTGCAGGTACAGTAAACTATCTTCAGCATTAGCATTAAGAGGAAAATAATTCGAAACTTCAGCCTGGTTCCGGTCACGCTCTATATAGTTAGAATTGGCAGAATTAAAAGAATTGATTCTAAAATATCTTACTGCGGTATCAAAATCGCCGGAAGTGTCTTTAAACCTGTAATATATAGCAAGTTTGGTATTTGTGTCTTCGAGGTTTATTCTTAATAGTGCATTGCCGGTTGCTTCTGCTTTTATTTTAAATCCATTCAGCACTGCACGAAATAGGGTGTCGTTTTTATAATAAAGCGAGCTATCGTATTCATTCAATAATTTTTCTCCAAAATCATTATTTAATTTAATGCGCACCTGGTTTATGGCTGCTTCATTAAATGAATAAACAGAATCATTAAGTGTAGGAATCTGAATTTGTTTAGGCACATTGCCTTCAGTAAGTTCTGCACCCGTCCTGAATTTATTAACATTGGATACACTGAATCTCTGCTGAAAGGTTCATCGCTTGGTATATTGAAAACGCGTAATGCAAGGTTTTGATTAGTATCGCCCCATACTCCTTTATAGCTTAATACAAGCACAATGGAATCAAGTTCTCTGCTATCGCAGTAGTGTCAAAGTAATAGGGAAAACTAACAGGATACAGTTGCACATTAATATCAGCTCTTGTAGTACCAAATAATGGATCTTCTGTATAGCCTAAAATATGATCGTCAAACAGACCAATGCGTGCTGTATCTTCTCCGGCATTTTTAGTAAAAACTTCCAGTATAGTGTCTTTCGTAGTAACACCATCAACCTGTGGTATAAGTCCACTACCTACATCGGAAGTTACAATTTTAGTACATGCTGAAATTACTGCCAGGATACTTATAAAATATAGAAAAAACCGGGTTGTAAATCGTCTCTCTTTTATGTGTAAACTCATGAATCTTTACTTGGCCGCAAGGTCGTTATACAATTCTAAATACTCTGTTAAATCAGTATCCCAGCCTTTAAATGGTATTACCTTTTTACCCTTTACTTTTGAAAATTCATCTACCAGTTTTTTATCAACATTTTCAGCACCAAAAGTTATGGCATCTGCATAAGTAGCACCGCCTCTTTGCAAGGCATACATTAGTTGCATCTTTAAAAATTTCAAGATCTTTTTCTTTTAAGCTGGCATGAATATTTGCCTTTTTGAAAATAGACTTCACCAAGCTTTTCCTCAAAAGTATTACTGACCAATAGTAAATATAACTTTGCTATGAGCAAAAACAGGTTCTTTTTTATAAACTGTTTTTAAATACAGTGGAATAATGCCAGTCATCCATCCGCTGCAATGAATAATATCAGGAGGCCATCCAAATTTCTTAACCGTTTCAAGTGCACCTTTACAAAAAAAGATCGTTCTTAAATCATTATCATCATACCATTTTTCTTCCTCATCATTAAAAACAAACTTTCTTTTAAAAAAATCTTCATTATCTAAAAAATAAACCTGTAACCGTGCATTAGGTAATGAAGCAACTTTTATCTGCAATGGATAATCATCATTATCAACACTAACATTAATTCCTGAAAGTCTAACTACTTCATGCAAACGATGTCTTCTTTCGTTTATAGTTACCAAACCGTGGCATAATGCATCTTACTTCCAGGCCGGCATCATTACTTTTAATAGCCAGTTTATTCACTATCTCTGCAAATTCTGTCAGCTCTAAATATGGAGACATTTCGTTGGCAATAAATAAAATTCTTTTCTTTGTTGACATTATGAACGAACAATTTAGGCTGCTAGCTTTAACGAACACAAGAGTGCAAAAGTAAAACAATGCATTGAAATCACATTCAATTTGAATAAAATCGCTGTTTTAAAACAAGAATTGCTTGATCATTTTTAGAAATATATCTGCCCTCCAAAACTTCCTGAACACTATAAGACCGCAGGGAAAACCATTGGGTTTGTTCCTACTATGGGGGCTTTGCACAGTGGTCATATATTCCTTATGAAACAAAGCAAACAGGAGTCAGATATAACGTCTGCAGCATTTTTGTAAACCCGCTGCAGTTTAATGATCATGCAGATTTTGTTAATTATCCCGTACACCGGCACCGATATTGCCTATGCTTGAAAAGGAAAAGGTAGATATATTGTTTTTTCCTTCGCTGCATGACATTTATCCGCAACAGAACGCAATATGCCAGGTGCTACGAACTGGAGAATCTTGAAAACCTTCTGGAAGGTTAATTACCGTCCCGGTCATTTTCAGGGTGTGTGCCATAGTGCACAGGCTATAACTATAGTACAACCAACACGTTATATCTTGGTTAAAAGATTACCAGCAATGCCTTGTTGTAAAAAAATTGTTAAAAGCTGAACAAATTCCTGTTCAAGTTAAAGTTTTGCCAAACCTTGCGCGAACCAAACGGCTGGCTTTGAGCAGCCGTAATAAACGGCTGTGATAAGGATAAATACAAAAGCAACAGGTATATTTGAAGCCCTACAATTTATAAGGGATAATAAACAAAATTTATCTATACCAGCTCTTAAGGATAATGCATATACCATATTAAAAAACAATGGTTTTAATCTGTAGATTACGTAGAGATATGTAATGCTGCCAATCTTACACCTGTGAAAGAATTTTCAGCAGTAAGGCTGTTGCGCTTGCGGCCGCCCACCTTGGAGATGTCCGGCTAATTGATAACATGATATTAGTTAATCAACTTAATTTTTAAAAGTACCTAATTAATTTTGCGGCGCAATGGAAATTGAAATACTTAAATCTAAGATACACCGCGTAGAAATTACAGAAGCCAATCTGCATTATGTGGGAAGTTTAACGCTTGATGAAGACTTGATGGATGCAGCAAATTTCATAGAATATGAAAAGGTGGTTGTAGTAAATGTAAATAATGGGTCAAGGCTCGAAACCTATCTTATAAAAGGCAAAAGGGGCAGTGGAATAGTTTGTTTAAACGGACCATCTGCCCGCAAGGGTGCCGTGGGCGATGTTATTATTATTATTTCTTATGCTACAATGGACTTTGAACAAGCAAAAACATTTAAACCCTGGCTTGTTTTTCCAAAGGGGGGAAACAAATTATAGATCCATTATTTCTTATTATGAAAAAAATTTCTGTTGCCCAGGAAAAAATTTTTACCCAGGATGAGCTTATAAAATTTATTGATGCCGCACGCAATAATAAAAAAACAATCGCTTTTACAAACGGCTGTTTTGATATTCTTCACCAGGGGCATATTTTTTCCCTTTTTCAGGCCTCTAAAGAAGCCGATCTGCTTGTGGTTGGTGTTAACTCAGACAGCAGTGTACGAAAACTGAAGGGACCATCACGTCCCGTAAATAATGAATATTCCAGGTCGTTGTTGCTTGCATCGTTAATAATGGTAGATGCTGTTGTTGTTTTTTCTGATGATACCCCTTTAAACCTTATAAAATCCTTAGACCCAGACGTACTTGTAAAAGGCGGCGATTACACGCCGGATCAAATAGTTGGTTATAATGAAGTGATTGAAAATGGGGGCCGCGTTGTTATAAACCCTATAATAGAAGGGTTCTCTACAACATCCATTATTGAGAAATTGCAGAATGATATTTAATTTTTAATAAATTTTTCTGAGTAGACTGCTGCATTGCCAGATAGCTTTACAACATACATACCACCCTTTAAATTTTTCACATCCACCTGAATAGTGTTTTGTGCTGGTACAATTTTCACATCTTTTTGCAAAAGTATTTCGCCGGTATTTGATGATATGATCAATTTATAATTTCCGGGCATCCACTTTTCAACTGGCTTCAATGTTATAAACATTTGCGCTGGGTTAGGGCTAATGGTTAAAAGATTGTTGAATGACATTTTTAGATTACCAGTCGGTGCTAAATATTTTACGGTGCACAAAGAACCAGCTTCGTAAATGTTTCCCGCCGCATCAAAGTCAACCCCAATAGGTATTATTGTTGAATTTGGGTAATTAAAAATGCTGGCAGATAATTGTGTTCCGGTAGAACTGTATTCAACCAGGGCAAACGTATTATTTCCCTGGCTGTTCTTTATCACCGAACCTGCGACAAATATATTTCCCTGGTTGTTTGTTTTTATGTCAACAGGAAATTCGTTACCCAAAAAATTTCCGGAAAAAATGTTGGTGAAAATTTTGGAACCGGCCGAGTTGTATTTTGTTGTATTCCATTTTCGCTGGTAATCTGTTACCTTAATATATCCTGTTACATAACTGTTGCCGGTTTTGTCAACATAAAAACCACCATGAAAGCCCGGCAGGGTATAAGTATTATATTCTTCTTTTCGTGCCCAAAGTTGTGATCCATCAGCTTTATACTTGGCAGTTATAATTCTTGGGCGGTTGTAAAATGCAATGGTATCAGTTTGTCCGTTTGCGTAAATATTTCCTTCAGAATCTGAATAAACATAAAAGAATGCTCCATTTTTATTATACTCATCAATTGTTTTCATCCACATTAAATTTCCCTTATAGTTATATTTAATAAGCATGGGCTTACGGTAATTGTAGGTGTTATCAAAATCCCAGGCTGCAGCTACGGCAATATTTAAATTGTTATCAATACAGGAGGAATTACCAATAGCATATTTATATTTTTTCACCCAAATCGTTCTACCATTAGGAGCAATGGTTTGTAATACCATTGTATTTTCTTTTCTAAAGGTTTGCGGATTGTACCAAACCTGGTTCGATGTAACACAACTATAGCCGTTTGAACTTGTATTTATATGGGCTGGTGAAGCAATATTATATTCGCCCGGTTGATACCTGTTGATCCATAGCTTTTCACCGGCGCTGTTAAACTTAATAGTAAATACGTAACTGATAGTTGAATTATACGTGCAAATGTTGCAAAAGGTATCTATTCTCGTTCCTGTTACATAAATGTTTCCTGCATTATCTATGGCGAGAGATTTACCATTGTCGATGGAATCCCTGTCGTTAGAATAATACTCCATCCATTCTAATGCGCCCTCCTTGTTTGTTTTTAAAACAAACATGCTTGTATTATAATATTCATCGCCATGCCGAATAAAATAACCGGTCATATACGTATTACCGAATTTGTCGGTTGCCATATCATTTGTAACATAATTAGCTGTTGCATCAGAATAACAATTTCCCCAGTCTTTAACAAGCGTTTGAGCAAAAGAAGCGGGGAAGGAAACAAAAAAAAACAAGCTGCATAAGGTAAAAGATTTCATACGGCAGGGATTTAAGTTTGAGATAAAAATCTAAATTAGAACTTTGATTTTACAAATTCAAATGATGAGATATTTATAAAGGTGTAAATTTCGCCTTGTGAAAAATCTTATTCCACGGGATATTAGCTGGCTTAGTTTTAATGCGCGTGTATTGCAGGAGGCAAATGATAAATCGGTTCCGTTAAAAGAGCGTGTTCGTTTTTTGGGTATACACTCCAATAATTTGGATGAATTTTTTCGTGTTCGCGTTGCCACATTGCGCAGAATGTTGTTACTGGGTTCAAAAAAAGCCAACATGCATTTAGAAGATGAACCTGAGAAAATATTGGAAGAAATACGTTTATCTGTAATGCAACAACAAAATGAGTTTAATCGCATATGGGAAGCTATTGTAGAAGAAATGGAAACGGAAGGCGTTTCGCTGCTTAATGAAAATAATTTAAACAGCACCCAGCAACAATACGTTAAGCTTTTTTTTGAAGAAAAGGTTCGTTCAAACATTATCCCTTTAATGGTAGAAAGCCTGCCGCAATTACCTTACCTGCGGGAAAAAAGTATTTTTTTGGGTGTTGTAATGCGGAAAAATGACTCGGCCTATAACCAGAAATATGCCTTGATAGAAGTGCCAAGCCGCATTGTTGGGCGGTTTGTTCAAATACCATCAAAGCCAGGCACGCATAGTATAATTCTCCTCGAAGATGTTATTCGTTTTAACCTGCCTTACATTTTTTCTTATTTTGGTTATGAACATTTTTCAGCCCACCTTTTTAAGGTTACAAAAGATGCTGAAATTGATATTAATAACGACATTGCCACACCCTTTGTTCAAAAGATTGAAAAGGCATTAAAGAACCGGAGAAGGGCAAAGCCCGTGCGTTTCGTTTATGATAAAGAGATGGATGCAGGTTTATTAGATTACTTAATTCAGCGGTTAAATTTAACTCGCCGCGATAGCATTATACCTGGCGGCAGAATTCATAATTTCAGGCATTTTATGGAGTTCCCGGATGTGTTCCCTGCTAAAAAAAGCACGCGGCAACCGTTTGCACATCCGCTGTTAAAAAGTACACAACGCGTAACAGATGTTATTTTGAAACAGGATGTTATGTTGCACTTTCCCTATCACTCTTTTGATTCGGTAACCGACCTTTTGCGCGAAGCTGCCATAGATCCCGAAGTGCTTTCAATTAAGATCACCACTTACCGGCTTGCACCAAATTCCCGCATCATCAATGCATTGGTTAATGCAGTAAGAAATGGAAAGCATGTGGTAGTTATGCTTGAATTGAGGGCACGGTTTAACGAAGAAGCAAACCTCGACTGGAAAACCTATTTAGAAGAAGAGGGTGTAAAGGTTTTAATTGGTTTGCATAATATTAAAGTGCATGCTAAAATTTGCATTATTAAAAAAAGGGTAAACAAAAAAATTATTCAGTATGGGTTTATAAGTACTGGAAATTTAAATGAAAAAACAGCCTCGGTTTATGGCGACCATTTTTTACTAACAAGTAACCGTTTCGTTATGGCAGACATTAACCGCATATTCAAATACCTGGAGAGTAGCAAAGCAAATATTCAGTCTTTAAACCATTGTAAAACTTTATTTGTTTCGCCGGTGAGTATGAGAAAAAATATTTTTAAACTCATTAACACAGAAATTAATAATGCGAAAGCCGGTAAAAAAGCGGGTATATTAATTAAGATGAATTCTATAAGTGATAAAGACATCATTTACAAATTATACCAGGCGAAAAGGCAGGTGTTAAGGTACAGTTGGTGGTGCGTGGTATTCTTTGTTTAAAGAAAATAAAAGATAAACCAAACAGTCAGTTACCTGCTATTAGTATTGTAGATGAATACCTAGAGCATGCGCGTGTAATGATCTTTTTAAATGGCGGTAAAGAAAAGATGTATATATCGTCTGCCGATCTAATGGTGCGCAATTTAGATCATCGTATTGAGGCAGCTGTCCCTGTAACAGACCCTTTAATAATGCAAGAAATTTCTGACATAATGAATATACAGGTAAGCGATAATGTAAAAGCCCGAATATTAGAAAGTTCACTTTCAAATTACTATGTACCTTCCGAAGGAAAAAAGAAGGTTCGGTCACAGTTCGAGATATACCATTATCTCCTAAATAAAATAAGGAAGTTTGAAGTTAGCAGCAATTGATATTGGAAGCAATGCAGCCAGGTTACTAATTACTGAAGTAATTGAAGTACAAAATTTACCTCCGCGGTTTAATAAAATAAACCTGGTTCGTGTTCCACTCAGGCTCGGTATGGATGTTTTTGAAAAAGGCGAAATAAGCAGGCAAAAAACCGGAATGATTTTGCAAACGATGAAGGCATACAGCCACCTGTTGAATGTTTATGAAATTCAACATGTAAAAGCCTGTGCCACTAGTGCCATGCGGGATGCAGTGAACAGCGGGGATGTATTGCGAAAAATAAAACTTGAAACCGGCATTCACATCAACATTATTACAGGCGATGAGGAGGCAGCATACATTTATGAAAACCATATTGCGGAAAATATGGATAAACTGCATAACTACCTGTATATAGATGTGGGGGGCGGAAGCACACAACTCACTTTTTTCTCCGAAGGAAAATTGCACTACAGAAAGTCTTTTAATATCGGCACTATCCGTTTAATGAAAAACCTGGTGGATGAATCTTTCTGGAATGATATGAGGGATGAAATAAAAGCTAATATAAAAAGCAAATTACCGATTGAAGCAATTGGTTCAGGTGGCAATATCAATAAGATATTCAGCCTGAGTAAAAGAAAAGAAGGAAAGCCTCTTTCTGTAGAAGCAATAAAAGATTATTATAAAGAATTATCCAGCGTAACGCTGGATGAAAGGATGCGCTTATACAAGCTTCGGCCCGACCGCGCAGATGTTATCGTGCCTGCCTTACAGATATATATGAATGTTATGCGATGGGCAGAAATAGGTGAAATTTACGTTCCTAAGATCGGCCTTGCAGATGGATTAATACAACATTTATATGAAGAAGTAAAAGACAGCATACTGGTTTAGTTTGTTGTAAATAAAAATGCAATCTTTGCATGGGACATCTGAATGTGTTTTATTCTAAAGCAGAGCCATATTCAGCACATCACGCTCATTAAAAAATTTCAGATGTCAGTACAAAAAGAGATCAAAAAAATTACCACCAACACTTTACAGAAAATGAAAGCTAATGGAGAAAAGATCTCCATGCTTACTGCCTACGATTTTTCATTTGCGCGGATCATAGATTCGGCCGGTATAGATGTGATTTTAGTAGGAGACAGTGCAAGCAATGTAATGGCCGGGCACGACACTACCTTGCCTATTACACTCGACCAAATGATTTACCATGCATCGTCTGTAATACGAGGCATTAACCGGTGTCTTGTGGTGGTTGATATGCCTTTTGGGTCTTATCAATCCAATTCAGATATTGCCCTTGCATCAGCCATCAGAATCATGAAAGAAACAGGTGCACACGCTATAAAGCTGGAAGGTGGCGAAGAAGTGATCGAAAGCATCCGGCGCATAATTTCTGCCGGCATACCAGTTATGGGGCATTTAGGTTTAACACCGCAAAGCATTTATAAATTTGGAACTTACAACGTGCGTGCAAAGGGTGAAGAAGAAGCCACCAAACTTAGAAGTGATGCACATTTGCTCGAAGAAACAGGATGCTTTGGTATGGTGCTTGAAAAAATTCCGGCGCAACTTGCAAAGGAAGTAACTGAAAGCATTTCTATACCAACCATCGGAATAGGTGCAGGTAAAAATTGCGACGGGCAGGTTTTAGTAATGCATGATATGCTGGGTATAAATACAGAATTTAAGCCGCGGTTTTTAAGGCAATACCTCAATATATTTGAGCAGGCAACTACAGCTGTTCAACAATATATAACAGATGTAAAATCGGCTTCCTTTCCGAACGATTCGGAACAATACTAATTAAGCTTTAGCTTTGCGCCCCGTAAACGATTGCATTTGTACAAATGATAAAGGCCCGTTTGTATGCCTTTTAAATACACAGCAATTCACTTCATCATACAACTTAAAATATTTTTGATTTATGGATTTTTTACAGCAATTGAATATCAAAGAAAATAATTCAGGAACATCAACCGGAAGTAACTGGATAAATGGATCGGGTGAAACAATTCAATCATCAACACCGGTAAACGGAAAATTGATCGCATCTATTACCACTACCGATAAAGACAGTTATGAACAGGTTTTACAAGTAGCCCAGGATGCTTTTTTAGAATGGCGCAAATGGCCGTGCCCCAAAACGCGGTGAAGTAGTTAGGCAAGTTGGCGAAGCATTGCGAAAAAATAAAGAACCTTTAGGTAAACTGGTAAGTTATGAAATGGGTAAAAGCCTGCAGGAAGGTTTGGGTGAAGTGCAGGAAATGATTGATATCTGTGATTTTGCAGTGGGGTTATGCCGGCAGTTATATGGACTTACCATGCATAGCGAACGACCCGGCCATCGCATGTATGAGCAATGGCATCCATTAGGTATTGTAGGTATTATTTCTGCATTTAATTTTCCGGTTGCGGTATGGAGCTGGAATGCTGCACTGGCATGGGTTTGCGGCGATGTGTGTATCTGGAAACCTTCTTCGAAAACACCCCTTTGTGCTTTAGCCTGCCAACAATATTATTTCTGAAGTTTTTAAAAGAAATGAAGTGCCTGAAGGTGTAAGTTGCCTGGTATCGGGAAATGCCTGCGGCGATTTAATGACATAACGATCCGCGCATTCCATTGATTTCATTCTACAGGTTCTACCAGGATCGGGCGGATAGTATCGGCTGCCGTATCTCAAAGGTTTGGAAGAACCATTCTTGAACTTGGCGGAAACAATGCCATCATCATTACTGAAAATGCAGATCTTATCAATGGTATTAACGGGGGCTGTATTTGGTGCAGTCGGTACTGCCGGTCAACGTTGCACAACTACAAGAAGATTAATTATTCATGAAGATATTTATGATAAAGTTTTAGAAATTTTAAAAGGGCATATGCGCAGGTTCGCATTGGTGATCCCTTGAACAGTGAAAATCATGTTGGTCCACTGATCGATGATAAAGCGGTGCAGGATTACCTGAAAGCCATTGAAAGTGCAAAAACTGAAGGGGCAAAAGTTATTGTGGAAGGCGGCACGGTATCAGGCAGCGGATTAGAAGGCGGCTGTTATGTAAAGCCTTGTATTATTGAAGCAAATAACCATTTACAGATTGTGCAGCAAGAAACATTTGCACCTATTTTATATGTAATGAAATATCGTTCAATAGAAGAAGCCATTGCATTACAGAATGGAGTACCACAAGGTTTATCGTCTTCCATATTTACAAACGATATGCAGGAAGATGGAAATGTTTTTATCTGCAGAAGGAAGTGATTGCGGCATTGCCAATGTGAATATTGGAACCAGCGGTGCTGAAATTGGTGGTGCCTTTGGTGGTGAAAAAGAAACCGGTGGTGGCAGGGAAAGTGGAAGCGATGCCTGGAAAGCTTACATGCGCAGGCAAACAAATACCATCAATTACAGCAGCAGCCTTCCATTAGCGCAAGGCATAAAATTTCATATTTAAATTAGATCTAAACAGTCTTTTTTGCATCAGCTAAAAACTTCGCCAGACCAAGATCGGTAAGCGGATGTTTCAGCAATCCAAGAATTGGTTCAAGCGGGCAGGTACAAACATCTGCCCCTGCTTCTGCACACGTACAATGTGTAAAGAATTTCTGATAGAAGCTGCAAGAATTTCTGTTTTGAAACCCTGTGTAAGGTAAATATGAGCGATCTGCGCGATCAGCTCCACACCATCCCAGCTACTGTCGTCGATACGTCCGATAAATGGAGAAACATAAGTGGCGCCTGCTTTTGCGGCAAGAATAGCCTGACCGGCAGAAAACACCAGCGTACAATTTGTTTTGATACCGTTGTCAGAAAACCATTTGAGGGCTTTGACGCCATCTTTGATCATCGGCACTTTTACAACGATGTTCGGGTGGATGGCAGCCAGTTTTTTTCCTTCTTCAACGATTTCATCGAATTCGGTAGAGATAACTTCTGCACTTACATCGCCATCTACCAATCTCACAGATATTTTTATAATGGTCGATTACTGCCTCCTCGCCCTTGATGCCTTCTTTGGCCATCAGTGAGGGATTGGTAGTAACACCATCAAGAATTCCCAGGTCGTGGGCTTCTTTGATCTGGGCAAGATTTGCTGTGTCGATAAAAAACTTCATGGTAGAATTATTAATTGTTAGAATACCTGAAGAGGATGCAATCACAGAGCTAAAAAAATAAAAAACGGCAGATTACTTACATCGCACCGCTACAACCGCCTACCCTTGCTATCTTCCGATCCTGGGGGAGTTCAGCAGGAGCTGGTCGTGTAAGACCTGCCGGGCGCAAAAGTAAAAAAAATAGGGTTAGCGTGCAAATATGATTGTTCAATTTTAGAAACCATTTCTAACATTGCGGCTGTTAAGGGTGGTTGCACCCACTAAATGATCAGCCCTGTCACCCAAACCCCTATAGTAAACCAAAATGGTATAATTATTTTCGGTTTCCCAATAATTTCCTTCCGTTTGCGCGGCTTCGAGCCGCCAGTTCTTATTATTTATTTCCCGGGTATTATAAGTATAGGTATAATAACCCTGTTTTAAAAACAACGTTTTTTCATAAACGCCTTTATCTGCTACATATTCCATTTTGGTTGTCTCATCCATAATATAACCTGTCATTTCACCTGCTACATACACGTCTTTGTCGGGATAACGGCTGATTATTTTCCGGGATAAAAGTGAACTGTACATGTGCATAATCTCCCTGCCACCACGGATTATTTACATCGGTCGCGGATATCTGAAAAAATCCATTCAGGTCCTGGTAAAACATATAGGTAAGCCTGCTTCTTTCAACATCAGGTTTTAAATACACCTCAAAAGGCAACACATTTAAGTTCGCACCTTCAACCCGTTCACTTTGAAAACGGAAACTGCGCAGGTCGGCCCACCGGAATTCCTTTCCCGCAGGAAAAATAAAATCCATCTCGCCATTGTATTCATACATATTTCCGCGCATGAATAAGGGTTGCCTGCCCGTAACTGCATTATCCCACCTGTAATTTTGTAATACAACCACTTTTAGCTGTTGCTGTGGATTTATAATGTTCAATTTTGCCTTATCTATACTGAATTGAATCTTTTGATGTGTTCTGAAATATTCCTGGTTAAAGGGCTGCGTAATGCGCGCAGCTATGGGAACAATGTTTTCGAGCACCAGCACGCGCTGGGTAAATGCGAGCTTTGATGTATCGCCATTTAAAAAAACCTTTAACAGGTAATTTCCGCTTTTCACAGGCATACACACTTTTCTCTGGCAGCAATGCCTGGTAATGCACATACTTTGTTTTTGCAACAGATGATGCACGGTATTGTGATAGCCTGCCCTGCGTAAAACCTTGCAAATAATCGAAGGTTGAAAGGTTAGCAGGGGACCAATCGGCATTGCATAATTCGTAGGTATAATTATAGGTTTTCACACTGCCGCTTAGGTCGTCAAAATGCAACTCTAACTGGCTTTCAATACCCGGTAAAATTATTGGATACGAAGTTTGGTCGCCAAACAAACTCACCTTTACACCGGCAATATTTGGCATATAAATCTTGCCCGGAATTCGCTGCGCTGAAGCAGAAAAAAATGCAAATAAGAAAAACAAAACAAACGTATTAACAGCAACTGATTTGTTTTTTATTATTTGCCACGAGTTACAATTTGTACCGCTCAATTAAAATATTTTTATGGTGAAGTATGTGACCATATAATTTGAAGCATACCGTATTTACGTCTATTGGGTTATTATTTGCAGTGCCTGAGCGTGCAAGCTGATCTTCACTTAACGAAGCCAGTAATAGATCTGTTGATTTTCTAACCACGCTGAATTCTTCTTTTAATGATTGAAGCGTACGTGTGTTGGCGTTGGAATGTTCGGCGTAAAAATTTTCATCAAAGCCTGGAAGTGACGTTTTTTCACCCCTGCTGATACACAGGATCCTATAACAGAACACCCTTTCTGCATCAATTAAGTGCTGAATCATTTCTTTTACAGTCCATTTTCCCGGAGCGTATGCATCATCACCTTTAGCATCAGGTATGGCACTAAAAAAATTTTCTATATTCTTAGAGTGATTATGAATTAATTCCTCCGGGGTATTGCCCTTGGTAAGATTAATGTAAGCAGCATAGAATGGGGGAGGATCGTGTAATACAGGTCGTGGCATTTAATCTTTATTATTGTTTAATGTTGACTTTACCGGGAAGGCTTTACCGGGGTAACAGTTTCAGCCATTTTTACAGCCTCAAATGCATTTACAAATCCACCGGTTCTGCTTAGGTCTGATATTAATACTTTTTCCTTATTATAAGAACCGGGTTTATTTACAAGCAAGGCATTGTCAGGCAATTGTAGGGCAGATTTTTCAATAACAGATTTTACCTGCTTTGCGTTAAGCAAAGGGTAATAAGATCTTATGAGTGCTGCCACACCAGCAACCACAGGCGATGCCATGCTGGTTCCCTGTAAAAATGCGTACTGATCGCCACCTGTAACTGTAGAATAAATCTTAACGCCTGGTGCAAACACATCTACATTGTTTGGCCCATAATTACTGAATTCGGCTATCATTTCTCCATTACCTATGTGTACATCTCCACTGGCCCCAACGCCAATAAAATTATCAGCCTTTTGTTTTGCACTAAGCATAAACGCATTGGGATAATTGTTTGTAGCATCGACATCGTTACTTTCATTTCCTGCAGCATGCACTAACAAAACATCATGCTCAGCAGCATATTGAACGGCTTCATCAACCCAATATTTTTCGGGGGAAAAACCTTTTCCAAAACTCATATTTATCACCTTTGCTCCATTGTCTACAGCATATCTTATGGCAAGGGCAACATCTTTGTCATATTCATCCCCATTTGGTACTGCACGCACCATCATTATTTTTACATTTTCTGCAACGCCATCCACTCCAATTCCATTATTTCTTTGCGCTG
Source organism: uncultured Bacteroidota bacterium (assembly GCA_963806425.1). Lineage (GTDB taxonomy): Bacteria > Bacteroidota > Bacteroidia > Chitinophagales > Chitinophagaceae > JBBRBB01. Next base: position 343,620 of record CAWDYB010000009.1, on the reverse strand, counting down.
CAATAATTCCCGAAACATGTGTTCCATGTTTGGGATCCGACCCATAACATCATTATTGCCGTAATAACGGTCGTTAAAATCGTCATAATTATCTTTAATAACCAGGGCGCGATAATCTGGTGGGGCTGAAGTTTTAGCCTCGATTGATTTTTTCTTTCCGTCGGTGTATTCATCAAGGTCTTCCAATATTGATTTTGCTGTTTCATCGCCTTCAAGACCAATCATTTTTATTGCCGTAATAAAGCCCATTTTAGCCTGTTTTGCTTCCTGCGTTTGCGGAACAAATTTTTCAAGATCGTTAATGGTATAATTTTCGTCGTTGAGGGCGAGCTTTATTATCGCATCATGTTTTTTGAGCGCTTTCGAGGTAAGCTCGAGCATCATCACTTCCATTTGCTCTTCCTGGGAAACTTCCATTTGAGATGCAACTTCTAACCATTCATCATATATCCATTTATCATTTTCACTCAGGGCATCAGGGTTAATATCCTGCCCATCGAATTTATCTTTGTACTTATAGTAAATCCTTGTTTTCTCGCTGTTTTCATTATCGATATTTTCTCCATCCCTGTTACCTAAAAAATTCCAGCCATGCACATCATCAATATACCCGTTTTTGTCATCATCAATACCGTTTCCTGCAATTTCGCCGGGGTTAGTCCATAATATATTTTTAAGATCTTCATGCGTTGTATCTATGCCACTGTCTATCACCGCTACGATTACAGGGGTTGACTTTTTATTTTTAAGCAGGTTGTATGCGCTGTTCAAATTAATACCATAAACTGTATCCTTTACGGGGTCTAACAGGTGCCAACCTTTTGCGTCTTTTTGGGAAAATGCGCATATGCTTAGGGAAAGTGCGAAGATTATAAACAGTGCTTTTTGCTTCATGTACTTCTGAATTTAAGTATAACAAATTTCATGTTTTGCCTTCAATAGGGGCGTGACAGACAAAAATTTATGATATGATTATAATCTGAAAATGATCTAAGTTGTTAATGTTTTTCTAATGAAATATTTAAATTGAAATGAAAATGTAAGGTTGTTTATATTTGATACGAATAATTTCGTAAAATGAATAAGGTTAAAAAACTAAAACCTACGGAGGGTGAACTTGAGATTTTGCAGGTCTTATGGGCTGAGGGGGAAGCCACGGTGCGCAAGGTGCATGAAGCATTAAATACTTATAAAGAAAGCGGGTACACCACCACACTTAAACTTATGCAAATTATGCTTGAGAAGGGGTTGGTAAACCGGGATGCTTCCAGCAAAACGCATATTTACTCCGCAAATATTACCAGGGAGGGTACGCAGGAATTAATGATCAGCAAAATGGTAAATTCTCTTTTTGGTGGTTCCGCCACACAACTGGTTATGCAGGCCTTAGGATCTCAAACCCCAGGCAGGCAAGACCTGGAAGAGATTCAAAAGCTTTTGAATGAATTAAAAAAAGACTAACAATATGGAAGAAGCCAACTTCCTTTCTTCTTTTTTAGAACCACTGGGTTCTGCCATTATTAACAGCTTCTGGCAAATAGGGTTTTTATGGATTATTGCCTCCATAATAAATTCAACCTTTAAATTATCTTCCGGTAACAGGTATAAGCTGGCTCTGTTGTTCCAGGTAACGGGATTTGTTTGGTTTATTCAATCCATATATTCATTTCCGCCTGCACTTTATTTCCAAAATATAGTTGTTTCTGTGCAACATGTGTTACATGTGTCTCACGTTAAGAGTGCCTTTACACAACAACTTTCAATTATACTTATTGTATCTGCCTCAGCCTATTTAATAACGCTTTTATATAAAGTTGTATTATTCCTAATAGGAATTAAACATATTGGAGTTATCCGCAACAAGGGTTTGCAAAAAATAGATGTTGAATGGAGGTTATTTCTTCGAAAAGCGTGCAGTACACTTTCCATTAAAAAGCAGGTGAAAATTTGTATTTCTGATCTGGTTTCAAGTCCGTTAACAGTGGGTTTTTTAAAACCCTTAATTCTTATTCCTGCCGCCTGTATAAACCAACTTTCGATACAACAAATGGAGGCGATTATTTTACACGAAGCCGCACATATTAAACGGTTTGATTACCTGGTGAACATGATGCAGCGTGTGGTGGACCTAATGCTTTTCTTTAATCCATTTAACAGGATGCTGAGCCAGATGGTGAGTCTTGAAAGAGAGCATAGCTGCGACGATCTTGTATTACAATTTAAATACAATGCCATTGAATACGCCGATGCTTTATTTAAAATTGCCCGCACAGCGTACAATCCTAAACTTATTATTGGGTTCGCCGGTAATGATGAAGGGCAATTGCTGAAAAGGGTTAGGCGAATGGTTAAACCCAACAGGCAACAATCTGTTTTACAGTATGTGGTGCCTGTATTTTTTGTGTTTATTTTGATGGCAGGTTTGGTTAAGTTTAATGGTCTTATATTTTTTCCAACAAAAGAAAATTTTAAACCAGGGGCCTGGAAACAAAATGTCTCTTTAATGGATCATTATTTTTTGCGGTCTAATGAAATGGGTATGTTTCAATCAAAACCCGAAAAATTATTGGATAAGGTTTATAATGCAAATAAAATTCCTGTGGCGCAGGTCCCGGCTATATCTGAAAAAAATATTGAGGATCAAAGAGTGCCTTCATCATCAGCCAAAAACACTGTTACCGCAGCTTTGCCCTTAAAAAAGAAAGCAGGTAAATCACAGGAAATTGAAATGGTTTTAGGTGAACACTATTCACAGCCCACGGCAGTACCAGGTGATATTGTATTGGAAGAAATTACTTCAAAGGTTCCGGCAACTTTTGTTCAAAAAACAATTACCCCGGTCTCTCTCACGAACCAGATAAATGAAAATTTAAACAGCCTGTTCACTCATACTGAAATTTCTAATCCCGTTATAAATTTTGAGGACAATGGAAATAATGATGCAATTTTTAATGAAGACGAAACCGTAGTTTCAATGATTGTAAATGAGGAGAAAAGCAGCTCTTACAGGAAAAAAATTATAGTTACCACTATTGACGGGAACATGCATTCCCGCAGCTTTACCATTACCGTAGAATTTTACCAATAAACTACAGGTACACATCCAGAAGTCCCTCGGGAAGAGAAACCAAAATTTCCTTTTTCTTCCTGTTTATATTTTTAAGTGTTGCTTCATGCAGTGGAATTAAAACCTCTTTTTCATTTATTTCTACAGATAATAAAACCTGGTGGGGTTGTTCTATAACCTCTTGAACCTTGCCAATTGCTTTTCCATCCGATACTACTGTAAAACCGATTAAAAAAACCGGGGCAGCGTTATGCACATGTTTTTTAAAATCTTTTTCGGTAAGCCACGCTTTCTTTTTTAATAATGGCATAGCAGATTCTTTGGTTTTAAGCCCTTCTACCTGAAGAATCGTTTCCGATTCATTCCTATCTACAGATAACTCTATAAAATATGGGAGCATAGAGCCTGCATGTTCTTCCAGGTAAATAACATCACCAGATTTAAAATCAGCTTTCTTGCCAAGCACGTGTTTAAGTAAAAGTTGGCCCTGCACACCGAAGGTTGCCACAAGGTTTCCTATATGCAGGTAGTCACTCATACCTTTCTGGTAAAAAGCTATTGAAAATTTGTTGACTAGCAGGCATAAAATTATACCCTGACATAATCATTTAAATTATAACTCGCAATGCGCGCGGGAATAAAAGATTACTGTTGATCTGCCGTCGCATTCTCATCCCGTGGTGCATCTGCTCTCTTGGAAGGAACATATTTACGGGTTCTCGATTTGCGGTGTTCTTCGGTTCGGCGAAGTACATTGGCTTCATGATCATCGTGCCACTTTTGAAACTTTTGCATGGCAGTCGCATCATCAAACAAACCAAGCTTAACACCACGTAATAAATGTTTCAGGTAAAGTACGCCTTTAAAAGAAAGAATTCTGCGAACGGTGTCTGTAGGTTGAGCGCCTTTGTTGAGCCACTCTAAAGCTTTTTGTCGGTCTAACTGAATGGTTGCCGGTACGGTAAGTGGATTATAGGTACCAATCTTCTGGATGAATTTTCCATCCCTAGGTGCACGGGCGTCGGCGATTACTATAAAGTAAAAAGGCCTTTTTTTGCTGCCATGCCTTTGCAATCTAATCTTTACTGCCATTTTAAATAGAAATTTACAGGCTTTAAATAATAGGGTTAACTGTTTATTCGGATTGCGAATGTAGTATAAAATTACACTTCACAATCATTTTTAATACATAGTTTTTTTTTATAAACTATTACAACATTGTTAGTAGTATAAATTACGTGCCATTAATCTGAAACATCTTAATGTGATCACTTTCTCATGCCGGCAAATTTGCCTCCCATGGGCATTTTGCTCATTGTTTTCATCATCATTCGCATTTGTTCAAACTGCTTCATAAATGCATTTACCTCGCTTATATCTTTTCCAGCACCTTTTGCAATGCGTGTTCTGCGTTCGGGGTTAATGCTATCAGGATTAGCCCTTTCAAATGGTGTCATAGAATTAATGATGGCTTCAACCCCTTTAAAAGCATCATCACTAATATCAATATCTTTCATGGCTTTGCCAACCCCCGGGATCATTCCCATAAGGTCCTTCAAATTCCCCATTTTTTTAATTTGTTGAAGCTGGTCCAGGAAATCCTGAAAATCAAACTGGTTTCGCCGGATCTTTTTTTCCAGTTTTTTGGCTTCGGCTTCATCAAATTGTTCCTGCGCTTTTTCAACCAAGGCTTGTAATATCTCCCATGCCCAGTATTCGCTGCGCCATACGTTCGGGATAAAACACATCCAGGGTGTCCATCTTTTCGCCACTGCTTACAAACTTAATGGGCTTGTTTACAGTGTACTTAATGGAGAGTGCTGCACCACCACGTGTATCGCCATCTAATTTGGTAAGCACAACACCAGTAAAATCAAGTCTTTCATTAAAAGCTTTTGCGGTGTTAACCGCATCCTGCCCGGTCATGCTATCCACAACAAATAAAATTTCTGCAGGCTTAACGGCATTTTTTATGTCTGCCACTTCGGTCATCATCACCTCATCGATAGCCAAACGACCCGCCGTATCGATAATTACAACATTTTTATTTTTACTTTTCGCCTCCTTAATTGCATTTGGTAGCAATGCTTACTGCATTCTTATTTTCCCTTTCGCTATATACGTCTACATTAATTTGCTCACCCAAAACCATCAACTGGTCAATTGCTGCAGGTCTGTAAATATCTGCCGCCACCAATAAGGGGGATTTACCTTTTTTGGTTTTTAAATAATGGGCGAGTTTGCTCGTAAAGGTTGTTTTACCACTTCCCTGTAAACCTGCAACCAGGATAATGGCAGGGTTTCCTGAGATATCAAACGATGCTTCTGTTCCACCCATTAACTCGGTGAGTTCGTCCTGAACGATTTTTACCATTAGCTGGCCGGGACTAATGGCGTTTATTACTTTAGATCCTGATGCCTTGTCTTTTATCCTGTCTGTAAATTCTTTGGCAATTTTAAAGTTTACATCAGCATCAATTAAAGCGCGCCTGATATCTTTTACAGTATTGGCAACATTTAATTCATTTATCCGCGCTTCACCCTTTAAATTTTTAAAAGCGCTTTCGAGCTTTTCTGTAAGATTGTTAAACATATAAAATAAGAAGTTTTTTGTTTTCAGGCCAATTGCTGAATGCATCGTTCCTTGCGTCGCACCCTTCAGCTTCACAACCAAATCTAACAGGCAAGATTCAGCCGGCCGCAAATATAACAAATGCCTTAAACCATTTATGGAGGAAAGGGTACATTAAATAAAATTGCAATTCAGCAGGTTAATTTTATTTTTATTGCTTTAAACAATTGTTATGATACAACGAATACAATCTTTGTGGTTGTTGGTGGCTGCAATTTTAGCCTTTCTTACCCTAAAATTTCCTTTTTATATTATTGGCAATAACCTGGATGCTGACCCCGATTTTAATGCAGTTACCAGAACGCCGCTGCTAATGCTTACTTCTGTTCTTGGTGCGTTGTGCATTATTGATATTTTCTTTTTTAAGCAAAGAAAAATTCAATTACGGTTAGCTATCCTGGCATTGGTAATTAGTCTTCTGAACCTTTTTTTGTATTTCTATTATACCGCTGAGTTGTCGAATGGTGGCATTGCCTTATCATCAGTTTTTGCCTTCGCTATTCCAATATTTTTATTCCTTGCTATTCGTGGAATTTATAAAGACCAGAAGTTATTGAAAAGTATGAACAGGTTACGATAAAAAAAGGTTGCCATTTGGCAACCTTTTTTTATCATTATGGTTTTAAAATTACTTGCTAACCACAAATCTTGTGGTGCCCATTAAACCATTATTCCCAAATATCTTCACCAGGTAGATACCGTTTTCAAAGTGATTCAGATCAGAGGCATTAACATTATATTGGCCCGCTGGCTGGGTGCCCATTTTAATGTTTTTAATGTTTAACCCATACACGTTAAATATACTTACCTGAACATTGGTTGTGTTTGAATTAAGCGTGTAAGAAACATTGGGGTTACCTGAGACTACTGGGTTTGGCGCAACCATAATATTTATGGCGGTGCCTGAAATGGAATTGTTTTTATTTGTCGGGGGCAAACCGCATTTGCCTGAAATAGTGATGGAGTTTCTTGCTCCACCGGGAATAAGGGTAGCTGTCATCCTGTCTTTTTGGCCATTTGTAAACATATACATGCAACGGTCATCGGTATAATCCATGTAATTCATGAACATATCACCATTGGGTGTATTTATGCATGATATAGCAGGAAATCTAGGGCATCCATATCTTTCTGCACCCTGGTTAGGTGTGTCGGCAACAAGGTCGCTGCCTGTGCATAAACCGTTATCATCACCCCAAATATGACGAAGATTTAACCAGTGGCCCACTTCGTGAGTGGCTGTTCTTCCTTTATTATACGGGTAAGCGGCAGCACCTGTATTTCCGAAGGCTGTATAGGTAATTACAACACCATCGTTGCTAACATTGCCCCCGGGGAATTGAGCATAACCCAATACTCCTCCGCCTAATTTACAAACCCAGATATTCAAATATTTTTTTGTGTCCCAGGCATCATCACCACCTGTGTTGTTATGCTTTACATTATTATTTGTGGAAAAAGAAGTCTTAGTGGTGGCTTTACGAATAATACCGGTTGTAGGTAGTCCGCTAGGATCTATGGTTGCCAGGCAAAAATTAATCTGGCAATCGGCCACCAGGGATGTCCATACTGTAGGCACCTTGGTAACATCTGCATTCAATTTCTGGTAATCCTGGTTAAGTATGCTTATTTGGCTGTTTATCTGCGCCTCACTAATATTTTGCGCCGCAGTTTTATACACCACGTGAACAACCACGGGAATATTATATACTATGGCAGCAGTACTTTGTACCCTGCTTTGGGCACTTTGGTTTTTAATGTACTGTTGTGTAAATGCTTCGATATTTTCCTGGTTTTTTAAAAACGCTGGTTGCTCCTTTAGCATCTGTAAATAATACTCGTAGCTGGAACATCTTTTAAAAGCTTCAGGGAGAGCGTTGGTTTGTGCATAGGATGTCGCGCATAGCCCTGTTAATGCGCAAATAAGCAAAAAGGATTTCATTTGTTAAATTTTAAGGGTGTTAAAGTACATTAAATATTAATAGTAATTCCTTTTCCACAGAACATTATTTTTCATGCAAATAAGTAACGTTAGTTAGTTTTTTAAAAAATATTTATATAAGATGTTCAATCCTTGAAAAATATCTAAGTAATAAACAACTTTGTCACACGTATTACAGTTTTTACAGTGTTGTAACAAAAAATATTCAATCAATGAACACAATTGCATAACTTCAATTTCATTGCCTGCCTGGAAATTTTTACATCTTAATTAAATAGTATAAAAATGCCTGTAAATAGTAGCAGACATGAGGGATTATATGATCCTGCTTTTGAACATGATGCGTGCGGTATCGGGTTTGTGGCAAATATTAAAGGCAACAAATCTCACCAGATAATTTCTGATGCATTAACCGTGTTAGAAAACATGGAACATCGTGGTGCTTGCGGTTGCGAAGTAAATACCGGTGATGGTGCGGGAATTATGATTCAGACGCCACACGAATTCTTTCTTGACGAATGCATTAAAATGGGTGTTCAATTGCCTGCATTTGGGAAATACGGTGTCGGTATTATTTTCTTTCCCAAGAGATGTGAGGCTAAGAGAAGAATGCCGGAACATTTTTAACCGCGCTGCCGAAAAGCTGGGTCTGGAAATTCTTGCATACAGAAAGGTGCCTGTAAATACCGCCGGTATTGGTGCAACCGCACTCTCTGTTGAACCCGAAATAGAGCATGTATTTGTTGGCGGGCTCTTATCTATAAAAACGCCGGAAGAACTTGAAAGAAAATTATTCGTTTTGCGCAATTATTCCAGTCATACAATTTTAAATACAGTTAAAAAAGATGAGATAGGATTTTATATTGCATCGCTATCTTATAAAACAGTTGTTTACAAAGGGCAGCTAACAAGTAAGCAGCTAAGAAATTATTATCCCGATCTGAATAATAAAAGCATTGTATCTGCATTTGGACTCGTTCACTCAAGGTTTGCTACCAATACATTTCCTTCCTGGAAACTCGCACAACCATTTCGTTTTATTGCTCACAATGGTGAAATAAATACGCTCCAGGGAAATCTAAACTGGCTTAAAACAAGTGAAAATGGATTTACTTCTCCTTACTTTACAAATGAAGAAATGGATATGTTACTTCCGGTGTATTACCCAAGGTCAAAGTGATTCTGCATGCCTCGATAATATGATCGAACTGTTGTTACACACCGGCCGATCACTACCTCATGTAATGATGATGCTTATTCCTGAAGCATGGGATGGTAATGATCTTATGGATCCGGTGAAAAAAGCATTTTATGAATATCATGCCTCCCTAATGGAACCATGGGATGGTCCGGCTTCTATTTCATTTACCGATGGTAAGATTATCGGTGCCACGCTCGATAGAAATGGACTTCGTCCATCAAGATATTGTGTAACCACCGACGATAGAGTAATCATGGCATCTGAAGCAGGAGTATTGCCTGTTGATCCTGCAATCATAATAGAAAAAGGAAGATTGCAACCGGGAAAAATGTTTGTAGTAGACATGGAACAGGGAAGAATTATAAGTGATGATGAACTGAAAATAACTATCTGCTCGCAAAAGCCTTATGCCGAATGGTTGAATAAATATAAGATCAGGCTGGAAGAACTTCCTGAACCGCGGGTAATGTTTACTCATCTCGAAAGCGACCAGATATTTAAATATCAGAAAGCTTTTGGATATTCCACAGAAGACCTCGATACCATCATTGCTCCAATGGCGATAGAGGGTAAAGAGCCTATAGGTTCGATGGGTACGGATGTTCCACTGGCTATTCTAAGCGATCAGCCTCAGCATCTAAGCAATTATTTTAAACAATTATTTGCACAGGTTACCAATCCGCCCATCGATCCTATCAGGGAAAGAATGGTTATGTCACTTGCAACATTTGTAGGTAATAATGGAAATATTTTAACGAAGATCCACTAGCTGCCATACTGTTGCTTTAAAGCACCCGGTGCTCAATAATCATGAGCTGGAAAAAATGAGAAGTATAGATACCGGTATTTTCCAGGCAAAAACCTTACAAACTTATTTCAGGGCAGACGGCAAACCAGGATCCTTAAAAAAGGAATTGAAAGACTTTGCCGCTATGCAGTAGATGCTGTTGAAGATGGGTTTGAAGTATTAGTACTTACAGACCGCGCAATAGATTCAGTGAGCATGCACCTATTCCTTCTTTTCTTGCAACTGCTGCAGTACATCACCACCTTATTCGCAAAGGATTGCGGGGACAGGTAGGTATTGTAGTAGAAGCAGGCGATGTTTGGGAAGTGCACCATTTTGCATGTCTGATTGGATTTGGCGCAACAGCTATCAACCCATATCTCGCATTGTCTACCATACAGCGATATGAAGCTTAAACGGCAAATTGAATACAAACTGGGATGTTGAAGAGCTAAAGAAAAATTATATAAAAGCTGTTGGCGACGGCTTGCTGAAAGTCTTTTCGAAAATGGGCATTTCTACCCTTCAGTCATACCAGGGTGCACAGATTTTTGAGATAATTGGATTAAACAGAGATGTTGTTAATACATATTTTACAGGAGCTACCTCCCGCATAGAAGGCATGGGTCTTGATGAAATTGCAAAGGAAACTTTAGCCAAACATTTCTTTGCCTTCAGCAGAAAAGAAATACCGGTTGACAGGCTTCCGTTGGTGGTGTATTACCAGTGGAAAAGAAAGGGTGAATTTCATCTTATTTAATCCTCAAACTATTCACTTGTTGCAGTATGCAACAAGAATGAATGATTATAACACATTTAAAAAATATTCTAAACTTGTAAACGATCAAAGTGAAAAAGCCTGTACGTTAAGAAGCCTATTTCATTTTAAACAAAACCAGGCCTTCAGTTTCAATAGATGAAGTGGAACCTGCTGAAAGCATATTTACAAAAGATTTGCAACAGGTGCTATGTGTTTTGGTTCCATTTCCTGGGAAGCACATACAACACTGGCCATTGCCATGAACCGAATTGGTGGTAAAAGCAATACGGGTGAAGGTGGTGAAGATGAAAGAGATACATACCACTGCCAAATGGTGATTGTATGCGGTCAGCTATTAAACAGGTTGCTTCTGCACGGTTTGGTGTTACAAGTTATTACTTAACTGAAGCAGATGAATTACAAATAAAAATGGCGCAGGGTGCAAAACCCGGGCGAAGGCGGACAGCTGCCGGGGCATAAGGTAGATGACTGGATCGGAAAAACACAGGCATGCCACCCCCGGTGTTGGACTTATTTCACCACCACCGCACCATGATATTTATTCTATTGAAGATCTTGCACAACTGATCTTCGATCTTAAAAACGTCAACAGAGAAGCCCGAATTAATGTAAAACTTGTTTCAAAAGCGGTGTAGGTACTATTGCTGCAGGTGTTGCAAAAGCCAAAGCAGATGTAGTACTGATTTCCGGTCATGATGGAGGAACAGGCGCATCGCCCATCAGTTCAATAAAACATGCAGGTTTGCCGTGGGAACTTGGTCTTGCTGAAACACATCAGACCCTTGTAAAAAATAAATTACGCAGCCGTGTTGTAGTTCAGACCGATGGACAGCTTAAAACCGGTAGAGATATTGCTATTGCCGCATTGCTTGGTGCAGAAGAATGGGGAGTTGCTACCGCAGCACTGGTTACTGAAGGCTGTATCATGATGCGTAAATGTCATTTAAATACCTGTCCGGTTGGTGTTGCAACACAGGATCCTGAACTTAGAAAAAGATTTACAGGCGATGCCGATCATGTAGTAAACCTCTTTAAATTCCTGGTGCAGGAACTGAGAGAGATTATGGCAGAGCTTGGTTTCAAAACCATCAATGAAATGGTTGGTCAGGCAGATTATCTCGAAATGCAGGGACGATGTTAAGCACTGGAAATATAAAAACCTTGATCTGTCACCCATCTTGTATAAAGAACCTGCCGATGAAATGCTGGCTTGTATCAATCAGGAAGAGCAGGATCACGAGCTTGCGACAGAAGTGCTCGACTGGAAACTGCTTAGAAGCAGCGCAAGCCGGCACTGCGAACAAGGCGAAAAAGTTTTTGGAGAATCTTGAGATTAAAAACACTGACCGTACAACAGGAACAATATTATCTAATGAAATCACTAAAATATATAAAGCGAATGGTTTGCCTGATGATACCATTCATTTCAAATTTAAAGGTACTGCAGGACAAAGCTTTGGTGCCTTCAATACAAAGGGTGTTACGCTTGAACTGGAAGGTGATGCAAATGATTATTTCGGAAAGGGTTTAAGTGGTGCACAATTAATTGTTTATCCTCCTGAAAATGCCGGTTATGTACCTGAAGAAAATATCATTATTGGAAATGTGGCATTTTATGGAGCAACTTCCGGTGAGTGCCTATATAAGAGGCAAAGCCGGTGAACGTTTCTGTGTACGTAATTCAGGGGCAAGTGTAGTGGTAGAAGGTGTGGGAGATCACGGTTGTGAATATATGACCGGCGGAATTGTGGTAATTCTTGGTGAAACCGGAAGAAATTTTGCTGCAGGAATGAGTGGAGGTATTGCATATGTGTATGATGTGCAAAATAAATTCTCCATTATGTGCAATACAGAAATGGTTGATCTTGATCCACTCGATAATGATGATGTAGCACTTACTGCATACCATGATCTCCAGGCATGTACAATATACAGGATAGCGCTGTTGCCAAATTTTTAATTGATGATTTTGAAAACCAGTTACAATACTTCATTAAAGTATTTCCTAAAGAATACAAGAAAGTACTGGCGTCAAGAATTGTTCAAATACCGGTTAAATCTCAAAAACATTAACCTGCTTTTCCGCATCAACAAATTAATTCATTAAACTAATTATTTAATATGGGCAAACCAACAGGTTTTTTAGAGTTTACAAGAGAACTGCCGACGAAACGCCCGGTGCAGGAACGTGAAAAGGATTATAATGAATTCATTAACCTGTACACCCCAGAAAAGCTAAACCAACAGGCAGCCCGCTGCATGAACTGTGGTATTCCATTTTGCCATAACGGTTGCCCTTTAGGCAACATCATTCCCGAGTTTAATGATGCTGTGTACAGGCAAAGTTGGGAAGAGGCTTACGACATACTGGATTCAACCAACAACTTTCCGGAATTTACTGGCAGAATTTGCCCTGCACCATGTGAAAGTGCATGTGTGCTGGGCATAAATCAACCTGCGATTACCATTGAGGAAATTGAAAAGCATATTATAGAAATAGCCTTTGAAAAAGGGCTCGTGAAAAGCCGTAAGCCTAACATGCGAACAGGCAAAAAGATAGCGGTGGTTGGTTCTGGTCCTGCAGGTATGGCGGCGGCGGCGCAACTAAATTATGCCGGCCATTCTGTAACGGTTTTTGAACGGGATGACGCGCCGGGAGGACTACTGCGTTATGGCATTCCAGATTTTAAGCTTGAAAAATGGGTGATTGACCGTCGCATAAAATTAATGGAAGAAGAAGGAGTCGTATTTAAATGTAATGCTAACGTCGGGGTAAATGTAGGTTTGAATGACCTTCTTCGGGAATATCATTCCATTGTATTAGCCGGCGGTTCAACGGTGCCCCGCAATTTGGATATCCCGGGGCGGGATGCATCAGGCATTTACTTTGCCATGGAATTTCTGAAACAACAAAACAAAAGGGTTGCTTCAAAAGATCCGCTGGCAAACCGCAAAATAGAAAGTAATATTTACCCTGAGCATATAACCGTAGATGGCAAGCATGTAGTAGTAATAGGCGGCGGCGATACCGGCAGCGATTGCGTAGGAACGTCGGTAAGACAAAAAGCCAAATCGGTAATGCAATTTGAATTATTACCTAAACCATCTAACGACCGCACCCCGCATATGCCCTGGCCTACTTACCCCATGGTACTTAAAACAACCTCCAGTCACGAAGAAGGTTGTGAAAGAAACTGGGCGGTAACCACCAAAGCATTTATAAAAAATGAACTGGGAAAACTAAAAGCATTAAGAATTGCAGACCTGGAATGGAAAATTTTGGATGATGGGCGTCCTGCACATTTCGTGGAGATACAGGGTAGTGAAAGGGAAATACCCTGCGATGTCGCTTTTCTTGCAATGGGTTTTTTGCACCCTGAGTATAATGGCTTTCTTAAAGAATTGGACATCGACCTGGATGACCGTGGAAATGTGAAAGCTTCGGAAAAGCTTTTTCAGACAAATATTCCTAAAGTTTTTACATGCGGAGATATGCGTCGCGGACAATCGCTGGTTGTTTGGGCAATAAGTGAAGGCCGTGAATGCGCAAGAAAAGTAGATGAATTTTTAATGGGATTCAGCCGCCTTGAAAGTAAAGATGAAAACATTATAGCCCCACAGTACGTCTAAATCTCTCTTTTAAAAGTAAGCGGAACTCATATAGTGTAAAAAACTATATGAGTTTTTTTTATGTATAATGGGTTACAAAATCCATAATTCATTATAAATATGCAATACGAAACTTAAATGTGCAAAAATAACTCGATTATTTTTATCAAAAAACACAAATAATAAGTATTCTTGTATAAATAGTTTATATTATTAAAAACTTTAACACCTAAATGTTGAAAGCATGAAAAAAACCTCTCTTCAAAGAACCGCACCTTTTGTAATTCTTTCTTTGATTGCACTTGCAAGCATTTTTGTTCCCAGCCTTCCCCTCTTCAATGATGAGGCTGGCGTTTACAATTCATCTGATATAGCCTGGATGATCGTTGCAACTGCCCTGGTTTTTTTAATGACTCCGGGACTTGCGTTTTTCTATGGTGGCATGGTGCATAGAAAAAATGTTATTTCTACCATGATTAAAAGTCTTATTTCCGCAGGTATTGTAAGTGTTTTATGGGTCGTTGTTGGGTATAGCCTGGCGTTTGGTGATGATATAGGCGGGTTTATCGGTAACCCCATGACAAATCTATTTTTTAAAGACATGGCTTCAGGTGCACCATGGAGCCTTGCACCAACCATACCTGTAACACTTTTCGCATTATTTCAATTAATGTTTGCAATAATAACCCCCGGCCTCGTAGTAGGTGCCGTGGCAGAACGCATACGTTTTACAGCTTATGTACTTTTCATTGTTTTATTTGGAGTGCTTGTTTACGCCCCGCTGGCACACTGGTCCTGGCATCCCGAGGGCTTTTTATTTAAAATGGGCGCCCTGGATTTTGCTGGCGGAACTGTTGTTCACATTTCTGCAGGTTGTGCTGCCCTTGCTGGCGCCATGGTGCTTAAACGCAGAAAGGTGCACCTGACACATACTGAAATTCCACCATCAAATATTCCATATGTATTAATTGGTACAGGTCTTTTATGGTTTGGTTGGTTTGGGTTTAATGCAGGATCAGCTTTAGGTGCAAATGCACTATCTGTTTCAGCATTTGCAACCACAAATACAGCAGCAGCTGCCGCGGGTTTGTCCTGGATGTTTTTTGATGTGCTGCGCGGGAAAAAACCATCAGTATTGGGATTTTGTATTGGTGCTGTTGTGGGTCTTGTTGCCATTACCCCGGCTGCCGGCTTTGTAGCCATCCCGCAAAGTATTTTTATTGGTGTTGTTGCGGCCATTATTTCAAACCTCGCTGTATACTATAAATCAAAATCAAGATTGGATGATACATTAGATGTATTTCCATGCCATGGTATTGGTGGTATGGTGGGTATGATTATGACCGGAATTTTCGCTACCAAAACAGTTAATTCGGCCGGTGCCGATGGTTTATTCTACGGTGGAACAGCTTTCTTTTTTACCCAGATAAAAGCCATGGTAATAGTTGTAGTGTACAGTTTTGTGGTAAGCTATGTTCTTTTCAAATTTATCAATTTTATTGTTCCGCTAAGGGTAAGTGAATTAGAAGAAGACCAGGGATTGGATGAATCCCAGCATAACGAGAAATACATGCAGGGAACCTTACTCGTAGAAACCAATGGTGTTATAAGGGAAGAAACTATTAAACCCTGATTAATCCTTAATTGCCGGTGCTATTTGGTGCCGGCTTAATTATAAATTTCTTTACGTTATTGCTTTAACGTTCAGCCACGATTGCTTGAAGAAGTGCTACTTCCTGCCATATGCATTTTAAGACCTTATTGTAAACCAAAAATTCAAGCATCATGTTTAAAAAAATTGTACTGCTAAATTTCTTTTCAGGATTATTCCTTATTGCATTTTCACAGGATTCTACGAAAGTTGCATCCTTTAATTTATCCGGTTCGGCAGATGTTTATTACCGGTATAATTTTAATGATCCTCAGGGCGAATTCCTTAATAACCTTACAAGTTTCACAAACACCCATAATTCTTTCGACCTGGGTATGGCATCG
Source organism: uncultured Bacteroidota bacterium (assembly GCA_963806425.1). Classification (GTDB taxonomy): domain Bacteria; phylum Bacteroidota; class Bacteroidia; order Chitinophagales; family Chitinophagaceae; genus JBBRBB01. The sequence goes on along the minus strand of CAWDYB010000009.1, from coordinate 327,606 downwards.
ATTAAAGCCGAATCTTCTTTCGGAAAAGTCGGTATGGTTGCCGATCTGGGTTTTGGACTTCGTGCAGATGAATTTTCTTATACTGATTACCAGGGAAGCAGTTATTCAAGGTTTGCTGTAAAACAGCTATTCCTAACATTTTCACCTATAGAAGCATTAAAAATTACAGCAGGTAGCTGGGCAACTCATATTGGGTATGAGGTTGTAGATGCATACCTTAATAGAAATTACAGTATGAGTTATATGTTCTCTTATGGTCCCTTTTTACATACTGGTGTAAAAGCAGATTTTGCTATAAGTGATAAAAGTGCTATAATGCTTGGCGTAGCCAATCCTACAGATTTTAAAACAGCCTCAGGTATGCCTAAAACTATTATTGGGCAATTCAGCACATCTTCTAAAGATGACAAGTTAAAAGCCTATTTAAATTTTCAGGGTGGCAGACAAACAGATTCTGCAAGAATGTATCAGGGAGATGTTGTTCTTACCTACGCATTATCAGATGCATTCAGCCTGGGATATAATGGAACTTACCAGTCCAGGAGTGCTAAAAACGTGGGAAAATGGGCTGATGGAAATTCATGGTGGGGTTCGGCTATATATGTAAATGCGGATCCTGTTAGCTGGTTTGGACTTACTTTAAGAGGCGAATACATAAACGATGAAAAAACCACTTTAGGAATTTTTGGTGAGGAAGGAAATATTTTTGCAACCACCTTAAGCGGTAATTTTAAAGTTGATAATCTCACAATAATTCCAGAGTTCAGATTTGACAATGCCAACAATGAAATTTTTATTAAGCATGATGGCACCCCGTCAAAAAATACTACTTCATTTATTTTAGCAGCAACATACCATTTTTAATTTTTTTACATAAGAAGCTGAAAGAATAACAAAAATTAAAACCGCCTCAAACACTTGAGGCGGTTTTTTTATGCAAGAAACTTTAACCAGTGATAAGAAATTCAAATTAACGTATATACACTTTATGCTTTGTGTAATCTCCGGCCACGAAGCACTCACTTATAATTTAAACGTAGCTTATTATTATAAGGAATATTTTTTTTACTTACAAGCTATCCTCTTCACGAATGAGAAATACAAATCCTGCTTATGTTGGTAATTAGATTCCACGAAAACCTTTAAATTCAGTAAAGAAATGATAGTATTACTACAAGTAAAGCATCTCTGCGCGCTCTAGCTTTAGCATTCTTTCCGGAAAGAAAAACATTTCTTAATTTTAAAACAATTATCATGAGAATTTCATCATCTCTCCTTTCTAATTTTCTTGTTGGATCTCTTTTGCTTACAAGTTTTAAGATTTCAGCACAAACCCCCTGCTGGGCTAATTGTGATAACATGCTTACAAAAAATCTTTCTTATTCAGTAACAAGTACGAGAATAGCGTATGGTTATGCCGGTACTGACAGTGCTCAATATTATTCTGATGTTGAATACAGAGACCAATCGGCAAACTATACTGATTGCGGAATAGATAATGACAACAATTTAAATGATGTAGATTGTCGTACTAATTTGGACGGTTATTTAAAATATGATGTTTACTATCCTGACAATTATAGTAATTACAGCCAATGCCCTCTGCCACCAGTTATCCTATTCCATCCCGGTGGTTACTCAGATTGCTTTGGCGCATTCGGCGATTTGATGGAGGAATATTGTACAGTATTTGCATCTAAAGATTTTGTTTGCTTTAATGTTGAATACCGGGCCGGGAGATTAGTTGACCCTGCGGGCACGTTAACTGCACAGCAAATCTTAGCAATTTACCGGGCATTTCAAGATGGCAGGGGCGCTATCAGAAGTATTATTAAACGGCAACAAAATCATAGTTCTTGGAATGATCCCTACCAGATTGATATTAATAATATGGTTGTTGGGGGCGCCAGTGCGGGCGGAGCCATAGCTCTTAGCCTTGCATATTATCCAACCCAGTCCATGATAAACCAAGTTGTTAAAAATGATGACGTAGAGGATGCACTCGGACCTATAGATATGGATTTTTACTACGGGGAAACCAGTATTGAATACTATTCAAGAATCAAAGGTGTGATAAATATGTGGAGCAACGCCTTTTTGCCGGTTTCTTATTACAATAATCCCTGGGGGTTTTTTGACGATAATACAATTTTCCCGCAGTTATATCGTTTCATGGACAGGACGATAATGTTGCGTATCCAGGCTACCTAGCATTAGATTTTTCTCCGCCAAGCAATTCGCATTTGCATTCTGAAACAAATTGTTTGCCCTTTGCTTCTGGGTATAGTATACCATCAGGCAATACTAATGTTCCAGATGTAATTACATTAGGCTCTCGCTCAATCCATTCATTACTCAATGATCTAACACCGCCTAACGAGATTCCAAATGAATTTTACTTTGACTGTGATATGGGTCATGGACTTGATGAGCACTGCAATATAGAAGCCTGTGAGTTTGATTGTAATTTTGAGGAGTGCGAAGATGACGAAAACGAACAATGTTATGAAAATTGCCCGGACTGTTATGACCCCTGTGCTACGTACCCAACAGAGTTCGGTACCAATTTGAAAACACGTGCGGAAGTTGCAAGATATATAGTAGAACGCTGCGCGGTTTTCTTTCAAACTGTTATAAATGGACAGGGAAATGATATTGGCAAAAATGTTTTTGTGAACTGCGAAAACGAGCGCCACGACGATGGCAACTGTAATACTGACAATATTACTGATGATTATGAAGGCAATTGCCTTGAACTTGATTGCTCTACACCGGAAGAATAAATTTTTTAACACTATAATTAAGTTTTATGAAAACAAGTATTTATTTCTTTTTTGCTTTTCTGTTATTTTATAACACTACTTTTTCCCAGCCCGGCACATTAGACACACATTTTGGGAACAATGGAATCGTTATAACTGAACTTAACAATGCAAAGGGAACTTCAAATACCAGTATTCAGCAAGCCGATGGAAAAATAATTGCTGCCGGAAACGGTGGGCAGGGAGAAGAAGTTGGATTTTTACTGGTGCGCTATTTAGAAGATGGCACTATTGACAACTCCTTTGGAACATACGGCTATGTAATAACTGATTTTAAAGATGAAACGTACGAGTATTTTGAAAGCGAACAAGTCTATGCTTTAGCTGTTCAACCAGATGGTAAAATTTTAGCTGCAGGATATGGTTATCATAAATTGCTAGTTGATGAAGACGGCTCAGTTACAGCATTTTACGATATAATAATAGCGCGGTATTTACCAAACGGTAATCCCGACTCTTCTTTTGGAACATATGGGAAAGTTGTAGCGGACTTTAGTCTCCTGGAAAAAACCAGTGCAATGCAATTAGCATCTGACGGAAAAATAATTTTAGGAGGGAGTAGCGCGCCTTTGCCCGGTGAACCACTTGATCGCAATTGGGATTATTTTTTGGCACGTTTTAATAATGATGGAACAGTAGATACAGAGTTTGGAGACAATGGTAAAGTTGTTACCGACTTTCAAAACTTATACTATGAGCATATCAATTCACTTGCTTTGCAAGAAGACGGAAAAATAGTCGCTGGAGGTTTACATAAGCCGACCAGGCTTGGAGCGAACCAGAAGTTTGCTATTGCCCGTTATAATGAGGAAGGAAGCCTGGATGCAAGTTTTGGGGATTCAGGTAAGGTAATAACCGATCTTTCTTCCAGAGCAGAAGAAATAAGAAGTATAGCCATACAGGACGACGGTAAAATTATAGCAGTTGGTGCTGCTAATGTTTTCTATTTTATAGAGAGTGATATGGCTGTTGCACGGTATAACACAAACGGTACTTTGGACACAGAATTTGGAGACGATGGAAAAGTAATTATTAAGTTCGATGAGCTTGCTTCGATTGCAGAAAAAGTTTTACTGCAGTCCGATGGCAAGATAATTTTAGCAGGCAATAGCTATTCAGGAGATGAATTAGTTGATTTTGGATTAGCCCGCTGTTTAAGTGATGGCAGCCTTGATGAAACATTTGGCGAAAATGGTAAAACGGTTACACCTTTAGGACAATATGATGATGCTAACTCAGCCTTGCTGCAAAAGAATGGAAAAATTGTTATCGTTGGAACTACAACAAGCGATGTCATTGGGGATTACCATATCTCTTTAGCAGGATATAACGGCGACCGAACAGATAACCAGCTTATTACCGAAGTAAAATCCTGGGTAGAAGAAAACGGTATAAGCTGGCAGGCGCAAAACGTAGATAAAGTCGCTTACTATGCTGTACAAGCCAGTAAAACGGGGAGTAACTTTACCGAAGTAAAAAGAGTACAGGTAGAAGCGGCAGATAATGCTGAAGCCAACAAGGAAAGGATTTATAACTATACCATATCAAACGCACAAGCAAATATTTATTACCGCATACGGGCAGCTTTATTAAACGGCAAGTTTGTGTATTCTCCTGTGATTTATTATGGAGGCAGGCAAAGCCTTTTAACTGTGTATCCGAACCCGGTTAAAAATACATTCCTTATAAAAGGCTTAAATGCAAAAGAAAACAGCAGGCTGATGATAAGTAACCTTAGCGGTAATGTAATGCTTACTGCCACATCGCAGAATTCTGCAACCTACAATTGGAATGTAAGCAGCCTGCGGCCAGGTAGATATGTGCTTACCGTACAGAGCGGAAAAACTGTAAGCACGCTTAAGTTTATAAAAGAATAAAAATTAATAACGCCGAAGGCTTACATAAAAATCTATTTTTTAAACCTGACAAACTTCAACGCCTGCCTGTTTTTTTGGTCATAATAAAGTAAGCAATTGAAAAGAAACTTTTTATTGAAAACCTGGGCAGTTTGTGTAAGGTTAAAGGTAATTTCAATATCAAAGTAAGTAAGTCATTAAAATTTATCTTATTAAAACAACTGTTCCTTTCTTCTCAACTGGTCCGCAAACCGTATTCGCACGTATTATAAAAATATAAGTGCCTGATGCCTGTGGGGCTCTCTTATAAGTACCATCCCAACAATTACTTGTGCTTGAAGATTGAAAGATCCTTTGTCCCCATCGGTTATAAACAGAAAAGTTCATTTCTTTTGGAGTTGCAAGAAATTTAATACCAAAGCAATCATTTCGTCCATCGCCATTAGGCGTAAAGGCATTAGGCATAAATAATACAGCTTCGCCGTTGAAATCGCCTTTCAATGCGATGGAGGCAGTATCTGTGCAACCATTAAAACCCTTCCCTGTTACGGTATAAACGGTAGAAGCAATCGGGCTTGCAACCGGGTTGCCAATGTTGGGATCATTCAGTCCCTCAGCAGGCGACCATGTATAACTAAGCGCACCACTGGCAGAAAGGTTTGATGAATAATTGATACAATCAAGATCATTACTTTTAGTAACACTTACCTGTGGCAGGGGAAGCACTGTAACTTTTGTAGTTAGGGTGGTTGAGTTTTTACAGGTAGATTCAAAAATATTGACAGAATATACTGTGGTATTTCCCGGGCTTGCCAAAGGATTGCTTATAGTTGAATTATTTAAAGAAGATGCAGGCGACCATGCAAAAACATCACCCCCCGATGCACTTAACTGAACCGAAGATTTATTACAAATAACCTGTTCATTAATCACACTGAAAATTGGTTTTGGATAAACATTCACCACTACCGAATCTGTTTTAAAACACCCTGTGGAATAATAAGATTTAAGAAAAAACGTAGTGGTTCCGGATACAGTGCCCGATGGATTTGCAACAGTGCTGTCATTTAAATACGCACCAGGGGTCCACGCGAAGGAAGTGCCTCCCTTGCCATTTAATGAAAAAGATGTGTTTTCGCAAACAGTTGTATCATTTCCTGCATTTACAGTAAAGTTGGGAATATTAATATTTTTAGAAACACTGTCTGCGCAATAACCTGCATCTGTTACAATAAGCTTAACCTGGTAATTACCAGGTTTTGCATAAACATGTGTTACATTTTGTTGTGTTGATACATCTCCATCACCAAAAACCCACCGGTATTGAAGAACAGGTAAAGTATTGGTGAAGGCTTCACCAGAAAAAGCAATGGCATCGCATTGCAGCAGGCTGTCGGTTATTCTGATCGAATCAATGTTTTTTCTAAATAATGTTGTTGCATACTGTAACAGCAGATCGAATAATTTTCTTCCATCAGCGCCGGGTTGCGATCCCCAGGGGTTATTTCCATTGGCTACGTTTACGCCATTTTTTCCACCTGTAACATCAATATTTACAAAGCCGGGCAGGTTCATAGTATTAATCCACGCTACGCCACCGCCTCCACCACCGCCTGTGCCATGATTTTTTGCACCGGTTTGCACCATGTCGGCGCCCCTGCCACCTCTAGCAAGAATATTTATTCCATTAGAGAATTGTTCTGTTTCAATTAAAATGGCACCGGCTCCGCCGCCACCACCCATTCCTTCATTGCACTGGTAATCGTTACCTATTTCAATTTTACATGCTGCACCATTTTGTCCATCAGCTATTATACTCCGGTTATTTCCTTTTATAACACGGGCACTTATAATTAGAACACCTGCACCGTTACCGCCGTCGGGGTCAAAATCTCCTTTTGTATTATTGGCATGCCCGGCGCCGCCTCCGCCCCCTAAAAAAATCCTGTTTTCTGTACTTGTATATAATGCGGCTGTACCACCAATTCCACCATTGTCGAACGTAGTTTGCCCGCAACCTTCGAACTGGTAACCGCCATTACCACCATTACCACCATTACCACCGCCGCCACCACCTGAATTATGCAATTGACCGCCACCCCCACCGCTTGCAATCCTGCCCCGGCCGCCGGTTTTAGGCTGGGTTATAAAAGTAAAACTCTCGCCCTTTTCACTTGCCCCTGCTCCAACAGTTGGAGATTCAAAATAATTTTCGTTATAACAATTGGCGGCATCATCGTGTTTATTTATGCCGCGCCCTTTCTTAAATCCAAGGTTTGAGACATCAATGTCAGCATTTAGCTCTAAAGTATCATTAACTATAAATGCCAATACCCCGCCGGTTTTTCCATTAAAGGCGGTGCAGTTAGGGGAGAGGTTACCGTTGCATTTTTATAAGAAGGAATGTGTACCAGCTGAACGTTGCCCTGCGGAATATTATAGTTATGCAATACAAAATTTTGCAGAAAAAGCGTATTGCCGGATTTCTGTTTTATGTAATTTATTTCGTAAAAACCTGCCGAGCGGTAGTCGATAATGGTTCCGAAAGTTGAAGAATTAGTGGTGTCGATTACTGCCCCTTTCATTTGAATAAGAAGTACTGTATCGTTTACTTTAAACGAAGATGCATCAGCCACCTCAAGTTTATTTGAGCAGAAATCAAATCCTTTTATCTCGGTATAGCTGTTTATAACTCCTCCAATATTGGTAGTGTTTTGGGCAAACAAAATTGCCGGAGAACCCAGAATTGTTATAAGTGTTGAAATAAAGATGAATAAAGACCTTGTCATAAGAATTTAAGCACAGCCTTAAAGTCATATAAAGCTATAATAGTTGCATTTATTGTGCAACTTCAACATAATTGTTAACAAATGAATACAGGCAGTAACCTTATTAAAAGACCCCCGTATAATTTTGTGGTGTAATATTCTTTAATTCTTTTTTTACTTTGGATGAAAGGTTAAGCCCGTCTATAAATTTGTGTAAAGACCTTTTATCTATTTTATTATTGCCCCGTGTAAGATTTTTTAGAGCCTCATATGCATTGGGAAACTGTTCCCGCCTTAAAATGGTTTGAATTGCTTCCGCAATAACCGCCCAGTTGTTTTCGAGATCTGCATTTATTTTTTCTTCGTTCAATAATAATTTTTGTAATCCTTTTTCAAGTGACTTTATGGCGATGGCTGTATGGGCCACGGGTACACCAATATTTCGTAAAACGGTAGAATCGGTAAGGTCGCGCTGAAGACGGCTGATAGGAAGTTTTTCAGAAAAATGTTGCAGCATTGCATTGGCAATACCAAGGTTGCCTTCTGCATTTTCAAAATCTATCGGGTTAACCTTATGCGGCATGGCAGATGAGCCCACCTCGTTTGCTTTAACCTTCTGTTTAAAATAATCCATGCTTATGTACATCCACATATCCCTGCACAGGTCTATTAAAATAATATTGATTCTTTTTATTGCATCAAATTGGGCGGCAAAATTATCATAGTGTTCCACCTGCGTGGTGTATTGCAATCTTTGTAAACCAAGCGTTTCAATAAATTCATTGCCCAGTTTTGCCCAGTTCTTCTCGGGAAACGCAATATGGTGGGCATTAAAATTGCCCGTTGCCCCACCAAATTTTGCCGAATAAGGAATGTGTGAAAACAGGTTCACCTGGTTTTTCAGGCGTTCTACGAAAACCAGTAATTCTTTGCCCAGTTTTGTTGGCGATGCCGGCTGCCCGTGGGTTTTAGCCAGCATGGTTACATGCTGCCACTTTTTTGCCAGCGCCTGTAATCCATTTTCTAAATTAACTACTGAAGGTAAATATTCATTCTCCATGCACACCTTCCAGCTTAAGGGAATGGCGGTGTTATTTATATCTTGCGATGTAAGTCCAAAATGAACCCATTCTTTTAAATTGCCTGCACCCGATTTTTCCAGTTTTTGTTTTAAAAAATACTCAACTGCTTTTACATCGTGGTTGGTTACCGATTCTATTTGTTTAACCTGGTTGGCATCGTCAAGGCTAAAGTCTTTAAAAACATCGCGAAGGGATTGCTTTTGTTTTGGAGAAAAAGCGAAGAATTTTTTTTCTGATAAGAATATGAAGTATTCAATCTCAACATATACACGATACCTGATGAGTGCGTATTCTGAAAAATATTCAAAAAGTTGTGATACCTGTTTTCTGTAGCGACCATCTACCGGGGATATTGCAGTAAGAGAATTTAATTCCATGCCATTATATTATTTAGTGTTGGTTTTTTACCTGCTGCCATCTGTTTTGCAGATGAAGTGCTTGCGACGCAACGAAGATGCCATAACTGCTGCAGCTGGTATAAATATTTTATTACCGTTGCACAAGACCAGCCGTTGATAAAAAACAACTTTCTTTGCACGCAAATTTATGTTGATTGAAGAAGATTAAGATAGGCGCGGTTAGTTATTTAAATACGAAGCCGTTGTTATACGGCATAAATCATTCTGATGATTTGCTGAAGCATATGGAATTGGTAGAGGATTATCCTGCCAGCATTGCTGCCATGTTGCTGAAAGGAACAATTGATGCAGGCCTTGTACCTGTGGTTGTTTTGCCCAAAATGGATAAACATTTTATAATTTCTGAATATTGTATTGGTACCGAGGGCGATGTGGCATCTGTTTGCCTTTTTAGCGATGTGCCCCTGCATAAAATTGAGAAGGTCTTTATGGATTATCAAAGCCGTACTTCAGTGGCATTATGTAAAATTCTGCTGAAACACTTCTGGAAAATTGATCCTCTTATTGAAGGTGCTCCAAAAAATTACAGGGAAAAAATACAGGGAACCACAGCAGGCGTTGTAATAGGAGACAGGGCTTTGGAGCAAAGAATAAAAGCCCCATTTATTTATGACCTCGGGGGTGCATGGAAAGAAATGACCGGTTTGCCATTTGTTTTTGCAGCATGGGTGGCCAATAAAGAACTGCCCGCTGATTTTATTAAGCTGTTTAACGAAATGAATAAAGTTGGGCTTGATAATATAGATATGGTATTAAAGAATTATCACTTTCCATTTTACGACCTTAAGAAATACTACACACAAAATATCTCGTATATATTAACACAGGATAAATTAAAAGGCATGAATTTATTTTTGAAGATGCTGGGAGAAGAAAACCTGAAGGGTCTTGTTTAATTTATTTAAAATTGCGTGGTGATAAACAGAAGAATGTTCCGGCCAAATATTAGTTTAATTATGGTTTTACTGAGCGCTGTTTTAATTAAAACACAGGCACAGGAAATTGCTTTTCCAGACACTTTAAACAAAGTTACAGTTAATAAACAGTTTGTGGTTTCTGCAAGGGCACATACCGGTTTTATTTTTGCGCATTCTGTTAGGGTTAAAAATACAGCTGATGCAAAACCAAATGGTTTTGAACTTGAATTTGCAAAACAATTATCGGGCGAAGAAAATTTTCAACGGTATAAGAGTCACCCACGGCATGGCTTTACATTTACATACGTTAACCTTGATAAAGATTTTCTTGGAGAAAGTTATTCGGGTTCTTATTTTCTTCAGCCTACATACAAGCTTGGTGAACGCTGGCATTTTCTTATTCGCGGCGCTGTAGGTTTATCTTATTTAACCAATCCATTCGATTCATTTACAAATGCTGAAAATAAAACTTATGCCGGGCATATAAATGGATTTTTGCAATTGGGAACAGGCCTTGCATATAATGTTTCAAATAACATTAGCATTACGGGCGGGGTTAACTTCTTCCATAATTCGAATGGTGGTTTTAAGCAACCTAACAGGGGCGTTAATTATCCGAATGTTTCTCTTGGTATTAGTTATTTTGAACACAGCAATAAATTCTCTGCCTACAAGCTAATAAAAGATACAGGGTGGAAGCATGAACCTGTACGCTACGAACTTGGATTCTTTTTTTCACCAAAATCAGGCTATGATATTGACCTGAATGCAAACCGGCAATTACTGGGCGGTATTAATTTTCAGGCCGCTAAAATGGTAAGTAATATAAGTGCCGTAACAGCGGCAGCCGAAATTTATTATGATGGGGCACTTCAAACTTTTAAAGACCATTTGGGAGATGAGACACCCAGTTATTTTGCAGGTATACTCGCGGGTCATGAATTTGTTTTTAATAAAGTAATTTTTAGCCAGCAACTTGGGGTACATGTATATAAACGCACCAACTATTTCGATGAAAATTATCATGACATATACAGCACCATTTACCACAGATGGGGTTTGCGTTATCGTATAACTCCCCACATTTATGGTGGATTTAATATGCTGGCGCACGGGCAAAATGCAGACTTTGTTGATGTGCGCGCCTCTTACAAATTTTAATTCGGTATTGCCAGGCCTAACTATTTTGGCAGGCATACGGCCTGGTTTATTATTTGTGTATCAGTAAAATTATTACTTCATTTATCTTCGCCCCCTTATGCAAAAAGAGATAGTTGTAAGTGGCATTCGGCCAACCGGTTTTCTGCACCTGGGAAATTATTTTGGTGCAGTGCGCAATTATGTGCGCATGCAGGATGATTTTGAATGTTATCTTTTTTGTAGCTGACTGGCATTCAGCTTAACTACACATCCCGATACCAACGAGTCTGAAAGACAGCGTACACCGGGTAATGGCAGAAAATATTAGCCTGCGGGCTCGATCCGAAAAAGTTGCCCTATATGTGCAAAGCACTGTTCCTGAAATTGCGGAATTATACCTGTACCTGAACATGCATGGCTTACAAAGGCGAGTTGGAAAAAACAGCCAACCTTTAAAGATAAAGTACGCCAACAGCCAGATAATGTAAATGCGGGCTTCTTACCTACCCGGTATTGCAGGCTGCCGATATTTTAATTCACCGTGCGTAAAAGTGCCAGTGGGCAAAGACCAGGAGCAACACCTGGAGATGGCCCGCAATTTTGCAAACCGTTTCAATCACCGTTATGGTGAAGTTTTTCCACTGCCACATGCTTTTAATTATAGTAGCGAGCTGGTAAAAATTCCAGGGCTTGATGGCATGGGAAAAATGAGTAAAAGCGAAAACCAATTTGCAACTATTTACCTGGCTGATGAGGATGATGTTATACGAAGAAAAATTAATGAAAGCAAAAACCGATAGTGGTCCACCAGAACCAAACACGTAAAAAGCCGGATTATATTGAAAACCTTTTCATGTTGATGAGCTTTTGTGAGCGATGCAGAAACCGTACAGCAAACTTCGAAGACGAGTTTTAATGACTGCACCATTCGCTATGGCGATATGAAAAAGCAACTGGCAGAAGACATGGTTAAGTTTATTGCACCAATACGCGAAAAAGGCACATGAAATTCAGCAAGATAAAGCCTACCTTGTCATCGGTCATTACAAAAGGGTGCAGAAAAAGCCCGCGAAAGTGCAGTCAAAACCCTTCGGTGCAGTTAGAAAAGCAGTTGGTGTTAATTATGTTTGAATTCGACTAATTCTGCAGAACGATGCCTTTGTTAGAACTTCCAATCAATAATTTCGGAAGTACATTGTATGGCCAAACAAAAAAAACCAAAGCACATTGCCGTTGCCGGAAATATTGGTGCCGGAAAAACCACTTTAACCGAACAGCTAAGCAAGCATTATAACTGGATACCGCAATTTGAAGATGTAGATCACAATCCATACCTGAATGATTTTTATGAAGACATGCCGCGGTGGAGCTTTAATCTGCAGATATATTTTTTAAACAGCCGGCTGAACCAGCTGCTCGAAATTCAAAATGGCACCGAAACCGTAATCCAGGACAGAACCATTTATGAAGATGCAAACATATTTGCACCCAACCTGCACGATATGGGGCTTGATGAGCAAACGCGATTTTGATAATTATTACCAGTTTTTTCAAACCCTGAAAACAATGGTGCAACCACCCGATTTGCTTATTTATCTGAAGGCTTCGGTGCCCACACTTGGTAGGTCAAATACAAAAACGTGGTCGGGAGTATGAAGAAAATATTCGTCTGGATTACCTTAAAAAACTAAACGAATTTTACAATAAATGGATCGACAGTTACAAAGAAGGTCCGCTACTGATTATAGATGTCGATAAAAATAAATTTGCAGAAAATGAAGAACATCTTGGCGAGATCATAACCAAAATTGATGGAATGCTTTTCGGGCTGTTTTAAACAATCTGATTACTAAAATCGTTCTACACCTTTCAAAAAAATGTTGAGAATACTAACAAGGTTATCTTCCCCGCCTGAAGTAATTGGGATCGTGCGAGGGGCACGCTGCTCCTTTGCGGCTTTCCATGCAGGATGCGAACATGCAGATGGTAAATAAGGTAATAAAAAATGCCACAAATAATTTTCGCATAAACCCGTTTTAAGAATGCTGTTAATTTAGTTATTAAGAAAACGCAAAATAAGCCGTTTATTGTATATTTATAAATTACTTTGCCAGCATTTTACATGTTTTTTCTTTCCGTTTCCTCTATGGTTTTTATTATGTTAGAAAGTAATGGTAAATTATTTTCCTATAGTGTTAGTAATGATGTGCTTTATATAAAATCTTTTTATGAATATTAAGTTAACCCGACCTATTGCTTTTATTGACCTGGAAACAACCGGAATAAATATTACTGCCGACAGAATTGTAGAAATTGCTATAGTAAAAGTTTTACCAGATGGAGAAAAGATCGTAAAAAGAAAGCTTATAAACCCTTTAATGCCTATTCCTGCGGGTGCAACCCAAACCCATGGCATTACAAATGAAATGGTAAAAGAAGCGCCAACCTTTAAGCAGGTAGCCAACGAAATAAAACAATTTATTGAGGGATGCGATCTTGGCGGGTATAACAGCAACCGGTTCGACATTCCATTACTCGTTGAAGAATTTTGCAGAGCAGGCATTGATTTTACCACAGATGGCCGCAAACTGCTCGATGTGCAAAAAGTGTTTCATTTAATGGAACAGCGAACATTAACTGCCGCATACAGGTTTTATTGTAACAAAACACTCGAAAACGCACATAGTGCTGAAGCTGATGCGCAGGCCACCTGGGAAATTTTAGATGCTCAATTAGAACGCTACCCGCAATTAGGAAATTCTGTTGAGGAAATTGTAAAATTTACTGGTGAGGATGAGATCATTGATTGCGCCCGCAGATTTATTTGGGTAGATGGTATTGAAGTTTTTAATTTCGGAAAGCACAAAGGAAAAGCAGTAATTGAGATTTTAAGAATTGAACCCCAATATTACGATTGGATGATGAAAGGAGATTTTGCCATACACACCAAACAAAAACTAACAGAGATATTGAACCGTACATTGGTTAAAAAATAAATCCTGCATTGTCTCATACAAAAATTTCAAGATCGTTTGGAAAAATTAGTGATAATACCAACTTATAATGAAAAGGAAAATATTGCCGCTATCCTTACGTCTATCTATGCATTAAATAAGAATTACCATGTTCTGGTGGTTGATGATAATTCCCCTGACGGTACCGGTGCTATTGTAAAAGAATTAATGCTGCAACACGAAGACAGGTTATTTCTAGAAATAAGAAAACAAAAGGCTGGCTTGGGCACCGCATATATTCATGGGTTCAGGTGGGCCGTGGCACGGGGTTACGCGTATATTTTTGAGATGGATGCAGATTTCAGCCATAACCCCTCCGGGCTTGAAAAACTTTACAATGCCTGTGCAGAACATAATGCCGATGTCTCAATCGGAAGCAGGTATGTTCCGGGAGGGAAAATTGAAAATTGGCCTTTAGACAGGCATATTTATTCAAAAGGGGGTGCGTTCTACACACGCATGATCACAAGAATGCCTGTTAAAGACCCCACTGCAGGTTTTGTTTGTTATAAAAAAATTGTGCTGGAGACCATAGACCTGGATAAGATAAAATTTGTAGGGTATGCTTTTCAAATTGAAATGAAATTTGCCGCCTGGAAATTAGGCTTTAAGTTAAAAGAAGTTCCCATTGTATTTGTTGACCGGAAAAAAGGTATTAGCAAAATGAGTAAAAGCATACTTAAAGAAGGCGTTCTTGGCGTACTAAAAATACAATGGTACAGCATGTTTAAGAACTACAGGTCTACTATTAATATAAACCATACCAATAGTATTTATTCTTCAGAAGTAATTGCTTCCAAATAGATTTGTAAATATCTTACCCAAACCTTTTTAGTTTAGCGCGGTGCGGAAAACACTGTTAATGTAAATTTTATTTAAAAATTTGGTTGAAAAAAGTGAGCCCTTATCTTTGCATGCTTCTGTAAAGAATAAGGGAGTTTAGCTCAGCTGGTTTAGAGCATCTGCCTTACAAGCAGAGGGTCGGCGGTTCGAACCCGTCAACTCCCACGAGGTTCACTTTATGTGAACCTTTTTTTATGCAATGTTTCTTATTAAATACCTGCATTTTTCCTGTTACCAGGTATTCCGCATCAACTGGTTTTGTAAATGTGTTTTCACGTGTACTTCCCACTCATTTTTTAAAATACTTAAAACAATAGAATCGCGCCTGCCCCCATCTCTTTTTGGCATATTGCTTCGTAAAATACCTTCTACTGTGCATCCTATACTTTTCATAGCAGCAATACTTCTTTCATTTTGTGCATCAGCCCTTAATTCTACCCTCATAAGGTTTAATTGTTCAAAAGCATATTGCATAATTAAAAACTTGCAATGTTTATTTAACCCTGTTCCCTGGAATGCTTTTCCATACCATGTATATCCCAGCTGAATGGTTCTGAAACGGGAGATTTATATCGTAAAACCTGGTACTCCCTGCGTATGCATTCTTTCTTTTGTCAAAAACAATAAAAGGAAATTCTCGCTTCAATTCATATTCCTGCACTGCAATATTTATGTAATGCTGTAAGCCTTCCTCACCTTCACCAGAAACAAGGGCATACTTCCATAATTCAGGCTCGTGCAGCGAAAAAGGTAACAGATGCGAATAATCAGCCCGTTGCAGTAAGCGCAGCAACACCCTGTCATCTTCCAAAATAACAGGATGCGTATCATCAAATAAATCTGTCATATTTTTGATGCTTTCGATCAGGCAACAAATTGATCTTTTTTTATACTAATTGCAAATTTATGTGTGGAATTGTTGGATACATTGGACCAAGAGAGGCTTATCCCATTATTTTAAAAGGTTTAAAAAGGTTAGAATATCGCGGTTATGACAGTGCAGGCGTTGCATTGCTAAATGATGGCCTCCAGGTGCACAAGAAGAAAGGCAAGGTCGCAGATCTCGAAGAAGAACTTATAGGTACCAATATGCATGGTAATATTGGTATTGGGCATACCCGCTGGGCAACACATGGCGAACCAAGTGACCGTAACGCACATCCGCACACCTCCCAGGGAGGCGAAATTGCCATGATACATAACGGCATCATTGAAAACTATGCTCAAATAAAAAAGGAACTAATTGGCAAAGGCTACACTTTTACAAGCGATACAGATACAGAAGTGTTGCTGAATTTTATTGAAGACATTAAGAAAAACAATGAAGGCACGCTTGAAGAAGCATTACGCATCGCTCTTAAAAGAATTGTAGGTGCTTATTGTTTATTATTGATTGATAAGAATGACCCCGATACTATTATTGCGGCCAGAAAAGGAAGTCCACTGGTAATAGGAATCGGAAAGGGAGAACATTTTCTTGCATCAGATGCATCGCCCATTATTGAATACACCAAAGAAGTGGTGTATGTGAATGATTACGAAATTGCAATAGTACGTGCAGACGAACTAATTCTTAAGAATTTAGGTAATGAAAAGCAAACGCCATTCATTACAAAGCTTGATATGGAACTAGCTGCGATCGAAAAAGGCGGCTATGAACATTTTATGCTGAAAGAGATTTTTGAGCAGCCACAAACCATTTTCGATTGCCTGCGCGGAAGGTTGGATGCCGGGGCTGGAACCATTACCATGAACGGGATACAACAGTATGCTGATAAAATAATGAATGCCCCGCGCATCATCATTATCGCATGCGGAACAAGCTGGCATGCCGGGCTATTGGCTGAATATATTATTGAAGAATTGTGCCGAATTCCGGTTGAAGTCGAATATGCTTCAGAGTTTCGTTATCGTAACCCTGTTATTAATAAAGGTGATGTTATTATTGCCATTTGTCAAAGTGGCGAAACAGCAGATACGCTTGTTGCTATAGAAAGTGCAAAAGAACAGGGTGCAATAATTTTTGGTATTGTTAATGTGGTGGGTTCATCCATTGCACGTAAATCTCATGCAGGGGCCTATACACATGCAGGCCCTGAAATTGGCGTGGCAAGTACAAAAGCGTTTACCGGGCAGCTTGCGGTGCTTATTATGATCGCTTTAAAAATCGGGTATGAAAAAGGCACCATAAACAAAGAAAGGTTTATGCATTTGTGTAATGAGCTTAGTGAAATACCTGAAAAAGTGAAATTGGTTTTAGACCAGGCAGATCACATCAAAGCTTTGGCAGAAAAGTATAAAGATGCTTCTGATGCCTTATACCTTGGCAGGGGTTATAACTTTCCTATAGCACTCGAAGGTGCTCTTAAACTGAAAGAGATATCTTATATACATGCTGAAGGATATCCTGCTGCAGAAATGAAACATGGTCCGATAGCATTGGTTACCGAGACATTACCTGTTGTATTTGTGGCAACAAAAGACACATACCACGAAAAGATCATTAGCAATATGCAGGAAATTAAAGCACGTAAAGGAAAGGTTATCGCAATTATTACAGAAGGCGACACGGTATCACCAACACTCGCAGATGATGTAATTTTCTTGCCACAGGCAGATGAAATTGTTGCACCCATGTTAAGTACCATACCAATGCAGTTACTCGCTTATTACATAGGTGTTGCCAAAGGCTATGATGTAGATAAACCAAGAAACCTTGCTAAGAGCGTTACGGTCGAATAGTGCAGTTACTTCTATATTTCCCGGGGCATTGTATGGTATTTAAAGAAATGCAATTTTTTATGGCACCACTTTATAACATTAGCCCTAACTGTTACCTAAAAATTTCTTTTCTTTATGCTCTAACCAAAGCAAACTGATGGCTGAATATATAATTAAGAAAAGTGCTGTTCAAAATCTTGGGTATGATTTTATAAAACCAGAATTTGTACCTCAAGGAAAAGACGAATACTACCTGCGAAATTTACAGAATAACAACGGTATAAATTACCGCAAACTTACCGCAAGGGAAATAGAGGCATTGGTTAATAACCGCAACTCCAGCGACGACTGGTCTAACATACTTGTTTCAGATGCTTTTAATGCCACTCTTGTTAAAAACTGCAATTTTTTTGGACTGGTTCGCATCGGTAAATTAGAACCGTTGGCACTTGAGTATAACAACATGCGTTTTACCGTTGGGTTGTATAATTCAACAATAATCAGCTGCGATTTTGGCGATAATGTCGTGATTGAAAATGTAAACTACCTCTCTCATTTTATTATAGGCAATGAAGTGATTATTACTAATGTAAATGAACTTGCCACCACCGACTCTGCAAAATTTGGAAATGGGATTACTAAAGACGGAGAGCAGGAAGCTTCGCGAATATGGATAGAACTGTGCAATGAAAACGGAGGAAGAAAAGTTATTCCGTTTGGCGACATGCTTTCCGGCGACGCATACTTGTGGAGCAAATACCGTGATGATGAATTGTTATTACAAAAGTTTAAAGAATTTACAGAAAGTACATTCAACAAAAATCGCGGCTACTATGGCATTATAGGCGACAGAACAGTAATTAAAAATTGCATAAGCATTAAAGATGTTATTATAGGTTCAGATGCCTATATAAAGGGAGCGAATAAATTAAAAAACCTAACCGTTCATTCAGACGAGACAAGTAAAACACAAATAGGAGAGGGCTGTGAACTTGTTAATGGTATCATACATAAAGGTTGCCGTTTATTCTACGGCGTAAAGGCGGTGAGGTTTATAATGGCATCGCATTCCCAGTTAAAATACGGAGCCCGGTTAATCAATTCTTACCTCGGTAATAACAGTACTATTTCCTGTTGCGAGGTATTAAATTCACTGATATTCCCCGCTCACGAACAACACCACAACAACTCTTTTTTATGTGCGGCTCTCGTTATGGGCCAAAGCAATATTCCCGCAGGGGCAACTATTGGGTCAAATCATAATTCACGGGCGGCAGATGGCGAAATGGTTGCGTCCCGCGGGTTTTGGCCGGGGTTGTGTGTAAGCCTTAAACACAATTCCAAATTTGCAACTTTTACCATGATCGCCAAAGGCGATTATAGTTATGAATTAAACATTCCCATTCCCTTTGCGCTGGTAAGCCAGGATGAAGCAAATAACCGTTTGCAAATTATGCCGGGGTACTGGTTTATGTATAATATGTATGCGCTGGAACGAAACTCCTGGAAGTATAACGACAGGGATAACCGTACAGAAAAAATTCAATACCTGGAAAATGATTACCTCGCACCAGATAGCATTAATGAAATGATACAGGCATTATACCTAATGGAGTTGTTTGTTGGAAGGGCATTTCTGAAAAATGAAAATACGGAGGGTGTTCATAAGGATGCTGAATCTGCGGAAAAAGGAAGGCAGTTATTAATGCAGCACGCACCTGAAATAAACGACCTGCAGGTGTTGGCAGATGGCCTGGAAAATTCAAAAAGAAATACCATCATACTTAAAGTGCAGGGTGCATATGATTCTTTCAGGGAAATGATTCTGTTTTATGGAATTGATCAGATGCTTAACCTGATTGAATCGCAGCAAATTAACTCACGCGAAGAATTATTTAATGCAATTCCTTCAGACATTAGTTTAGGCGAATGGGTTAATGTAGGCGGACAATTAATTTTAAAAACAAATCTTGAACAATTAAAAAACGACATCAAAAATAATAGCATTCAGTCATGGGATGGTGTTCATGACTTTTATGAAAAGCAAACGAATGATTATTTAAAACAAAAATTGCAGCATGGGCTCGCTGCATTGCAAAAATTACTTCGAATAAATATAAAAGAACTAACCGGTCTACAGGTAAGCGCCTTATTCGATAAAGCCCTTGAAACCCGTAAGAAAATTCTGGCATCCATTACCCAAAGCAGGGAGAAAGATTATACCAATCCTTTTCGCAAAATGATATATGATTCTCCCGGAGAAATGGAGCAGGTTTTAGGTAGCCTGGCTGATAATTCTTTCATTCAGTTAAAAAATAATGAAATAAAAAACTATTCCGGCAGAATCGCAAAGGCTAAAGAAAAGCTTAATTAATCAGGTAACATTAGCAGGTAACCTCCGGTTGTCTTTTACCAATTTTATCATTTGAAAAACTACGGCAAGTAAAATAAGTCCAAACCCCGGGTAAAAAGTAATTCCCAAACTTTTGTCCTCCTTATACAATGCAAAGGCAAGAATAATTCCGTACACAGGCTCCAGAGTAAGCGTAAGGTTCATGGTAAAAGCCGATACCTTTTTTAGTGCGCTTATATAAAGTATAAAAGTAAAAATGGTACAGCCCCAGCTTAATATAACCAGCCATAACCAATCCCATTGTTGAGGTATAATTTTATCTGTCGGGAAAAGCCAATTGTATAATGGCAATAGAATTGTAAGCCCAATTAACCCACCGGTAAGCTGGTAAAGTGTTATTGTTTCAGGTTTGTAAATTTCTACCAAACCTTTATTCATTACAGAAACAAGTACCGTAAAAAGGGCAGATGCCAGCCCGATATATATGCCTGCCGAATATTGAATGTTAGACATGTATATAAGTGCTATTCCCGCAAGGGCAAAAACACCTAACATAACTTCAGCGTAATTAATTTTTCTTTTAAAAAATAATGGTTCAATAATAGCACTCATTAAACCCGATGTGGCAAGGCAGGTTAATGCAATGGAAACATTAGCATATTTTATGCTTCCATAAAAAAATAACCAATGCAGGGCCAATACTGTTCCAATACCTGAAAGTCTTAAAAAATCTTTACGGCCTACGGCAGATATTTTTTTTGTAAAATAAAAAAATACCCAAAGAGATACAGCAGTAATAATCAGCCGCCACCATACCAGCCATCCTTCATTTAAAGAAATGGCCCGCCCAAGCACACCTGTAAAACCCCAAAGAAATACGGCCGTATGTAAACGGATTAAAGCATGTTTCATTCGGGTACAAAGAAAGCAGGTGTTTCTAAAACCTAAAGAAAAATCTTATTAACGTGGTGTATTGCCTTTATCTTTTTTTTTCGCATTGGATGCGAAATAATATACCACTACCACTATCACTACTATAACCGCTATTACAGGAAAAATCATAGTTATTCTTTTTGTTAATTAATATAAACCGTATGCCAATTGTATTCTTTTTTGAATAACTGTAGAGTTTATTCTACTAAAAAATTTATCATCTTCAAGTCGAATTTTTTAAAGGCACACCTGGCTGTTATGGCATGATTTGTTTATAAAAGTATTGATGCTGCGGCATAGCCAAAACAATTATTATGGAAGATGTTAAAATAGAATTATGGGGGGGGATTGAATGTACCATTAACAGGGTTGGCGACACATATTTTGACCAGTTGCAATTTTCCGGGCATTATTCACGAACCGGCGATATTGATGAAATAGCCACTTTAGGAATTAAATCTTTGAGATACCCCCTTTTATGGGAAAAGCATCAGCCTGAAATTGATTCTAATATAAACTGGAGCTTTGCTGAGAAAAAGCTTGAACAAATCAGGAAGCATAACATCAAACCAATTGCGGGTTTGGTGCACCACGGCAGCGGACCATCTTACGTAAATTTTTTTGATGGCAGTTTTGAAACTGGGTTAGCAAATTATGCAGGTTGTGTAGCAAAACAATTTCCCTGGATAGAATATTACACCCCTGTAAATGAACCGCTTACTACTGCACGGTTTTGTGGTTTATACGGGCACTGGTATCCGCATAAAAAAGACGATTTTAGTTTTACCCGTGTTTTAATAAGCGAGTGCAAAGCCACGGTGCTGGCAATGAAAAGAATTAGGGAAATTAACCCTTTGGCTAAACTGGTGCAGACCGATGATTTAGGTATGACACACAGTACACCGGCATTACAATACCAGGCAGATTTTGAAAATATACGCAGGTGGTTAACCTTCGATTTGCTTTGCAGTAAAGTAATTCCCGGGCACGCCATGTGGGATTATCTTTTATGGAGTGGAATAGACGAAAGCGACCTGTATTTTTTCCAGGTGCATAAATGCCCGCCAGATATTATTGGGTTGAATTATTACATAACCTCCCAACGATTCATTGATGAAAGAATTGAACATTACCCCAGACATACTCACGGTAGAAATCACAAACATGATTATGCCGATGTTGAAGCTGTACGCGTAGATTTTGATGGCATGTGCGGTGCTAAAGAACTCTTTCGACAGGCATGGGAAAGATTTAAACTTCCTATTGCAATTACCGAGGTACACCTGCACTGCAACCGCGACGACCAAATGCGTTGGTTTGCGGAGGTTTGGGAAGCTGCCGAATTTCTTAAAAAGGAAGGTGCTGACATAAAGGCTGTAACAGCGTGGGCTTTACTTGGCTCTTTCGGGTGGAACAAAATATTAACCCAGGGTAAAGGAGATTATGAGCCGGGTGTCTTTGATATAAGTTCAGGAAAACCCCAACCTCTGGCTTTGGCAAAGATGTTGCGTAATATAAGTGTAGGAAAACCTCACCAACACCCCATACTACAAAGAGATGGATGGTGGAAAAGAGATATAAGAATAATCTATCATAAAAAGCATAATATGCAAAAAGATAATAAAAGTGAACGGGAATGTAACCCGTTGATAATACTAGGTAAAACAGGTACATTAGGCAACGCATTTCAAAAAGTTTGTGAACAAAGGAATATACGTTTCATTTTGCTGGACAGGCAGCAGGTTGATATTTCCAGGCCTGATGTGATTGAAAAGACGATAAAGGAATTAAAGCCCTGGGCAATTATAAACGCCACAGGTTACGTTCATGTAGATGATGCAGAATCAAATGAAGAAGCATGTATGAAGGCAAATGGAAATGGCCCAGTCTTTCTTGCCGAGGCGTGTAAAAAGTTTGGTGTGCAATTGCTTAACTTTTCATCAGACCTTGTATTTGATGGTAAGAAAACTACTCCATACACCGAATTTGATGAAGTTAACCCGATAAACATCTACGGCAAAAGCAAGGCTTTCGCCGAAAAGAAAGTAATGGCTATTTTTCCAAACTCGCTCATGGTAAGAACAAGTGCATTCTTCGGACCCTGGGATGAATATAATTTTGTAACCAACACCATTCGGTGTTTAAAGAGTAACATCCCCGTAGAATTGGCAAATGATCTGTATGTTTCACCAACCTATGTTCCACATTTGGTAAATGCCTGCCTGGATCTTCTTATTGATAAACAAGAGGGGATATGGCATATTGCGAATGAAGGTAAAATTACGTGGTCCCAATTTGCAAAATACATTGCAGTTAAAATGCATCTGCCCGAAGAGCTGGTTGTAGCAAAACCTTCATCAGAATTAAACTTCAAAGCCAAGCGCCCGGTAAACAGTGTTTTAAGAAGCGAAAAGGGTTTAATCCTTCCTTCTCTTAAAAAAGCATTTGAACAATATTTAAATGAAGTTGCACCGCAGGTAATTGAGACAAGCCAATTGATGGAAGCAATTTAATACCGTCAATTAAATTTCCAGTCAATCACCTTGTTTGCCCATTCTGCGCGGTAGGGAGTACTTACGCGAAGGTAATTATCAGAATATCCTTCCATCATGCCATTTTTTTTGCAATCTTCAAACAACACTTTTCTTGTATTTCCAATATGTTGCTGGGTAAAGAATTGCATTTTTTGAAAAGACAGGTTACGCAAAATTTTATTTCTCTTATGCCGGACAGGTATAGGAACCACAGGCATAATTTCAAGGGCTTTGGTTCGATCTCTTTCTGAATAGGTAAATACATGCAGGTAAGAAACATCGAGATCTGAAAGAAAAGAATAGGTTTCATTAAAATCATCATCGCTCTCACTGGGAAAGCCAACAATAACATCTGCACCAATAGCACAATGCGGCATTAATTCTTTAATTCTTTGCACCCTGCGGGCATACAATTCTCTTTTATATCTGCGGCGCATCAGTCCCAATATTTTATTGCTGCCGCTTTGTAACGGAATATGAAAATGAGGCATAAATTTATTGCTTGCAGCAACAAATTCTATTATGTCGTTAGAAAGCAAATTAGGTTCGATAGATGAAATCCGGAACCGTTCAATTCCATCTACCTTGTCTAATTCATTAATAAGGTGGTAAAAATTTTCTGCATCATTTCCAAAATCCCCGAGGTTCACGCCTGTTAATACAATTTCTTTTACCCCCTGTTGCGCCAGTTCCTGCACATTAACTAATACTTTTTCTATGCTGTTGCTGCGGCTTTTTCCGCGTGCCATGGGTATAGTGCAAAAAGCACAATTATAACTGCATCCATCCTGCACTTTTAAAAATGTTCTGGTGCGGTCGCTAACCGAAAATGATGAATGAAAATCATTTAATTCACTAATATCACAACTGCAAATTTTAGCAGCATCATTCTTTGTAAGTTCTTGTAAATGAGTTGGAAGGTTAAATTTTTCAGAGGCACCCAAAACCAGATCTACCCCAGGTATAGCAGCTATTTCGTCAGGTTTTAATTGGGCATAACAACCGGTGATTACCACCAGTCCTTCCGGGTTATTGCGCTGAATTCTACGTACAATTTGCCTGCATTCTTTATCCGCATTATCAGTAACAGAACAGGTATTTATTACATACACATCAGCCGCTTCGCTGAAATCTTTTTTCTCGAATCCATCATTCTCCAGCAAACGGCTAAGCGTAGAGGTTTCTGAATAATTTAATTTACAACCCAGCGTATGAAAGGCAACTGAACGTTTTTTGTTCATGGCGCAAAGATAATAACGTACATAGATTAAGCAGAACGTTATGTGTTAAGTATTGCTTACACCATTTTTACCTGTTCGGCATGTGCAGCGGTTCTCCGGTTATCTTTAAAGAACAGCAGGAATAAAATAAGTACTGCCAGTGATATACCAGCCGGTACCATCCAAACACTCTTCCAGTTTACTACCTGTTCAACAGTATAATGGTCTTTTACAAAACCTGAAAGTAAAGTTCCTATCCACATACCTACGCCATAAGTTGCCATGGTTATCATGCCCTGTGCAGAATTTTGAATGTTAAGCCCGGCTTTACTGTCTGTATAGATTTGACCGGTAACAAAGAAAAAGTCAAAGCAAACGCCATGCAGCAATATGCCTGCAAACAACATCCAGAGATTATCTCCCGCATCACCATAGCCAAATAAAACAAAGCGAATTGCCCAGGCTATCATGCCAATAGCAATCATCCATTTTACTCCCATGGTTCTAAAAAAGAAAGGAATAAGCAAAATGAAGAACGCTTCAGAAAACTGTCCGAACGTCATATTACTGGTTGCGTTCTCCATACCCGCTTCAACTAAATAAAGATTTGTAAAACTGTAATAAAAAGAAAGAGGTATGCAAATTAAAATAGAAGAAATAAAGAAGATGTTGAAAGACCTGTCTTTAAATAATACGAAAGCATCGGCGCCCAATATTTGTGCAAAGGTGGTTTTGGTTCCTTTTGCTTTTGGTGGGGTATCTGGTAAAAAGAAACTGAGTAAACCCAAAGCGATCGGATGCAATGGCCGCCATTTTAAAAGTAAAGGCCAATTCGTCGGTGCCAATATGAAACACTTTATCGATCATCCATCCCGTAACTATCCAGCCTAAAGTTCCCCAAACACGAA
Source organism: uncultured Bacteroidota bacterium (assembly GCA_963806425.1). Classification (GTDB taxonomy): domain Bacteria; phylum Bacteroidota; class Bacteroidia; order Chitinophagales; family Chitinophagaceae; genus JBBRBB01. Next base: position 302,076 of record CAWDYB010000009.1, on the reverse strand, counting down.
TGGAAGAAAATTCTTTGCTGGGATCATTCATTTGCCTGAAGGCAACGGAATTTGCCAGCGCTAAAGTAGGTGCGTACATTATACTGTACAGCAGCAACACCCAGTAAAATGAAGAAGGATTATCGACCATTGTAAGAAAGAATAACAGTGCTGCGCCTACCAAATGCAATACACCCAGCACGCGTTGGGCAGAAAAGAATTTATCAGCTATCATCCCCACGAAAAATGGTGATATGATGGTTGCAATTGCCATTGCGCTATATGCGGCACCTATCTCAACACCCGATGCACCAAGTACCTTATCGAGGTAGGTGCCCATGGTTACATACCACGAACCCCAGATAAAAAATTCAAGAAACATCATGGCAGACAACTGCAGCCTTTTAGTAGATTTCATTGTGTAATGGTATGCGGTTATAAAATAATTTCATTTTTATATAAAACGGTTTACCAGGTTTTCTAAATACTCCTGTCTGCCGCTTCGTGTTTCAGGTTCGCCCTTTTCAATGGCAATGTCCCGAAGGTCTTGCAGGGTTAGGTCACCCTTTTCGAATGCTGCTCCTTTTCCTTCATTATAAGAGCTGTACCGTTCTTCCCTCACTTTCGTGTATGCACCATCCTGTAAAATTTTATCTGCGGTAACAAGCGCTCTGGCAAAGGCATCCATGCCGCCAATGTGTGCATAAAAAAGGTCGGCCGGGTCGGTTGAGTTTCTCCTGATCTTTGCATCAAAATTTATTCCCCCGCCTTTAAAGCCGCCGGCTTCAAGTATAATAAGCATTGCTTCGGTAAGTTCATTTATGTTGGTAGGAAACTGGTCTGTATCCCAGCCATTCTGGTAATCACCGCGGTTAGCATCAATACTACCCAGCATACCGGCATCGGCAGCTACCTGCAACTCATGTGGAAACGTATGCCCCGCAAGTGTTGCATGGTTCACTTCCATATTTATTTTAAAATCATTCAACAGGTCGTACTGACGTAAAAAACCGATCACGGTTTCGCAATCATAATCGTACTGATGCTTGGTTGGTTCGCAAGGTTTTGGTTCAATAAAGAAAGTGCCTTTAAAACCATTTTTGCGGGCATAATCTCTGGCTGTGTGTAGAAATCTTGCAAGGTGCTCTTTCTCCCTTTTCATGTTGGTATTTAGCAGGCTCATATATCCTTCACGGCCTCCCCAGAAAACATAATTTTCTCCCCCTAATTGTATGGTCGCATCCAATGCAGCTTTAACCTGTGCACCGGCATGTGCCAGTACATGAAAATCAGGATTGGTGCATGCACCATTCATATATCGTTTATGGCTGAAGAGATTAGCTGTGCCCCATAATAATTTAACGCCGCTTTCTTTTTGTTTATGTTGCGCATAATCCACCAGGGTCTGCAGCCGCTTTTCATTATCGCGAACATCATTGGTATAATCAACCACATCCACATCGTGAAAACAATAATAAGGAAGGTTCATTTTGGTTATGAATTCAAAAGCTGCATCCATCTTGTCTTTGGCTCTTTCAACAGCATCTTCTTTTTTATTCCATGCAAAATCGTGGGTGCCTTCTCCAAACGGATCGCCACCAGTGTTAACAAAAGAATGCCAGTAGGCACAGGCGAAACGCAGGTGATCTTTCATGGTTTTGCCGGCTATCAATTTGTTTTCATCGTACCAGCGAAAAGCTAAGGGGTTGCTGCTTTCTGTTCCCTCAAATTGTATTTGTTGTATCCCTTTAAAAAATTCTTTTTCTCCTGTAATTACTTTCATATGGTTTATTTTTTTGTAGCGGGCTATTAGTTATAAATGAATAGTTCCTTGCGTCGCACACTTCAGCGCAGGAATGTTTAGTTAAAGCTTATTTAGCCATGTTGTGAAGTTATAGTTTCCAGCATATTTTTCCATTGCTCATATAATTCATTGTACACATCTTCCTTAAGGGGTTCTATTGTTTTTATTTTATTTAAACCGGTAAAAGCATTTTTCGCTGAAAAAAAATTCGCCCCAATTCCCGCACCCAGTGCGGCTCCCACGCTTCCGTCATTTTCATATAACTCAACACAAACACCTGTTGCATTTACGAAGGAGGTGGTGAACACTTCACTTAAAAACATGTTGGCATACCCTGCGCGTACAACCGCAGGGTTTAAGCCGTTTTCACGCATTATATCCAGTCCGTACCTGAATGCGAATGCAATCCCCTCCTGACCGGCGCGGTAAAGGTGTGCGTGCGAATGTTTATTAAGATCAATATTTTTTACATGCGCACCCACTAACTTATTTTCTAACATACGTTCAGCACCATTGCCGAACGGAAATACGAATAAACCATCACAGCCCGGTGAAATGTTTGCTGCTGCACTGTTCAGTTGCTCATAACTTTTACCTGCACCAATCATATTCTTCATCCATTTATTTTGAATGCCAACGCCGTTAATGCAAAGCAACACACCAATGCTTTTATTATTTGCCGTATGGTTAACGTGCGCAAAGCTGTTAACCCTTGAGTGCGCATCACTTAACAAAGTATCGCTTACGGCATATATCACTCCTGATGTTCCCGCAGTGGCTGCTACTTCGCCGGGCTTAAGTACATTTAATGATAATGCATTATTGGGCTGGTCTCCCGCTTTATACGTTACCGGTATGCCCGGCGTAAGGTTTAATTCCTGCGCAACTTTCATTAATAATTTTCCGTGCTCAGAAAAAACGGGTTGTATTTCAGGTATTATTTTTTTATCGAAGCCATAGTGTTTAAGCACTTCACCGGCTATGCAGTCATCTTTAAAATTCCAAAGCACGCCTTCAGACAAAGCAGACGGGCTGGTGGTTATTTCACCCGTTAATTTCATACTTATAAAATCGCCGGGCAGCATCATTTTTGTTATCATGGAGAACAAACCTGGTTCTTGTTGTTTAACCCAGGCAAGCTTAGAGGCCGGTAAAATTTCCGGGGGAGTTTAACAGGCAACTATTACAGTAAGTACTTCCTAATAAATTATATGCTTCTTCACCCAGCTGCACCGCACGACTATCGCACCAAATTATACTGTTGCGTATAGCATTGTTATTTTCATCTATTATTACCAAACCATGCATTTGGTAAGAGATGCCGATCGCCTGAATTTTCTCTGAAAAAACAGCGGGGTTTTGCTGCACCTTTAATATAGCCTGCTTTACGTAATCCCACCATAAGTCAGGACTTTGTTCTGCCCATCCATGCTGAAGTGAAATAATTTCCGCCTCGGACTCAGGATATTGCGCAGACGCAATGCATTGGCGTGAATCGCCATCAACTACAGACACTTTAATTGAAGAGGTGCCAACATCAATTCCAAGCAATAACATGCGCTATTTTTAATGAACAGGGAAGTTAACAATTGCATCGTACAGTTAACAAAACAGCGAAATAAAATCTTTCATGTTATAAACATTTTCATGAAATCAATTCCGGAAGTGCAGGCCAAATCTCTCTGAACGTAAGATGGGCTGCCACTGTTCTATTATTTTTTTATAGGCTTTACCTACAGGCATTATTTTCCTGTTAAGGTCAAATAAACCCAATTCATTAATGCGCCCTGCATCTTCGCGAAGTGCTGTATCCCAATCTACCTGGTGTAATAAACTATACCATGTAAACCCTGTAATGGGCACACCATCTTGTTTTAACCGGTGCACATTTGCCCATTCCTTATAAAGCCATCGCTCCGAATCGGGCATTGTATTATTTGTTTCGGTATGCATGATCGGCAACTTGTACCTGTTGTAGTATTGATAGGTAATCACGTAATACCCGAACACTTCTCCTGAAGGTTTTATGGTGCCGTTCTCTTCGACCAAATGCTCGTTTGTATAATAATAATCGTTGCCCATAATACACCGCGCCATTACCTGGTTATCTATAAACCAATGAAATTCCTCTCTTGTCATTCCATTATCCAACAGGTATTCATAAATTGAATACTGCATAGGGTAACCATATGTTAAGTCTAATGCCAGGAACCGTTTTTCATTATAAAAATCAGCATGCTTTTGCGCCCCGGGTTTTTCGGGATGAAAATATTCTGATGATTCGCTTTGAATAAATTTCGCATGTGGCTGAACAGAAAGTATGGCCCGCATGGCAAGCACGTTTGCTTTGCATAAATGTTTGAGTGCTGTAACGAAAGCGCGATCACTTTTTAATCTTTCATTCCACCAGCCAAATTGGGCAGAAAAGGTAGCTGCGATATAAATCTCATTAACCGGGGTATATAATTCAAGGTCTGGAAACCGCTGTGCAAATGCGAGGGCATATTCTGCAAAATACTTGGGAAAATCAGGGTTCTGAAAGTTCTCCAGCCAGTCCGGCACTCCGAAATGGCAGAGGTCTACAATAGGTGTTATGCCCAGTTTCTTAAGTCGATTAAAAGTTTTATCAGTAAAATCCCAATCATATTTGCCGGGGGCAAGATGTGTTGAATAATAAGGTGGTCCGTACCTTAAATAATTTATTCCTATTTGTGTAACCAATTCAAAATCGAGCTCCCAATTTTTATAATGCCCGGTTTTTTCCATTTCATCAATGCGTTTGGTTGTACCATCCGGCAATTGAATAATTGGGTAACTGTTTTCTATTCCGGTTGCAAACATGAACCGGTTTAAATCCATATTTTGTAATTGTTGCATTATAATCTATCTAGTTTTCCACCATCCACAACAAGGGTGGTTCCATTAATAAAACTTGCTTCATCACTTGCAAGAAAACATATGGCGGCAGCGAGTTCCGACGGCTTTCCGACAAGGTTTCCCACTTCCTCCTTCCCATTTTTTACGTTGGGATTGTTCCATAACATGGGTGTGTCTACCGCGCCGGGTGCTATGGAGTTTATGCGTAAATGATCGGCAGGATACTCCAGGCTTACACCCCGTGTAAAGGCTTCCATGCCGCCTTTGCTTGTTGCATAAGGTACAACATTCGCAGTTGTTTCATGTGCGTGAACAGAACTGATGTTGATTATGCTTCCTCCTTTCATATGCGGAATGCAATATTTGCAGAAAAGAAAAACAGAGCGGAGGTTTACTTCCAGCACTTTATCCCATTCTTCCAGAGTCAGATCAATTATTTTTTTAAATGTCATCATTGCCGCATTGTTTACGAGCACATCAATTCTACCCCACTTATTAATTGCTGCATCAACGGACTCTTTAATTTGATCGGGATACTCTACATCGCAATGAATAAAAATGGCAGAACCGTTTTTTGACTGAATGTTTTGTACGGTTTCATTTCCACCTTTTTCATCTCGGTCAATAATTGCAATGCAACCTCCTTCATTTGCCATTTGTTCTGCCGTTGCTTTCCCAATGCCCGAGCCTGCCCCTGTTATAAGACATATTTTATCTTTAAAACGCATAACTATATTTGATGTAAATTTTTGAAAAAATTGTGCCCATACCCCGGTCGCCTAACAATGCATGGCTTTGTTGAGCATGCTACTCACAGTGGCATGTCCAATCAGTATCTAAATCTATAACCGTTACTACAGTTATTGTTTGACCGCAGGGTGCGAAAATAATTCTTAGGTGCTGCTCGTCATGGCTTACACCTTCCACAGCATATTTTTTGTTGCAATCATCACCGCTTAAATAACTTTTTGAATAATTAATGGTACCTGTTTGCAGCATTTCTTTTACCTCACTTTCATCAACCATCCTGCAATCCATGCGGCACCGTGCATGTTTGGAATATTTCAAAACAGCTTTTTTATTAAGCGGGTAATGTTTTGAACCGGATGGATGCACAACATTCTTCTGCCGGTCTGCAATGGAACTGCATCGTTTTAGCGAGAGAGCGACCACCACAATCACAAGCAAAACAACCGAGATTATTTTTTTATTCATATATGCAATTGGGGCTGATAAAAAATTTAAAAATCATTACTTTCATCCTGTAATAACTAAAATCCATTTATAAATCTACTTCTCCTGCGTCAACAATCGTTAAAAAAGGTGAAGTAAAAAATCTACATAAAAATGAAACGAATTGCTATGCTTGGTTCGGGGTTTATTGGCAGGTTTTATGCCGACGCTTTACATGGAAACAGAAGTAAAGATAAAGTGGTTAGTGTGTATTCGCGGCGCGACGAATCTGCCCGCAAGTTTGCCGAAGATTATTCCTGCAAACACTTTACAACCAATATGGAAGAATCTATTATGCATGAAGATGTTGATGTTGTTTGCATTGCTTTGCCCAACAACCTGCATGAAGAAGCGGTAATGCTGTGTTGTAAACACAAGAAACCGGTAATGACCACGAAGCCCCTGGGGCGAAATGCAGCTGAAGCAAAACGAATGCTTCTGGCAGTAGAAGAAGCAGGCATATTTAACGGGTACCTTGAAGACCTGGTATATACACCTAAATTTTTAAAGGCGCATGAAAGCGTAAAGAATGGTGCACTTGGAAGAATTTTATGGGCAAAAAGCCGCGAAACGCACCCGGGCCGCACAGCGACTGGTTCTGGAATATTGAACTGGCAGGTGGCGGATGCATTTTAGACCTGGGTTGCCACTGCGTGGAGATAACCAGAAGCTATATTGGCAAGGATATTAAACCCATTGAAGTAATGTGTTGGGCAGATACGCAGGTAAAGCCCATTGATGCGGAAGATCATGCCATTGGGTTGATAAAATATGAAAATGGCGCCATTGCACAATTTGAAGTAAGCTGGACTTTCAGGGGTGGGTTAGACCTTCGCGATGAGGTAATGGGTACGGAAGGAACTATTTGGATAAACAGTTTTTTACGTACAGGTTTTGAAATGTTTACTACAGGAAAAGGAGCCGATTATGTTGCGGAAAAAGCCGAGAGCAATACGGGCTGGCTGTTTCCTGTTGGCGATGAAATAAATGAACTTGGTTATAACCACATGTTTGCCGACATGTTCAACGCTATGGAAAAAAACGAACCACCCAAGGAAACTTTTTATGATGGTTATGTTGTTAATTCCGTTTTAGATGCTGCATATAAATCTGCCAAAACAAAATTGTGGGAGCCTGTGCAACTCGATATATGGAGAGGTAAAACAGGATTATCGAAAGAAAGCCACCTGGTAGAATATGATGCTGATCATTATTTGGTTAAAGAAGAAATGACGCACTATGGTGCAAAGAAAGTAATTCTTAAAAATAAAAATACCGGGAAAATAGAAGAAAAGGTGGTTGATGAAAATGGTTAATCGGCCAAACCATTTTTAACGGCAAACATTACAAGTCCGGCAGTGTTTCGTACACCTATTTTTTCAATCAGGCGTTGCCTTATTCCTTCGACAGAGCGCGGGCTAAGAAAAATTTGCTTACCAATTTCTGTGGCGGTTTTTTCTTCGCAGATAAGTTTCAAGACTTCCTGCTCGCGTTCTGTTAATTCTATATCCTTGTTGAAGGAAGGTTTAATATTATTTTTTAATACAAGTTTTTTTAATAAAGCTTTATTCACAAGGTCGTTAAAATAGTACCCGTTCTCATGCACGGTGTACACTGCTTTTATTATTTCTTTTGGCTCTGCATTTTTTAAAAGGTAACCATTTGCGCCATTCTCCATCAGGTGAATAATAAATTTGTCATCATCATACATGGTTACAACAAGCACCTTAATGGCTTCATACATTTTTCGAATTTGTTTGGTTGCTTCCATGCCATCCATAAGCGGCATGTTTAAATCCATGATAATTACATCGGGCTGAACATTATGCAATTCTGCCAACAGTTCTTCGCCATTATCAGATTCGAACATTACATTAAAATTCTTATCCTGTGAAAAGCAAAGTTTCAAGCCATCCCGGAAGATCTTGTAATCATCTGCTATGGCTATGTTAACGGGCATGGGGTTTATTTTTAAGTGGTATGGATAAAATGATCTTGTTTTCATCTTCCGCTGACATAAAATTAATTGATCCTTTAAGTAAAATAATACGGTTTTGAATGTTCTTTAAACCTAACCCATTAGCGGCAAAGCTTAGTGATTCAAATTCTTGCTGACTTATACCATTGCCATCATGTGTTATAATAAAATTTATCTTATCCTCTTCCTGCTGCGATTTAATATTAACCTGCGTTGCAGTGGTGTGTTTTATTATGTTGTTCATCAGTTCCTGCAAAATGCGGTAAATGCTTATGTTCGACTCATTATCACCAGCAAAACTTTCGTCCAGTTTAAGCGTTGCAGTAAGTTTTCCCGAAGAAATTTTTTGAACAAAATTTTTTATTCCTTCATTCAACCCCATTTGTTTTAAAATGGCAGAGTGCATGTTATGTGAAATGTTTCTTACGCAACCAATGGCTTCATCTATAAGCTCTACTGCTTTATCATGCAACTGCTTTTCACCACCGGGAAGGTTTTCGCTGTGAATATTGGTTAGATACAACCTGGAGGCCGAAAGAATGGCGCCCACTTCGTCATGTAACTGTTCTGCTATTCGATGCCTTTCGCCTTCCTCACTTTTCACTGCTGCCTCAATCAATTGATTTTGCTGGTTTTGATGTAACTGTATAATTTGTTGATGGTGTTTAAATATTTTACGCTGGCTAATGTTATATGCAAGCAGCAGGCTAATGAAAAAAAGCAGCATTACCACAACGCCAACCATAATAAACACCTCAATAGAATCAATATTTATATTAAGCAAATACATTTATAATTTTTGTTTTAGTTGTTTATTTTCCCAAAAAATGCCCGTGCAGTAAACAAGCAAAAAATAAAGAAACCTGCATTTGGAACCGCCCATAAACCTTTAGCAAAAGAGGGATCGTTAATTACAAGAAAATTATAGAAAAGAAAAACAAAAAAATTGAGCGATTCGTAAAATGCCAGTCCCGTTACGATTATCAGATACGGATCGAAATGACTGTATACTTTATTTGATCTTATGAGGTTTATAAAATACAATATGCATAAACTAAGCAGCGTAATGGTTTCTGCAGTGTGCAGAATAGGATCGAATTTTAAAAAATTTTCCACTTTATAAAAACGTAGCAATACAAACACGGGATATAATATTAAAATGATGTTCAATCTTTTTTTGTAAAACGATTTTAGTATCATTTTAAAAAAAAATAAAAAAGTAATGAACCTTATTATTGAGCTGAGGTTATAAAGCGGCAGGTTATTCCTGTAAAAAATGGATGAATAAGTAAAAGCTTTTTTGCCGGCTGCAGCATCAACCAAAATAAGGTCTATGGCTAAATTTATTATTAGCGCAACAAATAAATAAACAGTAATAATAGTGGAATATTGACCTTTTGGTTTCTTGAAAAAATAAACCGTCAATGGAATTAATTGGTCCCCAAACTTCCACCCAGTTAATAATGTTTATTTGCATTCTTTATGCCTATTTATTACAGGGTGGGCATGGGTTAATAACCTGTGTTGATGCCGCCATTGCAGATCCTATATTTTCGGTTATAACCGGTCCATTTGCATTGTAAATAGTTGCTTTTAAATACATGTGATTTTTAAATTTTTTATCTGCATCTGCACCATATTTTTCGGGAACCAGTATTATGTGGGTCCATTTGTTATCAACAGCCACCTTAATAAAGTTTCGTAATTCTGAACGTTTAAACCAAAGCGAGCTTAAAAAAAATGGCGATACTATTTTAGTAGACGTACTTGTTTCTTTTAGTGGTAGTTCAATTGCCCAGCTTGCATCGGCCATAGCCCATGATTTTATATACCAATGATCCATACCATCAGTGGAACTATTTGTATAGAAATAAAAAATTAATTTTTTTACATGCCTAAAATCATTTAAAAAATTATCTTTCACGCATTTGTCCCAGTCTTCTCTTTTTATTTGCATGGTATAAAAAGAATGTTGCAACGATTGCCCCTGGCTAATTAAGAAGGAGCATAAAAAAATAAATAAAAGAACTACAGTTCTATTGCATTTTTTAATAAGGGGTTTCATAACAAAATTGTTTATTATTTTAACGACCACAGGGAGGGCAGGGGTTGGTTTTAGCAGATGTGGCAGACCTGGTTCCGGAAGATGACTGTATTGCATAAAGAGTTATACTAACCGTGGCATTTGACAAGTAATCTGTGGCTGGTGCCGCTAAGAGCAAAATCTTATAGGCACCTGCATTTTCTTTAAGGTCTATACCTTCTTTTTTAAGATCTGCAATAAATTGTTTTGCTGAAACAATATCAAAAATTTGCGGGTAAGTATACACCGTGCCAAATGTTGAGGTTTTTTCTTTAGAAAGGGTAATGCTTTTCCTTGCTGTTCCACTCACAAATTCTCCACTAATAACATAATCGTTACTAAGCATTGGTTTTTTAAAGGTGAATAAAGACATATCAAACTTTTCATAGTTATCCATAAAGAATTTTGCAGGCATTTCCATAGAGTAAATGTTGCCGTTTATGGTGGGTCCAAAATGGCTTGCAGTGCAGGATGGAAAGTAAATGAGAATAAATAGCAGCGTTGTCCATTTAAAAACCAATGCGGGTTTACATGCGGTTTTCATGACGGGGTTGTTTTTCCGAATATAAATAATTTCGAGGAATTTATTGTTCAAAAAAGAATCTCTTAAGTTGATAAAAGCCTGCATCATATAATTATTAAACCTGCGTATTTCTACGGATGCATGGTTAATAAGTGTTTTTACTTAATGCATCTTTCACTATAAAAGCACAATTACGCAACCTTCATTTTGCGTGTTTCCTACCTTGTTTCACCCCTATGCCCGGGGGCAATTTTGACTTATCAAAACAGTCAAAATCATGAAAACGCAAATCCTTTTTACCCTTATTTTTTTAGCCGGTTTTTTAATGATCTCTAATAATATTGCCAGTGTTTCAAACAGTAAAAGGCACCAGCAGGTTACAGCATCGAAAAGTATAGAACCCGGAAAAACGAAAATTAACCTGGCGGGCCCTTTCCATGTTTCTTTGGAGAATTATGAAGAAAAGCACGAGGCTCACAAACATTCTTCCGGCAACGATGATGAAAACAGTTTTCACTTTTTTCATTTTGAAAGAATATGCCGCAGCAACAAATACTTCAGACATAAAGTGGTGGCATGCAAACTGTTGCTTTCTTTAATTCACATTATTGTCTTTCTTGCATCGTGCCATCATATAATTTTAATTTTTGGGGAACTGGTTAAATAAATTCTTTAAGGAAGATTTGTTATAAGTTTCGCTTTCTCTATTACATCAATTATTTAAATTGCCTTTTAAGAAAAAGCCAATGGAACAAAAGAAGAAGGTTAGCTTATTTGGAATTATCTCTTTAGAAGTTTTATTGATCACTTCATTATTTCTCGTTTCACTCTTTGTATTTGGGTGGTTGGCCAGGATGGCTATGGCCGACAATGGAAATACCCTCGACCAGTATGTTTTCGCACTTGCGGCTTCCATATCTACTCCGGGTTTTTTAAATGTGATGGAAACGTTTACTTTCTTTGGTTCTGCCAATTTTTTAATTCCGGCCTATTTCTTTGTATCAGGTATTCTTTTGGCTAAAAAGAAATACAGGTACGCCATAGAGGTGCTTGTTATTGGTGTAAGCAGTTCGTTGGTTATGTTTGGTATGAAGGAAGTGTTTCACAGAAACCGTCCGGATATGCCGGTCATTTCAGGCATTATTAATACTTACAGTTTTCCCAGTGGTCATACATTATCTTCTTTTATTTTTTGTTCCTTGCTCGTGTACCTCATTTCCAGGTTACGTATAAGCGCCTGGTACAAATGGATCGCCGGTGTGTTGCTCATTTTATTTTCACTTACAATAGCAGTAAGCCGTATTGCCCTAAGGGTTCACTATCCCTCAGATATTATTGCAGGTTTTTGCCTTGGAATTGTTTGGGCCATTTTCTCTTTTTATGTGCTTGAAAAAATCAACAAAAACCTGGCAAGGAGAAGGGAGAACCGGAAAAATATTGCTCTTCAAAACCAATAACTTTTCTCTAAAATACTACAATTTTTCCTGCAATTTTTTGCCCTGAAGCGTTCTGTAAACTTAAGTGATAGGTTCCTTTTTTTAACGATGGTGGAAGGGTGAAAACAGTATTAAATACACCACCGGAATGGTCGAAGCCATTAACATGGACTCTTCGCCCATACACATCCCATAATATAATATCATATTTTCCTGCATCCAGTTGCTGCATTGAAATATTCAGGTAATCACGGGCGGGGTTAGGGTAAATTTTTACTTCGAAAAAATTATTTGTAAGGTTGATGACCGGAGAGTATATAACTTCCCCTGAAGCACCCGTGGCTTTTAAACGGTAAAAGTTTATTCCCTGTAGGGGAAAGGAATCATTAAACTGATAATAGCCAGCAATACTGTTTTTTGATGGTTGTTTTCCGATTTCGAAAAAGGATTTACCATCGGCGGATCTTTCTATTATATACATCACGTTTTCATCGTTCATTCCGGCCCAGGTCAGGTGGCTGATACGGTTTAATACATATCCCGCAAAATTTATAATGTTCAATGGCAGAATCACCCCTTCTGCATTAACCACCGAAAAGCGCGAAAACTGGGTTACACCATCCGGGTTGGGAGAGTTATCAATGTGGGTGCTGATACCACGGGTAAACTTTCCGAATATTTCACTGTTTGGTGTATAACCAATAAAGTTTTGTATGTCGGCCCCATTGGAATTATTTATAAACTGGTTTTGTACAGTTTCCTGCACCAGGTGCACATCACTATAAACGAATCCGTCTTCCACTTCATCCTGCGTGCCAAAGGTGGGGTTGTCAATTTTTTTAAAAAATAACTGCATGGTTGCCCGGCTGCCGCCCGGCACCGATTCAGTTACATACCAAATGCGGTTTACCCTGGGCTTGGGCGTGTTGGTTATATCGCCTTTGCCCACAACCACTGTAAAATTATCGGTTGTTCCGGCATTATTTATCATCATCCGGTTGGCACTAACAAAGTCTGCACCTACCGGGAAATAAACATTTTGCGAACTGCCCACATTATTTATTCTAAACCCCCTGGTGCCATTGGTAACTGAGGTCTCGAAGCCATTTTCATCACAGGTTGCTATGTAACTGTGCCGAATAATTGGTTGCACCCTGGGTCCATGGAATATTGGGTGCTGTAAGATTACCTGTATGCCTCCATGTAATTAAATTTTCAGCTGTGGCCAAAATACCGCTGGTCAAATGCAAATCATTTAAAATTGTCAGGTTGCTGCCCATGGTGCCACGTGAAACGGCTTCGGATGAGTTGGACTGTGTGCGGTTAATGATTAAGTTATTTACCGTGTCAAACCCATTTAAAAAGTGCAGGGTGCCAATACTACCGCCATTATTACCACCCAGTGTAAGGTTTGATGATACAGACCCTTTAAGGCTGCCCGCGCCGGTTATAACACCATTTAAAGTAAGTGTTTTGCCGTGCCATGGCCAGGTTGTAATTATTCCCAATATCAAATATGCCATTAACCTGGAAGTTACCCTTCAAGGTAAGGTTGCCCTGAATGCCAAAATTATTCACCACACCCTGCAGGAAAGAAATGGTCTGAACCTCAGCCCGCAGAATACCTGCTGTGTTATTGACCGTTAAGCCATCGTCCCATATGGCATCATTATCCGTGCAATAGGCGAATAAAGAATTATCCTGGTTGCGAAACTCAAACCGCTTTACGCCTTTTGAACCATTGTTTATACCGGATGGAATAACTAGGGGAAAATCACCTGTTCCGCTTGTTCCGCTTTGTAAATAAATATCTTGTATTACCACGGGCATTAACGCGAGGTTGCCGTTTGCAGCTGTACCATTTTGAGCTCCCGGAACCGTAGCATTTCTTACCTGGTAACAAAATAACGGGCTGCCTGAACCATCTTCATTGTCGAATGCCATGGCATACTTCCCGGAGAAAGTAGAAGCGGTAACGCCTTTAATGTACGCGCCGTCATCCAGGGTTGAAGAGGTTACGGCACTGCCTGTTTTTATATCGAGGCAGGTAATGGCCTGAGCGCTTATATAATTTGGATTATTTGGAAAGGTAGAATCGTGTTCTGCATAACCTATTCGCAGGTTAACCTGCTTTCCGGCATCGAACCGGGTGTTGTTGGAAACAGGCTGAAGAAAAAACCATTGTGGTCCACTGTTGCCCGTGGCATCTGTATAAAAATAATTGTCTACAGCATTTGCCGCAGAGGATGTCACAAATAATGCGCTGTCTTTATTATAAAAGCGCCCTGATCCGTATGTATTGGCTGTTTCAGTAACATTGCCGAAGCCTATGGTAACTGCATACCCCTTATTGGGGCGCAGATTTTCGAACTGCAGGCAACAGGCAATGGTAGTTCGTGCACTGTCTTTTGTGCTGTCGGTTTTTGCGCCCATGTATTGAGGAATCACCAGTTCTTTTACAGTGGCTGTAGAGAGCGCCGGGGTGGTAGAGTGGGAGGTAACCCCGGATGAATATTCCCTTATTGCATTATAAGACCAGGCTTTATAATAATAGGTTTTGTTAGGCAAAAGCCCGGTGTGGTTAAAGGTACCTGCCGTTCCCTTATAAAGAATTTTTCCTCCTCCCGGTAATGTGGCATTAAGCGCATAGTTTACATTATTAACCGGTGAACCAAATGTATTAGATGCATCATTATAGGCGATCATAATCCTGTCGCCTGCAAGATTCGCTGCCGAGTTTACATTAATCTGCGATGAGATAATAGGAATGGAGTAGAAAACAGAAGGATTTTCAATTACTGAAGGCAGCCCTATTGCCACTTCAACCGTTATATCATCAACCTTACAATTAGAAACTCCGGGTGTTGCCGAACCTGTGCCGTTGTATCCGTATATACGGTAGGTTACAGGTACTCCCGGGGCGGTTGTAACAACCGTGGTTACCGGGTTTCGAAAAGACCAGGCACTGGTATTGGAAACCACGCTGGTGGCTAAATCGGTTGTGTAACCATCGAGACTGTGCCTGATAGTAAATTCTTTTGGCCCCCCTGAGGTTGTTCTTGCCCCAAAGCTTACCTGTGATATGGCGGCAACATACCCGGAATCGGGGGTTAAGGTAAATTCGAGATAACTGCTTCCGCCGGGTGCAATAATTAAAGCCCCTGTTCGGCTTGCAACACTTACATTGTTGCCTCCACTGGCACCGGAATAACCTGATGATTGCGTGGTGTTACTGATATATTGTGGCGCAGTTGTTCCATTGTTATTTCCCCTGGTTACCCTGCTAACGGTTAAATTGGCAATTGGAGCAGAGGTAGGAAGCGAGGTTGAATCTAATGTGTTGCTGCCAAAATTCCAGACAACCGTTGTTTGCGCGTTGGATTTTACAGACAAAAGCAAAAGCAGGAAGGTAATGAGAAGATATAGGTCTTTCATCTGAGGAAAATTGGATTTATGCCCATAACCCATCTAAACAACAGAACCCATGTTTTTATTGTTTCTGCCAGGGTTACAAGTCTATACAAAAATAGCGCATTTAACCTTTAAATAAAAAGGGGTTTACCCTGTAAACCCCTGGTAATTAGTATAATAATTTTTTAATGAATTATGACCTTTTTTAAATACACCTTGTTATTGCCCGAAAATGAAAGCTGGTACGTACCCGGAAGAATACCAGAGGGCAGGGTAATTTGTAAAGATGCGCTGCCACCGGGGTGTTCGGTTTTCTGTTCCATTAATTTTTTACCCAACACATTAAAGAGCACTATATGATAAATGCCTGCATCAACATTGTTCATTTGCACAGTAAACCTTTTGTCTGTAACGGGGTTGGGGTAGACCGTAATTGATGGAACAATTCCCGAAAGGGTAATTCGAATTATTCGGGTAAAAGAAACTGATCCATTTTTGTCCACAGCCTTTATGCGGTAAAAATTATCGCTGTTGAATGGTTGTCCATCCACAAAATCATATTCAGCAGATGTACCGGAGTTTCGGGCAGTAACCTTACCAATGGTATTGAATTGAGATCCATTATGACTGCGTTCCACTTCATAATGATCAACATCCACCTCATTCAGGCTGGTCCATTTTAACAGCACCTTATTGCCTGACTGGTAGGCATTAAAACTGATGATGTTTACAGGTAAAATTATGCTCCCTTTATTGCCTACCGTAAAGCGGTTAAACTCCGTCATCCCAATTTTTCTTCCCAGTGCATCGGGGCTTACACCATAGGTATATTGTCCGTACGCTTCATTACCGGGATTAAAAGGAAATGATTTTATATCTCCAAAATCAGAAATGGCAATAAAGTGCGGATTGCTGGTATAATCCCTTTGTAAAATGCGTACATCGGTATACATAAAACCCGACTCTACTTCATTTTGGATAACACCAAACTCTGTAGGATCGCGCATGGTAAAGTATAATTTCATATCTGCCACTGCTGTATCACTTGCTGCCTTTACATACCATATGCGGTTAACACGTGCTGCCGGCGTATTACCTATATCACCCTTATTTACAACCACAGTAAAATGTGTGGGCGTGTACCTGTTATTGATCATCATCCTGTTGGGTGACGGCGGGGCATTATTATCTGCCGGCAAATATGTTGCTGCCACCGGAAAATAGGTATCTACGTTACCGACATTATTTATACGAAAACCTTTATTTCCTCCAAAGGGGCTTGTTGCGGAAAGTTGAATTTGTGAACCAACACTGTCGCAGGTAGCAATAAAACTGTTTTTATAATTCGCATCGCTGGGGCGTGTTAAACCACTGAAGGCATTTAGTGTAAGCAAATTATCTCCGGTTACAAGTATGCCGTTTGAAAGAACAAGACTCGTTGTAAGTAAGGCTGTTGCCTAATACCACGCCGGGCTGGATCTGTATTGGTGCCTCCTGTGCGGTTGAGGGTTAAGTTATTAAGCGTATTTCCCCCGGTTGCAAATGCAAGCGTGCCAACACTTGAACCTGTTCCGCCAATTGTTATGTTGGAAGATGAGGTTCCATTGAAAAATCCACCTTTGTTTAAAATGGTGCCTGATAAGGTAAGGGCATTTGCGGTAATATTCAGGTTGCCTGAAGCCAGGGTAGCAATTCCGGAAACGCCCATATCAGAGCCCATGGTTATTGAACTTGCTGTGCCGGTTCGGCTTAATGATAAATTCTTTATAGTTGAATTACCTGGAGTAAATTTTAGTGTGCCTGAACTTCCGCCACTGGCGCCGGTTACATTGATGTTTGTATTTGTTGATAAAGCAGAAAGGGTTCCTGACCCGGAATTAATGACGCCGGTTCCTGCAATATTCAGATTGCCATAAGACAGGTCAAACGGAATAGATCCATTATGAGTAAAGCTGCCATCTAAAAGAAAATCAGCACCCGGGTTAGTACTTGAACCGATCTTTATTGTGGGGGTGCCGGAAGTTGAAAGATTTACTCCTGCCTGCACTTCAAGGTCGCTAACACCTACATTGCTGTTTTCAATATTTAATTTAATTGTATTATAAATGGTTGGACTCCCTGAGGCAAAAATAAATCTGCCACTGGTTGAAGTGTGGGTTAGAGTATCAGTGCCGCCAATGCCGTATTTAAAAATCTTATCTCCACTGTTATCAAATTTTACATGATAGTGATTTCCAGGTGGTGTACCTGTTGTAGAATCTACCTGGAATAATCCATTAAAAGTGGTGGTGCTGGAAGGGTTGGTGGTAAAGCCCGATACATTTTTGGTGACTTTAAAAATGGGCATGTCTGTAATAGCATTAGGAAAATAGGTTCGTCCCATTTCAAAAGCAGACGTATTATTCCATTCAAAAACAGACCCAGTTAAAAAAGTAACATTACCATTGTATGCAAAATCATCGCTTTCGGCAGGCGAACTATTAAACACGGCTTTCGCTGATCCGCCATTTTGCACCACGGCTGTTCCTGTTCCTAATACCGGCTGTTTTCCCCATAGTTGTAAAATGCCGGCAATATTAAGATCCGTACCTGCGGCGTCAGTAATGGTAAGCAGGTTATTGTTGGTATTTAGATTGCCGCCGGCTTCAATGGTAAGTTTTCTTGCCGTTGTTGAGCCGCCCAAGGAAATGGTATGCGGGGAACGGATATTTATAGCTGTTGCATTGTTATCGGGTGTTATAGTGGCGGGTTGCCAGTTTACATTGTCTTTAGAGGTTTCCCAAGTGGTTGTTGATGTCCAGCTGCCTGTTGCAATGGTTCTAAAATAATCTGTTGAGGCGCTGGGGGTAAGAACAACACTTATATCATCCACATATAAATTCAACTGATTTGCGTCTGAATACGCCTGAAAACCTATATAATAAACCCCCGTTGTAGATGGAGTAAAATCTACACTTGCACTAAAAACGGTAGTGGAATGTTTTATGGTTGGAAAATCTAAAAGCAGAGTTGTCATAGAAGTATTTACAGCTGCATTTCCATAGTAAACTTTTAATTTCTCTGTGTATGTTGAACTGTTGTTGCCATAAACAAAAGTCAGCCTGTAAGAAATTCCACCCGATAAATTTAAACCGTTTGTATAAAACCAGTCATTTGCAGCATTAGTTAGGTGATAACTATACCTTAAGGTATTTCCTGTATATCCTGCTGGCGCAGTAACAGTCGTCCAGGTTGTGCCGTCATTATTTACATCCTGCCGGGAGGTGCAGGGTGGAAGATTCGGAACCACAGCAGTATTAAAGTTTTCTGTGTATGGAACATTTACTGAAGCACAGGGAGTTGTAAAAACAACGGGCCCTGCCCATACACTAAAGTTACCACCTCCGCAATTTGTACGAACATAAAAATAATAGGTAGTACTTGCGGTTAACCCAATTGCTGTGGCACTGGTTGTGGGCGAAGTGGTTGATCCACTGGTTTGCAATCCTGTTGCGCCAGTACCGGGTCCATTGCTTGTTCTTACTTCCCATTGATAACCGGTTGGTGTACCGCTGGTTGGGGCACTCCAGCTTAGTGCTGCAGTTGAAGAGGTTGGGTTTGCAACCAGGTTTGTTGGTGCAAAACAACTGATCAACAATCCGGCAAATTCGTCCGCACCTATATCAGGTTTAGATGCATTACGTACATCGCCATCATAATCATCATTGTATCCACTAATTGGTTGCCCGCTACTCTCTGCCTGTGTGCCAACTGTCGTACTTATATGTAAGTAATTTGAATTGGAGCCCACCGTGGAAACAAAAGGTGGTAATTCGGTGTAAGAATTTGCATCACGTGGTGTAATCCTAGCCTGGTATGCAGCCAAACTTATATCTGTGTTCGTTCCATCCGAATAAATTACATTACCGGCAGCAGGTGGCCCAGCATAAAATATATTATTATTTGAAGAAGTGGAGTAAGACGTTATAGTGGTAGAGGTTCTCCTAAAGGCCATTACCAGTCCGGTTCCATTTTTGGTAGAAACGTTTACCAAAATGTTGTTGCGCATGGTAAGGGTAGGAGTTACTGAACAGGATAATGCTGCAGAACCTGCATTTGTTCCTGTTATGGTTGAATTTAAATAAACAGTGTTGTAATAAACATTTAAGGTTGTGCCGCTAGCAATAAAAATACCTGCAGTAGGTGCGGAGGTAGTAGGGTTTGAGGATGCAGACCTTATGTCCCCAATTAAATTATTATAAATATTTACTGTAGTACCACCATTAATGTAAATGCCATCAGCAAAAGCATTAATTCCAGTATTGCTATTATATATATCGTAAACTTTATTTTTATAAATATTTGTTGAAGTGC
This sequence comes from uncultured Bacteroidota bacterium, assembly GCA_963806425.1. Taxonomy (GTDB): domain Bacteria; phylum Bacteroidota; class Bacteroidia; order Chitinophagales; family Chitinophagaceae; genus JBBRBB01. The sequence goes on along the minus strand of CAWDYB010000009.1, from coordinate 282,399 downwards.
CTGCTAGGTGCTGAATGCCATAAACACTGGAGTTGCCACTGGAGGCAATTGTGTTTACAACATTATTGTTTACGTTTAATGCTGTGCCTCCAGCAGATGAGCCTACCGAAATTGCATAAACATTACTTGAACCTGAAATGTTATTAACTAAGTTATTGCTTAAGGTACTTCCAAAGGCTCCTGAATTATGGCTTATTCCATACATTGTAGAACCCCCAGATATAGTCGTAATTGTATTATTGTTTATTTGAATGGTTTGAGAAGTGGTGGTCCAAACATGAATTCCATAAAATGTAGTTAATCCGTTTGTAAAAGAGATATTACTGAAGGTATTTCCGGTAACTAAAGCATTACCGCTGGTGGGTGACCCAATATTATAATATCCATAAAAATTACTGGTTGCCCCATTTGCATTTTTGCTGATATTGGAAAAATTATTATTGGTGACAGTTATATTTGGAGTTGCATTACTTTGGTATATGATATAAGTAGTCGCAGAACTCGTTGGAAGGATTAATGAACTGGTAGCATTGTTACTAATAGTTGCACTGTTAACAGTTGCACTTTGGTTAATAAAAGAGAATTCCCCGGTAGAATTGCCGGAATAGTTAACCGCCTGCAAACTATTATTTGTTATATTGAGCGTGCTACCTGCATTAGCGTTATTAAAATGGATGCACCTAAAAATTAAAGAAGTTGTGGGTGCAGTAATAAAAAATCCGGAGAAGGTATTGTAGCTAACCGCAACAGTCCCTGTAACACCACCACCATTATAAAAGCCATACAAATTTCCCCCTGTAGAATAAATGGTAATATTTGAAATCGTATTATAATTTAAGGTTGGGTTAGCTGTTATTGCTGAATTATTAATTCCAACCCCTAAATTCAAACTATTGGTTCCATTAATGATTATGTTGTTTACAGTATTGCCAGAACTGGATGTATTGCCAATAATTAAAGTTCCTGTAGAGCCATTGTTTATTCCGTAAAAAGTACATGCGCCGGATGTATTTGATGTGCCTATGGAAATTGACCCGGATGTAGCACTCCCAATAATGTTGTTTAATATGGTATTATACCCGGATGATTTTGTAATTATTCCGTTAAAAACTATTCCGTTGGTAGTGCCTGCAGTGGCGGTGATAGAAGCTATGGTATTACTTTGCAAAGAAGTACCAAAAGATGCCTGGGTGCATATACCATTAACCTGGTTTCCTGAAATTAAATCACTGGTAACATTAATTGCACTAGTTCCTGATGCGGCTCCAATTGTATTATTGGTAACGTTTGCCAGGCCATCTATAACATAAATTCCACAAAAAATTCCTGCATTAGCTGAGGCTCCAGTAGTGGTACCCAGGTAATTTAAATTGATTGAGGTTATTATATTATTTTGAATGGTTGATGCAGCCGAAAAACCGGCAGATAACGCAATCGGGTAAAACTTAGAATCATTTGTCCCTGTTAATATATATTTACCAGTACCGGTTCCTGTGGAATAGCCTACCGTATTTCCGGATATTAAAAATCCGTTGCCTGAAGTATTACTTACCCAAATAGCTGAATGTTGAAGATTGTTTAAACTATGTGCCCTTGTAGAAGTTTGATAAAATTTATTACCTGATATAGAAAAATTTGAAGAAAAGTTACTTACGAATATGCCAGCACTTGTGTTAGTTGAATCAAAGCAATCATATATGTTACAATTACTTATAATTATGCCGCTGTTATCTATTGAGGCACTTGACCCAAAAGAATATATTCCTTTGCTGGGTAAACCATTCAGACCAGGCCCAATGTTGCAATTCGTTAAAGTATTATTATCATTACCGGTAGTGGTACCTGTTGCAAAATAAATATTCCCGCCGTTTGATGCTACTCCAACTTTTCCCGATCCGAGTATTGAACAGTTAGTAATAACATTTAAGGTTGCATCCGCCTGAAACCTTATTGTGGATGTATTTATAGTTCCATTAGAATTGTTTACAAATTTTAGCGAGTTGCCCCCCGTATTTAAACCATCTATTGTAACATTATCGGCACCATTCAAAATTACCAAAGCATTTGCTGATAAATCTCCTGAAACAATGATACTGCCTGATGGATTTATAAGAACGCTAGTGTAATTAGCACTACCCATACCAGATGCATTTAATATCGCAGTTGCTGTTTCATTTGTACTACTATTTAATCTTAATGTTAACGCGCCTTGATGGGTTCCATCATTTATTTTATCGAAAGCACCTTTTAATGATGAATACGTGCCAATAATGTTTGCACCTGACAGAACATCCACATTTAGGCTATTAACCGTGAATGAGGCTATATAATTTGCACCGGAATTATTTGCATAATGAGTTCCGTTACCTGTTGGATAGGTAAAATCTGCAGTAGTATATACTTCAAGGAAATAGTTACCGGGTGTAAGGCCATTCAAAACATTTATTCCTGCTGCTGATGATTCCCATTGCTGATTAACTCCGCCACAACCGGCTATGCCTAAATCGGCCGTATAGAATATAGTAGTCGATGTAAAAGAAGGGGGCGTTGCACCATTTTTATAAATTCTGTACCACAGGTCGCACCTGGTTATATTATCGGAGGCGCATTTATACACTTTATTCTGCGCACCATTTAAAATAAGGGTATTAATTCCTGTTGAATAGGAACCAAGGTTTGCTCCTTGCAAATCAGGATTAGCCGTAGAAGCCTTAAGATCATAATAGGAGTTGCCTGAACCATTTATATTAAGAATGGCAAAACTTTCATAAATATCTGAATTTTGCGAAAAACTGTTGATTGAAAATGTAATTAGAAAAATTATAGAACATACTACACACTTTACATCAGGTATATTTCTTAACATAAAAAGGCAACGGATTATTTAAAATCAAAAAGGGAGTTTGGGGAAGAGTGTAGAAGTAAAAATATATAAAATTAATTCATAAATCAAAATACAAATAAAAGGGATTTACATGTAATTCCTGGTAAATTATTTTTCACCCCTAAGTGTAGGGTTTATAACCTAAATGCGGGTAAATTAAATAAACCTTGCAGTATGGCCTTCCTCAGACATTTTCAGGTCTGTAGGTGTACCGGCAAATACCAGGAAACCTCCGGCATCGCCCGCTTCGGGTCCCAGGTCAATAACCCAGTCCGCACTTTTAATAACATCGGTATTGTGTTCTATTACCAGTATGGTGTGACCCTGTTTAATCAGCGCATTAAAAGAACCCAGTAATTTTTGTATATCATGAAAATGCAACCCCGTGGTTGGCTCATCAAAAATGAACAACATGCGCTGGGTTGACTTACTTTTTCCAAGAAAGGAAGCCAGCTTTACCCTTTGCGCCTCGCCACCGCTAAGGGTGTCGCTGCTTTGTCCCAGTTTAATGTAACCCAAACCTACATCCTGCAAAGGTTGCAGGGCTTTTGCCAAAGCTTTTTCATCTTTGAAAAAATCAATAGCCTCATCTACGCTCAATTCCAGCACATCGTAAATGCTTTTGTTCTTATACTGCACTTCCAATACCTCTTCTTTAAACTTCTTTCCGCCACAAACCTCGCAGGTAAGCTTTATATCGGCAAGAAATTGCATTTCAACCAGTTGTTCGCCCTCACCTTTACAGGCATCGCAGCGTCCGCCATCCACATTAAATGAATAATGCTTTGCCTGAAAGCCACGCATTTTAGAAACCGGCAGGTTTGCATACAGGTCTCTAATCTGGTCGTAAGCTTTAATATAGGTTACGGGATTGCTTCTGCTCGATTTTCCTATGGGGTTCTGGTCTACCATCTCTACCTGGTCTATCATATCAATATCACCTGACAATGCCCGGTGAAACCCTGCCTTGTCTCCAAATTCGCCCTTTGCTTTACGCAGTGCCGGGTATAAAATCTGTTTTACCAGTGTTGTTTTTCCGCTGCCACTTACGCCGCTTACCACGCACAGCACATTCAGGGGAAATTCAACATCTATATCTTTCAGGTTATTCTGCCGTGCCCCTTCAACCTTAATGCTTCTTTTAAATTTGCGGGTTGATGCTGGTACCGGTATTTGAAGTGTGCCACTTAAATATTGACCGGTAAGGCTGTTATTGTTTGCAATAATTTGTTCATAGTCCCCTTCTGCTACTACTTCACCGCCCAAATGAGAAGCAAGGGGTCCCATGTCTATAATATGATCGGCTTCGCGCATCATCATTTCATCGTGTTCTACAACTACCACGGTATTTCCTGCGTCCCTTAATTGCTTTAAGCACCTTAATAAGGTTTTCTGTATCCCTTGAATGTAAACCTATAGAAGGTTCATCAAGAATGTATAATGAATTGGTGAGGTTGCTGCCAAGGCTGCGGGTTAGCTGAATCCGCTGGCTTTCGCCTCCGCTCAGGGAATTGGCCAGCCTGTTAAGTGTAAGATAGCCAAGACCTACATCGATGTAAGGTTTGAAGGCGCTGATTTAGCTCAAGCAAAATTCGTTTGCTAATAAAACGGTCGTTTTCCGGTAAACTTAATTGTTCAAACCATTTAAGCAGGTCTTTAATGGGCATTTGGCACAGTTCGCCAATATGTTTGTTTTGTACCTGCACATATAAAGCCTCTTTTCTAAGCCTGAAACCGTTACAATCGGGGCATAATGTTTTGCCACGGTACCTGCTTAACAGCACGCGGTATTGCACTTTGTACAGGTTTTGTTCTACCTCCTTAAAAAAATCGTTAATACCCAGAGCCCTGCCGGAACCTTTCCATAATTGGTCTACCTGGTAAGGGAGCAGGTCGGCCACTGGTTTGTGAACGGGGAAATCTATAGACCTTGCATGCGCTGATAAACTGCTCTTTCCATAATCCCAGCTTTTCGCCTTTCCAGGGTGCTACAGCCCCTTCGTAAACGCTCAGTCTTTTATCGGGAATAACCAGGTCGGCATCAATGCCAAGCACCAGGCTAAACCCTTCGCAGGTTGGGCAGGCGCCAAATGGATTGTTAAATGAGAAAAGATTAGGTGTAGGCTCTTCAAAAACAATTCCGTCTATCTCGAACCGGTTGCTGAAGTGCAAAAGTTCTGTACCATTCAATTCAAGATACATGTCGCTTTCACCTTCATAAAAGGCAGTGTTTACCGAATCAGCCAGCCTGTGAAGGTCATCTTCGTCAAAATCTTTTGCAATTATCCTGTCAATTAAAATATAAGTATGGCTGGAATGAATGGTGGCAGTTAACGCATCATCCTCTTTAATAGTAAGATCTTCAATATCTAAAATGTCCCCTGCAGGCGACTCGGGATGGCGTATATATATCCTGGAAAAACCTTTTTGAAGCAATACGTTCAATTCTTCTCTAATTTCCCGGTTGGCATGTTGTTTAAAAAGCGCGAGTATTACCACTTTGGTGCCATGTTGTTGTTGCTTTACAGCCTTCACCACATCGGTAACATCATCTTTTTTTACTTCTCTTCCGCTAACAGGCGAAAGGGTTTTACCTACCCGGGCAAACAATAAACGCAGGTAATCATAAATCTCGGTCATGCTGCCAACGGTGCTTCGCGGTGTGCGGGTAATAACTTTCTGTTCAATGGCAATTGCCGGGCAAAGACCTTTAATATAATCCACATCCGGCTTAACCATCCGGCTCATGAACTGGCGTACGTAGGCGCTAAGGCTTTCTGCATAGCGGCGCTGACCTTCAGCAAAAAGTGTATTTATGGTAAGAGAAGATTTGCCACTTCCGGAAACCCCGGTAACAACTATAAATTTATTACGTGGAAAAGAAACCGTTACATCTTTTAAATTATGAACCCTTGCCCCTTTAATAAATATTGCATCTTTATCTGCTGAAACCTTTACCTGCTTTGGTTTTGAAGCAGTCTTAACCGTACTTGACTTACTCATGATTTTTGCGAAACTAAGGCCGAAAATTTAAAGCCCACTTTCTATAATTAAGGATTGGCTAAGTTTTAAAACTGTGCATAAATGATTGTTTTATGGGAATAAGGCTATCCGAAATGAGCATTGATAAGACTGAATATTTATTGCACATCTACAAAAGTTTTTACTTTTTTTTTACATATTGCATTCGATTGAACAATAAAAAGGTTTAATTTCATATCCAATATCAAATAAATTGTTGCCTATACATTTAAGTTTACTTTTTTCGATTTACTAAGTATTTATTAACGATAACACTCCCTGTAACACAGGCAACATCTATGACTACCTATAACACACTAAGTGACACCGAACTTATTCTGTCATTCCAGGAAGGCAATTCCAACGCATTGGAAATGCTGATCCACCGGTATAAAGACAAACTATTCAGTTCCATTTTGTTTTTGGTAAAAGACAAATATCTCGCCGAGGATATTTTCCAGGATACCTTTTTAAAGATCATAGATACTTTGAGAGGAAGAAGATATAACGAAGAAGGTAAATTTCTACCATGGGCTATACGCATCGCGCATAACCTTTGTGTAGACCATTTTCGTAAAGTAAAACGTACACCCTCTATTGTTACGCACGATAATAAAGACATCTTTGAAATAGTGCATGTAGTGGTAAACGATAATGCTGAGCATAAGATTATAAAGACACAGAGTTACGACAGGGTGCACCAGATGCTGCAAAAACTGCCTGAAGAACAACGCGAAGTAATTATTTTAAAACATTTTGGCGACCTGAGTTTTAAAGAAATCGCGGAAGCCACAAATTGCAGCATTAATACAGCCTTAGGCAGAATGCGTTATGGTTTAATTAACTTGCGCAAAATGATGTTAGAAAAACATATCTCGCTTTAATAGGCTTTTTATAATATTGATAGCCGGTGATGCCGGCTATTTTTATGCCCGGGAATACCTTTAGGGAGAGTTTGATTATAAAAATTTTGTTTATATTTTTAGCGCCACAACACGAAAAAACGCCATGAAAATTTATTTACACACACTAACTGCCCTTTTTTGTTTTTTTATACTACTTACGGGTTGTAAAAAAGACATCAATGAAATTGAACAGGCTGCTGAGGGAAACGATCAGCGATTATTAGGAACAACCGGGGTGCAACCCAATATTCTTATTTTATTTGGTGATGATGTCGGTTACGAAATACCCTCTTGCGATGGCGGACAATCTTATACCACACCGAACATTGACCGGATGGCGCAAAATGGCAAAAGGTTTACTGAATGCCATGCCGGCCCTATTTGCTGCCCAAGCAGGTTAATGCTATTTACAGGTAAATACAATTTCAGGAATTATACCGAGTGGAATTATATGAGCACGGAAAATAAAACCTTTGCCAATATGCTTAAAGACAATGGCTATGCAACCTGCTATGCAGGAAAGTGGCAACTGGGCGGTGGGGATGCCTCACTCAGATCTTTCGGCTGGGATAAATATGCAGTTTGGCAACCTTTTCAAAATAGCGCAAGTGAAGAAGGCAACAGGTATAAAAGTGCAAGGATTTACCAGGACGGGGATTATCTGCCTGCCGAACAAACTGATGGTGTATATTCTGAAGATAAGTTTTCCCAATACCTTATAAATTTTATGGACAGCGCTAAGACCGGGAATAAACCATTTATTGCATTTTATTCAATGATCACCTGCCACGGTCCCTTTCAGCCAACACCAGACGATGCGGAATACGCAAGTTGGGATACCTCAAAATCCAATACAAAGTTTTTCCCTTCTATGGTAAAATACCACGATAAAAAAATTGGACAAATAATCGATTACCTGAATACCTACGGGCTATCAAGAAATACAGTTGTAATGTATTTTGCTGATAATGGAACGCCTCCCCAAATTACCTCTGTTTTTAATGGCTTCAATGTTCCGGGGGGTAAAGGCGAAACAACTGAGCCAGGTACAAATGTGCCGATGATCGTTTATGGACCAAGCAGAATTCCTAAAGGTTCAACATCTAACATTTTGATTGACCTTACAGATTTCTTACCAACAATTAAAGACATTGCCGGTATTAAAACTCCTTTGTCGGGGTATGGTAAATTAGATGGGGTAAGTTTTGCACCTGCAATCGTTTCGAATAAAAACTTTAAATCGCGCTCATATATTTACGATGCATATTCCATGCATCCTGAAAATGGTGTTCCTTTTAAAAGGTGGACACAAAACGACAGGTATAAACTATACGATACTGTTCCCGGCCCGCAGTCTGGTCAATTTGTAAAAATAACCAAGGGCAAACCAGATTCTGCGCCTCTGCAAGACAGCGAATTAACGCCGGCTGAACAATCTATAAAAGAGCAGTTTACTTCCGTGCTTCGTATTTATAATTAATGAAGTTTAAATAAAATAAAAAAGGCATCTTTTTAAGAATGCCTTTTTTTTATTGCTATTACTTTCTATACATCTTCCTGCTCAACAAATTTTCTTTCGAGCCTTATTTGTGCAGTAGGTGAAACGATCAACGGAAATTTTTCAACGATTACTGAACTGGGATCAAGTCCAAAACCTTTTTCTTCACTCAGGCTAACATCTTTAATCCATAAATGCAAGCGCATAATAACTCTCTTCAAAGAAAGGCAACTCATTATCGCCGCTTAGATACTTTTCCATAACCACGAACTGAAAATCACCCACAATATTGTTTCTTCTCCAGGCTTTCGTAACGGCTGGTGATATTTACTTCTCCATTATTCACAAGGTCTTCTACTACTTTGCGGAACATCAGGTTAATCTTTTGCTGAACCCGAAGCCCAGGCGAAACTCAACCCGCATGATATCGTTGGGAATAATGTGCTCACCTCATATTCCTGTGTATAAGGATCATCCAGAGTATCTACATGAACAAACCAGTAAATATCTGCCCGCTTGGGTTTTTTATTAAGAATGGAATAAATGATCTTATGTTCTATTTCGCGGGGATTATTAGCACTGGTTAGGTATACAAGATGGGTAGCATATTTTGGAATGGTCTTGTCATTGCTCAGTTCCTGCAACATGGTGCACGTAATGTTCAAGCTTAACAAATTCAACATACCGGTTTTTAATTTTTCTGCTTTTGTACCATATGTACATCACACAAAACATTAAACCTCCTATCATGGAAGTGATGTAACCGCCGTGCGGAAACTTCTCCATCAATGCTACCAGAAAAGAGGTTTCTATTAGCAGGTAAAAAAACAAAAATCCATAAATTATAAACTTGTTTACCCTCAGCATTACCATGTAATTGGCATAAAGTATTGTAGTGGCTAACATTGTTACGATGATAGCAAGTCCGTAAGCAGCCTCCATTTTAGAAGACTCTTTAAAATACAGCACTACAAAAACACAACCCACAAACATTAAGAAGTTGGTACTTGGTATAAAAAGCTGCCCCTTTTCTTCTGACGGATAACGCACTTTTAATTTAGGCCATAGGTTAAGACGCATGGCTTCACTGATGAGGGTAAAGGAGCCTGAAATCATTGCCTGGCTGGCAATTATGGCGGCAGTTGTGGCAATTATAACACCTGGTAAAATAAACCATTGCGGCATAAGGTCGAAAAATGCATTAATGCCAAATGCCTCTTTTAATACCGGCGAAATAAGTTTATCCTTATGATTGGCCAACAGGTAAGCACCCTGCCCGAAATAGTTTAATAATAAAGTAACTTTTACGTAAGCCCATGAAACCCGAATATTTTTTCGCCCGCAATGCCCAAGGTCGCTGTATAGTGCTTCGGCACCTGTGGTACAGAGAAAAACAGCGCCAAGTAACCAAAACCCATTGGGATAGTTATATAAAAAGTTAATAGCGTAATAGGGGCTAATGGCTTTAAAAATACTCAGGTCGTCTAAAATATGAATGCCTCCAAGTATACCAAGCATAGAAAACCAGATAAACATTACCGGCCCGAATAGTCTACCAATGGAGGCTGTGCCGAACTGCTGCATAAAAAAGAATGCGCAGATTATACCCAGCACAATGTACATAATGGTATTCTGGTTAAGATCGTGCAACGAGGGTAATTCATGCAAACCTTCGATGGCAGAAGTAATGGAAATGGGTGGGGTTATAATGCCATCTGCCAGTAATGCAGCACCGCCTATCATTGCAGGTATTACCAGCCATTTTTTATGCCGGCGCACCAAAGCATATAATGCAAAAGTGCCTCCCTCACCACGGTTATCGGCTTTTAATACAAGGGTAACATATTTAATGGTTGTTTGCAGGGTAAGGGTCCATATAATGCAGGAAAGCGAACCAATTATAAGCTCATCAGAAATAATTCTGTTAGATATAATGGAATTAAAAACATACAATGGAGAGGTACCTATGTCTCCGTAAATTATTCCCAGTGCTACAATAAGGCCGCCCGGATACTCGGTTGAGATTTTTTGACACAAGCGAAGTTGTTCTTTAATTATAATTCTTTGACAAATGTATATATCAAATAACAGGCAAAAAATTAATTATCATGCGCTTAGTTTAAAATTTGCTAATAATTGTTTGCATACCTATAAACAATGAAGGGAATCTTATTTTTGCTTTATATGAATTTATTCCGTAGGTTTTTATCGCTTGCCACATTATTTGTTTTCTTTTCAACATTTAGTAACGCCCAGCAAATTCACTATTCCATACCTGATAAGGATGATGTGCGTTCGGTTAATTTCGATATTGTGGGTAAGATCAACAGCAATTACCTGGTGTATAAAAATGTGCGCAGTTCCCACGCGGTTCACATATTTAACGATCAAATGAAGGAGGTAGACAATATAAAACTTGATTTTCTTCCCGATAAAGTCATTAATACCGATGTAATCAGCTTCCGCGATTATTTTTACCTCATATACCAGTACCAGAAAAAAAATGTAGTGTTTTGTATGGGTGCAAAGATAGACGGGAATGGGAAATTAATGGGCGAGCCAAAAGAGCTTGATACTACCGTTATAAGCTTTTTCGCCAATAACAAAATATATACAACAGTTAATAGTGAAGACAAGCAAAAGGTAGCCCTCTTTAAAATCAATACACGAAATCCCGAAAGTTATATTGTTACAGTTTCGTGGTTCGATGCAGATCTAAATAAAACTTCAAAGTCGGCGCTTAAAATACCCATCAGAAACAGGAATGAATTTCTGACCGAGTTTGAATTAGATAATGAAGGAGCCCTTGTTTTTGTAAAAGCTACCGGTACGGCTCAGAATGATAACATTAGTGATTTGTTTTTAAATATTCTGGAACCCTTCTCCGATACATTACTGGTTCATAACCTTAATATTTCAAATTTATATTTAGATGATATAAGGGTTAAAGTAGATAACGTTAACAAACATTACCTCGTTGCATCGTTTTATTCAAAACAACGGCGAGGGAATATTGAAGGCATGTATTGCATGATTTGGGATAAGGCAAGCACGGGACCGCTTGTAAATAAAACCATTGCGTTTAATGATGAATTAAGAAGCAATGCAAGAAGTGGCGGTAACAGCAAAAGCGCATTTAATGATTTTTTTCTTTCAAATATCGTAATGAGGAAAGATGGCGGTTTCGCCATAGCATCAGAAGCATTTTATTCATCAACACGGGGGGTTTATAATAACCGGTGGGATTATATGTATAATTCTCCCTACTGGGCAACCAGCGGCAATTACCTCTGGGGCAGTGCTGCCGGCGGCAGTTATTACCCCTGGTGGCGTTCCGGAATGTATAACAATCAGACTACCCGTTATTTCGCAGACAATGTAGTGGTGATCTCTTTCGATTCATCGGCAGAAATACAATGGGCCAATGTTATACAGAAATCTCAGTACGATGATAATTCTGATAATTTTATTGGCTACGGCACATACAAAACAGAAAGCCAGGTAAACTTTCTTTTTAATCAGTTAGAGAAGCGAAACCTGCTGCTAACTGTACAGGGCATTAGTGGCGATGGACAGGTAACAAGAAACCCTACTTTGAAAAATTTAGACCGCGGTTATATTTTTATGCCACGGTATGCCAAACAGGTAAGCAGCCACGAAATAATAATTCCATGCCAGTACAGGAATTATATTTGCTTTGCAAAAATCGATTTTTAACTGAACTCTGCCTGTGGTCTCATTATTTAAGGAAAAATCTGCGGCTTCTGTTTTTTGGGTGGTGCTTTTAAGCCTTGCCCTGCATATTAATTTTTTTTCAGATGCCCCTGTTATCATTACTGAACCCGGCGACGGGTTACTTTATAAATCACTTAAAGGTTTGCAACTGCTGCCGTCCTTTGCACTTTCTTTGTTATATCATCTAATAGTTTTAATGCAGGCTTTTTTTCTAAATTTTATTTTGAATGAAAGCCGCATGTTTGCAAAACCCGTTCACACAACTGCACTTGCATATATTCTTGTAACAGGCATTCTTCCGGAGTGGGGTAGCATATCGTCTGCGCTTGTGGCTAATTTTTTTGTTATATGGGTTATGTACCACATCACCATTTTATACAATAATCCGCTACCAAGGAATATTATATTTAATATGGGCCTTGTTGCGGGTACCGGCGTGTTATTATATTACCCCTTATTGCCTTTATTGCTGGTAATTTATTTTGCGATCATCGGCTTAAGACCCTTTAAGTTGAATGAATGGTTCATACTTCTTCTGGGTTTTATTACGCCTATATATATGTATGCCGGTTATTTGTTTTTAAATGACAGGCTGCACGAACTAAACCTTTTCATTAAAATATTTGAGTGGCACCTTGTTCATCCGTTAAATCCCATAATTGCCGGCATAGCTTTATTCGCTGTTGCCGCTGCAGTGGGCTATGGCATATATTTCTGGCAGATAAGCAGTAGCAGAATGGTTATTCAAGTAAGAAGAAACTGGTTTTTATTATTCGCCATGCTGGTGGTTTTTCTTCCGGTTTTATTCTTTATACAGCCTTCCTGGCCGTATACTTTATTAAATGTTTCGGTTCCTGCCGCTGCCTTTGTTTCTTATGGTTTTACCTATCCTAAAAAAAATATTGGTCCTGCAATTTTCTTCTGGATATTAACCTGCCTGGCAATATATAATAACTGGATGGTATAGTTTTCCGGTTCGGGCTAATCGCAGGTTATCCTCCATAATTCTTACGATATTATTAACCCTTAGTTTTATATTTTTGCACTTCATTTTTATATAATATGAAATTTGGCATTGTTGTTTTTCCAGGATCAAACTGCGACAGGGATATGCAGGATGCCTTGCAAAACGACTTAAATAAAGAGGTGATCATGCTTTGGCATAAAGACAAAGACCTAAGCATGTTTAACCAAGAAGACTGTATTGTTTTGCCCGGGGGCTTTTCTTACGGCGATTACCTGCGTTGCGGTGCAATTGCCCGTTTCAGTCCCATGATGCAAAGTGTGGTTGAATTCGCCAATAAGGGCGGAAAGGTTTTTGGCGTTTGTAACGGCTTTCAGATTTTGTGTGAAAGTGGACTGCTGAATGGTGTTCTTCTAAATAACAGTCAACGCAAATTTGTGTGTAATAATTATTATATAACCAGCGACCAAAACGAGGTGTTAAAGATTCCTGTTGCACACGGTGACGGCAGGTATTTTGCAGAAGAGGGGGTATTGGATAAACTTGAACAAAATAACCAGGTCTTATACCGGTATTGCGATGAACGGGGAAACATCGACCCTGCTTTTAATCCGAATGGTTCAAGCAGGAATATTGCCGGAATTTGTAATGAAAACAGAAATGTTTTTGGTATGATGCCTCATCCTGAAAGAGCTTCATCCTCCTTACTGGGAAACACAGATGGAATCAGGGTTTTTGAGCAACTTGGTTTTGTTGAAGCAGGTGTTTCATCTTCAAACATCATTTAAAAATATTAATTAATGCGCATTTTTCTCACACTATTGATCGCTACAATTTTTTCATGCAACACCGGTGCCCAGGTTAATTCTCCCGTAAAATGGGATTTTGCCGCTACGAAAAAATCCGATAAAGTGTATGATGTTGTTATAACAGCCACCTTGCCGCAACCCTGGCATATTTATTCCCAGTTAACTCCGGATGGAGGACCCATACCTACCAGGTTTACATTTAAAGCCAATCCCTTAATTACAGTTTCCGGGTTGCCGAAAGAAGTAGGTAAACTTAAAACAACCCACGATGAAAATTTTGATATAGATGTAAAATATTATGGGGATAAAGTTGTTTTTGTTCAGGCTGTTTCACTTAAGGCGAATGTAAAAACCAATTTAACAGGCACTGTGGAGTATATGGTTTGCAACGATGAAAAATGTCTTCCACCCACAAAACAAAATTTCGAAATAAGACTGCAATAATTAGGTAACCTGCTGCGCATGATGAGATTCTTCCTTTTATTTTTACTGCTGGCCTGCAGCCTGGTAATTAATGCTCAAAAGGACTCGCTTGTTAACTGGAAGGTTGAGGCTAAACAAATAAATACCGGTACATACATTATAAAAGGCTCAGGTATAATAGCTGATGGCTGGCATTTGTATGCAGCCGGAAACGCAGTATCAGATAGTCCGGATATTGTTAAGCCTGTTGAATTTTTATTTGCAGATAGTAATATTAAGGTTTCAGCCTCGTCTTTTTCACCGTCGCCAAAAAAGGTGGAGGATGTTATTTTTAATTCGGCTAATGTATTTACTGATTCAATTATATTTCAGCAGCAAATTGTAATTAAAGGAACCGTACCCGCTAATTTAAATACCACCTTTTCATATTTTTTAGGGAGGGATGGCGAATTTATTCCCGCTGAATTTCAAACCCAGATACAATTACCTGGTGGGGTAGAGGCTTCCGCAAATGACCAAAGAATAATTATACCCTCCATTAACCTCAAATCTCCTTTAGCGAACTGTGGCGGTGTAACCAATGCCGAAGAAAATAGCTTGTTTTATGTTTTTTTGCTGGGCTTATTGGGGGGCATCATTGCCCTGCTAACCCCATGTGTATTCCCTATGATTCCCGTAACGGTATCGTTTTTTACCAATCGTTCATCAACCCGAAAAAAAGCAATTCAGAATGGCGTATTGTATGGCATTTTCATAATGGTTATTTATATGCTGGCAAGTGTACCATTTCACTTACTAGGAAATGTGCAGCCTGAAATTTTTAATACTATTTCCACTAATGCCACGCTTAACATTGCCTTCTTTATAATATTTCTTGTTTTTGCTTTTTCATTCTTTGGTTTTTTCGAAATATCACTTCCCAGCAGCTTTGCAGGGAAAACCGACAGTAAAGGCGGACTAGGTTCCATAACAGGCATATTCTTCATGGCACTAACCCTCGCAATAGTTTCTTTCAGTTGCACGGGTCCTATTTTAGGCAGCTTACTGGTTGGTTCAATAGATGGTGGTGCATGGCAATTAACTGCGGGTCTTGCCGGCTTTGGGCTGGCACTTGGTGTTCCGTTTGCATTGTTTGCCATTTTTCCTACATGGATGCAGGCTTTACCAAAATCGGGGGGCTGGCTCGATACAGTTAAAAAAATACTTGCATTCTTAGAGCTAGCCCTTGCCTTTAAATTCTTGTCTAATGCAGATCTCGTAATGCATTGGGGACTATTAAAGAGGGAAGTGTTTATTGCTATATGGATACTTATTTCGGCAGGACTTGCACTATTTCTGTTTGGCATTTTAAGATTGCCTCATGACCACAAAGGAGCGCATATAAGTACACCCAGAAAGGTAATTGGTATTATTGCCATTTTGTTTACGCTATACTTAATACCCGGGTTAACCCAAACCAGGTTTGCCAACCTCCATATGCTTAGTGGTTTCCCCCCTCCACTTAATTACAGTATTTACGGCAAAAACAATGCAGCCGGTAAGGGAGTTGAGGCTGATGTAATGAATGATTATGATAAGGCACTGCGACTTGCCAAAAATCAAAATAAATTGTTGCTTATAGATTTTACCGGGTGGGCCTGCGTTAACTGCCGGAAGATGGAGGAAAATGTGTGGTCGGTGCCTGAAGTTTCATCATATATGCAGGAGCATTTTATTTTATTGTCTTTATATGTTGATGACAGGGAACTTCTTCCGGTTGAAAAACGATTTACCTATTCCACTAAAGATGGAAAAGTGAAGGAAATTCGCAACATTGGTGATAAATACGCCACGTTCGAGGCTGAAAATTTTAACCAGGTTTCACAGCCATTATATGTTATTCTTACCCCCGAAGAAAAACTGGTAAACTTACCTGTAGGATATACGCCTAAAGCGTCTGAATTTCTCGAATGGTTAAAATGTGGGCAGGATATTTTTATGCAATAACCGTTTTCAGATGGTGTCGAAACACATTCTGCGTATTAAAACCTCTTTCTGGCTGAAGGTGTTTATAACAATTTTTTTAAAACCCTTCCACCAGGTTTTTTTTATCTTTTTTGCCATCACTTCAAAAATAATAATATCGTCTTTTGAAACTTTTCCATTTTCATCCTGCCACAACCCTTCGGCGGGTGCCCGGTTATAAATGGTTACACCCCCAAACTCCTGCATAAGCAGCCTGCGGGTATAGGCGAAGTGACTTTTATTAAATTTATTTCCTTCGTTATCGTAAAGCGGAATAAACACCTGAACTAAAAACATATTGGATTTTTTTGATTTTCGTAAAATAAATAAATTTTTGGACATGACTGAATGCAAAATGGACAGGATATTAACCCTGTCCATTTTCTTTATAGAATAGTAATCTCTATTCAGTAGCATTATTCATAATCTGCTGGGCAATGGTTTTTCTTAGATTGTATTGCTCAGTATATGCGTAGTCAAAACATGGTTGAATGGTTTGGGTACTATTATGTAAAATAGTAAAACTTGAACCAGAAATTTTTTCTAATTCAGGATCATCTACAAACACTGAATAAACATTCATATACCCTACCGGGGTCATACTGAGGTCTATAGTTTCTACCCTGTATGATACTGTATGCCCTTTACCGTTAAATGGAACCCTGATCTCCTTCATACATTTTAATTATTTGGTGATGAAGAAGGTTTAAGCGTATTGGTCTCTCAGGTTCTTGATCTCGTCGTGTGCATCCATCAGGGTGCTTTGTTGCTCTTCGACAAGTTCTCTTAAATATGCCGGTAAATCGTCAGATTTTAAAGCAGTTAAGTAAGCTTTTTGCGCAGCGTCTTCACCAAATTCGCAATTGGCTAAAACTGAATGCCTGCTATGGCCTGTGAAAACTGCCTTCACGTCCATCCATGCCCTGTAAATCTTTCCGCTGTTTGTAGTACCCTTATCCATTTCACCACCCAGCACTTGCACTTCTTTTCCAAGTGTCATTTTGTTCTGGCGGCTTTGATCAATGAATTCTGCAAAAAGGGTTTTAAGATCTTCATCTTCATCTTTTAATTCTTCCATGGCTCTTTCGTAACCATTAATCCTGTCGTTGTTAATCAGGATCAGATCATTCAAGATCTCTATAGCTTCTTTTGAGTTTGTCATAATTGATAATTTTAGGTATACATTTAAAATTATCATGCCAAACAGGTAATTAATATTGCCGGAACAGGTTTTGGCTTTTGTAAAGGATTAATTATTTGGCACAGTAAGCGATTCCAGCTTATTTATGGCAGCTCTTATTTCGCTAATGGTATAGAAGCGGTAAACCTCGGGGTTTTCATCGATGGTCTCAATGAATTTCAATTGATGATAAGGTGCAACAATTTGTACATTTTTGTTGCCTGAAATTTTCACAACGGTATTTGGAAGTATAAAAAAATTATGATTTTGTTTATTTACGTTCTTGTTTTCAACCAGCTGTTGTAAAGAATCGATCCGGTGCTTAATATCTTCCTGGGTTATTGTTCGGCTTGCTTCTTCGGGTTTTAAATATACCTGTAGACTGCCGAGGATAGTATCATTTGATTTTGCATTGAGTAAATAATACCCATTATCGGGAATACTTAACTCAATTTGTTTGCCCACGTTAATGAGTGTAATTTTTATTTCTTCTGATGTTTTGAACGTAAGTGTTTGGTTTTTATAGCCAGTGTTTCCGGTGGTTATGCTCCTGTTTTGTTCATCTATTTTAGCATCATTATTTGCAATTACTTCAATGGTTTTAAAGCCCTCATCTCCATTGCAGGATATAAGCAGCATGAGGCTTAAAAGCGATAGTATAAATTTTCATAATATAAATCTTAATATATAAAAAGCTTAACCCGCCAAAAACTGGCTGTGAATGTAATCTACCACTTCGACCATATTATTATTTTGCTCAAATACAGCAAGTTGCCTGTCTGCACCGGTTCCCTGTTCAAGCATTTTCGTAACATAATTTACTATATGCCTGCTGCCTAGGTGGTCCACCACATCATCAACAAAGTCCAGTAATTCATAAATTAAAACCCGTGTATTTACTTCCGTTTCTTTTCCAAAATCAATCAGTGATACCATCAATACCATAGCGGCCTGCACGCCATTTATTTTCATTTATTAATGCCGCTGGTACATCATAAAATTCAGATTCTGGATACGCAGTTTATACAGCTTTGCACAAATAGCCTGGAATAATGCAGCAATGGCAATGGTTTCATTAATCGTCATGGGTACATCGCATATCCTGAATTCAACGGTATTAAAAAAGGGATGAACCCGAAGATCCCACCATATTTTTTTTGCATTATCAATACAATTGGTTTTAACTAAGCAGCTTAATATAAGTTGTCATAAGCTTCAATGCTTTCAAAAAAATCAGGAATGCCTGTACGGGGAAATTTATCAAAAACCTTTGTTCGGAAAGATTTATAACCTGTTATCCTTCCTTCCCAAAAAGGAGAGTTGGTACTTAGTGCATATACATGCGGTAAAAAATAACGGGCAGAATTGGCAATATGAATAGCCATTTCGCCTGTCTTCCATACCTACATGCACATGAAGTCCAAAAATAAGGTTGCTTCGGGCAGCTTCCTGCAATTCATTTACGATTTCGTTGTACCGTGCATGATCGGTTATTAACTGGCTTTCCCAATGGCTGAAGGGGTGGGTGCCTGAGCACCCACCCAAAGACCAAAGTCATCTGCAATTTCTGAAATGGTTTGTCGTAAGGTAGCAACATCCCGAAAGGCTTCTTCAATATCCTGGCAAATATCTGTACCTACTTCCACCACTGCCTGGTGCATTTCTGCCTTTACCTTGTCTTTAATTATCTTTTGTCCTTCTGTAACAATTTTCTGTTCATGGCTTTTTAGCTCCCGGGTTTGCGGGTCTATTACCATGTATTCTTCTTCTACACCAAGTGTAAAATGTTTATAGATTAATATGCTGCCATAGATTACGCTGCTTTGAATTAATAATTTACAAATAAAACTAACTGAACTAATAATCAAGATTTGTTTACTGCTGCTTCTTTTTACATATTCACCCCAGGTTAAGATTGTCTTTGCCTGCATCGTTATGACTGTGCTTTTTCAATGGCATAATTGGCAGCAGTTTCTACCACCCAATCAAAATTTTCCTGGCCTACACTTGTCTAATGTCGGCATCAGGTGCAGGGTTGCAAAAGTCAATGGCATAAGGAACACCATCGCGTAATGCAAGTTCAACCGTATTAAAATCGTAACCCAGGTATTGGTTTAATACGAAGCACAATATCTTCCATTTCTTTATAGTTTTTCCGGCGAGGGTTGAAAATCTGGCTACATACCGTAGATGGTGGGGATTGCGTGGTTCGTAAGGCATAATGCGTACATATTTTCCGCCAATGCAATAACAACGGTAATATTCATCAAACATTATTTCTTCCTGCAGCATCATTACCAATTGACCGGTTTCTGCATGCTTTTCAAAAAAATCTTCCATGATCTCGTTAACCTTATAAACACTTTTCCATCCGCCACCTGCAAAAGGTTTCATGTATGCAGGAAAACCAATATAATTAAAAATGCCTTCCCAATCCAACGGGTAAGCGAGGTTGCTGAAAGAATTGTTTGATGTATCAGGCGGCAGATCGCTGGAAGGAAGAATAACTGTTTTTGGAACAGGAACATCAATTTTTGTTGCAAGGCAATTATTAAAAAATTTTTCATCTGCACTCCACCAAAAAGGATTATTGATTACCGCGGTGCCGCGTAAGCGCAGCATTTTTTAAATAGGCCCGGTAAAAAGGAACATCCTGGGTTATACGGTCAATAATTACAGCATACCCTGTAGGTTCGCCCTGCATCACTTTATCAATGCTAACCGGCTCTGCAATAATCCCTTCCTTTTTTGCTATTCACCCTTTCAATAAATGCTTTGGGAAAACTTCTTTCCTTTCCATAAAGAATGCCTATTTTTTTCATGTCAATGGTTTTTAATAAAAAATATCTGCGTTCCTTCTAAAATAAAAAACAAATATCATAGTGCTACAAGTTAGGTACGAATATTTTGAAATATTGAAAAATTACTTAATTATATTTGGCGATTATGGGTAATGAAAGAGATGCAGAGGAAACCATGATTATTGAACGAAAAGTACTTTACTCAAAGCATTTAAAACGTGATGTTACATTAGATGCTTACCTCCCTGTAAATATTTCTGACCCATCTCAATTATCATTGCTTCTTATAAATGATGGACAAGATCTTGTTCGAATGCCTTTTGACCAGATCATCTCACCATTAATAACTTCCGAAACAATCGCTCCCGTTTTGTGCGTAGGAATTCATTGCAGTGCAGATCGAAAAATGGAGTATGGTATTGCATCCACACCAGACTATAAGGGCAGGGGAGCAAAGGCCGGTTTATATACAAAATTTATTTTTGAAGAATTGCTTCCCTATATTAAAACCACTTATCATCTTTACCAGTTTCATGAAAAAGCATTTGCGGGTTTTTCCCTGGGTGGATTAAGCGCCGTGGATATTGTTTGGAACCATCCTTACGAATTTTCAAGGGCAGGTATTTTCAGTGGGTCTTTGTGGTGGCGGAATAAGGGCTATGAAGATGGATTTGATGAAGACAATCACAGGATAATGCACCAGCAAATCAGGAATGGTATTTATAAAAATGGATTAAAATTCTTTTTCGAATGTGGTGCTATGGATGAGGCGTTAGACCGTAATAATAATGGTATTATTGATTCAATTGATGATACTGTAGACCTGATAAAAGAACTCACTAAGAAGGGATATACAGACAATGATATATTTTATCTTGAATTGCCGGATGGTACACATGATGTGAAAACATGGGCAAAAGCCTTTCCCACGTTTTTACAGTGGGGTTGGGGAAAACAAGATTAATTTTTTTTACACGCTTCTGCCAGGTCGTAAATAATTTTTGTAAGCTTTTTCCAGGAGTACTGTTTTTTTTCTTCGATAAGGTTTGGCAGAAAAAATTCTTCGCCCAGGGTATAAAGCTCCATTATTTTTTCTGCAATAGATTGTGCATTTGGTTCTGCAACAAGTCCTACTTTTCTATCAGGCACCAGTTGCGGTAAACCGCCTACATTAGTTACCAGCATGGGTTTTTCAAAATGATAGGCGAGTGGCGTTACACCGCTTTGGGTTGCACTTCTATAAGGCTGAATTACAAAATCAGCAGCACTCAGATAATATTTCACTTCGCTGTCTGCAATAAAATCTGTGTGAAGTATTAAGTTACCTGCAATGCCCAGTTGGTCTATCAGTTCGGCATAAAATTTTTGATCTTCATAGTATTCGCCTGCCACGAGTAATTTTATTTTATTAAACGGATAGGCTTGTTGCATTAATAAATTAAGTGCATGGAATAAAATGTCTAATCCCTTATACTTTCTTATAAATCCGAAGAATAAAATCACCCTTTCGTTTTCATTTATATTTAAATGCCGGCGGGCTTCCGTTTTATTTATTTGCTCACCAAAATTGTCATACAAAGGGTGTACCGCAACCGTTGCAGGTTTGTTTGTAAACTGCCGCAATTGCTTCAGTACGCCTTCGCTCATAGTTATAAAGGCATCAATGGGTTTTAAAAAATACCGGGTAAATTGTTTATCGCCAGGCCGCTTTTCATGCGGTATAACATTGTCTGCAATGCATACAATTCTTGTATGATTGTTTTTCTTAACTCTTCTTAAAATGGTGCCAAGCGCAGGCCCCATAAAAGGCAACCAGTACCGTACAACAATTAGATCGGCCTTATTTTTTTTTAATTCATTCCCAACCATAAGCCAATTTGCCGGGTTAATTGAATTTATGCAAACCTTTATTGTAATATTTTGCGGTTTGGATTCAGTAGAATATTGCGTTGTTCCGGGAAAAAGAAATGAGGGATATTGCAGGCTGAATGTATAAATGGTAACTGTATTACCTTCTTGCAAAAATTGCCTGGCAAGCCTTTCGTTAAACGATGCAAGACCGCCCCGCAAAGGGTGTGCCGGACCTATAATTACAATTTTCTGCATCAAAAAAATAATGTATCTGGTGTGCGTTAAATTCCTACCGTGTTTTCTATAAGGTAGGTATTGCGGTCTGATGAATTGCGCGCAATAAGTTCTGCTATAAATCCGGTTAAAAACAACTGCATACCTATGATCATTGCTGTAAGTGCTATATAGAAAAGTGGTTTATTGGTTAATGCATAACTATCGCCATTTATAATCTTTGCGATAATAACAGCCACACTAATTATGAAACCAAGTAAAAAACACAGTGTACCATAAAGTCCAAAAAAATGCATGGGTTTTTTGCCGAATCTGCTAACAAAAGTGATGGTAGACAAATCAAGAAAGCCATTAATAAATCGTTCCCAGCCAAATTTTGTTACTCCGTATTTTCTTGGGCGATGCTCTACCACTTTTTCGCCAATCTTTTTAAAGCCTGCCCATTTTGCGATTACCGGAATGTAGCGGTGCATTTCTCCATACACCTCAATGCTTTTTACCACCTTGCTTTTATAAGCTTTAAGGCCACAATTAAAATCGTGTAATTTTATGCCGAGGCACGCCTCGCTGCAGCATTGTAAATTTTGGAAGGAAGGTTTTTGGTAAGCTTATTATCATATCTATTTTTCTTCCAACCACTTACCATATCAAAACCTTCTTCGCGTATCATTTTTACCAGTTCAGGTATTTCTTCGGGACTGTCCTGCAGATCGGCATCCATAGTAATTATTACATTTCCCTTTGCTGCTTTAAAACCCTCGTTTAAGGCTGCAGATTTTCCATAATTGCGTTGAAACCTGATGCCTTTTATATTATTATTATTTGCAGAAAGTTTTTCTATTACATTCCAGCTTTCATCACTGCTTCCGTCATCAATAAATATTATTTCGTAGGTAAAATTATTTTCGCCGGTTACTTTTTCGATCCATTCTGCAAGTTCAGGCAGTGAATCTTCTTCATTAAGTAATGGAACAATTATAGAAAGATCCATGCAGGTTTAAACAGTTTGGTTAGTAAAAGGATCTGTAGGTTTTTTCTTTGCAACAGCTGCACCAATTAAGGGATGCTATAGCGCCAAAAATTGAAAACATAAGAATGATGCCCCCTATAGCAAATACCATAAAATTATCCTTCATCATGTTTAGCCCTTTGGTAATATCGGCATCAGCAGCACCCTGCTGCCTCCATATTTTTGCGGGCTTCTAAAAAAATTTTATCCTGCATTTCAGGAAAAATAAATTTTAAAGAAATAAAAGTGTAAACACACAAAAGCGCCATGATAACTGCGGTTGTTTTAAAACCATGTGCGAAAATATTTCCAAAGGTTACATGGTTATTAAGCTGGTTAGCATACATAATGCAAGACCAAATTATTCCGCCAAATAATATAACATACTGAATATACTGAATAGCTTTATTCATGTAGGTTCCGGTAAAATAGGTAACCAACCCGAAAACGATCAGGATTAAAGTAATGATCACCCCTTTTACAATGTGAGAGGTTATTTCTTTTTCCATAAAGCAGTTATTTATTCAAAGTTAATTTTCCCGCTGTATAAATGCCAATTACTTTTCCACTTAGGGATTGATCGAAGAAGGGGGAATTGGCCGATCTGCTTTTGTTATTGTCTTTAGTAAAGGTAAAATTTTGCATAGGATCGTATAAGGTAATGTCTGCCAAATTGCCTTCCTTAACAGATGCCTGGGACAACCCAAAAATGTTTCGCGCATTTAATGAAAACAATGTGGCAATTTTTTCAGGGCTAAGGTTTTTTAATGCAGTATTTGCTACAGCATAGCTGGTTTGTAAACCGATCATACCACATTTTGCATATTCAAATTCGCAGGTTTTGCTATCCCAGTCCTGCGGAAGATGGTGCGAAGAAATGCAGTCTATTATTCCATTTAATGTGGCTTCTCTTAAAGCCATCATATCTTTTCTAGTTCTTAAAGGCGGGTCTACTTTTAAATTTGTATCATATTGTTGCATGTCTTCATCGCAATAAAATAAATGATATGGTGTAACCGCGCAGGTTATTTGTAAGCCATTATCTTTTGCCTTTTGAATAAGTTGAACAGACCTTTCTGTGGTAATGGCCGTAAAGTGCATTTTTGAATTGGTGTATTCAGCAAGCTTAATATCGCGTTCAATCATTATTTCTTCGGCAATGGCGGGTATACCGGGCAATCCTAATCTTGTTGAAACAATGCCTTCATTCATCAACCCGAATTTTCCGATGGTTTTATCGCTGGCTATCTGAATAACGGTGCCATTAAAAGCCTTTACATATTCCAGCGCTTTTATTAAGATGCCTGCGGATTGTACAGGGTTCAATCCGTCTGTAAAAGCAATTGCCCCGCTATTCTGCATATCGTACATTTCTGCCAATTCTTTTCCTTCACAATTTTTCGTTACAGCACCAAGCGGATAAATATTTATTGGTAAGGTTTTAGAACGTTGCACAACATATTCTACCTGGCTTTTATTTTGCACAACAGGATTGGTATTTGGAAGCGTGAAAGCGTGGGTGTACCCACCTGCGGCAGCTGCCGCGGACATTGTTTCCAGCGTTTCTTTGTATTCATTACCCGGATCGCCTGATAATGAAAATGTATCAACCCATCCGGGAGAAATAGTTGCATTTTCAATAATCTGCACATCATCACTCTGCGCTATCTCGTCGTTAATTTCGGTAAATGTGCTGTTATCAATTAAAATATCTTTTACAAAACCATTGTAAGGAGATCCAGGGTCAGCTATCCGGGCTTTCTTGAGGAGTATCTTCATTCCAGGTAGTGAAAATTTATTGCAATATAAGTTGAATTATAAAAACATACTGCCTGTAGGGCTTGATTGTATAGCGTGAATTTGTTGGAAACGTTGAATCTGAAAGGGTTTCTATTGATTTATTTAAACGCTCATTTCAATTCAATGAAAATGGCTGTTGCATCAAAATCAATTTGTTATTGTAATTGCCTAAATTTGCCACCTCGTTTATTTTTTTGTGATCATGTAGAAAATAGCGAATTATTTTTTTCGGGACGTAGCGCAGTCCGGTAGCGTATCAGCATGGGGTGCTGGGGGTCGCTGGTTCGAATCCAGTCGTCCCGACAAAATGTAAAAAGCCATTGTAAACTCAATGGTTTTTTTATGCACTGAATATTAGGTTTTCATCAAAGATCTTTCAAATCTTCTTACGTCTGCCAGTGGGTTTATAGGTGATGATTTTATTAAATGATCAGCCAATTCACGGGCAAACCATGGGGCAAGGCTACAACCCTTTGCGCCCATGCCGTTTAATATGGCAACAGAAGGATATAAAGGATGTATGCCAACAAATGGACGCCTTTCTATAGTTGCCGGCCTTACAGAAGCTAAATGGCCGGTAACCTTAAAATCTTTTTTAAGAAAATGCGATAATGTTTTTGCTGTAGATCTTTTGAAATTTTCAGTAGGCTCAAGATCTGTAAAATTTAATTCATTGCTTGAGCCTGCCCACCACTCCTTCTCACCCCAGGGGGATAAAATTAAACTGCCGAATTTATACATGTAATCCCTGTTAAAGGTGGGGATTGATAAGGTTAATGCCTGACCTTTATTAAGCACAAATGGTAAGTTTTTCCAAAACCTGCTTTCGAATGTTTCAACTCCATTGCAAAAAATAATTTTCCCTGCTGAAATATTTTTGTAACTAATTCCATCCTCATTTATAATTAATTTTTTTTCAAAAAATTTGTCAATTGAAAGTTTTTTGACAGAAAGTAATCTTTGCCGCCAACCATCCAGTAATATGTGCATATTAACAAGGTATGCCGGTGCAATCATCAGCACATTAAAAGGAAAATTAAATTCTGATCTCATTTCATCCAACCCATTGTTTAATGGATGTATGTAGGTGTTATGTTCACCCATTCTTTTATCAAAAGCCATTTGCATGTCTGGCGTGGAGGGAAAAACAATCAGATCCTTCCTCTGCAACACCGGTTTTTTAATTTCTTTTTCAATAGACGCATAGGCGTTTTCTGCAAAGGGCATTAATGCATCGATCATCCAGGTAGAAACTACACGCCTGCCGGTAACAGGATTTATAATTCCGCCTGCAACTTTTGATGCCGTGTTGCTGCGATCATCATCAATTACAAGAAATGAACAACCTGCCTGCTGAAGGTAATAGCTTAAAAACGTTCCACAGATGCCCTGCCCGATAATTAAGTAATCAACCTTCATAAGCCTAAATTGTTACAGCAAAAGACCCTGAAGAAATACCCATGCAAGCGAAAAATATATTACCAGTCCGAATACATCTACAAGGGTTGCAACAAAGGGCGCTGAAGAAACCGCAGGGTCAGCACCTAATTTTTTTAATATAAGCGGAAGCATGGAACCCATTAATGTTCCCCAGAGAACCACACCAATAAGAGTAAAACCAATCGTGAACCCAATAGCGAGCCAATGTGGTCCATACAGGTCGGTAAAAACGCCCTGGGTCATCAATAGATGCCATACAACAATGCGTGCAAAACCAATAAGGCCGAAAATTCCACCTAAAACAATTCCGCTAAGTAACTCGCGGCGCATAACACGCCACCAGTCGCCGATCTATACTTCACCCACTGCCATTGCCTGAATAATGAGTGTTGAAGCCTGCGAACCGCTGTTACCACCACTGCTTATAATAAGCGGAACGAATATGGAAAGTACCACGGCTTTTGAAGTTCATCTGAAAAATATGCCATTGCTGTTGCCGTAAGCATTTCGCCTAAAAAAAGAACGATAAGCCAAACGACTCGTTTTTGAATCAACTTAAAAAATGGAATGTCAAGATAGGGTTCGTTCAATGCAGTGGTACCACCGATTTTCTGCATATCTTCACTAAATTCTTCGTTGGCAACCCATAGCATATCGTCTATAGTAACAATGCCTAGCAGCATATTATTATCGTCTGTAACAGGAAATGCCACGCGATTATTCATTTTAAATACCTGGCTTGCATGTTCCTGGTCATCATTTACATTTAAAGCAACTACACGGTTATCTATTAATTCATCAACTCGACGATTGGGAGATGCAAGAATAATATCGCTGATCCGGATGTCATCAACCAATTCTCCATTTTCATTAATAACATAAATAACATCGATGGTTTCGCTGTTCCTGGCATGTTTGCGAATGGTAACGAAAGCACTTCGTTCAATGGTGTTGTATGCAAATACATAAACATAATCGGGTGTCATAAACCTGCCTACGCTGTCTTCAGGATAACCAAGCAGTGAAAGTGTTATTTTTCTTTCATCCGGGTCAAGCAACTTTATAAGATCGCGAATTACTTCTTTTGGTAATTCTTCTAAAAAGTCGGTTCTGTCATCGGCAGGTAATTCATTTAGCAGTTCTGCAGTTTTAAAGGAAGGCAGTTCCTTAATGATGGTTGTTTTGAATTCGCGAACATCCAGTATTTTAAATACACTTGCTGCACGGTGTATTGCCATGGCACCAATGATCGGTGCCTCATACCCCGGGTTATCATTAATTAATTCTGCTACACCGCTTATGTTTTGCTGATTCAAAAAGTCCCTTATCAGCACATTGTCATTGCCAGATATTAATTGTTCAAACTGATCCTGAAGGTTTAATTGTTCAAATTCCACATCCATATCGGGCTAAAGTTAAGCGGTTATGCTTTTTATATGGCCCTAAGAATGTTTACAGCGGTAAATTATTTATTATTTAAGACGATGATTTAAGAATCTGCCTTTATTTTCACAACATGATAATGCCATATTTGTATGTTGCACCTTCCGGGAAAAAAGGGAGGGGAATTTTCTCCAAAAAAAATATACCCGCAGAAACAGTAATCGAAATCTCTCCGGTAGTTGTGCTTTCCGCCGCTGACCGCAAAAAGGTTGAAGGCAGCAAACTGGGTAATTACATATTCGAATGGGGGTGGAGTAAGAAACTTGGGTGCATGGCATTGGGTTATGTTTCTTTATACAATCATAATTATGTGTCTAATTGTGAATACGATATGGATTACAAAAATGAGATTATTACCATTAAAACGGTGAGGGCCATAAAAAAAGGAGAGGAGCTAACTATTAATTATAATGCAGTGCATGATGATGACACACCTATTTGGTTTCACAAAAAGGTTATTTAAGCCCAAAATATAAAGCAAGAAGTTCTTTTTTTAAAATTTCACCAATTATATTTGAGATTTTATTATTGGTTAAAATGTTTCTATGAAAAATACATTCCTGGTACTGATTTTATTCTTGTTTATAAACCCGGCAATCTCCACGGCACAAAAAAAATACAACGTAGTTTTCATCGGACTTGATGATCTAAGCATTGCCTTTGATGCATACGGTAACCCACAGGTTCCGTTGCCAAATTTTGCACGATTAATGCAACATGGCACCATGTTTAAAACAGCGTACTGCCAGTACCCGTTGTGCAGCCCAAGCCGAACTTCTATTTTTAGTGGCAAGGTGCCTGATAGTACAGGTATTTATGAGAATGCAACCCCCATGCGTACCACGCTTGGTGCAGATTATAAATTCCTGCCTGAGTATTTTCATATGTACGGTTACCAGACGGAACGTTACAGCAAGTTTACCTGTACACATGAAGCTGAAATAGCATGGGATTACATAAGCCCGTCAAAACATAGCGGTAATGCAGAAGGTTTGCAGCAAACCCCGCTCTGGTGGATAGATACTTTACCTACAACATTTTTAGAAACACCTTCTGCCGTATATACCAATTTTATGGTAGACAGAATGAAGGCTCCAGTTGGGCAGCCCTATTTTTATTCACTGGGTTTAACTACGCACAACCCTTTTACCCCCATTTTAGACAGCTGGAATAAATTAGGTGATAGCAATGCGAAAGAATTATTAAATGTAGATATAAATGGTACCAAGACCAATGTTAGGGGAAATGGCTCAGGTAGCATATTGCTTCCTGCCACGCCAGCCAATGATGTGGATGACATACCTGCCATAGCCCTGAAGTCTCCAAAAATCTATCCTGATGATGAATGGAAAAGAATTTTGCATGCCTATTACGGAGAAATGATTGAAACGGATGAGGCCCTGGGATTGATCCTTGACCAAATGGATGCAAAGAATATGTGGGATAGTACAGTGGTGGTTTTTTGGTCCGACCATGGATTGAATATGGGCGAACATAACGGGCAATGGCTAAAGCTTACCTTGTTTGAAGAGTCTCTTCGCGTACCTTTTATTATTTGCGCACCGGGCAGAGGCGCAGGTATTTGCGAAAAGCCGGTAGAACTCATCGACATATTTCCAACACTTATAGATCTGTGCGGTTTGCCTGCCAATCCATCTTTGCATGGGTCTAGCCTGGCACCCTTACTTGAGCGTCAGGATATACCTTTTAAAAAGGCAATTTTCGCGCAAATGAGCCGTAATTATAATAACTCGAAAGTAATGGCAAGGGCTGTGAGAACTGAACAATATCATTACAACAGCTGGCAGCCTTATGGTGAGGAGTTATACGATGTTATTGCAGACCCAAAAGAATACACCAATCTTGCTTTAAATCCCGCCTATCAAAATGTTTTAACCTCCATGCGAAACCTTCTCGCAGGAGGATGGAAGGGCGCCCTGCCACCTGTTTATACCAAAAAAATGTATTACAGGGATAATGATGGTGATGGATACGGAAGTAAAAAAGATAGTATTGCCCGTTATTTTGCACCTGCCGGTTATGTTACTAATTCGGGCGATTGCAACGATAATAATAAAAGAGTTAATCCCGGGGCTTTAGAAAACAATTGTAATAATATAGATGATAATTGTAATAACCTGGTTGATGAAAACAGGCCAAAACCTACCATTACACCAGCAGGCACACCTGATCTTTGCCAGACTGGTTATGTAATCTTAAAGACCAATACAGATCCTAAATTTGTTTACCAGTGGAAACTAAATGGTAAAGATATACCTGGTGCCACCCAAAAAAATTACAGGGCTACAGAAGCTGGTGTTTATACTGTATACATTAAACACACCGCCAACAACTGCGATAATACATCAGACGGTAAAACAGTAATCAGGTCTTGTAAATCAACCTTAATAGGAAAATCAGCCGGGGCAGAAATTAAAATCGAGGTTTCTCCTAATCCTTCCAAAGGAAATATAAAAGTTTCTTATACAAGTTTAACCAATGAAAAAATACAACTAAGGGTTTATGATAAATTGGGTAAAACACTTTTTGTGCAGATTGAAAATGCCTTGGTGGGCGAAAATCTTTATAATTTAAAGTTGTCTCACCTGCATGCAGATCTATATAACCTCGAAATATCTAATTCATCAGAAAAAATGAATACAAAGTTTATAATTGACAAATAGAATTCTTTTACAACAGAGTACTAAAAGGAAAGGCTGCAGTAGATGCAGCCTTCTTTGTTTTTAAAATTTAATGTTTATTGTGGCTATATAATTTCTTCCTGCAACCGGGTAATAGTAATTTCCCTCGATAAGTGAATTATCGTAAATGTAAGGATAGGTGTAGCCATTCGGCTCATATAAATTATTGAAAATATTATTTGCCTGTAACATTATGGCTGCCTCTTTAACTACAAGATTTTTTATTGTATACACTAATTTTGCATCCTGAACATAAAAACCATCCAGCCTGCGCAAACTGTTTTGAGTGTTGTCAAGATATTGGTCGCCAACATATTTAGCAGGGAAGGCAATATTTAGATTTTTAACCGGTGTAAACATTACCATGGTATTTGCGGTTACCGTGGGAGAAAAGGCAATATCTGTATTATTATGAACAACAGCTTTTTGCGAGTAGTCGTCGTAGTTGTCAATGTATTCGGTAAAAGATTTTATTTTATTTCTGCTGAGGGTTAAGTTTCCTGAGGCGGCCAGCCAGGATGCAGGGATAATAGTTGCTGCAAGTTCAATACCCAGGCGATAACTATCAGGTACATTAATTCTTGTATAGCTGCCTACATCATTAATTTTCCCGGTTAATACCAGTTGGTCTTTATAAACCATATAATAGGCAGTAACATCCCACGTATATTTATTTGATTTTTTACCAATTCCCGCTTCCACATCATTCAACCGCTCAGGTTTTGGTTGTTGAACGGAACCTGCCTCAAAATCATCCCGGTTTGGTTCTTTATTGGCTACCGCAAAGCTGCTATATGCCTGCCACCCATTTTTTGTATAGGTGATACCCGCCTTGGGGTTTAAGAAATCAAAAGTTCTGTGAACATCAAGTTTTGGGTTGTCGCGAAAACCATTCATATTATAGTCAACATGCCTGTATTGAACATCTGCGAAATAGCTCCAGGATGAATTGAAATTATACATCCATTTTCCATACACATTCATATCGTTTTTGTTTGCAGGAAAACGGTAATATTCATATTCAGCAGGTACGCCAATGTTACCCCAGGTTAACTTTCCAAAATGTTCGCCGGTATATTTTGTCCATGCTCCTCCAAGTGTAACCTCACTCGCTGCCTTTTTGTATTGCAATGCAAAAGTCTGACCGTAAAAATAATTATCGAGCCATAACTGCCGCACAAGGTCTGTGGTTTCTATGGTGTCGTTGCCAATGTTTACATTGGGTAACCCGTAATCATTTAAATTTCTTTGGGCTTTATACTCTTCATAATATCCTTTCCCCCTCGTTAAAAACGACGCCACGTTTATTGTGGTGTATGGGTTTATTGCATGATTTAGAAATAACTGGTAATGCTTTTGAATATAATTATCTGTTTGGTCGCTATAAGGTTCGCCTGGTTTTTCTGTACCTGCAGGGTTAAAGGTCCGGTCTGCTTTTAACTGGTCTTCCGAAATACCATACCATGCCTGGTAGGTCTTCTCTTTGCCTGAAAAAACATTTAACCTGATAGATGTTTTATGGGTGATGTATGCGCCGGAAACATAAAAAGATTGCAGGTCGCTGAATGCGCGGTCAATATAACCCTCGCTGGCAATGCGGCTAAGCCTTGCATCGAGGGTAAAGCGGTCGCTTATTAAACCACTGCCAACCCTAATTGTATTTTTCCAGGTATTAAAACTACCATAGCTGTTATTACTTTCTGCATAGGGTTTTTCGTTAAGCTCGTTGGTACTTATGTTAATGGTAGCACCAAATGCACCCCCGCCATTTGTTGATGTGCCCACACCACGTTGTACCTGTATAGAATTGGCTGAGGAGGCAAAATCAGGAAGATCTACAAAATAGGTTTGCTGGCTTTCAGCATCATTATAAGGGATGCCGTTGAGTGTAACATTAATGCGCGAGGCGTCTGTACCCCTGATTCGAATGCCTGTATAGCCCACCCCATTACCCGCATCGGATGTGGTTACTACAGACGGTGTTTGAGATAATATGTAGGGGATATCCTGCCCGGTGTTTAACACTTCAATTTGTTGCCGGGTAAGTGTGGATTTTGTGAAAGGTGCCCTTTCGGCAGCACGAACCGCTTTCACTTCTATGGGTTGTAAATAGGCGGGTGAAGAAAATAAAACCAGGTTAATTGTTTCATTGCCTTGCGTTTTAATTACTGTATCTGCAGGTTGCCTTCCTGTAAAGAATGCCGATAATTTTGTGGTAGTACCATTTTTAATTCCGCTAAAAATAAAGCTGCCATCGTTATCTGTTACAATGGTAGATTTTTTACCGTCGTTTATTATTTGTACAGATGCCTGCGGCAGAGAATTTCCTGCTTCATCAATTACTCTTCCTTTTAGATCTGCCTGTGCCATGCAGGTGATGGTTAAAAACAATACAATGCCTGTTGTCAATAATTTATTCATCATTAAATTGTTGGGAACAGAACAACGAAAGCTGTGGAGAGCGTCTAAAATTTTCGCCTTCCCTTCGCAGGCATTATCCTGTTCAGGTTCTACGGGTATTTCTCAGCCTTTTACTTAAGTAAAAAGCACCCCGGGTGCATTACAACTTTAATTTTATTGTAATACTGCAAAATTATGGATGAAAAAATTTAAAAGGTGTAACTTTTTTTTTATGCTGCGTTTCACAACAAATCAAAAGTAAATTTTATGATAAAGATCTTTTCAGGATTGCTGCTGATGTTGGCCTGCACAGCAGTCTCCGCGCAAAACATTGTGCGTGATGCACACGCTGAGGTACGCAAAGTATCCAGCTTTAATAAAATAAAAGTTTCAGGTTCCATTGCCCTGTATCTATCGCAGGGTAACACCCAGGGTGTGGTAATTAGTTCTGATGAAGGGAAATATAATGACAGGATTATAACAAAAGTTTCAAACGGCGTTTTAAGCATATACGTAGAAAGTGGGCGATGGAATAAATGGAATTGGGGTAATAATGAACTGAAGGCTTATGTAACTATTACCGACCTCGAAATGCTTGAAGCATCAGGTGCCACATCTGTTCGGGTGACGGACCCGCTATCTTTCAAAAATTTAAAAATCGAGGTTTCAGGCGCCAGCACATTACGGGGTTCCTTCAGGGGAAATTCCCTGTCTCTTGATATTAATGGCGCTTCAACTGCCGATATTCAGGGTTCAGTAACCATGTTAAGTATAGAAGCTTCCGGGGCAAGTACTTTTAAAGGTTTTGATCTTGAAAGCAATAGCTGTAGGGCAAGGGCTTCGGGTGCATCATCTGTAAGTATCAACGTTATTAAAGAGTTGGATGCCGAAGCTTCGGGTGCAAGCAGTGTTCGTTATTCCGGTAATGCCACTATTACCAAAGTGGATGTAAGCGGGGCCTCTACTATAAAAAAGAAGAATGGATAAAGAAAGGATATTTATAAAAAAACCCGGACCAAAATCCGGGTTTTTTTGTTGCGAAGAGAGGATTCGAACCTCTGACCTTCGGCAAAAAAGTAAAAATGCTATTGTTTTCGGGAGAATGAAGCCTTGTGCGCTTGAAGGAACATTGCCTTGCGAACACTCATTGTTGAAAGGTATGGCGAAAATTTTCGTTAAGATAGCCTCTTAACTAAATACGTAATGTTCCTTACAACCTACATGGCCATAAAAAGGAGACATTGAGAAGAAGGAGAGGCTTCTAAAAAAGCTACGCGGCTGTTTGAGAGCTCACTAAAACTATCGTTTACAGATTGGGCTAAGGCTTTTGAAAAATTTGGCTTTCGAAAAAAAAACTCGTATTTTATACGTCCCGTATTTATCCGCCTAACAACAATTGCATATGAAAAATTTTTATTTTTTATTTCTGAGCAGCGTCGTATTTTTTGAATCAAATGCACAATCCGCGTTTCCAACACCTTTTGAGTGCACTCCAGAATATTATTGTCAGCTTGATTTACGCGATCCATTGTTTACTCTTGCTGAAACAGATTCTATAGTGAATCAAAGCTACGCGAAGTCTCCTCAAAATTCACTCTTTCATGATGTAGAATATACTGATGATAGTCCTGAGGCTTGTGAAACTGAAACTGATTGTTTGGAAAGTTCAGAAGCCTTAATTTTCAATGTCTATTATCCTAAAAATACCGTATACACTCATTACAATACGTGTCCGCTGCCTGTTCTTTTTTTGTATCACCCCGGCGGATATTCGGATTGTTCTACGTTAGACGGCACTAAGGATATGAAATTTATTTGTAAAGAGTTTGCAAAGAGAGGGTATGTTGTTTTTGACGTCGAATACAGAAGAGGGAGATTACTATTTCCAACAGAGGATATATTTGTCCAGCTTAGAAGAAAAACAGTTCAACAAATATTAGCTATATACAGGGCTGTACAGGATGTACGGGGTTCAATAAGAACATTTTGAAAGGATACGAAGATAATCTTTTTCAGGGCGAGTTTACAATTGATACAAGTAAAATGTTTTTAGCAGGAGCAAGTGCAGGCGCCGGCGCTGCCTTAATGGTTGCCTATCTGCAAAAGCCAGCAATGATTAACGACATAGTACCAGGCATAAGCACTTATATGGGAAGCATAGATGCAGATTATTATTATGCGAGTCCAAGTTATCCTTTGCCAACAGTGAAAGGTGTTATGTCTATGTGGGGAAACTTTCCAATGCCAGGTTCCATCAGCACACCATTGCAGGCAGCTAATTTTTTTGCAAGAAATGATTATATCGCACCTTTTATAGCTTTCCAAGGGAGAAACGATGCTGTAGTAGATTACAACTACAGATATGAGGAATTTCCATCAGACGAAGATGACGAGCCGTTTGAGGAATATGCTACAACAGATTTTTGTTTAGCCTATGAGGGCGAATTTACCGTGGAACATGATGAAGAAGATAATGATTTGCTAATGATTGGCCCTCTTACTTTGCGGGATTTAGTGCTAAATGCAGGGCAGGAGGCGGAGGTATACTTAGATTGCCAAATGGCTCATGGATTGGATATGGACTGCTGCCCCAATAACCTCACCAAAAAACGAGACCCTAATACCAATCTATGCACAGTTAATTGCTCTTATCAAAGTGATTTTGGTACAGGAGCCATTAACCAGGAGGCTACTAATATTTATATGGTGCAGCGTACTGCTACCTTTTTTCAGTCAATCCTGACAAATGATCCCATCTTCGGACCTTCATTATTTGTTGAGTGTGAAAACTTCCGAACAAACTGTAGCAGCTCAGGCATGCAACATGATGGCTGCAGTAATAGTGACACATGCGATTAATATTTTTCAAATCAATTCAAAATGAAAATAAGTATATGAAACAGTTTACCTTTTTACTTTGCCTTTGTTTTCTTCTTACTTCATCGTTTTACCCACAAGCCCAGCCCGGCACGTTGGACGAAAGCTTTGGAGAAAGCGGAATTACAATCACAGATTTTCCTAATGGTGTAGCGTTTGGTAGCCAAGCTTTTCAAAAGGATGAAAAAATAGTTGTTCATAGCAGCTCTTTACTTGTACGGTACTTGCCCAACGGAACTTTAGATGCTTCTTTTGGTGAAAACGGCAGCGTCCAAATAAATGATGCTCTATCCGCTAAGGATATAGCAATACAGCTTGATGACAAAATTGTTGTATGCGGAGCGTATGTAATGGAGGGAAGACCAAACGTAGGCTTGCAGCGTTTTTTACCGGATGGAAAAGTTGATTCCTCTTTCGGAGATAATGGGCTTGTGGTAACAAACTTTCAGGAATGGGACGGAGTAAACTCTATTGCCATTCAACCTGACGAAAAAATTTTGGTATCCGGAAGTATATCGGAAAGTGAAATCTCTCCCTTTTATGCCTTTGTTGTACGCTACAATACAAACGGCTCGCTTGATTATTCCTTTGGTAATAATGGAATAGCAATAGTTTATAACACCCAGGGAGCTGTTGTAAGTATGTTATTGCAAAGCGATGGTAAAATTGTTTTAGGGGGGTATGACCGTGTTTTAGGCAGCAGTGACGTGAAATTTTTCATTACGCGTGTCACCAGTAGCGGGCAGGTAGATGAAAGCTTTGGAAACGGCGGCGTAACTAAAACAGATTTTGATATTAACGGAGAGTTTATAAATGATATGTGTCTTCAAAACGACGGAAAAATTGTTGTTGCAGGCTCTGCCCGCCAGTGGGGTCTTCCTATACAAAAGAGCTATATGGCAGTTGCCCGCTACAACAGCAACGGCAGCCTCGATGAAATTTTTGGAGAAGAGGGTAAAGTCAAAGTTGAATTTGATGTTCCTTCAGAGGCTAATGGCATAGCCATGCAAGAAAATGGTAAAATAGTTATTGCCGGGTTTGCCTTGCATGAAGGCAACATCAACTTTGCGCTTGCAAGATTAACGCAAAATGGTGTGCTTGACGAAATATTTGGGGATGGTGGGAAAACGGAAACAGATTTGGGCAGCACTCCTGAAAAGGCAAATGATGTAAGTATACAGAAAAGCGGCAGGATAATAGCCGGAGGCTCGCAAAATTCAAACATAGCACTGGCTGGATATGAAGGAGACGCCACAGAAGACCCGCTTATTTCAAAGATAAGATCATGGATAAAGGACAATGCAGTAAACTGGCATGCGCAAAATGCAGATAAGGTAGCATACTATGCTGTAGAAGCAAGCAAAACAAGCAATAACTTTAAAGAAGTAAAAAGAGTAAGAACTGAAGTAGTAAATAATGCACAGGAAAAAGAAGACAAGATATACAGCTACGCTATTGCAAACGGGGAAACAGACACCTACTACCGCATAAAAGCAGCCATGCTTAATGGGAGGAATTTTTACTCTGATGTGTTGTATTACAGCGGCAGTGGAGGGCGTGTAAGTGTTTCACCTAACCCGGTGAGGGATGTCTTGAGAATTAATGGTTTAAAGCAAGCAGTTAACAGTGAATTGCTAGTTGTGAATGGTTCAGGCAACGTAATGAATAGAGTAAGTGTAAAGGGCAACAGCGTTTACAACATGAACGTTGCAAGCCTGAAGCCGGGAACATATTATCTTCAGGTGCAAACGAAAGAGAAAACTGAAATAATTAAGTTTGTGAAGGAATAAGTCATTATTCTTTTACTGTTGAAATAAATGAATCCGCATTGAGTCCAAATCACTTTGGATTTATTTTTTACCAACTTTCCTTCTCCACAGATTCTGTGTTAACTTCCAAAATATTGTTTATTAATTTTGTTAATAAGGAAACCAAATTAAGAGCGGATTTTAACCCAGCTCGATTTTGGCAGCTTCAACATGAAGTGGTTCAATACAATCGTCTGCTCTTGCTGCAACTGATTTTTTCTCTGGTAAGCTGCCTTAATTGTGAGTAAACAGGATGAGAAGGCTCCCAAATATCAAGTTTTTTACACACCCAAATTCAGCAAGCACCTTTGAAGCCTTACTTGTTTTAATTACTTTTTCCATGAATATTTCAGTTTTAAAGAGTAACAAAGCAAACCTCCTTCGTCTTCACTCGTAGGGATATGCAGGATGATAAAAATGCTTTACCGCCTTAATGCTGTTCAGACTCTAAAGACTTGAAAAGGTTGAGGAACGACTGCGGCCTCAGCATGTTTCTTGAACTGCTTAATGTCTCCACATCGCTCAACCTTTTGCTTTGTAATCTTGTGAATTAATGAGTATGAAAGTAAAAATCAAACGTACGAATGTCTCCCTCTCTCAGCCTGCTGCGCTTGCAGGAGATGATGAAAAAATAATGGCGCATGAAGCAACTATTTAAGTTGAGGATAGCAAGGGTTCATCGCAAAGAAGTTGCATAATTAAGACTGGGTTAATATTTTAGCATCTTTAAGGGTTTAGGGTTGAAACGCATATTGTTTTAGCTAATACTTATCGCAATTAGTTTATTTCACTCAATTAAAAAGGCTTGCAACAGCAAGATTATAAATAACATTTATAGGAGTATATAAGTGCCTGGACAGTCTTTTTATGAATTGAAAAAATCTATTGAAAATATAAGCCCGTACATTCTACAATCCACACTTTTAAAATCCTCCTATTAAAATATGGTATTAGTAATGTGTAAAGGTCTTCAAAGCTATTTAATACTAAATAGAAACCATGAATGTTTGTCCTTATGTTGTACCAAAATAAAAAACGGCTATGAAATTTATCATAACCGCTTGATGTTCTAGTTGCGAAGAGAGGATTCGAACCTCTGACCTTCGGGTTATGAGCCCGACGAGCTACCACTGCTCTACTTCGCGATGTAGAGTGCAAATATAAAATCGAAATGAATCGCTTCCAAACTTATATACTTTAAATAACAATTTATACAGGCAAGCCAAAGGTTTATAAAGGCGTAATCCCACTAAAATTAAATACATATTTACGAGGTAACTCGGCAGTCTAACAAGAATAATGTTCCTTTACAAACATGAAAGCTGGATTCGTAAACATTTTTGGGAGACCAAATGCAGGTAAAAGCACCTTGTTAAATGCCTTACTTGACGAAAAGCTTGCAATTGTCTCCTCTAAAGTGCAAACAACCCGCCACCGTATAAAAGGTTTTTTAACCCGCCCCGGCGAGTACCAGATAATATTTTCAGATACGCCCGGAATTATTGAACCTAAATACAAACTGCATCAAAAAATGATGGGCTCTGTAAAGAGTGCCCTTGAAGACGCTGATGTAGCTATTTTACTTACCGATGTTACCAAAGACCTTGCAGAGGATGATGAAATTTTTCAGTCGCTTAATCTTCAGGTACCAACCATTCTTGTATTAAATAAGGTTGACATATCTAATACACCCGAGGTAGAAAAGGCCATGGATTTTTTCTCATTAAAACCTTATGGTAAAAACATTATAAAACTCTCTGCCCTGCAGAAACTTAATCTTGGTGAACTTTTAAATAAAATAATTGAATTATTGCCAGAAGGAGCGCCTTTTTACGGTGAAGATGAATTAACCGACCTGCCTGAAAAGTTTTTTGTAAGCGAAATAATCCGCGAAAAAATATATGAATTGTATAAAGAAGAAATTCCTTACCACGCGGCAGTATTGGTTAATGAATTTAAACAGAAAGAATCGCTAATAAAAATACAGGCCGATATTATAGTTCAGCGAGACACGCAAAAATCAATTGTGCTGGGAGAGGGGGGTAAAATGATAAAGCAACTGGGAACCTCTGCAAGAATAGATATTGAAAAATTTTTGCAACAAAAAGTTTTTTTGCAGTTATTTGTAAAGGCCCGTCCAAATGGCGCGACAGTGACCTGCATTTAAAGGAATATGGGTATTGACTTTGTAAAACCTTACATATGAAACATATATATTTTCTACTTGTTCTTTCAGCCACATTTGCTATAAGCAGTTGTAGTAAGCAAAATGCAAATCCGGAAGTTAAGTTAACCCCTGAAGCTTTGCAGTCGCGGCTGTTAAGCTCACCCGAATATGCAAGTTATATACAGGCATCTAATAATATTACTGAGGCAGTAGACGTAATGCGGTTACAATCTTCTTCAAAAACTGCGGGTAATTATACAAAGGAATTTTATACTCAGAGGGAAGTAGTTCAAATAGTTCAATCCCTCCCAATAAATTCAGAAACATATTTTAAAAACCGGGAAGTAATGTTGAATGCGGTAAAAAGTTTTCAGCAAAGATTTAAAATCAGTAACGAAGAATTAGCGAACACCTGGTATACCGTTATTGTAAATAATCCTTCTTCTTTCAAATCATCCAAACCTTCTTTACCAAACATTCCCGGAATAATAGATTGCATTACAAATGCAGGAACCACCTTTGCAGCAACAACCGTTATCTGTCTTGCACTGCGCGAAATTCCGTTTATTGGTGAGGCATTATACCGTGCCTGCGAAATGGAAGCGATCGATAATCTGAT
Organism: uncultured Bacteroidota bacterium; assembly: GCA_963806425.1. Taxonomy (GTDB): domain Bacteria; phylum Bacteroidota; class Bacteroidia; order Chitinophagales; family Chitinophagaceae; genus JBBRBB01. The sequence goes on along the minus strand of CAWDYB010000009.1, from coordinate 241,825 downwards.
CGCTGATCTAAGAGGTTGCATTCAAATTTAAAAATGGGATTTACAGTCGCTATAGTGGGAAGGCCTAATGTAGGCAAGAGCACATTATTTAATCGCCTGCTTGAAGAAAGAAAGGCCATAGTCGATAACATTAGCGGGGTTACCCGCGATCGCCAATATGGTGTTTCAGATTGGACAGGCAAAACCTTTAACGTAATTGATACCGGCGGGTTTGTGCCCGAAAGCGAAGACATCTTTGAAGTTGAGATTCGCAAGCAGGTGCAAATTGCTATTGATGAGGCAGATGCTATTATTTTTATGGTAGATGTAGCTACAGGCATTACCACGCTTGATGAAAGCATGACAGAATTATTACGCCGCAGCAAAAAGCCCGTTTTTCTTGCTGTAAATAAAGTTGATAACAGCGAACGGCAATTGCTTGCATCGGAATTCTACAGCCTTGGATTGGATAATGTTTTTTTTCTAAGCAGCATAAGTGGCAGTGGTACAGGCGAATTATTGGATGCTGTAACCGCCCTTATAACAGAAAAAAAATCCCAGGAAACAGAAGAAGAAAATGCCTTACCCAAGTTTGCGATAATTGGTCAGCCCAACGTAGGAAAGTCTTCCTTGCTTAACGCCCTAATCGGTGAGCAGCGAACCATTGTAAGCGACATACCCGGCACCACCCGCGATACTATACATACGCATTACAAACTGTTTCAGAAAGAATTTATTTTAATAGATACTGCCGGTATACGTAAGAAAAGCAAGGAGAAAGACGATCTTGAATTTTATTCGATTATCCGTGCCATAAAGGCTATGGATGATGCAGATATCTGCCTCATAATGATTGATGCTGTAAAAGGTATCACTGCACAGGATGTTAGTCTGTTTGCACTCGCTGCAAAAAAGGGAAAAGGCATTGTTATGCTGGTGAATAAATGGGATCTTGTTGAAAACAAAGAAACCAATACCATAAAAAAGTTTGAAACGCACCTAAAAGAAAAGATCGCACCCTTTACTGATGTTCCTATTTTGTTTATTAGTGCCGTTGAAAAAACCCGCATATACAAAGCGGTCGAAATAGCGCTTGAAGTTTATGAGAACCGCCAGAGAAAAATCTCAACCAGCAAGTTGAATGATGTAATGCTGAAGGCAATAGAAACACACCATGCGCCGGTTGTTCGCGGGCATGCGGTTAAAGTAAAATATGTTACACAGTTGCCTACACGCGTTCCCTCTTTTGCGTTTTTTTGTAATTACCCCGATGATATAAAGCAACCTTATAAAAATTATTTAGAGAATAAACTGCGCGACAGCTTTAATCTAACCGGCATACCAATTAGAATTTTCTTTAGAAAAAAATAAGAATGAAATAAGGATATTTTCCATTGCAGCCATTTTCTGGGATTAGGAAGGAAGTAAAATACCTTCTATCTTTTAAAAGGAATTCAACAATGAGCTATTCCGGAAAATAATTGGTTTCATTTTTGCTGTTCCTCTTTTGGTGCCACCTTAAAAGAGATACGGAAAGGATGCATCAGTGAAATAATCCAATCCCCCAACAATTTTAAAATTTAAATAATACACAATGAAAAACATGAAATTAATTTTGTCATTATTTGTTTTAGCAGCCTTTACTGCCTGCGACACTAAAGACAGCTATGTTGACTTATCAACAGGCGAAAAAGTTGATTTAGTTGAAGACAGCACTACCGGAAGAATGGTAAATGCCGAAACAAAAGAGCCGGTTAAAATTTATGTAAATACCGGTACCCACGATACTATATACGGGCCTACCGGTAAAGTAATTAATAATGAGGTTGTAAAAACATCGGATGGTAAGTATGTTTATAAGGATGATGAAATGAAAATAAAAACCACCGACACCGATACAAAGATTAAAATTGATGAAAATGGTGACGATGATGTTGATTATAAAAAGAAAGTGGAAAAAGACGGGGATATAAAAATAAAGGATGGCGACACTAAAATCAAAATCGAAGCGGATGGTGAAACCAAGATAAAAAAAGATTAATCTGAATTCCTAATTAAAGCCATCGTGCCGCAACGATTCAGTAGAACTGAAGGTTGCGGCATTGTTGTTTTTAATACTCAAACTTATAATTGAAATGTGGCTTTTTTTGGTTACATTATACAATTAATAAATAGGTTTTTCTAACCATTTCATGCGTCTAAAACTCAATACATGCATACATTCTCCTCACCCGTTGAAAAACATTATTACCGGCCAGACCTGTATAATGATATTCTTACCAGGTTGCAAGAATTAAATATTGACAAAAAAAGGTTGAAACGCACCGATCTAAATGCTGTTGATGAATTTCATATACGTGGGGCAGAGGTATCCCGTGAGCTCGCCGCCTCTATTAATATTGAAGGACTAAAAGTTTTAGATGTTGGGTGTGGCCTAGGTGGCCCAAGCCGTATGCTCGCGGATGAATTTAATTGCAATGTAACCGGTATTGATATTAGCCGCGAATTTGTAAGAACCGCACAAAAGTTATCAGAACTGGTGCATCTCGAAAATTGCACAAATTTTATTTATGGCAATGCTTTACAACTTCCATTTAAGCATAAAGAATTTGATGTTGTTTGGACGCAGCATGTACAAATGAACATCGAGGATAAAAATAAATTTTATTCCGAAATAAAAAGGGTTCTTACCAACAATGGAATTTTTATGTACTATGATATTTTTAAAACCGGTAAAGAAAAAATAAATTATCCTATGCCCTGGGCCGATGTTTCAGCTATAAGCTTTTTATCAACCCACGAAAAAGTGCAATGCATACTGGTTTCACTCGGGTTCAAAGAAATACAAAATACTAACCAGACAGAAAAGGGAATAGCCTATTTTGAAAAACTACTTGCCAACGTTAAAAAAAATGGCCCTCCCAAACTCGGCTTAAATGTAATTATGGGCAGCACAATTACCGTAAAAATCTCAAACCTTTTAAAAAGTTTGAAAGAGGGCAACCTTGAGGTAAAAAGCGCCATTTGTACATTAAATGGAAAAGCTGCTTAGCATAAAAAAATTTGCATCTTTCAGTTTTTAAACAATAAATATTTAATTTATGATTTGTACTTTTAAAGTTCAACATTATCCCCAATGTTCAGGCTGCTTTTTCTTTGCTTGCTGTTTTCCTTCTCCTCACATGCACAATATGCTTTTCCATTAAAGATTAGCGAGAATAAAAGATATTTTATTACTCAGCAGGGCAAGCCATTTTTATATAATGCAGAAACAGGCTGGCATATTTTTTCCGCCCTTTCTTATGAAGAAGCAATTGAATACATGGTTGCCAGAAAAGCACAGGCCTTTAATGTGTTGCAGGTTATGCTGGTAATGTACACAGACCAGAAAAACCAAAATGGCGATAAACCATTTAACAACGACAACGATTTCTCGCAGCCTGATGAGGCGTACCACAACCATTTAGCACGGGTAATTCGGGCTGCAGATTCGCTGGGTTTTCTGGTTACTATGTCACAACCCTGGCTTGGATGCTGCGGCGAAGGTTTTGGAACATCGCCATTAAAACCCATTCAAAAAAACAGCATAGAAAAAAACAGGATGTATGGGGCATACCTGGGTAAAAAATTTGCCTCCTTCAAAAATCTTTTTTGGATGATGGGTGGCGACAATGATCCAAAAGGCGACCGGCAACAAATTGTTGCAATGGCCGAGGGCCTGTATTCAACTGCACCAAAACATCAACTTATAACATATCATGCTTCTCCTCCTCATTCAAGCACCGACCTTTTTCAATATGCGCCCTGGCTGGGTTTTAGTTTAATCTATACCTATTGGCGGGAGAAACCAAACGTATGGGTTACCCACGATTTATTGCCCCATGTATATGAGGCGGCTCTGAGAGAGTGGTCAAAATCCGATACCATGCCTTTTGTTCTTGGTGAAGCGCAATACGAAGGAGATGGAACCATTGATAACGATATGGGCAATGCCCATATTATTCGAAGACAGGCTTACTGGACCATCTTATGTGGTGGCGCCGGTGTAGCGTACGGTTCAGACATTTGGAATTTTCCTGAAAGATGGCGGCAAATACTTCATTATCCCGGCGCTAATCAATTACAATATTTTATACGCTTTTTTGAAAGAATAGAATGGAATAACATGGTACCCGATGTGCAACATAAAGCTGTTGTGGCGAATTATGGTGAGTGGTCTCACAACAATTACGTAACAACAGCGGTAAGCCCAAATAAAAAAATGCTTGTCTCCTATATTCCGCAAGTGCAGTCGCTGGTCATTGATTTTAATTACTTGTCAGGTGAACGTTTTTCGGGAGAATGGTATAATCCATCAAATGGAATAATAGAAAAGGTTTTTGAAGTTAAAGGAAAAGACCTGCAAATAATATCTCCCCCCGCAGGTGAAGACTGGGTGTTATTATTGCGTGCCCAAGATTAATTATGGGTCTGAAAAATAACAGGATGGCTGATTATTGTTAATCTGCTATACAATATTTTTTAATTATAAACATTAGATCATGCAAAACCCATCATTTATTATCGATGCCATCGGAAACACACCATTGGTTGAATTAAAAAATATTGCTCCAAAAAATGGCTCCCGTATTGTTGCAAAGTTAGAGAGTGCAAACCCAACAGGAAGTTTGAAAGACCGTATGGCTAAAGCTGTAATTAAAAATGCAGAAGAGAAGGGATGGTTGAAAAAAGACAGTACAGTAATAGAATATACAGCAGGTACAACGGGCATTTCACTTGCCTTTGTTTGCGCATCTAAAGGATATAAATTTCACGCAGTATTTTCAGATGCTTTCAGTAATGAGAAACGTATAACCATGAAAGCATTTGGAGCTACCATTACAGATGTTATTAGTGATAATAAAAAAATTACCGAAGGGTTAATAAAAGAAATGATCGAAACATCAAGAAAAATCAGTGAACAGCCCGGCAACTGGTGGGCCGATCAGTTAAATAACCACGATGCAGAAACCGGTTATTACCCTTTAGGCGAAGAAATTATTAAGCAAACCGGCGGAAAGGTTGATGCTTTTGTACATGCCGTAAGCACCGCACACTCCATTCATGGTGTTACAAAATCTTTAATAAAATTCAACAGCAACATTAAAATTTATGCCGTAGAACCGGAAGAGTCGGCCGTGCTTTCAGGGAAGCCATCGGGCTCTCATAAGATTGAAGGAATTGGTATTGGTTTTATTCCTCCATTATGGCAACCTGAAATTGTAAACGAAATTCTTACTGTATCAACCGATGATGCCATGCAAATGGCCAGAAAGCTTGCCAGGGAAGAAGGTATATTTGCTGGCACATCTACAGGTGCAAATATTGTAGCCGCATTGAAAGTTGCAGAACAACTTGGACCGGGCCAAACAGTTTGCACCATTATAATTGATTCGGGTTTACGTTATATAAGCACACCCTTATATAATTCCATTTAATGAATAACTAAAAATACCTCGTGACGCCGGGCACAGCATGCGGGTAAAACCCGTCCTCATCAGGAAGAACAGGTGGTGTTGAATCCCATGCATAACTTGCAGGCTGCAGGTTTATGCCCGAATTAATTGCCTGGTCCCAGCCAATTTCCTGTCCGCTATAAGTGCACATTCTACCGAGTATGGATGTCATAGTACTATATGCCCCATTTTCAGCATCTGCAAATTTATATTCGCCCCTGGCGATTGTTTCAAACAGTTCGTCATGCTCTGACTGGTAGGGATTGTTTTCATTTTTTTTATCGTATTGATATAAAACCTTGCCGGTACTGTCTACAATATTCGCTGCATCGCAATAAATTTTTCCTTTTGTACCAATCAACAGTTCATCAACCTTGCTCATGGTCTTCGGAATATGTCTGCACTGGCTGTTTAATACCGTACCATCAGCATAATGAAATTCAACAAAATGGTGGTCAAATATTTCACCGAACTCAGCGCCTTTTCGTACCTCCCTTCCACCCATGCCTTGTGCTTTAACAGGGTAGCCTCCTTTAAACCAGTTAATAACATCAAGGTTGTGAATATGCTGTTCGGTTATATGATCTCCGCAAAGCCATACAAAATAATACCAGTTACGCATTTGATATTCCATTTCGGTTTGTTCGGGTTTACGAAGGTTGACCCACACGCCATCGTTGTTCCACCATGCCTGTGCAGAAGTTATATCACCAATAAGGTCTTTTCTTTTATATAATTCCCTGTATGAATTCTGGTAATGCCTTTGTAAACCAACCACCACATTCAGTTTTTTTTGCTTTGCTATTGCAGCCGCAGCCAGTACGCGCTGAATACCCGCAGGATCAGTAGCCACAGGCTTTTCCATAAAAACATGTTTGTTTTTATTTATTGCTTCTTCAAAATGAATGGGCCTAAAACCGGGAGGGGTTGTAAGAATAACAACATCAGCAAGGGCAATGGCATTTTTATATGCATCAAAGCCAACAAATTTTCTTTCTTCAGGCACCTCTATTTTCGCAGACAAACTCCCGGCATCACTTGCGTCTTCAGAATGTAAGGCTTTATAGCAATCATCGAGCCTGTCGCGAAAAGCATCTGCCATCGCAACCAGCTTTACATTTTGTTTGGTTGATAGTGCCTGGGATGCTGCACCGGTACCACGACCGCCACAACCAATTAATGCTATTTTGATTACATCATCAGACCCCGAAAAATAATTGGCACGGGAGAAAAGTGGCATAGCTATTAAGCCACCGGCAGCTAATGCAGTTTGCTTTACAAAATTTCTGCGGGATGATGGTTGCGGTGCATCGTTATTCATGTATAATATTTTTATTTTTATTATTTGCCAAGATACAATTTAAAGAAATCTGCTGCCTCCCCGGCGTTAGGTTGTTTTATGGGTTGAACTAATCTGAACCCGACAAAAGGTGCATCGGCATTCCACCATTTACTTTTGGGAACCTGGGGGTCGCGGCGGTTCCATATAGGGTCTGCCTTTAAACGGGCGGCACTTCTTGCTTCTTTTGCCAAACTGCTATAATTACCACCGCGCACTGTTCTCAAACTTTTTCCCACAGCTATTTTTACGGGGTTAAAACAGGTGTCGCCCAGGGAAGCATAAAAGTTTTCATCGTACTGATCCAGTGTCCATTCACCAACATTTCCGAGCATATCGTACAACCCGAAAGCATTCGGTAAAAGTTCTCCCGTTTTATGATATTTCCCACCGCTGTTTGCTGCATACCACGCATATTTTTCAAGGTCTGAAGAATCGTTTCCGAAAGGATAGATGGTTGTAGTGTTGGCACGACAGGCATATTCCCATTCAGCTTCTGTAGGTAACCTGAAGAAAGTGCCGGTCTTTTCATAAAGCCATTTACAAAACATCAGTGCACCAAATGGCTGCATGCTGTTGGCGGGAAATCCGCCTGATTTTCCCATGCCCAATGTAACATCAATGTAAGGCGGGCTGGGTCTTGTAATTGCGTCTACAGCGGAGTTTAGGGAAAAAGTTTCATCGTGGGCAAATGCATCATACATCTCATAGGTAACCTCAGTGGCTCCCATATAAAAACTATCAACAAAAACCAAATGAACAGGTTGTTCGTCTGCCTGGCCAAAACCGCTGTCATTGCTTCCCATAAAAAAAAATCCTGCGGGTATTTTCACCATTTTAAATGAATACCCGGTATTTGGTATAAATGCTTCATAACCATAATGAGGTAATGTTTGTGCGCAGGATATCAAACTGCCAACAATAAAAATAAATAAAATAAAAAACCTTTTTTGTGTCATTTGTCTCAGAATCAATATAAGTAACATTAAGTTGTTTTTACCTCAATTTTTACCCTAAAGTAAATACTGCTTAATGCTGCGGGTATATTTTGTTTTTATATGCCCCTTACTTTCCATCTCGATAAATAATGATGCATTGTATTTTCTTACGAGGCTTTTTGCTTTTGGGTAAGGTAGAATACTGCAGGCCGATGCAAGCCAGTCTGCTGTCGCTCCATCATTGGCTATTACAGTTACTTTACGTTGCCGTGTAATTCCATAACCCGTTGCAGGGTTAATAATGTGCGAGTATCTCTTGCCGCTATGTTCAATGAATTGGTAAAGATCACCGGAGGTAGCCACCGACATGTTATTTAATGTAAGTTGTTTTTGCATGCCGGCTGTTGGCGTTCCTATTCCTATAACCCACCCGGCTGTATTTGGTGGAGCGCCCGAACAGGCAATATCGCCACCGGCATCTACAAGTGCTATTGTAATTTGTTTTTTGTTTAATAGGGAAATTATTTGTTGGGCAATATAACCTTTGGCAATTGCGCCGGCATCTAATTTAATCCCTTGCTTTGTAAGCCGTACACAATCATTTTTAATAAGAAGGTATTGTGTGCCTGTATATTGTTTGGCAGATAATACAGAATCGTGTGGCGGAAAAACATTAGTTTTTCTTGCATGTCTCCACAAAGTTGAAAGTGTTCCCATCGTGATATCAAACGTATGTTTACTGGCTTGCCAGGCCTCAACACTACTTTGTAAAACATTCAACAGTGGTTCTGAAGGATGAAAGCAGGAATCCTTTCCTGCTATAGCTGAAAGCCTGTTTAATTCACTCATGGGCTCATAATCGCTGAAGATATAAATCATTGAATCTGCAAATGCATAACATGCTTCAGCAACAGCTGAGGCTTTTGGCGCATCCTCAGTAAAAAAAATAATGTTCAGCGGCGATCCCATTTTAGATCTTGAAAAAGAAAATCGTTGCAGCTGGGCATGACAAAAAAAAGCGGGTATCAATAACAGAACAAGTAAAAATTTATGCTTCAATTGTACTATGTTGATCAATAAGCAGGTAAATTTATCGCACTTATCCCTTCCATTTATTCATTCTAAAAATCTTAACATCATTATGATTCAGCGCCGTAATTTTTTAAAAAAAGGTTTGGCTGGGAGTGCCGCCGGTCTACTGTCCGGCAGGTTTTTACAGGCAAATGCCACTGGTACGAAAAAAAAGCCGCATGAAGAGTTTCATCTTAATTATGCTTTTCACCATGGCATGTTTAATAATAGTGGCGGCAAAGATTTTCTTGACCAAATAAAATTTGGGTATGATGCTGGTTTCAGGGCAATTGAAGATAATGGTATGATGGGGCGGCCTGTGGATCAGCAAAACAAGATCGGTGCTTTGCTGCAAAAACTTGGGATGAATATGGGTGTTTTCGTTGTTGAAAAAGGGGGTAACTCTGCGAATACACTTGCAGCAGGAAAGAAAGAATACCTGGATATTTTTCTTAAAGGTTGCCGCGAGGCAGTGGAGGTGGCCAAACGGGTAAATGCCACATGGGTTACCGTTGTGCCGGGCGATTTTGAGCGCCATATTCCAATTGGCATACAAACGGCAAATGTTATAGAGGCTCTGCGTAAAGGTGCGGACATCCTGGCTCCGCATGGTATTGTAATGGTGCTGGAACCTTTAAGCGACAGTCCTGATCTTTTTCTTCAAACCTCAGATCAAACGTATCTTATTTGCAAAGGTGTAAATAGTGCTTCCTGCAAAATTTTATTCGATATGTACCATATGCAACGCAATGAAGGAGACCTTATTAATAACATTGATAAAACGTGGGATGAAATTGCCTATTTTCAAATTGGTGATAACCCAGGAAGAAATGAACCCACCACCGGAGAAATAAACTTCAGAAACATTTTTAAACATATTCACCAGAAAGGATACAAAGGAATTTTGGGAATGGAACATGGAAATGCCAGGCCGGGCAGGGAAGGAGAGGAGGCGTTGATAAATGCCTACCGCGAAAGTGATAACTTTTTATAGTTTAATATACAAGGTCTTCATAAGCCGCCTGTAATTCATTATACGCGTGCTGGTCACCGGCCTGTTTGGCCGCGGTCATTCCCTTTTCGTACCATTGTATGGCAGTGTCTTTTTCTCCGTTTCTCTCAAGCAATTTTCCCAGGTGATAATAAGAACCGATGTAATCGGGATATTTAGACAAAATCGCTTCAAATAATTGTAACGCATCTTCATCTTTACCTTCTTTAATATATTCAAGGGCTAAAGCATGCCTTAAAAAATTATCCTCCGGTTCTTCCTTCAGGTACTCCAGTATTTTACTTATCCTGTTCATGTCATCAACGGTTTTTCAAAAAATTTTCCCTGCTTTTAAACCTGGCAAACTGGTAAAGGTCTATTAGTGTATAAAAAGATATTTTAAAAGTTTTTGCAGCAGGGTTAAAAATGGGCATCACCGCTAAAGCGGGGTGCCCTAATTTTTTAGTTAGCGGCAAGGCTTCTGAAATCAACGGGAACCAGCTTACTTACTCCGGCTTCCTGCATTGTTACGCCATAAATAACATCCACAGCACTCATGGTCATTTTGTTGTGTGTAACGATGATGAACTGGCTGTCTTCACTGAACTGTTGAATCATGTGGGTGAATTTACCAACATTGGCATCATCCAAAGGTGCATCCACCTCATCCAGAATACAAAAGGGCGCAGGCTTAATTAGATAGATAGAAAACAGCAAAGCTGTTGCAGTTAATGTTTTTTCACCACCACTTAGCTGCGTAATAGATGATGGTCGTTTCCCTTTGGGTTTTGCCACAATGTCAATACCTGTATCTGCAAGATTTTCAGGATTTTCAAGTATCAGGTCGGCAGTATCATCCTCGGTAAAAAGTGCCTTAAACACTTTCTGGAAGTTCTCTCTTACGAGATTGAATGTATCAAGAAACTGCTGGTTGGCGGTAGCTTCTACTTCTTCGATAGTCTGAAGCAGACTGTCTTTTGCTTCGCTGCAGATCATTCTTCTGTTCGAGAATAAAGTCATATCTCTTCTTCATTTCCGGGAATGCTTCAATCGCTGTTGGGTTCACCTCACCCATGTTTTCCAGTCGCTTCTTCATTCTGTCGGCTTTTGCCTGCAGCTCTTCCAACGGTGTTTCTGTTGTCCGAGGTTCGTCTATAATATCGTCAAGGTCAATGCTGAATTCAACGCTCAGCCTTTCTTTCATGCCCGCAAGCTGCAGTTTCAGCTCATTGAGTCTATCCTTTATTTCGCTCACGAGAAGATGTTCTATGATCTCTTTATGCTTTATTTTTTGCTTAAGTGCATTTTCTTTTTCCTGCAACTGACTGCGATAATTATAGTACGCCTGGTCTGCGCGGTTTAAAATAATTTCTTCTGCCTCGCGCCTTTTAATTAGTTCTTCCAACAACCTTTGTACCTCAGACAATGACGATTCACTGGTTTGAATATTGGTTGATGATTCTGATAATTGTATAGTGTTCTGCTCAATTTGTGTATGTAATTGTTGCAGTTGATTTTCCTTAAACTCAAATTCTTTTTTTAGTGCGACAATTTTGCTTTGTTGCCTCGTAAAAAGAATATTCATTTCATTGTAATGCTGGGATGCCTGGCTGTATTCTTTTTCTGAATTACTGTACAGCTCTTCTGCTGCCTGCATTTGCTCAACAATATTTTGCAACTGGCCCGTTAGTATCCTGCAATAGGTTGCGGGTGATGGCTGTTGCTTCCTGTTCGGTTTTTATCCGGGTAGAAATATCCTGGTTACGAATAGTTGCATTGTGCTCACTTGCGTGAAGATTTTCCAGTTTGTTCTTTAAACCGAAGATGGTGTTAGATAGGGTGTTTATTTCACGCTGAACCTGGTCGGTGGCATTCTCTTCCATCTGCTGGTTGTACCCCAACACATCATCCTGTTTTAATTTTATTTCATGCTTTAAAGCATTGGCAACTTCTTCCTGGTTTTTTATATCATCTAATAATTTCTCAAGGTTTTTAACGCGGCCGATTTTTTTGCCTTCAAAAACGCCCACACTTCCACCGGTAATGGAATATTTTCCTTTTACATATTTCCCGGTTTTTTCAAGTACAATGCTTCCATTGCTGTTTTGAAGTGCATCTTCGCTTTCGGCAATAAATACATTGTGCAGAAGATAATTTGCCAGGTGTTTATATTGATCGTCAACTTCTATAACGCTTAGTGCATCAATGGTGCCATCTGGTTGGTGCAGTGGCCCATTATTATTATCAATTGCTTCATTAAGTTTATCCAGTAAAAAGAAATTAGCCTTACCCTTTTTATTATTATCTAATAGTGTTATGGCCTGTAATCCCTGTTCAAGGTTTTGAACAACGTAATAATTAAGATATGGTTCAAGCACATTTTCTACCGCCGCGCGGTATTCTTCTTTAACATAAATAATGTCTGAAAGTATGGGTGCTTTATAATTCCAGTTTGGGTTTTTATGAAGAAACTTCACACTCGCAGGATAACCTTCCATTGAATCAATTAAATTCTTTAGAAGCGCATATTCATTACGTTTGGCATCCAGTTTCCTGTTTTCTTCAGCAAGTTTGTTGCGAAGTGTTTCAAGTTCTTTTTGTGTATTTAAAATAAGTTCTTTTGTTTTTGCCTGATGTTCGTGCAGGGTGGTAAGATCCCTTTGTTTTAACTGCAACGTATTCTCCTGCTCTTGTAGCTTACTGTTTAGTTGCTCAGTTTCAAATTGCCTGTTTTCTTTTTCCGAAGACAATAGTTGCTGGGCACGCAGCAAATTCTGAATGGACGAATCTGCTACCGCAACTTTTTTTTCTGCATCAAAATAGTTGCGCTGAAGTTGCTGGTGCTGTTGCCTCAATTTTTCTACTGCGCTTCTTTTTTCGTCAAACCCCCGGCGCTTATCATCTGCAGTTTGTTTTTCATTGTTAACTTTTTGCTGCATAATTACAAGCTCTTTTTCTTCTTCCTCAATATTTGTTCGCGTGAATTGGACTGATTCCTCAATGCTTTTCAATTGCTGTGTAGCCTTGTCCAGAAAATCCTTTAAACTATTTTCTTTTTCCGTTAAAAATTGAAGGCGTTGGTTGGCAAGATTTTTTTCGTTTTCTTTTGAACGAAGATTTTGCACCAGGTCGTTAAAAGCATGCTGCATGTTTTGCAATGCTTTTTCCTGTTCAATAAAACTCAATTTGTCTTTTTCAATTTCTGCTTCAGCAGTTGCAATTTCTGCTTCGAGCTGTAATTTTTTATCGCTTTCTTCCTGTTGCTTATCGGTTAAATCTTTATATACCGTATTAAAACCTTCTAAAGAAGCTTTTGCCAGTTCTATAGATACCTCCCTGTAATCTTTTTTTATCTCGTAATATCTTTCGGCTTTTCTTGCCTGGTTTTCAAGCGTTTTTAGCTGGTTATTGATTTCGAAAAGTAGATCTTCTATCCGGTTAAGGTCGGCTTCAGTTGCATCTAGTTTTTGCTTTGCTTCTTTTTTCCTGGTTTTGTAAATGGTAATGCCGGCTGCCTGCTCGAAGCATACGTCGGCGGCTGTTTTCTTTGTCTTTAATAATGTCATCTACCATTCCCAGTTCAATAATGGCATAGCTGTCTGTACTTACCCCTGTATCGAAAAAGAGGTTGTGAATATCTTTCAGGCGGCATGCTACATCGTTCAGCCGGTATTCGCTTTCACCATTTTTAAAAAAGCTGCGGGTAACAGTTACGGTACTGAATTCGGTGGGAAATAGATTTCGTGTATTATCGAAGGTGAGACTAACTTCTGCAAGTCCGCTGGCACTCGTTTTTGATCCGTTGAAAACAAGTGCATCAAGGTTTTCGCTACGCAAGGCTGAGATTTTTTGCTCGCCAATAACCCACCGAACTGCATCAATAATATTGCTTTTTCCGCAACCGTTGGGTCCTATGATACCCGTAATACCTTCATCGAAATTTACAACAGTTTTATCGGCAAAACTTTTAAATCCCTTTATTTCAAGTTGTCTTAATCTCACTGTATGCTTGTAGTTTAATATTGCGAACTTAAGCTAAAACCCCCTTATAAGTAGGGTGTTGGCCATTGTGTGGAGAATTGGTGAATTGGATTAATTGAAATGAATTTCGAAAAATTAATTCCTAAGTTACAATTTGAATAAAAGAATCGAAGGTGTTAATTCCCAGCATTTTAGGAGAGATATACCCTTCGGCATATTGAACTCCTATTCGTTTGCCCATCATTAAAGCGCGTGCCTTTATACTTTCTAAGAAGTCGGGTGTAGAAATATAGGTTTGCGGTTCGTTGGTATCGGGGCTGTTAAACTGAGTGGAGTAGGCTAGTATGGCCTGAATTTTTTGATCGTGGTATTTCGATATATCGAAAACAAAGTCTGGTTTTATATAGCGGTCCTGGATGTAATGAAATACATATGCCGGTCTCCAGGCTTCCTGCTTTAGGCCCTGGTAATTCGTTTCAATTTTTCTTAACCCCGAAAGGAATGCCGCATCAGTTACCAGCTTAGAACTACGTCCATGATCGGGATGCCGGTCTTCCGGCGCATTGCAAATAATAATTTCAGGTTTATACTTTCTGATAACTTCAACTACCGAATAAATATTTTGCTGATTGTGTTCAAAAAAACCATCTGCCATGGCCAGGTTTTCCCGGAAATGCAACCCCATTATACCGGCAGCTTCTGCAGCTTCCATCGCCCTTGTTTCTGCATTGCCTCGTGTACCTAATTCCCCTTTGGTAAGATCTACCACACCAACTATTTTTCCATCCTGAATGGCAGAGATTATGGTGCCTGCACAACCCAGTTCTACATCATCGGGGTGAACCCCAAAAGCGAGTATGTCTGTTTTCAAATAAAAATAATTTTAAAAGTCCCTGCTAAATCCGGTATGCTAACTTTTTACTTTTCTTCCATACATCCTTTCCACGTCGGTAACAATTAGTTCCATTACTTCATCTTTTCCGCGGGGATCGTAATTCTGCCTGAGGTTAGACCCAAAAATAACTGCCACTGTTTGCCAGAAACCGGCATCGAACTTTCCCTTGTAATCTTCAATTATTTCAAAACAGTTGTTGCCTGTTTCGCGGTAAATGAGTTTCATTAAAACCTTTCCCTGGTAAACCGAAAGGTCTTTGACTTTATCTGCAAATTCTTTTTTCAAATCTTTTTCCCTTGATTGAATAATGGCTTTACGTTGTTTTTTATCGTGCACATTTACCAGTTGTGCGTTTATTTCATTCATCACCTTACTGGCACGCATGGCATATGGATACGTTACGTAAACGGCATTACGCAAGCGCGACCAGTCAGCGTATTTCTTCTTCCACTTCCCATATAATTTGCCCTTAACATACAAGGCTTCAGTCCAGCCACAAGGAATGGTATCTCCGTTGGCCTCAACACATGCATCAACAATAATGGTATCGTAAATACCCCGTAAATCCTGTGACTGGCTACGAACAGCAAACAGGAGCAGGAAGCCTAAAAGGCTAATCCTTATTCTCCGTTTATAAGCAGCTTTTTTCATGCTGAAATGTTTATCTGTCCGTTAATATTTATTCTAAACAAAAGTACCCTGTTAGATTGTTATTGTTTCCTTAAGAATGACATACAATTTCAAGTTGCAACTTCCACCATAAAATACAGGCATAAAACTTTACCGTATTTTCGTTAATAACGAATTGCCCGCCTGTTTAATTATAAAAGTATTAAATGACTGCTGAACATAAAAGGCTGGGAGAAAATATAAATAAAGAAATACCACTGGAAACATGGGGGCCTTACCTGAGTGAAAGACAATGGGGTACGGTGCGTGAAGATTATAGCAAGGATGGAAATGCATGGCAATATTTTCCTTTTGATGATGCCAATAAACGCAGTTTTATCTGGGGGGAAGACGGGCTGGCGGGCATTTCTGATTATTTCCAAAACCTTTGTTTTGGTATTTCTTTATGGAACGGTAAAGACCCCATATTAAAAGAAAGATTATTTGGATTACGTAATGGTGAAGGCAACCATGGAGAAGATGTTAAGGAATTATATTATTACCTGGATAATCTGCCTACCCATTATTACATGGAGTATTTATACAAATATCCTCAGATTGCTTTTCCTTATGATAAATTAAGGGAAGAAAATGGCAGGCGGTCGAAACTGCAAACCGAATACGAGATACTGGATACAGGCGTATTTAACGATGACCAATATTTCGATGTGCTTGTTACCTATGCCAAACACAATTCAAAAGATATTCATATAAAAATCGAGATTACCAACAGGTATTCGAAAAGTGCAGCGATAACCCTATTGCCTACTCTTTGGTTTTATAACCGTTTTTCAAATAACCGATCTAAAAAAACAGCCTTTAATTGAAAGAACAGGGCGAAACAGTGTGCGCGTCACCCATGAAAAACTGGGTTCTTATTATTTTTATTACAACGAAACAAAGACCACACTTTTCACGAATAATGTTACCAACGAAGAGAAGGTTTTCGGAAGAACAAACCCATCTATTTTTGTAAAAGATGCTTTTAACGATGCCATTATTCGCGGTGAAAATTTAGAGGCCCCTTAAAACAAAAGATGATGGAACAAAGTTCTCCCCGGTTTACCGGTTAAGAATTGCACCCGGTGAAACAAAAACAATCTATTGCCGTATTTGTAACGATGATCATACACACCCATTAAATAACCGCTCTAACCGTATTTTCGGCATAAGAAAGCAGGAAGCTGATGAATTTTATAAAAAAATTCTACCCCCAGGTTTAAGCGAAGATATGGCAACGCATACAACGGCAGGCACATGCAGGTTTGCTATGGAGCAAACAATATTATCATTTTGATGTGGAGCGATGGCTGCAGGCACCTGAGACTGATGGCATAGCACGCGAGTAAAGATAAAATGGAAGAAATCACGACTGGCAACATTTAAAAAACCAGGATATTATTTCCATGCCCGATAAGTGGGAATATCCATGGTATGCTGCGTGGGACCTGGCTTTTCAGTGTATTGCCTATGGCGCCTATCGATCCCACCTTTGCCAAACATCAGTTACTGCTGATCATGCGGGAATGGTACATGAAACCAGATGGGCAGTTGCCCGCCTATGAATGGAATTTTGGCGATGTAAACCCTCCTGTGCATGCATGGGCGGCAATGCAGGTATACCTAATATGAAAAAAGAAAAAACGGAAAAGGCGATGTGGACTTTCTGAAAAAAATATTTCAGAAACTGCTTATCAATTTTACGTGGTGGATAAACCGGAAAGATGTACATGGCAATAACATTTTTGAAGGCGGATTTCTTAGGGCTGGATAATATTGGAGTCTTTAACCGTAGTTTTCATTCACCGGGCGAAATGAGTGCTCGAGCAGGCAGATGGTACCAGCTGGATGGGTACTTACGCACTTGATATGATGGATATGGCACTGGAGATTGCCATCACGATAGTTCTTTTGAAGATACTGCCACTAAATTTTTCGAACATTTTGTATTAATAGCAGAAGCATTAAATGAGCATCATCTCTGGAACGAGAAAGACAAATTTTATTATGATGTTTTATTTGTTCCCGGTGGAGAACATACACCGCTGCGTATACAATCGGTTGTAGGGCTTACCTCCCTATTTGCAGTATCTACCATTCAGAAAAAAATGTTGGATAAGCTTCCAGATTTTACCAAACGTATAACCTGGTTTGAACACTACAGAAAAGGCAATAACAAATTTTGGCCCAATGAAGAAGGAGGAAATGGAGAGGAAATTTTATTGTCTCTTGTACCGCAGGACAAACTTGTTTTTTTGTTGGAGCGGTTATTAAATGAAGAAGAATTTTTATCCCCGGGAGGCATCCGGGCTTTATCTAAAAGGCACCAGTTACAACCCTATTCAGTAACATTGGATGATGTGGTGCATACCATTTCTTACGACCCGGGCGATTCTACATCTGATATTTTTGGAGGAAATTCTAACTGGCGCGGACCTGTATGGATGCCCATAAACTTTTTAATTATTCAAAGCATAAGAACCTATGGAATGTTTTATGGAGACAACCTTTTGGTTGAATACCCTACCAACTCCGGCAACAAATTAAATTTGGTTGAGGTGGCAAATAAACTTGCCAGCAGGGTTATCAGCCTGTTTGCACTCGATGATAAAGGCGACCGAAGGTTTTATGGAGATTATAATTGGTTTTATAACAAGCCCGAAAACAGGCACCTGGTTCTATTTTATGAATACTTTCATGGAGATAAAGGCTGGGGCCTTGGAGCCAGTCACCAAACCGGGTGGACAGCCCTTGTAGCAGAACTTATCACTGATTTATCTAATGAAGGGTCTGGTAAGGTTTCAAATTAAACACATATTTTCCCATAGATAGAAACCTTAAGGGTAATTATTTTGATTTTCAACGGTTTATAAACAGGCCCATTGTTTGGCAGTTATAATGCATCCGAAAATCAAAAATAAACCTTATGAACACATCTATCAGGTATTACCACAATAGCATACCTATTATTGCCACAGCTTCTTTTAATTTCTCAGACCAGTTAAAAGCAGTTGAAATCAAAAACTCCAACGGCATAGAAGACCTCGGAGAAAAAATTGTTTTAATTAAAGAAAATGGCAGATGGGTTACAGATTCATCTATTTCTTCTGACCACCGGTCTACCTATTTAAACCTACTTAACGAGATTAACTGGGTTTTCAGCCAAAACGATTCATTACGAAAAATTGCCAGCCAGCTTTCTCAGCCATTGGCAAAAACAGCTTAAGACAAGAGTGTATAACGCTCCAATTTTTTTAAAAATTACACTTAAAATAAATACCATGTCTCTTATAAATATTAACGAATTTAAAAACTATGATAAAACACAGCAGGCTGAAGCCCTTTGGGAAAGTGGAATTATAGTAGCCTATATGAAGGATGACACCTTTATGTACATTTTATACCAGATTGAAAGTTTTTATGTTGAGGTTAAATACCATATCAGCAGAAATACCATTAAAGGGTTAAAATGTTTTTCAGATACAGAACAGCTGAAGCCCTATCTAAACCTGATTGATATCTCTAACCTTTTTCAAAACAAAACCGGCGTTTAATTTATACGAGTTATTGTTAGATAAAGGTTACATTGTGCAGATACGAAGAATAAAATCCATTATTTAATTTCTTCCGTAATTAAATAATGATCATTTTTCTATTTCTAATACTGCATTGGTATTTATCTCTTTTTTTTCAAAGCTTTTTTCACCACCGCTATGCCGCCCATGGTGTTTGCTCAATGAGCAGGGGTTGGGAGAAATTTTTCTTTATCGGTAGTTTCATATCCCAGGGGTCATCATATATAAGTGCAAAAAGCTACGGGCTAATGCACAGGGTTCATCATGCGCATACCGATGAAAATGAAGATCCTCATTCTCCTCATTTTTCTCCAAATGCATTTTCGCTGTTGCTTAAAACGCGCAACCATTATCACGATATCTATAAAGGCAAAATTGAAGTAGCGCAAAAATTCGAAAAAGACCTGCCTGAATGGGAAGGTTTTGATAAATATGCGCATACATGGTACGCCCGTCTTTCCTGGGGTTTATTATACATTGGGTTTTATATAATATTTGCCACTGAATGGTGGATGTTTTTATTCTTACCACTTACGTTTGCCATGGGTGCATTGCAAGGCCTGGCGGTAAACTGGTGGGCACACAAATTTGGGTACGAGAACTACCAGCTAACAAATACTTCAAAAAATATCATACCTGTCGATTTTTTATTTATTGGTGAAGCCTACCATAATAACCACCATAAATTTCCCGGCCGCCCGAATAACGCTACGCGCTGGTTTGAAATTGATATTACTTATCAAATAATGAAGGCCATGCATTATTTAAATATAATTTCCATTAAAAATTTAAAGAAGGTATAATTAAGCCATTAAGGCAATCGGGTATTTCTTTCAGCAATTATTTAATTTTATAACGCAACGATACTCTTAAATAAATTACCTTTTATAGTAATGTGGCAATTGGTGTACATTTTGCTAACTGATACATTGCAAACAATTTAGATAAATAAATTTCCTGAATGAATGTTTTTTGCCGGGAAATTTTTAACGGTAATGTGTTATGAACCTGAAATTTTGCTTAAAACTAATCCTGGCTTTTTTGCTTATTTTAAATGCGACTGCAGCCTGCAATCAGCCCCAAAGTGAAACATTTAATTCACCCGAAGGCTATGATTTAAATAATCCCTTCAAAGAAGATCTGCCCACCGCATTAGATGAAATTTCGGGAATTGTTTATTTGCCCACAGATTCTGCAATTTTTGCAATTAGTGACGAAAGTGGTCATTTATTTAAATATTATCCGCAGTCCGCAAAGCCCCTTGAAAAATGGAAGATCACCGGGAATTCAGATTTTGAAGATCTGCAGTTAATAGATAGTGTATTTTATCTAATATCGAGTAAGGGTGATATTACTTCAGCTAAATTTATAGTGCCCGATTCAATAAGTGTTCAAACTTTTGAGTTTAAGGAAAAGGGAAAATTTGAATTTGAAAGCTCATTCCTTAATCCCGGAAAAAATGAACTTACCATTATCTGTAAAAATTGCAGCAGTGATGATAAGAATAGCGTAAGTGCCTGGGATTTTAATCTTGACACGAAAGAATTTACAAAAAGCAAATTTAAAATGGATGTTCAAAAAATCGAAGATATCTTAAAAACCAAAAAACTGGAATTCAGGCCATCTGCCGCTGCTATACATCCTGTAACAAAAGACCTGTATATTATCTCCTCTATCAGTAAAGTAATCGTTACAGCATCTTTGGATGGTAAAATAAAAAGTGCCCGGTTTTTAAAAGGGGGCTATTTTAAACAACCGGAAGCCATTGCATTCACGCCATCCGGCGGAATGATCATTACCAATGAATACGCCGGTGATGGAGCCGCCGAAATTCTTGCAATTAAATACCTAGAAAAAAATTAAATGAAAAACGTTTTCTCCTTAATTCTCTGTTTTATTATTTACATACCAGCATTTTCACAGGAAGACACCATACAGTCACGCATTGTTTTAATAGGAGATGCCGGGGCGTTAAAAGATGGCCGTCAATATGTTGTTTCGGCTGTTCGTAAAAATATTCCCTTAGATGAAAAAACGGTTGTGGTCTACCTGGGCGATAACCTTTACTATTCAGGTTTGCCCGATGATTCTTACCCAACCTATAATATGTCTAAAGCTGTGCTTGATTCACAGGTTTCAATAGGTGAAGGCAACAAGGCTAAGATCTATTTTATTCCCGGAAACCATGACTGGAACCGGGGAGGAAAAAATGGCTTGCAGGCTGTGGTTCGCGAACAGCAATACATTGATTTTCTTGGAAACAAGAATGTAAAGTTTTATCCTGAAGACGGTTGCCCCGGACCCGTAGAAGTGAAGATCAGTAAAGATGTGGTTATGATAATGGTAGATACGCAATGGTGGCTGCATATGGATGATAAACCCGGGATAGAATCGGATTGCCCTTACAAAACAAAAGAAGAAGTTTTAAATCAGCTTGATGATATGCTTAGCCGTAACTCAGGCAAACTGGTAATTTTTGCAGGGCACCATCCTTTTAAAAGTTTCGGCATTCACGGTGGTTATTTTACACTCAAACAACATATTTTTCCATTTACCGACGCCAGGCCAAATCTTTATGTTCCTCTTCCCGTAATAGGTTCTGTTTACCCCATTACCCGCAGTGTTTTTGGCACAGCACAGGATCTTAAACATCCTAATTACCAGAATATGATCAATTCATTTCTGGGTGTTTTAAAAGGACATGATAACGTAATATTGGTTGCCGGGCATGAGCACAACCTTCAACTTATAAAAGACAGCAGCCATTATTACATTGTTAGCGGTTCGGGTATTAAAAAAACCCGTGTATCATCAAATAAAAATGAATTGTTCGGAAAAGCAGCCAATGGTTTTGCAACACTTGAAATATCTAATAACAAACATGTAAATTTTGATTTTTATTCTGTGTATGATGACTCCGTATACAAAGATTTCGACAGCACATTAATGACCTTTACATCACTTCCAAAAGAAACTACAGATTCTGTTACATCATCACCCGCCATTCATTTTAAAGACAGTGTGATTACTATCGTTAATCCCGAATTTAAAAATGCAAATGGTTTGCAGAGATTTTTCCTGGGAGATAATTACCGTAAAGAATGGAGCACGCCTGTGCATTTAAAAGTGCTGGATATTCAAAAGTTTAATGGTGGTCTTAAAATTAAAAGTCTTGGTGGTGGTAAGCAAACCAAATCGCTGAGGCTGGAAGATAAAGATGGTGTAGAATGGACGTTGCGCACCATTAATAAAGACCTTGAAAATGCAGTGCCGGTAAATTTAAGAAATACGGTAGCGCAGGATATTGCAGAAGAAATGGTATCTGCTTCACACCCTTTCGCTCCCCTTGCTGTGCCCGATCTTGCAAAAGCAGTGAATGTATATGCCGCGGATCCTACATTTTATTTTGTACCAGACGATCCTGCTTTTGGTATTTACCAGGAAAAATTCGCGAATAAAATCTGCCTTCTTGAAAAAAGGGAGCCAACCCCTGATGCAACAGATACAAAGAGCACCGCAAAAGTAATCAATAAATTATTCGATGATAATGATAACAGGATAGAACAAAAACAAGTATTGCGGGCAAGGCTGCTCGATATGTTAATTGGTGATTGGGACCGGCATTTTGACCAATGGCGATGGGGTACATTCGATACAGGAAAGGGTAAGGTTTATTATGCCATACCACGTGACCGGGACCAGGCATTTTTTTACTCAGACGGGTTTCTTATAAGAATTGTTTCTAAAGATATTTTTCCCTTTTTAAAAGGGTTTAGAAAAGATATACCCAGTGTAGAATGGTTTAATTGGGAAGAAAGAGATTTCGACAGGTTATTTCTTAACCAGTTAAGCGAAGAACAATGGAAAGACATTATCGGAATGTTTAAAGAAAGGGTAACTGATAGTTTAATTAATGAGGCAGTTAACAAAATGCCTCCGGAAATAGTTGCGATTGATGGCAAACAAATTACTGAGAAATTAAAAAGCAGGCGCGACCTGCTGCCTGATGAGGGCATTAAGTATTATAACTTTTTAAGTAAGGAAGTTAATGTTGTAGGTAGCAATAAAAAAGAATATTTTAATGTTTCGAAAGTAGGAGATAATGCTTTGCAGGTTAAAGTGTATAAAAGAACGAAAGAAACAGACTCTGCGTCGCTAATGTACGATCAGTGTATTTGATCCCCGACGTAACAAAAGAAATACGGTTGTATGGTTTGAACGATGACGACGTTTTTGAGATGGATGAAAATGCCAGTTCAAAAATTAAAGTACGCATAATAGGTGGCAAGGGCAATGATACTTTTAATATTGATGGAAAGGTTAAAAGTGAATTATATGATTTGAATTCTGAAAAGAATCTGATTACCGGAACTAATAAAAAAATAAGCGATAACACCTCCGGCGAACCCAGTGTAAATGCATATTCCCCCACCGGTTATACGTATGATATTAACCGTTTTCCCCGGATGAATTTCGGTTATAATATAGAAGATGGGTTAATGGTTGGGGTAAGTATGTTGCGCCGTACACACAGTTTTCGTAAAGAACCATTTGCCACAGAACACCGGCTATCTACTTTATACGCAATAAGCCATGGGTCGTATCTTATTAGATATAACGGTCAATTTAATGAAGTGCTTGGTAAATTTGATGTTTTACCTAATTTAAGTTTCGTAAATCCTGTATTAAATAACTTTTTCGGGTTGGGCAATGAAACCAAAAAAGATCCGGAAAAATCGCTCGACTTTTACAGGGTCAGGTATAAGTATGTACAGGCAGATGTTCTACTAAGAAAGCGGTTAAACCAGATCTTGCATGTTAGTGGTGGTCCTATGATTTACCATTACTGGAATAAATATGAAGATAACAGTGCCCGAATATTAGCAAAGCCAGAACTGATAGGTTTAGATTCTTCTAGCGTCTATTCCCAAAAAACTTACCTGGGCGGCAAAATGGGTATTCTCATAAATAACCTCGACAACGTATTATTGCCAACCCGCGGCATTAACTGGTACACAGAATTTACTGCACAGGGCGGACTATCTGAAACGAGCAAACCTTTTACAAGCCTAGTATCACATATGGATGTACATGCAGCGGTATCCGATCCGGCTAAACTAGTTGCCGTACTTAGAGTGGGCGGTGGCCATATTATACAGCAAGCAGTACGAATACTTTCAGGCGTTAAACCTTGGTGCAAATAACTTTTTACGCGGATTTAGAAAAACACGTTTTTCAGGCAGTTCGTTATTTTATTCCAGCATAGAGTTGCAGGTAAAATTATTTGATTCGAAGTCGTATGTTTTTCCCGGTGCTGTGGGTTTAATAGGGTTTAATGAGCTTGGCAGGGTATGGGTTAAAAATGAAAATTCAGAAAAATGGCACTCAAGTTTTGGCGGCGGGTTATACTATGCTGCATATAACTTTGCGTTATTATCTGCGACAATGGCTTATTCAAGAGAAGAGCAGTTATTTAATTTTTCCATTGGGTCTAAATTCAATATTACTTTCTAAATACAATGTATGGATAACAGTATCATATATAAAAAGGTTGAAAATTATGTGGTGGGATTATTTGATAAAACAAGTACTCCCAACCTGTTATTTCATAACCTGCAACATACTAAAAAGGTGGTTGAAAGAACCAAACAAATCGCAGCTCATTATAATCTCAGCGAAAATGATATGCTTATTCTTTTTGTTGCTGCATGGTTTCATGACACCGGACATTTATTTGTAGAACCGCATAAGCATGAAGATAAAAGCGCAGAGATCATGAGTAATTTCATCACAGAATACAGCAAGGATGAAGAACTTATAAAAGAAATTGAAAATTGTATACTGGCAACAAAAAGTCCACGAAACCCATCCAACCTTTTGCAGGAAATAATTTGCGATGCAGACACCTATCATTTAGGTACAAAAGAATTTAAGAAAACCAATAAAAAAGTTTTCAAAGAATACATTTTAAGAGAGGGAGAAATGAGTAAGACCCTCTATAATGATAAGACATTGGATATGCTTAAGGCGCACCAGTTCTTTACGAATTATGCCCAAAAGCAACTGAATGAAAAAAAACAGGAAAATATAATAAGTCTGGAGAAAAAAGTTGCAGAAAATGAAGAGCAATTTACAGAAGACCTTAAGATAGATGATGCCAACAGCCTTACTACAAAAGGCATTCAGACCATGCTGCGCCTTACCTCAGAAAACCATATGAGGCTGAGTGATATGGCAGACAATAAAGCCAACATTCTTATTTCAGTAAACGCAATTATTATATCGGTTATTCTGGGTGTGTTAATGCGAAAGTTGCAGGAAGAAACGTACTTAACCATACCTACCATAATATTTTTGCTGCTGCGGTAGTCACTATTGTAATTTCCATATTGGCAACACGGCCCAAAATAAGTGAAGGCACCTTTAGCGAGCAGGATCTTATTAGATAAAAAAGCTAATCTTTTATTCTTTGGCAATTTTCATAAAGCATCTTTTGAACAGTATGATGTTGCCATGCGCCAAGATGATGAAAGATCCTGATTATTTGTATGGATCACTGATGAAAGATATATACCTGTTAGGTGTGGTACTGGGTCGAAAATATAAACTTATAAGGCTTGCATATTACATTTTTATGATTGGGCATTATAGTATCGGTACTTGCTTTTGCCATTGCTGTTTTCTTTGCAGCGATACAAAGGCTGGCAATTCATCTTCAGTATTTCCTCTTTAAATAATTATGTATGTTTTACAACAGGGATCTTAGTTGGTTAGGTTTCAATTTAAGGGTTTTACAGGAGGCAGCAGATAAAGATGTGCCACTGTTTGAAAGATTAAAATTTCTTGCCATCTTTTCATCAAATCTTGATGAATTTTTCAGGGTGCGATATCCTATATATGCTTGCTATTTTGCAACTGAACAAAAAAACGCAGCTGCAGATAAATGCCGGGATTAATGATGATATTCCCGATAAAATTCAAACCGAAGTAAATCGGCAGCTTAATATTTTTGGCTGCATTTTAAAGGACGAAATCATACCCGGTTTAAAAGAGAATGGAATTCATTTTTATTATAAAACATCCTATACGCGAAGAGCACAGGCGCCGAAATAAGAGAATTCTTTCTTTCTAAAGTGTTGTCGTTTATTCAGCCCTTGTTTTTAGAAGGCGATATTGGGAAAAAATTTATTCCAGAAAACAATCAATTGTATCTGGTAGTAACTGTTAAAAGAAGTGATCATGCTACTTTACGACACGCAATCGTAAATATTCCGTCAGATAAATTGCCACGGTTTTTTTTACTGTCTCCGCTAGATGGCAATGAGTATGTAATTTTTATTGATGATATTATAAGGGAAAACTTAAACTGCCTGTTTCCCGGAATGGAGATACAGGGCGTTTACAGCATTAAATTTAATCGCGACTGCAGAATTGCATCTCGACGAAGAATACAGTGGCAACCTGCTTGCAGAAAATAGAAAAACAATTGAAGAAAAGAGATTTTGGTGCTCCCTCCAGGTTTTTGTACGAGAGTGGTATGCCCCGCAACATTCAGCTTTTTCTTGCATCTTCTTTTGATCTAAAGTTCGAAGAAATGTTTGCCGGCAGACCATTATCACAATTTAAAAGATCTGTATGAGTTTTCCCACCTTCAACAAAGAGCTTGCAGTACGAAAAATGGAAACCGCTGCCCTTCAGATAACATTATGGAATGCGGCGATATTTTTAATGTATTAAATCAGCAGGATCTGTTATTGCATATTCCTTATCAGTCGTACAATCCAGTATTATCTTTTTTTAACCAGGCAGCTGTAGATATTACTGTTACAGAAATTTATATAACACTTTACCGTGTTGCAGCAGATTCGCACATTGTAAATGCATTGATAAGTGCTGCAAAAAACGGCAAAAAGTGTAACTGCATTTATTGAACTAAAAGCACGGTTTGATGAAGCGAATAATATTAAGTGGAGCAGCAAAATGAAAGATGCAGGAATTAAAATTATCTACAGTATCCCCGACATAAAAGTGCACAGTAAAATTGCGCTAATACGCAAACAACTCAGGGTTCAAACTCTATCGTATGCCATATTAAGTACCGGTAATTTTAATGAGATAACAGCGCAGTTTTATACTGATCATGTATTAATGACCACCGATCCTTCTTAATTACAAAAGAGTGATGGATTTGTTTAAGTTTTTAAGGAGAGAAGATAAGGCAACCAGCAAAAGCAAGATGCATTTCGAAAAATTGCTTGTATCGCAGTTTAATATGAATGAGCGTTTTGAAAAGCTGATTGAAGATGAAATTCAAAAAGCCAGCTTGGGCGAGCCCGCGATGATAAGAATTAAAAGTAAATAACCTGGAAGAACCAGCACATGATAAACCTGCTGTACAAGGCAAGCCAGGCAGGTGTAAAGGTGCAAGTTATTGTACGAAGTATTTGCTGCCTTATGCCAGGTATACCCGGCATTAGCGATAACATAACAGTAAGGCGCATTGTAGACACGCTACCTGGAACATACACGGCTGTTTATTTTTGGTGCCGGCGATACTGCAGAAGTTATCATGGGTTCTGCAGACTGGATGAACAGAAATCTACACCACCGGATAGAAGTTTGTGTATCTATTAAAAACATCAACTGCAAGAATGAGCTGATCGATTATTTTGAAATGCAATGGAACGATAACGATAAAATGGTTGAGCTGTCTGCCCAACCTTGAACAGCATCCCATTGCTGCTGCAGGACAGAAAAATTTAATGCACAATAATGCTATTTACAAATTGTGCAGAACAAAACATGAAGATACCAAAGCGAATAATCTCACGCTTTTAAGTTTTGAAAAAGTATAGATACTCGCTGGTAAGAACATAACTTATTATTTGGCTCTATTGTGGACCTGATTAGTATGGTTACGCGCAACACATTCTCTTATTGCAGCACCTTTCAGGCTTTGGCTTTACGCACCTGTCATGGTGTTTGTAATGAGCATTATTATGGGTTATGTGTTGGTGTTTAATTTTAAGCGGGTAATGTCGGAATTATCCTTTCGGTTGAGCCTGCTGGCTAAACAGTATCATCCTTATAGTGGCGGCGCTGATTATGAACTTGCTTATCGTATGACCATTAACTCCGTTCGTAATATCTGGGGCTAACTGTGTTAGATGCTTTAGAGTTTTTTTACTGCGAAACGTTTAGATTTTGAAGCCTTATCAACAAGCTTTTCTTCTGGCTGATCCTTTTTATACTTACCCAACTAATTATAGAAATAAACGAGAAATATTCACCCGGAGTTTTCATAGATATTTTAATGGGTAAATACATACAATCCAAAGGTTGAAAAAAGAATTGTAATGTTCATTGATTTAAAAGACTCAACGCCTATCGCCGAAAAGTTGGGGCACATACTATATTTTAAATTTATTCGTGATTTTATTTACCACATTTCAGAATGCTTTATACGAATATAACGGTCGCATATACCAGTACGTGGGCGATGAAATTGTAGTTATCGTGGAGCTTGGATAAAAAAAATCCAACGCAAGTGCCTGAAGGCACTAATTGAAGCCCGAAAAAACCTGCAAAAAAACAGTGAAGATTTTCGAAGAAAGTATGGCGTAGTGCCCGAATTCAGGGTGGGCATACATGTGCGGAGAAGTAACCAGTTGGCGAAATTGGTGTAATAAAAAAAGACCTTGCCATGAGTGGCGATACGATGAACACTACTGCACGCATAAGAAGTGCTTGCAGCGAACTTAATAAAAAATTTATTGTATCAAAAGAGTTTACAGAAATCTCAGAACTTAAAGATTGGCAAAGCGAAAGCCTGGGCGAGATTGAATTAAAAGGCAAGGCACATGACCTTGAATTATTTTCCCTGCGCCTGTAATTTATCTACATAGCGTTGCTGATACTCGATTTGGCATGATTATTTGGATTGATAATATATTAAATAATTAAAATTTAACATCATGAAAAAACAATCATCTTTCACACCCCCATCAATTTTTCAGAAATTCTCGATGCTTTTATTGTCACTGTTTGTTTCAGTAATGGCATTTGCTCAGGATGTGGATAAAGTGGATGTTGATATAGATGCTGACGGCGGTGGATTTTTTGCCTCTCCCTGGGTTTGGGTGGTAGGTGTCGCAGTCTTTATTCTTTTACTTGTTGCCTTAATGAGAGGTGGTGGCAGAAAAGATGTATGAGTAATATTCTACACATCATTTAAAACCCGGTTTACCGGGTTTTTTTATTAGCATCATTCAGCATCTAAACAAAGAAAGCCGAATAAATGAGTGCATACCCGGAATTATTAGCGGGATAGTTCATACGATTTATTAAACCATAATTAACGAAAGTCAAGAACGTTGAATATTTTTTATTGCGTTTTATGTGTTGGGCTTTCTTCGGAAACTTTGTTGGTTGAGTTGCGTTTTTAATGTTGAAATCTTTAATAAATGTTGAATAATTGTTTTGCGGAATATTTGTTAGAAATTTTTACACTACTGGAAATTGAAAATACATTTTTGATTGATTATGAGGGAATTGAAAAAAATTTATTTCGTACAATTGCAGTAATATACATGTTAGCGGCAAGGCTATGGGACACCCTACTAAAGACAGCAACTATCTAAAATGGACAATATTTCAATCTGTGTTTCTTTCATCGCAACAATTTTAGGTATTGCTTATCCTATATTATTAGAAGTAGTTTCTAGGCTTGACGAAAAATATCGTCACAAATTATAATAGACCTTTTTAGCAAAGAAAAAGAAAAGAAATATCTTTCAATCGGTCTAATTGTTTCACTAATTTCAATCATATTTTGGATACTTAAACTAGTTTTAATATACTACACACCAACAAATTATTCCAATATTAAAAGACATAACAAGCAACGACAATAATTTATTCTTTTGAGCTTCCTGCAGCATACTTTGAAGTTCAAAAACAATTGAAGAAGAACACTTTTCAATATATACGGCATTCATTGGACTACATTCAGCAGAGCATTCAGATAAAACATTTGAGATAACTAACCAAGAAGAAATAAACCAAAGACTGACTGAGAAAAAGGTTTCTTTCTGCCAGATTGTAGACGAAGTTTTGTTGCTTTGATTTCCCACCCTTTTTCGTCCAAACGAGCCTTCTATGCGATGTTAACACCGATTTTCAATCAATATGAAACCATAAATAATAAAAATGAATTGAAAGAGAATTGAATAAATGGTATTTATATGGCAGTTCACACATAATTGACAAAAGTGGTTTTGCTGACAATCAAGAGGCAGAACATTTAAATTTTCACTCGTTTCTTCCAGAGGGATTGTCAAACAAGTAAAGGACTATTTAATTGTTTCATTTGGTATAGACATAAAAATAACGCCGCTAACATTGGTATTGCCAATAGTTGGGCGGGACGTTGGAGCAAGCAGTATATGTCTCGTCCTGAAATAGGTTGACTAAAAAACAACCAAAAAATGGACTTAAAGACGCAGATCATTCAGGAGTATTTGACCAGGGGGGGTGGCTTTCGGCAGCTCGCCCAAAAGTATGGTATCAGCCGAACGACTATTTGTAAATGGGTGATGATTCATCAGGGTATTCATAACTTGCCTCCTACCGAAAGGCAGGAAAAATATAATACCAGCAGCATGAACAGTTCTAAGAAAAAACTGACCTCAGATCAGCAAAATAGTACCGAAGCTTTGCAACAAAAAATTGATGCTTTGGAGAAGCAACTTGCGTGGGAAAAACTACGTGGAGAAGCCCTGGATACGATGATCAATATTGCAGAAAAACAACTGGATATTGTTATCAGAAAAAAGTCTGGCAACCCACAGTCCGGGAGATAAAAAAGGCACACCCTTCTGTTACGATACGGGAGGCTTGCCGGCTGTTGGGTTACTCGCCACAGGCGTATCATAAACAACAAAAAAAATTACTGAAACTAGGCATTACCGGGCAGCTGATCCTGGAGCAGATAGACCTGATCAGGAAGCATCAGCCCAGGTGCGGTGGAAGAAAGTTATTCATCATGTTAGCACCATTTTTTATACAACATAACATCACCATGGGCAGGGATAAATTCTTTGCATTACTCAAACAAAACAAGTTGCTTGTTCGTCGTACCAAACGCAGTGTTCATACTACCAACAGTAAACATCATTATTACCGCTATCCCAATATGGTAAAGGATTTTACGCCATTGAAGGCGCATGAATTGTGGGTGGCTGACATCACCTACATACCCCTGAAAGAACGTTTTGCTTACCTGTTTTTAATCACCGATGCATACAGTAGAAAGATCGTAGGTTTTCATGTAAGTGATGATATGAAAGTGAGTAGTGCGGTACTTGCTTTAAAGAAAGCCTTGGCACAAAAACCGGTGGAAACCATCGTCATTCACCACAGCGATAGAGGCATTCAATATTGCAGTACGGAGTATGTAAAATTGTTGCAACACCACCATGCACTTATCAGCATGACCAACAATGGAGACCCGTTGGAGAATGCGATTGCGGAGCGTGTAAATGGCATCTTAAAAACAGAGTTGATCAGTAGCTTTTATCATGATATTGATGCAGCGTCTATACACATCAGCAGATGCATTACGATCTACAACTTCAGACGAAGGCACAGCAGCCTCAACTGGCAAATACCCGATGACGTACACCACCAAAAAGGACCACAAATACGGCGATGGAAAAACTATTATCAACCACCAAAAAACAAGGAGGTAAATATGGCTATACCCTAAGCAGCCAACGCACAAAAAATATATGCTATTGCTGTGGGAGCAACCGCAATATTTTTCTGCCTACGCGCAGTGTATCAACAAAAAAGTCAACCATATTCAGGATGACTTATCTTAGTAAACCAATAACAGGATTATTCACTAAATCAAGTCAACTAAAATCAGGACGAGTCAGTTCTTCAATCTAGCTTCATTTCCAGCTTGACGGAATTAATTTCAGCTATAGTGCTAATCATCAACTTTAAATTAAAAATTTAGCTGCAGTTGCCGGGCGGACGGAATGCTATTTCCACACCTCGGCAAGCCCTGTTCGTTGTGTGCAACCAATTTCGAACACCCTGCAAATTCAAGGTGACGACAAACAAAATTCTTCTTAGCTTGACAACTTAATGACAGAAAAAAAATTACTTACAGACCTAAAATGAATGTACAGCTAAGCAGATTATCAAACAAACGGGATTGACGAAATAATAAAAGCGTGGACTGACTGTAGAAGTGTATTATTTCAAATGCCAACAGGAACAGGCAAGACAACACTTTTTTGTGAAATTGTAAGGAAATTTACAACTGAACTTTATCCCGACAAAAAGGTATTAATCATCACCCATAGAAAAGAATTAGTTGAACAAGCACATAATCGGTTAGAAAATGGCTTTCATCTGAGAGCAGGTGTTATTTCATCAAATTATATACAAAATTCTTCTGCACAAATTCAAGTTGCTTCAATTCAAACTTTAGTAAAAAGAGCTGAACACCAAAAAGATATATTTTCACTAATAATCATAGACGAGGCTCACCACGCTTTAGCCAGCACTTACAGACAACTTTGGAATTATTATCCAAGTGGAAAGTTTTTGGGAGTTACTGCAACACCTACAAGAACCAACGGACAAGGGTTTCAAGATTTATTTGAAAAATTAGTTAGTATTCCAACTCTATAAAATGGTTCATCAAAAACGACCATTTATCAGACACAAGGTATTACGCAAACCATACACCTGATGTAAGCAACATAACAATAAAAGCAGGCGACTATGACGAAACAGAACTAAGTGAAATTATGCAGGACAACTCTGTTATGGCTGATTTAGTTCAAAGCTATAAGGACTTTGCAGACGAGAAAAAAGATCATTGTGTTTGCTGTTAATAGAGCCCATTGCAATAAAATTGTAGAGAAATATAATAGTTGCGGTTATTCTGCAAAATCAATAGACACTTTATACTTCAACAGATGAAAGAAGGACAATCGTTGCAGGATTTTAGAAACAACAAATTCAAAATTTTATGCAACATAAATATCTTCACAGAAGGTTTTGATTGCCCCGATGTGGATGCAGTACAACTTGCAAGACCTACAAAGTCATTAACCTTATTTTTGCAACAAGTTGGCAGGTGTATGCGACCTCATAACAAATAACGCAAGTTATGGAATTGTTTTAGATAATGCAGGACTTTGGAAAGAACACGGGCTTACCAAAAATGGATAGAGGATTGGAATTTAAACGGACACTGATAAAAGACATCTGTCCCTACTCAAAAAGCAATTATCGGAATACCTGAAAATACAAGAAGCGAAAATAGTGAACCACAAGAAAGCAAAAGTTTAAGATTAGTAGAAGTTGGTGAGTTAGATGTTGAATTACACTCAGCAGAAAACAATCAACCTACAATAAAATAGAAGAGAATCTTAATTGACAATAAAATACAGACAATGAGTGAACGAATAGGCTTATCTAATAGACGAAATTCAAAAACTTGAAGAAAGTAGAAACCAGTCAAACTTTAGAAAGTGCATAAAACGACTTATTGACAAAGAAATAAAAACTCTACAAAATGAGTTGATCCGATTTACAAGTAAAATCTCCAACCATAAAAGATTTGAACAAGTAATCGATTTACTTCGACGAGGAGTTTAAAGAAGCGACCATCAAACTATTCGAACGACTTGATACACAACGAAGTCATTTTTGTTGTTTCTGACTTGCTTGACCTGGAATTAATAAATGCCCCAGTTCACGTGCGAGAACATTTTGCTAAGCCTTATTCTGCTGACAAATTCGAACGCATTGAGTTAACAGCAAGAAGCAACTGTCTTAGCAGACACGTACATATCGAACAAGGTTGTTGGAAGTGACAAGTTTAGAAGATTGCCGACATATTGCTTTAGCAACCATTCACAAAGTAGACGTATTAGCAAGTTGGAATTTTAAGCATATCGTAAACCTTGACAGGATTACAGGGCTACAATTCTGTTAACTTACGACTTGGCTATTCAATGATTGATAATCAGAAGCCCAAAAGACCTTGTAAGTCATCTGGAGAGCAACTGAAATCAACGAAAACATTTGACGCAGTAAAAATGATGCGTGACATACGGGACAAAATAAGTGCTGAAACTCAAAACATGAGTTTTGACAGAATTGAAAGCTTGTATTAAAAAGCAATTGACTGAAAGCAAAACAAAACTTGTGGACAGCGCTACAAAGAACGAGCACTACACACAACAGGGGTATTGCCAATAGTTGGGCTGGACGTTGGAGCAATCTGCAGCATTTAATTGTCTCGTCCTGAAATAGGTTGACTAAAAAACAACCAAAAAATGGACTTAAAGACGCAGATCATTCAGGAGTATTTGACCAGGGGGGGTGGCTTTCGGCAGCTCGCCCAAAAGTATGGTATCAGCCGAACGACTATTTGTAAATGGGTGATGATTCATCAGGGTATTCATAACTTGCCTCCTACCGAAAGGCAGGAAAAATATAATACCAGCAGCATGAACAGTTCTAAGAAAAAACTGACCTCAGATCAGCAAAATAGTACCGAAGCTTTGCAACAAAAAATTGATGCTTTGGAGAAGCAACTTGCGTGGGAAAAACTACGTGGAGAAGCCCTGGATACCATGATCAATATTGCAGAAAAACAACTGGATATTGTTATCAGAAAAAAGTCTGGCAACCCACAGTCCGAGAGATAAAAAAGGCACACCCTTCTGTTACGATACGGGAGGCTTGCCGGCTGTTGGGTTACTCGCCACAGGCGTATCATAAACAACAAAAAAAATTACTGAAACTAGGCATTACCGGGCAGCTGATCCTGGAGCAGATAGACCTGATCAGGAAGCATCAGCCCAGGTGCGGCGGAAGAAAGTTATTCATCATGTTAGCACCATTTTTTATACAACATAACATCGCCATGGGCAGGGATAAATTCTTTACATTACTCAAACAAAACAAGTTGCTTGTTCGTCGTACCAAACGCAGTGTTCATACTACCAACAGTAAACATCATTATTACCGCTATCCCAATATGGTAAAGGATTTTACGCCATTGAAGGCGCATGAATTGTGGGTGGCTGACATCACATACATACCCTTGAAAGAACGTTTTGCTTACCTGTTTTTAATCACCGATGCATACAGTAGAAAGATCGTAGGTTTTCATTTAAGTGATGATATGAAAGTGAGTAGTGCGGTACTTGCTTTAAAGAAAGCCTTGGCACAAAAACCGGTGGAAACCATCGTCATTCACCACAGCGATAGAGGCATTCAATATTGCAGTACGGAGTATGTAAAATTGTTGCAACACCACCATGCACTTATCAGCATGACCAACAATGGAGACCCGTTGGAGAATGCGATTGCGGAGCGTGTAAATGGCATCTTAAAAACAGAGTTGATCAGTAGCTTTTATCATGATATTGATGCAGCGTCTATACACATCAGCAGATGCATTACCATCTACAATTATAAACGCCGGCACAGCAGTCTCAACTGGCAAATACCAGAAGAGGTACACCAGCAACAAGGTCCGCAAATAAGGCGATGGAAAAACTATTATCAACCACAAAAAAACAAGGAGGTAAATATGGCTATACCCTAAGCAGCCAACGCACAAAAAATATATGCTATTGCTGTGGGAGCAACCGCAATATTTTTCTGCCTACGCGCAGTGTATCAACAAAAAAGTCAACCATATTCAGGATGACTTATCTTAGTAAACCAATAACAGGATTATTCACTAAATCGAGTCAACTAAAATCAGGACGAGTCAATTCGCTATCAGCAGCAGTTATCGGCTTGACGAATAAAGCCAGGCAAAAGTTCTTAACTTCAAATTCATAAATAAAACCGGGCAGCAGTTCCGGGCGGGACGATTTTCAAATATCCCACCTGCAGCAATACCTGTTCGTTAGAGGTCATTGTAAAAGACACAACTAAAACTAACAGTCCGACAAACTCATCTAACAGCTACTGAATTCTCCAATTAGCACTAGTCCAATTATTGAAATTTTAAACCAACATTGAATTATTAATTGAAAATATATTTTTTGAATTAAGAATATATTTTTATTGTTTATCAATAAATATTTATTATATTTGCAACATAATTTAAAATTTTAAAATTATGTCAAAAAGAAACAACTTCGTATTTAAAGGCTTACATATTGTTGCCTGGATCATCTTCGTTGGCTTGTGCATAGAAGCCGGTGGCTTGATAGTCAATTTTATTTTTAGTATTTACAAACCTGAATTTGTCCAAAACCTGTATCAAAAGTTGGACTTAAGTGAAATGTATAATCGTAGCAAATGGGCTTTTTTCGGTATGTATAGTTTTATCCTGGTCATCTCACTTTTGAAAGCATACTTATTTTATATAGTTGTCATGCTATATGCAAAATTAGATTTATCAAAACCATTCAACAGCTTTGTTTCAGAACAAATAACAAAAATTAGTTACTACACTTTTTCCATAGGAATATTAAGTTATATAGCCCGACAAACAGCCAAAAACCTGCAACATCATGGTTATGTTATTGACAACCTAAACCAGTTTTGGGCAGACAGTCAGGCATTTATATTGATGGCAGCTGTAATCTATGTTATTGCGACTATTTTTAAAAAGGGAGTTGAAATCCAAAACGAAAACGATTTAACTGTTTAAGCTATGCCAATCATTGTAAACTTAGATGTGATGATGGCAAAACGAAAAATTTCTCTGAATGAACTTTCTGAAAGAGTTGATTTGACATTATCTAATCTTTCTATCTTAAAGACCGGAAAAGCAAAGGCAATCCGCTTTAGCACCTTAGATGCAATTTGCAAAGCCTTAGACTGCCAGCCAGGTGATATTTTGGAATACGTAAGTGACGAAAAAAGAACAACGAACCGCTAATGGGTTTTGCAAAATACGGGCGCACGGCAGCCGTGTTTCAACTTTTGAATCTCTTTTAACCACATATCCGGCTGTACATTATAAATTTATCCAGGTGCAAATAATCAACATTAAATTATAATTTTGGCTTCTGTACGCTGGGCTTGACAGAATGCTGTTACCCGTACCTCGCCAAGCCTTAACGTTAACGGTTAAACGCCAAATTTGCTATGGTCAATTTAAAAATGCCAAACAAAACAATTACCATAATTAGTGTAAAATTTTGACAAAAAAATAATGGTTAGAAATTATTTATTATAAAACTATATAATATGACCAGTCAACTATTGTTGATAACAGTTGCTTTTCTTGCATTAAATACATCAAAAGCGCAGTCAGATTCTACTTTTATAAAAAAGATAGAAAAAACACATCTGTCATTTTTTGAAAGCATTCTCAAAGAAGATTATAGAATGGTGGATCGATTATTAGCCGATGATGTCACATTAGGCTTTCCTCATGGAGGATTTTTCCCTAAGCAAGAGTATGTTAAAGCCTTGAAAAACGCAACGTTGTTTTATGATAGTTCTGCAAATCAAACATATCATGTCAGGGTGTATGGAAATACAGGGGTAGTAAATGGAAGAGGGGATTTGGTTTTTAGATACAAGGATGAAAAAAACAATTGGTATAAAATGTTGGAGCATCTTTCATATACCGCTGTTTATGTAACGGATAAAAATGGCATAAGAATGGTCGCCTGGCAATCAAACAGACCTACAACAGATAATACCGAAAAAGTATCCCAATAAATGAAAAAAGAACAGGCTTGCGGAATTAGTAAAATTTTTTTAATTGCAATATTTCAATTTCTTTATTTTCATAGCTTTGGTCAGAAAGCGATATATGAAATATATGCTCTTGAATTTGCTGGTAACTGGAATGTAACAGCCTCTGAAATTGCTGTAGGAGCATCCACGAACGATACAATAAAGGGCAGTTCTATTATTTGGTTACTTAAAGGAAACAATGGGCGAATCTGTGTTAGTTGATGCTGGATTTACCGACACAGCCCAGTATCCAGCTCTCAACTATACCAGACCGGATTTAGTGCTTGAGAAAATTAATATAAAGCCGGATCAAATTACTGATTTGATCGTCACACACCCGCACTTTGACCACATAGGTGGCATTGACCTCTTTCCTAATGCTATGCTATGGATGCAAAAAAACGATTTTGACTATTTTGTTGAAACAGCATGGCAAAAAAATGGTGTTTCAGACGGGTTCAATAAGAAAGATGTTTTTAAACTCATCCAAAAAAGCATAGATGGACATTTAACTTTAGTTAAAGGAGATAATATAGAAATTATTCCGGGTATAAGAGTATTTATCGGCTCAAAGCATACCTATGAATCGCAGTACGTATTAGTTAATGGAACATCAGGAAAGACTATTATAGCTTCTGATAACATTTGGTATTACTATAACCTAAAGCATTTGCTTCCTATTCCAAAATACACATTTGACTCTAAAGCATACATGAGTGCTATGATTAGAATGAAAACATTAGTATCTAATATTGACCTCATTATACCCGGACATGATGCACTGATTTTTTCAAAG
This sequence comes from uncultured Bacteroidota bacterium, assembly GCA_963806425.1. GTDB lineage: Bacteria > Bacteroidota > Bacteroidia > Chitinophagales > Chitinophagaceae > JBBRBB01. The sequence continues at coordinate 203,352 of CAWDYB010000009.1, read as the reverse complement.
TTTCCAAAAGTAGCAGACCGGGTTGTGAAAATAGAAACAACAGTTCCAGCAGGACGGTAGTTATTTAGCTTTTGTACATAACTTCTTCAACAGGTTTTCAATCTAAGATAGTTCGGGTTAACGTTTTTCAAATGCCCTGCCATCACAAATAATCAATGTTGTGTGCCATTTTTTGTAACCACTTTATGAAGCAAATCTTAACGATTCTTGCAATCTTTCTTTCATTTACTTCGTTTGAGCAAAGCAGAACAATTGAGGTTTCTGTAAATACAAATATTGAAGTTATTAACGTTTTGACAATTCCTCTTTATCCAGAGATGTTGCAAGACAGTTTGAAGGACCCGTGGCTATTTGACAACACTCAACTTATGAGGGTTGCAAATATCTACTTTAAACCCTTTTATAAAGACGTTGCGGTACAAAAATCTCAAAACCTAATGGACAAATTGGGCACGGGAATTTATCTGTTGGGGCTTTACTACGAAGACTTACCCAAGGTAAAACGTAAGTATGAAATACCTGAAATTATTTGGAAGGAAATTTCGAAAAATAAAGACTCTGCACTTACCATAATTGACGAGTATTTTCTTTCTGCATCTAACTTCTACAGAACAGTAAATTTTAAAAAATTTCAGACAAAGTATAACTTGGTTTATACAAAAGCGTTGCAGGAAACCAAACGAAATTTGCCGGACAATAACTTCATCTCCTTACTTGAAGCTATTACGGCGACCAAAAAAACAGTTACAATATCATTCTTATGCCTTTCTTCAAATCGGAATGGGGTATGGGTTGGGAAACCTCAACGGAAGACAACAGAAAAAATATTTACAATATTACTTCCCCTTTTAACAGGCAGGTTGTAATTGGCAGTCAAATAAAACAAGTCGGTTTTGACAATCCGGACAAAATTTCTAATCTGTGTATTCATGAATTTGGACATTCGTTTGTAAACACATTGACTTCAACAGAACCCTATTTAACAAACATCGAAAATTTCAATGACCTTTACGAAGAAATTGAAAGTGCAAAACAATATTCTGATTGGCAAACACTTTTTAATGAGTACATAGTAAGAGCTGGTGAAATTATAGTGATGCGACAACTCGGTAAAAATACCTTTGCAGACAAGACAAAAGCAAATTATAGAGATTGGGTCTACCTGAACTTTTTTATAGACCAAATGACAGGTTATACAAAAGACAGGGATAAATACAAAACTTTTAAAAAATTTCTTCCAACACTTATTCAAAATTTGGAAACAGTAAGACAGGCAAGGAAGTAAAACAGCACACCATGGGTATTGCTGCAATTGTGCCTTGTCGGAAAAACAATCTGCAGTCCCGTAGTTGCAAATACATCAGCGGTTCGGGGTTTGCCGAATAAAGCACAGATTTGGAACTAACTATTTAACTTTATTAAAAGCCCGGAAGCGGTTACGGGCGTAAGGAATTCTATTATCCGTAATTCACCAGGCCCTGATGGTTAGTTGCTATTTAGAAGTGCCAACTCAAAAATTTAAGCAATGACAAACTAAATAAACAAACGCTATGAAAAGTAAAATTAGAGAGACAATTTTATGGATTGGAATGTTGTTCATGTCAATTTTGATTGGAGCAACTATTTATCAGATGATAGTAATAGTTCCTGAGTTCAGCCGGGACATGCCTAACGGAATGGTTGGGTTCGCTAAAGGAAATATTCAAACAAAAACATTTTGGACCTCACCAATTATACCTGTTGGATTTGTAATTTTTATTATTGCCCTTATTTTAAATTGGAAAACAGCGAGAAGGAAGTGGTTGCTTTCATCTATTTCAATTTCTGTATTGGCTGAGATATTGACACTCATTTTTGTTTTTCCTCAACTAAAAATCATGGGGCTTATAGACGGAAATCCATCTGATGACACTATACTGCTTTCCAATACAATAAACAACTGGATAATGGTTGACAACTTAAGATTTTTTTTGCTTGCTTTACCATCATTTTTTCTTTATCTCAAAGCATTGACTATAAAAGTTTAGGATAGAAATAAATAAGAAAGTATGTAAACTAATAGGGATTATGAAACAAAGACTCAAACAGAATTACGAACGAATAACATTCGGCTTGGCGTTATGTTGGCAGCTATAAACACTTCAACGAAAAAAATCAAATGAGAAAAAAAATCACGACATTTTTTTTAATTCTTTCTGTTATTCTTTGGGGCACATGGTTTGGCGGACAATTATTTAATGAGGCACTCGTTATACCCAAATGGCTATCTTCCCCACCACAATCCATGAAGGCATACGACTCCATACCCGTTAAAGGAGGTTTCCCCTTTTTTATTATAAATCCCTTTTTTGCTCTTTTTTCATTGTTGGCAACTATATCCGGATGGCGGTTGGCGGTTAAATCCCGAATTTGGCTATTATTAGCAACATTGGTTGGTCTTTTTGTTTCATTGGTTTTGATTTTCTATTTAGCTCCGCTCATTCATGCCACAAATGAACATGCCATTCAAGGCAATGTTCCTGCTAATCAAATAATTTCAGATGCCGAAGAGTGGATGATAGGAAACCGAATAAGATTAGCAGTGGAGTTTTTCGGATTTTTATTTTCCATTATTGCTTTACATACCTGGACTCGTGATACGATTTACAACAAAGCTGCCGATAATGCTACTTAAGATAAACAGCTGCTAACACGGGTTTGGCGTTATTAAGACAGGACGTTGAAACATTGGCTGTTGCTTACTATCAGCTCTGGTTTCAGCACGACGATGTTAGTTTAGGCTGTTAGTTTATATCTTCAACTTTTAAAACAATATCGGGCTTCAGTTGTCGGCGGACGATTTTATATACCGCCACATCGCCCTCGCCCTGTTCGTTATATAGCATTTGAAACGACAATCCACAAACAAAATTTGACAGGCAAAATGTAAAACTGCCAATGACATATTTTGAACAAATACCAACAGAACAATTAAGTAAATACATTGACAAATTCTGGTATTGTAAGGCTACCGCTTTTGCAAACAAAACTTTAACCATTCCGATACTTCATCACGAACTTGTTTTCAATTTTTCTGACCATTTCTGCATTTTACGAGATGATGGACTTAACGTTATTTTAGAGAACCCCAGGTCGTGGGTTAGTGGAATTCAAACCAAACCAACAACGTCAGAAAGTTCTGGTAAACACGAAATGATTGGCGTATTATTTAAGCCAAATGGCTTAAAGGCGTTTACCAACTATTACTCAAGCGACTTTGAAAACAATTTCATTGAAGCAGAATTAATATTCGACAACTCTTTTAAAACTTTAATTGAACTGTTGCTGTATGCAGATAATGCGACTACTAAAATTTCACTCATTCAAAACTATCTAATCCGAAATCTAAACTCAGATAATTCCCCAAATTATTTAAACGCATCACTAAAAATTTTTAAACTACTAACCAATAATAGAATTTCAGTAAAAGAGACTTGCAGCCAAATATCAATTTCAAATAAATCATTAATAAAGTCCTTTCAAAAACATATTGGTGTAACGCCCATTAAATATTTGCAGCTTCAATCAATTAATAACGCTCTAATTCGATTATCAAAAGCCCCCAGCCAATCTCTTACGAAATTAGCTCATGACCTTAATTTTTACGACCAGGCACACTTTATAAAATTATTCAAAACCACAACCAGCATAACACCTTCGCAATATTCGGATTACGTTTTGAACAGTAAAATTTATGAAGGTTCACCAAATTTCATTTCCATTAAGGGTTAATTTTATACAATTTAATAATAAATATTCCTGTTAGCTTGCATATCATATTCAGGTTAAATGCGAGCATTTCTAATCTTAATTGTGGTTGCAATCATTTATGAAGTTGGTTATGCAACAAATGATATCATTGACAAACAATCTAACAATTCAAAAATGAAAAAAGTAACAGGCATTGGTGGCATTTTCTTTAAATGTAAAGACCCTAACAAAATGAAAGAATGGTACAAAACACATTTAGGTTTAGACACTGACCAATGGGGAACAAATTTTGAGTGGCGACAAGGTGCCGATACTACCAAAAAGGGTTTTACACAATGGAGCCCTTTTGCAGAAACAACGAAGCATTTCGAACCTTCTACAAAAGATTTCATGATCAACTATCGGGTTGAGAATTTAGAAAGACTTATTGAAGAACTGAAAAAAGAAGGAGTGACGATTACAGACAAAATCGAAGTAGTTGAGTATGGAAAGTTTGTTCACATAATTGACATGGAAGGAAACAAGATTGAGTTATGGGAACCGAACGATATTGAATATGACAAAATTGTGGGCGGACGCACAAAATAAATTTGCATTCCTTTCATCAAGAACTTTCGACAGGATAAGTAAATATTCAGTGTACCTGTATTTAAAACGTAGCTTGCTTTAAAATTATTTAGTGACAAAAAACTTACAAAATCACCTATTTGTCCATAAAATCTATGTATAAAAATCTTACAATAATCAGCCTGTTTTATTTGACATCCTGTAACGGACAATCAAAAGAAAAATCCACAAAAAGCAACCACCAGCAAATTTCTAATACAGAATATAAATGGACACAACTTACAGAAAGTGCTGCGTTTCCAAAAGCTTATAACTTCCAAATGTTTTCAATAAGAGATACGTTATGGGTAATGCATCATGCAGGCACATGGTTTTCCTTAGATGGGAAAATATGGATTAAATCACCGCTTACAAATGTCTTAAAAAATAATGCTTTCCTTGATTATGTTTGGTTCAAAAATGCTTTATACAGCATTGGCACTTTTGAAGGCAACATTGAAAATTATAAATTCACTTCGTCAATTTCAAGGACTACAAACATGAAGACCTGGGAAACACTTGATACTGAAAGCAATCTGCCTAAAAGATTTTTTTATCATCCATTTGTTTTTAAAAACAAAATATGGATAATAGGTGGAAACGATGGTACTAACAAATTTGCAGATATTTGGAATTCATCAGATGGTGTAAAATGGATAAAGCAAGCAGACAATTTACCATTTGGAAAAAGGGAGCACAGTCAATTTGTTTTATTTAAAGATAAAGTATACATGCTTAATAGTGATGTATGGTCTTCAAGTGACGGAATGAAGTGGTCAAAAGTTTCAGACAAATTAGCGAAGGAAAACATTTTTGGATATGCCCCAGTGGTGTATGACAATCAGTTTTGGCTGTTGGGTTGCAATAGAGATGGCATATTTCAAAGCCAGGTTCTTGTAAGTAAAGACGGTAAAACATGGTCTACACAAACTGCACCATGGACAGCAAGGGGAGCCGCAACTGCTTGTGTTTTTAAAAACAAAATTTATATGACAGGTGGCAAATATGGGGGCTTGACAAAGGATGGGCAAACAACAGAATTTGTGTATAGCAATGATGTTTGGGCATTGGAGAAAAAAAACTAACGTTAACAACACTGCACCAACAGGCAATGAAAAAAATATTGACACTCATTACATTGACTTCTGCCTCACTTTCTTACAAAGAAACCCCGGTGCAAAGTGTGGACAACGACTTTGACGTAAACTACGAATGTGCTTTATTATGGGCTGAAGGAATTTAAAGAAAACGTAACTTAAACTGTCATACCCTGCATATGCAAATTACTTCATACCGCTCATTTCCAAACTTAATTATAATCTTTGTTGAACAATTGAAACACTAAGTTTTCAAGAGCGGGAAAAATGGCATACAACTGGGGTTTGGCAAAATACGGGCGGACGGAAGCTGTGCCTCAATTTTTAGTTGTCAGTTCAACCATATCTCCAGCTGGAGGATATAATTTAAGCCAGGTGTAATCATCAACATTAAATTATAAATTTGGTTTCAGTACGCCGGGCTTGACGAATTAAATTATCCGTACTTCGCCAATCCCTGTTCGTTGTACGTCATTGTTCCGCGACTTTATAAAAATTAAATTAAATGATTAGTAAATCGTTTCTATTTTCAATTTATTTCTTACTCCTTTGTTTTACTCAGCCGGTATTTGGACAGACAGTTTCCGATAGAGTTGATAGTTATATTGAAAAGGCTTTAATAGAAAGACATATTCCGGGTCTGTCATTAGCGGTAATTCGAGACGGCGTACCGGTAAAAGTAAAAGGATACGGATTTTCAGATATTGAGAACAAGGTACCTGTTAACCCTGAAACAATTTTCCAATCCGGTTCTGTCGGTAAACAATTTACCGCAACGGCAATATTGCAATTGAAAGAAGAAGGTAAATTGAAATTGGATGATAAAATTTCAAAATATTTCTCCGGAACTCCGGAAACCTGGCGAAACATTACAATAAGAAACTTACTTACGCATACGTCAGGCATCCCGGATTATGAAACTGCCAATCTTACTTGACCTAAGGAAAGACTATACAGAACAGGAATTATTGCAATTCGCCATGAAATTACCATTGGATTTTCAACCCGGTGAAAAATGGGCTTACAGCAATACGGCATATGCTTTATTGGGAATTCTTATTCATCAAATAACAGGAAAGTTTTATGGAGAGGTTTTGCATGAGAAAATATTCGCCCCGCTTTCTATGGAAACCACAAGAATTATTAATGAGCCTGACATCATTATGAATCGTTCTTCGGGATACGAATTGCAAAATGGCGAATGGAAAAATCAAAGCTGGGTTTCGCCATCCTTAAATATGACGGCAGACGGGTGTTTATATTATCCATTCTTGACCTTATTAAATGGGATGCAGCAATCACAAAAGAAAATATATTGAATCATGAAGACCTCCAATCTATGGTTACGCCAGTTAAGCTAAATAATGATAGCCTGCATCCTTATGGCTTTGCATGGTTTTTAAATCCAGTAAATGGACACAAGGCTTTTCAGCATAGTGGAAGCTGGCAAGGTTATAACACTTACATAGCCAGGTTTCCTGACGATAAATTAACGGTTATTGTTTTGACGAATGTAAACCCTTCAAATCCCGGCTTAATCGCAAAAGATATTGCTGCATTATATATTCCGGAACTAAGCAGACAAAAGGTTACGACCATAAAAGATGATAATACCGCTATGACAAATCTTGTAGCTCAACTATTCAAAAATCCCAACGACACGAATTTAGATAATGATCTTATTGCAAAAGATTAGTAAGCCTAAACTGCAAGCCCTTTTAACGACAAACAATTCATTGTTAAACACATTTGGACCACTCCAAAATGCTGAGCCATTGAATAACGTTAACCGTGATCAGAATCGGTATCTGATTAAATATAAAGTTGGTTCAAGAATAGCAATTGTAACTAAGAACAAGACAGGACAAATCACCAATATTGTTTCAGAATCTTACTAATTTACCAGGTAATTCAACGAACGTACATGGGATTTTATGCAATGGGTGGTTGACGTTGAAACAATCAAACACAGTCCATACCATGCTTTAATTCAGGAGTCGTAATTCTGACCGGTTGTAGTTGTTAACTTGTATTATGGAGAATATCAAAGACAAACAGAAATTAAGTGTTCAGGGTTTTCAACACCTTTTGCACAAACTTATTTTCACGGAACAAAAGCCAATTTCAAAATTGGTGATCTAATTACCCCAGGTTTCAACTCAAATTATGGGAAACGAAGAAATGCGAAATACATATTCTTGTCTTCGACATTGGATGCTGCCATTTGGGGGAGCAAACTCTGCAGTTGGTGATGGAAGGGAAAGAATTTATTTAGTGGAGCCAACGGGAGAAATTGAAGACGATCCGGACCTGACAGACAAAAAGTTTCCCGGCAATCCGACAAAATCATATCGTTCAACTGAACCATTTAAAGTGGTTGGGGAAGTAACAGTTTGGCAGGGACATCCGGCAGAACAGGTTAAGACGATGAAAGACCACCTTGCAAGGCTTAAAGAAGAAGGGATTAACTCACTAAATGATGATTATTAAAATATAAAAACGTAATTCGAACTAATGGAATTATTACAATAAAAGTATGATTTGTGCAAGAGTGGCTTGATGGAATAACAATCTGCAGCAGGAACTTTTCTGTACTTCAGTTTGGGGTGTGACGAACACGAATACTCCTCTTCATAAATACCAGTTCGTTGTATTAATATTATGCTTTGTTCGCAGTTCAATTTTTATAAATAAGCGAAGAATAAATCAAAGACATACAAGCCAAAGAAGTACCCTATCTTAGGGGTGATCAAAACTTTTCTTATTTATTTCCTTTAAAAATCATTGATGAAAAGATATTTTCTATGCTGCCTGCAAATGCTAAGCATGGGTTTTTTATTTGCACAGCAAACAGGCGATGCAACAAATTATGACCCTAAAGATTTTTTCTTACCTGCATTTAATCCGCCCGCGGCAAATGTTTTTCGATCTGCTAACGGTACACCCGGTCCCTATGTATTGGCAAAACAAAGCTGATTATTTAATACATGCTACCTTAAGTGAAAAAGATACCAGTATAACGGGTGATGTGACCATTACCTATACCAATAACAGCCCCGATGACCTTGATTACTTATGGTTGCAGTTAGAACAAAATTTATTCACACTTACTTCTAAAGGCACGTTGATGGCAACTACCTCCGACAGCAGGTTTGTAACAAAAGACTTTAGCAGCGGCATGGAGGTTTCTGGTGTAAGCATCACCCATCTTGGCAAAACGTACACAGTACAACCTGAGATAGATGATACCCGTATGCAACTCAGGCTTAAACAAGCCTTTAGCTGCAAAAGGAGGGAAGTTATCCATCAAAATCAACTACCGTTTTATTATTCCCCATTATGGCTCTGACCGCATGGGAAGAATGCATACCGACAAAGGAGAAATTTATGAAATAGCGCAATGGTACCCACGCATGAGTGTGTACGATGATCTTGAAGGATGGAATACATTGCCTTATACAGGTAAGGGTGAGTTCTACTGTGAGTACGGGGATTACGATTATTACATTACCGCTCCAGCAGAAATGATCGTGTATGGTTCCGGAGATTTGCAAAACCCATCGGAAGTATTAACGGCAGAACAAATAAGCAGGCTTGCACTGGCTGGTAAGAGCGATAAAGCGGTGTATATCATCAAAGCAAATGAAATAGGAACACCGGGTGCACGACCAGTTGGTAATAATGCAATCTCACATGGCATTTTACCATGAAAAACACAAGAGATGTAGCGTTTGCTGCTTCCAGGGGAATGGTTTGGGATGCTGCCAGAATAAATTTGCCCAGCGGCAGAAAAGCAATGGCCATGTCGGCTTACCCGCCTGAAAGCGATGTAATTGATGGGTTTAAAAGATCAACGGAATACCTGAAAAGCAGCGTAGAACTGTACTCAGAAAAATATTTTGAGTATCCATGGAACACTGCTTACAGCATAGGCGGGCCTATTTCAGGGATGGAATACCCGGGTTTAACTTTTAATGGTTACCAGGAAAAGAATGCCTACTTATGGTTTGTGATTACTCACGAAATAGGCCATAGCTGGTACCCCATGATTGTAGGCTCAAACGAGCGAAAATATCCCTGGCAGGATGAAGGGGTAAACACCTTTATTAATAAGGATGCAAAAGAATTCTTTAACGGGGGCGAGTATGAAAATGATCCCTATTTCAGCAGTAAAATTTCCTGGGCAAATCTTGATATCGACAGCCTCCCGTTTCACAAGCAGCCTTTAATGATGGGGCCGGTAACGATGACCGAGAGTTTGATTACAGGCTTTGGCGCTTACTACAATAAAACTGCGTATGGCTTAAAATTATTACGGTACCATATTTTGGGAAAAGATAGGTTTGATTATGCCTTTAGAAAATATACAGAAGCATGGGCATTTAAGCATCCCTCTCCGTACGACTTTTTCAAATGCATCAACAATGCTGCAGGTGATGATCTAAACTGGTTTTGGAAAGAATGGTTCTTTACCAACTGGACGCTTGACCAGGCCGTTACCAGTGTAACGTATGTTGACAATGATCCCGCAAATGGTGCTTTAATAACCATCGAAAACAAAGGAAAAATGATCATGCCTGTATTTGTAAATGTGCGGCAAAGTAATGGTGAAAGCGGAACAATTAAACTGCCGGTAGAGATCTGGCAGCAGGGAGAAAACTGGGTGTTTAAATATCCCTCCACAAGTAAAATCAATAGCATAACACTCGACCCGGAAAATGTATTGCCAGATGTAAACAGGAAAAACAACGAATGGATGGGGATGGTTAAGTGATGTACACCGTTGTTGGATTGACTGTAATAATCAATTCCCAACTACCAATCATAAGCTTCCTAAAAAAAAACTATGGGTAAATATCTTTTAATTTTTTAATTGCTTTGCCATAACGGTTATTGCCAGGATATAAAGGAGGGGGTGATTGAAAATAGCATTGACAGCATTTTTAAAAATTATACAAATACACCGGATGTTGCTATAGGTATTGTTTCTAATGGAGAGCCGGTTATAAACAAAGCTTTCGGTATAGCAAATCTTGATTTCAACATTGCCATATCTGATAGTACGGTGTTTCCCATAGCTCTATATCAAAGCAATTCACTGCATATTGTATTTTATTATTGGAAATTGAAGGCAAACTTTCTTTAAATGATGATGTTCATAAATATCTTCCTCAATTACCGGCATATTCACATCCCATATTGATTTCTGATCTACTGCATCATACCAGCGGACTTAGAGATTTTATTGAACTGCTTGCGTAGCAGGCTGGTGGGTGGAAGATATTATTACAGGCAATGAAGCTTTATCCGTTGTAAACATGCAAAAAGGTTTGAACTTTTTTCCGCACACTAAATTTCAATATAGTAATACAAACTATTTGTTACTGGGAGAAATCGTAAAAACAGTAACCGGGCAATCGTTGGCAGATTATGCAAAAGCACACATTTTTAAGCCCCTGCAAAATGCAAAAAACGATTTTCAATGAAAGTTTTCGGAAGGTGATATCGAACGAAGCAACTTCCTATTACAATGCAGGTAATAATGATTTTCGCAAAGCGCTTCTTAACTATTCATTTACGGGATCAACAGGTGTATACTCCACAATTGCTTACATGTTAAAATGGTTGAGCTATCTCATTCAATTATATCAGCAAAATGATCCCTTATTTCAAAAAATGATCCTGCTGCAAAAGCTGCCATCCGGCACTGATAATAATTACGCTTCCGGCTTTTATATCAGTAAGAAATACAAAGGCATATTTATGATGTATCATGATGGCTATGACGCTGCCTACAGTTCATACATGGCTTGTTTTCCAAAAGAAAAGTTGGGAATAATTATGCTGGCAAATAATAGTTCGATCAATCCAAAGTATTATGGAAATGCTATCAGTGAAATGCTTATTGAAAAAAATATTCAACCGGATACAATTACCAGCTTCCGGAAGATCGAAGAAGGTTTGGCTACAAATGTATCGCTCCAAAAAGATCTACCCGGAACATATGAAATGGAAGACGGTTTTGTTTTTGAAATAAAAGAAAAGAATGGTTCATTAAATGTAGTATTAGAAGGGGAAGCCTTTCGCTTATATCCTCAACCGAACGGCGAACTAAGTGTAAAACCCTTCAACTACAATCTGCTATACAATGCAAATAATAAAAAAGTAATTGTTCTGGAGCAAAATGGAGAGGTGAAGAAAGGACATAAAGTAGATCTGGTAGCACCAAAAGATCTCAATATGTATGTAGGTAAATTTTATTCAGAAGAAGTTAGTGAAGCGTATAATATAAAGCTGTTAAACTCCAAGCTGGTGGTCAGCCATTTAAAACATGGGGAAATTGAAATGAGTCAGTTTACAAGAGATGTTTTTAGAAGCGGCATTTCTTTTTTTGATAAGATCCGTTTTGAAAGGTCTAGAAAAGGCCATATTATAGGTTTCACGTATTTAGGCAGCCGGGCTGAAGGCCTCTATTTTAAAAAGGTGAAGTGTTTGTAATTTTTCCAAACATTATCGCAGTTTGTGAAGTTGCTGACATCCGGCACTTTTATAAAACGAAGCATGTAGGTTGTTTTGCTGTAAGCAAAATACAGAGTTACTTACATCACAACCCCGCTATCCTTAGTCTTCCGAAGGGGGACTAAGGATTATTCAATAAATAGCCAGGCGCCGTCTGAAATTCAAAGAATAAATGTTGAAACTAATTTGATTTGGGCAAAGTATATGCTGACGTTAGATGTTCTATCGGCAATAAGTCTCTCATTCCGGTATAATCTCTTGCATTGCCCAGTAAATAATCTTTTGCTCTCTCAACAATTCCCTCTTACGGGATTGTTATGGATATATTCAAGCTTGCTTAAAGTAAAGTTTACAGTATTTAATTGTGCAGGTCTGTTATCCTGCCGCCAAAATTGATATTTGTCATTCCTGTTTTTGTTACTGCCTGCTTGTTTAAAAGCCACATATGCCACCCTTTCTGCTCCCTTTGGCATTATCAAACTATACTAATGAAGAGGATAATTTGGAGTTCCAGCAATATTCATATCAAAGCTTGCTGCTTCTTTTACTACCCTTCCTATCATTAAATCAGACACCGACCTTTCAAATGACTGTTCTTCATTTATGGGTATTCCAAATGTTTCGAAAAATGAATAGAATCCTTTTGGACTGTGAATATTAAGCCAGCGAATGGTTTGTGATGTGGGATTATTAAAGGTATGTATAAAACCAGGAGGTAAATCAATGGACTCCCCTTCTTGCAGTAAACGTTTTTCACCATTTACTATAAACTCCATTGTACCTTTTAATACCAGGAAAAACTCCGTGTACTTAGAATGAAAATGAGGTGGTGGTCCTGGAACACCACTCGAAGTTTCTCCAATAAGTGCATCATATTCTCCAGAAGTAGTAATGGGTTGAATCTTATGTCCAATTACCCATGATGTTTGTGTTAGTGCCATATTTAGTATCTTTAATTTCAGTTGTTTAAGAATTTGTAATCAACCTTATAATGCTAAACACTGTACAAAATTATTACCTCTTATCAATTGATTGCGCAAAGTATACTCGTGGAAACCAGTTTACTTTTTGAAACCCCTTAAATCATATTATGAAAGAGATAATCCCGGAGGAAACAGTTGCATTGAAAAGTAAATTACTTTCAGTTCGGGATGCATTGGATATTTTAGGAGGTAAATGGAAAATACCCATTTTGCTTTCTTTGTCTTGTGGCAAAAAAAGATTTAAAGAAATTCAAAGAGATATTACAGGTATTACTGCTAAAATGCTTTCTAAAGAATTAAAAGAATTAGAAATGAATCAAATTATTTTGAGGACAATTAGTAATTCTTCATTTGGAGTTGAGTATTCTGTTACAATTTATTGTAAGTCTCTTGAAAAAATAATTGACGGTCTTAAAGAGTGGGGAGACCACCATAGAACCCTAATATTCAATCTTCCAAAAGAAAATCAACATTTGATTTCATCCGTAAATAACAAGGAGCCCATCGCACAACAAAGTATTGCCAATAGTGGGATTGAACATTGGCCCAATAACCAGGATTAATTTTGCTCTGCAGTTTGGTGCTTCAGGAATAAAGTCCGGCTTTGGCACTAACCTTTTAACTTTATCAAAAAGCCGGGCGGCGGTTCCGGGCAAACGGAATGCTCATTCCACACCTGCACAAAGCCCTCTTCGTTGGCTTAAATGCGATTACAAACTATGTACAATTTTAATCAACATATACAATTAATCAATTTAAAAAAACAATGAAAAAAACTACCTCAAACTTCCTGATGGTTTCCTGTGCTTCTCTCTTTCTTTTAGCGGGTTCCTGCAATAGTTCCCTGATAACAAGGCAACAGCAAGAGCAGACTCAACCAATGAGATGATTCTTCACCCAAACATGGCAAAAGTAAAAGCTGAGATACAGGCAATCGGAAACAAATGGGCGGATGCAGAAAATGCCCGGGATGCCAGGACGGTTGCAGATTTCTATGCTGATGACGCAATCAGATTAGTAAACGGAATGCCTATGATATCCGGCAAGGCAAACATATTAAAAAGCCTTGAAGAGGAGTTGGCGAACACCCCTAAAGGCACAACAATTTCAAGTGAATCACTTGATGTATTCGGAAACGAAAAGGATGTTATTGATGTGGGAAGGTTGTCTCTAAAAGACTCTACAGGGAAGATTTTTTATACTGGAAAATATATGACCTATTGGCAAAAACGTGATGGAAAATATCTGGCGGTGCGGGACATGACAAATGATGATGGAAAGTCTAACTAAAGCCAAATGCAACAGGCAAGGTTTGGCAATACTTATAAAACAAAAGGAATGTACAAGCTGATTTCTATTATATGCATGGCCATGTTTTGCACCTTAGTGAAAGCACAGGTTAATGACAGTATTATTATTGAGCAAATCATTACTTCCGCCAGGTTGCATGCAGAAGGCATGTCAACGCTTAGGGTTTTAACTGACGAGATTGGTGCAAGGGTTACAGGTTCCGAACAGTCTAAAAAAACATCTGCTTATCTGCTTAGTAAATTAAAAAACCTGGGCTATGAAAATGCACGCCTTGAAGATTACGCGCTGCAAACAACCTGGACACGCGTATCTGCAACCGGAAGAATAATTAGTCCATCAACCCAACCCATTCACGTTGGTTCGTATGGCTGGGCACCGGGTACAAATGGTGAGATAATTACAAAAGTGATTGACCTGAAGATTGCAAAAACCAGTGTAATTCCCGAAAGTTTTGAGGGCGTAAAAGGTGCCGCTGTAATTGTAGAACCTATGGATTCTGCCGGTGCAGCTAATTTATTGATCCGTTTTGCTGTCACTAAGGCGTTAGCAAAATCAGGTGCAGCTGCCATGATCATTCCATCCGATAAACCAGACCGCATGTTATATACTTCGGGGTTTGGAAATTACCCCGCAGGTTTTTTGCCTATGCTTTCTGTTGCGCAGGAAGATATTCTTTTGATCAGGAGGCTGCTTGAACACAGCCCTGTTACATTGGCCTTGAATATTGATAACACGATTGATAACACGCCTTCTAAAGAATTTAATGTAGTAGCTGATATTCCCGGCGCCGACTCAAAAGATATTATTTTGATCGGGGCACATTTCGACTCGTGGGATTATGGACAAGGAGCACAGGACAACGGCTCCGGGGTTGCAGCAGTAATGGAAGTTGCAAGAATTTTTAAGACGCTTGGCATTAAACCCAAACGCACCATACGTTTTGTTTTCTTTAGTGGTGAAGAAGAAGCCATGCTTGGCTCAAGAGCTTATGTAATGAGGCATGATAAGGTATTAGACCGGCATAAAGGTGTATTAATAATGGATGATGGCGCACAGGTTCCAAAAGGTTTTGTAATACACGGCAGAACAGATATAGAAGAAAAAATACGGCAAACATTTTCGCCACTTGCGCAACTGCATGCAACCGGTATTTTGAATGATGCGGATTATACTACCGACCATGCCCCTTTTCTGGCTGCAGGGATACCTGCTTTTACGTTATGGGTAGATGAAGGAAATTACGACAACTACCATCACACCATTATTGATACATACGATAAAGTGGATGCTGAAATGCTTGCATCCGATGTAGCAGTATTAGCGGTGGCAGTGTATGCCATGTCTAATGCTGAAACTGATTTTGGAATCCGCTTACCTGCAGGCGAGCGTGAAAAATTTATGAAGACTAATGGTCTGGACCAGTTGCAAAAGATTTTGTACAGAGATATGGTTAGTAGTAATGAAAAATAATATCACAATCATCTTGGGCGCGGAAGCAGGGCATAAAAAATAAAATGGTGCTGGGATATTTTAAGCAGAAAGTCATGGGCGTAGAAACCCTTTTTGTTATTTGCGAAGTACTGAAATACAATTTTTTTGTTGAAGTGATGCAACACCTGCCCCCCGGTTTGCCACCGCAATCACCACCCAACCCCCTGCAACAAAAAATGGATGAGTTAAACGCCGAAAACACTGCCCTGAAAGAGCAGGTATCCATGCTGAAAGACCTGATCGTTAGGCAGGGATGAGAGAAATAACAGTTGCGTAAAGTGTGTTGTAGTAATTGCGGAAATGGTGTTGCACAGGTTGCGGAAAAAGTGTTGCACAAGCATGGATATGTATACAAATCATTCCATAAAAGCCGCTGTAAGTGAAGATATTGTGCTACATTGAATTTGATTATTGCGCATACTGATGTTGTACGTAAGCTTATATGCTATCACTAAAAAATTGAACTTTTCTCATTCGTTTCACGACTATATAGGTACCAAAAAGAGAAATAAAAAACTGATTATGAAAATAAATTTTTATCTCTTGCCACTGCTATTTCTGGCAATGAACGGAAGTATACTTGGCCAGAAAGCTGATATTATTTTAACTAACGGTAAAATATTCACTTCCGATACTAACAATTTGTATGTACAGGCACTTGCTATAAAAGGCAATAAAATAGTTGCAGCAAGCTCTAATGTTGAGATTAAAAAACTTGCGGATGACAAAACACAAATAATAAACCTAAATGGCAAAACTGTTGTGCCAGGTTTTAATGATGCTCATGCTCACGTTGGAGCTAATTATCCTGCCTATAGGTTTAACTTAACAGATAATCCTCTTGAGCCAACTCCGTGGATGATATTGAGAGACAGTATTATTAAAATTGTAAAAAAAATTCCTGCCGGAAGTTTCATAATAACATCAATAAACCCGGATTTATTAGGCAATCCTGATGTTAGAAGAAAAGCACTTGATAGTATTGCCCCACAAAATCCTGTTATACTCGAAACATGGACAGGTCACGGTAAAATTCTTAACTCCGCCACTTTAAAATTCTTCGGCTACACCGAGCAAACCTATTTTAAAGGAGGCCCGGCTGAGGTAAGGATGCGGACCAGAAATTGACAGGTTTAATTGAAGAGTATGCTCAATATCGAACAGGTGCAGCACTTAATAACAAGCTTGACTACTCAAAAATCACAAATGATCTCTAAAGCTTATTATGAACAAACAGCAGCCTTAGGAATTACCACAGTGCAGAATATGTGTACTGAACATTTTATTCAGCAAATAAAAGATGTTTATAGCTCCGAAGAATTTCCTTGCAGGGTAAGACTAATAGCTTTCCCTTTTACAAATCGAACTGAATTGCTTTTACATGAGTGGGATAATTCATTTCGTCCGCTTAATAAAATGAATTATATATCAGGTGTAAAACTTATTCTTGATGGAACACCCGTTGAACGACTTGCAAGTATGCGAACTCCTTATAAAGATAAACCGGGTGAATATGGTCGTTTAAATTTCAATAAAGAAGAACTGAAGCGTTATATGCAGTATTGCCTTGACCATAAGCAACAGATTATTATTCATGCTGTAGGCGACAGCTCAATCGTTACTGTAATTCGTACTATGCGGTCGCTTCACCCTGATAGCTTTTGGAAAGGTAAAAGAGTCCGGATAGAACATGCAGAATTTGCCATAGAAAAAGGGAAGATATCAGCACAATAAAAAACCTGGGCATTGTGATAGTATCCAATCCAACTCATCTTGCACTACCCCCAATTATGTCTGCACGTTTTGACGATGCAAAAACGCAATATCTGCAAGCCATGCAAACACTGATAGACAATAAAATACCTTTAGCTATCGGTAGTGATGGACCCTTCAATCCTTACCTGAATATTATGCTTGCGACTATGCACCCTAATAATCCAAAAGAAGCAATTTCAATTGAAGAAGCAGTTATCGCATATACTTATGGTTCTGCGTATTCAGAATTCAAAGAAATAGAAAAAGGCACTCTTACAAAGGGAAAACTGGCAGACCTAGTAGTTTTATCCCAGGATATTTTTTCTATTCCTAAAGAGCAGCTGCCTGCAACAAAAAGTATATTAACAATGATAGATGGTAAGATCGTTTATAAACAGCAATAGGTGTTCCATATAAAAGCCTACGTACAACATGAACTGTGTAAAAAACCAATAAAAAGATCAACTTTTTTAATGTTTAGCTGAACAATAAATAGGCTGATACAAACTGTTGTGTTTTACCACTGCAAACACCTGTTTTAAAAGCTTATTCATAACGGCTACCAGTGCTTGTTTTCCAGTTTTACCCCGCTATCCTTAGTCTTCCGAAGGGGGACTAAGGATTATTCAATAAAAAGCCAAACTCCGCCTGGAATTAAAGAACTAATGATTGAAAGGGAACAATAATTTTTGGATTTATAATGTAAATATCAAAACTTTAAGTAGGAAACTATTAAGATAAGTATTAATTAATACCACTAATGAAAGTTAATTCAATTTGTTTCGCCATCGTCATTATCCGCTTCGCAGTTGTAAAAGCTACTCTGACCAAAAATTTCATATCCAAAATCAGAAAATTATTGACCCCTTCTTCCTTCACTTGATATTTGCATTACTGGAAAAGATGAACTGACTTATCTTGTTAAATTATCTTATGGTAACTTACTAATTGATACATTGACTTTAAAATCTATCTTGATGAATCATTTATTAAAACTAGTTTGATTTTTCAAAACTCAAAGAAGATTTGCCTTTACTTGCATATAGAATAATTAAAAATCCACAAATAAATCTAAACTTGAGTGCAACAAACAAAAAGAACAAACTAACCCTTGATACAACAATCTCCTTTAAAATAAAAATCCCCCCAGTATCATTTGTCAGCAATGTATATGGGAATAATTTTTCAACGACTACTTTAGAAAATACTAAAAAGTTTGAACAGAAAATAAGAGACAATTTTTCTGATGCCAATGAGTATAATATTAAAAGAGCGGCAATACTTACAGACATAATTTTAACAAAGTCTCTTCATCCCACTGTTACAATAAATGAACGCAGTTTGCCAATATTAAAAACAACCGATAAAATTCAGATTAATATACTTACTGATACAGTTTATGAATACAGTATGATTGGCAGATACCCTTCTAAAAACAATAAAGATTATTTTGATGTTGCTTGATTAGCAAATTAAGGAACTAGGACAAATGACCTCACTCAATTCAAATCTGATTGGCATGGTAAAAAAATGGGGGACCAATATGTATTAGAAGATGAAATTGAAGCCACTTATTCAGGGTTGGTTGGGTTATATGTAATCAATATTGACAAGAATGGTTTATATACATATCATGAGGTCGCAAATTATATAGTTGATGAAACCGCTCCAATGTTCAATAACTACAAGTATGGTACTTTTACAGGAGATGAACGATTTGAAGGTTTGCTATGTCTATCAACAGAGAATTTTTATGGTTTTAACCCCTATAAAGTCCCATTCACAGGACAGGTATATGGTGATATAAAAGAAATATATGTTGATGGCAAAAGAATACCTTTTACAGTCGAGCATTGAATTGTATTTTAAAAAATAATTTATTTGATGGTGGATTTAACACAAGACAATAAGATTAATTGACTCTAAAGGGAATTCTTCAGAATATTTTATTCCAGTAACAATTGAGAGTTTAGATAAAAATGAAATCAATATCGACAATGATATTAACATTGAGAATGACTAATTATATCCTTATTATTTCAGACGATTATTTTAACCAATCGACCAAAACGTGCCGTTACCATTGCGTTTTGCGCAAGTATGCCTTAACTAAACAACAATCAGCAGCGGTAACTTTTCTGTACTTCAGTTCGGGGTTTGACGAATAAAGCCCCGCTTTAGTACTAACTATTTAACTTTATCAAAAAGCCGGGCAGCGGTTCCGGGCGCATGGAATGCTATTTCCACACCTGCACAACCTAAACGTTTGGTTCCAATTGTATAAAAAATATATCAACAAGCATAATGAATGTAAAACTTAAATTATTTTTTGCTTTTTGCATCATAATTTCAAATTATGCTTGTAATAAAAAAACTTTTTCTTCAAAATCTTTACAACCATACAATGAGCCTCACAGGCCACAATATCATTTTTCTCCGCCTAAAAATTGGATGAATGACCCTAATGGTATGGTTTATTATAAAGGCGAATACCATTTGTTTTACCAATATTACCCTGATGGAAATACTTGGGGGCCTATGCACTGGGGGCATGCTATTTCAACTGATTTGATAAGTTGGGAAAATTATCCTGTTGCACTCTACCCAGATACATTGGGTTATATTTTTTCTGGCTCTGCCGTTATTGATTGGAAAAATACAAGCGGACTTGGAAAAAATGACAATCCGGCAATGGTTGCAATATATACCTATCATAATGTAGACGATGAAAAGGCGGTAAGATTGATTACCAAAATCAAGGCGTTGCATACAGCACAGATAAAGGCCGAACCTGGGAAAAATTTAAAGGAAATCCCGTTTTAAAAAATCCAGGTTCAAAAGACTTTAGAGACCCAAAGGTAGTTTGGCTTGAAGATAGCCAATCGTGGGTGATGGCTTTGGCTGTGAAAGATAAAATCAGTTTTTATACATCTAAAAATTTACTTGATTGGACATTCAGTAGTGATTTTAATCCTGAATGGGCTGCGTTTGGTGGCGTTTGGGAATGTCCAGATTTATTTCCTATTAAAACACAAATTGGAAAAGAGAAATGGGTTTTATTAGTAAGTATAAATCCAGGTGCTCCAAATGGTGGATCAGGCACTCAATACTTTGTTGGTAATTTTGATGGAAGAAAATTTAGCGCTGAGAATTCTTCTGTAAAATGGCTGGATTATGGTGCTGATAATTATGCAGGGGTAACCTGGTCTGATATTCCGAAAACAGACGGGAGAAGGCTATTTATTGGCTGGATGAGTAATTGGCTTTATTCCCAGGAAGTACCCACAGAGGTGTGGAGGTCTTCCATGACAATTCCGAGATCTTTGGAGTTAATTGAAAATAATGGTAAATATAAACTGCTTTCAAAACCAATTCAGGAACTTGGCAAATTAAGAAAGTCATCAAACCAAGTCAGTTCTTCTAAAATCAACCTTATATCCGATATGTTGGAGATCGATTTAGAAACAAATTCGTCTGATTTCCAGCTTGTATTCTCCAATAAAATAAATGAACAAGTAGTGCTAAAAAAAATTAATGACCAAATCACCTTTGATAGAAGTAAATCGGGAATTATTGATTTTAATGATGATTTTTCAAAGATTCAAAACACTACGCTTACAAAGGGTGTGAACATTAATAAAATCAAAGTCTTTATAGACCGTTCTTCAATGGAGTTTTTCCTGAATGACGGAGAGGTGGTATTAACAGAACTTGTATTTCCGAAATCAGCCTATACAATTCTGGAAACGCAAGGAATAAAGGAGGATGTAATTATACATCAACTCAAATCTATTTGGACAACTAATAAATGATACTTTGCATCAAAGGAAGCAGGGATTAGCGTGCTGGAAAAGCTCGCAGCTTATTGATGACTATCTTATTCTGCCCCCCGCTATCTTTAGTCTTCCGAAGGGTGACTAAGGATTATTCATTAAAAATTAGGCTCCGTCTGGGATTCAAAGAAACTTATGTTGAAAAACTAATTTGATTTGTGCAAAGTATAAGCTGCTGTTAGATGTTCCATCGGCAATAAGCCTTTCATTGCAATATAATCTCTTGTACTGCCCAGGTTATAAAATAAATTCCAAATTGGTCTCTTATTTTTTATCCTTAATGGTTCATATCACAAATAAACTTTTGATGAAAATATGAGCAGCTATCTATGAATGCCAGAGAAACTCTGGCTTTTATTTATTTATCCTAAAGAGACCCTTCGGAACTCTTCGGATAGCGGGGGTTGAAAAAAATATTGTAAAAAATAACTGCATACACCCGGCTAAAAATGAAGATATTGAGATATACTAGTTTAAAGTTATTGCGCTAATAAGAGCGTGGTAGGCAAGCTAATTGCAAAACCTTTATAACAATAACCTTTTCTCAATAGGATAGGGTGAGGTAGATAATAAAAGCTCGCTTAGATAATTATATAATTATGGCACATCTAAAATAAATTAATCATCATTAAATTTTATGTTATGAAACAAAGATTGATTTCAAAAGTAGCCCTCATATTTTTAGTTATTCTTTCATTTACACTTTTATCTTATTCTCCAAACGGTAAAGAGAAGAATATTAAAATGGTTCAAACATATTGGGAAGAAGTTTGGGGGAAAGGTAATATGCAAGCTGTTGCAGATTTTTATCATCCTAATGCAAAACATGGTGAGGATTTTACCATAGAAGGATTTCAAAAATCTGTTGCTTCTTTACGTGAAGCTTTCCCAGATTTTAAAGTTACAGTCAATGATATTTTTGCTACAGGCGACAAGGTTATCAGCGAAGTCACCTATACAGGAACTCATACCGGCAGAAAGATGTTTAAACAGGAACCTTTGGGAAAAACCATAAAAGTTCCGGGGCTGGATATTTTTACATTTAAAGACGGAAAATGTGTGAATCACCAACATGTGGCAGACCATCTTGACTTGGTAATGCAAATGGGACTTAAATTAACGCCAACACCATTAGATAAAAAAGATTAAAACACTATTGTGTTCGTTTATAATTTGACAACAATAATTTATCTAATAGCGAAAGCCTGCCTACAAAATGAACTGTGTAAAAAACCAAGCAAAAGATCAACTTTTTAAAGGTTTTGCTGAGCAGTAGTTTGGCTGATATAACTGTTGTTTTTTACCACTGCAAATACCTATTTCAAAGCTCATAATGCCTATTAAGTTTTAAAGTATTAATCCGCTCCTTGTTCTTTTTAATTTGTTTATAAAAATTATTGAATTGTAAACATAGGGTTGGGTTTTGTACAAGTGTGGCTTGACGGAACACTAATCAGCTTTTGTTTGCTACCTTCCGCATTGGTAATTTTAATGGGCGGCGGTTACCGGGCTGGACGTTAAAACGTCCAGCCTAGCACAAAGCCCCGCCCGTTGGGCGAAATCTTAAATACTCTGCTATGATTTACAGGTGTTGTCAACCAAGTACTCATCTCCGGGAGTTCATCAGGGATTATTTGCTCATTCATTTCGACTTTAACCACTTAGAAACTACTCCTGTAAAGCCTTATCCGGTTTGTCCTAAACAAGGAATTATTTTTTATATAAAGGGGGCTGTCGTATCAAGCAGTCCTGAAACAGGGGCTTTAGAAAAAGGCCACAAACTGTCATCTTTGGACAACCATTAACGCGACAAAACTTACATCTTCCGAAAGATTATCTTGCCATCAGTGTTCGCTTTCAACCAGGTGCATTGTTTAAATTCCTTAAAGTACCAATGAGTGAATTTCTGCATAAAAACGAAAATGCAGAATTAGTATTAGGTCATGAAGTCCGTAAGTTGAATGATCAATTGGCAAATACCGGGTCTTATGAAAATATCTTGTCATTGATAGAAGGTTTTTTATGGAAGAAGATTCAACTTCTCAAAGAAAACATTCATCCGGTAGATAAAATAGGGCAGTTAATTTTAAATAGTCCACAACAATTTTCATTAGATAAGTTTGCGAGGGAAGCCTGTTTGAGTGCAAGTCAACTGGAGAGAAGATTTGTACAGCAAATAGGTGTGCCACCAAAATTTTATTCCCGTGTTTGCCGCTTTTACCAAGCCTACACAATGAAACTGCAAAATCCTGTTCTTCCGTGGTTAGATATTGCGTGGGAGACAGGCTATAACGATTATCAACACATGGTTAAGGACTTTAAAACGTTTTCCGATTGTATGCCAAACCAGCTTATTTTGGAAGCCGCGGTTTCGCCTGAGCAGCACTTGTTCCTGAATCCAAAATTTAAATACGATTAAAAGTTGCTGATTTTTTACCACTGAATCTTCGTTAATTGTTTTGAGCTTTGTTGAAGAAACGAGGAATTCACTTTTAAAGCTCAAGAAATGAAAAGAAGCACTTTTATCAAATCATCATTAATGACAATTCCCATGGCAAGTTTAAGTCCGACTGCTGCGTTTGCTGCTGATAGACCAAAAAAAGGAATCCTGGTTAAAGACGGTGATAACCGTTTACAGGAAAGTGTAAAACTGGACAGCGTAGTATCAATAGACTTTAAAGTACTTGCTAAAGACACGGATGGCGATCTTTCCGTATTACTAAGTTCAAACAACTTTAAAGCAACTGGTCCACCTATCCACATTCATCCCGATTTTGATGAAACTTTTTATGTAACCAAAGGTGAAGTAAAGTTCAAAGTGGGTGAAGAAACCTTCTTGCTGAAGGTAGGTGATAGCATGTTTATTCCTCGAAATGTGCCACATGCCTTTACAATACTTAGTGATACACCTGCTTCATTTTTAATAGTTTCACAGCCAGCCGGAAAAATAGAAGATTTTTTTAGGGCATATAGTAAGTTTAAAAAGACTACACCTGAGGTAGCATTGAAATTAATGAGTGACCATAACATGAAAGTAGTTGGTCCTCCGTTGACAATAGAATAAAAGTCTATCGCCCAACATTGCATTGCTAAAATGCCGGCTGACGAATGTTCAGTCGGCATTTGTAATTCTCTTCAGCAGAAAAAAGTCTGGCAACCCACAGTCCGGGAGATAAAAAAGGCACACCCTTCTGTTACCATACGGGAGGCTTGCCGGCTGTTGGGTTACTCGCCACAGGCGTATCATAAACAACAAAAAAAATTACTGAAACTAGGCATTACCGGGCAGCTGATCCTGGAGCAGATAGACCTGATCAGGAAGCATCAGCCCAGGTGCGGCGGAAGAAAGTTATTCATCATGTTAGCACCATTTTTTATACAACATAACATCGCCATGGGCAGGGATAAATTCTTTACATTACTCAAACAAAACAAGTTGCTTGTTCGTCGTACCAAACGCAGTGTTCATACTACCAACAGTAAACATCATTATTACCGCTATCCCAATATGGTAAAGGATTTTATGCCATTGAAGGCGCATGAATTGTGGGTGGCTGACATCACATACATACCCTTGAAAGAACGTTTTGCTTACCTGTTTTTAATCACCGATGCATACAGTAGAAAGATCGTAGGTTTTCATTTAAGTGATGATATGAAAGTGAGTAGTGCGGTACTTGCTTTAAAGAAAGCCTTGGCACAAAAACCGGTGGAAACCATCGTCATTCACCACAGCGATAGAGGCATTCAATATTGCAGTACGGAGTATGTAAAATTGTTGCAACACCACCATGCACTTATCAGCATGACCAACAATGGAGACCCGTTGGAGAATGCGATTGCGGAGCGTGTAAATGGCATCTTAAAAACAGAGTTGATCAGTAGCTTTTATCATGATATTGATGCAGCGTCTATACACATCAGCAGATGCATTACCATCTACAATTATAAACGCCGGCACAGCAGTCTCAACTGGCAAATACCAGAAGAGGTACACCAGCAACAAGGTCCGCAAATAAGGCGATGGAAAAACTATTATCAACCACAAAAAAACAAGGAGGTAAATATGGCTATACCCTAAGCAGCCAACGCGCAAAAAATATATGCTATTGCTGTGGGAGCAACCGCAATATTTTTCTGCCTACGCGCAGTGTATCAACAAAAAAGTCAACCATATTCAGGATGACTTATCTTAGTAAACCAATAACAGGATTATTCACTAAATCGAGTCAACTAAAATCAGGACGAGTCATAATTTTTATCAACCCCCTGTTCCAGCGTGACCCAACGCTAATGAGCTTTTGTGCAATCAATGAACAGAAGTACATTTATCAGCAGTAGTTCCGGGCAGACGAATCATAGACGTCCGGCACTTCAGCAATGCTTTTCCGTTAGCGGTCAGGCTATGACGAAAACTTGACAATAGGAAACAATCTAATAATAAAACAGGAATGAGAAAATTAGTTTATTACGTGGCAAGCTCACTTGACGGATTTATTTCGGGCTTGAATGACGACATCAGTGGTTTCGTAAGAACAGGAAATGGCGTGGACAAATATTTGGCAGAATTAGCCAATTTTGACACTGTAATTATGGGAAGAAATACTTATGAATTTGGCTATAAGTATGGCTTACAACCAGGACAACCTGCTTACCCGCATATGAAACATTACATTTTTTCTAACAACATGGAACTTGAAAATCTTAATTCACAGGTACAACTAAAAAAGTTAGACTTAATTGAAATTGACAAATTACAAAAAGAAGAAGGAACAGACATTTACCTTTGTGGAGGTGGACAATTTGCAGGTTGGCTCTTGGACAATCAGAAAATTAACACACTGAAATTAAAACTTAATCCCTTAATATTAGGAAAAGGAATTAAATTATTTGGAGATTCAAATTCGGGGTATAATTTAGAATTAATTGAAAGTTCAAACTATGAAAACGGATTACAAATTATGACCTTTCATGTAATCTACAAGAGTAACTAGCAAACACAAAAGAAGCCCGAACTGCTAACATCGGTTTGGCAATATGGCGGCAAAAGTGCTTCTATGTAACATTTGTGCAAAGTTCAATCGCAGTATTTCTATTGAACTTTTGTGCTAAAAATCCGCCACATCGCCAAGCCGAAAACCGTTAGCGGTAAACTTAATCCTTTAAGTAAAGAGCCAAGGGCCTAATTGCAATATTCTTTAGGACTTCATTGCTAACAAAAACACTTTCATTATCAAAAAAACAACTTAATTTAATAAAAGCATTCACCAAATTCTAAGCAAATGAGAAGCAAAATTTTTACAGCCATTCTTTTCTTCTGCTCTTTGCAACTATCTGCACAAAAGAACCCATTAGTAGGCACTTGGCAGTATAAATTAGGGGACACTTTACAATCATTAAAGATTATCACTCCCACTCACTGGATGCTATTCAGCGAACGAATAAAAGAAAATAAAAAAGAATTTATCCGTTCTGCTGGAGGAAGTTATTCCATCAATGGAAATAAATATGTAGAAAATATACATATAGCCACTTGGAAGGATTACGGCAAAGAAAAGACCAACTACACTTACAAAGTAACCAATGATACATTTCACCAGAAAGGAACACTTACTCTAGGTGATGGAACAAAGGTAAATATTGATGAAAAATGGCAACGTGTAAACCTTCCCCCAAAAAGCAATCCGGCTGTTGGCACATGGAATCAGTTATCTTCTAAAGGGGTAGATGCGAATGGAAAACAATTGTGGTCGCATACAAATGCAAGTCATATAAGATATATGACTATTACCCCTACACACTGGCTGCGTATCAACTTAGATAGCAATAATGTTGAAGCGTTAGGGGGAACCTACCGAATAGAAGGAAACAAAGTAAATCTCAACTTTGAACTGCAGCCCTCCCACCCCCCTTCTGATATTACGCAACGAGTAGAAGGTAACAAACTGTATTGGAGTCTTGTTTTGCATACTGATAATGGAGACTGGATGATTGAAGATGTCTTTGAAAAAGTAACTCCTCGAACTGCTAAAAGGGTAACTTTTCAATAACATTACTCCTTGACTACAATCTTTTTATCGTTAGTTGCTGAAATTATCATGAATTGACTTTTGGTCTTGCAAAGAAGAAAGTCTACCGCTAACATTCGCTTGCCAATATACCGGCTGTCGAACTGTCATTCGACATTTGTTCTTTATTAAGTTTTTCCTGAATGACGGAGAGGTGGTAATAACAGAACTTGTATTTCCGAAATCAGCCTTTACAATTCTGGAAACGCAAGGAATAAAGGAGGATGTAATTATACATCAACTCAAATCTATTTGGACAACTAATAAATGATACTTTGCATCAAAGGAAGCAGGGATTAGCGTGCTGGAAAAGCTCGCAGCTTATTGATGACTATCTTATTCTGCCCCCCGCTATCTTTAGTCTTCCGAAGGGTGACTAAGGATTATTCATTAAAAATTAGGCTCCGTCTGGGATCCAAAGAAACTTATGTTGAAAAACTAATTTGATTTGTGCAAAGTATAAGCTGCTGTTAGATGTTCCATCGGCAATAAGCCTTTCATTCCGTTATAATCTTTTGCACTGCCCAGGTTATATAATAATTTCCAAATTGGTCTCTTATTTTTGTATCCTTCATGGTTCATATCACAGATAATCTTTTGTTGAAAATCGCAGCAACTATCTATGAATGCCAAAGAAACTCTGGCTTTTATTTACTTAGCCAAATAGACCCCTCTGAACTCTTCGGATTGTGGGGCTTGACGAATAAAGCCCAGCTTTGGTACTAACTATTTAACTTTATCAAAAAACCAGGCAGAAGTTCCGGGCGGACGGAATGCTAATTCCACACCTGCACAAAGCCCTGCCCGTTGTGCGTCATACTAAAAGACTCCCTAGCAATGAATTTAAAATTTATTAGTCAAAACAATTTTATCCTTTGCTTGACTCTTTTGATGGCTCTTACTTTCTCTTGTAACAGTCAAAGTCAATCAAATAAAAAAAACCAAAGTGTTCATTCTAAAACTGACACTGAAAAATTGAACTACAAAACAGGAGTACGTTCAATTTTAGAAGATAGTAAAGGAAACATTTGGTTTGGTAGTTACAGCGAAGGAGTGTGTTTGCTTCAAAATGGAAGGCTCGAATATTTTACAACCCAAAACGGATTAAGTGATAACCAAGTTAGAAATATTTATGAAGACAAAAATGGCATCATTTGGTTTGAGTGTGGCATTGGGTTAAGTATTTATGACGATGAAAAAATGACTGTGTATAGAGAAAGAAATTATGATTCAACGAAAAAATTGAAATTATCTGATAATGACCTTTGGTTTAAAAGTGATGCATCGGCAGGCAACAGCAAACCGGAGAGAAAATCAGGGGTGTACCAGTACGATGGGAAAGAACTTCATTATTACACTTTTACTATTAAAGACAAATCAGGACAAGAGATTCCTTGGTCAAAATCAACAGACTTTGTTAGAAGTAAAACTGGAGTGGTTTGGTTTGGTGCTTATAGTGTATTGATTGGGCATGATGGTAAGAAATTAATAACATATAATAATGAATCGGTAGGTTTAAATGGCACAACCGAAAATCTTCACATTAGGTCTTTAATGGAAGATAGCAAAGGCAATTTATGGATTGGAAATAATTGTGGGGGTGGTCGTAGTGGAATTGGCGTAATAAAATATGATGGTAAAAATTTCATTCATTTTACAAAACAACATCAATTAAGAACAGAGGACACCAAGGGTAGTTCCTTGGACAAAGTTTTTTCTATAGGTGAGGACAGTTTAGGTAACATTTGGTTTGGAACCAACGAATCTGGTATATGGCGTTATGATGGACACTCTTTGAAAAACTTTACCCAAGAGAATGGTCTAGACAGTGGTATTACTTGGATAATTTACAAAAGCAAATCAGGTGAATTATGGTTTGGTGGAGGTCCCAATGGTGTGTATCGTTTCACAGGAAAGTCTTTTGAAAGAAAATATTAATTAAAAGTACGAACGCACAACAAAAGTATTTGCAAAAGCAGGGCTGGACAATGTATCATCAGCTATGTGCAAGCATCAGCAGCGGTTCGGGCTCGACGTTCAATGTTCAGCTTTAGTTCATAACTTCAACAACATATTTTCAAATGGGCATTTGTACCGGGCTGGACAATCAATGAATTCCCTGCCTTCGCAAATACTCGAACGTTGTGCGTAAGCTTATTTGCTACCACTAAGAAAATGAACTTTACTCATTTTTTACAACAATATAGGTACCAGAAAAAAGAATAAAAAAAATGATTATGAAAATAAAATTCTATCTCTTGCCACTGCTATTTCTGGCAATGCACGGGAGTATGCTTGCCCAGAAAGCTGATATTATTTTAACTAACGGTAAAATATTCACTTCAGATACTAACAATTTGTATGTACAGGCACTTGCTATAAAAGGCAATAAAATAATTGCAGCAAGCTCTAATGTTGAAATTAAAAAACTTGCGTATGACAAAACACAAATAATAAACCTAAATGGTAAAACTGTTGTGCCAGGTTTTAATGATGCTCATGCTCACGTTGGAGCTAATTATCCTGCCTATCGGTTTAACTTAACAGATAATCCTCTTGAGCCAACTCCGTGGATAATTGTAAGAGACAGTATTATTAAAATTGTAAAAAAAATTCCTGCCGGAAGTTTCATAATAACATCAATAAACCCTGATTTATTAGGCAATCCTGATGTAAGAAGAAAAGCACTTGATAGTATTGCCCCACAAAATCCTGTTATACTCGAAACATGGACAGGTCACGGTAAAATCCTTAACTCTGCCGCATTAAAATTCTTCGGTTACAATGAGCAAACCTCTTTTAAAGGAGGAAGGGTGGAAAAAGATGCAAACCAGAAATTGACAGGTTTAATTGAAGAATATGCGCAGTTTCGAACAGGTGCCGCCTTTAGTAGCAAACTTGACCGCTCGAAAATTATTACTGACCTTAAAGCTTATTATGAGCAATCAGCAGCAGTAGGAATTACCACCGTGCAAAACATGTCTTCTGAACATTTTGTTCAGCAAATAAAAGATGTTTATAGCTCCGAAGAATTTCCTTGCAGGGTAAGACTAATAGCTTTCCCTTTTACAAATCAAAATGAGTTGCTTTTACATGATTGGGATAATTCATTTCATCCACTAAATAGAATGAATTATATATCAGGTGTAAAACTTATTCTTGATGGAACACCCGTTGAAAGATTGGCAAGTATGCGAACTCCTTATAAAGATAAACCGGGTGAATACGGTCGTTTAAATTTCAATAAAGAAGAATTGAAGCGATATATGCAGTATTGCCTTGACCATAAGCAACAGATTATTATTCATGCTGTAGGCGACAGCTCAATCGTTACTGTAATTCGTTCTATGCGGTCGCTTCACCCTGATAGCTTTTGGAAAGATAAAAGACTCCGGATAGAACATGCAGAATTTGCCTTAGAAAAAAGGGAAGATATCAGCACAATAAAAAACCTGGGCATTGTGATAGTATCCAATCCAACTCATCTTGCACTACCCCCAATTATGTCTGCACGTTTTGACGATGCAAAAACGAAATATCTGCAAGCCATGCAAACATTGATAGACAATAAAATACCTTTAGCCATCGGTAGTGATGGACCCTTCAATCCTTACCTGAATATTATGCTTGCGACTATGCACCCTAATAATCCAAAAGAAGCAATATCCATTGAAGAAGCAGTTATCGCATATACTTATGGTTCTGCGTATTCAGAATTCAAAGAAAAAGAAAAAGGCACTCTTACAAAGGGAAAATTGGCAGACCTTGTAGTTTTATCGCAGGATATTTTTTCTATTCCTAAAGAGCAGCTGCCTGCAACAAAAAGTATATTAACAATGATAGATGGTAAGATTGTTTATAAACAGCAATAGGGGTTCCATATAAAAAGCCTACGTACTATGTCAAACCCTAAAATAGGTTGACTAAAATTTAAAATAGCAACTAATAAACTTAAACCTTAAATAATGCGAACATTAGTAATATTCATTTTATGTTTGCCCTTGTCTTTACAGCTTGTCGCTCAGAATTCCATTCCAAAGGAAGAATTGGCGGAAAGACGGGAAAAATTATTTCAAAAAATTGGAGACGGAATTGGAATCTTATGGGGTGCCGAACCACCAAATGCACCAACAAGGTTCAATCAAGCACCTGATTTATATTATCTCTGCGGACTTGAGGACCCTAATACTATTTTACTATTGATTGGTAATACAAAAGAAGTATTTTTCTTTTCAAAGAAATCAACCGAAAGAGGCTTGCGATGGCATGGTCCAAGTGCATGGACAATAGCAGATTTAAAATCCTCTAAAGCGGGCAATCGCTGCCTGCAATGCTATGGTGACTTTTCTTTTCAGCATGAAAAATTGAAAAACGGAGCATTGCGTATGAGTTGCTTATAAAGAAAATTAAAATTGTGTATTCTAATTAAATGTGAAACAAAACGAAATACAGAGAATTTGTACAATGACTAATACCGTAAAATTGCTCTTCTCACTTGGTTTTGCTCTTGGGCTAGGGCTTGCCACTTCTTTTACAAAAAATCCTGTTTTATTAAATATTGCAAAGTGGATAGAACCTGTTGGCGCCATTTGGATTGGCTTTTTAAGAATGACAATATTACCCCTGGTGACTGCTCTTTTAATCAATACCATGGCTGCGACTAACATGAAACGAAGCTTTGTACCGTTAATTAAAAAAACGACATTGGTTTTCCTCGCATTAAACGGGTTAATGATTGTAGTTACCTTGTTAGTTGTTCCGCCGCTTTTAGCTTTAATTCCTTCCGGGGCAACAGTACCGATAGGTACAACAACTGAATCGGAAGTAAACATCAACGCACCGCTTTCATTTGTAGAGCAGCTAATAAATTGGATACCTGTAAATCCCTTCAAATCTGCGGCTGAAGGAGCCATATTGCCCCTTATAATCTTTTCAATATTACTTGGATTAGCTTTAAATCGTGTTGATGATACCCCTAAAAATACGGTTCTCCTTTTTTTTCGTGGCATACGTGATGCTATGCTGGTACTTGTCCGGTGGTTATTTGTGGCGGCACCCGTTGCCATATTTGCAGTTGTCTTTCCCCTGATATCTCAGGTAGGTGCCGGACTTGTTGGCGCTTTGGTTTACTATGTTGTAATAGTGGTAATAAATACCATAGCCTGCATTGGAATACTTTATGTCGCCGCATTCTTATTTAGCAAACAGTCTTTTCGAGGATTTGTTACGGGTAGTTTGCAGCCTCAGTTTATAGTTCTAGGCACCCAGTCTTCCGTGGCAACACTGCCTGCGATGGTTACAGCAGCAGAAGAGCGGTTGAAAATTCCCACCCAAATAACAAACACTGTATTGCCTTTAGCTGTATCCGTTTTTAGAGCAGGCAGTGTAGGTGGACTTATCATCTATGCATTATTCAACGCACACTTGTTTGGTATTGATTTCAGCCTTTCACAAACAATTACCCTTGTTACGGTTTCATTTTTAGTCACCATAGCGGGTATAGGTTTACCAAGCGCAGCCTCCTTCTTTTCACCTATTACAACTTTATTTGAAGCCTTGGCGCTACCCTCTGAAATGATTGCGGTTTTATTTGCTTTAGACACAATTCCTGATATGGCTGTAAGTGTTGCTAACGTTACGGGAGATATGACAGCGGTTGCCATCGTGGCAAACCATACAAAAGAAAATACCGGGTTTAGAGCGGAACAAGATGGCTCTCTTAGCCAAACTTAACAAGCATAATTATGGCTTGAGTAATCATTGCTGATACCCCGCCGAACGCAAACCGTTGTCCGTTGGCTGTTATTTTGCCACATGATACCCTTACGGTAAATTTAAATAAAGAGACAAACAAATATGGTCATAATTACTATTGAACTGCTGATCTCAGGAATACTGCTGTGGCTATATGACAGGAGCAATTTATTGATATTGGGATTTCAGCCGACAAAAAAGAGAATTTTGGATTTCAATTTCGGACTTTTTTTATCGGCTATACTTTGTGCACTATTTGGGTACTTAATTATAATTATTAATAAACCAACCGTTACCCTTAACCCTCATTTTACGATTACAACATTTTTGAATAGCTCTTTTTGGATGCTAAAATCTGTTTTAATTGAAGAGTTACTTTTTAGAGGTGCTTTACTATACATTGGTATCAAAAAATTTGGAATTAAAAATGCCTGCATACTATCTTCTATAATTTTTGGAATTTATCATTGGTTCTCTTATGGTATTTTGGGAGACTTTTCTCAAATGATTTATATATTTTTTTTAACGGGGATAGGAGGACTCCTATTTGCTTTTTCATTCGCATTAACAAAATCAATATACCTGCCGGTTGGACTTCATTTAGGTTGGAATTTGATTAGTGTTGTAATTTTTTCTGGTGGTCCGCTAGGGAAGCAAATGTTAGTATTTAACGGTGGGGATCAGCTAGACGGATTTTGGAAAACCATCTTTTTTATTTTTCAAATCACGCTTTTGCCATTTGCTACTTATTTATACTTAAGTAGACGAAAACAACGTACCCCCGCTATCCTTAGTCTTCCGAAGGAGGACTAAGGATTATTCAATAAAAAGCCAGACTCCGTCTGAAATTCAAAGAAACTTATGTTGAAACTAATTTGATTTGTGCAAAGTATATGCTGCTGTTAGATGTTCCATCGGCAATAAGCCTTTCATTCCGTTATAATCTCTTGCACTGGTCAGTAAATAATCTTCCGCTCTCTCAACAATTACCACTGTTACAGGATTGTTATGGATATATTCAAGCTTGCTTAAAGTAAAGTTTACCGTTTCTAATTGTACAGATTGCCGTTTTGCGCACTTGCAATGAGATGAATATGATTACTCATTATACACCTGCCATGCAGATGTAAGCCTTTCTCTTTGATACAAAATTTCAGGCTGTCAAGAACAGTTTCTACATAACAATACCTTGTAAATACATCAGCCCTTTGCAAATTGGCAGTTTTTTTAAAAAAGCTTATTATATTTATAAGTTGCTGCACCTATCACCTGTTCTCAAAAATCAATAAGTAATTAAAACCATACATAAAATGATAAAAAACGTCATTCACTTTGTGCTGTTGTTAGCAACATTATTCACATTCAATTCATGTTCAAACAAAACCGATAACACTTCAACAGAACCGCGATCTACTTACTTTACAAATCTGGACAGTGGTGTACAAACAGGAGGAATTAAAGTTATTCCAATTACTACACCTAAAGGTGAATTCAAGGTGTGGACAAAGCGTATTGGAAATAACCCTTCCATGAAAGTTTTAATTTTACATGGTGGTCCGGGTGCAACCCATGACGCTTATGAATGTTTTGAAAGTTTTTTACCAAAAGAAGGTATCGAGTTTATTTATTACGACCAACTTGCAAGTGGTAATTCAGACAATCCGAAAGACACCTCTTTATATAACCTGCCACGTTATGTAGAAGAGGTGGAACAAGTTCGTAAGGCGTTGAATTTAGATAAAAGCAATTTCTACCTATATGGACACTCCTGGGGTGGGATACTTGCCATGCAATATGCCCTGAAATATCAGGATAACATTAAAGGGCTAATTATTTCAAACATGATGGCAAGTTGCCCCGAATATGGAAAATATGCCAATGAAGTTTTGGCAAAACAAATGCCCCCTGCTGTTTTAGATACGATAAGAATGTTGGAAAAGAAAGGGGATTTTCAAAATCCGAAGTACATGGAATTACTGCTGCCTAATTTTTATGCTAAACATATTATACGTTTACCTGAATGGCCGGAACCGGTTAATAGAATGTTCGGAAAGTTGAATAATGAACTATATGTAAGCATGCAGGGACCAAGTGAATTTGGAGTATCAGGGAAGTTGGCAAACTGGGATGTGAGCAACCAATTAAAAAACATAACAGTACCAACACTTATAATGGCTGGTACCTATGACACCATGGACCCAAAATATATGGAATGGATGAGTAAACAGTTTCCAAAAGGGCAATTTGTGCTGTGTAAAAATGGAAGCCATTTGAGTATGTATGATGACCAGCAAGCCTATTTTGCAGGTCTGATTAAGTTTATTAAAAGTGTAAATTGAGAAATTGTAGTTTCTATTAAACAGCGTAATTCTGCGATATTTCAGTTCGGGGTATGATGAATAAAGCTTAGTTACGGTATCTAACGTTTAATTTTTAAAAGCAAGTGAAAGCGGTTACGGGGTGTACGTTCAATGAATTCAACATCTGCACCACGCCCAGGCCGTTATGTGCAGGCTAATGACAGCGATCAACTCTAAACAACCAAAACCATAATTATGCAACGCAGAACATTTATTAAAAATTCAACGCTTACGGTTATCAGCATTAGTGCTTTCGGAGCTTTAAACTGGAACGGCAAAAACTTTGAAGGCGACACGCCTACCACGACCGATATTCTTGGACCCTTTTATAGACCTGCTTCGCCAATTAGGACAAACCTAAGACTGCCTGATTCTAAGGGAACTCCTATAGTTTTAAAAGGTGTGATCTTTAAAGAAGATGGAAAGACACCTGTTAATAATGCGTTAGTTGAAATCTGGCATTGTGACGATAATGAAGTGTACGACAACTCCTCAGATGAATATAAATATCGTGGAGGACAAAAAACGAAGACGAACGGAAAATATGCGTTTAAATCAATTCTGCCTCCTCCATACAAAGCTGACCCCGAAGATGAAACATCGTGGCGACCTGCTCACATACATATGAGAGTATCTGTAGCCAGTCAGCAGGACTTAATAACACAACTTTATTTTAAAGGTGGCAAGTACGTTGAGACAGACGAATGGGCATCACACCCAAAAGCAGTAAACAGAATTCTTCCCATATCAAAAAATAATTCAGGAGAAAGCGAAATTATTTTCAACGTAATTATGAGCAAAGAAATTCCGCTCGACAAAAAAGTGTATGACAAGCTTTCAGGACTTTATGATATCGGGAACAATAATTTCGTTGAGTTTATTAAAGATGATGATTTGCTTCTCGTTAAACGTAACGGGCAAATCGTCGCTGATATTAAATACATTGGCAACAATACTTTTGAAGGCGGTATTGGTTTTCCTAAAGTAACTTTTGAGATTCAAAAAGACGGCAGTGTAAATGTTGTATTTGTGACGTCAAGCAGAACTTATAACGGCACAAAATATTTGAAGTACAAATAGCAGCAACTTTAGACGCAGACTGATAACCTACACAAGATGGGGTTTGGCAAAATATTTTAAAAAACGGGCAAAGCCGAAAACCGTAAAGAGTAGGCAAACAAAACAAAGCAAATGAAAAAATTACTATTACAAACAACCACTTTTCTGATCGCCTTTTCAATAATTTCAAGTTGTACCGATACAGACAAGACAAATAACGCAACAGCAGCAGAAACATCCTCCTCATTAACAGCATCCGAAAAACAACAAATTGAAAAGGAGATATCTGACCTGAGTAAGTCTTTCTTTAAACAGGTGGAAAAACTTGATATTGACAGTTGTATGAATTATTTTGAAAATACCCCTGATTTTTTGTCTGTAAATGCTGATGGCACGGCGGGAGACTATAACTCTCTTAAAAAAATTAATGCTGATGGTTTCAACCATATGAAATCCTTTACTAATACATTGAACAAAGAGACAATAAGAATTTTATCAAAGTCCCAGGTTCTGTACACCTGCTTTGTTACTCAGGAATTTACTCTTAAAACAGGTGAAAAAATGAAAGTGGAAAATATAGCAGCGACAATGCTTTTTGAAAAATTAGGTAATTCGTGGAAAGCCACTTTCTATCAGGAATCAGGTGGGCAACCAGTAAATGTAGAACCAAAAAAGTAACTTAACCAACCATAACTAAATGGCTGATAATTCAGAAGATGAGCATTTAGAAATTCTGATAAATAATCAACCGAAAAGCCCTGCTGACGAAGTTACTCTTACCGCTGACGCTGATTATCAAAAATTATTTCCGGGAATTTTTAATGTTATTTCTGGCGGTGTTCTGTGGTATTTTGGCAGAATATCAATTGGAACATAAAATTGAAAAAAACAGGGCAAAAGAATTGGCAACAAGTTTCTGTCAGGAGCTAAGTAATGGCTCTATAACAGTAGAACAAAAAGTTCGAAACAGGTTTAAGCAGGAAGCTGCACTGCAGTATCTGATAAAATATTTTCGGGATAGCAGTCTCACAAAACACTTCAAAAACATTCGCCATACATTTTATATATGGAATGAACTTTCGCTCACCTGCGTTGTTTGAGCCCAGAACTATAATGTTGGATCAGTTAAGAAATTCCGGCTCGCTGAGATACTTTAAGAATGAAGTTTTTCAAAACCTTACCCGTAGGCGATAATTTTATAACGACCATATCAAATAAAAATATATGCAATCACTTGGACTTATTGGTGGATTCAGTTGGGTTTCAACCGTTGAATATTATAAATATATCAATCAAGGCTATAACGAAAAAATGGGCGGACTTGAATTTCCGCAATGTGTTATTTATTCTTTTAATTATGCGGACATTAAAAAGTACAATAATACAGACAATTGGGAAATGACATTTCAATTGGTTCTCAAAGCTTGTAACGATTTAAAACAGTGCGGTGTAACAGGTATTGTTTTGTGTGCCAATACTATGCATCGCATTGCAGACAGACTTGAAAAAGAAACAGGGCTTCCTGTCATTCATATTGCAACTGCGACAGCAACAGAAATTGAAAATCAAGGGCTAAAAAAAGTTGGATTACTGGGAACAAAGTTTACTATGGAACTTGATTTTTTTAAATCAAAACTGATTGACAAAGGAATTGAAGTATTAATTCCCAATGAAGACGATAGAGAATTTTTACATCAAACAATTTATGACGAATTAGGAAAAGGAATTTTTACCGAAAAAACTAAACAACAATATTTAAAAATTATTTCAGACTTAATGAACGAAGGTGCGGAAGGAATTGTGCTGGGTTGCACCGAATTGCCTTTGATGATTCAACAATCGGATGTTAATGTACCCATATTTGATACAACATTACTACACTCAAAAGCAGCGGTGGAATTCTCATTAACGTGAAATAAAAACTACCATTAACATGAACTGTGTAAAAAAACATTACAATAATCAACCTTTTAGGTTTTGCTGAGCAGTAATCACGCTGATAACAGCCGTTGTGTTTTAGTTTAAAGAATTAGATTTATAAAAAAATAAAATTATGGCAAGTATCAATCCACACATTAATTTCAACGGAAATGCAGAAGAAGCATTCAACTTTTACAAATCAGTATTTGGCGGAGAGTTCGCAAAAATAATGCGTTTCAAAGATTTAGCAAGTGCTGAATTTCCTGTAGCAGAAAATGAAGCAAATAAAATAATGCACATTGCTTTACCAATTGGTAAAAGTATTTTAATGGCTAATGATGTACCTGAAATTATGGGACGAACAAATGAAAATGAGAACAGAAGCAAAATTGTAATTAGTGCAGAAAGCAAAGAAGAAGCTGACAAATTATTCAATGGACTTTCGGCAGGCGGACAAATTGAAATGCCTATTTCTGACAGCCCCTGGGGTTCATATTTTGGTATGTTTAGAGACAAATATGGAATTGAATGGATGGTAGATTTTGACCCGAATTATAAAGGACAAATGTAGCCATAGAAAAACCACGAACGCCTAACATTGGTTTTGCTCAAGTGTGAAATGACTGGATAACAATCACCTGCATCAACTTTTCTGTACTTCATTCCGGGGCTTGACGAATAATGCCCGGCTTTGGGTCAAAAATTTACCAAGAATGACAAGGCAAATAATAAATTTAAATACTGAGGTAAATGCTTTATTAGAAGAACTAAACCACCCGTTTAGAAATGAAATTGATCTGTTGCGAATTTGTATTTTGAAAGCAAATAACGGCTTGGAAGAAAACATAAAATGGAACGGACCGAATTATTGTTTTGACAATGAAGACCGAATTACAATGAGAGTTCAACCACCGACAAAACAAGTACAGTTAATCTTTCATAGAGGTGCAAAAAAACAGGAACAACCAAAAGATAAATTGATAGCAAACAAAAGTAAAATGTTAGTTTGGAAAGAGTACGACAGAGCCATCATAACTTTCAAAAGTTTGCAAGACATCGAAAGTGGAAAAACTGAATTGACAACAATAGTAAATGAATGGATAAAAGCTGCGAAATGAAACAACGAACCGCTAACAGCACCTACAAGAAATTGGCGGTTCAGTGGTTAAATGAAGCTTTGTGCTTCGTATCAAGTTCAGTGGCTGGCAGACAGTTTTCGTCTCCGAAATCGCCAACTTCTTGTAGCTGCAAAACGTTACCTGCAATACGCTTTGAAAGCCTGCTATTTGTAAATGCTTTAAATCGCCTGTTGTCGCATTCTTATACTGAATGAAAAAGATGAGAATAGACACTTAGTGCAAAGGAAACTAATTTTAAAACAGGAATTATTTTCCTTAAATTGAATATGGTTAAACCTCATTCAACACAATGATTTACCTGAAATATGAGCCAACCCAAACTTTAGCTCTTTTTGTGGAATGTTATTTTACATGGGACTCACTAACTGAACCCGTAAAAAAACTTGTTGTAGAATCACCCCCCAGCGGGTTTTGTTCAATGATCTTTAATAGCGGCGATAATTATTTTCTTCAGAATAAGAAATATGAAAAGTTGCACGTACCAAAACAGTTTATTTCTGGCCAGTCTATTTACAGCTATAAACTTTTTCTCGATGGTAATGTATCCATTGCAGGTATTGTATTTAAGCCTGCAGGATTAGCAACACTTTTCAATCTGCCTGTTTATGAATACACAGAGGAGCGCATTGACCTCAGTAAAATTTTCCATCCTTCCATAATTGAACGAATTGCAACTCAATTGAAAGAAACATCAGATTCAAAGCAAAAAGCAAAACTGCTTGAATTTTTCCTGCTTGAACAATATGAAAAGAATAAGCCACAACCAGATTTTATCGACCAGGCTGCAAATCTTATTGTCGAAAAAAATGGTTTGATGCAAATCAATGACCTGCTTGAAAATATTTATATGAGCCGCAGAAATTTTGAACGGAAGTTTTTTAAGAAGGTTGGGTTAAGCCCTAAATATTATGCACGTATCAGAAGAATAGGCTATTTGCTAAACCAAATTGCAGGAAAGAAAAAAGTTGACTGGTTAGAATTGTTGAATGAATGTGAATTTTACGACCAGTCTCATTTTATTAAAGACTTCATAGAATTTACAGGACGTACGCCACAGCAATATCTTGAAGGTAATAAAGAACTGGTAAAACTTGTAGAAAAACCAATACAACAAACATTGCAATAGTTTGCCGCATATTTACAATCGGTTTGTCGCAGTTTTACAATACTTCGGCCAAATGACATGATAGCTTTGCATATAAAATCACGAATATGCAAAAGCTAATTATTATCGTTGCCCTTTTTACAGCAGCATGTTTCGTTGCATGCGGCGAAAACAACGAAGAAAAAACTGATAATGCATCTGCAACTGCGGTTGTAGCAGGCAACACTAAAACTTCGCCTCTTGAAGGGAACTGGAACCTGGTCTGGAAAAGCGGAGATGAAAGTTTTCGCAGGGAAGGGAAGGTTACTCAATTCAAAATGTTGGCTGCAAATTTTTCGGACATCTTGCAATTAATTATCTTTTAAATGAATAGACACTTTACAGTTTCCACTCTTATTGTTTTTGGCTTTTTCAAGTATCCGACTATCAACTCTGGCATTCTTCGAGATTTACATAAGCACACATTGGTTTGATTACCCATATCGAAAAGCATTTAGACAAATAAAACTTATTATAACTAGCCCCATTTTTTTAACTAATCAATTTTTAACAATGAAAAAGAAATCAGTTTTCGCCCTTCTGTTTGTTTTTACTTTTTTATCCTGCAATGACTCAGACAAAAAAACTGAGAACTCACCAGATGCAGCATTTGACGAGGCAGTTGAAATAGCAGCAATCATGAAAGTCATCAATAATGAAACCGAATGCTTTTTTAATGGGAATTATGATTGTTGGGCAAGCAATTGGAGCCATCAAAATTATGCTATGCAAGCATGGAATAATAGCGACAATTCATCTGATGCTGCGATTGGGTGGGAAAGTATCAATTCGCAAGGGAAAGGGTGGATTGAAAAATATTATAAAAATGGGAAAAATATAATTCATCCTGATGTAAAAAGGAAAAAACCGATAGTTAAGTTTTTCAATGAAAAATCAGCCTATTTGAATTGGGAACAATATAATGCGGACCAAGAAAATAAATATTATAGAGTAAGCCACGAAATACGAATAATGGAAAAAGAGTCTGATGGTTGGAAAATTGTAAATGTTTCCGCGTTTTGGGATGTAAAACCAAAAGTCCATGCAGACAGCCTTAAAATAGAATGAATCAACAGACTCCGACAGTTGGGGGGTAAAAAGCAGAAGAAGTATACAGGGCTTAATGGTCGTTTATTTTTGGACATACATGCTGATACTCAAAAAACA
Organism: uncultured Bacteroidota bacterium; assembly: GCA_963806425.1. GTDB lineage: Bacteria > Bacteroidota > Bacteroidia > Chitinophagales > Chitinophagaceae > JBBRBB01. The sequence goes on along the minus strand of CAWDYB010000009.1, from coordinate 161,396 downwards.
TGTACACAAATAAACATTTAACAAACTTCCTGAAGTAAATCTGCAGCCTACAAGGGGACTTATACAGTAGAAGGAAATGTGTATAAGGAAATTTTTCTCTATTGCACCATTCCTGAATATGTTGGTGCAACAGACTGGCAGGAGTTTGAAATGAATGGCGATACACTTTATTTCAGGGGATTTAAAAAAGCAATACTGGCCGATGGAAAGGATGTAACTAGCCAGTATGAGCAGTTCGAAGAAAAAAGAGTAAGAGCAAATTAATTAATCACCTTAAAACATTTTACTATGAACACGATTGAACAACAGAAAGTACTCAGCCTTAAAAATGCATGTGTTGAGTTCATGTTTGCTTACCAGCAAAAAAATATTAATAAAATGATGTCGCTTTGCAAGCCCGATGGCAGCGTGCATTTTACGCCGTTAGGTGATAGTGGTAAGGGTAAAATCGGCGAGCTTGGCAAAGGTCTTTGGTGCTCACTCATCGAATGTTTCCCAGATATTGATAACACTTTAGATGCAGCTATTGCAGAAGAAGAAAATACCGTACGTTGCCAGGTAGTGATAAGAGGCACGCAGGCAAAAGATTTTGCAGGCATTACAAATAAGGGAAAGCATTTCGACAGCGATCATATTTTCATCTTTCATTTAAACGATGAAAATAAAATTGACAGCATCACCGTCACCTGGGATCATGCAGATTTTCAAAAACAGCTTGGAGCGTAAGAATTTTTTTTTGAATCCAACAAATGAAAATGCATTGAACTTCGTTGCGTCGCACTCTTCAACACCTTATTCTTTGCTGATCAAACTCCGCATCATAATTTTCATTTAGAGCCATCAATATTTTCGATAAAATAAATTATTTCTCATGGAAACAATTGCTAGAACAGCCCTGTTGCACAAAATTGCAAGGGACTATGTTATAAAAGGTCTTGGTGCAAAAAACTTTGATGTCATACCTTACGATGAATATGTTAGCCTTCGGGCCCCGCTTACCGCAGGCGGAGTATGGCAACCAATAATCGGCAAAGAGAACCTTCGTAATGATTGGTGGGCACCTTTACCATCACTTATTGGAAAAACAACATTCATAGAAAGTTTTGTGAATGAAAATGAAACAGCAGTTGCAGTGGAGTTTCACTGCGAAATATTAAATCCTTCCTGTACACTAAGGATTGTTGATCGTTTTATCGTTAACGAAGAAGGCCAAATAACCGAACAGGAAAATTTCTTTGATCCAAGATCAGTGACAAATCAATAAGCAACGATTCTAACTATTTACGCATAATTAGCAATAATGATATTGCAAAACTTAGGTAATACACACAATCAAAATATATATAAACTCATTTCATAAAAACCTACCTATAATTTTTTAACTATGAAAATAAATGCGCAATTACTTATACTGTGCTGCTGCACAATAAAATTATTTGGGCAGCATCCGTACACTGCTTCATTTGTTGCCAAACTGGGTACAGACACTGTTATTGTTGAAACCTATAATATGCTTCCAAATCATCTTTATGGAAAAGCTTTTCTTCGTTATCCTGAAGACCAGATAGGGGTTTTTGATTTTCATTTTTATCCTGACGGAAGTATAAAGCATTACTCAATGTCTTATATGAAACCCGATAGCAGCTATGTTACATCATCTGGGACATCGGGCATTTTTTGCGAAACTGATACTTGTACATGGTTTGCATCCTGGCCAGGCGGTAATTCGGAATATGTAAATAAACGGCAGGCGAACCATATGGATTTTATCGGAGGGTGGACACCAACATTATCACTTATTGAATGGAATTGCATAAGGCTAATAAAGTCGGGAAAGCAGAGTATGCCAATTACAATGATTAATGACTACATAGGAATCAGGAATGTGGCAATATCAAAAGGACATGGTGACACTTTAATTTTTGGAGGAGATTTTCTTGAGTACACAAAAATTAAAGCATCGCCGGAAGGAAGAATTATAGCTTATGATGGAACTGCAACGCCATGGAATTATATAGCTACGAAACTTGAACCTATAAATGTAGATGATGTTGCAAAGCGATTATCAAAAACACCTAAAATAGGTATACCATCTCCCGGAGCCAATGAAAAGTTTATAATAGGTAAGGATACAATAAAGTTTTCTTATGGCAGACCATTACAAGCGTGGAAGAAAAGTTTTTGGTGGAATTGTGCCTTACGATTCCATTTGGCGAACAGGAGCTAATGACCCTACAACAATAACTCTTCCCTACAATATACAATTTGGAAAAACCTTAATACCTGAAGGTAAGTACAGCGTATACACAATTCCACGTACAGATGGATGGACGCTAATTTTTAATACAGACCTTAAGCAATGGCCAACCGAACCAAATCGTTTAAAGGATTTTGCCTTAATACCACTAAAAACAAGGAAGCCTGAAAAGCAAACAGACCAGTTTACAATTGAAATTTTACCGGAAAAAAATGGAGGTATGATTAAATTTATTTGGGATGAGACGGAAGCTTTTGCATCATTTAAAATAGCCGGGAAATAAATTTGCTTATAAAGTACCGCAAATCAGTAGCAGTAACTATTCTGTACTGCGATTAGTGCTTGACAAATAAAGCCCAGCTTTGGTACGAACTATTTAAATTATCAAAAAGCCAGGCAGCAGTTCCGGGCAGACGTAATGCTCTTTCCACACCTGCACTAAGCCCTGCCCGTTAGGCGCAATTAACTCTTAAACCGAAATGATATTGGTCATTCCTGTGTATTTAAAGCGTTCACGTGTTTGTTTTAATCGCAGGAGGAAAATCCTGGTGCTAAAAATCTGAAACCAAAACTTCAACCACGGCGTAAAAAGAAGCCCGGCTCTGTGAACCGGGCTCTCTGCGTTTTGACCTTAGCGTGCTTTTTTCTTTGGATCCGCTTTCTTCTGTGCTGAGCTTTTCTTTTTAGTAGGCTTATTCTTTTTGGGTTCAGCTTTCTTTTTCGACATAGATTTAAATTTAAGGTTAGTGAATTATTTACTCATGGCTGCAGAGTATTTCTTCCCGTTCTTACATGTTGTCTTTTCAGAAGCGGCAACTGTACAGCCAGACTGTAAGTAAACAAAGATATGCCTATAAGGGTAAATCGATATTTAAACAAGGTTAGCCGCCAGGGCAATATTGTAAACCTTTTCACGTATTTGTTAGGTTAGCAGTAGCGATGGCCTTCTACATTGACAAGATCATGAAAAGACCGTCGAGCCTAACCGCGCCCAATATTGGTATTGCTGCAAGGGTGCCTTAACGAAACAACAATCACCAGCAGTAACTTTTCTGTACTTCAGTTCGGGGCTTGACGAATAAAGCCCAACTTTGATACTAACTATTTAACTTTATTGAAAAGGCGGGCAAGCGGTTGCATGCGGACGAAATGCTAATTCCACACCTGCACAAAGCCCTGTTCGTTGCAAGCTTGTTGAACACACCTGCAAATCATACGAGTTAAAAATAAAACATTACTTAACCTCAATATGACTAAAATAAATAATCATCTACACTCAAGAAGACAATTCCTTGGAATGTTTGCTGCTGCTATTCCATTATTATCATTTGGAAAAATAGAGCCTGAAATTATTTTATACAACGGAAATATTTTCACCGTAAATCCCAAAGAACCGACAGCACAGGCATTAGCCATTGCAGATGGAAGGTTAATAGCCGTTGGAAGCAATACCGAAATATTAAGATTAGCAACTGCCAGAACAAAAAAAATTGATGTAGGATTTAAAACAGTGCTGCCAGGCTTTATAGATGCACATACACATCCTGCTTATTCAGGCATCAAACATTTGAAAATGGTGGACTGCGATTTACGTTCCATTAAAGAAATTAAAGAAGCTATCAGGCAAAGAGCCGCTATTACACCAAAAGGTAATTGGGTTGAAGGTTTTAAATATGATGACACTAAAACCAATGAAGGTCGCAAAATAAACATGGCAGACCTGGACGATGCTGCTCCTGAACATCCTGTAAGAATATCACATCGTGGAGGACATACCTATTATTGCAATTCCCTCGCCTTTAAAATGGCAAACGTTGACGAATCAACTCCTAATCCAAAGGGTGGTGAATTTGAGAAAACATCTGATAATAAATTAACAGGCTGCGTAAAAGAAGCTGCTGCCGATGTTTTTGACAAAATCATTCCTGATATAGATCACCCGTAGTGAAAGACAGGAAGGCGTAAAGCTTATTTCAAAGATGATGGCGAAGACAGGTGTTACCTCTGCCACCGAAGCTTATGGAACGCCTGATTATTTACAGGCTTACGAGGATGCTTACGAAGCAGGTGACTTACATACACGTATTTATAGCATGATCTCCTATCAGCACATAGATAAAATGATTGCTGCAGGTGTAAGAACAGGTATGGGTAATGAGTGGGTGAAGATTGGGGCTATGAAAATTACTTGTGATGGTTCTATTTCTGAACGTACTGCCAGGTTATCGCAACCTTATACAGGTCGCCCAAATGACTACGGTATTATAGTGATGGATGATGAACAAATGTATCCTTATGCCAAAAAAGCATACGATGCAGGTTGGCAAATTGGTGTTCATGCTAATGGTGATGTAGGCATAGACCTTACACTCAAATTATTTGAACGCCTTCATAAAGAAAGTCCCAAGAAAGACCCGAGGTTTAGAATTGAACACTGTACGATGATAAATGATAGCCTTGATTACAAAGGATGAAAGCATTAGGTGTTATTCCCATGCCTTTCTCTACCTACGTATATTATCATGGCGAGAAAATGAAAGCCTATGGTGAAGAGCGGTTAAAAAATATGTTTGCATTGAGAAGCTTTCTTGATGCAGGAATTCGTCCCACTATTGGGTCTGATTATCCACCTGGTCCTTTTGAGCCAATGATGTTTTTGCAGTCCAGTGTTACAAGAACAGACATGAAAGGAAATGTTTGGGGAGCCAACCAAAAAGTTACAGTAGAAGAAGCCATTAAAATTGGTACCATAAACGGAGCATATGCTTCATTTGAAGAAAAGATCAAAGGTTCATTGGAAGTAGGAAAACTTGCAGACCTTGTAGTATTAGGACGCAATCCATATAAAAGAAGACCCTTCCACTTTAATTTCTATTCCTGTTGAGCGGACAATGACAGGAGGTAAATGGGTATATGAAAGTTGAGAAAAGTGACACAAAGAAAGCCTGCCAATAACATTGGGTTTCGTGCAAGTGTGGCTGGATGTTATAACTATCATGGAGTGCGTATCCCAGCTTCATAGTCGGCGAAAGGAAATTTGCCGGACAGCAGTTCTAAACTTCGGCTTCTAATTATAAATTTTGCTACAGTACGTCAGAATTGACGGGATGCTATTACCCCTACTTCGCCAAGCCGGGTTCGTTGTTAGATTTTTTTGTGACAATCCTAACAATGATTGGAGCGTTAAAAATTAAATTCGTATAAATCAAATCTTAATGAGAATTTCTGTGCTCATTGTTTTATTGTTTCTGGTAAGTTGCTCGGGAACGAAAAACAAAAAAATTGAATTTTACAATGCAGGCTTTAAAACAATTCATATAGTTGACAAATCCAGGATTTACAAACCGAACACTGATACAACCGATTATCTTCACTACAGACCAATTGATATAGATATGTGGTATCCTGCAGGCACCTCTGCAGCAGACACCGTGCTTTTAGTGCAGGACTTATTTGAACTTTTGGAACACCGTGCTAATTATTATACAGCCTCAAGTGCAGGGAATGGAATGGCTGGACAATTGGCTCAATTCTTTTGTGAAGGGTTCAAATGTTCTGACTCAACCAAATTACTTCGCTTCCAGACAAAGAGTTTAAAAAATGCAGTCGCTGTAAATGGCAAATTTCCTCTGATTGTATATATGACGGCTTTTAATGGAATGAGCTATGAAAATTTCGCTTTGTTTGAAGCATTCAATGAAAGGTTTTGTTGTACTATCGATAAGTTCAATCGGACGTTTTCCTGGCGATATGACAATGAAAAAAGCAGACCTGATGGAACAGGTTAACGATGCCGTTGCTGCTTTCCATGGGTTCGGGCAAAATCAAAATGTTGACTTTAATAAAATTGGTATTGTTGGTTATAGCTGGGGCGGCTTGGCAGGTGCTGTTTTAGCCGGTAAAATTCCTAATGCTAATTGTTTGGTTTCACTAGAAGGTTCGGAGTTTCATCATTATGGAAATGAAACAGGTGAAAATGCTGATTTCGATACAATAAGAAACAGCAAAGAATTTAAAAATCTGCATCTTACTATTCCATATCTGCGTTTAAAAAGTGCTCCTTTTATTCAAACTGACAAAATAGATTCAGTTTATAATTTCTCAGCCAACCACGTTGATAAACCACAAATTTTTACAATTGATTCAGCGCAACACGAAGACTTTGAATGCTTTTCACTCGTCGTAAAAAAATCGGGTAATTGCATAATCAATCAACGCTACAATTCATCTTTAAAATTGACCGTTGGTTTTTTAGAAGAGCATCTTAAAAACGACCACAGTTTTACAAACACTGTTGCACAAGAAATTAACAAAACAGTCAAAAGGAAATAATCGCACAACAAGGGCATTTCAATTTGTAGCACAACATTGGAGCAACGGCTTTACCACCAATGCTATTAAGAGGCAGCCCGGCAGAATTAATAAACCCAGCCAAAAGTTCTTAACTTTAAATAATATATAAAAGCGGGGCAGCTAGTTCCGGGCGGACGGAATGCGAATTCCATACCTGCACAAAGCCCTGTTCGTTATGCGCCATACTAGTTGGACATTCTAATAACTTACAGACTAAAAATATGGCGGATAATAAAGACGAAGAAAATTTAGAGACTCCGAAAAGTCCTAAATCGGAAAACTCTCCTGACGAAATTATTCCTGCAAAGAACGCAGAGACTTTCAACCCAAATCAAGAAACTGAAAATATGGAAGTACATCATCATGCACATCACGAAGGGAAAAAGAATTGGAAATCTTATTTCTGGGAATTTCTAATGTTATTCCTTGCTGTGTTTTGTGGTTTTTTAGCGGAATACCAACTGGAGCATAAAATTGAAAAAGACCGGGTTACGAAATACATGCACGACATGGTGCAAAATTTAAAATATGACACCACACGGGTGTCCGTAAACTTGCCGACAAACCGGAATACGAAGCAAGAGCTTGACACATTCAGGATTGAAATAAAACAAGCAATTGCGGGCGAGGTACATCTAAACCGCCTTTATTATTTTTCTTTGAAAACCAACGACATCAGCATCGTGGCATTTAACAGGGCGTCTATTACCCAGCTGAAAAATTCGGGTCAGTTGCGATTAGTGAAAAATGACAGCCTTGTATCTGAAATGCTCGACTATTATGAACGGAGATTAAGCTGCCAAAATTTGGAGAGGTACAGATGCTCAGGACGTTGTCATAACCAATGTTGACGATGTCTTCCGCACAACAGACTTAAATTTTATTACAGAAATATCTGACTCCACATACAGCCGGGAATTGACAGATGCATATAATGCAAAAATCGGGGGTGTATTAACGGGCAAGCCTATACCATTATTAAAAAGTGACAAAATAAGCCTTGAAAAATTACACACCGCAGCGGTGCGGTTTGAAACGGCACTTATCACCTATAATACGTTTCTCAACTATGCTAAACAAGGTGCCGAAAAGCTAATAGTGCATATTGAAGAAGTATATTGAAATTTTTTTAAAAGTCTAACATAACAAAAGGTTTAAGCAAATAAATGTAAATCCCAGACAATATCAAAGCTGGTCATTCGGAAGATGCAATTAACAGTCAGTTGGCAAATTCATCTGAAGAGGAAAATACTAAAGCCTCAGAATCTATAAACTCAATCGAACAAAAAGAAATGGAAGTACACCACCACACTCATCCCGGTCATCATAAAAAGAAATGGACAGACTATTTCTGGGAGTTTCTCATGCTGTTCCTTGCAGTGTTTTGTGGATTTTTAGCAGAATGGCAACTGGAACATGTTATCGAGCATAGCCGTGAAAAAGAATTTATGGAAAGCATGGTTATTGATCTTAAAACTGACAGTTCGAAATTGGCGGAGACGAAATTTTATTTTGGGATTGTTAGCAGCCAGGTTGATTCATTAATACCATTATTAAAAGAACATGAATTATTAAACAATAATGCTACAGAAATATACCAACACCAGGTTTACTTAAACCTATATGCCAAATGGATCTATGCTGACAGAACCATTGACCAATTAAAAAATTCAGGCAACTTCAGATTAATTAGAAACAAAGCTGTTTCTAATGGAATTAGTGAGTATGATGGTGTTATAAGAAACTTTACGATGACATGCAGCAAAATTTAATATTTAAACAATTTCCGGTTATTACGACGCCGGCAATGAGATATTCAAATCTGGCTTTTTGACCAGTAATGATAAAGTGGAACGCATTTTAGAAGATGATGCAGGTAACATTTGGTTTGGTGGACGAACCAACGAAGGTGTGTATCGATACGATGGAAAATTTGTAACAAAACTTGAACTAATGGAATTATTTCAAGATGGGCCAAAGCCAAAACCTCATAGTTGGGGCTGGCCTCAACTTCAAGACAAAAAAGGGAATATTTGGTTCACTAATTGGGGTGGAGCCTACCGGTATGATGGCAAATCATTTACAAGTTTTAAGTTTCCTAATAATGGGTTTACTCGAATTATAGAGGACAAAAAGGGAAACCTTTGGTTTGGTGGTGATGGTATTCACCGTTATGATGGCAAAACTTTCAGTCATTTTTCTACAAAAGATGGGCTAATCAATCCTTCGGTTTGGTCAATTTTGGAAGATAAAAGTGGGAATCTTTGGATAGGCACGAGAGAAACAGGTCTCTACCTTTACGATGGAAAAACATTTATTACTTATTCGGAATATAAACATTAGCCTGCAACGGACTAACAAACAAAATTTGCAACACCAGGTATAAGTGATCAAAAGCAATTGACAATACTATGGAGTTTTGCAAAAGTGTGGCTGAACGGAATAACAATCAACCGCAGTAACTTTTCTGTACTTCTGTTTGGGGCATGACGAATCCCGACACAGTATAAAAAGAGGCTGGTAGAAGGAGCGCATAGAACTGTTTATACCAATGGTTTTAACAAAGAATGGAATGCCATGCACCGGGTGCTTAGGAATAATACCTTTAAAACGTGGGGAAGCACAGGGCTGTTCGTTGGAGGGGAGCAAGCGGGGAGAGAACGATATAGTGGCAACACTCCCCAATCAGAAAACAGTAAAACGTTATTCTTGAGGTTGAGAATGATAGAACAAATACAAATTGTTTTGTCCTGAAATAGGTTGAAATAAAAATTGTTATTGGAAGAACAAAAATAAACATCTTAAAAAAAAATTGGAAACGTACTGCCTTACAAATGGAAAATGGCTACTACTAAAACAACTTATACAGGGCAAAACGTAACCGGGTTTATTAACTCATACGTTGACAACGAACAAAAAAAAGCAGATAGTTTTCAACTGGTTGAACTTTTGCAAAACTGGTCTGACTCTGAACCAAAAATGTGGGGACCAAGCATTATCGGATTCGGAAACTACCATTACAAATACGCAAGCGGGCACGAAGGTGATGCACCGGTTCTGGGCTTTTCTCCAAGAAAAGATGCCCTTACGCTTTATGTATATTCTGATACTGCGAAAAGTAAATTGTTACTGCCAGAGCTAGGTAAATTTAAGATGAGCAAAGCCTGCATCTACGTAAAAAAACTTTCCGATATCAATACTAACATTTTAAAAGATTTGTGTATTGAAACAATAATATACATCAGCCAACACCACGAATGTTCTTGCAGAATTAAATAAAACGGATATATTGAGTACTGGCGTGCGCATGCAATACAACTAAGACGGTTTTATAATTTTTAAATTTCTACATCCCGTAAAGCGTTAGAACCTAAAATTCTAAAATGAAATATCTTGTTAGCTGCTTAATAATGATTGCTGTTATATTAATAAGTTGTCATGAGAACGGGCAGAAAGAATATGGTGATTATTTTATCAACAAGGGCTTCAATGGGCAGGTATATATTTCTAAGAATGGAGAAATCGTCTATCATAAAAATTTTGGTTACTCAAATTTTGTAACAAAAAAAATCACAAGTCCTGATGATACTTATTTGATTGGTTCAATAACAAAACAGTTTACAGCATTTGGTATTTTGATGCTACAGGATAAAGGTTTGCTTTCATCAAATGATTCGCTTGTAAAATATTTTGTAAAACTTCCCAAAATTTGGACAGGAATAACATTGCATGAATTGCTGACGCACAGCTCCGGCATACCTGATTTTGATGACATTCCCGGTTTTACAATTGCAGCCCCATATACGGCAGACGATGTAATCAATAAAATCATTGATGATTCTATTCCTTCCTTTCCCAAAGGAGAATTTCGCTATTCAAACATTTCATTTGTTCTTTTAGCGGGAATAATTGAAAAGGTTTCCGGCGTTTCCTATTGTGCATTTTTAAAAGAAAATATTTTTACCCCTTTGCAAATGAATAATACAGGCTGCATTACCGGCGAAGATCAATTAACAACAAAGGGCTATGCTAAATCTGACAGTGGACCTATAAATAAGGTTCCATTTTCCTGGCAAACCTATGGGTTGGGCACAGGCAATTTATTTTCTAATGTAAACGACCTGGTAAAATGGAATGATGGCATCAACAATGGCAAACTCATCTCATCCTCAGCGTACAAAAAATGGTTTTACCGTTATACGGCAATTACCGAACAGAGCGAATATGAAGACAAGGGAGATAATATGGGCTACGGCTGGTTCCTGTCTTTTAAAGATGATACGTTATTTAAAGCTTATCACCTGGGTGGGGTAACCGGGTATAAAGCCTCTATAACCAGGTTTCCAAAAGAAAACATTTTTGTGGTGACGCTTTCTAATGTAGAAGATAAATATTCAAACGAGGTAAGATTGCAGTTTCCAAAGCTTGTTTATAGAAAAGAGATTGAGCAGGAATAAGAATAGGTAATTTCACATCCGCAAAGCCCTGCCCGTTGTATGGTACTTGCTGCCAACAATTCAAATAATTAATATGATTAAATTTTCAACGAAGTTTATCTTTTCATTTCTTCTCTTTGTTTCAACAAATGTTTTTGCACAAACCGATAGTATTGTTTTAAGAGATTTAAAATGGGACAATTCTTCACCTGCCGGCTCCACCGAACTCTTTATACCTTCAGGCAATTCGTTGCTTGCAGGTTTAATCTATAGTGCAAATGGGTTGCAAAAACATCCTACCTTATTGCTATTACATGGCTATCCGGGCAATGAACGTAACCTTGACCTTGCACAAGTTGTAAGAAGTCATGGATGGAATGTGATTTATTTTGACTATCGTGGTTCATGGGGAAGCCAGGGAAAATTTAGTTTTAGAAACTGTGTGGAAGATGTAGTGAATGTAGTTGCATTTTGCAAAAAGTATCAGGACTCATTAAAAATCGACACTACAAACATTGTTCTTTTCGGACACAGCATGGGTGGATGGGTTTGCCTTAAAGCACTACAAGCATTGCCAACCATCAACAAAGGGTTTGCCTTATCAACCTGGAATATTGGTAATGATTATAAAAATGTTTCAACAGAAAAAGAAATGCTACGATTAGCAAACGACCCAAATACCGGCGGCAAGTATTTTGTTTTAAATACGTCGCTTAAAGATTTGTATACGCCTGTTGTAAGAGATCAAACCTATTTCAATTTGTTGAACGATGGAAAATCGTTAGTTGATAAACAGATCATAATGATTGATGAGCATCAGGGAAATAATGAATTAGCGGACAAAATTAAAGAAGCTCATACGTCATATTTTTACTATGACGTTTGGCAGACCGACCATTCATTTACCAATAAAAGAATTTCACTAATAAATCAGGTTCTTGCCTTTTTGAAAAGATAACAATCAGCAACCTCTGGAATACCGCAAAAACTATTCGTGTGCGGTAATTTTAGCAGATTTTACAGTATGACAAAAAAGACTTTAATTTTAATAGGATTTATTCTGTTGAAATTCTTTCTGCAATACATATTAATCAGTTCAGAATATGACTTACAGAGAGACGAATATTTGCACCTTGATCAGGGCCAACACCTGGCCTGGGGTTTTCAGTCTGTACCGCCATTAACATCCTGGGTTTCTTATGTTATTCATTTACTTGGAAACTCTGTTTTTTGGGTAAAGTTTTTTCCCGCACTGTTTGGGGCTTTAACAATTTTAATAATTTGGAAAACTATTGAAGCTTTGAATGGAAATTTGTTTGCTTTAATATTAGGGGCAACCTGTGTTCTATTCTCAGCTATTCTAAGGTTAAATACTTTATATCAGCCAAATTCTTTTGATGTATTAAGTTGGACGGCAACTTATTTTATTATTATCAAATATTTTAATACTGAAAATACAAAATGGCTTTTCATTGGGGCCTTTGTCTTTGCTTTAGGCTTTTTAAACAAGTACAATATAGTGTTCCTTTTAATCGGGCTAATACCATCTCTTTTATTAACGCAACAGCGTAAAATTTTTGCACGTAAAGAACTTTATTTTTCATTTTTACTTGGGCTTTTAATTATTTCCCCAAACCTTATCTGGCAATTCAAAAATAATTTCCCAGTTATCCACCACTTACAGGAATTGTCGAATACACAGTTGGTTAATGTAAACAGGTTAGACTTTTTAAAATCGCAAATATTTTTTTTTGTGGGTTCTTTGTTTGTTATCATCGCAGGCTTTTACGCACTGATTTTTTATAAACCTTTCAAAAAATATAAATGCTTTTTCTGGTCATTCGTTATCACCTTGATGGTTTTTATTTTTTTTAGAGCAAAAGATTATTATACAATCGGTCTTTATCCCGTATACATATCTTTTGGCTCTGTTTTTCTTGCCGGCAAATTAAGCAGAGGTTGGAAATCATATTTGCAACCGGTTTTCATTGCGATCCCCGTTCTGGTTTTTCTTCCTATGTACAATATATTTTTCCCAAATAAAAATCCTGAGTATATCATAAAACATAAAGAGACTTATCAAAAACTTGGTTTATTACGTTGGGAAGATGGCAAAGACCATGAACTACCACAAGACTTTGCTGACATGTTAGGTTGGAAAGAGCTAGCATATAAAGTTGATAGTATTTATTTAAAAATTCCGAACAGGGAAAAAACACTTATTCTTTGTGATAATTATGGGCAGGCTGGGGCTATAAATTATTATACACAACAAAATATAAAAGCGGTTTCATTTAATGCAGATTATATAGATTGGTTTAACCTGACTATAAAATATGAAAACCTAATAAGAATAAAAGAATCAGGTGAAGCAGAGGCTGAATTTAAAGAGACTTCGACTTTTTTTGAAAATTCATTAAACGCCGGTTCTATTACCAACATATACTCACGAGAATTTGGAACCTCAATTTTTGCTTTTATTAATTCAAAGATTGACATCAACAAAAGGATTAAAGAAGAGATCGGCGAGAATAAAAACTACCGTTAACATTAGGGTTGGCCTATGCGTAGTTTTATGATAAAATTATCTGCCTCGGTAAAAGCCTTTACCTTAGATCTATGCAAACAATCAGGATATTAAACCTGTTTAAACAGATACCTTTTAGTCTGTAACGGCATTAATAATGGTAACTTTCCCGCGTTATATTTGAATATTGCTCGCAGGTACCGGATTACGTTTTATGAACAATAGCAAAGACACAAATATTAACCCGGGTGATAACATTATTTCTCTAAAAAAAATGGCTGCTGAAAAGGCAGTAGATTTTATAAAAGAAGGAATGGTCGTTGGGTTAGGAACAGGCTCTACCGTAACTTTTGCTATAGATAAAATTGCCGGGTTGGTACAAAATGGAATGAAAATTTCCGCTGTTTGCACATCAGTGCAAACAGCCATCAAAGCAGAAAAAGGCGGCATTTTTATTCAGCCATTGTTAAGCGAAATAGATATAACCATCGACGGTGCCGATGAAATTGATGATGCATTAAACCTTATAAAAGGTGGGGGTGGGGCTCTTCTGCGGGAAAAAATGGTGGCGTATAACAGTAAGCAAAATATAATTATAGCTGATGCATCAAAAAAGGTTCATGTACTGGGCAGATTTCCGTTGGCTGTTGAAGTTTTGCCATTTGGCGTAGACGCTACTATGAAACACATTGAGGCTACCGGCTGCCGTTGCCAGTTAAGAATGAATAACACCTCGGTATTTAAAACAGATAATGGCCATTACATTGCAGACTGTAAATACACAAGCATATCGCAGGTTAAAGAATTAAATGCTGCATTAAAAGAAATTCCCGGTGTGTTAGAAACCGGGTTATTCCCAAACGATCTTGTTCACATGGTTATCCTTGCAAGTAGTGAGGGTCAGGTAGAAATAATATATAACCATCATCACTAATCCTGTTTAAGAATGTCTTCAATATGTTGAAGTTCATCTTTAGAAAAATCCAGGTTATTCAATGCATCAATATTATTGTCTAACTGTTTAACAGAACTTGCTCCTATTAAAATGGATGTTATTCTGTTATCTTTTAAAAGCCATGCAATGGCCATTTGTGCAAGTGACTGACTTCTTTCTTTTGCCAGGTTATTTAATGCCTTTATTTTTTCTAATTTTTCACTTGTTAATTCACTGGTTTGCAAAAATCCTGTTGATTTTGCTGCCCTTGAGTCTTCAGGTATTCCTTTAAGGTAACGGTCTGTAAGCATGCCCTGTGCCAATGGAGAAAAAGGTATACAGCCAACGCCATTTTTTTCAAGAACATCAAGCAAACCATCTTCAACCCATCTTTCAAACATTGAATATTTAGGCTGATGAATTAAACAGGGTGTTCCCAACTCCTTCAATATTTTTATGGCCTTTTTAGCTTCATCGGCTGAATAATTAGATATTCCAACATATAACGCCTTCCCTGCACGAACAATGGCATCGAGTGCCATCATGGTTTCTTCAACAGGAGTGTTTGGGTCGGGGCGATGCGAATAGAAAATATCAACATATTCCAATCCCATTCTTTTAAGGCTTTGGTTGCAACTGGCCACCAGGTATTTTCTTGATCCCCATTCACCGTATGGACCCGGCCACATCAGGTAACCGGCCTTGGAAGAAATCACTAATTCATCTCTAAGATTTCCGGTAAAATCTTTTCTAAGAATGGTTCCGAAGTTTTCTTCTGCCGACCCTGGGGTGGGTCCATAATTATTTGCCAGGTCAAAATGTGTTATGCCCTTATCAAATGCGCGCCTTACAATACTTCTTCCATTTTCAAAAGTATCCACAGATCCGAAGTTATGCCAAAGCCCCAGCGATATGGCAGGCAGTAACAACCCGCTGTTTCCGCACCTGTTATATTTCATTTCATTGTACCTGTCGGTAGCCGGTGAATAGTTCATCATATTTTTATTTAAGGCAAAGTATAAAAAAAAGCCACACGGTTTGTGCAGCTTGTGCCCGGAACAGGAATCGAACCTGCACATCATTGCTGATACCAGATTTTGAGTCTGGCGCGTCTACCAATTCCGCCATCCGGGCATGAACCGGTCAAATATCATTGATTATTTGCAACAACTTTTCTTAAAAAAGAAAATGTTTTTAAAAATCTTTAAAATCTTATCAATTGTTATTGCACCCATATAATTACTAACATTTTTATGGGGGCAAAAGTATCATTTTTCCGGTACATTTGGCAGGCATCATTATTGTGCGAATAATTAAAACAGCATTTATGCAACAAGTTAAAAAAGGAGATACAATTAAGGTACATTATCATGGTCGTTTAGAAGATGGTTCTACATTTGACAGCAGTGAAGGTAGAGAACCCCTTGAATTTGAGGTAGGTGGCGGAATGGTAATTCCCGGGTTTGATGATGGCGTTACCGGGATGCAGGTAGGAGAAAAGAAAAGCATTAACATACCATATAACGAGGCATACGGCCCTAAACAGGATGACCTGTTATTTGATTTTCCGAAAGATAAATTTCCACCTGATATTACCCCTGAAATAGGAATGCAGATGAACATGCGCGGGGAAAACGGGCAACAGTTTCCTGTAACCGTTCAGGAGGTTTCTGACGAAAAAATAGTTTTAGACGCAAATCATCCGCTTGCGGGAAAAAACCTCACTTTCGATCTTGAGCTGGTTGAAATAAACAGTAAAAGTTCATTAATAATTACCCCTTAATTAGGTAAGGTTTAATAAGATGCTTCTTTTGTGCGGCCATAATACCAGCCTAACCAAAGGCCGCACATTCCCCAACTGGCAAGTGCATCAATTAAATGCGCAGAAATATCAAACGATTCATACCAGATATGCGAAGTATAAGGAGCGTTTAAAAACACGATAATACCCGTTAAAAGACTTGCAACAAATACGTTTCCAAACCGCCTTTTAACATACCCCGATATAATAATACATAATAATAATACTGTTATTATATCAGTTATCAGGCTTCGCAAAATTCCGGAAGCCATAGAGGTATTCATTGCATTATGGTATTGTATTACAGCCCAGGGTTTGCCATCCATATCTTCCATGGCAGCCTTCATTTGTTCTGAAGTGGCATCTGCAGGCGTATTAGGTAATAAATACCCGCCTTCACCTGGTAACTGGGTGCCCAGGTATTGTATTATTTCCTGCTGATTGGGAGTATACTCCTGTGCGGGGCGGTGAAGTTGCAAAACCGTCCACGATAAAAATTGCCAAATAAAAATGATGATGCCTCCGACAACAGCGGCTATTAAATTTTTTTTCATTTTGCAGTGAGTTTTATAAAATAAAAATAAGCAATTATTTATACCCCAATATTATTACTAATACATACAATAAACATTTTCATATTAATCGGGTAATGTAATTTGCCCGCTAATTTAATATTTATGTATACTATAAATGGCGATAATCTTGCAAACAGATTTATGCAATATGTGCGTATAGACACACAGAGCGACCCGCAGAGTGCAACCCATCCATCCACCGAAAAACAAAAATTATTTTCAACCCTGCTGGCAAAAGAACTTTTGCTGTTAGGGGTCAAAGATGCGCATAGCGACGAGTATGGTTATGTTTACGCAACCATACCTTCAAACACCGAAAAAAAAGTTGCTAATATTTGCTTTTGTGCGCATGTAGATACAGCACCCGATTGTAGCGGAACGGGCGTAGTGCCGGTACTTCACAAAAATTATAATGGAGAGGATATTATTTTACCGGAAGACAACAGCCAGGTTATATCCCCAAATCAATACCCTTACCTGAAAAATTTTATAGGGAGTGATATTATTACTGCAAGTGGAAATACACTATTGGGAAGTGATGATAAAGCCGGCGTAACTATTATAATGGAATTGGCTGCCTTTTTAATCAGCCATCCTGAAATAAAACACGGCAATATAAAAATATTATTTACACCCGATGAGGAAGTAGGAAAAGGTACCGAAAAACTAAACCTTGAAAAACTTAATGCCGGTTTTGCTTATACACTCGACGGGGGTGAAGCAGGCACATTTGAAGATGAAACTTTTAGTGCGAGATGGTTTTGTTATTACCATTAACGGCGTAATAGCGCATCCCGGAAATGCTAAAGGCAAAATGGTTAATGCACTTAAAATTGCAGGAGAAATTTTATCAGCATTACCGAAAGGCCGGTTAAGCCCTGAATCTACCGAGGGTCGCGATGGATTTATTCACCCCGTAAGGGTAAGCGGCATTGCAGAACAAGCAACCATTGAATTCATTATTCGCGATTTTATTACCGCTAATTTGCCTGATCATGAAAATGAACTAAAAAAAATTAGTGAGGAGATTTTATTACAATATCCCGGTGCAACAGTATCATATCTCCATTGCAGAGCAATACAGAAATATGAAAGAAGTGCTTGATAATTATCCCGAGGTTGAAGCATATGCTAAAGAAGCATATACTAAAGCCGGTCTGCCTTTTATAAAAGAACCAATACGCGGCGGCACCGATGGAAGTCGCTTAAGCTTTATGGGTTTGCCATGCGCCAACATATTCACAGGTATGCAGGCCATACATAGCAGGCACGAATGGATTGGCATAAAAGACATGCAAAAGTCTGTAGAAGTATTAATACACCTGGTGCAGGTATGGGAACAACATGCATAGTTTTATTATTCGCAGTTGCTTATGCCGATCAATTTTTTTTCCTTCATATCAAATGCAAAAAGGGTTGCAAGTCCATAGCGGTTATACACACAGCCACCATCAATATTAATTTCTGACTTTAGATTTTGGCTTAGTATAAACTCTGCAGGTTTTGGGGTATGGCCATGAATAATGGTTCTTCCATTCAGAAATTTTTCATTGATTGTAAAATGCCTGATCCATAACATTGATTCAAAATCTTTTATTGGATCCGCGGCATTAAAATTAAGGCCCGCATGAACAATTATATAATTACCATCTATTAAAATAAATTCTGTTGACTTTAAAAAATGTATGTATTGGTCTGGCATATCATTTAAAGAAGAAATACCAAAACTTTTTAGGGTTGTATCGCCCCCATTCAAAACCCAGTTCATGAATACATCATCATCTTCCCTTGCATCAAGCAGCATCTGTTCATGGTTACCACGAAGTGTATTAATATTGTATCCGCTTTTTGTAAGATCCATAAGTAGATCAATTACGCCTTTGCTGTCATTGCCCCTGTCAATATAATCACCTACACAATAAAGTATATCAGTCTCACGCAGTTTAATATTTTTAAACAACAACTTTTCAAAAGTTTTACAACAGCCGTGAATGTCGCCTATTGCAAATTTTCTGGCCATTAAGTAATTGTATTATTAGTTAAGGAATTTTTTTTCGATGGATAAATGAGTGCGTCAACGCTCCATTTTCCAGCGCCTGTAACAAATAATAGCATTGAAATAACTACAAATAAAAAAGGATGTTGGGCATCGGTAAAAATCTTGCCTTCACCAAGTACAAATGTTATAAATAGCATAGTTAATGCGGTGATGATACTCGCGATTCTTACCCCAAATCCTGTAACGAACATTAAACCTGCTATAAGTTCTGAAAGTTTACCCAAAAAAGATAAGAAGTAAGGCGAGGGGAAATTCATATCAGTAAACCACTTTGTATAAACCAATAGCTTATCGTTGTCGAAAATTTCCCATCCGTGGTACACTAAAAATATTCCCGTCAATATTCTGGTTAACAAAATACCTGCGGAAAAATACCATGGATTCGGAGATAATAATTTCTTCATTGTAAACAGTTTAAAGGGTTACTTCTCAATTATAATATTTAAAATGCTTGAAATTATAAATTATGTAATATACTTTTATCGGGTACACTTTGTACCCTATTTAAAAATTTAATCCTACTTAATTATGAAAACATCTAAAATGTTTTTAATGGGCCTGCTTATTAGCGTGGCCACTGTTTATAGTTGTTCCAAATCGGAATTAAAACCCTCTTCTTCACCAGAAAATGTTTCAGCATCTACCAACAAAGTTTCCGGAGGTAATGATTGCGGATACCTTTGTACATTCACGCAAGGCGGGTATGGAGCAAAAAATGGTCAGCCGCATGATTACCTGTATGCCTATTTTAACCGTGCATTTCCAAATGGCGTTGCTATTGGTTCTAAAGGCTGCACTAACGGTAAAGGGTTAATTATGACAACAGCAAAAGCTGTTACTGATAACCTTCCTGTTGGCGGAACCCCTGCTGTATTATTAGCCGACTATAGAAATTCAACTCCTAAAAATGTTTTGGTGGGCCAATTAATTACGCTGTCGCTTAATGTGGGTTTTGACAATTACGATCCTACATTCGGACCTTCAGATGTATCGCTGAGAAATATGATCATTGGTTCGGGGCCTTTCCAGGGTAAAACTGTAGGTCAGTTTCTATCGATAGCCAACCAGGTTATTGGTGGCTGTAACAACACTTATTCTCCATCAACCATAAATGAAACAGCAACCAATATCAACGAATCTTTTGATTATGATAATGGATCGCATTCAACCACCGGTTTTTTGGTTTGTCCCTAGTATTTCACAGTAATTAAAGGCGTTTCGTAGTTTAATTTTGACGCTCCTCTGAACCCAACTTTTGTTGGGTTCTTGGTTTTTAGTACTGCCCGCATAACAACCATACTAAATGTGCGTTCTTAACCTGTAAACCGTTCAATCAATTTAAATCCAATATTTTTGTCCTATGCACATTGTTCACGTAACAGAAGCATTTGAAGGGGGGGTGATAGAATTTTTACGTTGCCTTACCAACAGCACTCCAGATTTTACCTATACCATTGTATATGGTGACAGAAAAATTGGTTTTGAAAAGGCAAGTAAAACTTTTTCTTCAAATGTTCAATTTATTCTGTGGCCCTCTGTTGGTCGGGAAATTAATCCTGCCAAAGACCTCAGGTCTTTAAGAGAATTAATAACTATACTTAGAAAATGCAAGCCGTTTGATGTTTTGCATTTACACAGTTCAAAAGCAGGAATTTTAGGAAGGGTAGCGGCGCGGGTCATTAATCATACAAAAGTTATTTATGCACCGCATGGTGCAGCTTTTTTAAGAAGGGACATTAGCCGGTTTACCCGCACATTTTATATTACCATTGAAAAAACCGCCAATTTTTTCCCGGGTAAAGTTATTGGTGTTTCTAAAAGCGAGGCCGACACGTATAGAAAAATTGGTATAAAAGCAGACTTTGTGAATAACGGTAAATTTTTTCCTGCATTACCGGAAAGAAAAAATGGTGATGACACTTTTTACATAGTAACCACCGGCAGGGTAGCACAACAAAAAAACCCGGCATGGTTTAACGATATTGCCAGGCATTTTGAGAATAATACCAACATCCGATTTATTTGGATAGGGGATGGGGGAGATAAACACCTTTTAACTGCTAAGAATATATCTATAACTGGATGGGTAGATAAACAGGAGGTGGAAGAAAATCTTCAACGTGCGCATTTATATCTTTCAACAGCATTATGGGAAGGTCTTCCTTATGCAGTGTTAGAAGCCATGAGTGTTCGTTTGCCTTTGGTTTTAAGTGCCTGCCCCGGAAATGTTGACCTTGTTGAACAAGGTAAAAATGGATTTATTTATTCATCTACCGGGGAAGCTATTAATCACATTTCCTATTATTTTGAAAATAAAGAGTTGCTGGCTTCTCATGGAAATGCTTCATTTAACCTTTTACAGACAGCATTTAGTGTAGACCAAATGCAACTGGGTTACCGTGCACTTTATGAAAAAATGGTAAGCCGGAAATAATTAAACATAAAAGAGGCTTTCGCCTCCTTTATCGTGCATTGCTAAGCAAGTGCTTTTTCTGATATTTTAAATTTATCGAGAATATTTTGTGCGAGAACCATGGCCCTGCCAATTGCCTGGTCCATATCATAATACCTGTATTCGCCTAACCTGCCACAAATAAAAACATTGGGCAGTGTATCTGCTTCCTGCCGGTATTTTTCGTACAGGTTTTTATTTAGTTTATCAGGGAAAGGATATTCGTATTGGTTTGAGTTTTCCGGAGTAAACGGGGTTTCGTGGGTTAAAACGGTTCCGTTAACCTGTTCCTTTTCATCTTCTTTCATTAAATGTTTCCATTCAATGGTGCGAATTCTTTCATCTTCAATATTCGGGTAATTTACCTGTATACAAGGCTGGTGTTCCTTTTTATCTGTAATATGTTCAACACGGCGGTTTTGACCCCGGTATTTTAATTTTCCGTACTTGTATCCGAAAAATTCATCAATAGGTCCTGTAAAGATCAGCATTTTATTTGCCGCTACCCTGTGCCTGTTTTCGAGGTAATCAAATTCAAGTTTTACGGGAATACCATCAATCATATTTCTAACCATTTCGGTATACCCCTGTGCAGGTAATGCATTCCATTTATGGTTTGGAGTTAAGGTATTTACGTTGGCTTTATTAATTGTTATACGGGTGGCGAGGTCTTTATCAAGCTCGGTGCATTTAACGCCCCATTGTTTTTCGGTGTAACCTTTAATAAAAAGTTCATATAATTGCCGGGGCATTTTACTTAGGCAGGCTTCTTCGAAATTGGCTGGCTCGCCTTTAAAAAGTTGCCATTCGCTTTGAGGTCCGGCCACTTTTTCTATATAAGCCATGTTTACAGGCCAGTTAAGATATTCATCCCCCACCTTAGATTTTAATGAGGCAGACCAGTTATAGAAATCGGTGAACCTGTTTAAAAAATTCCATATTTTTTCCGAACCGCAACGAAAATAATGAGGTCCGTATTTATGAATCATAGCACCGGAGGGGTGCCGGTAGTCAAAAACGTTTCCTGCTATATGATCTTTTCTTTCTATAATAAGTACATCCTGTTGATGATCGGTAAGCGTTCTGGCTATTGTACTTCCGGTTAGTCCAGATCCAACTATAACAAAGTCTGCTTTAATCATAATATTGTATTATTTCGATTAAGAAAACCGAAACAAAAAAGGAAAAATGAAAATTAGGGAATTAGTACGCTCCTTTACCTGATAAAACAACGAAGGGAGTGCTTAAAAGAATTTTGAAATCAAGCATTAAGCTATAAGTTTCAATATATTCAGTGTCATGTTTAATCATATATTCTGCACTTGTGTTGTGCTCCCTGTCCCTTATCTGCCATAAACCGGTAATGCCTGGACGTACAAAGCACCTGATCTCGCGAAACTCAGGATAAGGTTTAAGCATAAATGGAACAAGGGGGCGGGGTCCGACAATACTCATATCGCCTGATAATACATTAAATAATTGTGGAAGTTCATCAATGCTTGTTTTGCGAATGATTTTACCGATGGCGGTTACCCTGGTATCGTTCTTTTCTTTATGAAGAATACCATTTTGCTGCCCGGCAAGTGCAATTTTATGATCTTTTTCCCGGATCGAGTGGTCTGTAACCATTGACCTGAATTTGTGGCATTTGAAATTTCCACCACCAAAAGCAACCCTGTCGTTACTGTATAAAACAGGTCCTTTAGAGGTTAATTTTATTATAATTGCAACCGTAATTAATATTGGAGAAAGAAGAAGAATTAAAAAGGATGAAACAAAAATATCAAATGCCCTTTTTAAAAATAGTTGAAAGCTTTTTTCTTTTAGCGATTCTTCAATTAGTTCCCTCTTGGTAGGGCCTTGATGGGGCATATGAACATGCACCAGTGTTTCAGGTTTCGTGGGACTTTTAATATTCATTTCGGACGGATTAAATTGGTGTGTTAGCATAGGGTAAACTAAATATAATAATTCTAAATTTCATTTAAGTATAATCAGTATTTATTACGAAAATAAACTCTCATTTGGGAAAAAACGACTAAATAAAAGAATTTCTTTCATTTCATACGTAAAATAGCTTTAAAAAGTTGCCTTGCTGTCCATATATCATTGCATTTTTATTTTTTATCCTTCATATATAATAAGAGTTGTTTTTGAGCCGTTTGTGAAACCTTATCTGCAAGCTTACGCAAAAGCACTTTAATAAATTTTACTATATGTATGGTTTGTAAAATATTTTATATAATTGCACGCGCAAACCAAATAACCTATGCTGTTTAATTCTCTGGAATTCGTCTTTTTTTTCGGGGTTGTAACATCACTTTTTTTTATTTTACCACATAAATACAGGTGGTTATTGCTGCTATTGAGCAGTTGTTATTTCTATATGGACTTTATGCCCATATATGTTCTAATTTTGGGTTTTACCATTGTTGTAGATTATTTCGCAGGGATTTTTATTGATAAAAGTGAGGGAAAGAGAAGAAAACTGTATTTAATTTTAAGTATAATTGCAAATGTTGGAATATTAGGATTTTTTAAATATTTCAACTTTCTCAATGAAAACGTTACCGCCTTGCTGGGAGTTTTCGATTATCAGAATCCCGTTAAGAATACCACTTTCCCTCTTCCGATAGGATTATCTTTTCACACGTTTCAGGCAATGAGTTATACTATTGAGGTATACAGGGGAAATCAAAAATCGGAAAAGAAATTTGGAATTTATGCCCTTTATGTAATGTTTTACCCGCAATTAGTGGCTGGTCCTATTGAAAGACCTCAAAATATAATCCACCAGTTTTATAAACCCCAAAAGTTTGAATATAACAGGGTGGTAATGGGTTTAAAAATAATGTTATGGGGATTTTTTAAAAAACTTGTTATAGCAGACCGTATGGGCATTTATGTTAATACGGTATATGGTAGCCCCGAACACCATAGCGGTTTTACTTTATTTGTAGCCACTTTGTTTTTCGGTTTTCAGGATTATTGCGACTTTTCAGGCTATTCCGATATAGCTATTGGTAGTGCCAAGGTTATGGGTTTCAACCTCATGGAAAATTTCAGGCGCCCATTTTTTGGTAAAAGCATTACCGAAAAATGTTTGCGTTGGCACATTTCGTTATATACATGGTTTAGGGATTATATCTATACGCCCCTCTCTATGAAGGGCAAGAAATCGAAGGGTAAAATGTTTTTTAATGTATTACTGATCTTTACTTTAAGTGGATTATGGCACGGTGCAGCCTGGACCTTTCTCGTCTGGGGTTTTTTAACAGGGGCATTTATAGTCATTGAAAGAATTTACCAAAGCCTGGTCAGACCTAAAAGGTTTTTAAAAGGTTTCTGGTTAATTTTTCTCGGTACGAGTGTTTCTTTTATAATGTATATGCCCACAGCTTTATTTTTTAGGGCACAGTCAATAGGGGATGCATTATTAATACTGAGAAAGATTTTAACCCTGGATGGTACCAGGTTATTTAAAGGAGAACCACCAAGCGCCTTTTGGTATTGCTTCTGGGTAGGATGGTTTTTATTGATAGTTGAGTTTTTCCAGGAATATTATCCGCGGGTAAAAGTTATTGGCCACCCTAATGTTGCCGTAAGGTTTACTGCTTACGTGGTATTACTCACCATATTATTAATGATAGGGGTATTCAGTGGCAGCCAATTCATCTATTTCCAATTTTGAGTTATAAATATTTATATAAATGACCCTGCAGGAAAGAAAGGACGTTTTAAAACTCATCAAAAAACTGGTTATACTTATAGCCATTATGCTGGTGGTAGACCGTACTGTAGGTACTGCTATTGAATACCTCTATAATACTAAACCCCAGGGAGATCTTAAAACCTTTTCTCATAGCATAAATAATCCCAAAGAAGATATTATGGTGTACGGAAGTTCAAGGGGCGTACATGGATATAAAAGTAGCATTCTTACAGATTCACTGGGGCTTTCAGCTTTTAATGCAAGCCGCGAAAATTCTCTGATACTATATCATTCAACCATCTTAAACTGGGCTTTGAAAAAGCATAAACCAAAGATTATTATACTTGATGTAACGCCTAAAGAATTAAGCTGGAAAGGGGAACAAGACAGTAAAACCGTGCTGGTATCTATGCTATTGCCGTATGTTAGAAGAGATACTGCCTACGCGAATATGGTGGGGGAACTTTACCCCCGGGAACTTATAAAGGCCAGGGTTTCTAAACTGTATGCATATAATTCCCTTGTACTGCCCATATTGCTCGGTATAAACTGGAGTGGCAAAAAAGGACCAGATAAAAAAAATATTGTGAACGGGTATTTACCGCTGTATGGATCAAAGATCTCCGATACCGTTCCCCCTTTATACGATTTCGGAAATATGGAATCGGATGCTGATGCACTTCAAAAGTTTGAACACTTTGTAGGCCTTGCCGTAAACAATAATATTAGGTTATACGTAGTTACCTGCCCTTTATATATTAAGCCCTTCCCTGAAACTAAAAGTTTAAGGGATATTAAGAAAGTGCTTGCAAAACACAATATACCTTATTGGGACTATGCCTCTGACCCCCGGTTTTTAAGGCCCGATTATTTTTATGATTATGTACACACCAACGACAAATGTGCAACAGCTTTTACGGCAGAGCTTTCATCGCGCATTAAAGCAGATATTTTAAAGGATTCTACCCAAAACATACTACCCCGGCAAACAAATTAGTTAATTAGAAAATACATCCATCCATTCTATTTAAAACCCCGGTAAAACTGAATTATGTTAAGAAAAGAAAAGGTACTGGAAAAACCTATAATTATATTTGGAACGGGCCGTTCTGGTACCACCATTATCTCCGATATTATTTTTCAGCACGAAGATTTAGCCTGGCATTCCAATTACCAGGAGCTATTTCCCAAAGTGGCCTCAGTAAATTTATTAAGAAGGTTATTTGATAATAAATGGTGGCGTTTTATTGGTATGAACACCCAAAATAATAAATCACCAATAAACTATGTTTGCTTTCGCCCGATAGAAAGATATAATTTTTGGGAGTCGATTACAGGGCCACGCATAGAATTTTCCCGCAACTTTTTATTAAACGAAAGGGCTACAGAAAAAGAGAAGAATAAGCATCAGGGCGTTTTTTTCTAAAATGGTTCGTTTCCAAACACGCAAAAGGCTAGCATTTAAAATTACTGGACCGGCACGAATGGAATATTTATGCAGTATATTTCCTGATGCATTATTCGTAAATATTGTGCGCGAACCGGTAGCCACCGTTCGTTCGTGGCTTGGAAGTTCAATGGAGCAACCAGATTACCGATCAACTTTGGTGGACGGGTGCCTACACCGAAAGTGAAGTTCAGAAGCAAAAGAATTATCATCCAGACCCGCTTTGTTTGCTGCTTTTCAGTATAAAAAAATTATGGAAAAAACGGAGGAAGAAATTAAAAAAGTTAATCCCAAATTATATGTATTAAGCTATGAAGAATTTGTAACAGACCCTGCAGTGATGCAATTAAAAATCTGATGGATTTTCTTGAACTAAAGCAATCGAAACTGGTGGATACATACATGGATAAAATTTCTGTAAGTAACAGGAATAACCGCCAGGCAAAATCCTCAAAAACCAGTATTAGTGATGATGTAAAACAACAGATACTACAAATGGTTAATGCTTGATTTTTGCGTAAACATTAAAGTTCCCATGTCTGATAAAAAACGAGCCCGATGAAATTTATCTTCAACAACCGATAATTATTATAGGCAGCGGGCCGGTCGGTACAACTATTATTTCTGAAATACTGTTTCAGCATGAAGATCTTGCATGGCATAACAACTATCAGGAGGTCTTTACACATTCTACCCGCATAAATTATTTGCGCCGACTATTCGAAAATCGTTTTTATAAGCTTCCTGCATTTAGAAAATTTGTGGGGGTGAGTAAGAATACCAGGCAAAAATTTAATACAGCCTTAAATCTTATAAGCTTTAACCCGATTGAGCTATACAGATTTTGGGAATATTTAAGCGGTCCCAGAATTAATTTTTCACGGGGCTTTTTAATGAATGAACGCGTCACCGAAGAAGAAAAAAAATTCATTCGCAATTTTTTAGCTAAACAGGTAAAATATCAGGGGAGAAAAAGACTGATAATGAAATTCACGGGACCTGGGCGGTTAGAATACCTTACCAGTATTATGCCAGATGCACTTATAATAAATGTTGTGCGGGAACCGCTTTCAACCATACGTTCCTGGCTTGAGGTAGGATTTTGGCAACGAATGGGCATTAATAAATTATGGTGGCTGGACGCCTACACTCCTGAAGAAGAAGCACATGCCGAAAAGCTAAAAACCGATCCCGCTTTAATAACAGCTTTACAGTATAGAAAATTACTGGAAACAACAAATTACGAAATTAATAAGCTAGGTTTAAATGTGTTTGAAGCCAGGTATGAAGATTTTGTACATGACCCACAAACCTTTATAGAAAACCTGATTCATTTTTCCCGGTTAAAACCATCCAAACAGGTTAATGCCTATCTAAAAAATATAACTGTCTCTAACAGAAACAATCGAAGTTCTTCAAAAACACAGTTCTCTGAAGAAACAAAAAATAAGATCTACGAAATTTTAATAACCCACCTATCAAACTAAATAAAATAAATGGCCGCAAAATAAAAGTGGCGCATGTAATACGAGTATTTCAGTTATGGCGGAGCAGAAGTTTTATTACGGGAATTTTTTCTGAATGAAACATTTAAACAACAGGTTACATCTGACCTTTTTATATCTCGATCATAAGAAACTCGGTCTAATACCCGATGTAAAAGACGCACGTACGAAAGTCTGTTACTATAAAATAACCTCATTTTCTTTTTTAATCGAATACATCAAATTCTTAAAAGAAATTATTAATGGAAAATATGACATTGTGCATATGCACCTGCCGGTCGCAGGCTGGCTAACTATTACCGGCAAAAATATTTTCGCCCTAAAACTAAATTTATCTATTCAGAGCATAATCTTGTAAGCTTTTACACTAAATACAATTTCTACTTAGCGGCATTACCTATGGCTTTTTCGATAGTGTAATATTTGTTTCTTATGAGGTAGGAGAAAATATTAAAAAGAATCAAAAAGGGTGGTTTTTTAAAACCCGGCATGCAATAACCATTCTAAATGGAATTGATACAGATAAATTTTCAAACGCGCACAGGGTAAGTAAAGACATAAGTACAAAGAAAGGATGTAGGACTGGTAGCGCGCTTTCGGCCACAAAAACGCGTGGATAAATGGGTGCAGGTAGCGGCAGAAACCCGCAGCTACCAGATAAAATTCATTTTTAATGGTAGGTGATGGCCGCCAGACGAACTTGCTTCGAGAAAAAATAAGTCAATTACAATTACAGCCCTTTATAGAACTTCCAGGTCAGTTAAAAGACACCTATGCAGCATACAAGAAAATAGATGTGTTTCTGCTTACCAGCGACTTTGAAGGTCTGCCACTGGCATTAATGGAAGCAATGAGTGGCGGCTGTGTTCCCGTGGTAAGCAACGTTGGTGGAATAAAACAACTGCCATTTGATGGGTTTGGTTATAAATATGATGTTTTTGATGAGAACGCTATTGCAGAAGTAATGGTTTCTTACCTGGATGATTATTCACGATTTATTGAAGAGTCCAAAAAAGCACGACTTTTTATTGTTAAAAACTATTCATTGCACAATCAGGTAAACGAGGTATTGCATCTGTATACATTTCTCGCAACAATTAAGAAATTAGTTTTTAGAAGTGATTTTAAACAAGTTATAACACTATAAGTATTTATAAATTAATCGCATGTAATCTTATTTTATCTTTAACTTTTATCTTACCACAGTATGTGGTTCGGTATAAAAACAATAATTGAAGAAATGAAAATTAGCTTGATGATTTCTGCAGCAGTAGAGGCAGGAAAAAAGATTTTGGAAATTTATTCAAAGGATTTTTCAGTTCAACATAAGGCAGACGAGTCTCCATTAACACTTGCGGATCTTAATTCGCACAAGTGATTGTGGCTGGACTCGACCTAAAGGCATACCCATTTTAAGTGAAGAAGAAAAAGCACTTACCCTTTGAAGAAAGAAAAGACTGGAATAATTTTGGCTAATAGATCCGCTTAGATGGTACAAAAGAATTTATTAAAGAAAAATGGTGAATTTACAGTAAACATCGCTGTTATTGAAGATGGTGAACCTATTGAAGGAGTAGTGTATGTTCCGGTTACAGGAAAAATGTACTATGGCAATAGTGAAAATGGCAGCTTATAGTTTTACAATACAATGAAGAAACAAAAAGCATTGAAGAGCTTATGGAAAATGCTACGAAGCTGCCCGTAAAGCAAGATGCGGAAATACCTACACCAGTGTTGCCAGCCGCTCGCACAATACACCCGAAACAGAAGCTTTTATTGAGGAAAAGAAGGAAGATCCACGGAGAAGTTGAACTAATAGCGCAGGTAGTTCCATAAAGTTTGCCTTGTTGCTGAAGGCAAAGCAAAGGTATACCCACGTCTGGCACCTACAATGGAATGGGATACGGGTGCAGGTCATGCAGTGGCTAAAGTTGCCGGCTGTAGTGTAATAATTACGAGACAGGATGAAGACCTTACATACAACAAGGAAAACCTTTTAATCCCTGGTTTGTGGTTGAAAAATCACTATATCGGTGATTATCTTTTAAAAATAACCCAAGATAACTAACTATTACGTAATAATATGTATAAGATCGTACAAATGGTACCGGCTTTAGGATGGGGAGGGGCTCAAATTTTTTGCATTCAACTATGCAATGAACTGGTAAAAAATCCGGACTATCACGTAACCCTCGTTTCACTGTACCATCATACAGCAAATCATCTTCCTCTATCCTTGCTAGACAACCGGGTTAAATTTTGTAACCCTGGGTAAAAAGCGTGGACCCGATATGAAAATTTTTTCCCGAATCCCGGTCTGCTCGCCAAACTAAAACCAAACGTAGTACATACACATTTGCATTCAGGTTATTATTGTTTCTGGGCGTACTGTACGGTTAAAGATTTAACCCCTTCAAAAAAATACACACCATTCACAACCTGGTACAACAAGACAGTCCATTCCATGGCAGAATCGCTTACAAATATTTTTTCCGAAAGAAAATTATTTATCCAGTTACCATTTCAGAAGAAGTGCACAAAAGCGCACTTCGTATATATGGCAATACCGTATCCACCCTTATTAATAATGGCTCAACCCCTGTCGAAGCCTCAGCGGCATTTAATGAAGTAACCGAAAGCATAAACAGCTTAAAGAAGAATAGCGAAACCAAAGTATTGTTGAATATTGCCCGTGTTACCAAACAAAAAAATCAGCAACTGCTTATAGATTGTATTAAAGATTTAAAAGAAAATGGAGAGAATGTTATTGCCCTGATAATCGGCGATCATGCATCTGATGATGAAAAATTGTATCATCAGTTAATTCAGAACAAACCCGATAATGTACATTTTTTAGGTAAAATAAAAAATGTGGGAGATTATTACCTTAACTCTCACGGCTTTTTACTTTCATCTATTTTTGAAGGTCTTCCGATAAGCCTGCTTGAAGCATTATCTGGCGGAGTAATTCCCATATGCACGCCTGTTGGCGGAGTGAAAAACATTATTAATAAAGACATTGGATATTTGTCTGATGATGTTTCTCACGAAAGTTATTTAAGAGCGCTTACAAATTTTTTGCATGCAGATAAAGAAACACTCGACCGTTTAAGCCAAAACGGAAAAGCTTTATATAAAAAAGAATTTAGTATGGAAAGTTGCGCTGCCAAGTACGATGCACTTTATCATAGCGACAGAAAAAGCAACCCGAATACACTAAATGCCCATGGATAAGTTTCCTGATTTCTTAATTGTTGGTCCGCCTAAATCCGCATCTACCTCATTGCACTATTATTTTAGTCAGCATCCCGAGGTGTATATGTCACCCATAAAAGAAACCCGGTTTTTTGATAACCAGTACAGTAAAGGTTTATCTTTTTACTGTAATTTTTTTGAAGGTGCTACCAACGAAAAAGCAATTGGTGAAGGCACCCCCACATATTGTTTTCTTCCCTTTGCAGCAGACCGTATAAAAAAAGATTTCCCCGCAATGAAGCTTATATTTTGTTTTCGCGACCCGGTTGAACGAGCTTTTTCAGGTTGGGCAATGAGGCAGGCGAAAGGAGGCGAAAAATTAAGTTTCCCGAAGCTCTCCTATCAAATATTGAGCAAAGAAAAACCGTTCAGTTCTCTGGTGAACAGGGAGAAAAATTATGGTTAACCGACCAGGATGCACTTAATAATAAAAATAAAATCGTTTACCGAACATATATCGAAGGCAGTATGTATGCAGAACAGCTAAAATACTACCGCGAACGTTTTCCCGAAAACCAGATTAAAATCATTCTAATAGAGGATCTTAAAAGTAATTTTCAGAAAACAATTCAGGAATTATTTGCATTTATCGGAGTTAATGAAGATTTTAGCGCAATTAAAAAAGAAGCTGTAAACAAGCATAAAAAAGTAAGGCTTAAACCTTTGTTCAACCTCTTTGGTAAATCGCGGGTAAAAAATGTAAAAAAATACTTACCTGCCTTCATACAAAATTTACTTAAACCCGTTTTAAGAACTGAAGAAAAGAAACCTGAGTTAAGTCCTGAAGACAGGCAATTCGCATATAATATTTTCTGGAAAGATATAGAAGAACTTGAAGAATTAACCGGCAGGGATTTATCAACATGGAAAACAGCTTAAAAAGCTAACCAAAAAACGCATTAATTTATTACCATTATTAAGTGGTAAAAATCTTTGAAACTAATAACTTATGAAAATAGTTGTTGTAGGCACAGGGTACGTAGGTCTTGTTACAGGCGCATGTTTGGCAGAAGTGGGAACCGATGTTATTTGCGTGGATGTTAATGAGCAAAAGATCGAAAATTTAAAAAATGGTATTCTTCCTATTTACGAACCGGGCCTTGAAGATATTGTGGAGCGTAATGCAAAAAAGGGCAGGCTTAAATTCAGTACCAGTTTGCAGGAAAGCATTGCCAATGCCCAAATAGCATTTGTTGCTGTAGGTACACCGCCTGGTGAAGATGGTAGTGCAGACCTTCAATATGTTTTGCAGGTAGCCAACGAAATAGGAACCTATATGACAGGCTACCTAATTGTTGTAACAAAAAGTACCGTGCCCGTGGGCACTGCGGCCGTGTTAAACATGCCATAAGCAACGCATTGATAGAAAGAAAGGCACACATGCATATAGACTTCGATGTTGCTTCCAATCCCGAATTTTTAAAAGAAGGAGCGGCGGTAGATGACTTTCTTAAACCCGACCGCATTGTTATAGGTGTGGAAAGTGACCGCGCAAAAGATTTGCTGCACAGGTTGTACGACCCCTTCGTGCTTAATGGACATCCTATTTTGTTTATGGATATACCATCTGCGGAAATGACTAAATATGCCGCCAACGCCATGCTTGCCACAAAGATTTCGTTTATGAACGACATCGCAAATTTGTGCGAACTGGTGGGTGCTAATGTAAATGAAGTGCGCAACGGTATGGGCAGCGACCCAAGAATCGGAAACCGTTTTATTTACCCCGGTATAGGTTATGGCGGATCTTGTTTTCCAAAAGATGTAAAAGCACTTATTCGTACTGCTGAAGATTACGATTACCCCTTGCGTATTTTAAAACAGGTAGATGCAGTTAATGATGATCAGAAAAAAGTGCTCATTAAAAAGATCAATGCATATTTTAATAATGATATAAAAGACAAAGTTTTTGCCATTTGGGGTTTATCTTTTAAACCAAAAACCGATGATATGCGCGAGGCTCCATCACTTGTTTTAATCGAAGCACTTTTGGCCGGCGGTGCTAAAGTGCAGGCTTACGACCCGGTGGCAATGAATGAGGCAAAACATTTTTTAGACAGCTCCATTTCTTATGCAGAAGATGGTCCCATGGCGGCCCGTGGTGCGGATGCATTAATACTGGTTACCGAATGGCCGGAATTTCGTTTGCCGGATTGGGATGAGATAAAAGATTTAATGCATGGTAAAGTTATTTTTGACGGTCGTAACATTTATCATGGAGATGATTTAAAACGGCGTGGCTTCGATTACCATTGTATCGGTATCTGCAAATAATCTTAAGCAATAAATAAAAAAAACCTGTTCAATTATCCTGAACAGGTTTTTAAATGTGAGAGAATTACAGTATGGTAATTTCTTTGGGCTGCACCTTTACTTCCTCTTTCTTTGGTAAATGAAGGCTTAAAATTCCATTATCGTATTTGGCATTAATTTTTTCCACAGCAATTTTTTCATCTATTGAAAAACTGCGTTTAAAATTACTTAGCACAAATTCCTCCCTGTGTTTTTTTACTTTATCCTGTTTTACTTCATCCTGTTTTTTATCATAACTTATTGTAAGAAGGCCATCTTCGAAACTCACTTTAATATCTTCCTTTCTTAACCCGGGAGCAATAACATCAAGGTTAAAACTTTCTCCATCCTCCGTTATGTTAACAGGTATATTTTGCCCTCTGTTTACTGAAGGGGTTAAACCTGAAAACAGTTCATCTAATAAACTGTCGGTTGTGTTGTAGTTTCTTTTTATTACGGTCATTTTGTATGGTTTTTAATTGTGAAATTTCTCATGGTAAATCAAAGTAAATACCACTACAGTTTTGAAGGATGTTTTCTGCCAAATATTGTGTATCTTTTCAATTATAATGACAACTTGGCTGAATTATTGTTGTTGGATTATTTTAAATTCGCTTTTCAAACATTAAATTATATATATGTATCCCAAAGAAATTGTGATGCCGATGAAAGCAGAGCTTACCCAAAATGGTTTTGAAGAATTACTTTCAGCAAGTCAGGTAGAAGAAGCATTAGAAAAGGAGGGAACCACACTTGTTATGATTAATTCAATCTGTGGTTGTGCTGCCGGCAGTGCCCGGCCTGCAGTTGTGATGGCCGTAAATAATTCAGACAAAAAACCAGATAACCTAACCACAACATTTGCAGGTTTTGATATGGAAGCTGTAAAAAAAATTCGTGAGAAATTATTACCTTATCCGCCATCATCACCCGCAATTGCATTATTTAAAGATGGCGAAGTGGTACACATGATCGAAAGGCACCAGATAGAAGGCCGACCCGCACAGGTTATCGCTAATAACCTGCTTAGTGCCTTTGAAGAATATTGTTAATATACTTTTCTTATTTTATTAAATGCCCTTTCTGCTATGAAGGGCATTTTTGTTTGTAGGCTTCCTGCAGCATAATAAGTAATATCCCAAAGGCATGTAACTTCTTTTAAGTATCATTGCAAAAAATCGGAATACCCAAAGAATGTATCCTAATTTATACTACGCATTCAAAGAAATTTTTGGCATTGACATACCTGCATTTAGAATAATAAATTCATTCGGATTTTTTGTTGCACTGGCTTTTTTAATTGCCTCCGTTTTTCTTGTTAAGGAGCTAAAAAGAAAGCAGGCAGCAGGTGTTTTTACCTATAAAGAAACAGTGATTACGGTTGGCAGGTCTGCCACCATTACCGAGTTGATTATAAATTTTATTCTTGGATTTATTTTAGGTTTTAAGATTGTTGGCGTATTTCTGATGCCCGGTGCTTTAAATGACCCGCAGGCCTTTATTTTTTCATCAGGCGGACATACAGGTGCAGGAATTTTGATGGGTTTATTTTTTGCCGGCTTAAAATGGTGGGAAAAAAATAAAAAGAAACTTCCACAACCTGAAAAAAGAAAAATAAGAATCTGGCCAAGTGACAGGGTAGGAGATATTGTTATTATTGCCGCAGCCTTTGGTTTTCTTGGTGCAAAAGTGTTTGATAACCTTGAAAACTGGGACCGTTTTATACAAGATCCCATTGGCAATCTTTTTTCTGCAAGCGGGCTTACATTCTATGGTGGATTAATTATAGCAACCGTTGCACTTGCAATATATTTTAAAAAGTCGGGTATCAGGTTTATTGATGTGGCAGATGCTGCAGCCCCTTCGTTAATGCTCGCGTATGGCTTGGGAAGAATAGGATGCCAGGTTGCAGGGGATGGAGATTGGGGTATTGTGAACAGCGCATATATTACAAATGCTGCAGGCGATGCTTTACCTGCAAACCCCGGGCAGTTTAACCAGATTCTAAATAATTTCTCGCAGTTTTATTCTGAGCAATTCGGCTCGGTAGAGGCTGTAGATCATACACCCGTTAAAGCCTTTCTGGGTTTGCCAGACTGGTTATTTGCTTATTCTTACCCGCATAATGTAAACGAAGTTGGAATTACTATTCCCAACTGCACATGGGATAATTTCTGCTATTATTTGCCTCTACCCGTTTTTCCCACACCTTTTTATGAAATTATAATGAGTTTGGTGCTCTTTGGTTTATTATGGTCTGTTCGTAAGAAATTTAAACAACCGGGTAAATTATTCGGATTATACCTGGTTGTAAATGGTCTCGAAAGGTTCTTTATTGAAAAAATAAGGGTAAATACAACATACTCCATCTATGGATTTCATCCAACACAGGCAGAAATTATTTCTGTTGCCCTGGTGCTTTCGGGGCTTTTACTTATGTATTATTCAAAATACATAAAACCTTCTGTATTTAAAAAGCCGGTTACTCCGCAAGTACCAAATAGTTAAATTACCAGCCATCATTTATTTCATCCTTTCATAGCGTTGCCATATACTATGTAAAGCATAGTACCTACATTTGTTTTGTAATCAATTAAAACAGGTACTAAAACAACAGCTATGAAATTTCTAATTACTTTTTTGATTTTATTTTTATCTCTTAACTTATTCAGCCAGAATAGTTTAACAAATATAATTTAAGTGGAACTGTAAAAGTAAATAATACATCCAGCGAGCAGTTATCGGTTAAATTATTGAATTCGATTGATTCTGCAATCATTCAATCCACCCTTACGGGAAAAAATGGAGGATATTATTTTTCCATAAGTGAGGGTTCTTACTTAATTTTTATTCAGGCTGTGGGCGTTCAGGATTATTATTCAGATCCAATTATTGTAAACGCCAACAAGGTTATTCCAATAATAGAACTCACTTCTGGTCAAAATCAGTTAAAGGCAGTAACTGTTTCGGCTAAAAGACAGCTCATTGAATTTAAAGCCGACCGTACTATAATTAATGTTGACGCATCACCAACCAATACCGGCTTAAGTGCATTAGAGATCCTGGAAAAATCTCCCGGCATTTCTTTAGATAAAGATGGAAATATTAGCCTGAAAGGAAAACAGGGAGTTTTAATTCTTATTGATGGCAGACCATCTTATTTAAGCGGAAGTGAATTAACAACCATGCTTAAGAGCATGCCTGGCACAAATCTCGACCAGGTAGAGATAATGACCAATCCTCCGGCTAAATACGATGCTGCAGGTAATTCAGGTATAATCAATATCAAAACAAAAAAATCTAAAATTACCGGTCTTAATGTAAGTCTTACCGCAGGCGGGGGTGTGGGCAGGTATCCCAAAACCAATGAAAGCATTAATATAAATTACAGAAATGGCAGGGTTAATCTTTTTGGTCTTTACAGTTATAATTATAATCAATCGTATAACCGTTTAAATCTAACGCGTAAGTTCAGGAATGATACAACTGACCAAATCGAATCTGTATTTATTCAACATACCGATATGGATCGCACATTTCAGACACATAGCTATAAAGTTGGAGCGGATTATTTTTTAAATGATAAAAACACCTTTGGAATTGTTTTAAATGGTGCCACCACCCCCGGTAATTTTAAAGTTAAAAACTCCACTAATATTTTTGATGGTAAGCAGGTTTTAATATCTGAGACAAAAGCTGTGAGTGGTACTGATGAAAGGCATAGCAATTTTGGTGTTAATTTAAATTTCAAGCATGTTTTCGATACATTGGGGCGGGAATTAACTATTGATGCAGATCGCATCACTTATCAAAATTCAAACAGCCAGGTGTTTACCAATATGTTTTATTCACCTTCCGGTGATAAAATTTCTGATGATGAAATACTGCGTGGCAATTTACCGGGGCATATTCTTATAAACAGTATTAAGGCAGATTATACACAGCCACTCTCTAAAGATTTAAAGCTGGAAGCTGGTGTTTAAAACAAGCCGTGTAGAAACAGACAATAATGCACGCTACGATTACTTAATAGAAGGGGATTGGGTTGCTGATTCCGGCAAAACAAATCACTTTGTTTATAAAGAGATCATACATGCAGGTTATATAAATTTTAATAAAAAAATAAATAAGCAATGGGGTGTGCAGGCAGGTCTACGGGCAGAAAATACCTGCTCTAAAGGGCACCAGGTGGTAAAAAATATTTCTTTTGAAAGAAGCTACACCAACCTGTTTCCCACAGCTTTTCTCAGTTACACACCTAACGACAATAATCAATATTCACTGAACTATGGTCACAGAATAGGCAGGCCCATTATGGCTCGCTGAATCCATTTTTTTACTTTCTCGATAAGTATACATACGAAGCCGGTAATCCATACCTGCAACCACAGTTCAGTCATAATGTAGAAGCAAGCCACACATATAAAAACTTTCTTACAACAACACTCGGGTATAACAGAACAACAAATATTATAGAACAGGTTTTAGAACAGGTTGACAGTACGCACACTAATTATGTAAAACAAAGCAATGTTGGTTTATTAAATAATGCCACCCTAAGTGTTAATGCTAACGTACCCATTACAAAATGGTGGAGAGCAAATGTTTATATGCAGGGTGTTTACAACAGTTACTCTGGTATTGTAAACAATGCTTATCTGCAAATTAATGGCGGAGGATTTATGATAAACTTCAATAATAATTTTAAGTTGAATGAATCACTGGCATTAGAAATAAGCGGGTTTTACAGGTCACAAATGCTGGAAGGTGCAACTCTTCTGGCGAACCCTATGACCAAATTAAATTTTGGTGCAACCCACAAAATTTTAAAGAATAAGGGAACGGTTAAAATAAGTGTTCAGGATTTTTTAAACATACAGGATTTTAGTGCACAAACACGCTATCAAAATATAGATGTGGGTATTTATAATAAGTGGGAAAGCAGGGTTGTTAACCTAAGTTTCAGCTACAGGTTTAATAAAGGGCAGGCAACCGAACATAAAGAAAGAAACAGCGCACAGGAAGAAAAAAGCAGGGTTAAATCTAAATAACTATTTAAAAGGAGATCATATACGATCTCCTTTTTTATTACATTCTTCTGCATTTATCGGCGCAGTTTTTACAAGCCTGAGCACATTCTTTACAATGCTCCATATCATGTTTTGCACATTCGTTGCCACAAACGTCGCAAAGATCTGCACATAATTCACAAATTTGTTTAGCCTTATCACTACCCATGCTCATTAATTGCGCAGCCGCATAACATAGTGCAGCGCATTGCATATTAAGCCTTATGCATTCAGCCATTTTTTGTACATCATCTTCCTGCGTGCATTCGGCCGCGCAATGGTTACAAAGCGCTGCACAGGAAAGGCATGCATCAATACATTCTTTGTAAGTGTGGTATCCGTTCATAATCGTTTGTTTTTTTTATTAAATAATATTGATGAAGAATTAAATTGTTCAATAGCATAATATACAAAAAAATTATGCCTGCAATCATTTTATCATAATTAACAATGATTCAATTTTACATTTACAAAATATGAAACCCATTACCATTTAGCACTTACTGTTTCAAACTTATCTTCGTTTTAAATAAGCGTAGAATGAAAAACATCCTTATTATAATTTCTCTTGTACTCTTTACGCACTTTTTGCATGCACAACAACCGGAAACCTTTGGTTCTGCTGAGATTTATATGAACATCAAAAAATTAAATGTTCTGGGGTCCGTGCTTTATATAGCCGCACATCCCGATGATGAGAATACAAGATTATTAACTTACCTGTCACGGGAAAAACTATACCGTACAGCATATTTAAGTTTAACGCGTGGTGATGGAGGCCAAAACCTTATTGGTAAAGAGCAGGGTATTGAACTTGGGTTGATAAGAACGCAGGAATTACTGGCAGCAAGACGAATTGACGGCGCTGAACAATTTTTTACAAGAGCGTATGATTTCGGATATAGTAAGTCTTCAGCCGAAACAATGTTAACATGGGGGCACGAAAAAATTCTAAGCGATATAGTGTGGGTCATTAGAAAATTTAAACCCGATGTAATTATTACCCGTTTTCCCGGCGATGAAGGGCCGGACATGGGCACCATGCTGCATCATCTATTTTGGCAAACGAAGCTTTTACTGCTGCGGCAGACCCGACAAAATTTCCTGAGCAATTTAATTTTGGTGTTGAACCATGGCAGGCAAAAAGAATTTTTTGGAATACATATAATTTTGGTGGAAACAACACAATAGACAGCACACAATTGAAAGTTGATGTTGGGGTTTACAATAATTTTCTAGGCAAAAGTTATGGTGAAATTTCAAGTGAAAGCCGCAGCCAGCATAAAAGCCAGGGTTTTGGTGTTGCTCGCCAGAGGGGCAGTCTTTCGAATATTTTAATACTACCGGAGGCCCAAATCCAAAAGACAGTTTGCTGTATGGGGTAACCAATACCTGGGGCAGGGTAGAGGGTGCAAATCAAATTCAGCAGCAAATTAATTCAATTATTACGCAATATAATTTTGAACATCCGGAAAATATTGTACCGCAACTGGTGCAATTATATAACGCAGTTAAAAAGATCGATCATCCATTCTGGAGAAATATTAAGCTTGAAGAAATAAAAAAATTAATAGCTCAATGCAGTGGGTTATTTGCTGAAGCAACAACGGCTAATGATTATGCTGTGCAGGGCGATAGCATTAAGGTTCAATTTTTCGTCAATGTGCGAAACAACGTGAATGCAGTTCTTAAAAATATAAAAACAGACCAGGTAGATTCAACTTTTTCTGTACCGCTCACAGCAAATACAAATAACGGTTTTACCAGAACAATTTTTGTGCAAAAGACTAAACCGGTTACCCAGCCATATTGGATTACGGATAAAACCGTAAATGGAAGTTTTACTGTTAATGACCAGCAACTGATCGGTAAAGGGGAGAATGAAGCCGCTTATACGGCTTATTTTACTATTGAATTTTATGGAACTTCACTAACTTTTGAGCTGCCGGTAAAACATAAATACACCGATCCTGTTAAGGGAGAAATATACCAACCGTTGCGTGTTGTACCCGCCGTTACCGCCATCCTCGATCAGCCTGTTTACCTGGTGTCGGGTAACAATGAAAAGCCTGTTAATTTATTAATGCATGCTAAATCTAATATAGATTCTTTGTTAGTAAAACTTACCACTTCACCCAACGCTAATATATTACCGGCATCTTATAAAACCAGTTTAAAACAAGGCACTTTTCAGGAGTATAGGTCGGTTATATCTGGTAGTGATGCATCCACTGTAAAATTATCCGCCGGCGCTTTTGAGAACGGTGATAATAAACAGCTTTGGGAAGAGCATCTGATCGCTTATGACCATATTCCAACTATATTATATTATAGCCCGGTGTCTGCAAGAGTTGAAAAAATAAATATTGTTATTAAGGGAAAAAATATTGGGTATATAGAAGGTGCAGGTGATAAAGTACCGCAAGCACTTCAACAAATGGGTTACGAGGTTAACCTGTTGCAACAAAAAGATATAACCGATGCTAATTTAAAAAATTATGATGCTATAATTACGGGGGTGCGGGCCTATAATGTACATGAATGGCTAAAGGAAGGGTACGAGGTGCTGATGAGGTATATAAACAA
Source organism: uncultured Bacteroidota bacterium (assembly GCA_963806425.1). Taxonomy (GTDB): domain Bacteria; phylum Bacteroidota; class Bacteroidia; order Chitinophagales; family Chitinophagaceae; genus JBBRBB01. The sequence goes on along the minus strand of CAWDYB010000009.1, from coordinate 120,136 downwards.
TGGCGGAAATTTAATTGTACAGTATAATACCAGTAATTTTCTAAGTAATGTTTCCGGTGATCATATTGGTCCATATAATTTTAGTGTAGGCCGAACAAGGGTTACCGATGAGAATGCAACAGTAAAAATTATTGAGCCTGAAAACCCGGTACTTAACTACCCAAACAAAATAACTGAAAAAGACTTTGAAGGTTGGGTTCAGGAAAGAAGTATATACCAGGCAGAAAACTTTGATGCGCATTTTACAGCACCGATAGCCATGAACGATGCCGGTGAGAATTCTTCGAACGGAAGCATTATTATTGCAAAATATGGTAAAGGAAATTTTGTTTATACAGGTCTGGTATTTTTCAGACAATTGCCTGCCGGTGTCCCTGGTGCATACAGGTTAATGGCAAATTTAATTGGTATGCAACCTCATTAATGCCTTTTTATTAATTAAATCCATGTTTTATTTTCCTTGTCTGCAGTGTATAAGATCTGTAACTTATTTTATTTCATTTCATAAAAAAATAAAAAGATTTCTACAACCGGAAGATTGAATTCCTTCTTTAAACACTCAATATATTTTAACGAAAAAAGCATTATTAAATTAACTTTATACCCCTTTTATTTAAAGCCCTACATTTAGTGGAATACTAAAAATACATGTTGACCTATGAAGCTGAACCTGATCCTGAACTGGTTTTTAATTTTTGTTTTGGTTTTTCCTGCACACGCTCAAAAACAGCAGACCCCAAATAAAAACCTTATTTATATTGATTCAAAAGGTATAATCAGGTATTCTGAATCAAAGCAGCCTGCATCTTTTTTTGGGTAAATTATACGGTGCCTTTCGCACATGGTTACAGGGCACACAAGGTCTTAGGCAAAGATGTAAAAAAAGCAATTGACAACGATGTTTATCATTTCGCACGCCTTGGTCTTGATGCTTTTAGGGTACATATGTGGGATGTTGAATTATCTGATTCTGCAGGCAACCTGCAATTAAATGAACACCTGGATTTGTTTGATTACCTCATATTCAAATTAAAGGAAAGAAAAATTCGCATTTTACTAACTCCCATCGCCTTTTGGGGCAACGGTTATCCTGAACCTGATGAAATAACAAATGGCTTTTCGTATGTGTTTACCAAACCGGGCGCTGTTGTAAAAGAATTAGCTATTCAGGCGCAGGAAAATTATTTACCGCAGATATTTAATCATGTAAATCCATATACTACGCTCGCTTACAAGAACGACCCTGATATTATTGCGGCAGAAATAAATAACGAACCTCACCACAGCGGGCCAAAAGATAAAGCCACTGAATATGTAAACAGGCTTGCGGCTGCCATTCGAAAAACCGGGTTTAATAAACCTGTTTTTTATAACATAAGCGAATCGCCAGCGTATGCAGATGCCGTTGCTGCTTCAAATGCCGATGGGTTTAGTTTTCAATGGTACCCCACGGGGTTGGTTGCAGGGTATGAATTAAAGGGAAATTATTTACCAAATGTTGACAGGTATCTTATTCCATTCGACACCATTAAAAGATTTAATAACAAGCCTAAAATGGTTTATGAATTTGATGCGGGCGATGTGTTGAAATCTTATATGTACCCCGCCGTGGTAAGAAGCTTTAAAGAAGCAGGGTTTCAATGGGTTACCCAGTTTGCATACGACCCACTGGCAACAGCCTATGCCAACACAGAGTATCAAACGCACTATTTAAACCTGGCATATACGCCTTCCAAGGCCATAAGTATGCTTATCGCATCAAAGGCATTTCACCGTTTGCCTTTGCATAAAAATTATGGCAACTATCCTGCCGATACCTTGTTCGGCGATTTTAGGGTTAGCAGCCGCGAGCAATTAAGTGAGATGAACACCGCGAGTGATTTTTATTACTCTAATTCAACTCAAACATCACCAAAAAATCTGCAGGCATTGACGCACCTTGCCGGGGTGGGTAATTCGCCTGTAGTAACATATGCCGGTAGCGGTGCTTACTTTCTTGATAAGATTGAAGAGGGAATCTGGAGGCTGGAAGTTATGCCCGATGTTTTACAACTAAGAGATCCTTTTGAAAAAGCTTCTTTAAAAAAAGAAGTAACACGGTTAGAATATCATAACCGTTTAATCACAATTCATTTGGCAGATCTTAAAACCTTTTTTATTACCGGTATTAATGAAGGAAATAATTTTAAGGCAACATCTCTTGATAATTCATTCAGTGTTTTACCAGGAACATACCTGTTAACAAACAAGAACACTGTAAGCGTGTCTGCGTTAAATGTCTGCGATATGCCAATCGGTCTTTCGGAATTCGTTGCTCCAGAACCCATAGATTCATCGGTATTTGTGAATCACGTTCCCATACAATCCATCAGTAATAACATTCCTTTCCAAATTCATGCAATTGTTGCAGGTGTGCATGATACATCTAAAATTTATGTAGAAGTACAGGCAAAAAATGGGTGGAAAAACATCCCAATGAAGCCCTCGGGTGCGGGAGAATTTACGGCTACCATACCTGCGGATTTGCTGGTTGCCGGATTATTGAACTACCGCATTATTGTGATAAACAAAAATGAATATTATACATTCCCAGGTAATGTTTCCGGTAATCCTTATAAATGGGATTATCTGAATAACAAAACATTTACCACCATGGTAAGTTCAGCAGAAACACCATTAGTATTGTTTAATGCGAATAATACCGAAGAAAAAATTATTTATTACAATCCCGACTGGAAAAATAATTCATTTTCTTTTTTACCGGTTTCGTTCCCCGGGCAAATAAACCTGCAGGTTTCAGCATTAAATCAGCCTGTTGCACTACAGGTTTTTACGGGTGAAATTGTGAATGAAAGAGCCAGTGAAGCAGCAGAATTTTCTAAACTGCATGCAAGCGTGAACATGGCGGGTAGTGGAAATCTCAAAATAATCTTAATAAGTAAAGATGCGACAGGTTATACGTATGATTTACCTGTAATAAAAGGATGGCAAAATATTGAACTACCGTTAAAAAATTTTAAGGTGGATTCAATATTACTTTTACCCGGCCCTATCCGGGGTTTCAGCCTTTATGGTTTAAAGCTAATAGCTCCACCGATTTTAATTTAGGTGATATTGAGAAAATGCAGGTAATATATGTCCCTGCTGGTGATATGCCAAAATTCTCCTCTTTTCAACTTTCAGCCATCTGGTTATCTAAGCAATAATTATTTATTTTTAACCTCAAATCTCCTGGCTATATTAAATCTAACATTGCTTGCCTGTAAAAGGTACGGTTGTGCACCGGTTGTCGTTTTTATTAAAAAAGCATTGCCAGCAATACTTGCACTTAGGTTCCAGTTGTCGTTACTAAATCCGGCAGCACCCTTGTAAATGGCCGAGGGGTTAATGCCTGTTTTATTCATTTTTCCCGTGTAGGCATCTTCTTTTATAAAGTTTAAGCCCACATTGCCAATAAATGACCCTGTAACATAAAAATATTTCCGAATCACAAGGGTGTAGGCATAACCCAGACCACCGCTCACATTAATAAAGCTTAATTCGTTAATGTCGGCCTGCTCAAATCCATCCCGTAAACCTAGTGGAACCAATGGGCTGTCTCCGGAAGTTTTTGCATAATAAGCCTGCCCGCCAAATAATAAACTGCCGGCAGATTTTTGTTGCCACTCATTTTGAATCATGGCGGCCCGGTAACTAAATTTATCATGGTTTGCCAGGTGATAATATGAAACCCCGAATTGAAGTTGCTTTACATCGGGCCGGTAATAGTATTCATCTGCAAAGGGGGTTCCCAAACCTTTTTGTTTTATATGCATTCCCTTATGAGATATTGCAGTGATGTCTACCACGCTTGTTGGCCTATAGGCATGTATTTGAAAATCCACCGATTTAGTTTCACCTTTTGTATTCTCTTTATTTAAAAAACCAAAACCTGCACCTACGTTAAGTGTCATGTTTTTGTAGGTGGCACCAACCCCTAAAGACACCTTGTTGTTGGGTACATAGGTTACGTCGGAATAATTATCCGAAGCAGGAATTATGAAAGAAGAAACCTTTTCTGAAAGAAATAATCTGCCTGTTAATTTATTGGGGTAGGATTTGTAATATGTGGAATCATGTGTGTCTGTTCTTTGAGCTTGCACCACCACCGGTGTAAAAATGCATACCAGGATGATGATATGCGTAAATAATATTTTCATTACCTTTTATTAATAATTATAGTTCTATTTAGCAAGCCATACAAAAAGCGTTCCCTGTTAGTAAAACATTGCCAATGCATTTTGCCACTGGCAAAAACACCTTAAACTGTTTCTTCCTTTTGATCAGTATCTCCACTAATGGCAGTGTAATAAAAAGTAATGGCGGTTAGCATACCAAAGATGGAAATGGTAACTAGGGTGGATGGATGTTGAGTGTATTGTTCAAAAATATTTTCAAATAAAAAAAACATTATCAATGGACCAGCAATGCCCATTATAAAAATAAACCAAAAGGTTCGGTAGTTGCCAAGGGTTTCACGCATGGATGCCAGCAATAAAATAACCAGGCAGGTTGGAACAAACAACAACAGGCTTGTTCCTATCATATCCAGCAGGTAGGTTAATATTTTAGAATTCTCATAATCCATGTCGTAGGTAAGGTGCGCAGTAGCGGTTATAGTATTAATGATAAAGGCAATACCCAGAATTTTTACAACAGGATCGAAAGGATATTTCAGATTGTTTTTCATCAGCAGTTAAAATGATGCGCTAATATAACACATGTGAAGGCGCCTTGCAAACAAAAGCCTTTTGCAACCATTCATTTTACAATATTCTTTAAACCAGTGGATATTTAAAGGTGGATTCGAGTTTAATTTTTTTACCCGATTGCCCGCTTTCCCTTGCCGCTTCAATTATTTCCAGCACATGCAATGCATGTTCGGGATTGATCAATGGCTCTTCACCGGTAGCCAGGCTTTTGCTATAACCGACGCGCCCTGTTGCCAAACATAATCTTTGGGATCCGGCACAAAGGTCTCTGGCTTTTCATGGCTTGTAGTAGCCAGGTCAACACCAAAAGGTGCCCAGTCGTAACCGATCAGTCCCATATTGCCATCCCTTCCCCAAATGGTTATGGTGTGCTGGTTCTGACCTGTACCTTCATGCCCGTAGGGATCAAAATAATTGAACCCGCATTGCACATGAGATAACAATCCGTTGCCATGATCCATAATAAGCATTGTATTATCTTCAGCCTCAACTTTAATTTTTCCTTTGTTGTCAACCGTTCTTTCGGGTAAAACAATGCTGGTCATTGCGGTAATATATTTTGCCGGCCCAAGTAACCCTGTTAAAGATGCAATGTTATATACCCCAAGATCGGGCAGGCTGCCACCGCCTTTTTCATAAAAAAAGGCAGACCAGGTTGGGCCTAAATGACCATAATGAGCATGCGCTGCTGCAAGGGTTCCTAACTTGCCCTGCTGTATGGTTTTTGACATAAAAGCAAATTGCGGACTGTTTACAACTGCAGGGGCACCCCAAATTTTAAGTTTATTGTTTTTTGCATAGTCAAGTAAATTTCTTCCTGCTTTGTAAGAGTTTGCCAGTGGTTTTTCACTCCATACATGCCTTCCTTTTTCCAGTGCCTGCCAGTTTAAGCGTTCATGCTCTTGCATATCTGTAAGGTTAACCAACAGGTCAAAGGGTGCACCTGCAAGCATGCTATCAATATCACGATAATGATTTGGTATTTTAAATGCTTTAGCCTGGGTTACAGCCCGGTCATAAATAATATCGCAGGTACTTACCAAGTCAACATATGGCGATTCTGATAAGTGTGGAAGGTACCTGTTAGATACACTACCACAACCAATAACACCTACCCGTATTTTTTTATGGTAATTTTTATTTGCAAATCCATTTAGTGAGGCAACCAATAAAGATGCACTTGCTAATGCACTTTGTTTTAAAAAATCATTACGGGTAATATTGTTTTTAGGTGACATGCAAATAAATTTAGAAATTTGAGTATTAAATATATTTAAAATATTCCTTTTTCTCTTTTGCATTCATCATAATTATTTTTCCTTTTAATGTATGTATGCGTACTTCACAATAATTTAAAAATTCCTGAAACATAGTTGCATATGAAAAAAATAATGTTTGCCTTGTTGGTTCTATTTGCAATATCCCATTATTCATGCAGTAATAAACGAAGTGGAAAATCGCGTATTCTGGTTTTTACCAAAACTGCAGGTTTCGTTCATTCATCTATTCCAAATGGCGTGGCTGCCGTAAACAAATTGGGTGCTGAAAATAATTTTGATGTAGATACAACATCAAATGCCAATATGTTTACAGACAGCATTCTTAAAAAATATTCTGCCATCATATTTTTAAATACCACTGGCGATGTGCTGAATTACAGCAGGAAGCTGCTTTTGAAAGATATATTCAGTCCGGTGGCGGCTTTGTTGGCGTACATGCTGCTACTGATACAGAATACGACTGGGGATGGTATGGTCAGTTGGTTGGGGCTTATTTCAATGGTCACCCAAAAAATCAACAGGCAAAATTTATAATAAAAGATAAAGCCCACCCTGCCACCAAATTTTTTTCCGATTCTGTTTGGCAGCGTACGGATGAGCTGTACAATTTCAAGAAGCTCGATACAGGATGTGCATGTGCTGATTACGATTGATGAAAGCACGTACGAGGGTGGTACAAATGGTGCATACCACCCGATGGCATGGTACCATGAATATGATGGTGGCCGTGCTTTTTATACTGAACTTGGTCATACGGAAGAATCTTATACAGAAGAACTGTACCTGAAACATTTGCTCGGTGGTATTCAATATGCCATCGGTGATAATAAAGAATTGGATTATGCATAAAGCAAAGACCCAGATACCTCCGGAAGAAGACCGCTTTACCAAAACCAATCTTGCACAGGGTGAATTTTTTGAGCCAACCGAAATGACCATTCTTCCCAACCTGGATATTCTTGTGGTACAACGTCGCGGCGAAATTATTGTTTATAAAAACGACACAAAGCAGTTAAAGCAGGTGGGTTTTCTTAATGTGTACTGGAAAACAAATACACCCGGATGTAAATGCAGAAGAAGGATTAATGGGTCTAGCAAAGATCCCAATTTTGCAAAAAATAATTGGGTATATATGTATTATAGCCCGATTGATAGTTCAGTAAACAGGCTATCCCGGTTCACTTTTAAAAATGATACAATTGATAAAGCCACAGAAAAAGTAATTCTTGAAGTAAAATCGCAGACGTGAAATATGTTGCCACACCGGTGGTTCGATTGCCTTTGGCCCGATGGATTATTGTACTTGTCAACAGGTGATAACTCAACTCCCTTTGATGAGCCAAGGGGCAAAATATGTCAACAGGGTTTTGCCCCGTTGAATGATTTGCCCGGTCATCAGCAATATGATGCAAGACGATCTTCAGGTAATACAAATGATCTTCGCGGTAAAGATCATTACGCATCAAGAGTTAAAGATGATGGCACCTATGAAATACCTGATGGCAATCTTTTTCCAAAAGGCACTGATAAAACACGGCCCGAGATTTATGTAATGGGTAACCGAAATCCTTATCGTATTTCTGTTGATCAGAAGAACAGTTTTCTTTATTGGGGTGAAGTGGGACCTGATGCAGGCAATGATAGCCTTGACACACGTGGGCCGACGTGGATATGATGAAGTAAACCAGGCACGAAAAGCCGGTTATTTTGGATGGCCTTTATTTGTTGGAAATAATTATGCGTACCGTGCGTATGATTATGCTACAGGTCAAGTCCGGCGAGCCATTTGATCCGGCACATCCAGTAAATAATTCAAGAAACAATACAGGTATGAAGGAATTACCACCAGCGCAACCTGCATTTATCTGGTATCCCTATGGCGCTTCACCAGATTTTCCGCAGGTAGGTACAGGCGGTCGAAATGCAATGGCTGGCCCTGTTTATTATACAGATATGTATCCGAAAGAAACCCGACTTCCTGATTATTATAATGGCAAACTGATTGATGTATGATTGGATACGTGGATGGATAAAAGCCGTTACCTTATTACCCAATGGTGATTTTGATAAGATGGAACCATTTATGGGAAACATCAAAGTTAATTCAATTGATTGATATGGAAATGGGTCCTGATGGAAAATTATACCTGCTTGAATATGGTACAGGATGGTTTGCTAAAAATCCTGATGCAGGCATTGCCAGAATTGATTACATAGCAGGTAACCGGCCGCCAAAAGTTTCTACTTTAAAGGTTGACCGTGCAACAGGTGGAGTTCCTTTTACTATTGTTGCAACTGTAGAGGCGAACGATCCCGAAAATACAGCCATAACCTATACCTGGAATTTTGGAAACGGAGAAAAGAAAGAAACCAACACCCCACAGGTTACCTACACGTACACTACCGCGGGCGATTATAAGATTTTTGTAGAAGTAAAAGATAAAGATGGCGCTGTATCAAAAAGTGAAACGTACGATGTATATGCAGGTAATGAAACTCCTGATGTTCTGATACAGGTAAATAATCCAAACAAAACATTTATTCTGCCAGGTGTTCCCATCAGCTATTCAATAACTGTAAAAGATAAAAACGATACCAGTGCATTTGATGCTTCAAATCTTTTTGTTTCGGCTGATTATATAACGGGGTTCGACAAAGCTCGCTACCGATTGGTCACCAGCAGGGCGAGATCACCGTAAGTGGAAAAAATCTAATAGCATCCCTTGACTGTAAAAGTTGCCATAAAGAAGCAGAAAGTTCCATCGGGCCTGCATATTTCGCTGTATCGGAAAAATATGCAAAGAAGGAAAATGCAGCAGCTTACCTCAAAGAAAAAATAATAAAAGGCGGTAAAGGTGTTTGGGGCGAGAACCAAATGCCTGCCCATCCTAACTTACCGGAGAAAGATGCTGATCAGATCGTGCAGTATATACTCTCCTTATCTGGGCAGGGTAACGTTCAAAAATCTTTACCTGCATCAGGTACCCTTACCCCGCCTGCAAATTTAAAACCGAATACATCCCTCATCATCGCCGCCAGTTATACAGATAAAGGTGGAAACAATATAAAGTCTTTAACGGGCAGGTCAACCGTTGTTTTGCAGGGTAACACGCTGTCGTTCAACGGTAAAGAAGAGGTGAAAAATTTTACAGCTGCCAACTACGAAGGGTCCAATTATTTGGTATTGCCTAAAGAGGAAGGATGGTTTAAGCTGGATAGTATAGATCTGTATGGGGTTCGTTCGATTGATCTATTAATCGGTTGGCAAACACCGCCGGAATATGGGTATGATTTTGAAATTCGGTTGGGCAGTCCGGATGGCGCAACAATAGGTAAAGGAACTTTGTCACCACAAAAAAATTCTGCAGCCAATGGTACAAAAGTTCACTTAACCCTAACCCCGGTTACAGAAAGCAGGTTTAATAATTTGTATATCATTGCGAAGCCAAAAAATACGCAGGTGGCTGCCCTGGCAGGTATCTCGGCAATTCAGTTTAATGGCAGATAACTGTAAAAATTTGATTATAGTAAAGGGTGAAATCATTTTCACCCTTTTTTTATTGCTTACAACCTTGTAAAGAAATTTTTAAATATTGACCATGCCTGAATTTCGTGCATGTAAAAACGCAGGATACCGGGAACTGTTTAGACCCCTTAAAATTCGCCCCTTAAACCCTTCTGATCAGAACCCGGGAACTCCTGTATTTTTTCAAACATAAATTTTCTAAATCTTTAAAAAATCAGAACATGACCAAGAAAACGTATTATCATTTAATTCTCGACCAGAGCGGTTCTATGCAAAGTTGCCTTAACGAAACCATTAGTGGTTTTAATGAGCAGGTAAAAGTTATCAGATCACTTTGCGAGAAATTTCCCAACCAGGAAATCACCATTGGCCTAACCCGTTTTAATGACAGGGTAATGCATACATATTCGGCAGTTCCGCCGCTCAAAGCGTCAACCTTGGACAAATGGACCTATAAACCAAATGGTTCCACAGCCTTGCTCGATGCAATTGGTGGTACCATATCAAAACTTAAGGAAGAATTGCCAACGCTGCATGAAGAAAACACCAACATTGTAGTGGTAATTATTACCGACGGTTATGAGAATGCTTCAAGGTTTTACACACACGACCAAATCAGTTCGCAAATACAGGCATTGGAAGAAACTGGAAAATGGACTTTTAGTTATATAGGTGCAGGGTTAGATGCGGTTGAAACTGCCACCAAAATGAATATTAAGGCTTTCAATAGTATGTCTTATAATAAATTGGATGTTAAAGATGTATTTGGTAAGGTAAGTACACAAATGAATGAATATATTAAATGCAAAGAACAAGGCCACATTAAAAAGAATTTTTTAAATTGAGTTTGCCATTTAAACCCTGAATGTATGAATGTTCACCTGGTTAGAAGCGACGAGCTTTCGGTTGAAAGGTTTGGGGAGATCATCGATCTCCTCAGCTCTTTTAACGGGCCACTTAAATTTATTGCAAAAGACCAACCGCTTGTATTTACTTCTTTGGATGAGGAAGAAGAACTGGATGAGAAAAAATTTTATAACCAAGGAATTGTACAGGAACAAATGGTGAATTATCTTTTTCGTTCCGTAGTAGATTGGAAGGATTTATACCACGATTGCAATCTGTATAGACGTAAATTCGAAATACCCAGGCAGGAAATGGTTATTCTTCTAACAGATGTTGCCAATAAGCATAACTGGTTCAGTTGTATGGATCCGTAACGGTAGCAACAATGGTTTTGTACATACCGGTGACTGGGATAAATTCGTTCCCGGGCATTCAAAATATTCCATAGCCTATATTACAACCTCGCTGGTTTTGCAAAGTTTTATGTTTAAAAACATGACTGAACTTAATGAAAGAGTGCACCAGCATGCAATGGGTTGTATGAACGATTTTTGCGGGAATAAGCGAGACGTGATCCTTAAACTAAGAACTGCTGATATTTGTTTAGACTGTCTTAATCATGTAAAAAAAAGGTTAAGCGCCCCACTTATTCAGCAGGTCTTAAACATATTTGAAGGTGTTCGAGTTGGTTTGCTATATTCTCAAAACTTTAGACAAACCAAAGAACTTAGTCAAATACATGTTCCCATGCAGGGCAACATATCTTTTCCCGATTACGGAACAATGGAAGTAAGGTTAAACCCGCTCGAAAAAACTTTATACCTACTTTTCCTTTTACATCCTGAAGGCATTTGCCTTACAAACCTTGTCGATCATAAGGCTAAACTAATTGAGATATATTCTGAACTGAATATTTCGGGCATGCTTGCACAAATTCATAGTCGTATAAATGATCTGGTAAATGTGAACACAGGTTCTGCAAGTCAAAAAATTGCCAACATTAAAAGAAAGTTTAAGGAGGCGCTCGGCAGCAAAATCGCAGAGTCTTATTATATTGAAGGTCCCAATGGCGCAGCAAAAAAAATTCGGATAGACAGGTCGATGGTTTTTTATGAATAAGGCTTTAAATCATATTTCAGGCTGCCGCAAGGCAGCCTTTTTTATTTGTAAATTAAAATTTCAGTCGTATTCTATTAAGAAAAATACATGTTGTATTTTTAAGAATGAAACAGATGCTAAATGTATCCAATCTCAGCCCATCCTTGCCATGCTATTTCAATCGAACAAATTCATATTAATCTTTCTTCTTTCTATTTTATATTTTGGAAAAGTGTTTTCCCAGGCATGTGTGGATGATTTTTTTGCCATGCAGTACAATACCCCCACTGTTCAGAAGCCCCAATCATCTGTCATAACCCAACAAAAAGACATAATGCTGGCCGGCAATGTTCAGCGAACACATTCGCTTTTGCAGGTAGGCTGGCTTACAAAATATTCTGCACAGGGCACTCTTCTCTGGAGCCGGCAATTTGGAACATCGAAATTTAACTTTGTACAATTCAACACTATAATTGATGCCGGTAATGATGAATACATTGTTGCAGGAAATGTGGGCGATGTGGATACAAGCGGCAATCCGCTGATTTATAAAAGAAAATATGCTTTAATTATAAGGGTGGACAAATTTGGCGGCATAATCTGGAGCCAGGTTCTTAGTAAAGTGTTTTCATTCAACGAATTTACCGAGGTAAAATGTGCCATAAACCTTCCCGGTAATGATCTTTTAATTGCGTTGCAATACCGCGATTTTCAGGAGTACAGTGTAATTATGAAAATGGATGCCAACGGAAAAACAAAATGGTCTACCACCATACATTCGGCAGACCGAAGTTCAACATTCAACAACCCGCAATTGAAATTATTGAGTGATGGAAGCTTTCTGTTTCTTTCATTTGCAAGTGTAACACAAAATACTTTTTTTCCTTACCAGGGCACATATTTAGCATGCATGAATGCCGATAATGGAACGCGTAAATGGGAAAATTTTATTGTTAGAACCGATACTTTGCCTGGTGCTGTAAAAAATTATGGCGAAAATTTCAATATTATTCAACAGGCCGATGGGGGATTTAGTTTTATATCATCCTACGGGGAAGGATTATTTAATTATTTCCGCACGGCTAAATATGTACTTCAGTTCAATACCAATAATTATGGTATTACCAAAAAAGTTACATCTTACACAAACGATAAAAGCCTGCTATATGCCACAGCGGCCAATCAAATTAACGAGGCAGGTAACAGGCTTATTTTAATGGATGATGCAGATGCACCCGTTTTAATGGAAACAACACCCGATGGACAAATTACACGGATAAACAGTTATCCGGCTGTAGGAAGAAGCCAGGAAACAAAATCACTTAACCATACAGATGCAGGGAATTACTTTTTTTCTTTTACGCATAACGGTGGAAGTAAAGAATTGAAACTGGTTAAAACAGATACCGCTTCTGAGGTTGCCTGCATTGAAAAACCCTATAATATTTATCAACAAGATGTAACAAGCGATTATTATAACCAGTTAATAAATTTAGTGTACGAATCACCTACTGCATCGTGGTACGATTTTTCATTAACCATGAACGATTATAAATTGGAACCAATTAGCATTTGCCGTAAAGCATGCTGCAGCGATGTGGTGAATAATGAGTTGGAGGAAATTTACCTGTGCGATCTGAACGCGTATGTGCTGCCTAATAAAGACACGGCATTTCATTCAGGGGTATACACTATAACTCATAAAACCAAACTGGGTTGTGACAGCATTGTATATTATAACCTGCATTTTAATTATACCCCTGTTGTAAACCTTGGTAGCGATACCTGCATAGGAGAAAAAGATTTTATTGTTATTAAAACCGCTGAAGGTTATGACCATTATTTATGGAATGGAAATAACACCAACAATAATTCGCTAGCGGTTAAAGAACCGGGAACCTATATAGTCTCCACAGATAATGCGTGTGGCGCAGATGCCGACACGGTTTTAATTTTTAAGCAGTGCGCATTTGAAGTATTTATGCCTACTGCATTTACGCCGAATGGAGATGGTTTGAATGATGTATTTCGTGTGCCGCCTCTCAATTATAATTTACTAAAAAGCCTGGTGATCTATAATCGCTGGGGGCAGCAGATCTTTAGTACATCGGATGCAAATGCGGGATGGAACGGAATGTATAAATCTTTGCCTGCACCCAACGGAACGTATATTTATGTTCTTGTAATGCAGTCACTTGATAAATTTCAAACGTTTTCTAAAAAGGGATTTTTTACACTGATAAGGTAAGTTGATTATTTCAGCACGGTTTTAATTCTTAATGATATAAAATAAAAAAGGCGGCTGTAAAGCCGCCAAATATTATTATAAAATTTCCATGCTTTTAGTTTGTATAACTTTTCCATCAATATACAAAGAATACCGGTAATTGCCTGATGGCAAAAAACCTGCAGCTAATGTTACCTGCGAACTTCCTTTTGATAAAGTAATATTCTTCAGGGTTTTACCAGCATTGTCTGAAACTACCAATTGCGCAGAAGAAAAGCTGTTCGGCAACTTGTAATTAATTACTGTATTTCCTTTGAAGGGATTTGGAATGTTTTGTTGTAATGCTGAAGGATTGTTTAACGTTACTACGGGTGATGTTTTAAGATTTGATGTTTGAGATACGGTAACTTTTAATTCATTAAACTGTTGAAGCAAATCTTTGAATTTTTCTTCCAGTGCATTTATAAGCTGGTCTTTCTGGTCGTTTGCGCTGCTTAATTCCTGAACAGCTTTAACCAATGGCACAACGAATTCTGCATAACGCAAACCATATAGATCTTTATCATTTTTAGGAGCATCAACACCGCTGAAGTTGTAATTTAATTCTTTTGCGGCTTTTTCAACATCCTGGGCAGAAAAACCTGTATAGAGTATTTGTTGTTTGGTGTTTCTTCCGGTGCTTTGTTCTCTAATTGCTTTTAATTGTTCAGAATTATTGCCTTGTTCTACTCCAAGTAATTGGTCTGCAATATCGAGATCAAGATTGTAAGTGATAGGTTTTAATTTATTAACAAATGCAAGCCCTGGAACATTTTCTTTAATATTTTGTTTAACGCGAACGTCAGAAATATTGCTCCAGTTTACATATCCGCCTATGCTTGTAATTTGATGATCTCCTATTCTCACCTGATAACTGGCTGTTATTCGAGCGTAATGCCCTAAAGCTGTTGAATACTCGTAATTTCCAGAATTGGAAGTCCATATACCAATTCCAGTGTTATACCTCCCAGATGTCATATCGCCCAAGGCTCCAACGCCAAAAGATGAATTGCCATGACCTGCATTTAAATTTAATAAGGCCTCATTGCCAACTGCTGTATTCCATGTTCCCCACAATCCAAATGCATCATTACCTGAATTATTGGAATATAATGCTCTTGTTCCAATTGCTGTATTGTTATTACCCCTTGTATTACTATATAATGCATTAAAGCCTAATGAAGTATTTTCGAATCCACTTGTATTTGCGTAAGAAGCTTTGCTGCCTACAGCCGTGTTACTATAAGGATCCTGGTAGCTAATATATACTGTTCTCTGATTATATAAAGCTGAATCACCTATTGCGACAGTATTACTGGCATTTTTATTTAAATAAAGCGCTCCGACCCCTATAGCAACATTGCTGTTTCCCTTTAGATTGTTATATAATGCATAACCTCCCGCAGAAACATTATTTTTTCCGGTTGTGTTTAGTGTTAAAGATCTAAAGCCAAGGGCAACATTATAACTTCCTTTCATGGTATTTAGTGCCTGGAAACCAAATGATGTATTTGCCTTTGAGGTGCTAAAATCAATATTACCGGATACTTGATTATTTACTTTAAAAATAAGCGCCTTTGCATCGGTAGTACCTAAAAAGTTAGTTCCCGGGTTGGTACCACTGTTGCCGGTTAAATTCCATGACTGTGCATGCATTTTGAATGTGCACAATAAGGCAAACGAAATAAATAGAATTTTTTTCATTGTAAAAAATTTAAGGTTAATAAATATCAATGGTTCTCCATGGAATGTAGGAAAGAGCTATCCACCTAAAGATTCATGCATGAAAAAGTAAAAAAAGATAGAATTGGCCGAATTAAAATTAAATCTATGTATTTAATTTATAAAAAAAAATTTATAATGATTAACTCTCTAATGTGTTTGAAAGTTAATAAAAGAAAACCCATAAAAAAAATTCCTTACAGCTCTATAAACTTACCCTAAGTGCTTTTAAGCCAGCTAAGCCCTGCAGGTTTTCTACTTCTAATATTTCAGTCGTATTTTTTTCAACATACCCTTTTTTCTCCAGGTAGTTTATATACCTGAGGTAGGTTGCTTCTTCTTTGTCGTTGGTGAATACTATAGCAATTTTGCCGGGGCAGGTAATTCTTTCGGCGGTGCCTTTAATGTGGGCTTTGTCTATTCGTTTTTTTAAAATTTCATACCGTGCGTTGTACGCCCCTTCAACATCAAACCGTTTTTCATCCATTCGAAAGTGTATAGATAAAGGCGTGCTGAAAACCAGTATAAGCGATGCTACTTCAAGGTCTATGTTTAATTTCATTTTAATGCGGTTAAATTCCTGTTCCAGCTCACAGGTAACAAGTAATTGCCAGAGTTGAAGATTCTGAAGAAAAATGGGATCAAAAGTTTTTTTATTCGTTATAGACCTACCAATATAAATATTGTATTCAATGCCATCTGTTTTATATCGTTCAAAATAATGGGGAAACATTTCCTGCGCTTCTTTTTGTTTTTTATCCAACATGGATGCAAGTGCCTGGTTTATCGTTGAAACACCCTCATCGTATTTGCGACGTTCGTTATAAATTGTATGTAAACCAGTTGGCAATAGTTTTAAATAACTGGTAATAGATTTAAAATTTGCTGCATTCTTATTTTTTAGTTGTTCGAATAACGGGTGAATATCTTTTTCAAGAAAAAAACTGATGTTTTGTTCGCTGCCAGAAAGTAATTCACCCTCCAGTAATTTAATATAATCATCAGCACGGTACATCATTTCTTCATAAATTGGAATTTTAGAATTTTCCCATTCATACTGTAAAATGTTTTTTACTAAGGTTAACTGGTGAACGAGATCAGCATTTACCGCATCATTTCTTTTTTTGGATGAATTTTTAATATCCAGCTGCCCGTATAATGGATAAACATCCCGGAATACAAGGTCTTTAAAAAGGGGGTTTTCTTCGGTCTCAAAAGAGTTTATAAATTTTACCGCCTCTTCTTCAAACCGCCACTTAACAGAAGGATGAATTGTAGTGCATTCCTGTTGAATTATGGCTTCAACCCGGTTTTGCATTTCATTCTTGTTTCTGCTTAAGGCCATTGCGATGGTAGGTAGCAATACATTTATTTTTAACAGGGTAGACCCATTTAATTCGAATGTGTTAGGCGATGCAAGTTCTAAAAAACCAAGATCTTGTTCTTTATGCCTGATGGGTATTAATATGTAACTGCCATACGATAACTTTTCTATTATGGTAGATACTACGCTGCATGAGGTGGTAGTATTCCATTTATGTACATCTGTAATAACAATAGGTTTTCCTTCCTGTATCAACACTTTGTAACTATTGGCACACAGGTTTTCTTTAAAGCTGAGCTGGTCTTCATCAATCAATATTAAATTTTTTAGGCCATGAATATCTTCGGCAAAACTATTTGAATCCGAGCCTAAAAAACCCATTGATAACTGTTCTACTCCTAAAAATTTTTTCATGTCTTCCAAAATATCATTGAGGTTATTCAACGAATTTGTCAATAGCCTGGATGTTATTTTATTAATGGATTGATCAAGCGTTACATCGAACAGGTTAACGATCCCTATACCTTTCATTAGCCAACTGTTTGGAGGAAATTTTTTTTTCCATAATTCTATGTTGCCAAAATCTGCTAAGAGTTCCAGGTAATCTTCATTTGTAATTTCAAGCGATTTTTCTGTAGGAAGTATTTCCAGCATATCTCCATTCATTACCAGCCTGTATGTTCTAACCATACCTCCCTTGCAAACAGGTATATCAACCAATGTTGGGAGGGACATTAAGAATGGATATTTGTAATAGAAGGTGAGTATGGATACGCAACCATATATGTACAGCTGATCTTCTGTAAAATCATTTATTTCAAACTGAAAATCTTCTCCTGAATTTTCTAGAATGGTTTTAAACCTTTCACTTAAGTAAAACGGGCCTGAAACTCAAACGGAGGAATTATTCCTTTAATCTCATTTGTTCTTAGCGCATCAGGAAATAGCGTTGAACACAATTTTTTAACCAGCTCATTGTCTTTATCAAAGTACGTGTTTTCTATTCCTTCTATAAGTTCCGGCTTGTCCTTAATTTTTTCTAAAAGGTTACATTCAAAATCATTAGCCACATTATTTTCCTGCTTTTTCTTCAGCCGTTCAATCAGTTTAAAAAAACTTACCTGTGTCGTTGCCGGAAATAAAATTTCTTTGTCTTTATATAGCATATAATTAACCCTGTAGGCTGCAAGGTACACGAGAATATTTTGGGGATTGGAAACAGAAGAAAAGCATTAATAAAAAGAAAAGTATTATCGTGCAACGATCTCACTTATAAAAACCCAGCCGGGTTGCCCTTTACCCGCATGCCATGGTGGTAGAACAGGAAGATGCTTTGCAATGATGCGTATATACTTTACTTCTACGGGCTTTAAAGGAACAATAAACTGAAGCATTTCAGAAGGTTTGTTTTCAGTTGGCATTACAGGAGAAATGTTGCCTATTAATTGCATTTTATCCATTTCCATTCCTCCATAAACTTCTATCTTAACCGGCGGAAAAATATAAAAAGCGGTTACAAGCAATGTATTCAGTAAAACCTCATTCAATTTAACCGGGTTATTATATTGAAGCAAAAAACCTGCATCATTCATTCGGAAGCCAAAATATTTTCCATTATTAAAACTAAAGTCACCAAGGTCTTTGTCTATTAAAATATTTGGGTTCTGCAGCTTGTAGCTTATATCAATGGGCGTGATTATTTTAAATGAATCCGGTATAAAACCCCCCTTAACAAAATCAACCTCTGCATCCGGACTTCCATGCCACCCTTTTTTAAATGCTCTCGCATGTAATTTGGTATCATTCTTAATTATAACAGGTTTGCTATAAACCAGGCTCTTTAAACTATCTACCTCAGTGCCATCAAGCGTATATCGTATTACCACATCTTTAAAAGGATGGTCCATTTCTACAAAGGCTGTATCATAAAAAATCCCGGGCGCTCTTTTTATTACAGGCTTGCTTAAAGCAATGGTATCACCTGCACCTGAAAACCCTGTTTCGTAATTGATCTTATTATTCCCTTTTTTTAATGCGATTAGTTGATTACTGTCAATATTTGTATTCCAAACAGTAACCTGTGTTAACTGTGGCAGTGAGGCAATGCTTTTTAGAGAAGCAGATGTGACCTTGGTACCTGCAAGCGAAACTGATCGCAGCTGCTGCATGCCGGTTAGCTTTTGAATGCCTGCATCTGTCACATTAGTAAAATTCAAATTCAGAAGCTCGAGGTTTTTAAATTGCTTTATTACTTCAATATCTCCATCGGTAACGGGCATACGCGATAAAGAAAGTTCTGTGACCTGCTCTTTTACCTTTAATAATTCTTTAAGCGAATTGGAAGAGAAATGAGAAATTCCATAAAAATGAACAGCCAGGGCAGGAGACCCCTTTCCCAAAGGTTCAAGCACGCGGTAATTATTATTTAATGATTGTATGTCGCTTTCTTTTGCAGCTTCGAAAGCATAAACGGTACCTGTTTCATTATTGGGGGATGGCATTAAAAATCCGGATGCAACCATCCGGAATGAATCTTCTTTCGGCAGTTCAATAATTTTTTTGTTAAACACTGCACCACTTTGTATCCAGGCATGTAACAATGCAATTTCCTCATCACTCAGTTGCGCTTTTGCTTTGGGCGGCATGTGGTGTTTATCGTCAACAGGTAAATGAATGCGTTGCATCACCAGGCTTAATTCCGGTTTTCCTGTAATGTATAAAGGGCCTGTTTTTCCACCGGCAACAATACCCGCAGAATCCGTTAACAGTAAACCACCTTTTATAGATGATGGGCTGTGGCATCCGCCACATTTCCTGTCCAGTATAGGTTTAATAATATCATTATAGGCAATGGCATCTTCAAGCGCTACCAACTCATCTTCTTCAGATACCGGTGCCAGTAAATAGTTGTCGCCATGCGTAAGGTTTGCGCCATAATGCCCCGTAAAAATGATAATGATTGAAGCAGCAACTGTAAAAATTTTCCCGGTATTTTTTCTTTCGCATAAATAAGTATAGGTATGATAAAAGATAAAGCCTGCTAGTGCAACGCCCACCCCCAGCCATTTATGCCACGTAAGTGCATCGGCCGGTGTGTGCTCAATAGAAAGCAACAATCCCATGCAGGCGGTTACCATGGCAGATAACGCACCTGTCAACCTTAATATATTTAACCAGTATTCTCCTTTTTCTTTTACAGGAAGCCACAAGCTAAAAAATGACAGGAGCAATAAAACAATGGGGAAATGAAGGAACATGGGGTGCATTCTGCCTGCCACCTGAAGCCATGCGGGCAGTTGAAGCAAATGCTCAAATATGGCGATAAATAACATAAAGCAAATGCCGCCTAATAAAACTCCTTCACCAATCTTTCTAAATGTATGCATGCACCTTTTTTACGCTTATACCCGGGTAAATTTATATGGATACACTTTTCCTGATGCCCATTGCGCTACGTAAATATTTTCGTCACGGTCAATACAAACATCATGGGGGTGAACAAGTATTTTTTCTGCCTGTGCCATTGGTTGCAATTGGTTATCTATGTATTGGGGTGCTGTTCCCCCTGGGTTAGAAACAACTTTATTATTCTTATCCAGAATTGTTATAAAGCCGGAAGCATTATTTTCTAGCGTGGGTGATCGCAAAACGGCAGCATACAAATGATCGCCATGAATTACGGGCCTGCAAACACACGCACCGGGTAATTTTATAACCTCTAATAATTTACCCTCCATGGTAAAACGCTTAAAGCAATTGCGGGTACGATCAGTGATCAGCAGGGTAGGAGTATCCTGCCTGTAGTCTACAGTAATGCCATGCGCATTGTCTAAATGTTCATCTCCTTCACCTTTTCCCCCAAAAAAGTGTTTTAAATTTCCGCTTGCATCGTAGTGCATAATATATTGAGAACCATACCCATCAGCAATATAAAAATCACCATTTTCGAGTACTGTTGTTTCAGTCGGTACAAATGATTCCTTTTTTTCATACACCCCGGTTTCGGCAGGGATAGTCAATAGTAAGCAACACTTGACCGTTCATAGTGGTTTTATAAACCTGGTGAAGATTGGTATCTGTGATATACAAAAAATCGTCACCATTTTCGTTATGCAATGTTAGTCCGTGAGCCCCAGGAAAATTGTGTCCCCATGCTTCTAAAACCTTTCCTGATGTATCATAAACCAAAATATTATTCTTCGTTTCATTTGTGAGCAACACCAGCCTGCCTTGTTTATCCTGTACCATTTCATGACAATCATTTACGGGGTAGATATCAGGATTTTGCGTACCCCATTTTGTATCCATTTTGTACACCATACCATTATGCCCGTAAAGCGGGTCATGCGATTTGGCAAACAGGTCTTTCATAATTATCACGCTACCTGCGAGCAAACCTGTTTGTTGTAAAAATTTTCTGCGTTGCATATGTAAATATTTTTTTTCGGGCTATATACCTATGGGCATCTTTCGTTGTGTCACTCACTGCACCGTTCTGAACATTATTCAACTTTTAAAGCATGTAAATTGTAAACTTATTAAGATAAAATATCTCTCACTACTTTACCTTCTACATCCGTTAGCCTGTACCTTCTTCCCTGGAACCGGTAAGTTAGTTTTTCATGATCCAGCCCCAGCTGGTGTAGCACGGTTGCCTGAAAATCGTGCACATGTACCGGATTCTTTACAATGTTGTAACCAAATTCATCGGTTTCTCCATATACCATTCCTGGTTTAACACCGCCGCCGGCCATCCAGATGGTAAAACAGCGCGGATGATGATCCCTGCCATAATTGTCTTCGGTCATTTTTCCCTGGCAATAATTGGTTCGGCCAAATTCACCACCCCATATCACCAGTGTTTCATCCAGTAAACCTCGTTGTTTCAGATCGGTTATCAATGCAGCAGATGCCTGATCTACATCTTTGGCCTGACCTTTCATTTCGCTGGGCAGGTTTCCATGCTGATCCCATCCCTGGTGATATAACTGAACAAAGCGAACACCATTTTCAGATAGCTTTCTTGCCAGCAAACAATTGGCTGCATATGTTCCGGGAACCAGGCAATCAGCACCATATAATTTTACAATATCATCAGGTTCTTTACTTACATCCAGTACTTCGGGCACAGCTGTTTGCATGCGATAGGCCATTTCGTATTGCTTGATGCGTGGTACCTATTTCAGGGTCGCCAAAATCTTTCAGGTTCATTTCATTCAGCTCTGCAATCTTATCAAGCATTTCCCTGCGTTCTGTTCTGTTCATTCCTTCCGGATCCTGCAAATACAAAATAGGATGTTCGCCACTGCTGAATTGCACGCCCTGGTGCACAGAATCCAGAAAGCCATTGGTCCATAATTTTGAATAAACACCCTGGCCATTTCCTTTTCCGCGCGAAAGCAACACACAAAAGGCCGGAAGATTTTTATTTTCAGTTCCTAATCCATAACTTACCCAATGCCCATGCTGGCCGGTTTCCCTGCTGTGCGCCTGTTTGAAAAAAAGTAAGCGCAGGATCATGATTAATAGCTTCTGTGTGCATGCTTTTTATAATGCACAGATCGTCTACCACTTTAGCCATGTACGGAAACAATTCGCTTACCCAGGCTCCCGATTGGCCATGTTGGTTAAATTTATAATAGGAACCTACTAGTGGAAAAGTTTTTTGATCGGAGGTCATCCCCGTAAGCCGCTGTCCCTGCCGGATAGACTCAGGAAGATCCTGCCCCATCATTTTTGTAAGCATGGGTTTATAATCAAAGGATTCCAATTGTGAGGGTGCACCATTTTGAAAAAGATAAATAACACGTTTGGCTTTTGGCGCAAAATGCGGAATACCGGCCATCAACTCTTCCTCATCAGGGGCACCGCCAGAAAACAAGCCCGGCATCAGCAGGCTTCCCAGTGCCGCGCTGCCAAGCCCAATGCTAAGCCGTGACAGAAAACGCCTTCTGCTTACGTTTAAACCCTGTTCTATAAATTCATTGCTCATGTTATGTTTTTGTAATAGCCTCTTCCATATTGTAAATTACCTGTATCACCTGCATCAGTGCTGCAAGATCTTTTGGTGATTTAGTAACCGGCTTATATTCGCCTACTTTAATAATCTTTTCAGCATTTCCCGGATTGGATTTTAACGCTGTTACCCGTTCATCATAATACGACCGCAATAATGCAATTTCTTTTGAAGTTGGCGTTCTGCAAATGATTCTTTTAAAACACTCACTGATCATTTCATCCGCAGATTTCTTTTGTTGAAGTGTTTTATCTGCCAGCGCCAATGATGCTTCAAGAACTGTTGGATCGTTCAGCATTACAAGTGCCTGCAGAGGGTGTGTTGGTTCGTGTTCGTTTTACTTCGCACTGGTCGCGGTTGCTGGCATCAAAGATCATCATTACGGGTGGTGGTAGTGGTACGTTTAATGAATGTATACAAACCTCTTCGGTATAGAGCAACTTGCCTGTATCCTGAATGTAAGTTTGTAAAATGCCGCGGCCGGATGTGGCCAGTTCCCAAAGGCCCGCGGGCTGGTAAGGTTTAACACTCGGACCACCAATTGAAGTGTTTAATAATCCGCTGCTGTATAAAACCATATCACGCACCAGTTCTGCCTGCATTCTAACACGGGGAGCGTGAGACAAAAAAATATTTTCAGGATCTGCTTTTAATTTTTCATTGGTAATTGCTGCAGATTGCCTGTATGTGGCAGACATAACAATTTGCTTCACCAGTCTTTTAATGTTCCAGCCATGTTCCATAAAATCAACAGCGAGCCAATCTAATAATTGCGGGTTGGTGGGAAGATCGCCCTGCATACCAAAATCGCCTGAAGATTTTACGATGCCCCTGCCAAAAATATCCTGCCATACTCGGTTTACAAATACCCTGGCAGTGAGCGGGTTTTTCTTATTAAACAACCATTCTGATAAACCCAGCCTGTTTTGTGGATAAGATGCTGTAAATGGTAAAATGGATGGGGGAGTTGATGGCGCCAGTGGATCTCCCGTGGGCTGATCGTAATTGCCGCGGCTTAGTAGAAAAGTTTTTCGAAGGGTGTCATTATCCTTCATTACAGATACTTCAAGCTTATTGGTGTCTGGTTTATTAATGAACCGCAAAAGAGATGCTGCCTCTTCATTAGAAATTTCCATGCGCGGATTCTTGGCATATGTATCCGGGCCACCAACCAAAGATTCAAGTCCAACTTCTTTTATATTGTTGAAGAAGGCAAACATGCTGTAGTAATCTTTCTGCGAGAAGGGATCAAACTTATGATCATGACATTTGGCGCATTCAATGGTTATACCCATTATTGCGCGTCCTAAAGTATTAGTTCTGTCATCTACATACGATATGCGGTATTCTTCATCAATTACACCGCCTTCTTCTGTTATTTTATGGTTGCGGTTAAAACCAGTTGCAAGCAATTGTTCTTTTGTTGCATTTGGCATTAAATCACCGGCAAGTTGCCAGGTAATGAATGAATCGTAGGGCAGGTTTGTATTAAAAGCATGTATTACCCAATCCCGCCAGGGCCACTGGCTTCGGTAATTATCATCCTGGTAACCATGCGAATCGGCATACCTTGAAATATCCATCCAGCCAATCGCCATCTTTTCTCCATAGGCAGGTTGCTTTAATAATTCATCCACTAATTTTTCGTATGCCTTTGGTGAATCATCCTCAACAAACTTTCTTGTTTGCTCCGGTGTTGGCAGCAAGCCAGTGATCTCCAGGGAAACCCTTTTTATCAGCCTTTCTTTATCAGCCTCTTCATTTGGCGAAAGGTTGTTATTTTCAAGGTTCTTTAATATGAAGTAATCAATATCATTGTTGGGCCAATCTTTATCCCGGACTTTAGGCAGGGGTGATTTTTTTGGCGCGATAAATGCCCAGTGCGGCTCGTATTTCGCACCCTGTTCAATCCATTTTTTTATTAAGGCAATTTCAGTTTCATTTAATAATCCCAGGTTGCTTTGTGGGGGTGGCATTTGAATGGCAGTATCTTCCGAACTTATACGAAAGAACAATTCAGAAAGCGCGGGGTTGCCGGGTACTATGGCATGTGCCCTGGGATGTTCGGTAAGGGCACGGAACGCTTCAGTCTCAATATCCAGGCGAAGGTCTGCCTGCCTTGCATTGGCATCGGGGCCATGGCACTTAAAACATTTATCTGAAAATATCGGGCGTATCTGGAAGTTATAGCTAACCAGTTCGTCTTCAGCAATCACATCTTCTTTTGAGTTGCATGAAGTGATGTAAACACCTGACAAAACAATCGCAAGTACCAGGGAAATAACAACTAATTTTTTCATTGGCTTTCAAGCACGTTGGCAAACAATTTTGAAGGTACTAAAACCACTTAAGTTGACCTAATCTCCGGAGGATTTTATACCCTTTTTAATATGTATTTTAAAGTAAACATAATTAATGGCTAATACCAGGATAAGAATTAATATTCCAAAAAATTCCCTTGAAGATTCTATCCACGGTTTTTCTGCCTGCATGGTTTCAGCAATGTTCTCTGAATTATGTCGTGTAACCCAGTCAATCACCCCATCTGTTTTAAAAATTTCATATAAGCCATACAAAGCATAAATAATAAGACCTGTAATTGTAAGGGTGGGATAGAATTTTTTATTAATTGCCATACCGCAAACAAATGCGCCGAATAAGTAAAGCGGAATCCACACATACGGATCTGGATCATTATACTGCAGCGCAGCAAACAATATAAAAAGCAGGCAGAAAATAATGTTGAAGATTTTCATTAAGTTTTTTTACGTGGGTAAAATACATTTTCTCTTGGAACAAACGGGATGTATGCCTACATTGTATAAAACTATCTTCATGAAAACTAAGCTTGTTATTTTCGGATGCCTTTTGATAACCAATATTATAGCTGTTGGGCAGTCATCTTTCTTTCATACAAAAGGACAGAATGTTATTTCACCTGATGGAAAACCTTTCCTTATAAAGGGCACGAATCTTGGCAACTGGCTGGTTCCGGAAGGTTACATGTTTAAATTTGGCAGTACCAACTCACCCCGGTTAATACATACCGCGTTCAGCGAACTGATCGGGCCTGCTGAAACCAATAAATTCTGGCAACAGTTTCTAGAATATTATATAACAGAAGCCGACATTCATTACATTAAAAGTACCGGCATGAATTCCATTCGCCTGCCATTTAATTACCGCATGTTTACAGGAGAGTTGTATATGGGTAAAAGTGACGTAGATCAGGGTTTTGTTTATATGGACAGGCTGATTGAATGGTGTAAAAAAGAAAAGCTTCCTGTTATATTAGATATGCATTGCGCACCGGGCAGGCCAAACCGGTGATAACATTGATGATGGTTATGGTTATCCCTTTTTATTTGAAAGTGAAGAAAACCAGCAACAAGCCATTTCTGTTTGGAAAAGAATAGCTACCCGTTACAGCAATGAACCTATAATAATGGGTTATGATCTTTTGAATGAACCCATCGCGCATTTTTTCGATACCGGTCATTTTAACCCGCGACTGGAGCCTTTTTATAAAGCAGCAGTAGAGGCAATTAGAGCAGTTGATAAAAATCATATGATATTTTTGGGAGGTGCACAATGGAATTCAAATTTTCAACCTTTTGGAAAGCCATTCGATGATAACCTGGTGTACACTTTTCATAAATACTGGACTTCACCAACGATAGATGTGGTGAAAGATTATATGGATTTCAGGGAAAAATATAATGTGCCCATTTATGTTGGAGAAACAGGTGAGAATACCGATGGGTGGGTCGATAGTTTTCGCGTGGTATGCGAACAAAATAACATTGGCTGGCATTTTTGGCCATATAAAAAAATGGAAAGCACAAGGGGTATTGTACAGTTTCATCCACCGAAGCATTGGGATGATGTGATTGCTTTTTGCGAAGCACCCCGAAACACCTTTGACGAAATTAGAAAGGCACGCCCTAAAGAAATGGAGAATGTGCGGGTTGCGTTTCGTGATTTAATAAAAAACATCCAGTTTAAAAGCACCCATGCAAATAAAGGATACATTGAAGCTTTAGGGTTAACCTACCATGATATAAATTAGGCATTAAATTTTTTCGCTGCTAAAGTGTCCGCCTAATGGCAGTATGCAATGTGGCTGGCTTTTATCTGTTGCTATTTCAGCGAACATTTGGGGATCAGCGGTATTAAATGCAAACATATCGTAGTGGCAGGGAATTACCATTTTCGCATCAATGGCTTTGGCAAGATCTACGGCCTGTTGTCCATTCATGT
This sequence comes from uncultured Bacteroidota bacterium, assembly GCA_963806425.1. GTDB lineage: Bacteria > Bacteroidota > Bacteroidia > Chitinophagales > Chitinophagaceae > JBBRBB01. The sequence goes on along the minus strand of CAWDYB010000009.1, from coordinate 93,047 downwards.
TGCCTGCCACATCTCTTGCAGGGTCATCACCGTTTATGGGTAAAAGCGCCAGGTCTATTTTGTAAGGTTGCAGTATTTTTTCCATGCCTTTGTACAGTAAAGTATCGCCACTGTGGTAAACAGTATAGTTTGCAAATTGAATAATGTATCCTAAAAATTTGCACTGTCCCTTTTTATCCTTTTCTATTTCATTGTGCTTAGCTGGTACGCCGGTTATTTTAAAAATGCCCGCCCGTATGGTTTGTCCATCATTTATCCCTGTGGGAAATGAGGGTTTGCATTGCAAACGTTCGCAAACAAATTCACGGTTTGCTTCCGGTATAATTAGATTGATGTTTGGGTTATTTATTATTATAGGTCTGAGTGTTGCAGCATCCAGGTGATCGGTATGATTGTGGCTGGATGTAACAACCGAAATATCATGCAAAGATTTTGGGTCGATCACTCTTTCACTAATTCTTTCGTGCGGTTTACCTGTACCGGCATATTTCTCGGTGAGGGTATCAGATAAATAGGGGTCGAGCAGCATCTTAACTCCACGGTACATCAGCAAGAAACCACTTTGTCCAAGCCACCAAATATGAAAATGTTTTTCATCATCTGCATAAGAGTATATTTCTCTTACGAGGGTATCATCTTTTAAAACAGGAACAATCAAACTCATTAAGTAATTTTATTTTTCAAACATCAAAACCCTCTTACCTTTTGGGCACCTTTTACCATATTTTGCAATTTAAGGCGTGCCGCCCACCTTGCCGTCTGGCTTAACCCGCAATCGGGTGCAACAGAAAGCTTTTCCGCCTTAACATATTGCAGGCATTTTTTAATTCTCTCCTCTACATCTTTCACCGTTTCTATATAATAATTTTTCACATCAATAATACCAACCGCAACATCCATTTTTTCTGCAAATGCCTGTAATAGCTCAATTTCAGCAAATTCACGATTTGCCATTTCTATGTGTATCTCATCAATATTTAAATCTAAAAAATCGGGAAGCATGGGCTTTATACTTCTGTATCCAACAGGTCTGCCTTTGAAATTGCCAAAGCACATGTGGGTAGAAAGCCTGCATTTTCCCGAAACTGGTTTAACGAGGCGGTTAAAGATATCTACAAACCTTTTAGTATCCTCTTTATATGCATAACAACTCATGGATGGTTCATCCACTGTTATTTCTTCGCAGCCTGCCTGAACAAGATCTTCGAGTTCTTTTGATATGATGGGTAGCAGGGCCTCGGTAATCTCAAACCTGTCTTTGTAACGTTTATTCGGCAGAAGTCGTCCGCTCAGTGTATAAGGACCAGGAATGCTTGTTTTTAACACCGGACCTTTGGGTGCAACTTTGCGCAACCTTAAAAATTCTTTTACTGAGCCTAAGCCTCCGGGCGCAGATAATTCATCTACAATATCATGCTTTCCCCGCTGATCGTGAGCAGCTGGGCCAAATTTCCTGGTCTCCCGGTTATTTGGTTGAATGCCGTTTATAAAGCCGTAAAACGAAAGATTAAAATCGAGGCGCGTTTGCTCGCCGTCGGTTATAACATCAAGCCCTGCATTTACCTGGTCGTGAACCGCTGCAATAACAGCATCCTCTATCATTTCATCTACATCAGCGGTGCCAAAGTATTGCATATTCTGCGAGGCAAATTCAAGCCATCCCGGAAAAGGATAGCTTCCTACAACGGTTGTTCTAATCGGGTTTGGTGCCATTAGCTTAACTTTTAAAACTGCATTTATTTTCCAGCGTATTTATATAATTCTGATAAGCGGTGTGCATGCTCATCGTATGCTGCTTCAAAAATTTCTTCTGCTCTTTTGTTGCCAACAATGGCTGAGGCTGTAAGAACTTTTGGTGGCTTTCCCGCAAGGGTTAACAGTCTTGCCACTTCTGCCTTAATACAATTAATAAGCATAATGCCTCCAATGGTTGAGCCAGGTGCTACGGGTGTTTCAAGACCTTCGATGTTTATCATTGAATCACCTACAGGCGCACCGGTATCAAGAACGAGGTCTGCAAAATCAGATAATTTTTTTCCATCCGCCCTTTTGCTTACAGAACTTTTCGTATGTTCTGTTGTTACGATGGCGACTACTTTAATATTTTTTTCTTGAAAATTTTCAGCCATTTCAACTGGCACAATGTTACAGCCTCCGGAAGAAATGATAAGTGCGCAATCTTTATTACTTAAACCAAAATTGCGCAATATTCGCTTAGCAAGCCCCGGAACATTTTCTAAATACATTGCCTGTCTTTGACCATTTGCACCTACCACATTGTTATGATAAGTTAATGAAAGTTCTACAATAGGGTTAAACCCGGGAAATGAACCATAGCGCGGCCACATTTCTTCAACCATTATACGGCTGTGACCAGAGCCAAATAAATGTACCATTCTGCCTGCCAGTATAGTTTCTGAAAACCACTTTGCCACAGTACCAATTTGTTGGTGTTGTGCCTGAACTGTGTTTGCAATATCGCGGCATTTATCGAGGTATGTTTCAATAACATTCATATACTTCGTTTTAAAAATTCTCACACTTCTTTTTGCATCATTGCAAAACCTGCAGCACCGGCAGCACCGGCAAGATCGCCAAACCCAGCCTTTAAAATTTTAGTTTTATTTCCACCGGCACGCCATTCATATTGTTCTAAAAATTTTTCCAGCGGGTTAAAAAGATCATCACCTGCAGCGATCATTCCGCCACCGATAATAATGCAGTCCGGAGACAAAATATTTGTTACAGAAGCAACCCCCAAGGCAAGTTTTTTTATGGAAGTCAGCCAAACAGATTTTGCATCATCATCACCTTGCCGGTACGCTTTAAGCAGGCTATGGGTTTCAAGAAATCTTCCATTAGAACGCTTTTCAACCGTATAATTTCCTATAGCTTCTTCCAGGCTTCCCGGCATGCCGGTAACATCGGGATCGCCATCTGAATCGATAACCATATGACCAATATGCCCGGCTTTCTGAAAATTTCCCTGGTAAGGTTTGCCATTAATAAGAATGGCGCCACCGACCCCGGTACCAAGCGTAATCATAGCAACATTTTTATAACCTTTTGCTACTCCGTAATTTGCTTCCGCCATCAGTGCTGCCACGGCATCATTCAACACAAATGTTTTAGTTTGAAGCAATTCTCCCCAGTTAAATTTTTCGAGACCCTGTAACCTTCCCGGCATATACGCAATATGCGTGTTTGATGCATTTGGCAGGCCTGGGGCAGATATTCCGATCACAATATCATTATGTTCCACAAGCTTTTTTAATTCCTTAACCGCCGTTGCTACAGCCTCTTTCCATGATGCATCTTCTTTGCCATCATTGGTAGGCATATATATCTGGTGTAAAATTTCGCCTGCTTTGTTTATTGCAACTGCTTTTATACGGGTGCCTCCGAGATCGATACCTAATGCCAATTCTGTGTTCATAAAATTATTCGTTGAATTGTCCGTCAGAAATACTCCACCCTCCATCTACAGAAATTACCTGCCCTGTTATAAATTTTGATTTTTCAGACAAAAGAAAAACCGCAGCCCAATCAACATCATCAGTCAGACCTGCCCGGCCCCCGCCAAGTGGTTGTTTAGTACGGATGAACTGCATAATATTTTCGTTGCCTGTAGCTCTTTCGGACATAGGTGTTTCGATTAGTGAGGGTGCAATTACATTTATTCTAATATTGTTTGTTGCATAGGTTGCTGCAAGTGATTTGCTAAAGCCAGTAACGGCAGATTTTGAAGCTGCATAGGCATGTGTGGTAAAATGTTTGGGTGAAGGATGTTGTGCCAGCACCGAACTCATATTAAGTATAACACCACCCTGGTTGTGTTTAAGAAAGTATTGAATGGCTGCCCTGTTTGAGAACATTAATGATGTAAGGTTTAATTGAAAAGTACGCTGCCAGGCCTCCAAAGTCATCTCATGTAGAGGACCATCTCCAAATTTTCTACCGCTTCCTCCGGCAACATGATATAATCCGTTAAATCTACCAAATGTTTCTACGCATGCATCAATACATTTTTTTGCAAGTTCTTCTTCTTCGGCATTTCCGGTAATGGCGATCCCATTTTTACCTAATTCTGTCTGAGCAGCTTTTGCATGTTGCTGATTACTCCCTGCCACCACCACACAGGCACCTTCCTTAACCAGGGCCTTTGCTGTAGATAACCCCATGCCGCCCGTTCCCCCAATAATTACAAAACAATTACCTGAAGCCCAGCCTTCTGCCATAATTAAAATTTTTACTGGTAAACCTTTAAACTTTAAAAGGAGCAGTTTTAAAAATAAGACTTTCCATTTAAATGTTACATGACCAACTACCAGTAACTTTTTCGTGAATTTTAATTACGCGGGTTTTATATTGTTTGTTATGTTATTTTGATGCAATGGAAAAATGGATGCGCGTTCCCCTTGTAACGATTTTTTATTTTTTATTGTTTTCTCCGCCTGTAATTGCACAAACAATTACTACACAGCAAATGCAGCAAAAACTGGATGTTTTGGCCAATAATTTTCCCCAGGAAAAAATTTACCTGCATTATGATAAACCTGTTTACTCGCCGGGCGAAACCATTTGGTTCAAAGCTTATTTAATGTCTGGTATTAGCCCTTCTAATATCAGCAAGACCTTGTACGTAGATTTTTTAGATTCTTCAGGAAGGTTGCTTGTGCATGGAATGCATCCGGTTTTGGATGCTTCAGCAAAAGGACAGTTTGAAGTACCCAAAGATTTTAAACACGACCTTATCTATGTAAAGGCCTATACACGTTGGATGCTGAATTTCGATTCATCATTTCATTACAATAAGAAAATTGGCATTTTACAACCTGTTGAAAATTATAGACCGCGTCCCGAACCAAAACCAGAAATTCAATTTTTTGCTGAAGGTGGAAATTTTGTAGAAGGGTTAAATAACCGGCTTGCTTTTAAAGCAAATTATAATTCTGGTAAACCTGCACAGGTTAAAGGGTATATTATCAATAAAAAGAATGAAAAGGTTGTTGATTTTAATTCGTTGCACGATGGCATGGGAACCTTTTCAATATTACCTGAGCCTGGCGAAATATATAAAGCAAAGTGGAAAGATGAACAGGGAAATGATTACACAACCAATCTGCCCAAAATTAGTTCGGGAGGTATAGCCATGCGGGTTGGCATTACACCAAAAGGACGAACTTTTACATTGGAAGGAAGCCCCGGTGGGCCACCAAATTTAAAAAAGTTGTTCGTGGTGGCTACAATGCACAGGCATCTTGTATATATGGCAAATGTAAATCTTGCCGCTTCGCCGGTAACCACCGGAATTATCCCTACAGAAGACCTGCCTACAGGTATTATGCAGGTTACATTGTTTGATTCTAACTGGTTAGCCATTGCAGAGCGAATAACTTTTGTGAATAATGATGAATATCATTTTGAGCCAGAAGTAGGATTTGCAGCTCTTGAGACCAGGAAGCGTGGAAAAAATATGCTGGTGATAAGTTTGCCTACCGATGTAGAAGCCAACTTTTCCGTGTCAGTAACCGATGCAGGTATTGGTACCGACAGCAGTAACAATATTTTTTCAGGTCTTTTACTGAACGGCGATATAAAAGGATATGTTCATGATCCGACGTATTATTTTAGAAACAACAGCGATACCCTGCAACAACAATTAGACCTTGTGATGTTAACCAATGGATGGAGAAAAATAAAATGGGAAGATGTTGTGCATGGAAAAATGCCGGTAATAACCTATCAAAACGATACATCTTATTTAAGCGTACAGGGAAAAGTGTATGGGCTAACCGCTTCTCAACTAAGCCAGGGGGCCATGTTGCTTTTTATTATTGATGATGCGAAAAAGGGTCAGCGCGAAACGCAACAGGCTTTTATTGATAATAAAGGAAATTTTTCGAATCCTGATATAATACTTATGGATACGGTGCGTGTGTATTACCAGCTTGCCGGCGGGGTAAATGTGGCAGCTTCTGAAGTAAGTTTTGAAACCGGCTGGGTGCCATCTCCCAATAATTATTCTGTCTATAATGGTTTTTTTGAAAACCCTTTTTCAGATTCTGCACTTGAAAACAGAAACAGGTGGTTTGCAAATGAGCAATTGCGATTACAAAAATTAAGAGAGGGTACGACATTATCTGAGGTTGTGGTAAAAAGTAAAGTAAAAACAGAAATTGAAAAGCTGGATGAAAGATATACTTCAGCTTTGTTTAGCAGGGGCGATGCAGTTCAGTTTGATGTTCTTAACGACCCGGCAGGAAAATCATCGCTCAATATTCTTACTTATTTACAGGGTAAAGTAGCAGGTTTAATGATCTCGCAAACCGGCGGTACGGGAAATAAACCTTCTGTTACCTGGCGGGGCGGCGTACCTGAAATTTATGTGAACGAATCACAATCGCAAATAGAAACATTATCATCTATAAGTCTCAGCAATATTGCCTATATAAAAGTATTTCGTCCGCCTTTTACAGGATCGTTTGGCGGAGGCAGTGGCGCGATCGCTATTTATACCAAAACCGGCGCCGATATTACGGTTCCGCAAAACAAAGGGCTTCCATCAAAACTTATAATCGGTTATACACCGGATAAAGAATTTTATTCTCCCAATTACCAGACATTTGACAGCCGCAACCAGGAGGAAGATGTAAGAAGTACTTTATACTGGAATCCCATGATCGTAACATCACGGGAAAATCATGTAATTAGAATCCCTTTTTTCAATAACGATATTACTGACAGCTTCCGGATTATAGTTGAAGGTGTAACAACTGAAGGAAAACTTACCCATATTGAAAAAGTGATTGAATAATGTTTTACAAAAAAAATTACCTTTTATGAAAGCCAGTCTCATAATAGTATTGATGTTCTGTTTTAAATTATGTGCCGCCCAAAAAAATATTATAATAACCTCACCAGATGAAAAGCTCAAATTCATTTGCAGAATGGAGGCCGGTAAACCAATTTATGAGGTTTTTTACAAAGAAAAACAGTTAATACATAACGGTAATTTGGGGTTGCAAATGCGGGAAGCTGATCTTTCTAAAGACCTCATTATTAAAAGGGCTTTATATAAGGATACAACGGAGGATTATGCACTTATTTCAGGTAAAACCAGCGAGGTGCATATTGGGTATAAAGAAGCGGAAATATCATTTCAGCATAAAATATCGGGTAAGCAATTTGTTGTTCGAATAAAAATTTTTAATGATGGTGTTGCATTCCGGTACGAATTACCGCAGGAAGATAACCGGGATTCATTTTCATTAATTAATGAAACGACAACTTTTAATGTAAAAGGCGACCCTGTTGTTCATGCTTTGTTTCTTCCTGGTTATACAACATCGCACGAAGGGTTTTACACGCACGAAAATTTTAGCAAAACTGTTCAGGATTCATTAATGGATTTGCCAGCCCTTTTTGAATTTCCCGGCGAAATATATATGGCAATTACTGAGGCTGCACTAATAGATTATGCAGGCATGTATTTAACCAGGCATCAAAATTCCCTTCTTTCTAAATTATCTCCATTGCCGGGGCAAACGGCAATAAAAGTTAAGTCGGGTTTACCGCATAACAGCCCCTGGCGTGTGTTATTAATAGGAGATAACATGGGCACCTTAATAGAAAGTAATATAATTACAACGCTTAACGCACCTTGCGCTATAAATGATGTTAGCTGGCTAAAACCCGGGAAAACAACTTTTCCGTGGTGGAATGGAAATGTTTTACCCGATACCATAAATGCTCCGGGAAATAATTTTGTAACAGCTAAATACTACATTGATTTTTGTGCACGAAATAACATAGAATATCATTCAGTAGTTGAATATGGTTTACACCAATGGTATGTGGATGATGGAACTAATTTTCAACCCGGACCAAATGCCGATGTTACAAAACCAGTTCCGGGATTAGATATGAAGGAGATCTGTGATTATGCAAACAGTGTGGGCGTCGGCGTACGCGTTTGGGTACATTGGGCTGCCTTATACCCAAAATTAGATTCTGCATTTGCCATTTTTGAAAAGTGGGGATTAAAAGGAATGATGATTGATTTTATGGACAGGGACGACCAGTATATGGTAAACATGCAAAACGAAATGCTTGAGAAAGCTGCACGCCACCATTTGCACGTTCAGTTTCACGGCGCATATAAGCCTACCGGTTTACATAGAACATTCCCGAATGAATTTACCCGTGAAGGCACCTTAAATTATGAGACCAATAAATGGAATAATGAAGGCTTATCCCCTGATCATGATATAATAATGCCATTTACAAGGGGTTTGGCAGGCTCAACAGATTATCACCTTGGTGGGTTTCGCGCTGCTAACCCAGAAAATTTTCGCGCACAATATACGCGGCCATTAATGTTGGGCACACGTTGCCATATGCTCGCTATGTATATTGTTTTAGAAAATTATTTACAAATGGTTTGCGATTTTCCTGAGGCTTACGAGGGGCAACCGGGGTTTGAATTTATAAAAGAAGTTCCAACCGTTTGGGATGAAACCAGGGTTGTAGCATCTAAACTTAATGAATATATAATAATTGCGAGAAGAAAAAATAACGATTGGTATTTGGGCGGTATAACAAATAACACTCCAAGAACAGTGACTATTCCATTCAGTTTTCTAAAACCATTGGCCTATAAAGCAACATTGTATAAGGATGATGAACTTTCTGATAATCCCAACAATGTTATAATCGAGAAATTAATTCTTTCTACGAATGACAGCCTGCGTTTCAACATAAAAAAAGGCGGGGGATTTGTAATGAATCTCCATTCCGATTAAACTTTTTTCAACCACATTTATCTATAATATAGATTTTTCCCAAATCTGGAATGGCTTTTAAAGCGTAATAGATTGATTAATAATTTATTACATGCAGGCATTCGTTTTGTGAAACTTAATAATGTTGGACTTATGAAAAACATTTTTCTATGATCATATTTTTTATAATAATAGCATGCTTCCTCCTTTGGGAAGAATTTCATAAAGGGCACGCAAAAAATTAAGGAGATTTAAAAATCTTTAGTTTGCACTGGCGATAACAAAGCCGAATTATTTTTATTGGGCTTTCCTTCTCATTAAAAAATTTCCCACAAATACAGGCAGCAAATTTGTTATTACTTTAGGCTATTAAAACGAAAGTAATGGCATTACCCCAGCAGATCATCTGGCTTTTTATTCTCGCTATTCCAATTGCCTGTATAGCATGGACAGTTACCCATGAAGAGGTTTTTCGCGAACCGCGTGAGTATTGCCATAAGCGCAGCAAGAATGGATCAACCCTTGCAGAAAGAAAATTTTTCTATTTATTTACCTGCGAATATTGCTTCAGCCATTATGTTACAATATTTTTTTTGATCATATCCAAATACACTTTACTTTTTAATGACTGGCGTGGATACCTTATCGCCGGTTTTTCCCTGGTATGGATTGCAAATCTTTATATGAGTTTCTTTGGTTTATTAAGGCAGGATATAAAAAAGGAGAAGGCAGAAGCCGAACTTGTAAGTGATGAATTAAAGAAGAAAAAATAATCAAATTTATATTTTAAAAAAAGTGCGGCTTTATTGCTTTTTTGAAGCTGTACCTTTTATTTGTTTTAATTTTCACCCTTATGCAGCCAAAAAAAAACATTCCACTTTTTAAGAGCTGGAAACAATGGTACATTTTCGAAATTATTATTATAGTGTTGCTTATTGCATTTTTTTATTGGTTTACTAAACATTTTTCATGAGAGAACTTGACTGGTTAGTGCTGGTGGTCACTCTTGTAGTTATTGTTATTTATGGCGTATATAAAGGGCGCACAGATAAAGACCTGGAAGGTTATTTTTTAAGCGACCGAACATTGCCGTGGTACCTTGTATTATTGAGTATAATGGGCACACAGGCCAGTGCCATTACTTTTCTTTCAGCCCCGGGGCAGGCGTTTACGGATGGCATGCGTTTCGTGCAATATTATTTTGGGTTGCCAATCGCTATGATTATATTTTCCATCTCGTTCGTTCCCATATTTAAAAGGCTAAAAGTTTTTACTGCCTACGAATTTTTAGAAGAACGGTTCGATATAAAAACAAGAACTTTTACTTCTGCACTTTTCCTTTTGTCCCGTGGTTTTTCAACCGGCATTAGCATATATGCGCCTTCTATAATACTCTCTTCATTACTTGGCTGGAATATTTTCTGGACCAACATCATCATGGGTGGAATACTGATCATTTACACGGTTACCGGTGGTGCCAAAGCAGTTGCTTACACACAGAAATTACAGCTTACCATAATTATTGCCGCCATGTTTATTGCAGGTTATTTTATAGTACACGATATGCCGGCAAATGTTGGCTTTTCTGATGCACTTAAAATAAGTGGCGCCTCAGGAAAGCTAAATGTAATCACTACAGGTTTTACTGAAGATGGATTTGACTGGGAAGACAGGTACAATATATTCAGTGGTATTATTGGCGGATTTTTTTTACTGCTGAGTTACTTCGGCACTGATCAAAGCCAGGTAGGGAGATATCTAACCGCGAAAAATACAACTCAAAGCAGCCTGGGTTTACTGATGAATGGGATAGTAAAAGTTGCCTATGCAATTTTTAATTTTGTTGCTTGGTGCTTTGTTATTTACGTATTACCAGTTTAATACTGCCCCAGTTTTTTTTAATAAAGCTGTTAGTGAAAAAGCCTATACCGGTGTTTACGGCGATTCACTTAGAATAATAGAGGGAAAGTTTAATGAACTGAGTATACAACAACAAAATATCTCCATACAATTTTTAGCAGCTGATAAAAAACAGGATGAAAAAATAAAAGCTTACTATAAAAATGAAATGCAGCTGGTGAATGCTCAAACAGATTCTTTAAGAGAAGATTATAAGGCGTATTTAAAAAAAGCAGATCCGTTTATCGACACGAATGATACCAACTATATTTTTTTAAGATTCGTTGTAGATACTTTACCTGCAGGGCTTGTTGGTTTGCTAATTGCCGTAATATTTCTTGCAGCCTGGGGCTCTATTGCGGCAGCCTTAAATTCGCTGGCAAGCTGTACCATGATTGATTTTTATTGCAGGTTTAAAACTAATTACAGCCACCGTATAAAAGACGATCCTGAGAGTTTAAAAAAGTATAACGAATCTAAATGGTTCACTTTTGCATGGGGAGTATTTTGTATAATCATTGCAGAATTCTCGACAAAAATGGGCAGTCTTATTGAGGCGGTAAATAAATATGGTTCTCTTTTTTATGGGGTTATACTTGGAATTTTCCTGGTGGCATTTTATATAAAAAAAATAAAAGGGAATGCGGTTTTCTGGAGCGCTATAATTTCTGAAATTATTATAATCTTATTATTTACACTTGATGAAACGGGGGTTATAGGGCTTGGGTTTTTATGGTTAAATCTTATTGGTGCTGCTTCCGTAATTATGTTTGGTTACTTATTAATGGCGCTCGACCGGAAAAAGAATTCTCTCATTTAATGTGCTTCTCACCCATAACAAGCTGTAAACAGTTTTATGGTTTCAGCTGCTTCTTTTATATCGTGCACGCGTAAAATATTTGCGCCATTCATTAAAGCAATTGTATTTAACACGGTGGTTCCGTTTAAAGCATTTGTGGCTTCTGTTTCTAACGTTTTATAAATTGTTGCCTTGCGTGATAATCCGGCAAGAATGGGCATCTGAAAAATTTTTAAAAGTGAAAGGTTTTTCAGCAATGTAAAGTTTTGTTCTATTGTTTTGGCAAAACCAAAGCCTGGGTCTATTATTATGTCTTTAATGCCTGCCTGTTGCAGTTGCCCGGTTCGTTCTATGAAATAATCAGTCACTTCTGCAACTACATCTTTATAGTTAGATTGCTCCATCATATTTTGCGGTGTGCCTTTCATGTGCATACACACATATGGTACCTGTAAAGAGGCGACCGTGCCTATCATTTCAACATCAAGACTTCCTCCACTTATATCATTGATAATTGTAGCGCCTGCCTTAACTGCTGCGCCGGCAACCTTTGCGTAAAAAGTATCAATTGAAATAATTGCATCTGGCAGTTGTAAATGTAAACTTTCTATTACGGGTATCACCCTGTTAGCCTCTTCATCTGCAGTGAGCTTTTCACTTCCCGGTCGCGTGCTTTGTCCACCGATATCAATAATCAAAGCACCCATGCTGTGCATTTCTGTTGCTGTTTTTACTGCTTTCTCTACTGAATCCTGCCGGCTGCCTGCATAAAAAGAATCAGGCGTAACATTTACAATTCCCATTATTACTGGTTGTTCGGGAACAACTAATCTTCCTTTGCAGTTTAATGTAAACATTGTTGGGTTTCCTTTATTTTTGACGGCAATACCTAAAAATATATTTTTAATTGTTACCAATGACCAGCACTAACTCTGCATATGATGATGTGATAGAAAAGTGTAAAGATGTTTTTATAAAAAAAACACGCGATTATGGTACTGCCTGGCGGGTCTTAAGAACTATTTCTGTGGTTGACCAGATATTTATAAAAGCGCTTCGTATTAAAAACATCCAGGAAAAGAAAGCGCAGCTTGTAGAAGATGATATTTCTTCAGAGTTTTTGGGTATAATAAACTATGCCATCATCGGGCTTATTCAACTGAATTTAGGCGATGCAATAGTGGAAGATTTACCGGTAGATAAAGTTTCCGGATGGTATGACCGGGAAGCAGCTGCCGCAAAAAAAATAATGAAAAATAAAAACCACGATTATGGCGAAGCATGGCGCGAAATGAGCCACGAAAGTTTTGTAGATCTAATTATTATGAAACTGCTGCGCGTAAAGCAAATACTTGTGAATGATGGTAAAACACTGGTAAGCGAGGGCATTGATGCCAATTATACCGATATAATTAATTACGCCGTTTTTTCATTAATCCTAAGCCATGAAGAAAGACCTTAAGTTCACTATTAAAAAAATTAATTTTTATCGCGGCTCTTCTGCAGGCAATAAAAATAACGGTACTGCCTTATTAATTATCCGGTGGATTGTTGGGTTGTTATTTATTTTTTCGGGCCTGGTTAAAGCAAATGATCCCCTGGGATTAAGTTATAAGATGCAGGAATTTTTCTATGCATGGGGCATGCAGTCTTTTAACGATGTGTCGCTTGGATTGTCTTTATTTATGAATGTTTTTGAGGTGCTTGCAGGCATTGCAATAATACTTGGGTGGCGCACAAGGTTATTTAGTTGGCTCTTATTGTTGCTGATTATTTTCTTCACTTTTCTTACCTCTTATGCCGTATTTTCAGGAAAGATAAAAACGTGCGGTTGCTTTGGAGATTGTCTGCCTTTGACGCCTGTTACCTCTTTGCTAAAAGACATTTTTTTATTAGTGTTGATCATTGTTCTCTTTATAAAAAGAAAAAAAATTACTGAACGCATCCCACCCAGCTTTTCTATTTTTATTTTATCGGTAACAGTTGCTGCAACCATTTTATTACAGGCCTATGTATTACAGCACCTGCCTATAATAGATTGCCTGCCCTATAAAAAAGGAAACAATTTGGTTGAGCAGATGCAGTTGCCTGATAATGCTATACAGGATAGTGTGGTTATGACTTTTAAGTACCAGAAAAATGGCGAATTTGTTGAGTTTACCCAGGATGAAATTCCGGAAGATCTCGACAGTACCTACGAATTTATCGACAGGTATGATAAGGTCGTACGAAAAGGAAACGCCCTGGCACCCATCACAGATTTCTCCCTGCAAACCTTGTCTGGAAACGATAGTACTAATGTCATTTTAAGCCAGCCGTTTGAGTATGTAATGATGTTTGTAAAAGATTTTTCTACCGTGGAAAAGTGGAATAACGAAGATTTTCAAAATTTAATTATAAAACTGCGCAGCAACCAGGTTCCATTGCTGGTAGTAACATCCGATAAATACACTGCGCAAAAACTGTTCGGAAATGAACCGTCTGTTGATATATTATTAAGTGATGCTACTGTTATAAAAACGGCGGCAAGGGTTAATCCAACTTACTTTTTAATGAAGCAGGCAAATGTAATTGAAAAGTATAGCTACGCTGATCTTGATAGATTGAATGAAGCCCTCGATGTATTTATTAATAAGAGATGATCATTTAATCACAACATGGGTAATCACTTTTTCTTTAAGCGCTTCATTTACCCTTTCAATGATTTTATTTTTCTGATAAGAGAGTTCATTTTTTAAGGGACCAACAGATGTGTGAACAAACAGCGTTTGATTAACAATTTCTATTTTGTCGGTATAACGGGCAATGGTCTTACCCATAATTTCTTCCCACAACGATTGTATTTGCACAGCGTGCAATCCCTGTTTAAGTTTGCTCTTATGTATAAATTGCTGAAGTGCTGCGCCAATATGCATAGCTATAAAAATAAGACAAATTTATATTAGTTACTCCCCAACGATTCCTTTGATTTTAATTTGTCTTTAAACACTTTCTCAAATTTTTCAACCTTGGGCTGAATCACAAAGCGGCAATACATTTGCCCCTGGTTATTATTAAAATAATTTTTGTGTTCCTGCTCTGCAGGGTAAAAGGCAGTAAAAGGTTCAAGGGTGGTAACAACAGGGTTTTCAAATGCACCGCTTTCATCTACTTTTTGTTTGTATTCGGCTGCAATTGCTTTTTGTTCATCCGTGTGATAAAATATTGCGCTACGGTATTGGGTTCCTATATCATTTCCCTGCCGGTTTAATGTAGTAGGATCATGTGTTTTCCAAAATACCTCCAGCAGTTCTTTAAAGGAAATTGTGTTTGGATCGAAAACAACCTGGCAACATTCTGCATGCCCGGTGGTTCCTGTGCAAACCTCTTCATACGTGGGGCGTGGTACAGATCCGCCGCTATAACCACTTGTAACTTTTACCACACCATCAAGGCGTTGAAAAATGGCCTCGGTACACCAAAAACATCCGGTACCAAAAGTGGCTGTATCAAGGGTTTTGTTACCCGTATTTATAGCATCGCTCATAAATTCGTTTTGCGTGGTTATTTCTGAACATCCAGAAAAAGAAGCTGCTCCTATAATAGCGCTCAATATCCAGTTCAATAAATAAATTGATTTATAAAACATCTCTGCAAATAGGTTCTATTTTATTAAATGTGCAAGTTAATTAACACAAAAAGCAAAATTACCCCCGGGTAAAATAACAAATTATCCGGCAGTGATTAAATTGGAATGCCTCGCTTTAACATTCATTTAGGTCGACACTTATGTAGGCTCCAATTATTCTGAACAATGGAATAATGGGGCAAAATAGAGATTATTTACCTTTGCCCAACTAATAGAAATATGAAATTATATCCTGATTCTGCCTCATACCAGTTAGAGTTTGATAAGGTGAAAGTACTGGTCGGTAATTATTGTGAAACTGAGTACGCATTAAATAAAGCCGTAAATCTCCGGCATCATACTGTGCATGATTATATTACCACCGAACTTCAGCAAACGCAGGAGTATAAATTGCTTTCAGCCCATGGCATAAATTTTCCTAACGATTTTACAACGAGTGTACAGAAAGAATTGAAATTGCTATCCATTGAAGGCAGCCAGCTTTCAGGAGAACAATTTATACTCGTTCGAAGGCTGTCAGAAAATATTGAAAGAATTTTCCGATGGTTCAACAACGAAAGAAGGCTTGCCTACAACGGGTTAGAAAAGGTAATTGATGGCATTTTTTACGAAAAGAAAATAATAGAAATTATTGATGAGGTGCTGGATGAAACAGGCAATGTAAAAGATAATGCATCACCCGAACTTCAAAAAATAAGGTTAAGTCTTTTTCGAAAAAGAAATGAACTACGCAGTGTTTTTGAAAAAGTTATTGCCCGGCTAACAAAGCAGGTTATACTGCAGAAATTGAAGAAAGCTTTAGCAACGGCCGACGGGTAGTTGCAGTATTTAGCGAACACAAAAGACAGGTTAAAGGAATTTTGCATGGTGAAAGCGACAGCCGCAAAACAGCTTTTATTGAACCCGAAGAAACCATAGTCTAAACAACGACATTTCTTCGCTGAACATGATGAAGAGCGGAAGTTCAAAGAATACTGAAAGGCACTTACCGCCAAACTAAGTCCCTTTAGTGAGCATTATTTAGCTGGCATTATGTTATGGGTGAGTTTGATTTTATACGGGCAAAAGCAAAACTTGCTAAGATATGAATGGGAATTTTCCGAATGTTGTAAACAAAGCACATATTCATCTTACAGAAGCATACCATCCGTTATTGTTTCTGTACAATAAAAGAACAGGAAAGAAAACCATACCCTTAACTTAAAATTAAATGATGATAATCGCATACTTATTATAAGCGGACCAAATGCCGGCGGCAAAACCGTTACTATGAAAACCATTGGTCTTATACAAATGATGCTGCAAGCTGGATTATTGGTGCCGGTACATCCCACCTCACAAATGGGCATTTTTAAACAATTGTTGATACATATTGGAGACACACAAAGCCTGGAATTTGAATTAAGCACCTATAGCAGCCACCTGATGCACATGAAACATTTTATAGAAAATGCAAATGGTAAAACATTATTTTTTATTGATGAACTGGGCAGCGGCAGCGATCCAAATCTTGGCGGTGCATTTGCAGAAGTTATACTTGGAAGAACTTAGCCGCAGACATGCCATAGGTATTGTTACCACGCATTACCTTAACCTTAAAGTAATGGCAAACCATACGTCAGGCATTCTTAATGGCGCTATGGCTTTTGATGAAGAAAATTTGCAGCCCTTGTATAAACTAATTACCGGCAAACCCGGCAGCTCGTACACGTTTTCCATTGCAGAAAGAATTGGGCTTGCCCAAACATTAATAAACCGTGCCCGAAAACTGGTAGATGAAGATCATTTCAGGCTTGACAAACTATTAAACCGAACAGAACAGGACCTGCAACACCTCATTCGAAAAAATTAAAATGCAACAGTTGCTAAAAGAAAACCTGGCACTAAAAAAAGAGCTGGAAGCTTCTCTTCAGAACGACCGTCACCTAAAACAGGTTGAATTATTAAAACACCAAAACACCCAAACCGAAGAACGTATTGCCTATCTGAAAGAAATGGAACGAAAGTTAAAGAACATAGTGGTGGGCTGGAAGAATACAGAGAATAAAGAAGAGGTGATAATGCAATTACAGAACCTGCTTTTTAAGAAAAAAGAAAAAGCCATTCAGCAAAAAATGGCGAAAAAAATTGATGCACGTTACCGGAAACCGAAAAGCACATTGAAGTGGGAGTAAAGGTAAAAATGAAAAAAAATAACCAGGTTGGCGAGGTAAAAGAAATACGGGGCAAACGTGCCGTAATACAAATTGGTTTAATACCAGTGAATGTAGATATAAGCGACCTGATTGCGGTAGAAGAAAGAGCACTTGCACTTTAAAAAAATACAATGTACTTTCACTTCCTAATCCTTTAAAAATCGTAACCTATGAAACGAAACTTCAAAAAAATTCTTCTTGTTGAAGATGACAACATTATGGTTGTTATAAGCAATAAGCTAATGAAAATTGTTGGTTTTGCAGATGAGGTGGTTTCTGTAATTAATGGCCACGAAGCCCGTGAATACCTTAATAATTCAACCTCGCCCGGGGCAGCACCTGAAATGCCCGACCTTATTTTACTCGACCTTCATATGAACATGATGACAGGCTGGGAATTTTTAGACTGGTATAATAACTGGACCTCTAACCTTCAGCATTATCCACCGGTGTATATTCTTTCGTCCACCATTTCAGAAGAAGACTCCCGCAAGGCAAAGAATTACAAACAGGTTGAAGGATTCATAACCAAACCCATTACTGTTGAGAACCTCGATAAAATGAGCCGCTCTCACCTTAATTAATCAGTTTTTATCCCTCAAAAACTGGTTTTCCCCAAACCTCATTATTAGTACCATTATTGTACTTATTGTTCCCAATTCGCAACAGTATTTTTACCCTGCAGGTTATAATTAAACCTAAAATTTCAGGGTACAGAGTTTGCACTTATAGCATAAACAATAAAAATGATGTTCGAAAAGAATATGGGATTGGCCGACAGAATTATTAGACCAAGTATAGCCTTCGGAATTATCGCAGGTGTTGCTTTAGGTAAGCTAAACGGAATTACAGGGTATGCTTTACTGGGTATAGCAGGCGTGTTTTTAATAACAAGCGCATTTGGCTCATGCCCCGTTTACCAGGCTTTACGTATAGATACACTTGAAAACGACGCAGAAGTAGAAGAAATTATTTTTTAGTCAGTAAACCTGATTTAACCAGATACCTGCGGCGGGCATCCATAATTTCATTGAAGTGGCTGTCTGCCCATTGCGCAAGTTCAAGAAACTGCTGAAGCAAACCTTCACCTAAAGAAGTTAACTGGTATTCAACCCTGGGAGGCATAACCGCAAAAATTTTGCGGGTTATTATCCCATCTTCCTCTAAAGATCTTAATGTTACAGTTAGCATGCGTTGGGAAATTCCTTTTATATTTTCTTTCATTTCATTAAATCGCATTTGCTTATGCAAACCGAGCAATAAAACGGTATACATGCTCCATTTATCACCATATTTAGCCATAATGTCTTTAATGGGGCAAACGTTATTCTGAATGCATGAGCCGGAAAAAATTTTAGAAATACGTTGCTGATCAATTTTATTTACTGACATTAGTACTATTTAACATTAAATGATGATATTTAAAAGGTAAAGCTACGTATCTTTGGTTACTAAAAGTAACTAAGTAATGTTAAGATACTGTAGAAAGTACATCAGGTTAACAAAACAGGATTTGTTACAGAAAATTTAAACAAATGAAAAAAGCAGAAGTAGTCGAAATCATCCCATCTAAAAAAATAATTGTAGGCAACCCGAAAGCCCCGATCACTATTATGGAATTCGGTGATTATGAAAGTATTGAGTGTGCTAAAGCAAATGAGGTAGTAGAAGAATTATTAGAGGCTTTTCCCCAGGATGTGAAATTTATTTTCCGCCATTTCCCTTTACTTAAAATTCACCAGAAGGCTCACAAGGCTGCCGAAGCCTCTTTGGCTGCTGCGCAGGAAGGCAAATTCTGGGATATGCATAAAGAACTTTTTCGCAACAGGCGCAATCTTGGTATTATAAGCCTTAAAGGTCATGCACGGGAAGCAGGCGTTACCTCTAAAAAGTTTTTAGATGAACTGATAAACAGCCACTACGGTGTAAATGTTCAGGATGATCTTAAAGAGGGACTTAAACTGGGCATTAAAGACATTCCCGCTTTCTATATTAACGGGAAAAAATATGATGGCAACATCACTGTAAAAGAAATGAGTGCATTTATTCAAAATCTTTTACAGAACGGTAAAATTAAAGCCGTTAAGAAAGCCGCTTAATAAAAGCCGCTTAATAATTAAATAGTTTATTTAAAATGAAAATTGATATCTGGTCAGATATTGTGTGCCCTTTTTGCTATATAGGTAAGCGAAAGCTTGAAATAGCATTAAAGGAATTTAAAGGGAAAGATGATGTGCAAATCGAATGGCACAGTTACCAGTTAGACCCACAGATGGAATTTAAAGAAGGTCAGTCAGTACATGAATACCTGGGAAAGAGAAAAGGGGGGACTACCGAAGACGGTAAACGTATGAACGATAGTATGTCTGCCATTGCCGCTGAGGTAGGTTTACATTATAACTTTGACAAAGCTGTTATAAACAATACCTTAAATGCCCATCGCCTGTTGCATTTTGCAAAAACAAAAGGTGTTCAAAATGAAATGAAAGAAAGATTGTTTAAAGCTTACTATACTGAAGGAAAAAATATTGGCGATGTAGAAACCCTTTCCAGCCTGGCTGAAGAAGCAGGTTTAAATAAAAAAGAAACACTCCAGGTTTTACAAAGCGATGCTTTTAAAAATGAAGTGGACAGCGACCAGTACAATGCTTTCCAGATAGGTGTACAAGGTGTTCCGT
Organism: uncultured Bacteroidota bacterium; assembly: GCA_963806425.1. Classification (GTDB taxonomy): domain Bacteria; phylum Bacteroidota; class Bacteroidia; order Chitinophagales; family Chitinophagaceae; genus JBBRBB01. Next base: position 73,065 of record CAWDYB010000009.1, on the reverse strand, counting down.
TTTTTGTTTTTAATAATAAGTATGCTGTATCCGGTGCACAGCCTCCCGCCGTTTTTGCTGAAGTGTTAGATAAAGTATATGAAGAAGAAAAACCGGTGATACTTCAGGCACAGTCAGGGGTGTGTACTACAGAAGGTATTTGTAATTAATTTTTTATCATTTTATATAAGCAATAATGCCCGGTAAACAGCCGGGCATTATTTTTTACTTATTGTAATAATATTTACATTAGTAATAGAAAATCTTTATTATGAACAGGCACATTAGACAGGGTTTTATAGCAGGCAGCATAGGTGCCATTATTTTGGTGATCATTATGTATATACTGCGCGGTATAGGTTTGGGCGAACCAGGTTTTGTTTTAATGTACCGTGGCGCTTTTGGTGAAAACCACCAGGCAGAACAATTAATTTCGGCACTGATATTTATTATCAGTGGCGGGTTTTGGGGCATTGCATTCGCATTGCTAATAAAAAACCCCAACATATTAAAAGGCTTTTTATTTGGCATTTTGCCAACGTTGTGGTTATGGATCGTGGTGAATGCATTTTTGCACAAACCCCTGTTCAACGACTTTCAACCCATGGGCATCATAATGCCTATTGTTTTTAATATGGTTATATGGGGAAGTTTTGTGGGCTGGTATTTAAAGGGAAAGTTTAAATAAGTTGATGATTTATTAAAATAATCCTGCACAGCTATGTGCGGGATTTTTTTGTATAATAATTTTACTTCCCCTTTTTTTCTTGCTACATTTTTATTTGCTGCAACTTTACCGCAATCAATAATTAAGTAAACATGAGGAAGGGAGCGGCATTCATAGCATGGATGATTATTATGCAGTCGGTTACCGGGCAGGCAACATTTACGGGAAAAATCAATAATATTAGAAATGAGGGAATTGAAGGCGCTTTAATTGAAGTGCTGAATACCAATATTATTGTCACTACTACCGCAAATGGAAATTTTAATATTACATCCTTACCGGCAGGTGAATATGATCTTGGTATTAAAGCAATAAATTACGCTGATGTTATACAGCATGTTCAAATTCCACAAACAGGCGCTGTTATTACACTTCTGTACGCTTCAAACATTCTGGAAGATGTAGTTGTAACGGCAGATAAAAGAGCTGTTGCGTTGCAGCAGGTTCCACTATCAGTTTCAGCTTTAAATGAGCGGGAACTTAATAATTACAGAATATGGAACACAAGCGATCTTACCGCCATTGTTCCCACATTATTTTCTTCCGATCCCGGTGATGGAAGAAACGTAACATCCCTCCGGGGCATTACTTCTACTTCGTACGACCAGGCTGTTGCAACTTATGTTGATGGTGTTAACCAGTTTAATCTTGATATGTATATAGGAGATTTAAATGATGTTGAAAGGGTAGAGATATTACGCGGACCGCAAGGCACCTTATATGGGAGGAATGCAATGGGCGGGGTAATTAATATCATTACCAAAAAACCAACATTTACCACCTCAGGTTTTGTAGAAGCAGGTGTGGGCAACTACGGCCTTCAGCGGTACAGGGCGGGCATAAAAACACCAATAAGTAAAAAATTGCTGTTGGGTGCCGCATTACTTTATAAAAGATTTAATGGTTATTATAAAAATGAGTTTGATGATTCTTTTTTTGATAAACAGCAATCGTTAGCAGGAAATTATTACCTGCAATACCTGCCAGTCGAACCACTTTCAATCACCTTTAATGTAAAACATCAGCAGAATAAAAATGATGGTGCCTTCCCGCTGCAATCCTTGTATGGTGAGGACCCATACTCATTTCACCTTTCACAAAATTCAACTGCTCAAATGCATGACAATATTGTTAATGCATCCCTTGCAATAAAATATGTTAAGCCTACGTATATATTAACTTCAGAAACAGGTTATCAGCATAATTACCGGTATTATGATAATAACCTGGATGGTGATTTTAGTGCTGCAGATGCAGTAAGTGTTTTTAATAATTATGGTAAGGAATGGAATAAAGTAAAAGCTTTTACCGAAGAGATTCGCATTGCATCTCCGGCAAATGCAGGAAGTAAATCTGTGCAATGGGTTGCAGGAACCTATGTATTTTACCAGAAAAGTCCTGTTAAGCAGGCAACCGTTTTTGGAAAGGATGCTGCACTTATTGGATCTCCCGATAGTTTATTCAGAATTATAAATACATCTGAAGCTAAGAATAAGGGAATTGCTTTTTTTGGGCAAATAGACCTTCCGGTTACAGAACGCTTTCATTTAATAGCGGGAATGAGGTACGACTACCAGAGATCTGCATTACAGGTAAACAGTGAATATTCGCGGGATGATATTTCTTTTTCTTTTCCTGTACAACCCGATACATCTGGAAAAGCAACGTATAGTGCCATATCACCAAAAGCAGGTTTGCAGTATGTTCTTAACCATCATTCAAACCTTTACTTTAATTATAGCCGCGGTTATAGAACAGGTGGATTAACACCTATTGGTTCAGATCCTTCACAACCTGCGCTCTTTCCTTTTAACCCGGAGTACAGTAATAATTATGAAATTGGATTTAAGAATACATTTTTTAAAAACAGGGTACGATTTAATGCATCGGTTTTTTATATCAGGGTTAATAATATACAAGTCCCAACCCTTATTTTACCCGAGGCAATTACTGTTACGAGAAATGGTGGAAGCCTTGCGAGTAAAGGGTTTGAAGGCGAATTAAGTGCCCTTATTTTAAAAGATTTTACCCTGCAATACAATGTGGGATATACTGATGCGACATACACAAATTTAAAACTTTCGGTTTATGGAACCGAAATTGATGTAAGTGGCAACAGGCAGATCTTTACACCTGATGTTACCTCGTCGATGGCCGTCCAATACAACTTACAGCATATCTGATAATAATGCAACTGCCATCTTTTTGCGCGGAGAATGGATGTACCTGGGTGAACATTATTTTGACCAGGCAAATAATATTCGCCAGTCTCCATATAATCTTTTACATATGAAAGCAGGATTTTCAACCCATAAAGTTGAATGCACGTTTTGGATGCGTAACATTACAGATAAAAGATTTGTAGATTATGCGTACGATTTTGGTGTTGTACATAATGGCAACCCACGCACATTTGGCGGAAGTGTTTCATTTAAATTTTAGTGTAATAGTTAATGTGCGGGTTCATACTCCACCTCAATGGTGGCATACACTATATTTAAATCTTTCAGCCGGTCTTTAATTTTGTCTTTAAAAATCTCAGCTTCTTTAAGATCCATATTTTTTGTAACTGCTAAATGAAAACTTACTACGTGATGGTTACCATCTAAAGACCATAATCTGAGATCATGCACATTCTTCACTTCAGTTTCGTTTTGTAAAAAATCAATTACAAGCTTTTCTGAAATGTTGCCGGGCACCCCCTGTAAAATAATTTTAATGGCGGGCTTAATATTCCTGTACACGTTAAACAGAACGAATAATGCGATCAATAGAGACAAAATAGGATCAATAACCGGTACATCAGCAAACAACATAATAATAGCACCGATAAGTACGGCGACCCAGCCTAATACATCTTCTAAAAAGTGCAGCGAAACAACTTTCTCATTAATACTTTCTCCCTTTTTTAAACGAAGCATGGCAAACCCGTTTACTGCAATGCCCAGTATGGCAAGTACAATCATTCCCTGCGCATTTGCCTGCTGTGGTTCAATAATTCTTGCTATGGCTTCCTTTATAATAAATATGCTGCCGATTATTAATACCGTTGAATTTAAAAAGGCCCCAACTAAAGAAAATCTTTGATAGCCATATGTATAATCAGATGTTTTTCCCTTTTTACTTTTCTTTTGAAAGTACCATGATACGCCCAGGGAAAGGCTGTCCCCAAAATCGTGCAAAGCATCAGAAAGAATAGCAACACTATTGGTAAGCAATCCGCCGATCACTTCTATTATTGCAAAACCTGTATTTAAAAAAAAAGCAGTTGAAATGTTTTTTGTACCGTGATCATGGGTATGATTATGTGCACCTGTCTTTTTTACCGGTATAATATTTTCAGCTTCTTCATTCATAACAATAAATTAATCATAATTCACTTGCTATACATGATTTAAAAATAATACCTAGAATTTAGCAGCAATACCCGCATAGAAACTTCTTCCGATAGAAGGGATTATTCCCGGACCCGGATATTCATCTGTGCGGTACGTAAAATACCTGGTATCAGTAACATTATTGCTTCCTGCCTTCAATGAAAATTTACCAATGCGGTAGGTTGCGCTCGCATCAAAAACTGTATATGCGGGAATATAACCAGCAGCAGGTTCGTCGCTTAAGCGGGCATTGGTTGCATCTCCAAAAGCATCACCGGTATTGTTCATTTGTAAAGTGGCGGAGAATTTTTTATCATGATAAGAGATGCCCAAACGATTTACATAGTTTGCTGCGCCTTCAACCCGGTTGCCTTTAAATTCACCAGTTGTATATTTTGCATCAATAAAGGCAAGTGAATTAAATACACTCAATCCACGTGAAGATGCAGGGTTTAAGTATTTTAATAAATTAAATTCTATATAGCTTTCCAACCCTTTGTGAACACTGTTTGCAACATTTGTGCGAAGCGTAAATTCATTCTCTGATCCTGCATTTTTAAGCACAGTTCCTATTCGGTTTTGGTAATCAAGATAAAATAAACCTATGTCGAAATTCAGGTAGTTTTTTACGGTTCCGCGAAAACCAAGGTCTGCGTTAAACCCTTTTGCATCCTTCATATCAGGATCGATAACGGAGGTAACACCAAAGCCTGTAAGCTGTGAATAATCCATAGGCCTGTATGCCTGGCTGATGTTCGCATAAAGGTTTGTGGATGCGGAACTTTTAACTTCTGTACCTAAACCAAATAAGGGTATATAACGGGATCTGTTTTGATCTGTAAGGATTACATCACCATCATCAAACTTTCTCCCTTTTGCAGTACTTTTTAAATATTCCAATCGAAAACCCGGGGTAATGGTAATGCGGTTATTCAGTCGAAAAATATTTTCAATGAAGGGAGCGATGTTTGTTGTGGTATAATCATAATCTTTAGCAAAATCACCTTTAACAGAAAGATCGAAATCGGTGCCTGTTGTGCCTTCGCCACCGCCCTGCCTTTTAAACCAGGCATATGCAAACCTTAACCCTGAAGCAATTGTATGATTTTGCTTTCCAAGAAAATAATTGTGCAATACCCTTAACTCGGTAGTTGTGTTGTGCATATTCTCATTCTCAACTTCCCGCGGAACATATTTGTTGGTTTCCGGATCTATTTCATCTAAAGCACCGGCACCGCCATCTTCATTGCGCCATACCAAAGCCCTGTTTCCCGATAATAATGTTGATTTAAGGGATAGGGAAGTATTATCTGATAAGTAAAGATCGGCATACGCCGTAATAATATTCCACGGGGTTTTAATGAAGTTTCTGCTGCGGAAAGATGCACGTGAATTTGTATTAAATATGCTGTCAGTTAAGCCGCCGGGCATTTGAATACTGTTTCTTAAGAGGGAATATTCAACACCTGCTTTTATTTTTCCTGTATCGGCATATTCAATTTTTCCAAACCCGGAAAGTTGCCACTGTTTACTGTTTGGACGCCATCCATCTAATGTGCGGTATTGAATAAAAGAATAGTAATTCCATTTCTTTATGCTGCCAGCAACGGAATTAAAAGTGTTGAACAAACCAAAACTTCCGCCTGTTTGAGAAGTGTAAAATTCAAAGGGTTTGTTTCGTGGTGCATCATTCAATACATAATTTACAAGCCCTCCGAAATGTGATCCGTATTGAAGGGAGGCTGCACCGCGAACAATCTCAATTCTGCTAACTGCTTCCATAGGTGGCAGATAATATGCTTCGTTATATCCAAAAACATCAGCACTTATATTGTACCCGTTCTGCCGGGTATTCATTTCAATGCTTTGGGAAGGATTTAATCCACGGGTGGCAATGCCATTAGCAGTAAAACCACCGGTTTCAGTTTCAACAATAGTTAAACCGGGTATGCGACCTAAAATCTGCCGCGTGTTATTGATGGCTTTATTCGCATCTAAACTGTCTACTATAATTACTTCATTTTTTTTACCGGCGTAAATAATTCCATTTCTATATTCAGGCAAATGACCTGTACCTCTTACGGTTCTGATGCCTGTAACCTTTACATCGTTTAATAAAGATTGGTTAGGAGTGTCCTGGTTAGCCTGCCTGGCTAATAGCGAATAATGGTAAATGAAAAATGCCATCAAAAAAATAATCTTCTTCATCTGTCGGATACATTTTGGCAAATGTGCAGTTATATAATTGTGGGTGGTTTACGCATTAAGGAAAAAAAATCACTATTTAATAAAAAATGGCGAAAGCAATTCAACATTTATTAGAAAAATACAGGGATAAAAACTTTACTGAAACAGACTGGAAACAGTTAGAAAACTTGCTGAATAATGATCAGCAAAAAGAAGAAGTGATCGCAGCATTGCAGGAAGCATTTGATAATGTACAAGAAGATGAAGGCTTTGACGAAGCGAGATTTATTCCCTTACTAAAGAATATACTGGATGCAGATAAATCGTTACCCAAAGCCCGGGTTAGATCTGTATCAAATATAAAATGGCTGGTTGTTGCAGCTTCTGTAGTATCCATTATTTTAACTCTTACCTATTTACTATTAATTAATAAAAACCATGTTAACGATTTTGCAGAGAATGTTACACCAAATTTGGAGGCACCGGTGTATACAAAGGCATTTGTAACGCTAGCGGATGGCAAAACTATTGGGGTGAATAGTGTTGCCAATGGTACCATAGCAACGCAGAATAATGTTGATATTTTTAAAACAGCAGATGGGCAAATAGTTTATAACCCGGTTTTTAAAAATAATGGTAATATAATTCTGTTTAACACGCTTACAAATCCGCGGGGCAGCACAGTTGTAACAATAACATTAAATGATGGAACAAAAGTGTGGCTAAATGCAGGCTCTTCTATTACCTACCCTGTGGCTTTTTTAGAAAACGAACGTAATGTATTTATCACAGGAGAAGCATATTTTGAAGTTGCCAAAAGTAAAAGGCCTTTTCTTGTACAAGCAAGGAACATGCAGACTAAAGTTTTGGGAACACATTTTAATGTAACCGCTTACGAAAATGATCAGGTAGTAAAAACCACGCTTGTAGAAGGTTCTGTAGAAATTATTTCAGGCGGTAATAAAATAATTTTATCTCCGGGGCAGCAGGCGCAGGTTTTAAATACTATAAAAGTTTTTAATAGTGCAAATGTGGATGAAGTGATGGCATGGAAAAATGGAATGTTCCATTTCAATAGTTCGGATTTGCAAACTATTATGCGGCAAATAGGTGAATGGTATGATGTGGATATTGTTTATGAAGGTAGCATGAGCAAAGAAACATTCTCAGGCATTGTTACCAGAAATGAAAATATATCTGAATTATTAAAAATTCTCGAAGAGGCCGGTTTTAAATTCAGAATTGAAGGAAAGAAACTTATTGTAATGTCATTCAAATAACATCCTTTAACAGGTAGGGTGTTTATTGTGTTCATTAATTATTAATTATGAAGAAATTGCTGTTATGGTTAATTTATTGTTTGCCCTTTTTTGTACAAGCACAGGTAAATTCATTTATTAATCCTATTCTTCCAGGTGGCTATCCTGACCCATCCATTTGCAGGGTCGGAGGTGATTATTACATCGTAAACTCATCTTTTGAATATTTTCCCGGGTTACCTATTCATCATAGTAAAGACCTTGTTAACTGGAAACTTATTGGTTATGGGTTGCACCGTGAAGAGCAATGTAATGGTCTGGTAAATCTATCAGATGTTCAGCAAAATGGTGGTATACATGCTCCCACAATTCGGTATAATAATGGTACATTTTATATCATAGTTACCAATGTTTATAGTCCGAAAGACAATCGTAAGCCTGTGCAAATGGTCAATTTTATTATTACAGCAAACGATCCTGCAGGTCCCTGGTCTTTACCTCATGAAATAAAGGGTGCTCCTGGCATTGACCCTGATATATTTTTTGATGATGATGGTAAAGTTTATTACCTAGGCACGCAGGATACCGCACAATTAAATGATAATGGTATAGGAGAAATATGGGTTCAACAACTCGATCTGCAAAGCTGGAAATTAGTAGGTAAAAGAACAGCCGTATGGCGGGGCGCATGTGGCGGATGTTGTGTAGAGGGTCCGCACATGTACAAAAATTTCGGTAAATATTATTTAATGGTTGCTGAAGGTGGTACAAGCTATAACCATGCAGTTATGATAGCGGCAAGCGATTCAATCACGGGACCATTTGAATCTAATCCGAGAAATCCCATCCTTACTACAAGAAATTTATCTAAGAAAAACTGGGTTAATAGTACGGGGCATGCTGATTTAGTATCATTGGAAGATGGCAGATGGTATATGGTTGCATTAGGTATTCGAAATCATCAAAATGGAACCTCGAACATGGGCAGAGAAACCTTTTTAATGCCTGTAATATGGGAGCCGGCTGTGGCCCGATGGGAAGAAGTGCGCAAAGGGATATGGGAACCTATTGAATACATGTGGCCAGTGGTTGCGCCTGAAACGGGCAAAGTAGAAAAATATAATCCGCTTCCATTTGCAGGCCATACCCAATTTATAAATGATGCTTATGTAGATAATTTTGATGCGGTTAAGCTTGATATTGAATGGAATTTTCGTCGTGTACCCAGGCCCTCCACATATTCATTAACGGAAAAGAAAGGATTTCTTCGGCTTTTCCTAAAGCCAGATACTTTTAACCTGCGTGACCAATATAGTTTATTGGGCATTCGCCAGAAGGAAAGTGAATTTGAATACTGTTCAAAAATGAATTTTACTCCACAAAATGAGCAGGCTGAAGCAGGTATAAGTATTTTTCAGGGAGATGATAATTATATCAATTTTACAATCAGGAAAATCGGAGGAAACAACCATTTAAATCTTTTGGCGAGGGAGAAAAATAAATCACCCCAATTAATCAAAAGCGAAAACATTTCTACTTACAATGGCGAGATTATTTTTAAGCTTATTTCAAAAGAAGATACCTATCAATACCTGTATTCTATAGATGGCGGAGCAAATTTTATACGCTTTGCTGAAACAGCGCAACCTGGTTATTTGCACGGGATATATTGGAACTAATATAGGATTATATGCTTCTGGTAATGGTAAACCCACAAATGAATTTGCAGATTACGACTGGGTAATTTATAAAAGTTTTCCGAGGTTTTAATATTTTAAACTTTATACAATTTCAATAAAATGAATAAAACATTAGCTGCACTGCCTCTCATCATTATATCGATATTCTCGCTGTGTGCGTGCCATTCTGCCAAACAGGCGCAATTTTCAATTCAAAATGCCGATTCGCTAAATGCTGTTTTAAACCGGTATGTGGATGGTGGGTATTTTCCTCTAATATATGCACGCATAGAAGACATGGATGGGAAGGTATTATACGAGCACAGCGCAGTAAATAAAGCGCTTGTTCCAAATCAATCTATTGATGGTAATTCCTGGTTTAGAATATGGTCTATGAGCAAAATTGTTACAATATCACTCGCATTAGACCTGGTGGAGGATGGAACAATACGATTAAATGATCCTGTAACTAAATATATTCCTGAATTTAATAAACTGCAGGTAGCGGTTTTAGATAATGGGCGCCCATTAAGCGATATAGACTGGAAGGATAAAAAGGGTGCATGCCCTATTAAAACTGTTCCGATGGATTCTGTAATTACAGTTCTTCAATTATTAAATCACGAAGCGGGTTTTTATTATGCAATAACCAGTATTCCATGCCTTGATTCTTTGACTTCGGCACAGGATCTTGCCACATCAGAAAATAGCCAGGAATTTATAAACCGGCTTGCCAGACTTCCGCTCGTTCATCAACCGGGTAACAAATATTTTTATGGAACAAATACAACTGTTTTAGGTTTTGTTTTAGAACGCGCAACGGGTAAAAGCTTAAAGCAATTGGTGGAAGAAAGAATTACTATTCCCTTAAAAATTAATGGGCTCCGGTATACATTGCCTCAGAATGCTAAACTAATTCTTAATTTTCCCGTCTATCGCTTTTCCCAAAGCGCATCTATAAACCAGTGTTTGCAATCGTAAAAATGGTCAATGGTTTTAAAACCTGTAATGGTTGCCATACCTCTAACTTCGCGTTCTGCATATTTTTGGGAAAGCTCTGTCCAGATTGCTTCGTTTCGATCTAATGAGAAACTTTTTTCTGCAATTTTCACCTGTTGTTCTTCAAGGCTTATAAGGTAACTTTTGCATGAACCGGTGATGGGGTCGTATGTAGGAAAATGATCGAATTTTTCGATATTAAAATTTGCATCCAGCTCGTTGTTTATACGTTTAAGCAAATTTAAATTGAACGCTTTTGTAATACCCACCCGGTCGTTATATGCGGCTAAAATATCTTTCGGATTTTTCTTCAAATCAAAGCCTACCAACACCATATCTCCCGTTCTTAATTCATTGTTTAGAGCCTGCATAAAACGCATTGCATCTTCGGTGGTGAAATTACCAATATTAGAACCCAGGAATAAAACCACTTTAGGTCGTTCAGATACCTGGTAACTTTCTTTGATCATTTCAAAATAATCGCCATTCAAACCTTCTACATCCAAACCAGGTATGCGTTTGGGCATTTCGTCTTCCGAGCAACTTTATTACATTCTCTGAAATATCAATTGGATAATATGTAAAATTTTTGCCTTCATTTCTAAGATATTTAAGTAAATGTGTGGATTTTGTTGCATCGCCGGCACCTAATTCCAAAATGTCGAATTCATCAAATCTTTCTAAAATGGGATCTGCGAGTTCCTGGGTTTGTAATAGAAAAATTTCCTGTTCACTTCTTGTAAGATAATACTCGGGCATGCGCATAATTTCCTGGAAAAGTTTATCGCCCTCTGCATCATAAAAATATTTTGAGCTGAAATATTTAGGGTTTGATGACAAACCTTTAATTACATCTGAATAAAATTGATCAGTAACAGATGTGTCTATTTCGCCAGCCTGATTCCTGTAAATTGCCATTGTAAATGTGTTTGAAAAAAATTACGATAAGTTACCCTGCTATGGTTTTTTGGTGTTGCAACCGATGCGCCTCTTAATACCATCTGGTTAACCATAAATTTTCCGTTATACTCACCAATTGCACCTTCTGCTTTTGAAAAACCAGGGTAGGGGAGGTATGCACTTTCCGTCCATTCCCACCGGTGACCCCAATCAAAATTGGGTGCTGCCACTTCCCATTCTGCCTCTGTTGGCAGGCGCATTTTTTTATAGGCAGCGAATGCTGTTGCTTCAAAATAATTTATGTGTGTAACCGGCTGCTGCAGGTCTACCGGTTGCAAACCCTGTAATGTGTATGTATGCCATTTATTATCGATTAAATGCCAGTATAATGGTGCTTTTGCATTAGAAGAGTTTACCCACTGCCAGCCTTCTGAATGCCAATATTTAAAATTTTGGTAACCGCCATCATTTATAAAATCCAGGTAATCCTGGTTCGAAACCAAAGCATTTTGAATTTTATAAGACTGCAAATACACCTTATGCCTGTTTAATTCATTATCAAAACAAAAGTCGTTGCCGGCATAGCCAATTTCGTATATGCCCTCTTCTATATTTATCCATTGTTTATTGCTATGTGGCTGAACCATTTCAATTCCTGAATTACTATATACAGGTAACAAGGGGTTATGACCTAATATGAATTTGATATCAGTCAATAATAATTCCTGGTGTTGCTGTTCGTGGTTAAATCCAAGTATTAATAATTCTCTTACTTCTGCAGTTATTTCTTTGCTTAAAAATTCATGCATTGCTTCATCTACGTGACTGCGGTAATTGTATACTTCTTCTACCGAAGGCCTGCTAAGATTTCCGCGATCTGTTCGTACCACGCGGGCACCCAACACTTTCATAATAGCTGTTAAAAACATAATTGAAGTTGGCATCGAATTCCTTGTAATTTTCGCAATGAGGTTTTAAAATAAAGGTTTCAAAAAACCATGTGGTGTGACCGAGGTGCCATTTGGGTGGGCTAACATCCACTACAGGTTGCACAACATAATCTTCTGTCTTAAGGGGACTGCAAATATCTTCGGAGTGCTTTCGAATGGATGCATATTTAGCCTGGAAATTTTGCAATCCACCGTTTTCTCCGGACTGGTATAATAAAGTTTCATTTGTGATTGACCCACTTGTGTTAATATTATTTTCTGATATAGTTTGCATGATCATATTATTAAAAAATGCGTGCCAGTAATGTTACTGTTTATGTACGTAAACGGCAAGGTCCGAAATAGAATGAATATTTAATTCTTCTGCCTGTTGTTTTCTCATCATTAAGGCATAAGCATTGTTAAACCCCACTGGTTTTAACCAAACCAAATTAAATTTTTTGTAAAAATTATCTTTTACGAAATTATACGTCATTTCTCTGTTGCCCATTACGGTTCTTAATTCGTTTTTTGTTGGGGAAAGTATTACCAACAATCCCGTTCCTGTATATTCCGGATACATATCAATCTCATTATTAACAAGTGCATCAAAGCAAATTTTTGTTCCTCCCAATCCTGTTTTTGCATCCACTTTTAAATTAGTATATCCTTCAATCAGCATCCGGTACATGTTAATAAGAATATATTGCTCACCAAAAATTTTAGATCCCAGGCGAATCGTTCCGGTATTATGTTGTTGCTTTGGTTTATATAATCTCTTATCTACCAAAAAATCCTTTGCAACTTTCTCTGGCAATTGTTTCAGATAATCTACCCGGTAATTTAATTCAGTCATTATGCTGTCATTAATCAATCCCGATAGCATGTTAAAAACCGGCTGAATTTCCGGGTGGTTCTTTAATACCTCTTCCCTTACTACAGGCGCTGCATAATATGGCGGAAAAATATTTTTATCATCCTGCAGGGTTACCAGATCAAATGCCTTCAGTCTGCCGTCGGTGCTATACCCGCTTATCACATCAAGTTTCTTTTCATACGCAGCCTTATACATCACCGCATCACTTATAACTACATTCCTGATGTTTAAATCATATACATTTTTTAATCCAAGGTATCCATCATTTCTCCCCATAAATTCAGGCGTAAAGCCTGCAAGTAAACCTTTGCCGGTTGCAGGAAGAAAATAAAAAGATGAGAGGGCCAACAATAAAACAGGGAATAAAATTAGATTCTTTGTCAATTTTCTGAAATGTAATTTTTGCAGTAATGACAACAGGTAATCGAATAAAATGGCCAGTAAGGCAGCAGGTATTGCACCCGCCAATATCATGTTTGTATTGTTCAGGGCAATGCCACCAAAAATAAACTCACCTAAACCACCTGCAGCAATATAAGCCGCTAAGGTGGCCACACCTACATTAATTACGGTGGCTGTTCTTATGCCGGCAAGAATAACCGGCATGGCCAATGGAAGCTGCACTTTTAATAAAACCTGCGAAGGTGTCATCCCCATTCCTTTGGCGGCATCAACAACCGAGGTATTTACACCCGTTATACCTGTATAAGTATTTCGTATTATAGGAAGTAAAGCGTAAAGAAATAATGCAGCAATTGCCGGCGTTGCACCAATGCCTAATAAGGGAATTAAAAACCCCAATAAAGCAATGGAAGGAATTGTTTGTAACACACCGGCAAAACCCAAAACAGGTGCCGATAATTTTCTTTTACGTGCAATTAAAATACCCAGGGGCAATCCTATAGAAATTGCTATAAATAATGAAAGGAGGGTGAGCCCAATATGCGTAAGGGTTTGCTGCAGTAATTTATCTGATTGCTGCAAAATAAAATTCCATAAAGTTTGCTGATCATTCATGTAAGCTTTGTTGCTTAAAATGTTTAAGGGCGGTCTGTAGATCTGCGAAGGTTACCTGCCGCGTGGTTTTTGTTGCTTTATCAAATGCAATAACCGTTGAATAATTATCTGATAGGGCTTCAATTGTTTGCCAGACCGAACTAGCACTGCTTATAGGGCCGGCAGGTTCATTGCTCTCTTTTAAATTTTCCCAAATGTTTTTTAAAGAAATGGTTTGCCATTCCAATTGTACCTGCTGGTGTTTAAAAAATTGCTGCACAAATTTGTTTTTAGGTTTGAATAACAATTGTATGGATGGTCCTGATTGTAATAGTTTGCCATTATCCATTAAGCCTATTTCATCACCCAGGTCAAATGCTTCCTGCACATCATGAGTAACAAGTATTATGGTTTTTTGGTTCAACTCATCAAGGTCTTTAAATTCTTTTCTTACTGATGTTCTGGTTAAAGGGTCTAATGCACCAAATGGTTCATCCATCAATAAAATTGGCGGATCAGCAGCAAGCGCTCGTGCAAGCCCTACTCGCTGCATTTGGCCACCGCTTAAATTGGCAGGAAGTTTATCGCGGTACTGTGCAGGGTCTAATTGCAGTTTGTGCAGCAATTCATCTACACGGTCGTTGATTTTTTCATTTTTCCAATTAAGAAGTTTTGGAACTATGGCTATATTTTCTGCAACGGTGTAATGAGGAAATAAACCATATCCCTGCAAAACATATCCCATGCTTCTTCGCAATAGTTCAGGCGATTGATTAAAAATATTTTTCCCGTTAATTAAAATGGTGCCACCGTCTGGTTCAACCAGCCGGTTTATCATGCGCAGCGTGGTGGTCTTACCCGACCCGCTTGTGCCAAGCAGTACAAGGGTTTGACCATGCTTTACTGTAAAAGAAACATCATCAACAACAGTATGGTGCTTATATGTTTTGGTAAGGTTACGAACTTCGATCATTTAATTATCCAGTTTCATAAACAGGTTGTTAACTGATTCTGCATATAATGGATGTGCTATGATCATTTCTTTTAATTGAGTTGCAGTAATTTTTCCCATCATCGCAATTTGAAGTAGCGACATTGTTTCGCCGCCTTCCTGCCCTAATATAGCAACGCCTAATATGGTATCATCATCAGCGTTCACAATGGCTTTCATCATGCCTCTTGTATCACCGGTTTCAATTGCCCGTGCAACGTTTTCCATTGGCAGTTTTACTACCTTAAAATTAAGTGCTTTTTCTTTTGCCTCCTGTTCGGTTATTCCAACCCTGCCTAATTGCGGATCAGTGAACATACAATAGGGTATAGGCCTGCCGTTTATATTCCTGTTTTCGTTGTTAAGAAGATTATGATATAAGATTACGTAATCATTATAAGAAATATGGGTGAATTCAGGTCCGCCCTTAACATCACCGATCGCGTAAATGCCACTGGCGGATGTTTCCAGCTTTTCGTTTACCATTATATAACCTTTACTATCCGTTTCAACATTGGTCGCAGATAAATTTAAGTTATCGGTATTGGGGGTTCTGCCTGCAGACACCAGAATGTGGGTACATGAAATATTTTTTTCTTCATTCTGCAAAGTAATTACTGCATCCAGGTTTCCAGCTTTGCCTTTTACTTTTTTTAATTGACAACCGGTATAAATTTTAATTTCCTCAGCTTCTAATATTTTTTTTATTTCTGCTGCAATGTCTTCATCTTCCCGTGAAAGAAAACGATCACCATGCTCTAAAATGGTGACCTGGCTACCGAACCGCCGGTACATTTGCCCGAACTCTAAACCAATATAACCACCACCGATTATTAGCAGATGTTCAGGCACAGCATTACATTCAATTAAAGTTGTAGAAGTAAAATAACCAGCTTCTTTTAAACCTTCAATTCCAGGAATGTTTGGGCGTGTTCCTGTGTCAATAAAAATGAAATCCCCTGTCACTTCCTTCGATCCTTCATTACTATTTAATTTGATGGTTAACTTTTTATTATTAATGAAGCTTGCTTCACCATAAATCAGATCGAGGTTTTCGGTTTCTTCCAATCCTTTACGGGAGCTGCTTCTGAAAGATTCAACTATTTTGTTTTTTCTGTCTAATACCTGTTGTATATCTATTTTTAAACCATTTGTTATTACCCCAAATTCTTTGGCACGGGAAATTTTGTAAGACATATGAGCAGAGGCAATCATTGCTTTTGTAGGGGTACAACCGGTATTAACACATGTGCCTCCAACAAATTGTTTTTCGATAAGCGCTGTTTGCCAACCCTGACCGGCAAGTTTTTTTGCTAGCGGAGTTCCGCCCTGACCTGAGCCAATAATAATTGCTTTATAATGTTGTTTCATGTGTATTAATTTTTAACCGCCAAACAGGTTAGAACTTAGGTACCTGTCACCACGATCACAGGCAATGAAAACAATAACTCCGGAGTTTAATTCTTTGGCCAGACGAAATGCAGCGGATGCAGCACCTCCGCTGCTTGTACCTGCAAAAATGCCTTCTTCTCTTGCCAGTAAACGAGTAGTTTCTTCAGCTTCCTGTTGTGTAATGTCTAATATCCTGTCAACCCTCGATGCATCATAAATTTTAGGAAGATACGCAGGCGCCCACCGCCGGATGCCCGGTATAGAAGCCTCTTCTGTTGGCTGGCAGCCAATGATCTGTATTTGCTTATTGTGTTCTTTCAGGTACATGGATGTACCCATAATTGTTCCGGTGGTACCCATTGAACTAACAAAATGAGTTAACTCAGTTTTTGTATCACGCCATATTTCCGGGCCGGTGGTTTTATAATGCGCCTTATAATTATCGGGGTTTGCAAATTGGTTTAATAAAAAATAATCCTTGCCGGCACCTTTTTCAATCGCGTAATCGCGGGACACTTCCATACTGTCCATTAAAATAACTTTTGCACCAAAGGCTTCCATGGTTAAAACCCTTTCACGCGTAGAACTGGCAGGTAATATTAATTCAATCTCCAGTCCATATAAATTAGCGATCAAAGCCATGGCAATACCCGTATTGCCACTGGTAGCTTCAATAAGTTTTGTTCCCTTTTTAATATCTCCCCGTTCTATAGCGCTACGAATCATATTTAAAGCAGGGCGGTCTTTTACGCTTCCACCGGGATTATTTCCTTCCAGTTTTGCATAAATCCTGACTTCCGGGTTAGGGTTTAATCGCTGAATCTCTACCAGTGGTGTATTGCCTATCGTATCTAATATACTTGCCATGCTTTTGTTTTACATATTAAACTTGCCTTCAACAATGGTAACCTCTGGGTCGTGAAAAACAAGTGAACCCGGGGGAACCGAATGGGTTAACCAAACGTTACCACCAATTACGGAATTTTCTCCTATTATAGTTTCACCACCTAAAATAGTCGCATTAGAATAAATGACTACGTTATCGCCAATGTTAGGATGTCTTTTCATAAACCGCATATTTCTATCAACGCTTAATGCGCCAAGTGTTACACCCTGGTACATTTTTACGTGATTACCCACCACTGCTGTTTCACCGATAACGATTCCTGTGCCATGATCAATCATAAAATATTCACCAATCGTTGCCGCAGGATGAATATCAATGCCCGTTGTTGAATGTGCATGCTCTGATAATATTCTTGGAATTAAAGGAACGTTTAGCTGGTGAAGCGCATTAGCAATTCTATAAAAACACAATGCGCTAAAGCCGGGATAGGCGCGAATTACTTCAAAAGTAGAATGTGCAGCAGGGTCTCCCTGGTGAATAGCTTCAATATCTGTGTTTAATTTTCTCTGGATATCGGGTAACCCTGCAAAGAAAGTCTTGCTTATAAACGTATGATCGCAATCCTCACACGCTTTTGTGGCATCCATAATAGAGACCAATTCCTTTTCCAGCATTAGTAATTCTTCACCAATTCGATCTGCAGAAGGATAGCTGCATAAAGACAATTCAGGAAAAAGTAAACAAATTATGGAAGTTGCCCAACCCGCAATAACCTTATTAGAAGGCACTGCTTCTTTGGCTTGTTGCTTTTTGAATAATGCATCCAGAAAATCTTTATTAATCATAAATTTTTACAGAGGTATTTAGTTGAAGGTAAAGGCAAAATTTAATCTAAAATATCCTTTCAGTGTTATGGCTTTAATTTATGTTTTATAATTAACTGCATCATAATTAATCGATTTATCCTTTTTAACATTCTAAGGCACGTATAAAATAAAAAAGGCCCGCAAACGCGAGACCTTAATTAGTTAAACGAGAAGGTATGCAACCATTCCTTCTTCACTTAAAATTTATATGATTAATGCGCTTATTTCATAACGGCCATTTGTTTAGTATCAATCAATCTTCTTTCTACATACATGGAATAATTGTAGGCACCTGATGCAAGAGTTGATGCATTCACCTTCAAACTTCCTCTTCCACTGACTGAAATATTTACTTCTTTTAATGATTATTGTTGCTGATGCATGTGTAGGCTTCAGATTTAATATCAAATTCTTCTGAATAATAAAGTAAAAATGGAATCGGTGGGATGGTGCTTCTTACTTTACCATTTCTATGTTGCAACAGGCACAGGTGACTATGTTAAAAATGACCAAGGTAATAGCCATTATCTTTTAAGCTGTTAAGGATATATGTTATACAAAAAAACCTGGTTGAACCAGGTTGCGGAGAGAGAGGGATTCGAACCCCCGGACCTTTGACAGTCAACGGTTTTCAAGACCGCCGCATTAGACCGCTCTGCCATCTCTCCGGCGCAAATATACAGCCTCAATAATTTTATCTGCAAATTTTTATAAGCGGTAATAAAAACTATTTTTTGTAAAGTAAATTCATGGGAGAGTAATATGATTTTTTGATGCATAAAACCTAACTGCCATGAATGAAAATACAAACAGCCTCAACTGGTTTGAAATCCCTGCTACCGATATGGAAAGGGCAAAAAATTTTTACGAGACAATTTTTGAAATAAAAATGGAAAAGAGTGAAATGATGGGCATGCATATGGCCTTTTTCCCGGCATTGCCTACCAGCGGTAAAGCGAGTGGATGTCTGTGTAAAAGTGAATACCATACTCCTTCAAAAGAGGGTGTGGTTATATACCTGAATGCAAACCCTGATATGCAGCCCGTAATAGATAAAATACATTCAGCAGGAGGTAACATTCAAATGCCCAAAACGGAAATTTCTCCCGAAATCGGGTATATGGCTTTTTTTATAGACAGTGAGGGCAACAGGATAGCGCTTCATTCACTGACATAATATTCAAATATTCGTGGTATTGCAGTCAATTCAAATGCCTGCATTTACCTTTGCCCTTTAATGAAACACCTTGCTGCACTCAATAAATATTTCTGGCGATACCGTGTTCGCCTTTTTGCAGGTATCATTTTCGTAATTCTATCAAACTATTTCGCAGTTTTAGCACCTGAAATAACAGGCTTTATTGTAGGCGAGGTGCAACAATACCTGTCCGGTATTCCGCGCGCTGGAACTACGCATGAATACCAGAAGCCTGTAGAATTGTTTGTTCAGTGGGTGAGAACAACGGACTTCAGTAACCTGGTGCTTCTTTCAAGTGCATTGATACTGGTGCTGGCCTTATTACGTGGCTTACTCATGTTCTTTATGCGGCAAACAATAATAGTAATGAGCCGGCACATTGAGTACGATTTGAAGAATGATATTTACAGCCATTACCAACAACTTGATGCAGGCTTTTTTAAAACCCACAGCACCGGCGATATGATGAACCGGATAACAGAAGATGTTAGCCGTGTGCGCATGTATGCCGGCCCATCGATCATGTACCTGACCAACCTGGTGGCCCTAATATCTTTTTGCCTGATAAACATGCTTAGGAAGGATATGTATTTGACCCTTATTGTTGTTGCTCCACTTCCTTTACTGGCATTTATGATGTACATGGTTAATACCATCATTCATAAAAAAAGTGAAAATGTGCAGCGTTTATTATCAACCCTTACCACTAATGCGCAGGAAGCATATTCGGGTATTAGGGTTATAAAATCCTTTGTTCAGGAAAAAGCCATGCTTGGATTTTTTAAAGAAAACAGTGAAGAGTACAGGAAGAATACGATCGGGCTTGCTCGGGTTGATGCATTATATTTTCCGGGCATCTCATTAATGATCGGTTTAAGCACGCTGCTTACCATTTTGGTTGGGGGTAGAATGGCCTTGATCGATCCGCAAAAAGTGGGTGTTATAGTTGAGTTTGTGATCTATATTAATATGCTCACATTCCCTGTAAGTTCCATAGGATGGGTTGCCAGTATGATACAACGTGCCTCTGCATCGCAAAAAAGATTCAATGAATTTTTAGATACAGAACCTGAGTATCCAGGAAATTACCTGAAGCAATAATTGCCTTGTTAAAGGCAATATTATTTTTGATAAAGTAAATTTTACATATCCGCATACCGGTATACATGCGCTTAAAAATTTTCAGCCTGCAAATAAAAGAAGGTGAAAAGATTCTGATACTGGGTAAAACGGGTCAGCGGAAAATCTACCATAGCTCAATTATTATTGCGATTTTACGATGCGGCAAACGGTGATATATCCATTGGGAAAACCATATTCAGCATTCCGCTTCAGTATTAGAGAACAGTATCAGTTATGTTCCGCAGGATGTTTTTCTTGTTAGTGATACTGTTGCCGGCAACATTAATTTTGGTGGTGAGAAAATGCAGACGATAGCTATTCAACAGGCTGCCATACATGCAAGTATTCATGAAGAAATAAATGGAATTGCAACAAGGTTATAAAACAAGGTAGGGGAGCGAGGCGTAACCCTAAGTGGGGGACAAAAGCAACGTATATCCATAGCACGTGCGCTTTTAAAAAAGGCAATATTATGCTGTTTGATGATTGCCTAAGCGCGGTTGATTCTAAAACCGAAAATACAATATTGCAAACCTTGAATAACCTGCTAAAAGATAAAACAACCATTATTATTACCCACCGGATATTTACCAGTTACCAATTTAACCGGATAGTTTTTCTTGAAGATGGCGAAATAGTCGAACAGGGCACTCATGAAGAGCTGTTGCAACGCAAAGGCTTTTATTACGACCTGTATAATCACCAGGTAAAAAAGCCAGCAATAAAGAATAATTAAGGTTTGGAATAATACCTCATACAAAATTTTGGTTAATAAAAAACAATATTATATTTGCTTTGCCTAAAATTTTTATCAAACCAAAACCAAAAAATGTGGCGTACGACAATAACGAAAAGAGAATGGAAAGCGTTTACAGCAAAAGGATAAGAGCCGGTAAGAGAAGAACTTATTTCTTTGATGTAAAAGCAACCCGTGGAAATGATTATTATCTTACCATTACCGAAAGCCGCAAGAGATTTAATGATGATGGTTACGACAGGCATAAAATATTTTTATATAAAGAAGACTTCAATAAATTTATAAAGGCACTAAGTGAAGCTGTGGATTACGTGAAAACCGACCTGATGCCTGATTTTGATTTTGATGCTTTCAACCACGAATATCCTGAAGGCTCCTCACCGTCTGATTATAATGGCACACAAAACGATCAGAATACTTCGCAGGAAGCTTTTGCAATCAATGGATCTTCCCAGGAAAGGGAGGGCAATTATACTGCCGAATTAAACGGGTCTTCTTCCGTGGAAGAGTCTTCAGAACCTGAAAAATTAAATGAACCTGCAAGCCAGCAAAACAATAGTGATTTTACGCCGCCTGCTTCGTACGATAACAGCCAGGATGTGGATAAATGGTAAATTATTTCCTGTGAGAATTAGGTTAAGCAACGAAAGTTGCTTTTTTTATGGATTGCAACGGGCCATTAAAACGAATCTCCGTGGGTTAATGCAATTAAATTTTCTGCGGCAAAAGGTATAGAGTTTATTGATTTTAGAAAGAAAGATGTTGTTTTATTGTTACCAAAAAATCTTTGCACCCACCTGCCAACTCTTAAGCGTGTACTAAAATATTTACGCCACTCTTTTTGATATTGCGCTTCCATTTGCTGCCTGTTGTAATTTCCTTTTAATAACCCGCCGGCACATGTAAAGGCAATTTTTGCGCTGTGCATGGCCATACTCATTCCATTGCCGCAAAGCGGTGTTATAAGCCCGGCAGCATCCCCCACCAATAACATATGATCAAGTACCTGTTCTTTATTATTAAAACTTACCTGCGAAATAACCAGGGGTTCTTCATATAAAAATTCAGCATTGCTGAAAATCTCCTTTAATGCCGGGTTTTGTTGCAAAATTTCCTGCTCCATGTTTGCTATTGAATTATTACTTTTTTTAAGGTTAGCTGCTGTAGTTAAATAACATAAACAGCTTTTATCTTCTTCGATAGAAGAAATTCCGCAGTAACCACCTGAAAAATTATGCAGGGCTATTTGCCGGCGCTTGTTTGAAAATCTAACATGGTATTTTACACCCAGGTAATTGTTTAATTTTCCAGGTTTTTTTTGAATGAATTTTCTTTTCCATTTAACATCTAAATTACTGCGCTTTCCTGCTCCGGATACCAGCACATTTACCCTGTATGTTTGATCGTTAACAGTTATTACATGTTGATCTGCTGTAAAGATTGTTGAGTTAATTTTTGTACCGGTAAACACCTGCACACCTTTCGCCAAAGCAATATTGTAAAGGGTGTCGTCCAGCGTATAACGGCTGATGCCAAAACCGCCCGGATTTAGCGGGAAGGTGTAAGGCTTTCCCCAGACATCAGTGAGTAACAGTTCATTGATCAGGGGCAGGTTCATTTGTTGTAATGGCACTCCGAGCCGCTGAAGAAAGCCGTAACTTTCCATGCCAATATATTCGCCGCAGACTTTGTGAAAAGGATAGGTTTCTTTTTCAAACAACACAACACTGTAGCCAGCCTCAGCAGCAAGTATGGAAAGGGAAAGACCGCCTAACCCGCCACCGATAACCCCGATGTCAAATGTTGTCATGCCTGTAAGTTATCAAATGCCTGAAAGCCCAAACCCATTCAACTGTATAATTTTTTAATCCGGCTGATCGAAGTAATGCATCCCATTCATTTTTAGTAAACCCGCGTGCAACGCTCAGGGGCGCATCGTGTTTTACCAAATAAGACCTGGCAAACATGGATGTAATATATTTTATGGAATGATAGGCAAAAGGGTGGCGGTGCAGGTCATTGATAAAGAAGCCAAGGGTGGAATTTACTCCTTCATCCAGTCAAGTTGTTTTATAATATCATCATCAGTAAAATGATGACAAAATAAACTGGAAAAAATTATATCAGGTTTGCTGTTGAAGTTAACTTTGCTGTAATCACTTACTATCCATTTTGTATGTCGAAGACTGAAAATTTTTTTCTGCAGCCTGAATACATTCTTTTTTTAGATCAATACCCGTAAATTGAAGCGAGATATTTTTTTATGATACCGATTATATAGCTGCAAGATTATTGCCATTGCCACAACCGATTTCGCATATAGAAATTGATTGATTACCCAATTTTTTTAATGGCATTAATAGTAATGGAATGTCCGCCGAGCCACGTATTTATGACGTCAAGCTCGTCCATATTTTTTTGTATATCCTCAAAGGGAATGTTTTCATCGTCCAGCAACTCTTTTTGGTATGAACGATGATTAAGATTCATTCTCTACTTGCTAAGAATGTTTCCATGGTAAGCCCCGGACCATAGCAACGGCAAACATTTGAGCAGGATTGCCTTTCAGAAATTTATCCATTATTTCCTTCATAACAAACAGTACAGAAGGAGAGGACATATTGCCATATTTAGATAACACATTTCTTGAATAGACCATTTCCTTTTCCGTAAAATCCATTTGTTCCTGAATACCATTTAGAATTTTTTTACCACCGGGATGCAGGCACCAATGCGTAATATCATGCCTGTTTACACCATATTTTTCCAGTGCTTTTTTTATGGGTGCTATATTTTCTTCTACCAGGTTAGGAACATAATTGCTAAGCGTCATTAAAAAACCTTTAGAACTTAGTTCCCATGCCATGTCCTGGTCGCCCTTAAAAACAACCTGTGAATAGAAACCTTTAAGATTAAGGCTATTCTCTGTTTTTATGGTATTAGAAATTAAAGCGGCTGCACTGCCATCTCCAAAAAGCAGGCTGCTTGCCACATAATCCGGTATATATTCTTTTTGAAAATGAAGTGAACACAATTCGGTGGCTACTATTATTACATTAGCATTTGGCGTACTGTCGCATATATGCTTTGCCATGCGCAAACCGTGTACGGCTGCATAGCAACCCATAAAATTAATAGATGTACGAAAAAGGTCAGGCGCAAGGTCCATTGCCTTCATTATTTGAAGGTCGAGCCCTGGCGCACTCATTCCCGTACAACTAATAGTGATCAAATGAGTAATTTCGTCGGGATATATATACCCTTCAATACAATTATTAATTGAGCGCAAAGAAAGCGGTAAAGCTTCTTGTTGAAAAATGCGCATTCTTTCATCCAGTCCCGGTAGGGGATTATCTTTTTCTAGAGTAATAAAGTCCCATTCGTCTTCATGCTGCGTGTAATCATCAATAACGGAATAGCGGTTATCTATATCGCTTTTCAGGTACATGAAGGTTAGCCTTCTTCTTTCAATGGGATCAAGCTGGTAAACCTTTTTCATAAAAGTTACCATATCCCGCTGACTAAAACAATGCGTAGGTACAGCAGTAGCAATAGAAATTAATTCAGCCAATTTGATTGAGTATTAATAATGTTATAAAAGCGAGATTAGTACAGGTTGAGGCGAGCCAATTCATTTTCATGGTGTTTTTATAATCAGCTTTAGTTTCATCTCTGAATATCTGAACCATCCACGTCGCAAAATATACAATAACGGGTATAAATAAAAGCTGAATGGTAAAAAAAGCCCGGATATTATGCTGTGCCGCAAATAATACATACATAAGCCCGAAGGCCAGCAGGTATAAAAAGGCACAAAAAATAAAGGTTCCCCGTACTCCCAATAGCATGCTAAGGGTAATAACGCCATCAGCCCTGTCTGCATTGTGCTGGTAAACCTGTGTAATAGGGTAAAACCCGCCAATTAGCAAAGAAGCCGCTGCCATTCCCATCCATGGAAGGGAGATATTACCTTCCGCCACTGTAAAAACCATTAAAAATATTATGTGCCCCCTGGTTAATTACCACTGTAAAGTAGCCGGCAATGGCATGTTTTTTAAGCCTGATGCCACGGTAACTGTACAGCCGCGAAAAAAGAATATACACTAAATAACCCGCAGCAAAAAATGGTGAAACCCAAAAAGACAGTAAAAGCCCGGCAACATCCATTATAATCGTAATATAATACAACTGTTTTTCCGGGGGCAGTGGATGGTCAATGCCTCCGATACTGCCTGTATCCCTGTCCATATAACTGTTATATCCATTGCTGGCAGGGTATAATAAAAAATGGATGAGCAGAAATGCCCCTATGGTTTTTTCCCAGTCTGGGTGCTGAACCAAACTAAGAGCAAACAAAAAAACCGGCATCAGGAAAAATGAAAATGGAAAACGTAGTAATTGAATGGTGGATGGTTTGAGGAGGGGCATTGTATTAATAAAAAGAATTAATGCTAAAATTACAGTATAGCCATGCAATGAAGTTTATACAAGCTTAAACAGGAATTATATCACAACGCTCATTTTATGATTAAATACAAAAAACTCCATTTAAAAATTATCTTTATCAGCCAACAATTGCACACCTGAATGACTGGCTCAATTCAATCACGACCTTTAAAATTTCTTCTTCCTTTCTTATTAAGCCTTTTAATATGTCCGTCTTTTATGCATGCTCAACTTTGTACAGGTAATTTGGGCGACCCTGTTTTCAACGAAACCTTTGGCGATCATTATTTTCCCCCGCTGCCTAAAGCTACCACTGTTTATAATTATATGGCGGGGTGCCCAAAACCAGGGTTATATACCATAGATCATTTATTATATGGGTGTGGTAGTAATACATGGCACCTTCTTGCCGGGGATCATACAAAAAACCCTGAAGGAAATTACATGCTCGTAAATGCCGAAAATGCCGCCGGTGTGGTGTACACTGCAGCCGTTTCAAATTTATGCGGCAATACTACTTACGAATTTGCCACCTGGGTTCTAAATGTTATGAAACCCACTGCCTGCGGGGGAAGCCCCGTACACCCGCAATTTGAATTAACGGTTACCACTACGGCCGGTGCAGTACTTGGCGTGTATAACACAGGTTTAATAATGGAAACAGATGAAAAAAAGTGGCAACAGTTCGGTTTGTTTTTTACCACGCCGGCTAACATTAACGATGTTGTAATAACCATTACAAATAAGGGGCAATATGGCTGCGGCAATGCTTTTGCCCTGGATGATATTACCGTTAAGCCCTGTGGTTCCCAAGTTAATATTACGCTGAACGGTGAAGAAAACTTTTATGAAAATGTATGTAAGGGGTATACCGATGTTTTCGTGCTTGAAGCAACCTATTCCCCGGGCATGCCTGATGCTGTATATCAATGGCAGTATAGTTTGGATACCGGAACCAACTGGATAGACATACCCGGTGCCTCACAGCTTTCCTATTCCATTCCAATTATTGAAAGCGGTGTGGTGCTTTACAGGTTTACCCTTGTTCAAAAAGTAAATGAAAACAATAAGGCATGCAGAATAGTTTCTCAATATGTTTGGATAGAAGTGCATGATGCCCCTGCACATGCACCGGCAGTCTATTGGCATGGATGCCTTAATAAAGACTTTACGCTGGTTGATAATAACTATGCCTTACATTATTTATGGACCTACCCAAATGGTTATCAGACCACATTCGCAATACCCGTTATAGAAAATTTGAAGTATTCCGATACAGGTTGGTACACAGCACAGCTTTCAACTGAATACGGCTGCAGTACTGTTGATTCTTTCTATTTACAAGTGTACCCATCTACCACGGTTGAAGCACAAACTGAATATGCGTTATGTGAAGGAGGCGCGGTACGGTTGTCTGCCTCCGGTGAAGGCACTTTTAGGTGGTCTCCCCCACAAGGTTTATCAGATACAGCCATTGCCAATCCTGTTGCCACCCCATCTGTTTTTACACAATACAAAGTGGTGCTTGAAAATTCCTATGGCTGTAGAGATTCGGCTTTTGTAAATGTTAGGGTGTATGAGAAATTACAGGTATCAACGGGTGGCGATAAACAGATCATCGCCGGTGATACTGTTGTTTTAAATGCCACCATTTCCGGTGCTGACGAATTTTATTGGTCGCCGGCTGTATACATCAGCGACATACATGCCATTCAACCATTAGTTTCTCCACCGGAAAATATAACATATACACTGCATGCAACATCAGCAGCGGCTTGCGGAAATGAAGATATGCAGGTTAATGTTAAGGTGTTCGATGATGTATATATTCCCAATGCATTTACGCCAAATGGCGATGGCTTAAACGACCGCTTCAGGGTTTTAAAACTTGACGACTATATACCAGTAAAACTCGTATTATATAACCGGCAGGGCCAGTTAATTTTCCAGGCTTCCGGCCAAAATAACGGGTGGGATGGAACTATCAACAATGTTCCACAACCCACAGGCACGTATGTTTATTATGTTGAGTTGCAAAACCCTAACGGTAAAAAAATTTCCCGCAAGGGCACATTTTTATTATTGAGGTAATAAGGCGCGACGCCAGATATTGGTACAATGCTTTTACTTTTTTATATTCGGCTAAACCTGAAAAAACAACCATTTTGAAACCGAGAAGAATAATACTTATACGGCACGGAGAATCTGAAGGAAATTTTGACCGAAGTTACTACAGCCAAAAACCCGATTATGCTTTATTGCTTACCGGTAAAGGAAAGCAACAGGCGAAGGATGCCGGGAAAAAACTGAAAGAAATAGTGGGAGAAGAGGAGATGCTGTTTTATGTATCCCCGCTTTTTCGTACCCAGCAAACTTTTAAAAACATTGCAGGCAATTTTCCTGAAAAACAATATACCTGGCATGAAGAACCACGCCTTCGCGAGCAGGAGTGGGGCCACCTGCGTTCACTGGAGCAATGCGATGCTGTAGACGAAGAACGCGATGCATACGGCACATTTTATTTTCGCATTCCCGATGGGGAAAGTGCGGCCGATGTGTACGATCGTGTCAGCGATTTTTTCAACACCCTTTACCGCGATTTTGAAAAAGAAGAATTTCCGCCTAATGCTGTAATGGTTACACATGGTATGACGATAAGGCTTTTTCTAATGCGTTGGTTCCATTACCGCGTTTCTGAATTTGAGGTGATTGCTAATCCAAACCATTGCCAGATAGTGATTATGGAATTAATGGAAAACGGTAAATACGAACTTGTTACCCCGTTAAGAAAGCATACAGTTTCTCATAAATGGAAACTGGAAGAAGAGTAAATAACAGGTTATAAATGCATTACGCAAATTCTATTTACCCGAAAGTTCGTTTTTAAAATTATCCTTTATTATATTTGCTTTTAATAAGTACCCCCCACCTAAAACATGCCTGTTATCACCCATAACATACACTTATTGTATGCCGCATGCCGGCATTTACCGTTTTTATCAATTAAAACAAAACCGTACAATTATGAAAACACATTCGACGACTGGCCGGCAGTCTTAATGCTGCTATTAATGTTCGCCCCGCGCCTCTATGCGCAAAACACAGGAGGGACTACCTGTTTCAATAGTCCGACAAACAGTTCGCAGGTTAATGCCCGTTCAGTTTGGACGATTAACCCCGACCAAACAGTTACTATTAGAACAACCCTTGCAAAAACTTTTGTAGATAATACCTACGGAACAAACACTGTTGGTTGGAACCGGGATCATTCATTCGGAAATCTTACAGGATCAGATCAATTGCAGATTGCATTGAAGGATGCTTCCGGCGTAACGAAAATGGAATTTAAAATGGATTACATTACTTCATCTTCTGCAGCGTCTTCAGGTTATAAATCCCTCGGTGTTACGGGTGGTGATGGAAAAATGATCTTAGGCAGTGCCACTGACGTTGTAAAAGTGGTAACATCATTAGATAAAAATTTTAATGATTTTGGTTATGTATTAACCGACAATTCTCCTGCAACAGATGCAAACTATTCGCCCAACCCATCTTATCCTAACTGGATATACGAAGTTTGGTATGAAGCAACTGTTAAGCTGAGTGCATTTGGTAGTGCGGGTTTCGGAATGCCCAGCATTACTGGCGTGCATGCAAGTCCAAGCAAAACAGGAAATAATTCTGAGGAGGTAGAACCAGGACCATGTCCTGAGTTTGGCGCTTCAGCCGTAGGAAAAGACGTTGCATGTTTTACCACATGTACCGGTGCTGTTGATCTTACCATAAACAACGGAAAAGCTCCATACCAGGTTAGCTGGTCAAATGGTGCAACCACCGAAGATATAAATAACCTTTGCCCCGGCACCTACACTGCTACAGTTACCGATGCCACTGGCGCACAGGTTACAGCATCTGCCACCGTTAAAGATCATGTAGAGAATTGTTCAGGATCACAATGTTTTGAAAGCCCAACAAAGGCTGACATTGTGAGTGCACAATCTGTTTGGACAGTGAATGCCGATAATACAGTTACTATTCGCACAACACTTGCAAAAACATTTGTTGACAATACTTATGGTACCAATACTATTGGCTGGCCAAAAGATCACAAATTTGATGATCTTAAAGGTTCTGACCAGTTACAAATAGCTTTATACGATAAAGCAGGTACAAAGAAAATGGAATTCAAAATGGATTACATTTCTTCATCTTCTGCAGCGCCTTCAGGTTACAAATCCCTGGGTGTTACCGGTGGTGATGGTAAAATGATCGTTGGTTCATCTTCAGATGTGGTAAAAGTTATTACATCATTAGACAAAAACTTTAATGATTTTGGTTATGTATTAACGGAAAATTCTCCTGCAACCGATGCCAGTTATTCGCCCAACCCAACTTATCCTAACTGGATATATGAAGTGTGGTATGAAGTAACAGTTAAACAGAGCGCATTCGGTTCATCAGGCTTTGGCAAATCTGGCATCACAGGTGTACATGCAAGTCCAAGCAAAACAGGTGAAAATTCAGAACCTGTAAATGAAATAGAATGTTGCAATCTTTCAGTAACCGGTACTTCAAAAGATGTAACCTGCCATGGTTCAAAAGACGGTTCAATAGACATTACCGTAACTGGTGCAACAGGCAGTGTTTCTTATTTATGGAATGATGGTGTTACCACCGAAGACCGTAGTAATCTGGCTGCAGGCAAATACACTGTGGTAGTTAAAAGCGGAACTAAATGTGTAGGCAACGCCGAATTTACTATTACTGAACCTGCGGCTATGAATATTACCTATGTTTCTACCCCCGTAACCTGCTTTGGTGGCAGCGATGGAACAATAGATATTACAGTAACAGGTGGCACAGCGCCATATACTTACCAATGGAGTGATGCAGGAAAAACCGAAGACCGCACAGGTTTACCGGCATCTATTTATGGTGTAACAGTGTATGATTCCCGTGGTTGTAATTCAACCATTATTATTCACGTACACACACCGGTTAAATTAAGAGGCAAAGTAGAAGTTAAAGGAACAACCACAAGAACGGCATGCGATGGTGCAGCAAGCATTACAGCATTAGGTGGTGTTGGACCGTATAATTACTTCTGGCAGGATGGTTATAAAGGAAGGGAACGTGCTGGTCTTTGCAAGGGCGTTTATTATGCATGTGTAATTGACAGCAAGGGTTGCAGGGATACTGTGAAAATAGTAGTACCAGTTGGCACTGCCCCTGCTTCAGGAACCAAAACACAATCATCATTCACTGCCACTGCCACACCAAACCCAACCATGGGTATAACGAAGCTCTCCATTAACAGCGATGTTACTGAGGCTGCTAGAATTAATATTTTCGATGTGAATACCGGAAAGCTGATGATGAAATTAAACATGAACCTTGTTAAGGGATTAAACAATAAAGAGATCAACCTCTCATTGCTTCCCCGCTCGGTTTACCAGTTAGAGATCATTGCAGGCAATTCAGTGGAATCAATAAAGGTTATAAAACAATAAACCCTGTCGTTTAATAATTAAGGGGTCAGCCTTCGGGTTGCGCCTCTTTTTTGTGCTGTAATTACTCAGTATAAGAGGGAATATTCACCGGCATATTTTGGAGTACCTGCTGGGCAATTTTTATTGCTGCAATGCGCCCGCTTGCTGCACCTCCATTCATGTACCCCTGCCAGTTATAAGAAGTATGTTCACCTGCAAAAAATATATTCTCAACGGTTTCGCCTTCGCTGCCTGCAATGGTAGTAAACTGCCCCACAGTGTATGCACTGTAACTGCCTTTAGCAAACGGGTAATTTGGCCAAACCATTTTATAGGCTTTACCATTAAAATCCTGTTGAACACCCGGGTATATTTCATTCAGCTTTGGTAAATAAATACCTGCCTGGTATTCGGCAGATCCCTGCTGCATCGCCACCGCATCATCACCACCCAGGTACACGGTGTATCCACCACGATTGCCGGGTTGCAATTGGCTGCCATCCCATCCGTTCTGCAAACCATTATCAGTATAACACATACCTGAGCTATTGTAACGGGTACGCCATATCCTGTTATGAAAACCTAGCAACAATTTTGAATTATCGCCATAACTTAAATTGTCTATGGCTTTTCTTTTTACCACAGGCAGTGAAACCTGCAGGTCTATTTTTCGTAAAATTGTAAAAGGAATGGTGAGCAAAACAATATCTGCCACCTCCTGGTTTTTTTTGCCGTCACTTGTTTGAAAGTGCAGATTATATTTTTGCTGAAATTGTTCAATTTTTGTGAGCTGATGCCCCGTTTTAATGGAATCTCTAACATTATCTGCGAGAGCCTCTACAATCTTTTGATTGCCGCCTGAAACTTTGTACCGCTGGTCGCTTTCGCCATACAATGCTGGTTTACCGTCAGGCCCTTCACCAAACATAAAAAGGAAGTTGATGGAATTGCAAACATTGGTGTTCAGTCCAAATTCCCCGAGATATGCAACCAGTAATAATTCGCGCACCCAACCCGTAAGTTTTATTTTGTCAAAGTATTCATCCAGGCTCATGTTGTCAAACCCTGCATCAACTGCTGTGTGGTGCCTGTATGTTATTACATCGCTTAAGCTGGCAGCATCTTTTGCTATAGTTTTTAAATAGGGAGCGATGGCAGTTATAAAATCCCGTTCGGTATAATTTTTATCATTAAAAAAATAAATGTTCTCTGTTAAAGTAAGTTCAGAAGGTGTAAACAGGTCCGTGAGCTGCAACCTGAAAAGCCTTGCCAGCCCCATCATATCTTTATGTGAGCTGTCGATAAATTCTCCGCCAAGTTCGGTTTGCATACCCGGATTAAGCAATCCTGATGCTGTAAAAATTCTTCCGCCCGTTCTTTTTGAAGCTTCATACACAGTACTTGCAACGCCGCATTTTTTCAAAAAATATGCTGCATTTAAGCCTGCAATTCCACCGCCAATTATGGCTATTTTTTTGTTATTGCCTTTATATAACGGGTTTATGTTTCCAGAATCAGAAATATCAATGTCACTTGTTTTGGAACACCCTGCCAGCAGGGTAGCCGCAATGCCGGCCTTCGCTGAAAGTCCCAGAAACTGCCGCCTGTTATGGGTTACCACAGCTTCAGGAGAAAGGTTTTCTAAATCTGACTGCCGGGCTATTTTTGTTAAGCGCACCAGCCGTTGCATCAGTTGGGTTTTTGCCATAAAGGTTGTTAGTAGGTAAGGTTGAGAAAAGCACGTAATAGTCCTGGTCTCATATTAAATATTGGATTTCGGGCTGTAGTAAAATTCATCAGCCTACTGCAAATAACCTGCATATTTTTTCAAGAAAAAAATTATTTTAGGGCAATAAATTGCAACAATGGAATTTTAAAAAACATTTCGTATAGACGCCCCACAATTTACCACGGATAAATTTTCCTGAATTTCTGAATGATATCTATGATATTGGGGTAGGTATTCGCCAGCATAGCATACACCATTTCCTGGTCTGCCCACAACAATTTTTCAATCCCTTCATCTTGTTGCGGCACAAGGGGAGATGCTGTACCGGCCGTCATGTGATACCAATAGGTTTCTTTCAATACATCACCATTTATATGCTTGTCAAAATATTCGTGGTATGTAATACCTACCAGGCTATTTCTCTGCACTTTTAGCAAGCCGGTTTCTTCCTGTACTTCCCTTAATGCACAATCTTCAATGGTTTCGCCATCATCAAGTTTTCCCTTTGGCAGATCCCACTTTCCGCGGCGAAAGATCATTAGCAAATGATTGTTTTCATTTGTTACCAACCCGCCTGCTGCAATAATTTTCTGTGGCATACTACGCTGTTTTTTAATTCCCTCCAGTTGCAATCTACATGTACTAATCTGCAATTGCAACTTATCTTCGCACCATGAAAAACGAACGAATAATTGCAGAGAAACTTTTACAGGTTGGCGCTATAAAACTTAGCCCGCAGCAACCATTTACGTGGAGCAGCGGTTGGAAAAGCCCTATTTATTGTGATAACAGGAAGGTCCTTTCCTTCCCTTTTATCAGGGATTATATTAAAAGCGAAATGTGCAACATTATTTTCGAGACTTTTAGTGATGCAGAAATGGTAGCAGGTGTGGCTACGGCGGGCATACCATGGGGCGCCATGGCGGCAGACCAGTTAAAACTACCGTATGTGTATGTACGTGCCACTCAGAAAGAACATGGGCTTGGCAACCAGATCGAAGGTTATTTTGAAACAGGCACCAGGGCTGTTGTAGTAGAAGACCTCATAAGCACCGGCAAAAGCAGTTTACTTGCAGCGGAGGCGTTGCGCAAAGCAGATGTACAGGTGTTAGGAGTTGTATCCATCTTCGATTATGGATTTGATGTAGCCAGGGAAGCCTTTGATGCAGCAGAACTGCCTTACGAATCTTTAACCACCTACACCTCGCTGATTGAAATGGCTGCAGAAAAAAATATTTTTGATCCTGCTATGCAGGAGGTACTCATGCAATGGCGCAAAAACCCCTCTACGTGGCAGCAATAAATTTTTATTGGTTTAAAAGACTTAGTGCCTTTTTAACCATAGGGTCATCGGCGTTGCTTAATTCATAATAACCTTCTGAGCGCCATAACTGGCGCGCCATTAAAGTTTGAATACGATCCAGCAAATCTTTCTTCGCAACAGGTGCAACCTGCGATAGGTCTATTGAATCCTTGCGGGCAAACGAAACCAGTTGTTGCCACTCATTTTCTGCAGGCTTGTATTTTATATACAGGTCCTGGGGGCTGGTAAATGACTTAAAATATTTTCTGTTAGATACAAAGTGCTGGTAAATAAATTTATTAAGAGTATTGTGTATGTACAGATCAATCACCTCTTTAGGCTGGCTGGTTGTATCAAATGGAACAAATACATCCGGGGTTATTCCACCGCCTCCATACACTTTTCTCCCTCCGGGAGTAACATACACTTTACCGGCAGGCGTGCTGGTATCTGCTGTAACTACCTCTCCATTATGAAAACGCTGAACCAACTCTTCTTCATACGCTTCCCTGCCCTTATCATATGGCTTTTGAATGTTTCTTCCCAATGGGGTAAAGTACCTCGCAATAGTTAACCTTAAGGCGCTGCCATCAGACAACTGGTATTGCTGCTGCACGAGGCCCTTTCCAAAAGTTCTTCTTCCAACAACGGTTGCGCGGTCCCAGTCTTGCAGGGCGCCAACTAGAATTTCACTGGCTGAGGCAGATGTTTCATCTATCAATACCACCAGGCTTCCTTTCTCAAATAGCCCGGGACGTTTTGTTTTATATTCTGCTTTGGGCACTTTGCTTCCCTGGGTAAACACGATCATCTTTCCATCATCTAAAAATTCATCAGCAATATCCACTGCCTCGCTCATAAAGCCCCCGGTGTTACCACGAAGGTCAAGTATGAGTTTTTTCATTCCTTTCGATTGAAGGTTCTCCATAGCACGCATAAATTCTTCATACGTAGTTTCTGAAAATTTGCTGATACGAATAAAACCTGTTTGCGGTGCAATGAGGTACGAAGCATCTACAGAAAGCAGGGGAATGTTGCCGCGGGTTATTTTTATTTTTTTTAAAGTATCTGACCTTAGTACAGTTATTACCACATCGGATCCTGCGGGACCACGTAGCATATTCCGCACATCATCCGGCTGAATATTATCTTTAACAAGGGTAACAGAATCATTTACTTTCAGTATCTTATCACCTGTTTCAACACCTGCGCGGGCAGAGGGTCCACCGGCAATAACATTCATTATATTTACTGTATCTGAGAATATTTGGAATTCAACACCAATGCCCTGAAAATTTCCCTGCAGGTCTTCATTTACCCCCTGAAGGTCTTTGGCAGGAATATAAACTGAATGGGGATCGAGGTGCCCCAGCATCTCATTAATTACAAGGTCGTTAATACTGTCGGCCTTCACATCATCCACATATTTCGACTTAATCAGGTTTACTATTTCACCAATGGCCGAGCGGTTACTGTTTATTAGAAAGGTGGTGGCTCCGGCCGTCTTTTCGCGAAGCTGAAAACCAATGTACATTCCTAAGATCATTACACAGGCAAATATCACCGGCAACCATACCTGTAGCTTTTTACTTCCCATACATTTTGTGCTGTTCTACGCTAAAAACACGAATATCTGTATTAATGTTGATACCCATTGTTAGATTTGTTTGTGTGTTGTAAAAATTAATTAAAGAGATGGAAGCAATTTTATTGGCAGACAGCGGCTCTTCTAAATGTGAATGGTGTATTGCATACGATGGGAAGGAGCAACGGTTTTTTACCATTGGCATCAGTCCTTATTTTTTATTGCCGGAAGAAATAACCGCGTTGTTACATAAAGAAGTAATGCCCGTTACAGAAGGTTTTGATATTACCTCGGTATTTTTTTATGGAACGGGTTTAGGGAACGACCAAAATATTAATATTATCAGGGGGGTGCTGGAAAAAGAATTTATGCATGCAACAATTCACTGCGAAACCGACCTGTTGGGTGCAGCGCGTGCAACCAGTAAAGCCGAAAGAGGGGTAACATGTATTATAGGTACCGGTTGTAATTCATGTTTTTACGACGGATATGAAATTGTAAAAAACATTCCTTCCCTTGGTTATGTTTTGGGAGATGAAGGCAGCGGCGCTTATTTAGGGAGACAGGTTTTGCGCTATTACCTGTATGGATTATTTGACCAGGAATTAATAAATAACTTCGATCATTCATTTAATATTTCTTTACAAGACATTCTGAATAAGGTATATAAAGAACACAGACCCAACCAGTTTCTGTCATCTTTTACTATGTTTCTTACCAATAACCGCGGCCATAAACAAGTGGAAGAGATTATAGAAAATGGGTTGAATGATTTTTTTACGCACCACATTCTGCAATACAACGAAAGTCTTTCTTACCCCGTTCATTTTGTAGGCAGCGTAGCAAACGGGTTTAAAGATGTGATTCATTTATTGTGCAGCAGGTATGCCATTGAGCCGGGCACTTTTTTAAAAGAGCCTATGGGTGGTCTTGTTAAATACCATACATAAACTGCATAGATTACCTTTGCCATGCTTATGCAGTTTACCCGCACAACAGAACATCCTTCCAATTACCGGCATTTAGAAAAAATGAGTGTGAAGGAAATTCTTTCAAATATTAATTACGAAGATAAAACGGTACCGCTTGCGGTGGAGAAAGCCCTTCCGCAATTAAAAAAACTGGTGAAGGCGGTTACAGATAAAATGCTCGCCGGGGGCAGGTTATTTTATATTGGAGCAGGGACAAGTGGCAGGCTGGGTATTTTAGATGCGAGTGAATGTCCGCCTACGTATGGGGTTCCGTATGGTTTGGTGATAGGTGTAATTGCCGGGGGCGAAAAAGCCATTACCCGTGCCGTAGAAGATGCTGAAGATAATACTGACCAGGGCTTTAAAGACCTGCTGGCATACAACATAAACGCTAAAGATTTTGTGATAGGTATTGCTGCAAGCGGTTCCACACCCTATGTTATTGGCGCAATTGCAAGTTGCAACAAACACCGAATAAGAACAGGTTGCATCGTTTGTAACCGTAACAGCCCGCTGGCAAAAATTGCCAAATACCCGGTAGAGGTGGTTACAGGCCCGGAGTTCGTAACCGGTAGTACCCGCATGAAAAGTGGTACAGCCCAAAAACTTTTACTGAATATGATCAGCACTGCGGTGATGATACAATTAGGCAGGGTAGAAGACAACCGAATGGTTAACATGCAACTCACCAACGACAAACTTGTTGACAGGGGCACAAAAATGGTGATGGAAAAATTGCAGATGAACAATTATGCACAGGCAGAAAAATTATTATTGAAACATGGCAGCGTGAAAAAAGCAGTGGAATCAGTTCAGGGAAAATTAAAAATAGTAAAACAACAACGTGGAAAATAAACCATTCAGAAAGCATAAACCTTTTCAAAGCAAGAAAAATATTATTGTGGGCAGAAACCCCATTATGGAAGCACTGAAAGCAGGTAGCAACATCGATAAAATTATTTGCAACCGCATGTCTACCGGCGAAACCATGAATGATATTAAAGAGCTTGCCCGCGAAAAAGGGATTCCCGTTCACCATGTTCCAAACGAAAAGCTGAACAGTTTAACCAACACACAACACCAGGGCATCATCGCGTTTAAAAGCGCGGTTACTTACCAGGACCTTCAGCAGGTAATTGACTGGGTAATTGAAAAGGGTGAAACACCTTTATTTATTATGATGGATGGGGTAACCGACATACGTAACATCGGTGCTATTGTACGCAGTGCGGTTTGCTGTGGCGCACAGGCGATAATAATTCCGGAAAAAGGCGTTGGTGCATTAAATGAAGATGCTGTTAAAAGCAGTGCGGGCGCTTTTGAACATATTCAGATTTGCCGTGAAATGAGTTTGCCACATGCCATAGACACGCTGCATTTAAATGGATTAAAAGTGTACAGCAGCGAAATGAAAGCTCCGAAAAAAGTATTTGAAGTAGATCTTACAGAACCCTGTTGCATTGTAATGGGTGGTGAGGATAAAGGTATTCAGCAACACATTGTAAAGACATCTGACGAAGTATTTTCCATACCCATGAAAAACAATTTTGATTCTTTAAATGTGTCTGTTGCAGCAGGAATTATTTTATATGAAGCGCTACGGCAGCGGGATTAACTGAACCGCTTTTCCATGATAAAATCATTCATGTAAAAACCCTTCCCGATAGGAATGTCTTCTTTGCGAATAATTATAAACCCGGCTTTTTCATAAAAACTTATGGCTTTATTTTTCCGGTTAACATTCAGTTGAAGTGCAGTGCCACCAAGATTTTTTATATCATTAATAACGCGTTGAAGCAATAACCTGCCATATCCTAGTTTTTGCTTCTGTGGCAGCGCATATAATTTCTGTAATTTAAAAGTTCCCGGTTCCTGTATAGGCGTATACGCTGCAAACCCAATGGGTACATCGTTTTCCTTCAATAATAAAAATGTGTGTTGCTGCTGCATTTGATGTAACAATGCCTCGTGACTGTACATTAGACCAAGCATGTAAAAAAGCTGTTCTTCAGAAAGAATTTCAGCATAAGCTACCGGCCATATTTCTGATGCAAGGCGGGAAATAACATCAATCTCTTTTTCCTCGGCAATCGAAATAGTAATTTCTTCCATTGGCTGCATTCTTACTGTACTTTAAAAATTCCCGTTTTTATTTTTTATGTTTCTTTCATTAAAAATAATTAATAAAGTAACTTATATGGATCATGCCGAATAACCATTCACTTTTAGTATAACAACTATTTTACCCCTACCAAAACCATTAAATTTTTTTTCTTCTTCATTGAACTTGAATGAAAAGTGCGATGATTAGAATACATTTATTCATAATTATTTTTTGAATAATTATTCCCAACGAACAGGTATTGCTGCAAATAAAAAATAATAGAATTTTCCCGCCCCTTAGGCGATACGGTTTTTGCTTTGAATTTGAAGTTGATTACAATAGCATAATTGTACCCTAAACAAAATATCCTGTTTTTGTTATTTAATTTTTTTAGCAGTGGTATGTTGTCCGCCCTGGTGCAGTATTAATTCTTCAACCACATTTTTCGAAGAACTTACAAACTCAATATCTGCATCGAAGGCTTTATAAAAAAAGTAATTTTCTTTTTGTGCAAACAATTTAAATTTTGGTTGACCTTTTACCTGTGCATGCAGTTGCCCGTTTTCCAGGGAAATTACAACCAGAATTTCTGGTGTTAATTCATATGTTCCGGTATAAGTATCTAAAATCTTCTCACTTACTTTTATCTCTGTTTTAATTTTTTTAGGTTCTGCGGGCTTTACGTTATATTTTTTAAGCAAGTCACTTACCAAAGAATGCGGAAGGGCGTACGCCTTATTACCATTAATTCCCTCCATTGTTTCTGCGGCTACCAGGGCATTAATTATAGCTTCTTCCACAGCTTCAACCGTAGCATCGAACAATGGATTGATGAGATCATTTGGTAACTGGTTAACCTGTGAAAAATCCATTCTCTGAAAAGCCGATGGGTTAGCTGTTGAAAAAGCAATAAATATGTCGCCTGAACCATTTTCACCTCGACCGCCTACTATTCCTATACCAATAGGAACTCTTGCTGTAATTCTCTTTAACTGGTGTGGCAATAATGGTGCATCTGTTGCTACTACAACTATAATTGATCCGTCACCCGGCTTGTACGACGGTGGTGCATTAAATTCATAATTTAAAGTATCTTTTAATTCCCGGCCAATGGGTACACCCGCAATGGTAAGATTGCTTTTACCCCCAAAATTTGCCTGCACCAATACGCCCACCGTATATAATGAATCCATAATATTCACAACCCTTGAGGCAGTTCCTGTTCCACCTTTAAATCCTAAGCACATCATGCCGGTACCGCCACCAACATTTCCCTCAGCAAGAATACCCGTTGTTGCGCCATCCAATGCTTCATAAGCATTTTTTTCAGTTACATGAAAACCATAAATGTCATTTAGAAAACCATCATAGGTTTCTGCAACAACAGGGTACGTATACCAGAACTCCTCTTTATACCAACCAGTATTTATAAACCATTTTAACACAGCATCTCTAATAACACCAACACTATTTGTGTTTGTTATCATTATCGGTGTTTCAAGAAAACCTGATTCGGTTATCCATGTGGTACCAGTCATTTCCCCATTGCCATTTAGAGAATACCAATTAGCATAAACAGGATTATTATTTCTGCCCCTGGGCAATATTGCTGTAACGCCTGTTCTTACAGGACCTTTACCCAATACGTTTTTTCCTTCTCCGGAAATAATAGTGCTGTACCCTACAGCAACACCCGTTACATCTGTTATTGCATTAAACTTACCTGGTGTACCATTGAACGGAATGCCAATATCTCTTGCCCTGGGTTTCTGTGCAAATGCAGAGGACTGAATTAGCAGGATAATTGAGAGTAAGCTTACGTATTTCATAATTGAAAGTTTGGTTTAATGGCAATGGTAATACAACGGGCGGATTCTTGCAAAGGGGAAATTTTCCCCATGCGTTTGCAATTTTAGCCCAATTTATAATTAATACCGGACTGAACAAAGCCTAAGAAATTTTCTGGTTGACTGTTTACAGGTAAAAGACCTTTCAGGTAAAGTGCTTATGCGCAAACATGGCATTACAACAAGCGGATTTAATCGTGTTCAGTTGAATATGAGTGCGTTTAGCAATGGATTATACATGTAACCTTAATTACCGAGAATGAGGCAGCGAAAACGATTAAGCTGTATAAAGAAAAATAAAGTGATTTACGAATAGGTTCAAAAAGGGCTGCATTAATGCGGCCCTTTTTTATTTATTTCATCTAATGATTTCGATTTTCATACTTTAAAAAATTTCGGACAACGACCATAGCTTTGCTTAAGGTTATTAAGTACAGCCACACCTGAACAACGTTGTTTAAATTATCGCTCCGAAATCTCTTTTAATTTATCCAATGCTGCCGGATATGTGTTTCTAAAATACTCCAAAAATTCGTCTACCGTATCGATATCAACAATTACAGTTGTTATACCCCTTTTCTCATTAAATGAATAATTTTCATGTACTCCTTTCCATTTTTCAACTTGTTCGCCGGTTGTTACTTCATTATCACCGTCCAGAAAACCGTAATGTCTAATAGATATAATTTTGGCTGGCTGGTGTTCTTCAATTTCTGAAACCATTCCACCCTTTTTTCCATTTTCATCAACGCCCACAAAAAGAATTTTACTTCCTTTTTCCCAACTTCCTTCGTAGGTAGAGGTAGGATTAAATGCGCATGTCCATTGTTCGTAGGTACTTTTATCTTTCAACCCCAGCATCGTTTCATATACCTGTTGGGCTGATGCATTTATTTCTTTTTGAAATTGTAGTCTTTTCATTTTACCGGCATTATTTTAATTTTTATTTTCACTTGCCTTCTGTTTGTTTTTTGTTTCAGCAATTCGCTCATTTGTGTTCAGGTTGCAATTTTCTATATCAATGTTCTTAAACCATTTTTGTGCAGAAGGTCTACGGTGCGGACAGCCGGGCCAGCAACACGGTTGCCTTTTTCCTTCACTCAGTTCTTCCATCATACGGTGAATATGATCGGCTCTTGTTTCCGGTTTTTTAACAATGGTAATCCAGCAAATCCATTCGTTGCGTTGAATTGGAGTAAGTTTGTTCCACCTTTCCAGAATAGCACCATCCGATTTCAATGCTTTGGCTACATCATTAGGCACTTCGTGTACAACTCCGGCTGCGATTATCTTATTCATACGTATTAATTGATTGTATAAACCCAATGCCGCTTTCGACATCAGGGGCGGGGTATTCAAATAATGCTATTACTAAATTAAAGTAAGAAAATTAAATGCCTGTTTGTGACGCTCTATTTAAAAAAATGATTTT
The DNA here is from genome assembly GCA_963806425.1 of uncultured Bacteroidota bacterium. Lineage (GTDB taxonomy): Bacteria > Bacteroidota > Bacteroidia > Chitinophagales > Chitinophagaceae > JBBRBB01. Next base: position 31,077 of record CAWDYB010000009.1, on the reverse strand, counting down.
GTTCATTCATGCAAATAGTTCGCTATTCAAGTTCATATTCTTTTCTTAAATCAGCGTTTACATCTTCAGCGCTTTTTTTCAATTTTTCAAATAACAATAATTTCGATCGCCTTGAGCCATTCATTTGTATCGTATGAAACGCCATTTCTTTCAGCATTTCAGCATCGTAGGTTCTAAGGGATGGGTTGTCATTACTTCTTACAATGTTCCCGTTATCAGCCTCCTGCCTTCTTAAAATTGCGGGGTCAAGAATTTTTGCAGCAATATGTTTAAAATTATCAAACTCATGATTATAATTATCCTCAAGCAGGCGAATCCAGGAAAACTGGCTATAATATCCCATGATTTTATTAGAAGCTTCCGTTTTTCTTATAAGCCGGAAGCCTCCTGAATTTCTTAACTGGTCGAACGTCCGGCTGTTATTAGCAAAAGGAATAGACCTTGGACCTATTCTTGCCACATAGTACAGTTGGTCTCCATGTTGTTTTGCAAGCGGCGGAGAGTTGAGTAAACCAATTAAAGTATCCAGGCTTTTAATTCCCTCCTGTTCCTGCACTATCAATTCGGTAAGGCTTGTAACATCATCCTGCAGGTCGGTAGTCAAAGATTTTATGAACTGCAATTCCCTGTCTCTTTCTATCTTATGCTCCAATTGGTACTCTGCCAGGAAACCGCAAAACACAGCGAGGAACAGCATTACAAATTCCCAAAAATAAGATCTCCAGTTTTTCTTGCCTTCATGATGTGCATGATGATGTACTTCCATATTGTCAGTTTCTTGAATGGGGTTAACCGCCTGCGTGGCGGCTGCAGTAATATTTTTGTTTGAATAATTATCTTGTTGATCACCTGTTTTATCCTCAAAATGTTCTTCGCCTGTATTGCCTGCCATGTAGTGTGGTTGGTTTTGTTGTTAGAGTGATCGATCGCATGACATACAACGAAGGGGGCTTTGTGCAAGCGAGACAAATTAATAGTAGGCGCACCATATCCGCTGCCCGGCTTTTTGATAAAGATAAATAGTAAGTATAAAAAGGGGATTTATTCATATAGCGTGAACTAATGTATGGAAAACTTACTAATAATTTTAATGTTGAGTATTGGGGAAGCAGGGAATTTATTAATTATCAAGTCTGGTACTAGTGCCATTTGAAAATATTTTGTTGCAAATACTTTGTAGGCTGCATCCCTTGTTCTGACTATCCCACATGGAGGAATAATAGTTTAAAAGTTCTTAATTTAATCATGTATTTCGTTCCACAACGGTTCGGGTATGTTTATTTTTCGGTTTCCTTTTTCCGAACAGTTCTTTAGAAAATATCAGCAAGTCAGGTAAAACCAAAGCCATAACGATGAGAAACCATAAATAATGGCTAAGGTCATCCAATGTCAGGTTCCCAAAAAATGGTATGGGTTTAAATACCCTGGCAAAAACAAAGATTAAAGTGATTCCGTAGCTGCGTGCAGCCCACATCTTGTGCAAAATTATTTGCCTTTTTATTGCGGCTAACCAGGCTAATGATGCAGAGATAAGCCACATTGCACCTTGTGTTATATTTTCAAAGGCGAAGGTCATGTAGCTACCCGGTGGGGGATAATAGATGTTAAGCAAAATTGAAAAAGGTGCAGCTATTATTATTGAAATTATATAAAGCCTACCTAATTTCCTGTGAAGTTGAATATTGTTTGAACGAATACGGGATGAGAATTGAAATGGGCCAACTAGTAATGCAATGGTTGAAGAAAGATATGTGGAATTAGTAACCAACTCATTGATTTAAGTCTTTCTAAGTCCGCAGGTTTATTAAAAAGTAATGGTATTTCCTCGTTGATTATTGAAGATATAACCATTAAGGCTAAGACAAAGAATAGAATAGATCTCGCCCGGTTGCCCTTATATAATTGTATCATTTCAGATGTAGATAATTTATTTTTTTACTGCCTATGCTAATTAGTTGCGTCCTAATAGCGTTGCCATTAACGAACATGTATTGCCGATGGTTGTGTAATCATTGAACGGTCGGCCTGGCAACTGAGGCTCAATATAGATGTAATTTTTAAAAATTGATTCTTTGTCAAAACCTGCGGGACGTATTGTACATGTGCAGCATGAATGCCATGAAAACAAATACCGCATGCAAAGCGCTTTATGAAAGATTACGGGCAAAGGGTAAAACGGGAAAACAAGCACTGGTAGCCATAATGAATAAGCTTTTAAAGCAGGTATTTGCAGTGGTAAAAAACAACAGTTTGTATCAGCCTAATCACGGTTCAATACACCTTAAAAAAGTTGATTATTTTCCTGGTTTTTTATACGGTTATGTTGCGGTAGTTTTGTGAACATCTTGTTGATAACCTATATAATTTTCTCTTAAAAATTAAGATACCTTTGGTCTTGTGTCAGATGTAAATGAAATATTAGACCAATTAATTACAGAAAGAGAGGCTTCATTGTCTCGAATTAAATTATTGAATGACGTCATTGATATATTTCAAAATGAAGGCTCTTCTACTGATGATTTGCATTTCCTACGTTCCTTTCTCGAGAATTCAAATAAAGGTAGGAGTAGAAAGATTTTGACTGTCAGCTCTAAGATGAATGTTCATGCAGATTTGCTCAAAAAATATGTTGGTTATTCTGATACAAAGAACGTTAAAGACAAAGTTGTAATTATTCTGAAAGACGGAAGGTCGTTTTTTGCCTATAAAAGATATTGCAGAAATACTTTTACAGCTTGATTTCGATAACTCAAAACGTGTCGATGATTATGTAAAAAATGATTTTCGACCTGTTCTGGGTTAACGTCATGGCAAAAAATAATGATACAATAACCAAGGTCACTGTTCTTGATGTCGATGAAACAAAAACGTCAAAGCAGGCATTTGGGGTCTTCATGACTGGATGGAAAATGGTCCAACCTGAGAAACACTTCAATATGGAAAGCGGAGAACAAACAAAGTAACTGGGGTAACATAATTGAATTCCAATCCAATTATTCACAGTCCTTGCTAACAAGTTCTATGAGTTTAGCGTCCGAACCTAAACGTCTCTCCCTTTTGCTTTTTACAAGATTAAGCAATTTACTGAATTACTGGGTCAACATTAAAGTCAACGTTTCAATGCCATTATTACCGCAATAAGTTTATCTAATTTAATTCAATATCTTCATTTTAAGCCTGGTGTATCCAGTTATTTTATAGAATTGATTTCCACACAACATCTTTCCCCAACTATTGCTACACACTTTTCGCAACGGTATTCCTGAACCTTAATCAACCATTTCAATCCCGCCAAACAATCAAATCTTTCAGCATGGATACCTGTACTTTCAGGGCAGTGTTTTCGCCGGTGAGTTCATCTACTTTTTGTAGCAGGGGGTTGGGTGCTGCGAAGGCAATCCTTTGGCAGGGTTGCAGTAACTCAGTAAAGAAATTGTATTTTATCACTTCGCAAATAATGGGTGGAGTTGGGAAGTGTTTTTTTAAAAAATTTAACGAACAAATTTAAGTTTGGTTTATTAAGTTTGCTTTATGCTTGGTAAGGTAGCAAATAATAAAACTTTTAAAATTATTACGCAGTATCCTGTACTTGATACCCGTGATTGTTATACCTGTTCATTCACAGAATTTCTTCCCTTCAATTCAGGAATGTATTATTATTCCAGCTTCAAAGCTTTTAAGACCTTAATCCCCGCCTGATATCTCCACGGCGTTGAAATCTTTTCTTTTCAATTATAATATTGAAACAGAATTACCAGTCTCAAAAATCATCATTCATTAATGTTTTAGTACGGTGTTTTACATAAATCAGCGCTGATATTTTATATCTCAATGTATGACAGCATCGATGGTCATTGTTCTTTTTCGGGTGTACATACAAGATCTCAATGAATGAATAATTGTTATTCCAAAAAGAAAGCTGTTAAACCTCAAAGCAAATACACATACTTCTAAAAATAAAATATATACCATGGCACATAAACACATAAAAGTTCCACTCAGCAAATCCATAATTCCATTGCTTGTTCTAACTAGTGTTCTTTTTATAAAGATGGGATTTATTCAGAATAATAACTGGTATTTCGGGTTACTTATTACGATACCGCTTTTATTGATTGCCATCAGTAATGTGCGCAAATCGAAAAATGCAATATTACGCCACCCATCTAAAAAGTAATAAACCATTCATGAAAGATTTTCATTTTCTAAATTCTACAAAAATAAAAAAATTAAAAAAACAGAATACCAGGTGCAGTAAGCAAAGAACGATAGGGACGTGATTGTAGGTCACCAATATTTAAAACCTGTAATAAAAATATTATGAAAGAAACATTAATTACAGCTTCAATTCTTTCTGGCATGGCTTTCATTTTTTGCATTCCGTCCGCCCGGAACCGCTGCCTGGCTTTTTGATAAAGTTAAATAGTTAGTATTAAAATATAGGCTTTATACCTAAAGCCATACTTTCAAAATACCATTTATAATTTAACTGTTTTCAACAATAATTTAATGAAAAATTATTGCAGATGTATTTAGCTTTTACTCAGTTACCGGCGCTGTTAATACTCTTTTAAACGCCCAATAATAGTTTCGAGAGATACTTTTAATTTATCAATTGCGCCATCAACTGCCTGCTCGTGTGTGTTTGCTGTATTTGATACGGCAATAGGTTGTCTTCCCTCCAGTCTTGCTTCTATTAAACAACGCTTATCTGCCGTACCTTCTTTGTTGCCGTTTTCATCAGAAAGATGTACTTCAATGCGTGTTATTTTATCATCGAACCTGCGCAATTCATCATCAATTACTGACGAAAAATAATCGCTGAATCTTTCGCTTCCTTCAATGTTTTTGTCTGTGTTAATTTGGATGATCATAATGTAAAATTTAATATGATATGATTTTTATTTAAATGATATGAATTTATTAAATAGTGAATTTTCCTTTAGTGCTTAATGTGAGGAAAGAAGAAAGCTGTTTTATTATACAAGGTATTTTTAATGACACCCTGCAAATTTACCTCTTATAATTTCATCTGTGATTTTCATATCACTGGCAACTCAATAGGGTTCTGTTTTCAAAGTTACATACACCTACTATTACAGTATTTTTTTGAGATGCTTATGAAAGGCTCCCCAATGGTTTACCGATGAACGGATTGCGACGCAACGATGATGCCATAAAAAACTAAAGCCGGTATCATAAACACACTTTAGAAAATTTCGGATTAATACCTGAAAATGGCTGCCAGCCCTGTTTGTGTTGGCATATATTCCTCCGGTATAACCATTACCTGTCCGCCCATTTTTGTTACCAGTTCGCCTATGTCGTCGAGCAGGTCGTCGGTTTGCGGGTTGCTTACATTGCCTGTTTCAAGAGTGCCTGTGTTGAGGTCTGTTATTTTACCGCCAATCACACAATCTGCCTGTAATAACAATGTTTCTACTTTGCCTGCTGCTGCGGCTTCGGCAACTTTTGCAAGTTCATCGCTTCCTGTATTATTTGCTTTTGCCTGCTTAAATTTATCTGCCAATGCAGAGAGCTTCAAGACATATTCGGGTTGCATAATTTCCCACGCCATGGTGGTTAGCTTTTCTATTTCAACAGCCTTGTAATTATCCTCGATACCTTTTTGTAACAACAACGGGTTGTTGCTTACTTTTTGAAACAGCGCATGGTGTTCGGGTAATGCAGCAAGTATTAACGGCAAGCCTGAAGGCTTTGAATAATGCTCGCTAACATCATCGGCAACGGAGCGGAAAAAGCGTTCAGCATCTATGTCTACTTCGTCTTTTTTGCCACCGTGCCCATGGTGCATGTTGTTACTTTGTCCACCCACACCGCCATACGATGCTACAGTTGAATGCTTATCGGTTAATTTACTGCCCAGTGCTTCTTCTATAGTTTTCGAAACATCAGGTGAGAGTTTTACCTCACGAAGTGAATGGCGGTTACCTTCAAAAAGTTTCATATCGTGAAGGCTTATGCCGAGTACCATGTAACGGTCGAGTGATTGTAAGTATCTGCGTAAAGGCTTAGTGTGAAAGCTATCTGCAACAATGGTTAGCTCTTCAACGGGTACCTGCAAATCTATTGTTTTAAAAACTCCGTCAGCACTTAATACAGCAAGTCCGTCGCTGGTATTGTTCCAAAATTCCGGGTCGTTAGCAAGGTTTTCAAAAGGCTCAATAAATTCTCTTTTATCGGTATTTGAGTATTGTTGCGATAATGATTCATCAAGCTGTTTAATAAGATTTTTAAACTTTATAGGGTCCTTCAGATTTTCGGGATGGCTGCGGTGCGTTGGCATATAAAGCGAAAGGCATGGGGAACTGTCCACGGAAGCCAGTTCTTGTATGATTTGATTATTTAGTAAGTCCATAATTTTTATTTTTTTAAGTTCCCAATGATAAATTAATTACCACTTTTGAACCATCGGGTGAAATAGCATGAATTCGTTTCATGGTGCGTTATGGCGAGAGTAAAACTTCATCAATTATAAATTGTTGCATCGATGATGAACGGATTTGAATCTTTCTTCCTCAGGTATAAAAACAATTTTGCATAATGTGTTTTTTATTTATTGATAAGCTGTTTATGCAAACAGAAAACCGCCATAATAGCTATAAATGGCGGTTTGCGTTTTTATCAATAATATCATAGTGAGTATATAATAACTCCTAAAAGTATATGCAAACCTGGCATTTAAGTTGGTTGTGCAGTATAAAGATTTTACATACCCGGTGCCGGCTGATCAGGGGATTTTGTGTTACTCATCGGGCTGAACTGGAGCTTCTCGAGATAAGGGTCCATTTTTCCCTGCATCATTTCTTTAATAGCCCGGGCATAATAGCTTCTGGCTTCTTCAACATTTTTTTTGCCCATTGCAATATCATTTGCCAGATTTATTGCCAAAAAATTGGCACCTTCCTTATCACATCTTGCAGACATTTCACCCACCGTTTTTGCTACTACAACGCTACCATCATAACGAGCCAAATCATCAAATTGTTCTTCCGGTACCTGGTAATTTATAAACTGTTCAAGCAGGTCAAGATGGGGCATTGGAAAATTGTGTTGTACAGGCTCTTTATGTATAACAGTTCTTTTCCATGGTCCGTTATTATGCCAAACAAGCATGGTTGCAGTTATTTCATTAGGCGCACCATATTTGGCCATCACAGCCGTTGCTACTTCCTGAGTTTTTGCAGGCCAGCTGCTTATAATGCCTTTTGCTTCATTTGCTGTTACACTACTAAGTCTGTTGCTTGAAGAGCATGCTGCAAATGCAGCCATTATTATTACACTCCCTAAAATTAAAATCTGTTTCATTTGTAATTTTTTTATAGATGAATAATTATTGAATTTGTTTATGTGAACTATAAAGGCCATAATAGTTTTGAAGACTGGTTTCATATGCATCGCTAATAAATTTTGATGCATCATATTCCGGGCTGTTTTTTACCTGCTCCTCCGAAGCATTAACAATAACAGTAGAAGATTCCCAGTTGATCTCTTTGATCAATCCTGGTGCTATAAGCACTTTTTTACCCGGGAACCAATTGCCGGTATCTACTAATATGAAATCAATGTGCCAGTTGGTATCATTAATTATAAAATTCTCCACGTCTCCAATGTTGCCATCGGTCGCTTTTATGTTATAACCCGTTACTTTATCTGTGCTGCGCAAATGAAGGTCATCATCAGATTTATCTTCTACAGCAATATCATCTTCTTTTTGTGCTGTATGATTCATACCTATTGGATATGACATGCCGCTTCCTAAACCCATGCCACCGCCCCAATAATTACCTCCCCAGGGATAATAATTATACAAATCACTTTCATGCTGGCGTGAAACCGGCTCGTCGGTATTTATTGAAGGACTGTTTTTTATTTGTTCCGTCGTAAGATTAACCTGGAATGTTTCCTGCTCCCAATTAGTTTCAATTACAGCCTGGGGTGACAGAAGAACCTTGCGACCGGAAAGCCAGCTTCCTGTTTCAACAATTAAATACCGGATTGTCCAGCTTTTATCATCAAAGTAGAACTCCTTTACCTTTCCAATTTTACCATCAGTACCACCAATGGTAAAACCAATTAAACTTTCAATTTGACGTTTCATTATTTTAATTTTTATTTTTAAAGTTTGCTTTTGTTCGTTAAAAATTTTATGTGCACTACAGTTAATACATTGTTTAGAGAGTTTGCTGAAATCAAAAAACGTATTGAGTTATTTACTCCCTCATATTCATTTTCGAGGGAACGAATTTTTAATGAGGCGGGCCTCTCTCTCAAATGGTAGTACTAAACCTTTTTCATTGCTGAAACCTTCCAGTTCGGAACTCATCCGGATTATTTTATTACGTTCCTCTTTATACTGAGCTATAGCAATAGGGTCACCAAATAAATAAAACAATTTCAATCTCCACGTTTTAGCGCCTTTGAGGTCATGCCATATATCTGCCAGTTCGTGAAAATTGATATATAGTGGGTTGGCCTTGTTTTCAATATTATGTGTAACTCCGTATTTTACTTTCTCTTCTTCTTTTTGGTATGTATTAAATAAACGGTCCCATAAAATGAAAGTAGCACCATAGTTTTTATTGATATACTTTTCTTGTGAACCATGGTGTACACGGTGATTAGACGGTGTTGCAAATACGTATTCAATTGCCGGGTGTAAGCGACCGATGTATTCAGTATGAACCCAAAACTGGAACAGCACGGCCACCTGGTTTACAATAAAGAATATAATAGGATGAAACCCTGTAAGTGCTACAGGAATAAAGAATATTAATTTTAAATGTTGTATCCAGCTAAGCCGGAAGGACACTGTAAGATTATAATGCTCACTGCTATGATGTACTACATGCGTGGCCCACCAAATTCTTTGATTGTGTGCTATTCGGTGCGCCCAATAACTGCAAAAATCGAAAAGGATATAGCAGGGTAAAAAAAGCCACCAGCTAAAGTGCATTCTCCAGGGAACGAGGTTATATACCCATATAACCAGGTATAGCAAAATGAATTTGAGAGCAAAAGCAATGGCAACATTTCCAACTCCTACCAAAACCGACCCGATTGTTTCAGCTTTTGTGTAAAGTTCTTTGTTTTGCCGGTATGAGATAAACCATTCTAACAAAACAAAAAAGAACATGAAGGGGGCCGCCCAAACAATCAGTTCAGGCGAGTTACTGCTGATGTCGTGTATTTGCGAGTAAAGTATTTTCGGTGCACCAAATAATGAAATATCACCCATTAACATTAAATTTTGTAAATCGTATCTTATTAATTTTAAACCTTGGGACATTTTAATTTGAGAGGTATGCTTTACCTTCTTTCGGCTTAAAGTATTTTCAAACGCCTCCCATCATAAAAGTTATCTTAAGCCTATGCCCACTATAATCCATGGCTAACCGGATTTCTTTTTTCTTATTTTAATTTTTGCCATAAAAAATTGTTTTGTTGTTAAAGTGTGTCTTTAAAGAATGTGCAATTGCATTACTAAAAATTGGATGTTTCAAGTATTTTTTGTCCGGTAGCATATTGAATGTCTGTGTTATCCTCGGCTGTTATAAAAATTCTTACGGGTTTATAAGACGTTACTGTTTTTAACGAGCTTTTTAGTGTGCTTGAAAACATACCGCTTGAGGTAATTAGCTGACCAATGTTTTTGGTGCCGTTGCTTTCAGTATCCATCCAAACCACATATTTTTCTTTTGGCGGGTTTAACCTTTTGGGATCTGCCAGTCGTATCACATTTAAATCAATATTATAGTTGTTGTTTTTATCATTTTTTACTTTGATGCTGCCTTCTGCAGCCGGCACAACCGATGAAGTGGTGAACGCTATTTTTTTTGCACACGATTGCAGAACAACTATGGCAAATAATATTATTACAACAGAAATGCTTTTGGTAAATGAATAAATTTTCATAAGCTTCAATTTGGTGTTTTGTGTGGTTCAATTAATCTTCATAACCACTTTTTATTATTGTTGAAATCATTTTAAACTGTTCCCTGGCATTAAAGCATTGCCGGGTATGTGCCGGAATAACCATTCCTTCTCCAAAGCCAAGTTTGTGTATTTTATCGTTGATAATAACTTCTGCAACACCGTCTATAACCTGAATAAAATTGTCAAACGGGAAAGTTTTTTCTGCAAGTTCCTCACCTGCATCAAAAGATGAAACTGTGATGTTGCCTGTTATTTTTTTTAAAATGATTTTGCTTAAAACTGCATGAGGCACATAATCAATAATCTCAACTAAAATGCAGGCTTGGCTTTTTTCAAAAACAGCCTTTTCAGACTCCGATGTATTTTCATTTTTGCTTGCCATTTACAATTTTCTACTGCAAATTTGAGACTAATGTAACGGGTAGTTGTTACATGATTATTTAGAAAGGTTACATAATTTACATATAATGTAGATGGATGAGTGCTGCAAAAGTGGATTACATGAGATAAAGGAAGTTTTAAATGAGGAATTATAGATTTCCCCTGCCGGTAAGTCTTTTATGCTTCATATTTTTAAAGAAAGATGGCGTTAAGCCGGTAACTTTTTTAAACTGGTTAGAAAGATGTGAAACGCTGCTGTAATGCAGCTGATAAGCAATTTCTGTAAGTGATAGTTCATCATATATCAGTAGTTCTTTCACACGTTCAATTTTATTGGCAATTATGTAATGCTCTATGGTAGTGCCTTTTACTTCTGAAAATAAATTTGATAAATAATGATAATCGTAACCCAGCTTTTCGCTTATGTAGTTTGAAAAATTAAGTTGGGGCGGCTCCTCACTATAATGTATCATTTCAACAATGATATTTTTAATCTTTTCAATAAGAATGCTTTTCTTGTCCTCGATCAGTTCAAAGCCAAACTCCACCAATGCATTGTTAAGTTGTTTAAACTTTTCGGGTGAAAGATTTTCTTCAATTTGAATCTCGCCCAACTCTACAATGGTATGGTGCAAACCCATTTCCTCTAACACCGACCTCTACTATTATTTTACAGCGAAGGGTTACCATATTTCTAATAAAAAGTTTCATGTTTTAATAATAAAGCAGTGTGATTTATAGAGTGCTTTCAAAAATATACAAAATACATAGGGTAGGGTGCCTGCCTTGCTTTTTATTTAAATGATGAGATCCGGAAGGGCTGGCATCAGTCTGTGTATTTGTACCTTAGATTGTAGCTGGGGCTTCGGTTGGCACTTTTATACAGGGTTGGTTCTTTTTGCAGAAGCCAAAGGAAATATTTCTTATTCTTTTCGGCTTAGTGGATTTACTTACCGGATTTACCCGAACACCTTTTAATTTGGCTATACTTGTATTGTGACTCTTTCTGAAAAAAGTTTTCTGTTTTAACGAATAAATCCTTCTATAGGTTGATTGAGAAACTGGAAAGGGTTTGCACAAATAGGCGAAGTTCAACGTATAAGTTTACTCAACTTAATGTTGCGCTTCTGATAAAGCAATTTTTTGTTTGCCGCTTTATTTGTGTTGCTACTATATGGACTTAAATTTTTAGTAAAAAATTATTTCTATTCATTGACTGGTCTTGATATTGATACGCGGTCTTGACTGCTTTTTCTAAAACCTGTTTTAGCATATTAAAATCAGTGGGTTTGGTAATGTAAATATTTGCTCCGTAGCGGAATGTTTCTTCCATATCCTTTTCGTTGTCGGATGTGGAATAAATAGCTATGGAAATATCATTTAGTTTTTCATTGCTTCTTATTTCTTTTAAACATTGTAAACCGTTTTTGCGAGGCATGTTGAGGTCAAGAAAAAGAAGATGAGGTAAACGAATATTTTTCATTGTGAGCCATTCCATTAGTTGCACACCATTATTTACAGTGCGAACAATAGTTTTCATTTTTAATTCTGAAAACGCTTCTGTAAAAAGAAGTCTGTCGGCTTCATCATCATCAGCAAGCAGAATGTGAAATGGTTCGTTGTTCATAATGAATTATTTTTTCATGAAGCAGGAATATAAATATCAAAGGTTGCTCCTTTATTCAGTTCGCCAGTTGCGGTGATGATGCCGTTGTGATTGTCCACTATTTTTTTTACGATAGCTAATCCGATGCCTGTGCCAGCATATTCTTCTTTGCCGTGAAGTTTCTGGAATACTTCAAATATTTTTTCGGCAAATTCTTTTTCAAAGCCGATGCCGTTGTCGGTGATATTTATGTGGCAATATTCTTTTTGCGGTTGAACATTTACCATATTCAGTTCACTGTATTTTATGTTTTTACTTGCTATAGTAATGTGAGGTGGGATTTTCGTATTTGAAAACTTGAGTGCGTTGCTGATGAGGTTTTGCATGAGTTGGCGAAACTGGAAGGGGATAATTTTTACCTCGCAAATTTCTTTTACTGTTATGATGGCGTGCTTTTCTGCAATGGCTTCTTTTAAATCTTTTTTTACTTCTTCAATAATTTTATTCAGGTCGGTGGTGACAAATTTTCTATCTGCAGTGCTTAAACGGGAAAAGGCAAGTAAGTCCTGAATGAGTGTTTGCATCCGTTGGGCTGCATCTTGCATGAGGCGAAAATAATTCTTTCCTTGATCGGTTAAGTTTTGATTTTCTTTTTCTAAAATTCTTCCTGCGAAGGTTTGTATTTTTCTTAATGGCTCCTGCAAATCGTGACTTGAAACATAGGTGAATGCCTGGAGTTCTTTGTTCATATTTTGAAGCTCCTGGTTGGCTTGCTTCAATTCAGCAGTTCTGTTAGTCACCGCCTCTTCGAGTATTTCATTTTGTTTTCGCTGGTCGTGAATTTCTGTTTTGGAACCTATCCATAGTATTATATTATCCTGCTCATCCATTAAAGGAACTGCGAGTGTAAGGTGCCATAAATACTTTCCATCTTTACCGAGGAACCTGCTTTCTGACTGGTATTTTTTTCCTGTGCTAACAGATTGCTTCCATTTATTTTCGTCACGCTCCCAATCATCGCGATGAATAATCTTTTTCCATCCTTTGCCTTTTAATACTTCAAATGACAATCCTGTATAGTCAAGCAAAGTCTTATTTAAATAATTTTTGTTGCCTTTAGCATCGGCAGTCCATATTTTTTGCGGCATTAATTCAGCGAGTTGTTTGAATTTTTTTTCGCTTTCTTCAATCTTCCTTTTTGCAATTGCCTCAGTAGTTACTTCATGGGCTATTATTACTACACCCGAAACAGTTTCATCTGTTTCGCGATAGGGCTGATAAACAAAATTAAAATACACATCCTCCATTTTACCATGGCGCTTCAACTGTACAAGTTTTTCATTCGCGGAGTAGGGAATGCCGGTGGTATAAACTCCCTCAAGCAATTCCATAAACCCCTGTCTTTTTATCTCCGGCAAAACCTCAACCAATGGTTTGTTTTCAACCTCATTTCCTTTGCCCCACATTTCTTTTATACTGTCATTGGCAAGAGAAACTACCATATCTTTTCCTTTTAGTACGGCAAAAGCAAATGGCGATTGCATCACCATCATGTTATACCGCTTATCGCTGTCTTCAATTTTTCTGCGGGCTATTACCTGTTCTGTAACATCATTTATAGACAGGAGAATTAATTCTTCGCCATGCCTTTTCTGAATGATGCGGCTTGCATTGAGGAGCATTATTTTTTCTCCAATGTCGGGGAAGTTGTGAGAAACTTCAAAACCGTGGAAGTGGGAATTTTTCGGAACAATCTCTTGTAGAAATTCGCGCAATCTTGGAATATTCCATTGATTGTTTCCTAAATCAAATAAAAACATTCCTTCGGTTTCTTCTTCCTTCACACCAAATATTTTATAAAAAGATTTGTTGGCAGATTTTACGCGAAGGTTTTTATCTAACACAATCATCGCCTCATGTATGGTAGCCGTAATGGCTTGGGAATATTCGTACGATTCGTTGAGAAGGTCGTTGCGTGTTTGTAATTCCTGATTGGTGGTTGTAAGTTCTTCGTTGGCACTTTCTATTTCTTCTTTCGAAGTTTCTAATTCTTCGTTCACTGATTGCAGTTCTTCGTTGCTTGAAACTACTTCTTCATTTGAACTTTGTAATTCTTCGGTAAATGCGTCCTGCTCCTGCGCAATGGCGAGCGCATCGGCATGTGCTGCAGCTAATTCCTGCTCTAATTTTTTTATCCTGCGGTCTTTTGCAAGCGAATTATTTTTTCCTCCTTTGGCTTGTTGCGAATAAATTTCTGTGTGTTCCTGTTCGGTGAAAAGAATTAAGAGCAAGGGTTCATTCCATTCTATTTTAAGCGGAACCACTTCTACACTTATACTTCTTACATCCGAATTTATTTTTATCTCAATTCCGCTTTTGCGAACGCGGTGTTTTGTTTTTATCACTTTTGAAATGGCGTTACGCAATTCAAAAGCAATTTCAGGTCGCGCCATTTTTAAAATATTAAAAGTGGCTTTACCTTTTGGATGGGTGAGATACAAATCAGTATTGCCCCGAAACTGCACAATTTCCATTTGATGATTAATGACAACGCTTGCAGGCATAAATTCTGAAACAAGCACGGCATCAATGGCATTATCAAGTCCGTTTTGATTGACAGAAATATTCTGGTTTGTTTTATTTTTATTCGTTACCGAAATGTTTTTTTCGGAAACGGCTTGTTGCGCATAGCGTGGTAATAGCGCAGGCAGTGTGCGGGCGCCTGAATTTATTTTTCGAGAAAATATTTTATACTTTTTATTGTATCCCGTAAAAAGATTTGCTGACTGACTAAGGTTTTCTGATTTGCCAAGCATTAAAAAACCATCATCATTTAACGCATAATGAAAAGTATTGACCGCTTTTTTTTGTGCAACCGTATCAAAATAAATAAAGAGGTTGCAGCAACTGATAAAGTCTAGCCGTGAAAAAGGCGGGTCGTGCAAAATATTATGCGGAGCAAAAACCACCATATCGCGAACAGCTTTGTTTACACGAAAGCTGCCATCTGTTTTGGTAAAGAAACGCTGGATGCGTTTGGGAGAAACTGTTTCCAGGTCCTTCTTGGTGTAAACGCCAATGCGGGCTTTACTAATTGCCTGTTCACTAAGGTCAGTCGCAAAAATCTGAACGGGTGTGTTGGTTGTCTGGCTTCCCTGAATTTCGAGCAACATCATGGCAATGGAATACGCCTCTTCGCCTGTGGCACATGCAGGAACCCAGATACGCAACGACTCTCCCGTTTTTTTTCTTTTGAGCAGCTTGGGAAAAAGATTTTCTTTTAAATATTTGTGTGTGTCGGTATCGCGGAAAAAACTTGTTACATTAATTAGCAAATCCTGATAGAGAATGTCGATCTCTTCGTTTTTATTTGTAAGGAACTTTGCATATTCCTTTAGCGTTTTTATTTTATACAACAACATTCTGCGGATAATGCGCCTTTTGATGGTGTTCATTTTATACTGGCTGAAATCAACTCCTGTGGCTTTGTGCAGATGGGTTAAAATAATTTTTAAATCGGGATTGCTGTTATTAATTAAATCTTCTTCACCGTTTTTTACATCAATAGTTTTTAAAAGCGGATGTTTACTTAGCCGCGCTAATTCAAGTGCAATTTCTTTTGGCGATAAAATAAAATCAACTACTCCTGCTGCAATTGCAGAATGAGGCATGCTAGCAAATTTTGCGCTGTCGTCTTGCGCAAAAGTTAAACCGCCTTCTTGTTTAATGTCTTTAATACCGATTGTGCCATCGCTTGCGCTGCCGCTAAGAATAATTCCGATAACTCTATCTTTTTGTGCATGGGCAAGTGAGGAGAAAAGAATATCAATGGAAATTGCTGAACTGTTTTCTGAACGAGGAATTAATTTTATATGCCCGTCTGTTACTTCAATTCCTTTGTTGTAGGGGATTATGAAAACATTATCGGGCTTAATTTTATCCATGTCATCAATCTCCTGCACTATCATTTTTGTCTTTTTCGACAAAATTTCAGTCAGCATGCTTTTGTGGTCGGGGCTAAGGTGTTGCACATAAATAAAAGCCATGCCGGTATCGGCCGGAAGATATTTTAATAACTCCATCATAGCTTCCAATCCGCCTGCTGATGCACCAATCGCCACTACAGGAAAAGATTTTTCTTTTACTTCTTTTTTTGCAGGAGATTTTTTTTTGGTTGAAGTTGTTTTCATTTTTTATCGGGAATTATTACTGAATCACCAGTAATCATAAAGTTTTCTTCAAGCGGCAGGGAATTATTTTTCTGCGTTATAAGTGTAAGCGCTTCATAAATAACTTTTTTCAGTTGCGAAAAATCCGTGGGCTTAGAGATGTAATAGTGTGCTGCGTCTCTGTAAACTTGCTTAATAGTTTCAATATCTGAAGCAGTGGAGAATATAACAACAGGCAGTTTCTGAAGCTCGGTGCTTCGTTTTATTTGGCCTAAAGAGGCGAAACCGTTTTTGCGCGGCATGTTAAGGTCAAGGAAAAGAACATCGGGCAGCTTGCTTCCTTTTTTGGTAATCGTTTCCATTAGTTGTTCGCCATTATTCACTGTGGTAAGCCTGGTGGATATCGGTAACTCGCCTAAAGCCTCCTGGAAAAGAAGGCAATCGGCTTTGTCGTCATCGGCAAGAAGTATGTTTATCTTTCGTAAAATCTTTTTAGCAATTGATTTTTTTGTGGTTGAAGTTTTTTTCATTCTATAGAAAGATTGTTTTTAAATTACTTAGTAAAAATAATTCTTTGGGTGGTTGCGGTGTATTTTCTTTTGCAGGTAGTTTGAGCGTGGCAGCAGCATACAGGGCAAGCCCAGGATATACAAAAGGGGTGGCAAAAACCTGCGGGACGTATTGTACATGTGCAGCATGAATGCCATGAAAATAAATACCGCATGCAAAGCACTTTATAAAAGATTACGGGCAAAGGGTAAAACGGGAAAACAAGCACTGGTAGCAGTTATGAATAAGCTTTTAAAACAGGTATTTGCAGTGGTAAAACATAGCAGTTTATATCAGCCAAATTATTGTTCAGCTAAACCTTAAAAAAGTTGATCTTTTTCTTGGTTTTTTACACAGTTCATGTAAGCTGCTGTTATTCTTCAGTCGAAAATGTAGTATTTCCAATTCTTGAAACCTGTCTCAATCAATTCCTGTAGTTCGCCGTCTGCTTGATGTTTATCAAAAGGATTGTAAGTCACTACCTCATAATTAAATCCAAACAATACATTCTGCTCAAAAGTCAAATTGTATGCAGTGTCAAGCTTTTGATAATGATAATTAGGAATACCGATGATGGAGGAACTTGGAATAACCGTTAAAAACTTCGGTTGAAGGTTATTTAGGTTCTTTGGGTATTCTTTATGTTCATGTCTGTAAGCATTAATAGCAGCGACAATTGTATTAGCTCGTTTAATTGCTATACTGCGGCTTATATTTCTCATTGTGTCACCAAGAAACATGCAGATTATTAGTATTAGAGGAATTGCAAATAGAAAAAGTGGTGTCATGCGAAAAGAGTAATGTTCGTTTGCGCTTTTTTTCCTTATCTCACGTATTGTCAACCATAGTCCAACAGGCAAGACTAAAATACCAACCAAACTCAAGAACTGTGCTGCAGAAAAGAAAAACTGTGCGGGTTCATTCAAAAAAGAAGGTCCAGGTAAAAAAGGAGACAAAGCAATCAAAGCAATTATCAAGAGAGTAATAATGAGTGAAGTCAACTTTTTACGTCTCATAGGGTTGCTGTTTTACCCTGAAATAGGTTGACCATTTTCGGGTGATTAAATATTCCGGTCAAGTTAGTTTTTTTGCCCGAAACATTGGTAAGCTTTTAAAAAAAATATCCTTTCGGTTTTTTAAAACCTTATCAACACAACAGCCTGTACCTGCCGACTACTTCTTAGAATAACCTTAAAAAAGTTGATTATTTTCCTGGTTTTTTACACAGTTCTTGTTGGGCGCAGGCATTAATCGTAATGAAAGCGGCATTGAATAATAAAACACTTTTGGTCTACTCCTTTTTTGCCTTCAACTTTATATACAAGTCTATGTTCGCCTGTAATTCGCCTTGACCAAAACCCTTTTAAATCATACTTAAGTGGCTCAGGTTTCCCAATACCTTGAAATGGTGTTTTTTTAATTTCATTTAATAAGTCTTTCACTTTTTCAACAATTGTACTATCTGTTTCTAACCAATACTGAAAGTCTTCCCATCCATTTTCTGTAAATTCAAAATTCATAATCATACATATTTTACAACTTGAACTTTTGAGTTTTGCCCTTCTTTAATTGGCTCATGGAATCATGAAGTCTTTGTCGATTTGCAGAAGTTGATAATAAGTATCCTGTTTCGCTCAAGGAGTTATATTCTTTCATTGATAAAATTACAACAGCCTCATCTTCGGAAGCTCTTGAGACAACAATGACATCTGAAGACTTAGATACATCGTCCAGATATTTTTTCATATTGTTTCTTAATTGAGTTATGGACACTGCTTGCATAATAAAAATAATTTTAAAAAACAAATGTACGGAATAATGTACAAAATATTGTACACGTGAAAAAATAATCATAACTTAAAAGCACTTATCAAAGTAAAGCAATGAATCGCGGATTGATTGCGCCTCACGAGCAGGGCTTGGCGAAAGACGAGGGATGAATTTCCGTGAAGCCCGGCGTATATACAGAGCAGATCAGGCGTATCAACAACCAGTTACACAGCCTGCGGCTGCTACCGGTGCCCGGCAAAGACAACATAAAGTCCCTGGAACGAGTAGTTGCCTGCATGCAAAAAGAAATTAAGCAAACAAGCACTGGTAGCCGTTATGAATAAGCTTTTAAAACAGTATTTGCAGTGGTAAAAAACAACAGTTTGTATCAGCCTAATTATTGTTCAGCTAAACCTTAAAAAAGTTGATTATTTTTCTTGGTTTTTTACACAGTTCATGTTGTGTGCTGCCTTTCTTATTCATTTTTATATTCTCTCCATAATCTTTCAATTAAATCGCTGGCAGTTGGAATATCCTTGATTTTCTCGACTCCCTCTCCAGCATACATGCACATTGCTTCTAAGTCGCCAGTAACTCCAGTAAATGGGTCATGCCCCTCATACCTTTTTATGTCGTATCCACTAGGTCCTTTTGCAATAATATCATCTTCCCCTGGTTTTTTGCCAGGCAATGGAGAACCCTCAGATTCCCATTTTAAAAAAGTACTATTTCTCAATACTCTATGCATAGCATCCCAACCTTTGTTAAAGCAATTCGTATATACGGTACTATTTTTATCAGCATTCACCAACATTTGTCCATAAACATCTGAAATTGTACTTTCTTTCGTTGCAATTAAACGTGTACCCATAACAACACCTGCAGCTCCATCGTGTATAGCTGTACGTATATCTTCACCTGTGCTTATACCTCCAGCTAGTAAAACAGGTACTGAATCTGCCATACTTAACATTAATGGAAATAAGTCTTTGTTATATTGAGTGGCTTGCAAATGTCCTCCAGCTTCTAAGCCTTGGCAAATTAAAAAATCAGGATTTAATTCCAAGACTTTCTCAGCATTCATTTTACTAGAAACTTGAACACCAAACTTACATCCAGCATCCTTTAGTTTTACAACTATTTCTCGGTTAGGAATTCCAAAAGAAAATTGAAAATTTTGACTGCCAGCCTCTATTGCTTTATCAATTGACTTAGGTTCAAAATGAAGTATGTAATTGGCATAGTAATTTTTTTTGGTCGCCGAGTTTAAACGCTTTATTATTTCAAAAACTGTCTGTGGCTTTTTCCAAGTCAGTTGAATCGATCCCATGCAGCCAATATTTGCAAGGGCAATGGCAAGTTTTTCTCCACCAGGGGCTGCTTAAAAAATCGGATACTTTAAATTAAAAAGTGAAAGTAAATTATTACTGCTATCATTTAGCCTCCCAACCTCTTTTTTCTCAGATGTTGGTCTAGATACAGTACAGGACGTACCAATTGTCGTTGCTAATCCTATTCCAGCTAAAGAACTCATTTTTAAGAATTTTCTTCTTGATGAGTTACTATGATTTTTATTCTCCATTTTTTATGGGTGATTTTGCTGTCTTACCCTGAAATAGGTTGACCATTTTTGGGTGATTAAATATTCCGGTCAAGTTAGTTTTTTGCCCGGAACATTGATAAGCTTTTAAAAAAAATATCCTTTCGGTTTTTCAACCCTTATCAACATTCTACCTGTTACGCTACCTGTTTTTTGTAGGATTTATAATCGTGTTGTTGATGGGTATGTGCAAACTCCGGCGTCTGCATATTTAGGGAACGGTGTCTTCTTTCGTTGTTGTAAACAGCTACTGCCTGCGCTGCAATTTTCTGTGCAACTTCAATTGTTGGGATAATTTTAATAAGCCCGAACTCATATTTTAAAATGCTATTGATTCTTTCAGCAACAGCATCATATGGATCATATTTTTCGGTAGTGCTCAAAACCATCCCCTGGCTTTGGACAAACTCTGAGTAATCGGGACAACAATATTGTATGCCGCGATCGCTGTGGTGAATGACGATGGTTTCCACCGGTTTTTGTGCCAATGCTTTCTTTAAAGCAAGTACCGCACTACTCACTTTCATATCATCACTTAAATGAAAACCTACGATCTTTCTACTGTATGCATCGGTGATTAAAAACAGGTAAGCAAGATCAGCGGCCCGGTAATGCCTAGTTTCAGTAATTTTTTTTGTTGTTTATGATACGCCTGAACAGAGAAACCAAACAGCCGGCAAATAGCTTGCAGACTGCAATTTGGCTTTGCCTTTTTTACTTCTCGGACTGTTGGGTACCAGGCTTTTTTAGTTCGCGATAATAATTACTTTTAATTGTGCTCATGAATGCTTCGCATTTCTAATGGAAATATTGAGTTGTTTTTCTGCTACACCAATCAACTTATCAACACTACAACGCGTAGTTCTTCGTGTTGCAGCTGCCGCTCAAGCGATGCTATTTTTTCAAGTAACGCAGCATGATCAGCATCCGCTTCTTTCTGCTTTTTTTTCATCGGACTAATGTAATGTTTCTGTTGCGAAGTGGTCTTTGCTAAACCATGAATGCCCTGGTATACCTGCACCCAGTTACATATAGTTGTGCGACTGATGCCATACTTTTCCTGCAGCTTCCGGTAACCGCATCCGGTAGTTAAATACTCCTGAATAACCTTGTCTTTAATATCCATAAAATGGTTGTTTTAGAGACAACCTATTTCAGGACGAGACAATATGCTGCTGATTGCTCATTCGTCCAGCCCAACTATTGGCAATACCCTTGTTAGCAGTAGTATTATTTTTCGCGGACGATAGTGTCTGCAATAATTTTCACAACTCCGAACAGGCTTGGATAAACTGAATTTAGGAAAGCACAATCCCAATTGTCGCCTGAACACATTGGATAATCTGTCAATCCCCCTTTTGGTAATCCAAGGTGTTCTTCAGATAAAAGAATTTGATTTGTTTTACTTGAATATAATTCAGTCCTAGTCACAACTTTAAGCTCTCCTCTTTCCTTATAAATTTTCATTGTAGGAAAGTTTATAAGGAAAAAATTCTCTCTTTGGCTCGCCAATGTTGAATATTCCTCGATGTTAGAAATTGATTTTATTGAAGTAACTAAAACAATTCTCGGTTTAATTTTAAAAGGTTTGAAAAGTCTGTGAGCAACATATTCTCTCACGACCAAGGAAATGTAATTTTCAATAGTCAGACTATCATAAAAGGAAAGTTCATTTTCGAACATTTGCTTTGTATAGTCTGGCTGTTTATTAAACTCTTGAATATTCTGCTGCTTGTCTTTTGTTTTCTGTTCCTTAAACTTTAGTCGCTTACCAATAATGTCGTTTTTAAGAGTATTGTATTCATTAATAAAGTTGTCTGCCACCTCAATTTGATTAGGCGACAAAACGAGTACTTTTAATGTGTCACTGCTTTGTCCGAATGAGTTATTCAGGACTAAGAGTAGAAATGTGAAAATAAACGGTGTTTTCATATTATTGCTAACGTTGACGGCTTGCTGCTGTGCTGGTATTTTATAATTGTCAGCCTGGCAACTGAAGCCGATTGAAAAAGCAAAGTACAAAATATATTCTACTGCTCATTAGCGTAATGTCGGCTGGAACTGCTGCTGATAAGCGAACAAAAGCTGATGCTGGGAAATGTCAGCCAGCAAAGCAGCAAACCGATTGTTGCACGCCGTTTATCGTCTCGCAAGTCTATCACGAAGTTTTATCATATCCTGCGTGTTGTAAACGGTACGAAAGCGTTTTGCTTTCAAGCCTTCGTATAAAGGTTTGTCTCCTGTCCAGAAGCTGCCTTTCAAATATCTGGTCAACGCTACAAAATCTATGTCGTCAATGTAAATGTCATGGCTAAGGTTTCCGCTTTTTCCCAATCGGTTTTCGGTATTAGTTCTTCATTGATAAATGTCAGCTTTGTCAACATTTTATCATAAGCAGTTTGCAGTTCATTGTCAGTAAGCTTGGAAATCTTTTAGAGTTTGTTCCAATGCTTACGAATTTCAAAACGCATGTATTGATTGCTGTAGAATTCGAAGATGTTTTCAGAATTGAAGATGATGTCCCCGATTGTTCCTTGTGAATTAAGCAAGAAAGAGAAAATAATATTGGTGTCAACAATTATTTTCTTCATTTAAGAAACCGTTTGCGGTTCTTTTTCCACCATCCTTTTTTTACGTCACTTGCAAGTTTGTCAACCTGCTCCTGTGTCGCCTTTGAATTAGAAGTCGCTTCTTTGTATGTAAGGTAATCAACAAGTCGTTGCAGTCCTGTCGTGTCCACCGAAGCAGGCAAGCGAATAATCACTTCTTTTGATGTTCTTTCTATCAACATAATCTGTCTGCTTTTGTTCATAAAATTAAGGGAATTGTCCCACCTGACCGAACCGAAAGCTGCTAAAATAATGGTGTGCAACGGTAGGTATTTGCGATGGCAGGGCATTCATTGCTCGTCACGCCCGAACCAAAGCTGATTTTTTTTCTGCTGCCGAAGATAAGAACTTTTGCCTAGCTTTGTTCGTCACGATGGAACTACAGCACAATAGAATTACAAATGTTGAGCCTGCGTTCCGTCGCCCCCTGCTATTGCAAATACCCTTGTTGTGCGTAGTTTATTTTGTCTGCGTAATTATCCAATTTATTAATTCTGTCTTGTCAACTAAACTCCACGTGTAATTTGGATTTCTTTTGTCTATATTATTTTTGTCTTGATTAAATACAATTAGTTCCGATTTTGTATTGCCGGATAACTTTAGTTCATTGATAACTCCAACCATATCTGGAAAGTTTGTGTCATATGTTGTTTTTCTTTTTGTGTCAAGCCAATAGTTAGTAGCTGGTTCAGAATAAGCTCTTACTGCATAATCTCTAAAATACTTTATGTGTCTATCGGTTTCGTCAAAGTAGCTGTAAGTTGAGAAGTCAAGATATTTTTCAAGATTATTTTTGGGTGTGCCTCCAAGATTTTTTTCAAGAAGATACGTTGCAAGTTTCCCTTCAAATACTGAACTTTCAGCAAAGTTGTCTCTCACTCCTTTTTTACCTTCATACCATTGTCTAACCCAATCTAAAACACCGTCACACAAAACAATGCCTTTCGTATTAGGATTAAATTTTGATTTCTTTTGTTTACAAAATTCAATATACTTCAATGCTCTGTGTCCTGACAGATTAACACCAAGAAAGAAAATATTTTTGTTTGGAAGATTATACTTTCCAAAAACATTTTTCATTACAGTGTCAATATACACGAGTGATTTTGCTGAAAAGTAAAGGTCAACAGGAATACCAGTTGAAACATACAGCACTGCAAAATTTTTGGATGTAGCCTCGCGATAAATTTGTTGTGTTGGATTGTTTTGTAAATCAAATTTTCTATCCTCAAAAGAAATTAGAACTCCGTTTATATTATTAGTTACTGTGTCTGGTAAAACAAGTGTGTATCCTTTGTCATTGTACAAAAGGAAGTCAGCTTTTCCTACACCTATTCTTAAGCTATCACTTTGCGTAGTATATTTTTCAATAATTTTTTGTCCGCTTGTCTGTACTGCCAAACAAAAGAAAAGCAAGAAAGCAATTGTGATTTTCATGTTTGAGGTGTCCAATTAAATTACGCACAACGAACAGGTATTTGCGAAGGCTGGGAAATAGATATTCCGTCCGCCCGGCTACCTGAAGCTAAATTTATAAATAAAAGTTGATGATTTGCACATAGCTAAATTAATAACGTCCTGCCCGATATGAAGCCAAATTGAAAAACAAAAGTTGAAACACGGCTTCCGTCCGCCCAGCTTTTGCAAATACCCATGTTAGCGGTAGTACTTTCAAAATCGTAAGCCTGCTGCTAATCCGACATATCGAATGTCTTGTTGCTCGGTAGGAATATTTACTATAAACGCCTTAGCGATAAATCGTCGTTTGTCACCTAAAAAGCCTGTAATACTATATTTGAAACCATAATCTGTTGAATAGCTAAAGTCTCGCACAACATACCATGCAGGTCCGTACGTTGCTGAAAGAGCAATACTTTTAGTGATAAAAAATTGAGGTCCTACCTTGATACTATGAACAGCTGTACTTTTAGCTGCTTTACCAGTGGCACTATCCAAAATCAGCAATTTGTCGCCAAAGAACCAGTCAGCACTTGTCTCGATTAATGCTTGTAGTCTATGTTTTGAAAAGAAGGAGGCGTCGATACCAAGTCCGACACCAGCATCGTTAGTAGCCAATCCGTTTAAAGTGAAATTAAAATTTGCTGTCGCTCTTAATGTGGTGCTTTTGTCAAACTGTCCAAAGCAAGAGAGTTGTATTATAGTAAATAATATTAAGCCTAACTGTTTCATTCCTTTATGACAGGTTAATTATAATGAGTGCTGCATCCGTATTACCGCTAACGGGCAGGGCTTTGTGCAGGTGTGGAATTAGCATTCCGTCCGCCCGGAACCGCTGCCTGGCTTTTTGATAAAGTTAAATAGTTAGTACCAAAGCTGGGCTTTATTCGTCAAGCCCCGAACTGAAGTACAGAAAAGTTACTGACTCGTCCTGATTTTAGTTGACTCGATTTAGTGAATAATCCTGTTATTGGTTTACTAAGATAAGTCATCCTGAATATGGTTGACTTTTTTGTTGATACACTGCGCGTAGGCAGAAAAATATTGCGGTTGCTCCCACAGCAATAGCATATATTTTTTGTGCGTTGGCTGCTTAGGGTATAGCCATATTTACCTCCTTGTTTTTTGGTGTTTGATAATAGTTTTTCCATCGCCTTATTTGCGGACCTTGTTGCTGGTGTACCTCTTCTGGTATTTGCCAGTTGAGACTGCTGTGCCGGCGTTTATAATTGTAGATCGTAATGCATCTGCTGATGTGTATAGACGCTGCATCAATATCATGATAAAAGCTACTGATCAACTCTGTTTTTAAGATGCCATTTACACGCTCCGCAATCGCATTCTCCAACGGGTCTCCATTGTTGGTCATGCTGATAAGTGCATGGTGGTGTTGCAACAATTTTACATACTCCGTACTGCAATATTGAATGCCTCTATCGCTGTGGTGAATGACGATGGTTTCCACCGGTTTTTGTGCCAAGGCTTTCTTTAAAGCAAGTACCGCACTACTCACTTTCATATCATCACTTAAATGAAAACCTACGATCTTTCTACTGTATGCATCGGTGATTAAAAACAGGTAAGCAAAACGTTCTTTTAGTGGAATGTAAGTGATGTCAGCCACCCACAATTCATGCGCCTTCAATGGCGTAAAATCCTTTACCATATTGGGATAGCGGTAATAATGATGTTTACTGTTGGTAGTATGAACACTGCGTTTGGTACGACGAACAAGCAACTTGTTTTGTTTGAGTAATGTAAAGAATTTATCCCTGCCCATGGCGATGTTATGTTGTATAAAAAATGGTGCTAACATGATGAATAACTTTCTTCCGCCGCACCTGGGCTGATGCTTCCTGATCAGGTCTATCTGCTCCAGGATCAGCTGCCCGGTAATGCCTAGTTTCAGTAATTTTTTTTGTTGTTTATGATACGCCTGTGGCGAGTAACCCAACAGCCGGCAAGCCTCCCGTATGGTAACAGAAGGGTGTGCCTTTTTTATCTCTCGGACTGTGGGTTGCCAGACTTTTTTCTGATAACAATATCCAGTTGTTTTTCTGCAATATTGATCATGGTATCCAGGGCTTCTCCACGTAGTTTTTCCCACGCAAGTTGCTTCTCCAAAGCATCAATTTTTTGTTGCAAAGCTTCGGTACTATTTTGCTGATCTGAGGTCAGTTTTTTCTTAGAACTGTTCATGCTGCTGGTATTATATTTTTCCTGCCTTTCGGTAGGAGGCAAGTTATGAATACCCTGATGAATCATCACCCATTTACAAATAGTCGTTCGGCTGATACCATACTTTTGGGCGAGCTGCCGAAAGCCACCCCCCCTGGTCAAATACTCCTGAATGATCTGCGTCTTTAAGTCCATTTTTTGGTTGTTTTTTAGTCAACCTATTTCAGGACGAGACAATACTGCTGCTGATTGTTATTCCGTCAAGCCACACTTGCACAAAACCCAATGTTGTACGCAGACCCTTACCTGTCCCTTTCTAAATGAAATTGAAAACCTATACCGGCTTGTATAACACTATTGTTCCCTTTAAATCCAATAACCTTTGTTACAGAATAGCCAAAAATAAATTCTAGTCCAACAGAACTATTAAAATATAAAACAGGTCCGGCATTAAATCCATAGGTATTCAATTTTTGACCGCCACTAATGGTTCCATACGCATAGTTACCCTCAAAAAAAAGATTGAATATTTTTTCAGGATTAAGAAAATAATATCTTGCAAAAGGGCCAATACTAAAAACCGTATTAGAATTAGCGATATTGTTACTGCCGTAAATTAGAGATGGTTTTAGACCCAATGCAAACTTGTCTTCCAAAAAATAGCCAATTGTAGGACTAATTTGGAAATTAGTTTGTTTGAACTGTAATGCAGCTTCACTTGAACTTTGCATTCTTGAAAAACTTACGCTTCCACTCACCAACCAGTTTCCTTTTGTTATTTGAGAACTTGCATTAGTTGAAAAAACTAAAAAAGTAATAGCCAATAATAATGTTTTAGTCAAGATTAGAGATTTTGGTGTTTTAAAATATATATTAGCAAAGAGTGATAAGCAATTTTCTATCCAGCAATATTTTTGTAAATTATTAGGAAGTTCCATGTCTTACCCTGAAATAGGTTGACCATTTTTGGGTGATTAAATATTTTGGTCAAGTTAGTTTTTTTGCCCGGAACATTGATAAGCTTTTAAAAAAAATATCCTTTCGGTTTTTTAAAACCTTATCAACATTCTACCTGTTACGCTGCCTGTTTTTTGTAGGATTTATAATTGTGTTGTTGATGGCTATGTGCAAACTCCGGCGTCTGCATATTAAGCGAACGGTGTCTTCTTTCGTTGTTGTAAACAGCTACTGCCTGCGCTGCAATTTTCTGTGCAACTTCAATTGTTGGGATAATTTTAATAAGTCCGAACTCATATTTTAAAATGCCATTGATTCTTTCAGCAACAGCATTTTCATATGGATCATATTTTTCGGTAGTGCTCAAAACCATCCCCTGGCTTTTGGCAAACTCCGAGTAATCCGGACAACAATATTGTATGCCGCGGTCGCGAGTGGTGAATGATGTTTCTATGTCCGTGTCTGCGGTTTTTAAGCGCCATTTTCAACGCTTCTTTTACCATGCCCACTTTCATGTTGTTATCCAGCCGGTAACCCATGATCTTCTTCGAATACAGGTCGGTTACCAGCGCCAGGTAAGCATAACCGTCCTCCAGTTTTATGTACGTGATATCACTTACCCAAACCTGCTCTGCACGGGTAGGAGTGATGTCTTTTATCAAGTTGGGCGATTTGTGGAAGAAGTGTTTAGAGTCAGTGGTGATAAAGCTTCTGCGGGTTCGCTTCACCAGTAAATGATGGCGTCCGCAGAATTTTAAAAACCCGTCACGACCCATTTTAATATTGTTCTCCTTTAGTTTTTCTTTTAGATCCAGGTGCAGCTTTTCGGTGCCATAGCGGGGCATTTTATTGCGGATGGGTTCAATCATTTTTTTAACAATGGTCTGCCTGCATTTCTTTTCTTTTTGCAGCCTTTAGTTTTTGATAATATCCTTGCTTGGATAGCCCGAAGCATTCGTACAGCCACTTTATTTTGAAAGCTTTTTTTTCTTTCTGGCTATCTCGTTTGCTAATGCTTCGGGCAAATACTTTTTTGAATGTTCCTCGCCGGTTACTTTTTCAAAGTCAGCAATAATGTCCTGCTGCAAGTCTTTAATAAATTCCAGGGCTTCTATGCGCTCCTTTAATTTTTTAATCTCGTCGTTCTTACTCATGCCATTTTTCTTTTGTGCAAAGGAACTCAATTTTTGCAACCAATAGGTGATGGAGCTGCGAGAGATGTTGTACACCTGGGAAGCGTGATTAATGGAGATAAGTCCATTGTTGATTTCGTTAATGATGGAAAGTTTACGGTCGAAACTAAGTTTTTGGTACTCTTTTTTTCGACAGGCTTGTTTTTTTGTAGAGGCCATTGGTTACTAAAAGTGTTTAATTTTTAGTCAACCTATTTTAGGGTTTTGAAAAGTTTCAATAGATACATTTTCAATGAACAGTGCAATTTGTAAGCTTTCCTATCTGAAATATTGCTTTGTCCAACTGAATTAATGTAGAGACAATCCACTGTCTCAAAGTGCTACTGAAATTTCCACTTTAGAGTAGCCAACTGTTAATGTCATAATCGAAACAATTCGTAAGTGTCTCTACAAGTGACTCGTTGTATGTATATGCTTTTTGCAAATTCCAGTCATGTCTTTCTTAAAGAATGTGTCGACATTAAGAGCTGTTAATCAACTTCAGCTATTTGTGTCAACGTGGCAAGAACTTCGACTTGCTGATACTTTCCTTCTCGTTGTATTTGGTCTATTAATCAAATACCGTATCCTGACCCTTCAATTTTTTTGTTCCAAATTTGTCAACATAATAAAGCACCTCTGGAACTCCTAATGACCAGCCTGCGAGAATAACAGAATCAATTTTTTCGAATTTAATCAATTCATCGATGTCTCTTGCTCTTCGTTCCACATAGTTATTTTCAGGGCTATCTTCTGATAATCCCTGTCCTCGAGTGTCTAAAACAATGACTTGCAATTCACTTGATAGTTGGTCAAGCTGAAATTTGAATATATCAGCTGGCAATCATCCAACCAGGTTGAATTATAATTAGTTGGTCCTTGTCCCCGAACTTCGATAACGAAGCTTAATACCATCACTTGTTGTGAAATACCTGGTTTAGAAGCTATTGTCATAAAAAATAAGAAATTGTTTTTTCATTCCGCCATTGATGTCCGAATGCAGCAGAGGTGAAAACTACAAAGAAAAAAATAAGTCCAAAATTTGTCATAGCTGTCTATGTGAAGCAGTAACAGGTGATTTGCTGCAGGTGTGGATAGTTTCATGACGTCCGCCCGGCAACTGAAGCCTGATTTAATATCAGAATGTTGAAAATAAGAACTAAAGCTCACTGTATTCGTCAAGCCGGGACGATGCCGATTAATGAACTGACTCGTCCTGATTTTAGTTGACTCGATTTAGTGAATAATCCTGTTATTGGTTTACTAAGATAAGTCATCCTGAATATGGTTGACTTTTTTGTTGATACACTGCGCGTAGGCAGAAAAATATTGCGGTTGCTCCCACAGCAATAGCATATATTTTTTGTGCGTTGGCTGCTTAGGGTATAGCCATATTTACCTCCTTGTTTTTTTGTGGTTGATAATAGTTTTTCCATCGCCTTATTTGCGGACCTTGTTGCTGGTGTACCTCTTCTGGTATTTGCCAGTTGAGACTGCTGTGCCGGCGTTTATAATTGTAGATCGTAATGCATCTGCTGATGTGTATAGACGCTGCATCAATATCATGATAAAAGCTACTGATCAACTCTGTTTTTAAGATGCCATTTACACGCTCCGCAATCGCATTCTCCAACGGGTCTCCATTGTTGGTCATGCTGATAAGTGCATGGTGGTGTTGCAACAATTTTACATACTCCGAACTGCAATATTGAATGCCTCTATCGCTGTGGTGAATGACGATGGTTTCCACCGGTTTTTGTGCCAAGGCTTTCTTTAAAGCAAGTACCGCACTACTCACTTTCATATCATCACTTAAATGAAAACCTACGATCTTTCTACTGTATGCATCGGTGATTAAAAACAGGTAAGCAAAACGTTCTTTCAAGGGTATGTATGTGATGTCAGCCACCCACAATTCATGCGCCTTCAATGGCGTAAAATCCTTTACCATATTGGGATAGCGGTAATAATGATGTTTACTGTTGGTAGTATGAACACTGCGTTTGGTACGACGAACAAGCAACTTGTTTTGTTTGAGTAATGTAAAGAATTTATCCCTGCCCATGGCGATGTTATGTTGTATAAAAAATGGTGCTAACATGATGAATAACTTTCTTCCGCCGCACCTGGGCTGATGCTTCCTGATCAGGTCTATCTGCTCCAGGATCAGCTGCCCGGTAATGCCTAGTTTCAGTAATTTTTTTTGTTGTTTATGATACGCCTGTGGCGAGTAACCCAACAGCCGGCAAGCCTCCCGTATCGTAACAGAAGGGTATGCCTTTTTTATCTCCCGGACTGTGGGTTGCCAGACTTTTTTCTGATAACAATATCCAGTTGTTTTTCTGCAATATTGATCATGGTATCCAGGGCTTCTCCACGTAGTTTTTCCCACGCAAGTTGCTTCTCCAAAGCATCAATTTTTTGTTGCAAAGCTTCGGTACTATTTTGCTGATCTGAGGTCAGTTTTTTCTTAGAACTGTTCATGCTGCTGGTATTATATTTTTCCTGCCTTTCGGTAGGAGGCAAGTTATGAATACCCTGATGAATCATCACCCATTTACAAATAGTCGTTCGGCTGATACCATACTTTTGGGCGAGCTGCCGAAAGCCACCCCCCCTGGTCAAATACTCCTGAATGATCTGCGTCTTTAAGTCCATTTTTTGGTTGTTT
>CAWDYB010000008.1:0-167059 GCA_963806425.1 uncultured Bacteroidota bacterium | reverse complement strand
TTTTAGAAGAAGAAGAAGAAGAAGAAGAAGAAGAAGAAGAAGAAAGGAATGGAATGGAATAAAAAAGAAGAAGAAAAAGAAAGAAAAAAAAAAAAAAAAAAAAAATAAATATACCCATCGTAAAAAAAACCCTCTCCAAATAAGTCAACCCTAAAAATATTTAACATACAAAATCCCTTATATATGGATAATTTAATGTTGCTGGGTATTGGGATATTGTCTAATTCTCTTTTTTACGTTGCAGTTATTATTCCCGTTTTTTTATTTATTTACCAGTCTATCGTGCTTGCAGAGGAAAATTTTCTTATAGAAAAATTCGGTGAAGAGTTTAATAAATACTGCCAGCGCGTAAACCGCTGGATACCCCGGTTAAAAGGAATTGGTAAAACGTTTTCCGGAATGGAGTTTAAATGGAAGCGATGGATATTAAAAGAACACACCACCCAGTTTATATGGCTTTGCGGAATAGTACTAATTCTTTTTTTAAAATACCCGCAACTTTCGAACTATAACAAACCTGAAAGAAACTACATTCTTGAAACCGCTCTAGGATTATTGATTTTAACATACATTCTTGTTCGGTATTTTAAGAAAAGCGGCAAAATGGTAGAATAAAAACCTTGCCTTTAATCCCTGGTAATTGTTAAGCCTTCGGCGCTTTTTAAGATAAGTTGCCTTTTCTTATTTACTTTTGCTTTTTTAAAGTGCAATTATGATTAAAACAGGCAACCCGGTTATCAGTATTTATACAGAAATGACACCCAACCCGGAAACAATGAAGTTTGTGGCCAACAAATTATTGTATCCCGGCAAAAGCATTGATTTTCCTGATGTAGAGAGCGCGAAACCTTCGCCACTTGGCAGAGGAATTGTTTAGTTTTCCTTTTATTAAAAGCGTATTTATTGCCAGCAATTTTGTTACGCTTACAAAAACCACTGATACTGAAGACTGGCAGGATGTAATACCTTCTATCCAACAGTTTTTAAAAGAATACCTGGAAGAAGGTAAACCAGTCGTTAATGAAGATGAAGTCGTAAGTATAAAACAGGAAAGCTAGCAACGAAGTATTAGGCTGATGATGATGATGTGGTAAAACGTATCAAAGAATTGCTGGAAAATTATGTAAAGCCTGCAGTAGAAATGGATGGCGGCGCTATTCAGTTTAAAAGTTATGAAGAGGCAGTGGTGAACCTGATGTTGCAGGGAAGCTGCAGTGGTTGCCCATCGAGCATGATCACATTAAAAGCAGGTATTGAAGGTATGATGAAAAGAATGATACCTGAAGTAAAAGAAGTGGTTGCAGAAGCAGAATAATTAAAACCCGTAATCTACTATTCTTCTTAAATAAGTTTTATCCTGAACAACCCAGGTAACTTCATAACGGCCTTCGCCGGACCCATTGATCATATAAATATAAATACGCCTTCTATCTGGCGAAAGATATACACCTGTATGGCTTTTGGTTTGCGCGGTGCGGCTATCTTCATAATAAAAATTGGGTTCAAATAAGTCTGCATATGCAGTGGCCGGAATTTGAATGGTATCCACACCCGCAACTACGACTATGTTATTTATAACTGTAGATGGCACATCATTCTTTGTTCCGTAAAAAGCTTTGCCATTTACTTTAACCAGGTATTTTGTTTCATAAAATTGAACTTTGTATTTACTCCGGTCGAATAAGCCAGCTTCAATAATAACCTGCAGGGTATCATTAGCAAGTACTATAGCATTTTTATCAGCGCTTTTAACGGGCAGGCTAATTAGCGGAAGTTTTGCAAAGCTTTCATCAATACCGCCAATCGTAAAAGATGCGAGATCTGCACGCAGTACCTTGTCCGGAGTTTTAAGAAAGCTTTCCCTTTTACTGCGGTAATCGGGTATTTCGTAGTCTTGCGCGCCAGCTGATAAATAAAATGCGCACCCAATAATTAATGACAGAATTTTCATGTACAAATTTTATTGAAATCAATTTCAACAATAATACAATGAAATGATGTTATCAATTTGTTGTAAAGACAATTACGATTTTTTCAGGTTGCAGATCATGTCATCCGTCATCCTGTCTAGATCATATTTAGGTTTCCAGCCCCAGTCTTTCCTGGCGGCGGTATCATCAATACTTGCCGGCCAGACTATCAGCAATTGCCTGCCGGTAATCAGGTTGATAATTAATTTAAAACCCGGGAATTATTTTTTGTATGGAAACAGCAATTTGAGCGGGGGAAAAACTCATTGCAGAAATATTATAAGAGGTTCTTATGCTTATGTTTGCGGCGGGCGCTTCCATTAATTCTATTGTTGCCCTGATGGCATCGGGCATATACATCATAGGCAAATAAGTATGCTCGCTTAAGAAACTGGTGTATTTTTTATTTTCAACTGCTCCCTGGAAAATTTCAATCGCGTAATCGGTAGTTCCGCCACCTGGTTCGGATTTATAACTTATTAGTCCCGGGTAACGCAAACTGCGCACATCTACCTGGTAACGGTTAAAAAAATAATTACACCAAAATTCACCCGCAAACTTGCTGATACCATAAACTGTAGTCGGCTCTATAATGGTTTGTTGCGGACTATTGTGTTTGGGTGATGTGGGTCCGAAGACCGCAATGCTGCTGGGCCAATATACTTTCTTAATATTTTCTTCGCGGGATATATCAAGAACATTAAGCAGGCTTTGCATATTAAGATTCCATGCAAGCCCGGGGTTTTTTTCACCTGTTGCCGAAAGTATGGCTGCAAGCAGGTATATCTGTGTTATGTTTTGCCTGATGATCTGAACGTGCAACATTTCCTTATTCATTACATCGAGAGAAACATATGGGCCAGTGCCCTTTAATAAATCATTCTCTTCGCGTAAGTCGCTGGCAACAACATTTGCATCGCCATAAATTTTTCTTAAAGCAAGGGTTAACTCAACACCAATCTGGCCACTTGCACCTATTACCAAAATTTTCTCCTTTGCCATATTTTTTTATATGGCTGCAAAATTCAGGAAAACTTCCAACAATCTTTACTTAGCAATAAATATGAAAAATAATTCACTTTAATAACTATAATGGAGAACTGCAAACAGCGGGTAATGACGGATATTTAATTTGTCGTTTAAAAGCGATGCCATTGGTACGCATGGTATATAACGGATCTGATACATATGTGTTATGCAACGCCCTGGCATCATACTCATTAATACCGTCACCATCGTACCAGGAGGCAATAGAAAATGGTTTCGCAGCATCCTTAGCCAATTTGTTAATCTGGGTCATCATATTATTGGTAAGACATTCAGAGTAAGTTACCTGCCCTATTTCATTGCTTATTATCTGGGCTGTACTGGTAGAATTATAAAACTTTAAAACTCTGCTAAGCACACCTGTACTGGTATCGTTCTGGCTTATTCCCCATCGTACCCAGGGAGATCCTCCATTTTTAGTTTCATCCCATCCGCGAGTACTTACCGGTTCATACCAATGAAAGTTTACATAATCAATTCCTATTTCATTATACTTCTGAAGAAAATAATTTGTCATTGCAGCCTGCTCTAAAACATACCCTTCGCCGGTAGGTTTTACATCATCTGGCCGGCCATCTTTATATAACCCATAATAAAGGGTGGGTGGCATACTGTTCTTGGCAAACGATTTTGCCACACCATTAAATTTCATAGTATTCTTTAGCCAGTTCCAGGTTACGAAAGTAGTTTGACGGGCAGTAATTCCACCATTGGCCACTTTGATGCCTTTGGCGTGGCAAAGTGTGGTGGTTGTTTGTAACATGGCAATGTATTTATCCCAATCTGAAGTTTTGTCAATAACATAATATAATTTATTAACCTCCTCATTTTCTACAACAACAACTGCAGGTGGTTTTCTTCCATTCGAGGTTAAACTATCTAACAGCACCTCAATAAATTTATAATAACCGCTATTTGGATCGGCGGCATTGGGGGCAAAAGCAACAGGCTTACCTTCCTGGTCTTTCCAAAGTACATTAAGCAACAATTTAAAACCATTATTGGCGTATTGATCGTAACAATACAAAAACCCTTTTTGCTTTTCAGCATCATCCCAGTCTTTTTTAGAAACGCCTGTTCGTATATAACTTACTCCATAATCTTTTGCAAGAATTATTTTGTCTGAGGGGGAGAGAATGTATTGCGGACTTTTTGAAATATGTTCATCGGTATCTGGTGCACTTTTGTTAATAATAACACCCCACCTGTTGTTGGGTTTAAGGCCAAAACGCCCTAAATCATTGGTCTCATACGTGGTGTTATCGTCTTCTTCTAAAAGACTTTCAGGTGAACCAGTCATCTCTTTCGAACAACCAAACCCCAATACCATAGTCAACAATAAAGCACATAAGAATAAGGGATACTTCATACTGCTAAATTTGGCTTTGCACACCATTCACATATAAAAAGAATGGCTTACGCACGCTTTTTTAAGTGATAAATAAAATTTTGAGAAAATTTCCTTTGCACTAAAGGAATATGCCTACTACACGGGAT
This sequence comes from uncultured Bacteroidota bacterium, assembly GCA_963806425.1. Taxonomy (GTDB): domain Bacteria; phylum Bacteroidota; class Bacteroidia; order Chitinophagales; family Chitinophagaceae; genus JBBRBB01. The sequence continues at coordinate 162,545 of CAWDYB010000008.1, read as the reverse complement.
AATTAATTCGTCTAAGCTCTACATCCTGACTTTAACAGGCGGCGAAGTTAATGGTGCGGAAACAAAAAAATTATTAAGGAAACCTTAATAAGAACAAATTCAGTCATTTTAAAAATCCTTTCATCCTCCGTAAGGCGCAATCATCACAAAAATAAATTCGTTTAAATCATTTCCATATCATATCAATAAAAGATACATTGAGTCGCATTTTGTAAGTTCGCATCTCAATTGAAAAACATGGTTACCGGTTTTCTATCTACATTATTTGAATCGCAGGTTTTCGATAAACAGCAATTTTTTTTAATTGCCGGCCCCTGTGTAGTTGAAAGCGAAGACCTGGTTTTTGAGGTTGCTGAAAAATTAACTGCAATAACCAAAAACCTGCAAATACCTTTTATATTTAAAGCCAGTTACAGAAAGGCAAACCGTACCAGCGCTAAATCTTTTACGGGAATAGGAGATGAAAAAGCCCTGCAACTTTTAAAAAAAGCTGGCAACCATTTTAATTTACCTGTAACAACAGATATACACACTGCCGAAGAAGCTACTATCGCTGCTGATTATGTAGATATTTTACAAATTCCTGCGTTCTTATGCAGGCAAACCAGTCTGCTGCTGGCAGCCGCACAAACAGGTAAAATGGTAAATGTAAAAAAAGGTCAGTTTGTAAGTGGCGAGGCAATGAAATTTGCTGTGGAAAAAATTAAAAATGAAGGCAACAATCATGTAATGTTAACTGAACGCGGCAATACTTTCGGATACCAGGATCTGGTGGTTGATTTTAGAAATATACCTATAATGCAGGGGCATAATGTTCCGGTGGTTATGGATTGTACACATAGCCTGCAACAGCCAAACCAGCCCGGTGGTGTAACCGGTGGTAACCCCAAACTTATTTCCACAATAGCAAAAGCGGCAATTGCAACAGGTGCTGATGGGTTATTTATTGAGACGCACCCTAACCCGTCTGTGGCGAAAAGCGACGGCGCAAATATGCTGCCCATTGATCTTATAGAAGACCTGCTGCAGCAACTGGTTAAAATAAAAAAGGCAATTATTTAGCTAGAGACAAATTTTCAGGCTGGTCTTCGTGTTCGTACCTGGTAAACTGGTTAGCATTCATTAATTCGCGGGGTAACACACCAAATTCTTTTTTAAAGCTAGCTGCAAAATGGCCGAGGTTGCTGTAACCGACCATCATTCCAACTTCTTTTATGGCATATTTACTTTGCAGTATTAAAGACCTGGCATGCATCATACGATGTTTTTGATAATATTCGTAAATAGGCAGGCCATAAAGTGCCTTAAAATCATTTTTAAATTTTGTGGGGCTCATGGCACAAATCTTAGAAAGCATTTCAATGGTGGGTGGCGCCACAGAAAAATCTTTTAATAACAACATTTCTGCTTTTACAAGCCTGCTTATTTCCCCATCTTTTAACTGGATCGTTTTTTTATTCTGATGATCGATGGTTATAAACTTAATAAGAAATTTTTCTAAAATCAGCATTATCCTGTTGTAAACAAAAGCCTGCCTTAAAGGATGCGGGTTTAGATCACTTGCCAGCTCATTAATGATAGCCCTGTAATCTGCATCTACCTGCGCTATGAAAGATTTTTTTATGTAGAATGAAAAGAAAATGGTCATAAATTTTTCCGCGCTCTCAATATTCAGTGTTTCCATTAAGAACTGCTTGTCGAAAACAATATTTACTGCCCTTGTTTTAGTACCGGCAGGTAAATAATAACTGGTGTTTACCATAGAGGTGGTAAGGTGTACCATGCTTCGCCCAAGATCTACCGCCCCGGTAGTATCTTCATTCGGTTTTGCCGTGGGTGCCTTTATTGCAGTATCATGAATGCGTAAAATAAAAAATTCGAAATTAGGCAGTGCCTTTCTTTCATAAAAAAGGTCTTCTGTAAAAGCGCTTTCTGTAATTAAAACAGAAATGCCCGATTCGAAATCTGTGGTATACATAAACCCGCTGCTTTTAGCAGAAGTAAGGTCCATGTAATTACCATCTGTTTTTAATCCAAGCTGCCTGGAAAAAGTATGAAGTAAATGTGTAAAGCTGTACTCTCTGTGATTGATTTGCAAGGGATATCTTTTTTAATGAATCTACATGGCTGCAATTTCCTCGGGTAACTGGTCAAAAGTTTTTTGAAAGGCTTTTACAAAATCTTTAAGATTCACGTAACCCAACTCTCTGGCTGTTTCTCTAACTGTATATTTTCTTGAAAGCATCATTGCTTTTGCTTTTTGCATTCTGTGCTTTTGAAAATACTGGTAAATAGGCAAACCATACACTTCTTTAAATAACGACTTTAATTTAGTAGTACTTAATGCTGAAATCTTGGCAAGTTGGGCAATGGTGGGTGGTGCGAAAGATGAATCTTTAATTAATAATCCTTCTACCATTTTAAGCCTTTCTAATTCTTCAGCCGAAGCCTTTACATATAAATTTTTCTCGCTGAATTTTCTGAAAAATCTCGAAAAAAATCTTTCAAGAATAAGCATTGTTCTGTTTTGCACTACAAAATTAGCAAATTCAGGTTCCGGGTTTGCCTTAAGCATTTCATTAACCAGTCTTTTGTATTCCGAATCCAGAAATTCGTAATGGTATGTTGATTCTTTATGGAATATGCTTTTCTTAAAAAAATCGCAGGTTTGTTCTTTGGAAAAATATTTTTCTAACCAGTCTCTTTCTAAAAATATATTAATGATTCTACTTCTTTTATTGGCTGTGGCCATATAAAAAGCCTCCTGCTTTATCTGCCCGAAAAACACCGATGGCCTGGTAGAATCTGCCTCCTGCGATATACCGTCTATCCTGAAAAAGAAAGATTCTTTTCCGGCATTCTTTCTGTGCAATAATACATCCTGCCGGGGTACATAATCCATATAAATAACCTGAAGGTCGTTAGGTAATTTAATATAGCAAATATTGCCGTTCTCATTTTCTTTATCTAGACCCGAAAAATTATTTGAAACTGTTAGATCAAGTTCCCTGCTTAATTGCCTGCATAGGTCAGACACATTATTGTAGTTATAATTAATTTTAAGCAAGGGAGAATTTTTTATAAATACCTTAAAGGATTACGTTTAGCTGAAAGTATGTATTTTTTTATATTCAGCCAAAAAGCCATGATCATGTAAATTATAAGTGGAGAACCCATGGTTAAAAATGAAATATAAATAAACCACATTCTAATACGGCTGGTTGATATACCAAGTTTTTCTCCCAGGTAAGTACAAACCCCAAAAACCGACCATTCAATTTGATGTTTAAGCTTATTCATCGCAATAAAATTAAAATTATTATTAAAAATCTAAATAATCATAGTAAATGTTTTGCTGTAAATTCGTACCTCTTTGAAAAATACGTGGCAGGCATAAATGGGTTTATGCTTTCTCATAAACCATTGTTTATTTGCAGAAGCCTCTTAAAACGATAATCACTGCTTTACTAAAAGCAAAAAAAAAATTAAATACTAATAGTTTATGGCCTTTGATATAGAAATGATAAGAAGAGTGTATGATGAAATGCCAGCTAAAATTTCTGCCGCTCGTAAATTACTTGACCGCCCTTTAACCCTTGCAGAGAAAATTTTATTTGCTCACCTGCATTTAAACCAGCCACTAATAAATTTTGAAAGGGCTAAAACTTATGTAGATTTTGCACCCGACCGTGTAGCCATGCAGGATGCAACTGCGCAAATGGCATTACTTCAGTTTATGCAGGCAGGCAGACCAAAAGTAGCTGTACCTTCAACAGTGCATTGCGACCACCTTATTCAGGCAAAAACCGGTGCTAAAGAAGATCTTTCTACCGCCTTAACGGTAAATAAAGAAGTGTACGATTTTTTAGCTTCAGTATCTAATAAATATGGAATTGGTTTCTGGAAACCCGGTGCAGGCATCATACACCAGGTAGTTTTAGAAAATTATGCCTTTCCAGGCGGAATGATGATTGGGACCGACAGTCATACACCCAATGCCGGTGGTCTGGGAATGGTTGCAATTGGTGTAGGTGGTGCAGATGCCTGCGATGTTATGGCAGGTTTGCCCTGGGAACTTAAATGGCCTAAACTAATCGGTATAAAATTAACCGGTAAAATGAGTGGATGGACAAGTGCAAAAGATATTATTCTTTAGGTTGCCGGGCAATTAACCGTAAAAGGAGGTACCGGTGCCATTGTAGAATATTTTGGTGATGGTGCTGATAACCTGAGTGCAACAGGTAAAGCAACCATTTGTAATATGGGTGCAGAAATTGGTGCAACCTGCTCATTGTTTGGTTACGATGATAAAATGGACGCTTATCTTAAAGCAACGGAAAGAGCTGATGTAGCAGAATTGGCCAAAACATTAAAGAGCATTTGACGACCCGATGAAGATGTGTATAATAATCCATCCAAATACTACGATCATGTGCTGGAACTTAATCTGAATACATTAGAACCCTATATAAATGGACCTTATACCCCAGATCCATGCCACACCTGTTTCTCAAATGAAAGAGGCAGTGAAGAAAAATGGATGGCCTGCCAAACTTGAAGTGGCATTAATAGGCAGTTGCACCAATTCAAGTTATGAAGACATAAGCCGTTCTGCGTCCATTGTAAGAGATGCGGTGAGCAAAGGACTAAAGACTAACAGTGAATTTACCATTACACCGGGTTCAGAACTGGTGCGCTACACAATAGAGAGAGATGGATTTATAGATGAATTTAAAAATGTTGGTGGAATTGTTCTGGCGAATGCATGTGGACCATGTATTGGTCAGTGGGCCAGGCATATAGATGACCCCGAAAGAAAAAATACGATTATTACCTCCTTCAACAGAAATTTTGCTAAACGAAACGATGGGTTATCGAGCACACATGCGTTTGTTGCATCACCCGAAATGGTAACCGCCATGGCGATTGCTGGTACCATTGCCTTTAACCCGCTAACAGATACGCTTAAAAATGATAAGGGTGAGGATGTATTGCTTGCCGAACCAACCGGCTTTGAACTGCCTCCCAAAGGCTTTTCAGTGGAAGATGCAGGTTTTCAGGCACCAGCCGAAGATGGAAGTGGGATTGAGGTATTAGTGTCCCCGACTTCGCAAAGGCTTCAATTATTAGAACCTTTCGCAGCATGGGAAAAAACCGATATTAAAGGTTTAAGGCTATTGATAAAAGCCAAGGGAAAATGTACTACCGATCATATTTCTATGGCCGGACCGTGGCTTAAATACCGTGGCCACCTCGATAACATTTCAAATAATCTTTTAATAGGGGCTGTAAATTACTTTAATGAAAAAACTGACAATGTAAAAAATCAGTTAACGGGAGATTATGGTCCTGTTCCGGCAACGCAAAGAATGTATAAAGCCGCAGGCATCGGTACAATTGTGGTTGGTGATGAAAATTATGGCGAAGGCAGCAGCCGTGAACATGCAGCTATGGAACCACGCCACCTTGGTGTACGCGCCATATTGGTAAAAAGCTTTGCACGTATACACGAAACCAATCTTAAAAAGCAGGGAATGCTCGCCTTAACTTTTGCCAATAAAGAAGATTACGACAAGGTTCAGGAAGATGATACAATTGATATTAACGGGCTTACAGAATTTGAACCCGGAAAACCGCTTACGGTAGTGCTTAACCATGGGGATGGTTCTAAAGATGAAATAATTGTAAACCACACTTATAACCTACCGCAAATTGAATGGTTTAAAGCTGGGGGAGCGTTAAACATTATTCGCCGTAAATTTAATGTGTAGCCTGAACATTAGCCCCGTTATTAGCTGCTTTTCCCTGCGGTACTGCTGCAGAGGCAAGGTGTAGTTGTTCAAGTAACCTCATAAGATCTTTAATGTTTATGGGTTTGCTCACATATTCATTCATACCTGCTGCCAGGCATTTTTCCCTGTCACCCTCAAGGGCACTTGCTGTCATAGCAATAATATATGGTTGAATCTCCAGGCAAAGCCTGATCATTTTAGTGGCTTCCAGTCCATCCATTTCAGGCATTAAAACATCCATTAGAATTAAATCGTAGTGCTTCTCTCCCACAATCTCAAGACATTCCTGCCCGTTGGTTACAAAATCAGCTTCATACCCGAGTTTCTTAAGAATGGTTAGTGCCAGGTGTCGGTTAATTGAATCGTCTTCCGCAATAAGAATACTCAGCGGAAAATGCCGGGCAAATTCTTTAGAAAGTTTGTGCCCCCCCGGTGCAGGCTCAGGTTTAACGGGTGGAGCCTGTTGATTGTCGGTAGAATTTTCCGCCATTGTTTTTTCGGATTTAGAGATATTTGAGTGAGACAGGAGTGTATCACCGGATTTTTGAATAACCGCTATCCACTCTTTTTGTTCTTTTGTTAATGTAGTTTCTTTAAGTAAACTTACCATTCCAAAAATACCATTCATAGCGGTTCGAATTTCCCGGCTAACATTAATTTCAAACTCGTCTTTTAAACGTGTGCTTTTTGCAGCTTCATCCAAAGCAATGTTTTTTGCTGCCAATGAATGGTCATACAATTCTTTGTATTCTTCAGCCCGTGCAACAAGCAGCCTTGATCTTTTACGCAGCCCTTTAATCCTAATCTGGTAAAAAGACATTATACTTAATGCAACTGCCATCCCAATGGCTAGGTTTACCCACCCTTGTTGCCACAGTGCGGAAAAGTACAGGTTCTCTGAACAAATAATTAATAGGTTTACCATGAATCGGATATTAGGTTCTTAAGTTTTTTTAACCTGCCTGTGATATAACAAACATGGTTGTGCTGTCTTTTTTAATTTCTTTTTTAGTTTCAAGTATTATCATTTCTGCTGTGCAAAGTTTTTCGATAATAAGAATATCTTTTAGCCTCGGGTTCCAGTCAAAAATCAATTTATCTATCGGGCGCCAAAGCATTACCCAACTAAGCACATCAATACTGGTGATCATTATTGATTGAAAATGATTGGTAACATCCAGCACCATAGGAACCAGACCATGGCAAATAATTACAATGCAAAAACTAATGGCTAACAGAATAAACGTTCTTTTTTTAAATCGGGAAAATTTTTCTTCTTTAATTCGACGCTTTTGAATGAAATGGCGCTTAATGGCATAAATCAGGGGCTCTGCATATTGTTTATCTGCTTCGTTTGCACATTTCAGCTTATAAAAAACAATAGAATCTTTAGATATTACACTAACGGCATTTAATATATAATTTTCGAACTGGTGATCCAGTTGCCGCTTATAGATCGGTGCAGGGTCATGCGCGTTAAAATAACTGTTGATATTTTGTTTATCAACCGACAAAAAAATGTTGATCTTCTTTGGGGTGAATTTTTCCATAAGCAGAATATTAAAGGGATGCTAAGGAAAATACCTCACTTTTTTTTACCCATAAATGCATTATGGCATTACAAACAATTTTCGGGTGTTTGTAAAAATGAAAAATACTGGCTGAACAAGGCGCGTGAAGACAGTGGTTTTTCATGAATTTAAGCTGGACTGAAACCATCATGAGAGATTTTAGTGATATTGGATAAGTAAAGATAATATATAACCGATCAATAATAAGGTCATATAAATATCCTTACAGCATTCTTTTAAACGAAAGAATCATGAAAAAATTATTATAAAACAAATTTTCCTTTTTTTTGTACCCGAATAACACCAACTTACGCAAACATGCATCCAAATTTCCTTATCATTGGCCCCCCAAAATGCGCCTCTACCTCGCTTCACTTTTACCTGGGACAGCACCCTGATGTATATACTAGCAAGGTAAAAGAAACCGTATTTTTCAGCAGGGATTACCAAAAAGGCATGTCTTTTTATGAAAATTATTTCAAGGATGCAAATGGTGTAAAGGCTATAGGTGAGGCTACCCCGGTGTATGCCTTTTTGCCTTTTGTGGCAGACAGAATAAAGACCCACTATCCCGATATCAGGCTTATCCTCTGCTTTAGAAACCCCATGGACCGTGCCTTTAGCAGCTGGCTGATGCAAAAAGGAATGGGTGTTGAAAAAGCAGGTTTCAGGGAGGCGATGGAAATGAACCTTAACCAGATGGATAAGGTAACCCTGGAGGGCGAGAAAGGCGCACAAACCTGGCTTAACAGTATTGGCAATTTTGATGTTGGAGAGAGCAGGCTTCGCACCTATTTACAGGCAGGCATGTATGCAGAGATTATAAAAAGTTACCAAAAACGTTTTAGGCCTGAGCAAATAAAAGTGATGTTTTTAGAAGACCTAAAACATGATTTTGATGCAACGATGAAAGACCTGTTTGCATTTATTGGGGTAGATAATAAATTTAAAGTACCCAATAAAGAGGTGGCTAACTTTTACTTTGAAAGAAAGGGAAATAAAATTTCCAATAAATTAATTGGAATTAACGGAACGCGTTTTATTGCAAAGCGTTTACCTAAATCGTTCAAAAACATTTTTAAGAAAAAATGGCAATCGGCAGAGGTGCCTAAAATTAGCCACGATGACCGGGTTTGGCTATGGGATGTTTTTAAGAATGATATTGCCGAACTGGAAAGAATAACCGGGCGCGACCTCTCCGCCTGGCAGCCTAAATCTATTGCAGTAATTAAAGCTGGATAAGGGTTGCTGCAAAATTTCTCGCCTCGGCATCGCTTTCAAAGTATTCTTCCAGTGATGGATTTTCAATAAATGAAATCTTCTCCATAGTTTGTTCAACCATGGCCGTAATATCTAAAAACCCGATACGGTTTCTTAAAAAAGCAAATACAGCAATTTCGTTTGCTGCATTTAGAATACAAGGCAGGTTTCCCCCTCTTAGCAGGGCATCTTTTGCAAGTAAAAGGTTTCTGAAAGTGCGGTAATCAGGTTCTTCAAAAGTAAGTGTACCCGGCTTTTTAAAATCGTAGCGGGGAAAGTCGTTAGGAATTCTAGACGGAAAAGCCAATGCATACTGAATGGGCAATTTCATATCCGGCAAACCCATTTGCGCTTTAAGACTGCCATCCTCAAATTGAACAAGGCTGTGAATAATACTTTGCGGGTGAATGATGATTGATATTTGTTCAGGCTCCAGGTTAAATAACCATTTTGCCTCTATCATTTCAAGCCCTTTATTCATAAGGGTTGCAGAGTCTACACTTATCTTAGCGCCCATGCTCCAATTAGGGTGTTGCAATGCATGATCGCGTTTTACATTCACCAAAAAATTTGGTTTACGCCCAAGAAAGGGACCCCCGCTTGCAGTAAGAATTACTTTTTCAATTTTATTTCTGCCTTCACCTATCAGGCACTGAAAAATGGCAGAATGTTCACTGTCTACAGGTATTACGGGTACTTGTTTTTGTAATGCCCGCTGCATTACGATATCTCCTGCAATTACCAGGGTTTCTTTATTGGCAAGGGCAATGGCCTTTTTATTATCAATAGCTGCAAGGGTGGGCTTTAAACCTGCATAACCTACAATAGCTGCAAGCATTAAATCGTAATCGTCAGAGGCTGCAGCCTCATTTAAAGCTTGTTCACCGGCTGATACTTTTATACCCGAACCTGCAAGGGCATCTTTTACCTGCTGGTACTTATCATCTTCTGCAATAACCACCTGCAAAGGCTTGTATTGAAGGGCTTGTTGAATTAAAAGGTCGGCATTGGTATGTGCAGTTAATACCGTTGCGGAAAATTTATCAATATTAGCAGAAATAACTTCGAGTGCCTGTGTACCGATAGAGCCTGTTGACCCGAATATTGCTATGCGTTTGATCATAAATTATTCTACTTTTCTTTACATGCTGCAACAAAAAAACTGGCGACCGGGTAATTTTCCCGGGTTTTGTAAACGGCAAATTACCTGCGTTTAAATTATGTTCTTAATTAAACAAGGTTTATAAGTATCGCAAAAAGGCAATGCCGTTACCAAGGCTGTAAAAGTATAGATAATGTATTTGGAAATAAGTTTGAAGAATAGATAATTAAAGAAATTTAAAACAGTCGCTTACGGGGATGTCGTAAATTGCTGCAGGGCATCAGCTATCCGGCGGTCGTTACTTAAACGGGGAAGTTTGTTTTGACCGCCAAGTTTTCCTATTGATTTCATATAATCGATGAACCCGTTTTTACGAACAGGAGTAACTTTTAATTTATTCAGAATGCCGCCGCTTATCAGGTCGTCATAATACACATTTTTAGCGCGCAGATTTTCATCTATCATATTTTCGAAGGCAAATATGTCTGGTGGTGTATGTTCAAATTCAATGAACCATTCATGATAACTTTTGCCTGAATTCTCAGCGATCACCGGGGCTACGGTAAACTCCGTTATTTTTGAATTGGTTTTTTTTGTTGCGGCCAACAAGGCACCTTCAACCTCTTCGGCAATTACATGTTCGCCAAAAGCAGAAATAAAATGTTTGGTTCTGCCGGTTACGATTATTTTGTAAGGGTTGATGCTGATAAATTTAACCGTATCTCCCAGGTTATACCCCCAAAGTCCTGCATTACTGTTTATTATCATGGCATAATTTTCACCTATCTTAACTTCGCCGAGGCTAAGGCGCGAGGGGTTCTCATTATGAATTTCGGCTGCGGGTATAAATTCATAAAAAATTCCTGAATTTGTTATTAGCAATAAGCCATTTTCCTGAATGTTATTCTGAAAAGCAAAAAACCCTTCACTGGCCGGAAACAATTCTATACAATCAACTTTTCTCCCTATGCTTTCGTATAACCTGTTTTTATAGGGTTCAAAGTTTACACCACCCTGTACCATCACTTTAAAATTCGGAAATAATTCCCCCACGGGTTTTCCGCTTTTTTCAATAAGCTTATCAAAATACATCTGCATCCAGGGTGGAATGCCGCTTATCAGCGTCATATTCTGGGTAATAGTTTCTTTTACGATCTTATCAAGTTTGTTTTCCCAGTCTTCCACACAATTGGTCTCATAAGATGGCAATTGATTACTGCGCAGGTATCGCGGTACGTGGTGATTTACTATGCCACTTAACCGCCCTGTTGGTACACCACCCACCCGTTCCAATTCCGGAGAACCACTTAGAAAAATGAGTTTGCCTTTTGTAAATTCTGCATTGCCTGTTTGCGCTATATAACATAATAAAGCATCCCGTGCAGAATTAATATGATTGGGAATTGAATCTTTTGTTATAGGAATGTATTTTACACCGCTGGTGGTTCCGCTGGTTTTTGCAAAATATAATGGTTTCCCTTTCCAGAGTACATTGTGCTTGCCATCTTTTATTTTTTCGATATAAGGTTTTAAAAGCTCATAATCCCGAATGGAAACTGCCTCTTTAAATTGGGCGTACGTTTCTATTTCATTAAAATGGTGGTCTTTACCGAATTCCGTGTTGCGTGCACTTTTTAATAAAGACTTTAAAAGAGCATCCTGATCGGCAACAGCCGTTGCCATGCTACCGGTAATCTTATTATTTATATAATTTGCATATGGACGGGCAAGAAGAGATTTAAGATTCATGGCAAACGCAACAAGTTAGGCCCAAAAATAACAGTATAAAGTATATTCATAACCCGTAATATCAGGGGTAAAGGTTTTATTTAACCTTTGGGCAGGCAGGATTTTTCAATTTCATTTTCAATTTAAAGGTAAAATGCCTACTTTTGCCGTCCTTAATTTTAAAATTATGTTTGCGGTAGTAAAAATTGCTGGTCAGCAGTTCAGAGTTCAGGAAGGTGAGAGCCTGTATGTTCCTCATTTGCAGGGGAAGAATGGTGATAAAGTTGAATTTAACGAGGTTATACTTGTTAATGCAGACGACAAAATTAGCCTGGGTGATGATGCGAAAAAAATAGTAAAAGCAGAAATAATCAACGACCTGGTTAAAGGGGAAAAGGTTACTGCATTTAAAATGAAAAGAAGAAAAGGCTTCCGTAAAAAACACGGGCACAGAACACACTACTCTCAAATTAAAATTGAAAGTATAGCCTGATAATTTGCCCGGCAAACGGTATTAATTATTTACTAGTTTCTAATTTTTCAATAAATTGTTATGGCACATAAAAAAGGTGAAGGCAGTGTAAAAAACGGCCGTGATTCTGAAAGCAAAAGATTAGGTGTAAAAATCTATGGCGGACAACCAGCCATTGCAGGTAACATTATTGTTAGGCAAAGAGGCACTGTTTACCATCCCGGTAAAAATGTTGGAACAGGCAGAGACTTTACTTTGTTTGCACTTACTGATGGTGTTGTTGAATTTAGAAAAACTAAAAAAGACAAGACAACAGTTTCCATAAATCCGGTTGCAGAACTGGCTTCTTAATTTGCTGTTAAAAAATTTGGCTGTTAACATAAAGTTTTTTTATTTTTATGGAATTATTTACTAACCATTAAATTTAAAAACATGGCAACAGCAAAAAAGAGCGCTTCAAAAAGCGGCGCTTCTAAGGCTGGTTCTAAAGCTGCATCAAAAACAGCAACAAAATCAGCTTCAAAAACAGCTTCGAAGTCTGCCTCTAAAGGTTCAGCTTCTAAAGCTTCGGCTTCTAAGGGATCAGCTTCTAAAGCTTCGGCTTCAAAAGGATCTGCTTCTAAGTCAGCGTCTAAATCCGGCGCAAAAAAATCAGCCACAAAAAAAGGCCGCTAATTTTAAAAAGACTACTGCATTTGCAGCATAGACTTAGTCCCGCAAAGATTGCGGGATTTTTTATTTCAGGTATCAGCTAACTGATTAACCTTTGTATTGTAAAACTTGTACGCATATTTTCTAATTTCATTTATCAATAATAGTAAATGATCAACCGCGCAGTAAAGTACCTTCCCATATTACTTCCCGTATTCGATACAAAAAGAACCAAAGAAATATTAAGGGTTAACCCCGTTAAACCCGCCGAAAGAACAGAACCGGAAAATATCAAAATTACCGTGTATGATTATAACCACACCGACATAAAAGAGTACACCTATAATTCCATAGATGCCTGCCCTTCTTTTATAGATAATGAAAATGTTACGTGGATAAATGTTGATGGTATAAAGAAACAGGAGGTAGAGGAAATTTGCACAAAATTTAAAATTCACTCTTTAATTACTGAAGACATATTAAGTTTTGGACAACGCCCCAAAATTGATGAAATAGACAACCTGCTATATTGCCTGCTGTACATGCTATATTTCAATGAAAAGAAAAATGCCATAGAGCAGGAACAAATAAGCATTGTGCTAGGGAAAGATTTTGTTATGAGTTTTCAGGAAGATGCAATGCGCGATGTTTTTAACCCCATGCGGGAAAAACTTAAATTATCAAAGAGCCGCCTCAGGCAGGGATCAGCTGATTACCTGTGCTATGCAATGATCGATATGATTGTTGATAATTACTACACCGTACTCGAAAAATTGGGCGAGAAAATAGAAAACCTTGAAGAAGATATTATACGAAATGCCAATACCCGCTCACTTGCGCGAATAAATAACCTGAGAAAAGAATTAATAGTATTAAAAAGAAATTTTGCCCCCGTACGCGAGGTTGTAAATGGATTTATTAACAGCGACAGCGAGTGGCTGCAGGAAAGAACAACCAAATATTTTAAAGATGTATACGACCATATTGTACAGGCAAACGACCTCGTGGAAAACTATCGCGATATGATGATGAGTCTTCAAGACCTTTATCTGAATAAAATTAATTTAAAATTAAACGAAGTAATGAAGGTGATGGCAATTGTAACCTGCCTGTTAGCGCCAGCTACTTTAATTGGTAGCATCTTCGGGATGAATTTTGAAGTTATACCCTTAACCCACCAGAAAATGGGGTTTTATTTTGCCGTTGTTTTTATGGTAATTACCATAATCGTAATGGTTATTATGTTTAGGCGCAGAAAGTGGTTTTAGCTAAATCTTAATCTTTTCTTTTATATACAGGTACGGTGCTGCATGGTTCGCCATACATTATACTTTTAACCACGGGCCTCAGGCGGGCAGTTATTTCCATATAGGCAGATTCGGGCACAGGCTTTTCTCCACATCCTTTTATAACGATGCGTTTATCCTTAAAGTTTTCTACGTTAAAGGACGACAGGTTTTTTAAAAACAAATGGTTAAAGAGTGATCTTTCATCACCATAATAAATTTCTTCAGTTACAGGTTGCAAGTAATTAGCCACCAGCATATATGCCCACATCGGAATAATGGCATCTGTGGTGCAGGTTACAGCTACTGCATGGTTTTGAAACTGTTTCCAGTCAAAGGCCTGCAGGGCAGCCCTAAATTCTTTTTCTTTGATTATCATGCCCATAAATAAAAACTGCTTCAGGTCAAAAACGGCAATTTGTTGCCTGGGGTAATAATCTTCGAGATTTATTGTAATAAGGCTGCTCTCTGCAACCTTATTAATTATTGTTTCTGTTGAATTCATATAATTACGAAATTAGTCATTACAGTGGTTATGCCTGATTGTGACTTTTATACTATTTTGTAAACCTCCTGCCCGGTTGCTAATAAATAAATTTTGTGCTGCCCACGAGCAAAGAAACCTCAAGTCTGGCTTTTTTTTGGAAGTTGCATTATTACCTGTTACCTTTGCAATCCTTAATTTTAAAGCTATGGATGCAGCAGTGAAGTTCGTACACGACCAGTTAACAGCTGGTAAAAATTTTCCCAAATTTAAGGCGGGAGATAATGTTACTGTTAACTACAAGATCATTGAAGGCGGAAAAGAACGTATTCAGGGTTTTCGGGGTGATGTTATTAAAATTCAGGGCACCGGTGCAACACAAACTTTTGCAGTTAGAAAAATTTCCGATGGTGTAGGCGTAGAAAGAATTTTTCCTTTCTATTCACCCAACATTGATTCAGTTCTTTTGAACAAGGTAGGAAAGGTTCGCCGTTCTAAATTATTTTACCTGCGCGAACGCAGTGGTAAAAGTGCGAGGATCAAAGAAAAAAGAATGTAGTTTTTACAAATGCATATATAAACGGAAGAATAATCTTCCGTTTTTTTTTGCTTTTTAACTTTGGTAATTTCATTTCAATAATCATACATTTCATTATGCGATATATATCAATTTTACTTTTTTCAGCAATTTCTGTATGCGCACAGGCGCAGGTGTATAACCAGAATAATCCGCTGGCGCATACATATTCTATTGTTGCCCGCGACAGTGTAACCGGCGAAATGGGTGTAGGTGTGCAAAGCCATTGGTTTAGCGTTGGCACTTCGGTGTCGTGGGGAGAAGCAGGAACCGGTGTGGTAGCCACACAATCATTTATTGATAAGTCTTACGGACCGAAAGGGCTTGAGCTTTTAAGGCAGGGATTTACTGCACCACAGGCACTGGAAATTTTATTAAGGCAGGATGAAGGAAGAGAGGTAAGGCAGGTTGCCATTTGTGATAATAACGGCAACATTGCCGCTTTTACCGGAAAGAATTGCATTCCATTCGCCAAAGACATTCAGGGCAACGATTTCAGTGTACAAAGCAATATGATGCTTACAGACTCGGTTTGCGAGAACATGGCAAAGGCTTTTAAAGCATCTACAGGTAAACCGCTTGCAGAAAGAATTATTTTAGCAATGGAAAATGCAGAAAAGGCAGGTGGGGATATAAGAGGCAAACAATCTGCTGCGCTAATTATCGTTCGGGGAAATTCGATGCCCGCGTGGAATGACAAACAAATTGATATAAGGGTTGATGACAGCGATAAACCTTTAGAAGAAATAAACAGGCTTTACAAATTGCATATTGCTTATCAGCATATGAACAGCGGAGACCTTGCAACAGAAAAAAGAAATATGGAATTAGCCATGAAAGAATACAATGCCGCTATGAAAATGTTTCCTGAAAACCTGGAGATGCAGTTCTGGACAGCTATTACCCTTGCCAATAATGGAAAAATGAATGATGCAACTGCTTTATTAAAAATAATCTTCAGCAAAGATGCCAATTGGAAATTATTGACCTTAAGGTTGCCGGCAGTGGGATTATTAACAGTGAACGATGCAGATATGCAAAAGATCAAAAATCTTTAACTATTCCCGGTTAACCTGGGGTTGTTTATATGTCTGTCTTTATCGCGAAGCGTTTTCTTTTTAAAATTATTTTCCAAGGCTTCGGTTAAATTAATATCCATTTGGTTGGCGAGGCAAAGCAATACCCATAAAACATCTGCCATTTCATCGGGTAAATTTTTTTCTTCTTCAATATTTTTAAAAGATTGTTCTCCATATTTTCTAACCATAAGCCGCGACAGTTCGCCCACTTCTTCCATTAGAATTCCCAGGTTTGTTAACTCACTAAAATACCTGACCCCCGTGGTGCGTATCCAGTCATCAACCTTTTTCTGGGCATCATTTAAAGTAATTTCCATTATAAAAATTTAAAAATTACTCTTTCATTTTAGAATCCATCGTTATAGTTACAGGGCCATCATTTAATAATTCTACTTTCATATCCGCACCAAAAATGCCGGTCTTAATTTCTTTTCCCAAATCTTTTTGTAACTGGCTTATAAACTTTTCATACATGGGAACAGCAACATCTGGTTTGGACGCCCTAATGTATGACGGTCTGTTTCCTTTTTTGGTAGATGCATGTAATGTAAACTGGCTTACGACCAAAATGTCTCCCTCAACATCTTTAACACAAAGATTCATTACATTATTATCATCATTAAAAATTCTAAGGTTTATAACCTTGCCGCTTATCCAACAAATGTCTTGCTCGTTATCGGCATCTTCAATGCCTGCCAATACCAGCAGCCCTTTTCCGATAGACCCTGTTACCTGATTATCTACTGTTACTGATGCACGAGATACCCTTTGAATCACCACCCGCATAATGCTATTTTTACAAAATATTTATTAATGATGAAGGTAGATATTACACCTGAAATATTTTTTCAAACAGCGAGGAGCGGAGGAAAAGGTGGGCAAAATGTAAACAAGGTTGAAAGCATGGTGGAGGGAAGATGGAATGTTGAAAATTCTTCTTTGGTAAGTGCGCATCAAAAAGAAATGATCCGGGATAAACTTTCATCAAGAATCACAGACAATGGAGTTCTACTCGTAAAAAGCCAGGAAGAAAGATCTCAGCTTGGTAATAAATCAATCGTTATAAAAAAAATGAACAGCCTTGTAAATGGTGCTTTACATGTTAAAAAAAGAAGGGTCGCTACAAAACCATCTAAAGCCTCCGAAAGAAAAAGAATAGAAAATAAAAAGCAGCATGCTCTAATAAAACAATTGAGAAGAAAAACTAACCGGTTTGATGATTGATTACCTATAAAAAAAATTCAATACCCTACTTTTGTTTTGAAATGCAAAGCAATTGAGTAATTTAAAAAAACTCGCGGGTCAAACCATATGGTATGGCGTTAGCAGTATTGCCGCACGTTTCATTAATTATTTACTTACACCTTATCTTACCTATTTAGCGATTGTTAGTACCGCAGATTATGGCAGAATGGGTACGGTATATGCCGCCATTCCCATAATTAATATCATCTTTACCTATGGCATGGAAACGGCTTATTTTAAATTTGTACAGCAAAAAGAGACAGCCGAAAAAGTAAACAGCACCGCAACCATAAGTATTCTTATTTCCACTGTTTTATTCACCATTCTTTTATGGTTGAACCAGTCGTTGCTTATACAGGCAACCATGTTACAAAGTTTTCCATTATTAATTCAGTTAAGTATTGTAATCATTGCGCTTGATACATTGTCGGTAATTCCCTTTGCGCGTTTGCGGAATGAAGGGAGACCAAAACGCTTCGCACTGATCCGCATCACCGGAATTTTGATCAACCTGGGTGCGGTGGTATTTTTCCTGAGCTATTGCCCCTCACGTGTGGAGGAAAATCCTAATCATTGGGCTGCATTAATATACAAGCCGGGTATTAACCCCATTGTGTATGTTTTAATTGCCAATATTATTCAGTCTGCTATAACCTTACTCTTACTAAACAAATGGGTGCTACCCGAAAAATGGGTCTTTGATGTTGGCACCTGGAAGAAAATGATAGTGTTTTCACTGCCTATGCTTGTTGCAGGCTTAGGTGGAATGATCAATGAAACCTTTGATAGACTGATGCTTGGATGGTGGTTACCGGGCGATGCAGAATTTGTAGACAGCCAGCGGGGAATTTATAATGCATGTTACAAACTGGCTATTCTTATTACCTTATTCATCCAGGCTTTCAGAATGGGTGCAGAGCCATTCTTTTTTAAAGAAGCCGCAAAGGGCAATCCGCAACCTGTATATGCCCGCGTTATGAAGTTCTTTGTACTTACCATTACCCTTACCTTTCTGGGGGTTGCGCTGTTTATACCTGCATGGCGTTATTTTATTGACGATCGTTATTGGGATGGGCTTGTGGTAGTTCCCGTTTTATTACTTGCAAATATGTGCCTTGGCGTGTATTATAATTTAAGCGTTTGGTATAAGGTTACAGGCCGTACCATGGCAGGTGCATGGATAACGCTTGCCGGCACTGCAATTACTTTTGGTGTTAACTATTTTTTTATACCCAGGTATGGGTACCTGGCGTGTGCATGGGCAACTTTATTGTGTTATTTTACCATGATGGTAATTAGCTTTTTATGGGGGCAAAAAGTATATTATGTTCCTTATGCATGGAAGAAACTGCTCGCATATTTCGTAATAGTATTACTCTTATTCGGATTGCATTTTACATTAACCTATTTATGGAACAACGTTATTTTTTCGCATGTATTAGGTTTCATTATTCTTATATCTTATTTATATTTCCTTAGCAGAATTGAGAAAAAAGAACTGGCACGGTTACCGGTAATTAGCAGGTTTATAAAGTAAGGTTTACAACCTAATTGACTGAAGTTGTACCTTTTATTGAGTAGCATTACCTATAAAAACGATAAACATTTTTTTTCGGGAGATAATATGTTTGCCCTTTCAACCAAATCTTTTATTTTTGCGCCCCGTTGCGGATGTGGCGAAACTGGCAGACGCACTAGACTTAGGATCTAGCGCCGCAAGGCGTGTGGGTTCGACCCCCTCCATCCGCACTTTTTTGGTTGACAAGGTGATTGCTGAATGGTTGAAGAGTGTTTACTTTTCAACCCCTCGTTTCCCCGGCAACCTTAGCAACGTAAATCACCTAATAGTATGGCAACAGTTACAAGAGAAAATATAGGGTTATTAAATGACAAGCTTACTGTAAATCTTTCTAAAGAAGATTATTATGGTTCATTTGAAAAAAGCTTAAAAACGTATGCAAAAAATGCCAACCTGCAAGGTTTTAGAAAAGGTATGGTTCCCGCAGGATTAATAAAAAAAATGTACGGACAGGGATTATTCACCGAAGAAATTTTACGTACAGTAGAGAAAGAACTTAATAATTATATGCAGGCTGAAAAGCTTGACATTTTTGCGCAGCCGTTGCCAATTCCGGGTGAGAACAGCAACCTCGACATGAATGCCCCGGGCGATTATAACTTTCCCTTTGAAATTGGGCTAAAACCTGTCGTAAATATTAATGCAGAAGCAATTACCGCAACCCGTTATAAAATACAGGTTACCGATAAAATGCTTGGTGAAGAAGTAGACAGAATGCAGGAAAGATTTGGCAAACCCAAAGAAACCGAGACAGTAGAAAATGAAAAAAACCTGCTTGAATTATCGTTGAACAATCAACCCAACGAACCTGATGCTAAACCAGCCACCATTAGTATTTCTGCAGATGAATTTATTGCTGATAAAAGACAGGAAATAACAGGCAAAAAAGTAAATGAAACAATTACTGTAACCCTTTCTGATATTGAGGAAGGAAGCAGGGAAAAATTTTCTTCACAAATTAGTGATGATGCCCCTGTAGATTGTATAATAATCAAAATTACCTCAAACGAAAAAGCTGAAATGAATGAAGAATTCTTTGAAGCAGTTTTTCCCGGAGGTGGTGTAAAAGATGAAGAAGAATTTAAGGTGCGTGTAAAAGATGAAATAGAAAAATATTATGAAGCACAGGCCCGCAACCAGGTTCACGACCAAATTTACCATTACCTTATAGACAATACCAGCTTTGATTTTCCTGAGAATTTTTTAAAACGCTGGCTGCAAATTGGCGGTGAAAAAGAAAAAAGCCCAGAAGAAGCCGAAAACGAATATCCCCGGTTCTCATCACAATTAAAATGGACCCTCATAAGCAATAAGCTGATCACCGATAACAACATTGAAGTAACGCAGGAAGAAATAAGGAATGAGGCATTAAGGCAAATTTCAGGTTATATGGGTGTTAACAGCCTGGAGCAGGCGCCATGGCTTGATGAATATGTAAACCGTATGATGAAAGATGAAAAGTTTATGCAGAATACATATGCTACCATTCAAACCAATAAACTTTTTACTTTACTTGAAGAAAAAGCACAGATTAAAGAAGAGGAAATTTCTGCAGAAGATTTCGCATCAAAACTGCAGCATCACGATCATTAATTATTTATAATCAGTAAGGTTTAAGCGTTCCTTGCAAAAGGCATATTCCCGCTCGTCGTTGCTGCTTACAAAGAGCAACTTGTTGCGGCAATATTTAACAACAAGGTTTTGATATAATATGTATCCCCTTTCATCAAAATTTGTGCAGGGTTCATCTAATAACAAAACCGGCACATCAGCAAAAACAGCCTGTGCTAAACGAACACGTTGCTTCATGCCACTGCTGTAAAACCGCATTTGTTTTTCTACTGCACTGTCAAGTTCAATCAATGAAGAAATATCCTGTATAGTTATACCCGGTAAACAGGGTTTAAATGCGAAATGAAAGGTGAGAAATTCCTGAAGTGTCATTTCTTCAACCAGTTCTACGTAGGGGGCACAAATAGATATGTGCCGGTAAATATCATCTGCATCCACTTCCTTATTTCCATCCGAAACATAGTGAAGTGAGCCCTCATTTACATTTAAATTACCCGATAAGGTTTGAAGAAAAGTGCTTTTTCCGCTGCCGTTTGGCCCTGTAACAGCATATGAATTGCCAGAAATAAATGCTGAAGTTATGTGCCTGAAAATCCATTCCCTGTTAAACCTTTTACCTGCGTTGTTAAGCGTAATTTTCATGTAGAAAAAATTAACAAGGTAAACTGGCAGATAGAAAAACCTTGAATTAAAGCAAATCTTCAGCTTCGCTTTTGCTGTATCTTTTTATTATTCCCCTTGTGCTTTCACGGATAAATGTAAGAATCTCATCCCGCTCATCTGAGGCAGCCATTTCTTCTTCAATAAACTCAAGGGCTTTACCTGTATTTAAACCCTTGTTATAAATAACCCTGTAAATATCAAGAATCTGGTTTATTCTGTTTATGGTAAAGCCACGGCGTTTTAGACCCACACTGTTAACCCCACCATAACTCAAAGGTTCTTTAACAGCCTTAATATAAGGCGGAACATCTTTTCTAACAAGGCTGCCGCCGCCAATAAAAGTATGTTGCCCAATATGCACAAACTGGTGCACTGCACTAACACCACCTATTATTGCGTGATCATCCATCGTTACATGTCCGGCCAATTGAGAACTGTTGCTTATTATACAATGGTTACCAATAAAACAGTCATGCGCAACATGGCTGTATGCCATAATAAGACAATGATCACCGATCTTCAGTAACCCACCTGTCGTTGGTGCCCCGGTTAATGGTAACACATTCTCTAATAGTGGTATAATTTCCAATCTCAACATGTGTCTTCTCGCCATCGAACTTTAAATCCTGCGGAATGGCGCCAATTACTGCGCCGGGAAATATTCTGCAATTACTTCCTATTTTTGTTCCCGCCATTATTGTAACGTTACTTGAAACCCACGTACCCTCTCCTATTTCTACATCCTCATGAATAACTGTGAACGGTTCAATTTTTACATTGTCTGCAAGTTTTGCATTTGGGTGAATATAGGTGTGAGGGTGAATCATAATTTTAATTTATCGGCAATATCATTTTCTGGACAAGCTATATTTTAGTTAATCAGCATCGCCAACCCTAACTATTTGGGCAAGCATATCCGCTTCTGTCATTACCTGACCACCCACATAAACGGTTCCTTTCATTACTACATAACCCACGGCGAATAGGTTCATTCAACTCCATTTTTAACAACATGGTATCGCCGGGAAATATTTTTTTTTTGAATTTACAATTATTGATTTTTAGAAAATAAGTATCGTATTTTCCCGGAGGCATGGCATTTATACAAAATATGCCGCCTGTTTGTGCAAGTGCTTCTAATTGAAGAACGCCCGGCATTACAGGGTTATTAGGAAAATGCCCCTTGAAAAACCATTCATTAAAGGTTACATTTTTTAACCCTACTATATGGTGTCTCTGCCAGTTCAATGATCTTATCGACAAGTAAAAAGGGGTGCCGGTGTGGGAGCGTTTTTTCTATACCCGTTAGCGGAAAAACAGGCTGCTTGTGTTGGATCGTAAACAGGCGCATTATTATTGTGAATTATATTCCTTTTTATGTACTGTTTTATTTTGTGCGCAAAATCTATATTGCTGCTATGTCCCGGGCGGTTGGCAATAATGCGGGCTTTAATAGGATATCCGATTAATGCCAGGTCGCCTACAACATCGAGTAATTTATGCCGGGCTGGTTCGTTGGCAAAACGCAGTTCAAGATTATTTAAATAACCGCCGCTCTTAACTTCGATCGTTTTTCTGTTGAAGACTTTTGCCAGCCGTTGCATTTCATCTTCAGAAACAGTTTTATCAACCACAACAATAGCATTATTTATATCCCCGCCCTGAATAAGGTTATTATCCAATAACATTTCCAGCTCGTGCAAAAAACAAAAGGTGCGGCATGGAGCAATCTGTTGCCGGAAGTCCTGCATGGATTGAAGACCCGCGTGCTGGGTACCCAAAACCGGGCTATTAAAGTCAATTAATGTGGTTATCTGGTACCTGTCTGATGGTATGGCAACCATTTCAACGCGCTTATTGTCATCCTGGTGCACAATGTTTTCATCTAAGCTGTACCAGATTTTATCTGCTGCCTGTTCTGCCACACCTACTTTCTCAATTATTGCAGCGAAAGGTTCGGCACTCCCATCAATAATGGGTATTTCCGGTCCGTTCAGTTCTATTAAGACATTGTCTACACCCATGCCTACCAAAGCGGCAAGAATATGTTCAACCGTTTGAATTTTTGCATCGCCCAACTGCAGGGTGGTTCCCCTGTTTGTTTCGGTAACATAATCACAATCAGCTTTAACAAGCGGTTGTCCGGGAAGGTCAACCCTTTTAAATTGTATGCCAAAACCAGGCCGCGCAGGCATCAGTCTCATTTCAACCATTTTGCCAGTATGCAAACCTGTGCCCGAAATACCGGTTTCTGAAACCAGGGTATGTTGCTTGTCAAAATTGAATATATTATTCATTTACTGTTATTATTAACCGCCTTTTGAGGTGAAGAAGTGCCGGTTATTGAAAAATACTATGCTTTTTTAAAGCGGTGCAAAAGTAATGTTTATCCACAATGTTTAAGTAACAATGGACCATTTCTTTATAAAGCAATAACAATATATATGGTTGCAAAATTTGAAGCCTTACAAAGCGGCGGCTTTATAAGCACGTTCATTCAATAGTTGCTGAATGATCTTTTCTAATTCAGTAATCCTTTTTTCAAGTTCAGGGAGACTGCGGGTAATGGCCTGGCTGCGAAGCGAATGGGTATAATCGAATGCCGGGGAGCCGGTAACGGCAGTGTTTGGTTTTTTAATGGATTTACTTACCCCGCTTTGGGCATTAATTTTAGTTCCGTCAGCTATTTGAATATGTCCAATGATCCCTGCCTGCCCTCCGATCATCACTCCCTTACCCACCTTTGTACTGCCGCTAACACCTGCCTGTGCTGCAATAACTGTATTTGCTCCTATTTCTACATTATGGGCTACCTGAATAAGGTTATCCATTTTTACACCGTAACGGATAATTGTTGAACCCAGGGTGGCACAATCTATAGTAACATTAGAACCAATTTCTACCGCATCTTCAATAATTACATTTCCGATCTGGGGAATTTTTTTATACTGCCCGTCTGATGATGGTGCAAAGCCAAAACCATCTCCACCTATAACGGTACCTGCATGTATTGTTACATTTTTACCTACTATGCAGTCGTGATAGATTTTTACCCCCGGGTGAAGTATTGTGTTGGCGCCAATCATAACATCATTACCAATATATACTCCGGGATATAACTTAACCCCATCGCCCAGATGAACATTTTCTCCCAGATAGGTAAAGGCTCCGACAAAAACATTATTGCCCATTTTTACAGAGGCAGGTATATAACTTGGCTGCTGAATTCCCTGTAACTGCCCCTGCATTATTTCCTGGTACTTATGTAATAATGATGCGAATGCAAGGTATGCATCGGGCACACGTATAAGTACCGAATAAACGGGTTGCTTCAGTTCAAAATTCTCATTAATAATTATTATTGATGCTTTGCAATCGTATAAAAAATCTTCATACTTGCGGTTTGCCAAAAATGTAAGCTGGCCTTCAGAAGCATCTTCTATTTTTCCAAGGGAGTTTACGCAAACCTGGCTGTCTCCTTCGATTCGGCCATTGATAATGGATGCAATCTGTTCAGCTGTTATTGTCATAATGCAAAACTTTGAGGGTTATATTTTTTGCAACAGCATAAAATGAATATACCTACATTAGCCGACATAAGTAAAATTTTTTAACAGCCATAGAAAGGGTATCATGTATCAACGGATTGTCTACCTTACTTATATCTTTTACCCCGCCATCTTTCAGAAGGATATTTATATGCTCGTTGGTTAAATGATAGGTTGTATTAACTGCTTCGCCCGTAAAAACAAAATAAGCTGCCTCGTCTGCAGAAACCCCGGTGTAATTACTAATCAGTTTTCGTTGTTCCGCTATTAAATCAGGGTCAAAAGGTTTAGATTGCAGTTTACATTTCATGAGTTTGCGGTTCAGCAGGTTTTCGCATAAAGTGCTTAATACTTTATCAGGATGGGTTCGCCAGATTTTAATGGCAAATAAAACATCAATATCATCTAATCTGCAAAACCTTTCAATCCATTCTGTGCTTAACACTTCATCCGGTAGCTGAAAGAAATAATTCAACGGCGAAAATACTTGTAATGATGTATTGGAATTGTTATAAATTTCTTTTGCCCTTTTTATAATCATCACCAGCATTTTTTCGGCAGCCAGCACCGTTTTATGCAGGTAAACCTGCCAGTACATTTGCCGCCGGGCCACCAAAAATTTTTCAATACTATATATGCCTTTTTCCTCTACCATTAAATGCCCGTTTTTAATAATGAGCATTTTTAGTATGCGGTCGTAACCAATAACCCCTTCACTAACACCGGTATAAAAACTGTCGCGTGTTAAATAATCGAGCCTGTCTACATCTAACTGGCCGCTTATTAACTGGTATAAAAAGGGTTTGCTATACATACCTGTAAATATTTCAATGGCAAGGGTTAGGGCGCCATTAAATTCTTTATTCAGGTAATGCATTATTTGCAGGCCTATGTTTTCGTGGTGCATTCCACTTATAAGCTCATTTTCCAATGCATGCGAGAATGGACCATGACCAATATCGTGCAGCAAAATGGCCGCCTTGGCTGCAATGGACTCTTCTTCGGTAATTACAGTTCCCTTATGCCTAAGTTCCTCAATTGCGCGGCACATTAAATGATATGCTCCCAACGAATGATGCAGGCGTGTATGGGTTGCACCCGGATACACCAATTTTGCCAGCGCCATTTGATGAATACGCCTTAACCGCTGGTAAAAAGGATGCGCAATAATTTTAAAAATAAGGGGATGATCTATTGTAATAAAGCCATGTACAGGGTCATTAATAATCTTTCTATTTTCAGCGGGCATTGACTTTATCGTATATGTTATGGTTGTGGTAAATCCATCATGCAAAATTACAACTTGTATAATGATAAATATTTTTGATTGATATTTATTAGATTGATTCTTACCACCCGGTAAAAATTTAACGTGCTGCATTTTTAATTAAACCAAAAAAAATTCATGGCTATACCAACAATACTTTGGGTTGATGATGAAATCGAAAGTTTAAAATCTCAAAAGATTTTTCTTGAAAATAAAGGGTACGAGTGTACAAACGCTAACAAATGGTTTTGACGCTATTGATTTCGTAAAAGAAAATATTGTAGATGTAGTTCTTGCTGGATGAATCTATGCCGGGTATTACTGGTTTAGAAACATTACAGAAAATTAAAGAAGTAAACAGCAGAATACCAGTTGTTTTAATTACGAAAAATGAAACCGAAAACCTGATGGATGATGCCATTGGCAGCCAGATAACCGATTACCTTATTAAGCCGGTAAACCCAAACCAGGTATTGCTTTGCCTTAAAAAAGATCATTGATAACAAACGCCTGGTGGCTGAAAAAACAACCTCTGCATACCAGCAACAGTTTCGGAATTTATTTATGGCACTAAACAGTAATCCGGATTATAATGAATGGATGGATATTTATAAAAAACTGGTGTATTGGGAACTTGAAATGGAAAAAAGCAACAGCCCCGAAATGCAGGAAGTGTTGTACAACCAGAAACAGGAAGCCAATACCGAATTCTTTAAGTTTGTTTGCAAACAATTATGCAGGCTGGCTAAGTACTTCATCCAAAGGTGCACCTATAATGAGCCATAATCTATTTCAACATAAAGTACTGCCTCATATTGAAAAAGGTATACCAACATTTTTTCTTGTTATTGATAACCTGCGCTTCGATCAATGGAAAGCAATTGAACCAATATTTGCAGAGAGCTTTAATATTCTGGAAGAAGAAACTTTTTACAGCATTTTTCCCACTGCCACACAATATTGCCGAAACGCTATTTTTGCGGGATTGCTGCCAGTTGAAATTGAAAAACAATTTCCCGGCAAGTGGAAAAATGATGATGAAGAAGGAGGTAAAAATTTATATGAAGAAGAGTTTTTTAAAGCACAGTTAAAGCGTTTAAGAAAAGAAGATATTAAGTTTACTTACACAAAGATCCTGCATAATACACGATGGTGCAGCAAATGGTGAACAACATACATAATATGCTGAGCAACGATCTGAATATCATTGTTTATAATTTTGTAGATATGCTGAGCCATGCACGAACAGAAATGGAAGTGCTTAAAGAACTGGCAGGTGATGAAGCAAGCTACAGAAGCATTACAAAAAGCTGGTTCGAATACAGCCCCCTTCACCAGGCTTTAAAAAAGATTGCTGATAAAAAATTCAATCTTGTTCTTGCCACCGATCATGGCAGTGTGCGCGTTAAAACGCCTTATAAAGTTATTGGCGACAAACAAACAACGGCAAACCTCAGGTATAAACATGGGCGTAATCTAAATTACGAGCCAAAAGATGTGCTTGCCTTCAGAGATCCCCGAAGCCGTTGGACTGCCGGTACCCAATATTAATTCGTCATTCATATTCGCAAAAGAAGATGGGTACTTATGTTATCCAAATAACTACAATCACTATGTAAATTATTATAAAAACACCTTTCAGCATGGGGGTGTTAGCTTGGAAGAAATGATTGTGCCTGTTGTAAGAATGTCTACCAAATAACTGTGCATAAATATCATCTTGCGGATAATTATCCGGTTATAATTTTACAACGAAAAGTTTTTTAAGGAATGAAACCAAACCAAACCACTTTAGATAAATACCAGCATATTTTAACCGAATCAGGTTATATCATCAGGTTCGAAATAGGAACTTTTCAAAGTGGATGGTGTCTGTTAAAAGATAAACAGGTAGTAGTACTGAATAAATTTTTAAATCTCGAGGGAAGGATCAATACACTAATGGAACTAATACCTCAGCTCACTATTCAGTTTGATAAACTAACCCTTGAATCTCAGAAATTATATACTTCCCTATTAGAAACAGCCGAAACAGGCAGCCAGCAAAATCAATTGTTTTAAGTTAACAACAATTAGATTTGTGTGTGACCTTTCCCCCTCTTACAATACAATTTCTCGGTACAGGAACGAGCACCGGCATACCAATGATCGGTTGCGATTGCGATGTTTGCACATCACCGGACACAAAAGATAACAGGCTGCGTGCAAGCATTCTTGTTCAGTCTGCAACCACTACTATTGTTGTTGATACCACCCCCGATTTCAGGTGGCAAATGTTGCGCATTGATAACCGCCGCCTCGATGCTGTTTT
The DNA here is from genome assembly GCA_963806425.1 of uncultured Bacteroidota bacterium. GTDB lineage: Bacteria > Bacteroidota > Bacteroidia > Chitinophagales > Chitinophagaceae > JBBRBB01. Next base: position 134,358 of record CAWDYB010000008.1, on the reverse strand, counting down.
ATTCACGCACCCTCACAAAGATCATGTTGCAGGGTTAGACGATGTTCGCGCTTACAATTTCTTTCAGCATAAAGCAATGGAGGTGTATGCAAACGCTTTAACCGAAGAGGCACTTAAACGGGAATTTGCCTATGTATTTGCAGACAAAAAATATCCCGGCATTCCTGAAATTAATTTAAATACCATAGATAATACACCTTTTTTAGTTGGCGATATTTATGTAACACCTATTGAAGTATGGCACCACAAAATGCCTGTACTTGCCTTCAGGTTTGGTGACTTTACTTATATAACCGATGCAAACCGCATTGAAGAAAGTGAAAAAGAAAAAATAAAAGGCACAAAAATTTTAGTGATTAATGCCCTTCGCAGGCAACACCATATTTCTCACTTTACCCTCGATGAAGCAATTAACCTTTCCAAAGAATTATTGGTAGAAAAAGCGTATTTTACACATATAAGTCATCAGCTGGGCAAACACCTCGAGGTTAATGAAACCTTACCTGCAGGTTGCGCCTTAGCTTACGATGGCTTAACGCTTAGTATATAAATTTTCGACAGCAAAACCCTACCCAATGACCCGCGATACATGGAAAGATTATCTTTCCTTTTCAAAGAAAGAGAGAACGGCTGTTTTCATTCTTTCAGGCCTAATAATTATATTTTTTCTTTTCCCCTACTTTATCCCTGCTTCCACGGAGTATCCTGTAATTGATACTTCCCTCCAAAAACAACTTAACGCTATTACCATTAAACCTGAAAAGGAATGGCAGCAGAACGCCACATACCAAACCGGTATAAGCGAAACATCTGCATCAATTAAACCTGCACATTTCTTCAACTTCGATCCCAATACGCTTAATGCCGGGGGTTTTATTGAATTAGGTTTATCGCCTAAGCAGGCAAATACCATTATAAATTATCGCAATAAGGGAGGAAGGTTTTATAAACCTGCAGATATTAAAAAGATATACGGGCTCACAACTGCACAGGCTGAAGCACTTATTCCTTATATACATATTCAGCAACAGCAATCTAACAACAAAACTTTTGCGAACGAAAGACCTACCCGGTCAGCAAATTTTCCTAAAAAAGAATATCACATTATTAATGTTAACACAGCTACAGAAGATGAGTGGAAGACTTTGCCGGGTATTGGTGATGTACTATCAAAACGGATTGTAAAATTCCGTAACAGCATGCAGGGTTTTAAATCTGTGAATGATGTAGGGCGAACGTATGGATTAGCAGATTCTACCTTCAGGCAAATTTTGCCTTATTTAAAGTTGGATGAAGGCACAAAATAATTCACAGTCAGTCGCAATTGCATTATTATTACAAAGATTTTATGGGCATTCATTGGTTATCCTTTAGATTTGCCCAAAAAACTAACAAACGTTAGCACTATGAACTTTGAAACCAGTGAAATAACACAACAGGTAGCACAGACAGCCCGTGAGTTTGCCTTACAGCATATTAAACCACATTTAATGGAGTGGGATGAATCTCAGGAATTTCCGGTTCACGTTTTTCGTGAAATGGGCAAATTAGGTATGATGGGTATTTTGGTACCGGAACAATATGGCGGCTCAGGCTTAGGGTATTTTGAATACAAAGTTATTGTAGAAGAAATTTCAAAAGTTTGCGGTTCCATTGGCTTAAGCATAGCAGCACATAACTCTCTTTGCACCAATCATATACTTTCCTTCGGAAATGAAGATCAAAAGCAGAAATACCTGCCAAAACTTGCCAGTGGCGAATGGATAGGGGCATGGGGTTTAACCGAACCGAATACGGGTAGCGATGCAGGCAATATGCAATGTACTGCCACCCGTAAGGGAAATGATTGGGTTTTGAACGGCACCAAATCGTGGATCACTCATGGCAAAAGTGGCGAAGTGGCCGTAGTAATTGCCCGTACCGGCGAACCCAGGGCTAAAAATAACAGCACTGCATTTATTGTAGAAAGAGGTACACCGGGTTTTAATGCCGGGAAAAAAGAAAATAAATTAGGCATGCGCGCCAGCGAAACTGCCGAAATGGTTTTTGATAACTGCGTAATCCCCCCAGAAAACCTATTGGGTGAGGTTGGGGATGGGTTTAAACAAGCCCTTAAAATTCTGGATGGCGGCCGCATTTCCATTGCCTCTTTATCTATTGGCATTGCAAAAGGGGCGTATGAGGCTGCCCTGCAATACTCAAAAGAAAGGCACCAGTTCGATCAGCCAATATCTAATTTTCAGGGTGTAAGTTTTAAATTGGCAGACATGGCCACAGAAATAATGGCAGCGGATATGCTTATACTGCAGGCATGCGACTTAAAAAATAAAGGCAAAAAGGTTACGAGGGAATCAGCAATGGCGAAATATTACGCCAGTGAGGTTGCAGTTAAAACATCAACCGATGCAGTTCAGATCTTTGGCGGTTATGGTTATACCAAAGACTATCCGGTAGAAAAATTCTACAGAGACAGTAAGCTATGTACCATAGGTGAGGGCACCTCTGAAATACAAAAACTCGTAATTGCCCGCGAAGAATTGAAAAAATAGACCAATTTTATTGGTTAATTTCTTTACATGATTAAAGAAGAACCAAATTTTTACTGTACATCAACCACTTACAAACCCGGGGTAAAAAATAGTTTTCTAAATTCTTGGTGAAATAATTTATTACGCCCACCTTTGCCCCCCATTTAAATAAGCTGTCGGGATGGCGACAGCAAAAAATAAATAACATGAGTAATTTACATTTCACCACTAAACATGCGAACGAGGCTTCCGTGCAGCGTAACTGGTACGTTGTAGACGGCACCAATCAAACCGTAGGCCGCATGTGTGCAAACATTGCTTCAATTTTGCGTGGTAAGAACAAAGCCTACTACACACCGCATGTGGATTGCGGTGATTTTATTATTGTAATTAATGCCGACAAAGTAGTTTTTACCGGTAATAAATTACTGGAAAAAACATACATCAACTTTTCAGGTTATCCTGGTGGTAAAAAAGAAGAAGCAGCAATAGATCTACAAAAGCGCCGCCCTGAAGTAATTGTAGAGAGAGCAGTAAAAGGAATGTTGCCTAAAAACCGCCTTGGTCGCAAGATGTATAAAAAATTATTTGTTTACACTGGTACCGATCATCCGCATGGTGCGCAACAACCTAAAGAATTAAAATTTTAAACGATTAGTTGGGCAATTAATGCTCTTAAAATCAAATTACATTTTGCACAATTGATATGGAAAAACAAAAAATTGCAGTAGGCAGACGCAAAGAAGCTATTACACGTATCTTCCTGCTAAAAGGCACCGGAAACATAATAGTTAACGGTAAAGATTATAAACAATATTTTCCACTTGTTTACCTTCAAAACCAGGTAGAAGCCCCGCTAAAAACTATAGAATCTGTTGATAAGTTTGACATAATGGTTAACGCAACAGGTGGTGGTTTAAAAGGTCAGGCAGAAGCTTGCAAACTTGGTATAGCAAGGGCTCTCCTCGAAGTTAATCCTGAATTTCGCCCTGCTTTAAAAGAAGCCGGTCATTTAAAACGTGATCCAAGAAGTGTTGAACGTAAGAAGTTTGGACACAAAAAGGCTCGTAAAAGCTTCCAGTTCTCTAAACGTTAATTATCATTTTCAAGAAAAAATATTACATCTTCCTATGGAAAATAACACTTCGCTTCAACAGCAGTTACTTGATGCGGGTGTACATTTCGGACACTTACGTAAAAAGTGGAATCCTAAAATGCTTCCCTACATTTTTGCTGAAAAGAAAGGTATTCATATTATAGATCTGAATAAAACTGTGGACAGCCTTCAGGAAACAGCAGCAGCTCTGAAACAAATAGCCAAAAATGGCAAAAAAATAATGTTCGTTGCTACCAAAAAACAGGCCAAAGAAATAGTACAGGAATGTGCTGTTAGGGTAAACATGCCCTTTGCAACTGAACGCTGGCTGGGTGGTATGCTTACAAATTTCAATACTGTAAGGAAAAGTGTGAAAAAAATGCAGAGCATTGAAAAAATGTTAAATGATGGCAGCGCAGAAAGTCTTACAAAGAAAGAAAGACTTACACTTACCCGCGATAAAGATAAAATGGAAAAAGTATTGGGAGGTATTGCACAACTTGGACGCCTGCCCGCTGCATTATTTATTGTAGATATCGGACATGAACACATAGCACTAGCAGAAGCCAAAAGGCTTGGCATAACAACTTTTGGCATGGTAGATACCAACTGCGATCCTAACAAGGTAGACTATGCAGTACCTGCAAATGATGATGCTACCAAATCTATTGCCATCATTACCAATTATATAACTGCAGCTATTGCGGAAGGACTTGAAGAGCGCCAGTTAGCTAAAGACGAAGAAACCGAAGAAGATACTACTAACAACGAGAACGAAGCAAGAGCCAAAAGGCTTGAGGCTGAAGCTCAACAGGAAGGTGGCAGAAACCGCAGATCTGGTGGCGCCAGTAGTTCAGGCGGCGGAAGAGGTCAGCAAGGTGGCGGCGCAGGTGGTAATTCCCCCCGCAGACGTACAACTGGGGGACCTAGAAGACCTGCTGGTCCTGGAAGATAAACTTCCGGAATTTTTACCAGGTTAGTTGTATTTCTTACAACAAATTTTTCATTGGGATTTTATCCTTTTGCTGGATCTTTCATAAAATCTATTTTAAATAATAGTTCCTTATTTGGAACCATTTTAGATTATTTCAATATGACAACAACAACAATTACAGCGGCAGATATTAATAAACTACGCCAGGCAACTGGTGCAGGAATGATGGATTGCCGTAAAGCACTTACTGAAACAAATGGAGATTTTGAAGCAGCTATTGACTGGCTTCGCAAGCATGGACAAAAGGTTGCTGCAAAAAGAAGCGATCGTGAAGCAAAAGAAGGTGTAGTTCTTGCAAGAACCGGAGCAGACAACACATTTGGTATTATTCTTTCCATTACCTGCGAAACCGATTTTGTTTCTAAAAATGAGGATTTTGTACAATTTGTATCTACAATAGCAGATGCAGCGGTAGAAAATAACGTACAATCTGTAGATAAATTAAATGCTTTAGAGATCAAAGGCTCTAAAGTTTCTGATCTTATAAATGATAAACTTGCAGCGATAGGTGAAAAAATAGGCGTTGGCAGATTTGAAAGAATTGATGCACCTTATGTTTCCTCTTATATTCATGGAGCTAATCGTATTGGTGTTTTGGTTGGACTAAACAAAGAAGCCTTTGATGCAGGAAAGATGTAGCTATGCAAATAGCTGCAATGAACCCGGTAGCTGTTGATCCTGCTTCTGTGCCCGAAGAGACAGTAACGCGCGAAAAGAAATAGCTGTTAGAAACCATGAAACAAGATCCGAAAATGGCAGGCAAGACAGATGAAATGTTAGAAAAAATTGCTCAGGGAAAATTGAGTTCATTCTTTAAAGAACAGACTTTACTCGCTCAGCCTTTTGTAAAAGAAAGCAGCATAAGTGTTCAACAATTTTTTCAAAATTCAGGCAAGAATATACAGGTTTCAGGCTTTAGGCGGGTAGCATTAGGATAACATAATAAGTAAAACTTTTTAAATGGGCTGCAATTGCAGCCCATTTGTTTTTACAGTTCTTTTTTTATTATAGAAAAATGAATCGAAAAGTTCGCTTTTTTAAGTATATCTTATATTTTTATCTTCCCTTAAAATTATTTACCGATCAAGTTAATTTTTTTTGAACATTATTTATCTTCTTAATTAGAAAACTCATATACCTTATGGAAAACAACTACACTTTTACTAGTTGTGTAATACACCCGCATCGCTTTAAAAACTTCGTTTTATTATTGTTTACCCGTGTTTAACAGCCTCTTCCTGTACCAAAACTTTTGATGAATTAAGTGCAGAAGAAATGATTAATGATGCTAACACAGCACGGGCAGGTTCCAGACCTCCGAATATTATTTTATTTATTGCTGACGATTTTGGATATGAATTTCCAGGTTATACAGGTGGCAGGTCTTACAAAACCCCAACCCTCGATTCTATGGCAAGAAGTGGAATGCGATTTACCCAGGCCTATTCTCACCCTGATGGTTATCCATCACGCTTAGCTACCTATACTGGTCAATATAATTTTAGAAATTATACATTCTGGGGCGTATTACCAGAAAATGAAAAAACTATCGGAAACATGCTGCAGGATGCAGGATACGCCACATGCTTTGCAGGAAAATGGCAATGTGATGGCGGTGATGAAAGAATTAAATCTGCCGGTTTTGAAAAATACCTTGTGTTTCTACCCTTCGACCGCATGGGCTCCGAAGAATACAAGTACCAATACAAAAATCCTCATCTCTATCAAAACGGTGCCTTTTTACCTGACAGCGAAACCAGGGAAAAATATTCTGAAGACATGTATGTAGATTACATCAACAAGTTTATTGATTCGAATGTAAATAAGCCCTTCTTTATAATTTACTCCCATAGTTTACCACGCAATCCGTGGGGACCTACACCGGACAACCCGGAATTTGCTTCCTTCAATCCAGATACCATTTCATCTTTTGGAGATAACAAATATTTCCCGGATATGGTAAAGTATTTAGATAGAATCTATTAATAAGGTTATGGTTAACGTGAAAAATAAAGGGTTATTAAAAAATACCTTAATCATGTTCACGGGAGATAACGCAACTAATAAATCGATCTCATCAAAATTTCAGGACACAATTTTAAGGGGAGGAAAAAACTTAACCGTTAAAAGAGGAACACATGCACCGCTTATGGCCCTATGGTATAAAGAATATTGCCCGGGCAGGTAAGCAATACTTTAATTGACTACACAGACTTTTTACCTACGCTGGCGCAGGTGGCTCGGCGTACCTATACCTACAAATTACGGAACACTAGATGGAGTAACCTTTTACGATAACTTATTAGCAATTCCCGGTCCTAATCGGGAGTGGAGTTTTTGCCAGTGGGATAATAGTCCGCTCGATCTTAAACCTGCAATTCGCTACGTGCAGGATACAACGTATAAATTGTACGATAATCCGAATTATAACAGGTTTTATAATATGATATTAGATCCTGAAGAACTTAATCCCATTCCTGATTCAGATATGAAAGCAAGTGAAATTGAAGTAAAACAGAATTTCAAGTCAATACTTCAGGCAATGCATAAATAAATTTTTGTAAAAAACTTTTTAAAAAGGTGCCCATGAGGCACCTTTTTATTTTAAGCATACAAATACAAGCAGGCTTTAATACATTCGCTATTAATCTTATAAATCCAAAACGATGGCAGCATTTGAAGTAAGAGGCGGTAACAGGTTACAGGGGGAAATAATTCCGCAGGGGGCAAAAAATGAAGCACTTCAAATTATTTCAGCTGTGCTGCTTACAAAAGAAAAAGTCACCATTACTAATATCCCTGATATATTAGATGTTAACCGGCAAATAGAATTGTTGGCTGAGCTGAACGTAAAAGTTAACCGGGTAAGCAGGGATATTTGCACTTTTCAGGCAGATGATATTAATATCGACTACCTCGCTTCTGAAGAGTTCAGGCAAAAAAGCGGCAAATTACGGGGTTCTATAATGCTTGCCGGGCCTATGCTCGCCCGCTTTAAAAAATCGTACATACCAAAGCCGGGGGGCGATGCTATAGGCAGGCGCCGAATGGATACACATATTCTAGGTTTTCAAAAACTCGGGGTACAATTTACTTACAATGAAGATTCGCATGTTTTCAATTTATCAGCAAATAATCTCAAGGGAACATACATACAACTTGATGAACCTTCCGTTACCGGCACTGCGAATATTTTAATGGCATCTGTAATGGCAGAGGGTAAAACGATAATATACAATGCAGCCTGCGAGCCGTACCTGCAGCAATTATGTAAAATGCTAAACAGCATGGGTGCAAAAATAAGCGGCATAGCAAGTAATTTACTTAACTATAGAAGGTGTTAGCGAATTGCATGGCACCGAACATCGCATGCTGCCGGATATGATTGAAGTGGGTAGTTTTATCGGGCTTGCAGCCATGACCCAAAGCGAAATAACCATTAAGAAGGCAGGTATTGAACACCTCGGAATTATTCCTTCTACATTTCAGCACCTGGGCATTGCAATTGGAATTTCGGGATGATGACATATTTATTCCTTCACAGGATGTGTATGAAATAAAAAGATTTTTAGATGGGAGTGTTTATACAATAAGCGATCATCCCTGGCCTGGCTTTACCCCCGATCTTATAAGTATTATTGCTGGTAACTGCCATACAGGCAAAAGGCAGCGTAATGGTTCACCAGAAAATGTTTGAAAGCCGCCTGTTTTTTGTAGATAAATTAATAGAAATGGGCGCGCAAATAATTATTTGTGATCCTCATCGTGCAGTGGTAATCGGCTTGGAACGAAAGAATAAATTACGCGGAATAACCATGAGCAGCCCCGATATAAGAGCCGGAGTAGCGTTATTGATCGCAGCCTTAAATGCAGATGGTAAAAGTATTATTCAAAATATCGACCAAATAGACCGGGGATACCAGAACATTGATAAACGCCTGCAAAATATAGGGGCAGATATTGTTCGCGTTTAATTTTGTTACCCGACAAGGATTCGAACCTTGACAGTCAGAACCAGAATCTGATGTACTACCGTTATACTATCGGGCAATATTATTTAATTGGGTGATATTCAGCTGCTTAACAAGTAAACTCTTTAATTTCTCCCAACTGCAAATGTAAAGAAATGCAACTAAAAACATTATAAGATTATTACATTGTTAGCATAATTTTTAAACCTTCATCACACCAAAAGAAATTAGATTTTTTTCAGACATTATGCTCAGAAATATTTATAAGCTCGATAATCCCGCATGGTTTTCTTTACTCGAAACCCACAGCCATTTATCCATACATTACGATCATATAAATTTTTATTTACCGGCCTATTGTCCATTTGGCGCCTTTGATGGTGAGATTGCGATACAGGATGAAATGGAAGCTTATTCCTTATTAACCGAAAATTTTTATATAATAGGGCACCGGCCAGCGGTTCCTGAAAAATTGCAATTAATTCGGCAATTAATATGCAATCAAATGATCCTGAGTAATAATTCAAATGCTGATATTAAAGAAAAGATAGAAACAATTTCTCCTGAAAATGCGGGTGAATTATATGCCCTTATAAATTACGTACAGCCAGGTTTTTTTAAGTCAAAGACCTTTCTAATGGGTGATTATTACGGAATTTTTAAAAACAATAAATTAATTGCAGCCGCAGGCGAAAGAATGCAAATGAATGAATTTATTGAAGTAAGTGCTGTGGTCACTCATCCAAAATTTACAGGTCATGGTTATGCAAAACAACTGGTTGCGCACACAGTAAAACAAATTCAATTAAAAAATAAAACCCCTTACCTGCATGTTGCAGCAACAAATATAAATGCAATAAAACTGTACGAAAAAATGGGATTTACCACGCGTAAAATCATCAATTTCTGGCAGTTTCAAAACAAGGAAAGAAAGTAACTATTGTAAGTAAAAAAGCCCTACAATGCAATGTTCATAAGGCTTAAAAATATTCTGTGACCCCGCAGAGACTCGAACTCTGGACCCGCTGATTAAGAGTCAGCTGCTCTACCAACTGAGCTACGGAGTCTTCAAATAGCCGGCAAATATATTAAACTTGGTTCTTTTTGCTTTCTTTGCGCTACAGATAATTTAGTATGAGTGAAAGCAAGAAAAAACTGATCATCATTACAGCACCATCCGGCGCAGGCAAAACCTCTATTACACATTGCCTGCTTAAAAACATGCCGCAACTGCAATTCTCCGTTTCAGCAGCAACAAGAAGTCCGCGGGCTAATGAACAAAATGGCAGGGATTATTATTTTATTGATGTAGAGGAATTTCAAAACAAGATTAGTGATGATGCCTTTGTAGAGTGGGAAATGGTGTATGAAGGAAAATATTATGGTACCATGCGAAGTGAGCTGGAGCGTATTTGGGAGGATGGGAAAATACCGGTTCTTGATGTGGATGTACATGGCGCCATTCATGTACAAAAACAATTTCCGGATAATTGCCTGGCAATTTTTATTAAACCTCCTTCTGCCGGCGAATTAAAAAAAAGGCTCGAAAGCCGCGGTACAGAATCGCTTGAAAGCCTCCAAATACGGTGGAACAAAGCTGCTTACGAACTATCATTCACCCATCATTTTAATAAAGTTATAGTGAACGAAAATTTAGAAAATGCTTGTAAAGAAGCACAAACCGCAGTAGAAGAATTTATTAATGCTTAAATTAAGGCTATGTCATCATTCAAAAACAAAACGATATTCATTACCGGCGCAAGCCGTGGCATAGGAAAAGCAATCGCAATCCGGCTTGCAAAAGAAGGTGCCAACATAATTGTTGTGGCTAAAAGCACCGAAGAAAACATTAAACTTGGTGGTACCATTTATTCTGCTGCGCAGGAAATTGAGGCCGCCGGGGGTAAAGCACTTGCTATAAAAACAGACATAAGAAACGAGAATGAAATACAACATGCCGTTGATAAGGCAGTAGCAACGTTTGGTGGAATTGATGCAGTGATAAATAATGCTTCAGCCATACAGCTTACAGGTACAGAACATACAGAAAGCAAGCGTTTCGATTTAATGCATACCATTAATGTACGAGGTACATTTCTTGTTACACAAAAATGCCTGCCTCATTTAAAATTGGCAGAGAACCCACATATATTAACCCTTTCGCCACCTATTAACCTGAATATAAAATGGCTTGCACCACATGCTGCATATACAATAAGTAAGTATAACATGACCATGCTTGCCCTTGCATGGAGCCAGGAATTTAAAAAGATGAATATTGCAGCGAATGCCTTATGGCCCAAAACGACTATTGCTACAGCTGCAGTAAAAAATTTACTGGGTGGTGAAGCATTGATAAATATGAGCCGCATTCCGGAAATTATGGCTGATGCAGCATTTTATATATTAAGCAGAAGTTCCTCCTCCTGCACTGGTAACACTTTTATTGATGAGGATGTTTTAAAAGAGGTGGGCATAACAAATTTTGACAAGTATGCCGTTTTACCTGGCGGAAGGCTTTACCCTGATCTATTTATTTAAGATAAAACCTCAGGGCGCATCTGCGGAAAGAACAATACATCCTGAATAGAAGCCTGGTTAAGTCATAAGCATACACAATCTGTCAATTCCAATACCAATGCCACTTGTAGGTGGCATACCATATTCCAGGGCGCGTAAAAAATCATGATCAATAAACATTGCTTCTTCATCACCACGTTCCATCAATTTTACCTGTTCCTCAAATCGTTCTCGCTGGTCTATAGGATCATTTAACTCAGTGTATGCATTGGCTATTTCTTTACCATTGATCATCAGCTCAAAACGTTCAACAAGCCCTTCCTTGGTTCTGTGTTTTTTGGTAAGCGGACTCATTTCCACAGGATAATCAATAATAAAAGTTGGTTGCATGTAATGGTGTTCTGCTTTCTCACTAAATATTTCATCTATCAATTTTCCTTTGCCTGCTTTAGGGTCTGCATCAATATGCAATTGCCTGCAAACATCCCGAAGCGCTTCTTCATCCATATCACTTATATCAATTCCGGTATGCTCTTTCATCGCATCAAATAATGGTAATTCGTTTAAAAGGTGCTTTAAAACTAATTACCTTATCTCCCACTGTTACTTCGGTAGTTCCATGTAATGCGATAGCAACTTTTTCAAATAGCTGCTCAGTTATTTCCATCATCCAGAAATAATCTTTGTATGCCGTATACCATTCCAATATAGTAAACTCAGGATTGTGTGTTCTGTCCATTCCTTCATTTCTAAAATTGCGGCTGAATTCATACACCCAGTCGAACCCGCCAACAATTAATCTTTTCAAATATAATTCATTGGCAATACGCATGTACAACGGCATATCTAATGCATTGTGATGCGTAATAAACGGGCGTGCTGCAGCACCACCGGGAATAGGTTGCAACACAGGCGTATCAACTTCAAGCGCACCCTGATCGTTTAAATAATTACGGATTGTATTGATGAGTTTTGTACGCTTTACAAATTGTTCTTTTACGTGAAGGATTGATTATAAGATCTGCATAACGCTGGCGATACCTGAATTCAGGATCTGTAACTTCATCAAACACATTTCCTTCTTCATCCCGCTTTACAACCGGCAAGGGTTTTAAAGATTTTGTGAGCAGTGTAAAATTTGTTGCATGCACAGATATTTCGCCTGTTCGTGTAGTAAAAACAAAACCGGTAACACCAATAATATCGCCCAGGTCAATTAAATGTTTAATAACTTTTTCAAAAAAAGTTTTGTCTTCGCCCGGGCATATATCATCTTTACGAACATATAATTGAATAATGCCTTTGGCATCCTGTATTTTAATAAAGAAAACTTTTCCTTTATCATTCATGGTCATTATTCTTCCTGCTACGGAAACGTTGCTGTACTGCTCCTTAACTTCTTCAGAAAAATTTTCTTTTATATCGGTTGAATAGTGTGTTACAGGATATAAGGCTTGCAGGATAAGGATCTATACCCATAGCCTTAAGTTGGTTTAGCTTTTCCCTTCGAATAATTTCCTGTTCTGATAAATGCTGGCTCATACACTTTTTTTGAAGGCTGCAAAGATAAGGTTATAGGTAATGTATTATTTATGATCAAACTCCGGATGCGCAGAGTAGTTTATTGCATTTTATACAGTTTTCCGGGCAGGCTTGTTATAACATTATTTAGTTCGAGGTTCAGAATAGAGGCGGCAACAGCACTGCTTGTTAATCCGCTTTTTAAAAAAATCTCATCAATATGTGTTTGTGTATTTTGCTGCAGCAGGTTAACAATAATTTTTTCTTCTGAAGAAAGATCAATAAATAATTGCTTTTGCTTTTTAGATAATAAGGTTTTTTGCTGCCAGCCCATAGATTCAATTAACTGCTCTGCATCTGTTAACAAGGCGGCCTTATTTGTTTTAATAAGATAATTGCAACCCATGCTTTTAGAATCGCTCACTCGGCCGGGAAAAGCAAATACATCTTTATTATAATTATTAGCGAGTTCGGCAGTAATAACGCTGCCCCCTTTTACCGCGGTTTCAACAACAATGGTGGCGTCTGCCATGCCGGCAACTATTCGGTTTCGCCTGGGAAAATTATGCTTGTCGGGTTTGGTACCACTTAACGATTCTGTAAGTAACCCACCCTGCTCAATCATATCCTTTGCAAGAGCAGTATGCTGAGACGGATAAATACTATCAAGCCCATGTGCAAGCACTCCTACGGTTTGCAGGTTGTTCTTTAATGCTGCCTTATGCGCGATAGCATCTATTCCGAAAGCGAGGCCACTAATAATTAAAACATTTTGTGCACTAAGGCCTTCTATAAATTGTTCGGCTAACAGTTTGCCATAATCAGTATTAGTTCGGGTACCGATAACACTAATAATTTTCCCGGCGTTAAGGTTTGCATTTCCTTTAAAATAAAGAAGGGTGGGGCTGTCGTAACAATTTAATAATCTCTTAGGATAGTTACTATCATTTAAAAAAAGCGGAGTTATTTTATACTTCTCAATGAATTTAATTTCTTCTTCTGCTGCATAAAAATCTGTATGATGCTTAATGGCAGCAGCACGCACTTCACCAATATTCTCAATGGCACCTAACTCTTTTCTACTGGCAGAAAAAATGTTTTTTGCTGAACCAAAATGCTCAGCGAGAATTTTTGCCTGCACACACCCAATGTTATTAACCTGGGTTAAGGCAATCTGGTATAAAAGATCGTCGTGCAAAGAGTAAGGTTGATGTAAAACAAAAATGCTTCTGTAAAAGAAGCATTTAAAATTAACTATTTAAGTGAGAATACGACGTTGACATCGTATTGTAATTTTATTTTTTTAAAATCAACATTCATGGGGGGTTCAGACGAGACAGAAGCATCTTCAGCCTTTGCACGCATCATATATTGCTGGGGATAATAATTTATTTCATTGGGTTCATTAATGGTTAATGCCTCCCCTACCGCTTCATCAATAGCACCAGCAAGATATATGGCTTTTTCCTTGGCTGATTTTACTGCCGCTATTTTCAATTGCTTTTTATATTCTTCCAGTTTACTGTGAGAGACTTTTGAGATTGAAAAATTTTCTGTGGCTTCATCATCGAGCTTTTCGACAAGTTCATCCATTTTAGCCACAGAAGGCATTTTAACCTGGTAGGTAATACTGGCCTTCATATCAGGATCCGTTCTTTTATTTTTCCGGTACCACCACCAATTGCCATCCCACCCCTGGTAGCTTTGAACACTTACATCAGTATCTTTTAAACCAATGCTTTTTGCAGCTGCAAGAAAATTATTTCTGATCGTTTCAATATCTGTTTTGCTGTTATTTTTTTTTGTGTATTCCCGCAATGTTACCTGCACAAATATTTCGTCGGGAACCACTTCCATATTTGCAGATCCATTTACATTAATGGTTTTTTGTTTAATAGTATTGTCTTGTGCCTGGGTTGCAAGGCTCATTGTGAATGCCAGTAAAAGAAAAAAAGATTTATTCATAAAGGTTATTTATTCATGGATGTGTAATTGCAATAATTACATAATTATAGATGCAGAAAATTAATGTTTTAACAATTAAGACAAGTTTGTAAATAAGGCTTTAAGCTCTGATGCATCATCGGGTTTCATTTTACCCCCAAGAATAAGCCTTAGCTGCCTGCGGCGTAATGCCCCATCATACAAAAATCTTTCCTCTTCTGTTTCGGGTATTACAGCAGGTATTGGCTTGGGTTTATTATTAGGGTCAACAGCTACGAAAGTAAAAAAGGCTTCATTGCTTTCGTATTTGTACTGATGCAGAATATCCTCTCCCCACACCTTTAAATTAATTTCCATAGAGGTATTGAATGCCCGTGAGATCTTGGCTTCAATGTGCACGATATTGCCGATCTTAATGGGATTCTTAAAACTAAGGTTATCTACACTCACCGTCATGCAGGGAGCGTTTGAATGTTTTGTGGCAGAAATGGCTGCGGCTATATCCATCCAGTACATAAGTCTTCCTCCCATTAGGTTACCAAACAGGTTGGTGTCGTTTGGTAAAACTATTTCGTTCATTACAATAAAACTTTCTATGGCCCTTCGTTCTTTCATGTAAACAATTTACGCAAATATAACGTGGGTAAAACGGTGGGGAATAGTAACCTTTATATATCCCCATACTTTTTGTAATAAGCAACAAGCCATGCTGTTACCTCGTTGTAACTTTTTATTCCGTTTTGTTGGTTGTTTACTTTTAAATAGCTTCCATAAAACCTGGAAAGATAATGGTCAAACGGATTTTTGTACTTATGTAAAAAATTGCGGTATACATGTATATCGTTTTTTACCTCTGGTTTTAATTGCAACGATAATTTTTTTGCCGCAACAGAATCTGCACGGTACAACTCATTACTTGCATAAGCATACATGTCGAAATAAACAGAATATATAAACAGGCTGTTATCTGAATTTTTTGCAGCCAAATACCCTGCAAAATTTGCCTCGCCCTCGCTTGCATAACCGGACCTGGTGACCAATCTCGTGACATGTAATAATTGGCAATACGAAGGCGGGAGGTGTTACATTAACCTGCGCCTCTCCTGTAAACGGGTTATAATAACCTAAAAAACCAAGATAATTACCCAGCTTACCATACAGGCTGCTCTTAATTGATGGCTGTTTATACTGTAAAAAATTAAAACGGTTTTGGGCATTAGAATAAGCCTGCCCTGCAGAGTAAAAAATTTCCTTGTCAGATGCTGATTTATTTTTACCGGTATCAAGCATTAAAACCTGTTTGGCATCATTTAATTTCTGGGAAATAATTGTAGTAATTACCTCCAGTTCCCGGGTTGTATATTTTTCGGGTATTACCTGCATTTGTTTGCCTATTCCCTCCCTGAAGTAATTCAACCCCCAAAAAAAATTAAACACAAGGTATAAAGCAATAATGCCGTAAATAACTTTCCCCAACGAATAGAAAAAACCCAGCCAGGTAAATTTTCCCCGGAAAAGAGAGAAGATTTTATAAAGTAACCAGACCCCCGCCAAAAAATACAAAAAGTCACCAAGGCTAAATGGCAACCAGCCAGTCAGGGTACGCTGAATTATTGAAATTATAGGGTATATCCCTGTTGAATAATATCTCTCGATATAAGCTGGATAGTGCTGAAAAATAATATCGCCAATAACCAACAAAAAAATAATTCCCGTTTTCTTCCAAACAAAAAAAACACGCTGCCTTGTTAGCGTTTTTTTCTCTTCCCCAGAAAAACGAGCCTTGAATGCCCGTAATTTCTTACCCATTTGCAGTGTGTTTTACATTGATTATTATCAAAATTAAAATTTTCGCATTGGTATTTTAAAATACAAACCGTTAAACATACAAATTGAAAGTGAACACGATTAAAGAGCGATTAAGCTTTACTTTGCTGCAATGCTTTTTCTCTTTACCTTTGCCACCCCCAAAATTCGGATATGAATAACCGGAGAGAATTTGAAATTCCGTTTGTTGGGTTAAAACCCGGGTTGCATCAGTTTGAATATAAGATTGATAATAAATTCTTTGCGCAATTTGGGGAACAGGATTTTGTAAACTGCGAGGCAAAGATAAAACTTGAGCTTGATAAGAAAAGCAGCTTTATGCTGCTTAAGTTTGATGTTGACGGAAAAGTTTCTGTAAGCTGTGACAGGTGCGGAAACCCATTAGAATTGCAGTTATGGGATGAATTTAAGGTTATGGTGAAAATGGTAGACGATCCTAAACTGATGAATGAACAGGAAGAAGATCCGGATGTATATTACATAAGCAAGAATGAAAGTCACCTGCACCTGGAAGACTGGATTTATGAATTTATTAATTTAAGCATACCCATGCAAAAAATGTGTACGCTGGAAGAAATGGGTGGACCGCAGTGCAACCTTGAGGTTTTGCAGAAACTGAAAAGCATGGAAGAGGAAGCACAAAAAGACTAGTAATTCTTTAATTAAAGGATTGGAACAATTTAAAAACCAGAATAATTAATTCAATAAAAATATACTGAATTATGCCAAATCCGAAACGCAGGCACTCGCAACAACGAAGTGCTAAAAGAAGAACACATTATAAGGCACAGGAAGTAACCTTAAGCAAAGATACTACAACTGGCGAAATGCATGTTCGTCACCGTGCACATGTAAGCGAAGGCAAGTTGTATTACAAAGGTAAAGTTGTTAGTGAAAAAGCGCCACTTAAGGCTTAGCTTTTTTCGTTAGTTTTAAGCCCTATGAATATTGCTTTAGATATGATGGGTGGCGATTTTGCGCCGTTAGAAGCTATTAAAGGTGTTTTAACCTACCTATCCGATGCAGACCCCGGGTTAATATTTTATGTATAGGGGATGAAGCGATACTTCAAACTCAATTTGCAACGCACCATTTATCTGACAAGAGGGTTCATATTATTCATGCACCCGATACCATCAGTTATAACGAGCATCCCACAAAAGCCCTTCGGGAAAAGCCCGATTCATCTATTGTAAAAGGTTTTCACCTTCTTGCATCCGGCAAAGCAGATGCTTTTATAAGTGCAGGAAACACAGGCGCCATGCTCGTAGGCAGCATGTTCATTATAAAACCTATTGATGGTGTTCTGCGCCCCACGATTGCCACAATTATACCTAAAATAAACGGAGATACGGGTGTTTTGCTTGATGTAGGTTTAAACACCGACTGTAAACCACAACACCTTGAACAATTTGCCGTACTGGGTAGTTTATATGCCAAATTAATCTTAGGTATCGAAAATCCCACCGTGGCTCTATTAAATATTGGAGAAGAAGAAGGAAAAGGAGATATACTTTCCCAAGCTGCCTATCCCCTGCTAAAAAACAATACTACAATAAATTTTAAGGGGAATACTGAAGGAAGAAATGTGCTCAAAAATCATGAAGATGTTATTGTTTGCGATGGCTTTACAGGTAATGTAATCTTAAAAATGCTTGAAAGCTTTTACGATGTCGCCGAAATACGCAACCTGCACCATGATGAATACTTTGGACGTTTTCATTACGAAAATTATGGCGGAACACCCGTTCTTGGCATTGCAAAACCCGTAATTATCGGGCATGGCATAAGCAATGAAAAGGCTTTTAAAAATATGATAGCTGTTGCAGAAAAAATGATCGCATCAAACCTTTGCGAATCTATCAGAAACACTATACCGGCTGTTAACATTGCTCAATAACGCTTCTTGCACTTTGTCTGTTTAAAAACATGTGTTATCATTACCTATAAAAAATGATATGCGTTACATTTGTTTTCCATCAAATTAAAACCACTTATGAAGCTGCTTGAAAATAAAGTTTGTATTGTTACGGGTGCTGCCCGCGGAATCGGGGAAGGTATTGCCATAAAATTCGCAGAGCAGGGAGCGCATGTGGCGTTTACCTATGTTAGTGAAAGTAGTGCTGAACGTGCAGCTGCGCTTGAAAGAAAATTACAGGAGTTGGGCGTTAAAGCAAAATCTTACCGAAGTAATGCAGGCGATTTTGCCGCGTGCGAACAATTTGTAAATGATGTGGTAAAGGAATTTGGAACAATAGACGTTTGCGTAAACAATGCCGGCATAAGTAAAGACAATCTTTTATTAAGAATGACTGCAGAGCAATGGGATGATGTAATGACCACCAATTTAAAAAGTGTGTTTAATATGACGAAGCTTGTAATAAAACCCATGATGAAGGCGCGATCCGGAAGCATTGTAAATATGAGCTCAATTGTAGGTATTACAGGCAATGCAGGGCAAAGCAGTTACGCTGCAAGTAAAGCTGGCATAATTGGATTCACAAAATCAGTTGCAAAGGAAGTGGCAAGCAGAAATATTCGTTGTAATGCCATTGCCCCGGGCTTTGTTGAAACGGATATGACAAATTATTTAAAGGAAGGCGCCGGCGCGGATGAATTTTTAAAAGTGATACCTCTTAGCCGGTTTGGCAAGGCAGAAGAAATAGCAAATGCTACATTATTCCTAGCCAGCGAAATGGGCAGCTATGTTACAGGGCAGGTGCTGAGTGTATGCGGGGGATTGAATATTTAATTCAGACTAATTTAATAAATAAAAATGCCAGGTAGTTCCGGGCATTTTTGTTTGTTTATGCAGAAGCTTTCTTTTTAAATTTCTCTATAAATTCTTTGGTATGCGCACTTAATACCAGCCTGCCACTAATGGCAGCTCTTTCATGCAACAGGGTATCCCAGTTTTCACAACCCTGCCAAAGCATTTTTTTTAATTCTGATGTTGCTTCAGGATTTGAGTGCGCTAAAAATTCTGACAAACGCTGTAGGCTTTCGTCCATACTTTCTACCGAAGGGTGCAATTCGGCATATAATCCTTTACGCCTTGCCCAGTCTCCATTGCGCCACATAGCTGCATCAATAGCCAGCTGGCTAAAAGATGATTTGCCTAGTTTTCTTTCTACTGCAGGACCCACTACAAAAGGACCAAGACCGACAGCCAGCTCACTAAGTTTTATCTCTGCGCCTTCTACGGCAATCGCATAATCCGCTGCTGCCGCAATGCCTACACCGCCACCAACACATTTGCCATGCACACGGGCAATAATTAGCTTTGAACATTTTCGCATAGCATTAATAACATGCGCGAAGCCACTGAAAAATGAAAGACCTTCCTGTAAATTTTTTATAGATGCCAGTTCATCGAAAGAGGCGCCGGCGCAAAATGTTTTTTCTCCCGCAGATTTTAAAATAATCACGTTCACGTCTTCATCATTTCCTGCATAAGTTATTTCCTGTGCAAGCTTGTCTAATAAATTGGCGGGCAAAGAATTGCTTAACGGGTGAAAAAATTCTATGGTAGCGACCTTATTATGCGTTTCTGAATTTACATATCCCTGCTGCATATCTTTTTCTTCCAGTATCATGGGTTAGATTTTTATTCTTGTTAAGTTACTGATTTTTAGTTTTAACCATGGTTAGTATGGTTCCAAGCGCAATATGCTCGTTCGTTTCATCCAACACTTCAACAAACCATTTTACAATCCCTTTGTTTATTTCATCAATTTCTTTTTTCTCCTGCGGAATTTTTTCTTTACATGTAAATCTTACCTGAATGGTATTACCTGCGTAAACCGGTTTTGTAAACCTGAATTCGTCAATTCCATAATTCAGCAGTACAGGGCATTTGGCGCTGCTTTCCACAAATAAACCGGCGGCGGCACTTAAAATGAAATAACCATGTGCTACCGGTTTTTCGAAAATCGTTTCTGCAAGTGAGGTGGCATCTACATGCGCGTAAAAATGATCCCAGCTAAGGTTGGCAAAATTTATAATATCGCCTTCCGTAATGGTTCGTTTTCCTGTTAATAATTGGTCGCCTACTTTGATCTCTTCATAATGTTTTTTAAAAGGATGCACCGCATCGTGTACACCAGTTGCATTGGGTTGATAGACACTTGTAATAGCAGTAAGTGTTGTTGGTGAACCCTGTATGGCAACGCGCTGCATATATTGCCTTACACCACGAATGCCTCCCATTTCTTCACCTCCGCCCGCGCGGCCCGGGCCTCCATGCACAAGTAACGGTAAGGGTGATCCATGGCCGGTGCTTTCTTTAGCACAATCTTTATTAAGCACAAGTATTCTTCCATGGTGTGTGGCCGCACCCAATACGTAATCCCGTGCCAATGCATTATCAGCGGTAACAATGGTAGAACACAAAGACCCTTTACCCAGTTTCGATAATAATACTGCTTCTTCCATATTCGTGTAAGGCATAAGGGTTGAAACAGGACCAAAAGCTTCTACCTCGTGCACTTCTTTAGATGCAAAAGGATCTTCATTTAGCAAAAGCAAAGGGCTGATAAAGGCGCCTTTTACCGCATCTGCATCTATCACTTCCACGCTATCCAGCGAACCATAAATAAGTTGGGATGATGCCAGTAATTTTTGCACCTCGCGTTTAACTTCTTCCCGTTGTCCCGTTCCGGCCAGCGCCCCCATTCTAACCCTTTCATTTAAGGGATTACCAATGGTTGTTTGTGAGAGTGCTTTGATCAATGATGCCTGCACAGCCTCCATCTTATTTTGCGGTACGAAAATGCGCCTGATGGCAGTGCATTTCTGACCCGCTTTAGCGGTTATTTCTTTTCTAACTTCCTTAATAAAAATATCCCACTCAGGCATAGGTGGGGTTACATCCTCACCCAAAACAATACAATTGAGTGAATCGGTTTCTACATTAAAGGGCACGTTTTCGCTGATGATATTTTTATTGGTTTTAAGCTTCATAGCTGTAGAAGCGGAACCGGTGAATGTAATTACATCCTGGGAGGTTACGTGATCGAGCATGTCGCCGGCACTGCCACACACCAGTTGCAATGCGCCTTCGGGTAATATTTTCGATGCGATAATTTCTCGTACCACCGCTTCTGTTAGAAAGCTGGTGATGGTGGCCGGTTTAACTACTGCGGCCACACCGGCAAGCAGGTTTACAGCGATCTTTTCAAGCATGCCCCATACTGGAAAATTAAATGCATTGATGTGTAAGGCTATACCCTCTTTCGGCACCAGTATGTGGTGCGCCATAAAAGTATTTTGCTTGCTTAAATTATGACCTTCGCCATCGAGACAAAAAGGCGTGTCGGGAAATTTTCTTCGAAGGGATGCATAAGAGAATAGGTTGCCGATGCCGCCTTCAATATCTATCCAGCTATCTGCTTTTGTTGCACCTGTTTTATAACTGATATCATAAAAATAATCCAGGTTTTTACGAAGATGGAAAGCCAGCGATTTCAACATTAATCCTCTTTCATGAAATGTCATTTTTCTTAATGCAATTGTTCCCTTCTCTCTACCATATTTAAGTATAGAGGCAAAATCCAAGCCCTGTGCAGATGCCACAGCCACTTCGGCCCCTGTTACAGCATTATACAAAACCTGGCCTTCGCCATCACCATGCACCCATTCACCCATAATATAATTACCAAGTCTGTCCATAAATAGTTTATTAATGTTTTTGCATTACAATCGTTGGTTCAAAGTTAACAGAGTAAAACATGATTAAAAAAGACGGTGCTGCAACTTTTGCATTCTGATGTTGTCTTTACCCTTAAATGCCTGGTGGAAAAAAAGTGTACACTTTACTTTAAAACAAGAGCCCAGAATAATTTTAGGCATTTTATCTTCGGTATAATTCATTAAATGTGCTTAAACCTTACTTCAGCAGAAAATTAATAGAGGCCGGTTGCGATGAGGCAGGCCGGGGTGTTATGCGGGACCCGTATTTGCTGCTGCAGTTATTCTTAAGAAAACTTTTTCTCACCCTTTTTTAAACGACAGCAAGCAGCTTACTGCAGAACAAAGAGAAGATGCAAGAAAATATATCATTAAAAAAGCCATTTGCTTTTCAGTGGCCATGGTAGATAATGACGAGATTGACCGAATAAATATTTTGAACGCCTCTTTTAAAGCCATGCACCTGGCCGTTGATAATTTACCGGTAATACCCGAATTGCTATTGATAGACGGCAACCGGTTTAATCCTTATAAAGAATGTAAACATTATTGCATAGTTAAGGGCGATGGAATATACTCCAGCATTGCCGCAGCAAGTATTCTGGCAAAAACCTACCGCGATGATTATATGCGTAACCTTCACAACGAGCACCCACAATATAACTGGATGAACAACAAGGGATATGGAACCCTTGAACATCGCAGGGCAATTGACCACCATGGGCTTTGCAATTATCACCGGAAAAGCTTCGACATTTACAAAATGAAAATTGAAGAAGAAGAAACTTACTTAAACTAAAAAAGCCCCTGTAGAGCTTTTTAGTTTCTTTCCGAAGTAAGGGGGCGTAATTGGATATTGGATTTCTAAATATGGAGGTTGATCTGGATATTTAATATATTGATGGGGTAAAAGTATCTGTTAACAAATTATCCACAATTATTAAAAAGATAAAAAACTATCCGCATGAGACACTCATTGTCCTTTATGTACAATGGCAAAATAATCCTTACCCGAAGCATCATTTATCTAAAAAATTTTTAACCTTATCGCAGTTATATCAAATTTATTTTCGTGGTTAAATTAGCTTTGCATGCTTTTACAGAAGGTTGATATTGTTGAAAACATTTCTCCTGCAGAATTTAAGAAAAATTATTTTGTACCAAAGCTTCCCGTTGTAATTAAAAACCTTGCAAAGTCTTGGCCGAGCTATGAAAATGGAATTGGGATTATTTTAAAACTATTGTAGGCGATAAAAAAGTAGGCATTTACAATAATATAAAAAGTGATGCATATACCCCGGTAAATAAAGCTGATGATTATACCACTTTTGGCGATTACATTGATATGATTAAAAGCGGACCCGCCCCCTGGCGCATTTTTCTTTTTAATATTTTTAATCACGCGCCTCAATTAACAAAAGACTTTTTCTGGCCCGAACATCTTATGAAAGGTTTTATTAAACGTGTACCCATGTTATTTGTAGGTGGGGAGGGTTCGGTTACGCATATTCATTTTGATATTGACCTTAGCCATATTTTACATACCCAGTTCATGGGAAAAAAAAGGGTGCTTCTTTTTCCCAACGAAGAGCAGGAAAAACTGTATCGCAAACCTTTTGAAGTTTTAAGCCTGGCAGATTTTACTAATTATTATGATGCAGGAAAAACCAGGCTGGATACAGACAAATTTCCAGCAGTTAAACACGCAAAAGGTTATGATGTAATTCTTGAACATGGCGATACCTTGTTTATGCCGGGAGGTTACTGGCACCATATGGAATACCTGGAAAGTGGTTTTGCCATGAGCCTGCGCGCTTTTAATACAGGCATCACAGGAAAATTAAAAGGAGTTTGGAACCTTGTGGGCATGCGCAGTATTGATACGTTCATGAAAAAATCTTTTCCGCAGCAATGGTACCAGTGGAAGGAACAAAAAATAAAACGGTCGGAACAGAAAATTCTTCAAACAGGTAACTACAAATCCTGATTACTTCATATCTATAATCCAGTGCTTTCTTTTCAATTCAAAATTAGTACCGAGGTAAAGGCTTCTTACCTGCGTGTCTTCGGCTAATTCTTCGGCAGTGCCGTGTTTAAATATTTTTCCTTCTATCAGCAAATAAGCACGGTCGCAAATTGACAAGGTTTCGTTTACGTTATGATCAGTAATCAGAATACCTATGTTTTTATATTTTAAACGTGCCACAACGCTTTGAATATCTTCAACAGCTATAGGATCGACGCCTGCAAAAGGCTCGTCTAACAAAATAAACTTAGGGTCTACAGCAAGGGCACGTGCAATTTCAGTGCGCCTTCTTTCGCCACCACTAAGACTGTCGCCGTTGTTTTTACGCACCTGCTGTAAACCGAATTCTTCCAAAAGCTCTTCCAGCTTCTCAATCCGCTGCCGCTTGTCTTTTACTTTCATTTCAAGCACGGCAAGAATATTATCTTCAACACTCAATTTTCTAAACACAGAAGCTTCCTGTGGCAAATAACCGATACCCATCTGCGCCCTTTTATACATAGGCAGTGCAGTGATATTTGTTTCATTCAAATAAACATTTCCTTCATCAGGTTTTATCAATCCAACCACCATATAAAAAGTCGTAGTTTTACCCGCCCCGTTTGGTCCCAGTAATCCAACGATCTCGCCTTGCTTTACTTCTATAGATACATGGTTAACCACCGTTCTGTTACGGTAAGATTTTACAAGGTTATCTGTGTGAATTACAATGCTCAATTGGCTGGCTGTTTTATCAAAAGTATACGTTGTTAGTCAATAAAAACTGCGTAAAGTTAGAGTTAACACATGTTTCAATAATAGATGGTGTGCTGTATATTGCATTTATTTTTTGAGCAACTGCACTTTATTTCCAAAAACGGTTTACACGTATAATGAAGATTATTGATCACATACAACAGTCAAAAGGAACCATTATTTCATTTGAAATTTTACCCCCCTTAAAAGGCAAAAGCATTACTTCTATTTATAATCACCTGGATCCATTAATGGAATTTAAACCGGCATGGATAAATGTAACTTATCATCGCAGTGAAACAGCCTATAAAAAAAGGGTGGATGGGAGTTTTGAAAAAGTAGAAATACGCAAACGACCCGGTACAGTTGGCATTTGTGCGGCAATAATGAACCACTATAAAATTGATGCAGTACCACATATTATTTGTGGAGGTTTTGACAGAAGGGAAACCGAAGATGCATTAATTGATCTTAATTTTTTAGGCATTGATAATGTATTGATCATTCGTGGCGATGCACCTAAGAACGAAGCCTTTTTTGAACCTGAACCAGGGGGAAACCGTTATGCGCATGATTTACTGAAACAGGTGGTTGACCTTAACAACGGTATTTATATTGACCCCGATATTCTAAATGGCGGCAAAACAAAATTTTGTATTGGCGTGGCAGGGTATCCTGAAAAACATTTTGAAGCACCCAACCTGGAGATAGATATGCAATACCTTAAAGACAAGGTAGACGCGGGTGCCAATTACATTATGACCCAAATGTTCTTCGATAACAACAAGTATTATGCATTTGTAAATGAATGCCGCAATAATGGTATAGAAATTCCAATTATTCCAGGTTTAAAGCCCATCACTAACAAAAAACAATTATCTGTTTTACCAAGTATTTTTCATGTTGACATTCCTTCGGATCTTTCTAAAGCGATCATGAAATGCAAATCTGATGATGATGCAGAAATTGTAGGCACGGAATGGCTTATAAACCAAAGTATAGAACTTAAAAAGTTTGGTGTGCCTGTTTTACACTATTACACTTTTGGCAAACAAAAGATAATAAGTAACGTGGTAAAAGAAATTGTGTAGCTATCTTTATTTTCTTAATTATTTTGGCATTACTACTTTTAAATTTCTTATATAGGGTGGTAAATGTTGCATTGATCAAAACGGTGTGCATCTTGATCTACTTTAAAATTATAACAACTTCGCATATAATGGTTCGGTGTAGTATCTTTTAAAACAGAATTTTTTTAATGCACCATTGTTACATATTGATAAAAAGAACTAACACTAACTACTACCGAATAAAAAATCCCCTTCAGATGTGTAGTATTTTTTCAAATTAAAAATATATACGCCCTGAAGGGGAAATATTAAAAAGCTATTATTTTTCTACAATAAATTTGGTTCGCTGTGCCTGTTTTGCACTCAACAGTTCAAGCGTATATAAACCAGGTTTAAGAAAAGAAAGGTTTAATTGATAATTATTCTTGCCGGCACTTTGCCATTCTTGAGATAAATACAACACTTTACCGGTTTTATTAAACACTTTAATGGATATTTTTTCTGAGGCGTTTCCATAATGCGTTACTGATAACATGCCCTGTGTCGGATTAGGGGATACAGCTAAAACCGGTTGTTCATTATCACCAATAACATTACCGCACGAGTTTGTAACGACCGTTGCATCAGATACATTGCTGCAAACACCGGGCAGGGTTATTTCAACCGTATAATTACCCGCCACTTTTGCGGTATAATTCCGTTTGGTTGCACCCGGAATAGGCTCGTTGTTTAAAAACCACTGATACGTTAAACCTGCCCCGGAATTAGTTTTCAATAAAACATTACCGGTCTGGCAAATATCTAAACTGCCTGAAGGGGTTATGGTAGGTTTGGGTTTATTCTCATCAATGCTGTCGTTACAGTTATCATCTATTCCGTTACAGGATATTTCTTTAGCACCGGGGTGTATGGCTGCATTATTATCATTACAATCCCTGGCGTTACCAACATAACCCGCTGGCTGAAAATAGGCTTTGAGCGTTTTAGAAGCATTACCATAGCCATCCCCATCATCATCTTTATAAAAATTCTTTAAGCGATAATCTGGCGGCAGAGCACCCTGCCATTTTCCATCCAGTAAATTTCTCATGGTAGTTAGATCATTGCTGTGCGCCGGGTTTAAGGCCAGGTTGGTGTATTCAAAGGGGTCATTAATTATATCATAAAGTTCTTCGCCTTCCTCCTGCCAGTTGTTATAGTGAAATTGTTGTGTTCTAACGGCATAACCCATTATAGAATCATTAGAAAATTTTGCCCCTCTTCTAACCTGGCAAAAAATAGCTTTCTTCCAGGGTGCAAACGGGTTTTCTAACAACGGCACCAGGCTGCTACCTTGCTGGCCGGGTGGTTTGGGTAGGCCGGCCAGTTCGGTAAGTGTAGAAAAAATGTCAACCAATTCTACTAACTGGGTGCTTACCGCGCCGCGAACCTTGCCTGGCGCACAAATTACAAAAGGCACACGCATGGCTTCTTCATAATTAATAACTTTTAACCATTGCCCGTTATGTTCGCCCATTTGTAAACCATGGTCTGACCAGAAAACAACTATGGTACTATCCCATGCATTTGTCCGGTCGAGTTCATCCAATAAAACTCCCAGATGCACATCGCTTTGAACTATTTCGCCATAGTATGCATGCTTGATTCTTTTAATTTCATCATCAGGATAATATATCGGGGTTTTAAGTGCAACGGGGGGTATATCGTTTATATCATCGGGTGGTGTATTCGGCAAAATAATATTGTCTGATTTGTTACCATAAACATTGGTTAATGTACCGTTTCCATCAACAGGCAATAATTCAGTTCCTGAAGAATCTCCGATCTTATTCCACGATTTTAATATGGGTGTAAAGGAATTGTGGGTGGATAATCCTAAACTATAAAAATATGGTTTACCCTGGGGAGATTTCATTTTATCTATCATTTCCCGGGTAAGCCTCCCACCCAGCGTTTCTGCTTCGGTTTTATTTGTTGTATCGATCCACCAGTGTGGCGTTTCTTCAAGATTCAGGTTTGAACTTCTTTCCCTTTTAAGAGAAAAATAATCCCACGAAATTTCCTCTTCATGTTTACAGGTAAACTTTCCGAACCGTTCAGTTCTAAAACCATAGTCGTGAAAATATTCGGGTAAGAATCTAAAGTTTTGCCCGAGTTTGGCTCTCATAGAAATCTGGTTGGTAATAACCCCGGTACTGTCTGGTCGCTTACCACTAAAAATAGATGTTCTGCTTGGGCTGCATAAGGTATATTGACAATAGGTGTTTTGAAACATTACACCGTGTGTCATAAGCCTGGCATAATTGGGCGATTTTGCCTGGGGATTACCATAAGCATCGAATGAGCAACTCAGGTCATCTAAACCAACAAATAAAATGTTGAATTTTTTTTGGGCATTCAGGTGTAAAAAAGAAGTACTGGAAATAGCAAAAAAAAGTAGTAGGGTTCTTTTCATGTTAGGGAATGATTAAATGTGAGAAAATGTTTAAATCAAAATAGGATATATATGTATAGGTTTTAAAAAGGCTCCGCATGGAATACCAGGCTAAAAATGCATGTTTATTAATAATTTAATTACCGGTACTGGTAGTCTCAATAAAGGATAAAAGATTTAAGGGTGATACTTGTTGCATTAAAAACTTCAAAACAAAATATCGGGTTCGTGCAGAGCGTAAATTTAAATGTATTTTAAAGGCAAAAGCAAAAAAATAAGTAAGATTACACTTTCGGATAATGAATAAAATTTTAAAAGTCTTACTATGCATTTAAAACGGTGCCATAAAGTATTGCCAATACCCATGCTTTTCGCGCTCCTCTGCCTCTGATTGCTTACCTTTGCGCCTCATAAATTTAGGGGTGCCTGCAATTAATTGTTCGCACCTTTTAAATAAATCTAATTTAAAATATAAATGGACATTAGGAACATTGCAATAATTGCACACGTTGACCATGGAAAAACCACGCTTGTAGACCGAATTCTTCACGCCACAAAGGTGTTTCGCGATAACCAGGAAACCGGGGAACTGATAATGGATAGTAATGACCTTGAAAAAGAAAGAGGAATTACCATTTTCAGCAAGAACGCAGCCGTAGTTTATAACGGCGTAAAAATAAATGTGATTGATACCCCTGGTCACGCCGATTTTGGCGGGGAAGTAGAGCGCGTTTTAAAAATGGCTGACGGCGTATTATTATTAGTAGATGCCTTTGAAGGCCCCATGCCACAAACCCGTTTTGTTTTGCAGAAAGCCTTACAATTAAATCTTAATCCTATTGTCGTTATTAACAAAGTAGATAAACCAAACTGTCGCCCCGACGAAGTGCACGATGCTGTTTTCGAATTGTTCTTTAACCTGGATGCAACCGAGAAACAGCTCGATTTTCCTACCTATTTTGGAAGCGGAAAAAATGGTTGGTTTAATGAAAGTCTTACACAAATAGACAACATAACCCCCTTGCTGGATGGCATAATAAAACACGTTCCTCCGCCAAAAGTGGGCGATGGTACATTACAATTACAAATAACCTCCCTCGATTATTCATCCTTTTTAGGCAGGGTTGCTATCGGAAAGGTTAACAGGGGTGTTATAAGAGAATTACAACCTATAAGCCTTGTTCGTGCTGATGGTTCTATCAAGAAAACCAAGGTGCGCGAATTATATGTGTTTGAAGGCATGGGCAAGAAAAAAGTTACCGAAGTTAAATCAGGTGATCTGTGTGCAGTTGTAGGTTTAGAAGAATTTACTATTGGCGATACCATTGCAGATGCAGAAAACCCAGAAGCTTTACCCATTATTAGTGTTGATGAGCCTACCATGAACATGCTTTTCAGTATTAATAATTCTCCTTTCTTCGGTCGGGATGGAAAGTTCGTTACCAGCCGGCATGTACGCGACAGGCTTATGAAAGAAACCGAAAAAAACCTGGCCCTTCGTGTAGAAGACAGCATAGGTGGTGAAAGTTTTGTAGTTTATGGCAGAGGTATTCTTCATCTCGGTATTTTAATAGAAACCATGCGCCGCGAAGGGTACGAATTAACTGTTGGTCAGCCACAGGTAATCGTAAAAGAGATAAATGGTAAAAAATGCGAGCCTTATGAAATTCTGGTTGTAGATGTACCGCAGGAATTCTCCAGTAAAGTAATAGACCAGGTTACACGCCGTAAAGGCGAATTAATGGTAATGGAAACACGCGGCGAATTGCAGCATTTAGAATTCGAAATTCCATCCCGCGGGTTAATTGGTTTAAGAACACAAATGCTTACGGCAACAACAGGCGAGGCAATTATGGCTCACCGTTTTAGTGAATACAAACCCTGGAAGGGACCCATCCCCGGTCGTAACAACGGTGTATTACTTGCAAAGCAGCCTGGTGTTACCACTGGTTACGCCATAGACAAGTTACAGGATCGCGGAAGATTTTTTGTTGACCCCGGCGAAGAAGTGTATGCAGGTCAGTTAATAGCAGAGCATATAAAACCAGGTGATCTTGTAGTTAATATTATTGAAGGAAAAAAACTTACCAATATGCGTGCAAGCGGTAGTGATGCGGCAACCAATATTGCACCAAAAATTCAGTTAAGCCTCGAAGAATGTATGGAATATATTCAGCAGGATGAATGCATTGAGGTTACACCAAATTTCATTCGCATGCGCAAGGTTTTTCTTAACGAAGAAGACAGGAAGAAAAATCAAAAAGTGATGAAGGCTGAAGAGGTTTAACCATTCATCCCAGTAATATCATTTGTATGAAATATGTAATAGCTTTTATTTTTTTATTTGCAGCAGGGTGTAAACAGCGTGCCACTACGATTAATGTAACAGATATAGATCCGAAAGAGGTTATAGAAGAGATGAGCAATGCAGGCCAGGAGGCAGGCGCCTCTAAACTTGAAGGTTGTTATACACGCATTAACGGTCGCGATACACTTACGATGCAGCTTCATTTAACCGATACCGTGGCAACAGGAAAATTACAATATGATAATTTTGAAAAAGATGGCAGTACCGGCAGCTTTCACGGGGTTTTGCGTGGCGACACATTAATAATTGATTATGCTTTTGAATCTGAAGGCATGCACTCTTCACGCGAAATTATATACAGGGTAGATGGTACAAAATTAAAAGAAGGTCTTGGCGAGGTTGAAGTAAAGGGCGATGCGGTGAAGTTTAAAAATAAAGACGACCTTAATTTCGACTCTCTTGATCCGCTGGTAAAAACCGATTGTAAATAAGAAGAAATTTATTTTTTAAATGCACCCACCGGGTGCATTTTTTTTATGCAGTGCCTCCAAACCTTTTTACAAAATTCATCTGTAAATCATTATCTTACATTAATACATGAAGCGATTATTGCTGCATATAAGTTTTATTCTTTTGCCCATTATATCAATGGCCCAGAAAGTGGTTAATATGAAACTAAGTGCCACAATAAACCCTGTTACAGCAGATTATATTCGCAATGGCATTCAAAAAGCAACAGAAGAAAAAGCCCAATGCCTGGTTATAGAATTAAATACGCCTGGCGGATTACTGGCATCAACAAGGGATATTGTGCGTGATATATTACAGGCACCCATACCTGTTGTGGTTTTTGTACATCCCGGAGGCTCACAGGCAGGCTCTGCCGGTGTTTTTATAACTATGGCTGCACATATTGCCGCAATGGCGCCGGGCACTAATATCGGGGCTGCACATCCCGTAGGTATGCAGGGCAGTATTGATACGATAATGAATGAAAAAACCACGAATGACGCAGCAGCCTTCATCAGGTCAATTGCACAGAAAAGAAACCGCAATTTAGAATGGGCAGAAGAAGCAGTAAGAAAAAGTGTCTCAATAACAGAAAATGAAGCGCTTGATAAAAGGGTAATTGATCTTGTTGCAACAAATACAACTGACCTGCTCATGAAGATCAATGGAAGATCCGTAATTGCAAATGGTGAAACCAAAATATTGAACACTGCCAATGCGAGTGTGTTGCAATATGAAATGGGTTTAATTGAGCGGGTATTAAATATTTTGAGTGACCCCAACATCGCGTACATTTTAATGATGATAGGCATGTACGGCATTATGTTCGAGCTATACAGCCCGGGCACACTTTTTCCCGGGATAATTGGTGTTATTTCCCTAATACTAGCTTTCTACAGCATGCACACCCTACCAATAAACTATGCAGGTTTGGCGCTCATAGTTTTCAGTATAATATTATTTATTCTTGAATTAAAGATCATTTCTCATGGTTTATTAGGCATCGGTGGTATAATATCGCTCCTGCTGGGATCCATGATGCTTATACGGTCAGATTCTGCACTTGAATTTGCAAGCATATCTTTGAGTGTGATCTTAACATCAACAATTATAACCGCCCTGTTCTTTATTATAATTATCGGGGCTGGTTTAAAAGCCCAGCGAATAAAACCGGTAACTGGCAAAGAGGGCATGATTGGATTATCCGGCGAAGCACTGGATATTCTAAGCCCCGATGGAAGGGTGATGGTTGAAGGTGAAATTTGGAATGCCACATCCATATCCGGAAATATTGACCGTGGAGGTAAGGTTATTGTAAAAAAAATGAAAGACCTAATACTGTACGTAGAACCCATGCATCATATATAAACACAAACCTATTAATATGTTACAATTACCCGCAGCAACCATAGTATTAATTGCCTTCGCCATTTTTGTGCTCGCAACATCTATACGAATCTTACGCGAATACGAAAGAGCGGTTATCTTCAGGCTTGGTCGCTTAATAAGCGGAGATGGCGTTAAGGGACCGGGGTTAATATTGCTTATTCCCATTATAGATAAAATGGTAAAAGTTAGTTTACGTACTGTGGTGATGGATGTGCCTACACAGGATGTAATAACCCTCGATAATGTTTCTATAAAAGTAAATGCAGTGGTGTACTTCCGCGTGGTGGAAGCACAAAAGGCCGTGGTAAGTGTAGAAAACTTTCTATTTGCGACTTCGCAATTATCGCAGACAACGCTGCGTAGTGTACTTGGTCAAAGTGAACTGGATGATATCTTAAGCCAGCGCGAAAAAATAAATCATAAACTGCAACAGATCATCGATACAAATACCATTGCCTGGGGTATTAAAGTGTTGAATGTTGAGGTAAAACAAATAGATCTTCCGCAGGAAATGCAGCGTGCCATGGCAAAACAGGCCGAGGCGGAAAGAGAAAGAAGAAGTAAAATTATTGCCGCAGAAGGGGAATTTCAGGCTTCTCAAAGATTGTCAGATGCAGCAAAAGTATTAGCAGAACAACCCAGTGCATTAACGCTTCGTTACCTGCAAACACTAAGTGAAATAGCAGGGGAGAAAAATTCCACAACCATCTTCCCCATACCGATAGACCTCCTTAAGCCATTTTTAAATTATGGCAAAGAGCAGGAAAAAAAATCATTGCCTGAATAGCTTAGGTGGTAAAATGACATTCAAAATAAATAATCAGGGATTGGTTCAATAAAAAATTTCAACATTTTTTTAAACCCCGGTGGCAGGGAAATTGAAGTTTATTTAAAAAAGTAATTATGCCTATTATTCTTTTATATATACTGATGGGTTTTATTTTATCCTGCAATACCAATCAAACAAAAACAGCAGGCAACGATACTTTACCTCAAACACCCCCCGCTGGCGAAATAACAGACTCACAAACTATCGCAGGCAAATGGTATTTAATACCTGTACTCGCCAGTGACACCGCTGGCGGAAGAAGAGCCATGCTGGAATTTGATTTGAATGAAAATAAATTTACAGGCAATACCGGTTGTAACAGCATGAGTGGAATGTTTATTTCACAAGGCAACGATCTGCGTTTTAATGAAGAAATTGTAACCACCAAAATGGCGTGTGAAGGGTATAATGAAGATGTTTTTATTGAAAATCTGCGTCGTGTAAATAAGTATAGAATAGATAATGGAACTCTTGAATTATTGTACAATCAAACGGTGCTTAGTAAATGGAGCCGTACACCTATGATTAGTGCAATAAAAGAGGTATGATTATTTTGTTCTGAGCAATTCAATTAATTTAAGAGAATTGGGTAAGGCGTAACCATGTACGTCATTATTAAAAAATGCCCATACTTCGTGCCCGTTAGTAATTTGTTTTTTTATTAATGCCGCAAAATCTTTTAGTGTATCATCATCATAACTGCTTCGGTATAACTCAGTAGGGCCATGGAAACGTATATAAATATTCTTTGCGGTAGCATGTTCGGCATAAGGAAACCGTACACCGGATTGCGATATTACAAACCCGATGTTATATTTTGAAAGTAAATGCAAACTTTCATCATGCAGCCATGTTTCATGCCTGGGTTCCAGCACAAACTCATAAGCTGAATAATCTGTATTAAGAACATCGAAAAAATGTGTCGCTCTTTCCGAATCATACTTAAAAGAAGGCGGCAATTGAACCAGCACCGGGCCCATCTGTTGTTGAAGGGGTTTGAAAATGTCGAAGAATTTTTTTAATGGTTCTTCAGGCTCAAGCAACCTTTTCATATGGGTAATAAACCTGCTGAGTTTTACGCAAAATTTAAAATCAGGAGGTACTTTATTCATCCATCCTTCAATGGTCTTTGCACGGGGTAAATGGTAAAAACTGGTATTTAGTTCAGTTACCTTAAATGTTTGTGCATAAAAAGACAGGTAGTCGGCCGGCTTTGTTCCAGGCGGATAGAAAATTTCCTTCCAATGCTTATAACTAAAGCCTGAGGTTCCGATATGAAATTTTTCCTTTACCATGACTAGAATCAATCAAAGAGTACACCAACCTGCATAAAAAAAGCTCCGAAATTAATCAGAGCTTTTATGTCTGGAAGACAGGATCCTTTAATTGCTTCCTAAAATCTGCAAAATCAAATTTATAGAATTTTAAAAAGAACTATCACTCATTGTTTTACTCACAAGTAACACTGAATAAAGAATAGTAAAGGAAGTTAAACATAACAGCATTTTAGACTGTGAGTGCATAAAAAATCCGGCTGTTTAATAAGTAAGATTCGAGTTCCCTAATGCCTTTGCTCTAAGAAAAAAATTGCCTAAATTTATTGTCTGCCAAATCAATTTAACTGTATGAATTATTTTACCCCCCCCGCTTTTTTATCCTCTGCAAAGCTTTTGGAATTATAAATGGCAATGCCGGCCAGTTAAACGATAAGGCATTTATCAATTGTGTAAATAACAGGCATAACGGGCTGTATAACGGCCAAACCTGCAATCCTGCTGATAATAATGCCGGTTGCACGAATAATGATCCATGCCCTTAAATATTATATTATATACACTTTAATTCACTTAAAATATTTTTTATGAAACGTTTTTTTCTCTATATGATTTCTCTCTGCTCCATGAATGCTCTTCTTTCCCAACCCGGCACATTAGATAGGAGCTTCGGCGAGGGTGGGAAAGTGGTTTATTCATTTGACTATGAAGTTTCAAATACCACCGCTCTGCAAAGTGATGGCAAAATTTTATCAGGAGGACGGTTTTTACCTCCCGGTGGTAACGGTGGTTTTTCTATAACCCGTTTCTTAAGCGATGGCAGCATTGACGTTTCTTTCGGCAATAACGGCAATGTATTTACTAATGTGAATAATGTAGAGTCTGAAACGATCTATGGATTAGTTGTGCTGCCGGATGATAGAATTGTGGCGGCAGGCTACGGCTATAATGGCTTTACTGATGATGGTGAAGGAAACAAAGAGGCAAATTACAATGTTGTGGTTGCACGCTATCTGCCGGACGGATCACCTGACGTTAGCTTTGGAGATGATGGCAATGTAACGTATGAGTTTGGAGGAATAGAAGTTGTTTATGCAGCGGCTGTACAGGCAGACGGAAAGATTATCATTGGAGGTACCTCTGCTAATTTCTTCAATGAGCCGCTTGAGCTGATCGAAGATTTTTTCCTGCTGCGCCTGCTGCCCGATGGCAGGGTGGATGTATCATTTGGAGAGGGTGGCATGGTGCGTACAAATTTTGAAGCTTACAGCAACGAAGATTTTCTGAAAACGCTTACCATACAGGAAGATGGCAAAATAATAGCAGCCGGAAAAACCGCGGAGATAGGGGGCGGAACAAAATATAAATTTGCGCTTGCCCGCTACAATAGGGATGGAAGCTTAGATGAAGGCTTTGGTAACAAAGGTAAAGTTGTAACCGATTTTGGAGCCAGTTCGGAAGAAATAAATGATATAGCTCTGCAGGAAGACGGGAGAATTGTAGTGGCTGGCAGCGTAAACAGAAGCCTTAGCTTGAATACAAACATGGGTTTGGCACGCTACAGCACAGACGGCAGCCTGGATAATGAATTTGGAACAGAGGGAAAAGTAGTTGTGAATTTTGACGGCCGCTCAAGAGGGCATTCATTGCTTATCCAGCAGGATGGAAAAATAATAATTTCAGGTAGTGCTTATGTGATTCCAGGCAATTCTGACTTTGCTTTAGCGCGTTGCCTGAGTAACGGCATCCTGGATACCGAATTTGGGACTGAGGGAAAAACAACTACAGATTTTGATTTATATGATAACAGTTATTCTTCGGAATTGCAGAAAGATGGAAAAATTTTACTATCGGGTAATGCTGAAGATGGTGGTTTTCCAAGTTTTGTGCTTGCCCGCTACAAT
Source organism: uncultured Bacteroidota bacterium (assembly GCA_963806425.1). GTDB lineage: Bacteria > Bacteroidota > Bacteroidia > Chitinophagales > Chitinophagaceae > JBBRBB01. Next base: position 97,790 of record CAWDYB010000008.1, on the reverse strand, counting down.
AGCGGCGATGTTGATAATAATCTGGTTTCACAGGTAAAAACCTGGATAGAGGAAAATGGCGTAAGCTGGCAGGCACAAAACGGAGATAAAGTAGCTTACTATGCTGTACAAGCCAGTAAAACCGGCAGTAATTTCACAGATGTAAAACGTGTACAGCAGGAAGCGGCAGATGATGCGCAAGCCAACAAAGAAAAGATTTATAGCTATACCATATCAAATGCACAGGCAAACATCTACTACCGCATCAGGGCAGCTTTATTAAATGGCAGGTCCGCGTATTCTCCTGTTATTTATTATCGGGGTAATACAAGCTTAATTACTGTATATCCCAATCCGGTTCAAAATACCTTTGCAGTAAATGGGTTAAATGCCAATGAAAAAAGCAGGCTGATGATAAGCAACATTAGTGGTAATATAATGCTTACTGCCACCTCACAAAAGTCTGAAACGTACAATTGGAACGTAAGTAGTCTCCGCCCGGGTAAATATGTGCTTACCGTACAAAGCGGAAAAACCGTAAGAAGTGTAAAGTTTGTAAAGGAATAAAAATATTTAGAAATAATTCATTCCGGTCCCATTATCAGAAACTATAATTTGCGTTTGATTAAATGAGTCTTTGTGAAAACTATTTCAACTAATGTAGCATCTGCATCATAATCACACTTCTAAGATAGTGCGATCAATGCATCATAAATTACTCATCGTTTATCTCACAAATTTTATAAGAGAAACGGTTTGAAACTGGGTAAAATGAGATAAGTGAAAAAATTACAAAGCCAGCAAGTTGTTGTTCTTGCTGACTTTAAGTAAAAGTTAAAATAGTTCGTCGGGAAGACAGGATTCGAACCTGCGACCCCCTGGTCCCAAACCAGGTGCGCTACCGGCCTGCGCTACTTCCCGAAACCTTTATCAGCGGTGAGGGAGGGATTCGAACCCTCGGTACAGTTTAACCCGTACGGCAGTTTAGCAAACTACTGATTTCAGCCACTCATCCACCTCACCAAACCTTTTCGTTTTAAATAAAGGGACGGCAAAAATAGTGATACCAAAGAGAAAATCCTAAAAAGAAAATGTAATTGTGATTTTGCCTGGTACAGGTGAAAATTACTCCCCATCTTCCTGTATAACCTCATCCGGTGCATTTGCAACCAGTTGTGTACTCATTTTTCTAATGGGGTTGCTGTGCGCCACATCGTAAGTGGCACGCCTGCGAATAATATCCATACATTCAAATGTGGCCGCCATAAAAGAGCGTGGGTCAGCAATGTTTTTTCCTGCAATATCGAAAGCGGTACCATGGTCCGGGCTTGTTCTTACCGCAGGTAAACCAGCCGTAAAGTTTACCCCTTCTCCAATTGCCAGAGATTTAAAGGGAATTAACCCCTGGTCGTGGTACATGGCCAGTACGGCATCAAACTGTAGATAATGCCCGCGTGCAAAAAATGCATCAGCGCTGTAGGGTCCAAATACAAGCATTTGCTTCCTTGCTTCTTTAATGGTAGGTTTTATTATAGATTCCTCTTCATTTCCAATAAGTCCCTCATCACCCGCATGGGGGTTAAGACCCAGTACTGCGATCTTTGGTTTATCGATACCAAAATCTCTTACAAGAGAGTCATGCATAATTCTAAGCTTACTTAAAATGCTTTCTCTTGTTATGTGAGTGGCTATACCGTTTACAGGCAAATGTTCTGTTACCAGGGCCACACGCATATTTTCTGCCACCATAAACATCACTACATCCGGCACATTAAAAATGGCTTTTAAAAAAGGTGTATGCCCGGTATAATTAAAATCTTCTGATTGAATATTGCTTTTGTGTATAGGTGCGGTTACCAGGCCCTGTATAGCACCCTCTTTCAAAGCATTTGTCGCATGTTGCAAAGAAAGCAAAGCATATTTTCCGCCGGTTTCATTTAACTCACCTGGTGTTATTTGCACTTCTTCTTCCCAGCAATTAAACACGTTTACCTGCCGCATATTTAACCGGCTGAAATCTTTTATATGCTGGTAAGAAAAATTAATATCAGGTAAACCTTTCCTATAAAAATTAAGTGTTTTATTACTGGCAAAAATTACAGGCAGGCAATGATCTTGCAGCCTTATTTCACTCAACGTTTTAATAATAAGTTCAAGACCAATTCCATTCAGATCACCTGAGGTAAAACCAATTACAGGCTTTTGTTGTTCACCATTCATGGGTGCTAATTTACGGGTAAAATAAACCTCCCGGTAAAATTGCAGAAAGTGAGTAAAAAGACCACTTCATTTAAAAGGCTAAGCTCCTCCTTTATTTATTTATTTTTGCTGATGGAGTTTGTGCTAAAAAAATCTCTGGGACAACATTTTTTAAAAGATGAACATATAAGCAGGCGTATTGCAGATGAGATTACATCCCTGCCATTAACCCATTTACTGGAAATTGGGGCTGGCGGTGGGGCACTGACCAAATACCTGCTTAAGATACCCGGAATAGATTTTAAAACGGTTGAAATAGACCAGGAAAAAGTTGATTTTCTTGCACTCACTTACCCCGCATTGAAACAAAAGATCCTTCATGCGGATTTCCTTGAGATGGAGGCACCTTTTAACGGAGCGTCTTTCGTTGTTGCTGGAAATTTCCCGTACAACATTTCATCCGCAGATCGTTTTTAAAATATTGGAATGGAAGAATGATGTGCCTTTTTTAATCGGGATGTTTCAGAAAGAAGTGGCGCTGCGAATTGCCTCAAAACCAGGTAATAAAACCTATGGCATTCTAAGCGTGCTGGTACAGTCTTTTTATGAAGTGGATTATTTGTTTGATGTGCCACCGGAAAGTTTTACACCACCACCAAATGTTATGAGTGGGGTTATTAAATTCACACGAAAGACTTTATTACCAAAAATGAGGAGTGAAAAGGCATTATTTACCCTTGTAAAAACAGCCTTTAACCAAAGAAGAAAAATGTTGCGCAATGCGGTCGGCGGCATTTTTCCGAAAGATGTACTGGAGGGCGAAATTTTTAATAAACGAGCAGAACAGTTAAACGTAGAAGATTTCGCTATGCTCACTTTTAAGATGAATTAAATATGGCAATGCAGACCAAACAAAAAGTGATTATAACGGCTAAAGTAGATGAATGGCTATTGGAATATTTAGATAAGAAAGGTTTTGCTGTACAATATGTTCCTGATATTTCTTACCCTGAACTGGCTTTGCTTATACCTGCTGCAGTAGGTTTAATTGTTACCACCCGCATAAAAATAGATAAACCTATAATTGATAAAGCAATAAATCTAAAATGGATCGGCAGGCTGGGCAGTGGCATGGAATTGATCGACGAAATGTATGCCGCCACCAAAAATATTATTTGTGTAAGCAGCCCCGAGGGTAACCGCAATGCGGTGGCAGAACATTCGCTGGGTTTATTACTTAATATAATGAATAAAATAAGCAGCAGTTATAATGAAGTAAAGAACGGAAGCTGGCTGCGAAAAGAAAATACAGGGGAAGAATTAAAGGGAAAAACTGTCGGAATAATTGGTTATGGTAATACCGGTAGCACATTGGCCAGGCTGCTTTCTGCGTTTGACGTTACTGTTCTGGCCTATGATAAGTATAAAAATGATTTTGCTAAAGGACATGTACGGGAAGCATCGCTTCAGCAAATAATAAAGTATGCTGATGTAATAAGCCTGCATATTCCCCTTACAGAAGAAACCCATTATTTTGCGAATGACGACTTTTTTAACGCTCTTAAAAAACAACCCTACTTTTTAACCACCTGCCGCGGAAAAGTTACCTCAACTAGAGCCCTTTTAAATGCCATAAAGAACAAAACAATAAAAGCGGCGGCTTTAGATGTTTTGGAAAACGAAGATTTTGCAAATTATACATCTGAAGAAAAAAAGATGCTGGAGGAATTACTCAGCTTTAATAATGTAATTATAACACCGCACATTGCAGGTTATTCATCAGAAGCATTTAAACTAATGCCAAAGATAATAATGGAAAAACTTGGAATTTAAGCCGGCTGAATTTCGGCAATAAAAGCCAAATCGAAATGAGGGTAGAATTTGCCACCGGGGTTTTGTGAATTTCCGATCCATTGTTCACCATCAGTGTAAGCAACTCCTTCACTCAAAGGGCCCTCGGCAATAGCCATAATACCACCATGGTTACAGCTAATTTTAAAACCGTATTGCTTTCCTGCTTCCATGCTTATATTATTTGTGTCAAAACTAATCCACTGGCCTTGTTGGGTGGGATTGAGCATAATGGTATTTTCTGTTACCTGCTTTTTCCATTGGTGTGTTTCTTCCTCAAATTCAAAAACAGATAAAAAAGCATCGGTTTCCCCAACTATCATTTCAGGATAAAGTTTTATGCAATTTAACTTTCCGTTGATAGTGCTTTTAAAGGTTTGACCGGTTACATATTCAATTCCATCATTCATTTTACCGATCCAGAAGTGATGACCGGTTTTTAAATTACCAATATGTTTAACAGTTGATTGAGAAGAGGCAGGAGTTTTCATAACGGCTTTAATTTTTAACGGAGTACAATTTCTAATATTGCATTATAAATGCTAAAACTGTGCCGCTGATGTGCATCTATTTGATTTTGAAAAAAAATCAAATAAATATATATTTGTATTAGTGCAACGCTTCAAATTATTTTAATGGGCGTTGTATTTTTTTTACCTGTAAAACAATTTTGTATGACCGATATAATGTACCTGAGCAAGGAGGCATTTGAGCGAATGAAAGAAGAATTGCATCACATGAAAGCGGTCGAACGTCCTGCAGCCTCAAGGGCAATTGCTGAAGCTCGTGAAAAAGGCGACCTTAAAGAGAACGCTGAATACGATGCTGCCAAGGAAGCCCAGGGTATGCTTGAGGGCAAGATTATGTTACTTGAAACGCAACTTGCCAAAAGCCGTGTGGTAGATGCGAGCGAAATAGACACCAGCAAGGTTTCAATTCTTACCAGGGTTACTATTACAAACATCAATACCAATAAAACTGTTACCTACCAGATTGTGGGAGAAAAAGAAGCAGATTTAAAATCAGGAAAAATTTCTGTTAACTCTCCTATTGGGCAGGGCTTACTTGGCAAACATAAAGGCGATACAGCAGAGGTTCAGGCACCTAATGGTTTAATGAAATTTAAAATTGAAGATATAACGCTGTAACAAAAAGGCATGACCATTTTTTCAAAAATTATTAAAGGAGAGATACCGGCTTACAAGATTAAGGAAGATGAAAAATTCTTTGCTTTTTTAGATGTTTATCCATTGGTTAAAGGGCATGTTCTTGTTGTGCCTAAAATTGAAGTTGATAAAATTTTTGATGTTCCAGATGTATACCTTTCTGAAATTCTTGTATTTGCAAAACCTATTGCCAAAGCCATAGAAAAAGCATTCAATTGTAACAGGTGTGGTATGGCAGTAATAGGTATAGAAGTGCCGCATGCCCATTTGCACCTGGCACCTATAACTTCAGCAAACGATTTGAATTTTACCCGTGAAAAACTAAAAATAACTAAAGAAGAATTGCAGGAGGTGCAGCAAAAAATTTTACACCACCTGCAATAATTTATTTTTTAAGCTCAAGCCTGTCTTCGCTGTCGTCGTTAAGATCATCATCACCCAAAATTAAATCGTTGTCTGTAAGGGTAAGAATGTGCCAGCTTCTGTTTAACATGTTTAGTGGTGCCTCCTCAAAAAATATTTTCATTTCCAGGCTATCACTGTCGTCATTCTCCCAGGTACCGGTGAGCGTGTCGTTTGCCGAAATGCCTAATAATTCATCCCCGGAATTAAATTGTAATACGTATTCCTTCACGTCATCAGTTTCATTATTACCATCTTCTAAAAAATTAATGATATTGTAATTACCGGTAATATCGTCCACCGTGGCTACAGGGGGGTCAGTTACTTTTTTACAGCTGTTAATTAAAAGTGTAAGGGTAATTAAAGTCAAAATACATCCTTTCATAAATTATAATTTTTATGAAATTGCAGGTGAAAAAATTATGCCACAATTATTTGTAGCTGAACAGGGAATTGAACATTTCGAACAGGCATTATTACTCACCCGCTAACCAGCTTTTAAAAGGTGCAGACCTTTCTGTACTTACTACGGTTTCTATTTTGCAGGGAGGGTCGAGGGTTATATGTACCCGCGATTTAGAATAAGTATGCATTTCATTAATTGAAGAAATGCCGATTATAAATTGGCGGTTTATTCTAAAAAATTCCCGCGGGTTTAATATGGCATCAAGTTGATCGAGCGTAAACTCTGACAAATATCTTTTCCCGTTTTTAAGAACCATGAAATTTGCTTTGTTTTCCGTATAAAAATATCCTACCTCGCTAACCTGTATCGTTTTCATATGCTCACCTATGCGCACAATAAACCGCTCTTTATATTGCGGCTTTTTCTGAACGCCCTCGAGTAATAGTTTAAGGTTATCGCCATTAAAGGTCTTATTCGATTGTAGCTTTTTGTATTTAGCTATAGCATTTTTAAGATCTTCTTTTTTAATGGGTTTTAGCAAGTAATCAATACTGTTAAGTTTAAATGCATGAATGGCATACGAATCATATGCAGTGGTAAAAATAATGGGGCTGGTTATTTCTACCTGCCGGAATATGTCAAAACTTTCGCCATCGGTTAGCTGAATATCAGCAAAAATCAGGGCTGGTTCATTTTCTTTAAAATATAAAACAGCCTCTTTCACGCTGCTTATTACTTTTCCTATAGTTGCGCCGGGCATCATTTCTTTTACAAGTTTCTGCAGCCGCTTTCCGGCTGATTCTTCGTCTTCAATAATTATAACATTCATCATTATTCAATTTTTATAAGTGGTAACCCTACAATAAACCTGTTTTCTATTACAGTAATATTTACCGGCCTGCTGCTTAATAACGCATATCGCTTTTGAATGTTTTGTAAACCAAAACCTGTCGGCTTTACCATTTTAGATTTTAATTTAATTTCGTTTTGTACAACCAGGTAATTATCCCGGGTAACACTTATATTAACCACGAGGGGGTTATTGCTGTCTATCACGTTATGCTTTATAGCATTTTCTATTAGTAATTGCAAACCCATCGGAACCACGGCAAAAGCCGTCTCCAGGTTTTTATCAATATCAATATTTACCCCGAACCCCGACTTATATCTTTGCTTCTGCAGAAAAATATAATTATGTAAAAGTTGCAATTCTTCTTTTAAAGAAATAAGGTCCTTATCCCGGTAAGTAACAATGCTTCGGTAAAAATCTGAGAGATATTCGACGTAAGTAACTGCATTTTCGGGGTGCGTTTCAATTTCAGATATAAGGGTATTAAAACTATTGAATAAGAAGTGAGGGTCTATCTGGCTTCGTAATGTTTCGAGCTTCGATAACATTCTTTCTTTCTCCAGTTGATTAATTCTTTGAATATTTTTTTCGCGAAGTTTAAAAATAAAATAGAAGGATAACAGAAAAAATACAACAGCACCGCCAATTACAAAAGGATTTAACCAAAAGGGCTGTTTTACAACAAAAGAAAAACCAGATTCTTCAGCATGTTCAAAACTATTATTCAACGATGCCCTAATTTTAAAAGTATACTTACCAGGCGGTAAACTGGAAAAAGTTTTTACGCGGTCGTTTGTATTAACCCAGTCTTCATCATACCCCTGCAACATGTACTGATAAGATATTTTTTCAGGCTGCGTGTAGTATAAACCGGTATAGAAAAATGTGAGGTTATTTTCATCATGTTTAAACGTATGCTGGTTCTCATCAATATCATGTAAATACAATTGAACATTATCAATAATTACGCGTGGGTGCTTTAATTGCCCTAATGGCGCCTCGTATTTGTAAATAGCACCATTTGATATGAAATAGACATTACCCCATTCGTCTGCCGTACAGGAATTTAAATCTGTATTAATATCCAGATCCAGCCCTGAAAGATTTACATAAGAAACAACGCCTGTCGAAGCATCTATAACATCAATATTTTTTTTATGCAAAACCACTAGCTTGTTATTGGCAATTGCCATATTTAAAACCTCATTACTGCTTAACCCCTGCTGTTGCGTAAATGCCTGAAAAGTATGATGATCATACTTAACGAGGCCTGCATCGTAAGTCGCATACCAAATATTACCAGAGAAGTCTTCCCTTATTTTATATACCACTTTTCCTTTGTACGCTTTATTATCAGACAAGCTTTTAAATGAATTGTTTTCTAATAATGAAATTCCCCTGCCGTCTGTTGCAAACCATGTTCGGTTTACTTTATCGGTATAAATATCATACACGTAACGCTGCCCCACCCCTGCGGTATCCGATAAACTTGTAAATTGATATTGGTTTTTATGGGCCTCTGCATGAAAAACTCCCTCCAGCGCTGAAACCCATATTCCATTTGCTTTTCCGGAGATGGAAATGATGTTGCTATTTTTTAAAGGAGGGTAACTGAGTGGTTTTTGACTGATGGAAACCGGGTCGAATAATGTAATGCCATTACCAAGAGAACCAATCCAAATTAAACCGGAAGCATCTTTATACATACTGGTAATATCGCTGCCGTCGACGGATTGCAGCGGAAAATTTTTAGTGACCCATTGTTCGCCATTTTGTGATAATTGCTGAATACCCTTTTCATTGTTTAACCAAAGATTCCCTGCGGAATAATATAAGCTATGCACCGCTTTTGCATCGTTTGCAGACAATGTATAAATTTTTTTAACTGATGCATTTGGCAAACGATAAATGCTGTTTGCCGAGGCCACCGAAATATTATCTTCCGCATCTCGCAACAGGCTTGTTGCTTTTTGAATATTATCTATGCTTACTTCAATGTTTATTTTATACCCGGCATTATTAAGTATAATTAAACCAGAATCCTGCGACGCCACATAAAATTTTTTATTAAAGCTTAATACATCATTAACCTCACCAGTTGCATGTTTAACTGGTAAGGGTGCAAGCATTTTAGTTGCAAAATCATACTGCATAAGTGCGCCATTCTCAGCCCATATAAAGCTTATTTCCTGCCATACTAATAGCTTTAACCATATTATCTGGCAAACCATCTTTAGACGTGATGGACCGAATATTTTTATTATTGTTATCAGGCAAAATAAAATTAATGCCCCTGTCAGTTGAAGCGACCATACCATATGCAGCGCTATAAACCAATTTATACACGTAATTATCAGATAATCCATCATCTTCATTCACGTTAAACAGCCGTTTCGATTTCAGATAATATATTCCTTCCCCGGCAGTTCCAAAAAATATTATACCAGCCTTATCCTGACAAATTGATTTCACAGCAACTTTAGGAAATCCTTCTTCTACCTGGAGCAACTGAAACTTTTTATGTTTTATAAATCCAATATTTCCATTGTTATATCCAATCCACAAAACACTATCTGCATCTTCGAACAAGGCTGTAATAAAACCCTCAGATTTGTTATCTGAAGAAAAAAAATCAATACCATTAAACCTGTATAACCCTTTTGTAGATCCACAGAAAATATATCCTGATGATGTTTGCAACAAACATGTTATTTCTGGCTTAACACTTTCCCTGTTATCAATGGAAAATTCATAAACTGAAGGTTGGGCATGCGTGATGTAAGAGAAAACCAGGCACAAAAAGGTTTTATACAACATTCGTAAATGCATCATCGGGGTAAAAGGGTAGCACTTACTTCTACCTTTATTTCGTTCGAAAGTTTTTGATTAACAACTTTTGGTATAGGTATATTATGATCACTTAATAATACTGAAAAATTACTTTGCACAAGTATATGCGTGCCTTCGACTTTAATGGCAGATTTAATTATTCTTTCCTGGGCAACACCATGAACAATAAGTATTCCTTTTGCACGAACCTGGTATGTACCATCCTGCAGCAAATTAATATCTTCTATAATCTTTCCTTTAAAGGAGGCATCAGCGTATTTAAAAGTTTCAAGATAATTCTCATTAAAATGTTCGCGCTGCAATGGGCTGTTAAACCCGTTGAATGAACGGATGTTTACTTTAAATGAATAAATGTTTTTTGAAAGATCAAGAACGCCGGCCAGTTCTTTCGATGCAGCATGTATAAGTTCGAGAGGAGCCTCAGATTTAAAACTGATAAAACCCTTTGTTGTTGTAAAAATACCCTGTTGTCCACCAGCGGTAAGGCAAAGAAAAATGAACAGTAATGATGCAACAAGTTTTTGTTTGCCTTTATGTAATGAAGACTTAACCATACGCTGTACTGAAACTAAATATTATTTGTGAACCCTTTTGCAGTAATTTGTTAATTGATACGGGTTAATTTAAAATTGCCGGTTTTTCTTTTTTAATGGTGAAGACCCGCGCTATGTTGAATCCGAAATGAATATCACCTTTGCTCCACCTTCCATAATTTTCAGCAATAAAAGTTCTTTCGGTCATTCCGGTGGAATTGCTCACATGTAAAGAAAAAACATGCCCCCCAGTCTCAATCTCGTAACCTGCAGAAAAGGTATTATAGGTGCCTTCTAATTTATGCGAAGGCAACTGGTAATAATACTCAAAATTTAATCCTGAACGCGCGGTTATTTTAACCCTTGAACCTATGCCTATAGCGAAAATATCATTGGGATTATGGGTGCTGTCAACAATATTTTCATGAATCATTGTGGGCATAATTTGCAATGAAAATTCGTTGCTGAACTTTCGGGCAATAAGTATTTGCTGGGCGAAAGACAACTTATCGGTAAATCTTGGGGAAACAGAAATATTTTTTTGTGACTTTAACGCCAGGGTATCTGTTTCAAGCATTATAGTAGATAAAAGAGTAACGGATACAGGCATTTTTCTTTTTCCTTCAGATTGCCATAGCAGCCTGTATTTTAAAAGACCATCGTACTGTTTCTCGAAGGTGCTGCGACCAATGCCTGCTGTAAACCTGTTAGTGATACCGTAATCAAATCCAAGGCGCATAGATGCCACATCAAAACCAAACATATTGTAAAACCCTTCATTCAATCTTCCAAAGCGGTGAGATACTTTAAAGTCCAGAACACCGCCTTGCGTGGTTTCAACAGAGTGCCCGTCAATAAGCCTGCTTGTTTTAAATGTTGCTTCGGTAAACTGCGTTTTATTTTCATTCGTTTTAGTTATTTCCTCGTCGAGTAATTTATCAAGGTCAACTTCCTGGCTTACCGCAGGTATGCAGGTTATAAGCAAAAGGAATAAGTATAGTTTTGGTGTAACCAAAGTGATATTTTTTAAAATAATTGATGTGGATGATTATCGTTTGTCATACCGCGCATTTACAGTTATTTCTATTTCTTCAGCTATCTTTTTCTGAACAAACGATTCACCAATAATGCCATAATCTTTACGGTTTACTTTAAAGGTAGATTGCGCAGTTATTTTTCCGCTGGCTACAGTAATTGTTACGGGGGCTGTAATATTCTTAGTTGTATTCTTAATGGTCAGCTCTCCCTTAACATTAACTGTATAGGTTCCATCCCTGGTAAAAGTAACTGCCGTGGGATTCGTAATTTTTCCGCTAAAACCCGCCTTGGGAAAATTTTGGGAATCCATATAATCACTTTTATTAAAATGCTCTTCCATTGCGGTTTTGGGAAAACGAAAACTCTTAATAGCCACCTTAAATTCTATGTCCCCGGTTGCGGTATTGAGCGTACTTACACCCTCATTGTTCTGCGCTTTAATATCCTCGAGCGGTGTATGGGAAAAAAATGAAATACTTGCGTTACGTGTAAGGTAATCCTGCGCATTTGCAATGAATGACGTAGCAAAAACGGTAATGATCAAAAAAAGCTTTTTCATACTTAATAAATTTAATGTTGTTTAATTATCCGGAGCGCCCCGGTGAACCCATGCTGCTATTTTATTTATATCACATTCAGGAAGTTTCGGATCGCCCTGAGGCATTGGAGATGCACCACCTTCATGCTTTACAGCAGATAGCAAAGTTCCGTAAATGAATTTGCCATCAAGAGCAAGCCGTTGAATGGTGGCATGATCGTACAGGTCAATCCCCGAAATACTGTTTGAGCCTTCATGGCAAGATTTGCAACTTGCATCCAGAATAGTAGTTATCTCAACGCTGTACCGAACTACTGTTGTATCACAATTCACTGAGGGGTATACCTGGTCTGCCTTATCATAATAACACCCACAAAACATATATGAAACAGATATTGCAATAATTGTGGTTATTCTATTATTCATATACTATTAATTATTCGGAGCACCCCTGTTTACCCATGCCCTGAACATATTGATATCACACGCTGGTAATTGGTTACCTCCCTTTGGCATGGGCGATGCGCCGCCTTCATGCATAACCGCAGAAAGCAAAGTTCCATATGTATGCAAACCATCGAGGGCTAAAGTAGAAATGGTGGGGTAATCGTATAAATTTATTCCGCTTGACGGGTTTGTTGTTCCATGGCAACCCCTGCAACTTCTGTCTAAAATGGTCTTAATTTCTACACTATACCTTACTATGGTAGTATCGCAATCGGTGGCACAATTGGTGGTGTTTTGCGCGCCTTCCTCTATCCATAATTTAATTAACTGTACCTGCGACGGAAGCAACGGCTCATTAGGTGGAGGTGGCATGCGCTTGTCTGCATCATCTTCGGTAATTGCTTCATATACTTCACTTTTACCGGGCTTGCCGGGTTCAACACCTTTCATTATGCCATCATAATCTTCAAAAACATAACCGCCTTTATGTGAAGCTGAATTGTGGCAACCCGACTTAGCGCAATTTGTTGTGAACAGGGGAAGTATTTCCGTTTCAAAGCACACGAGATCACTTGCCGATCCACCGTTATTCCCTCCACCACCAGTTCCGCCTGTCGTTGTATCATTTATGGATTGATCCCCCGGCAGGTAAACATCATGCCTGCATCCCACGAAAATCAACAGTCCACAAAAAATTATAAAGATCCAGCGCATTTACAATTACTTTTTACTTATAATTAGCAACCAAAATTCCATTGTTAATAATAACATCGCTTAAATAACCCGTGCAGATGCCTTTAAAAGAAATGGAATCGCCTACAGCAATTTTACCCGGGCTTTCAGCAAACGTGCAATTGATTCCAAAAACCGGGTCGCTGGTGGCGAGGTAAACCACAGTATCACCCGACTGGTTGGCTTTAAGGCCAGATACTTTACCCGAAACAATTATTGCCTTGTTTAAAAAGGCCTGATTGGCAGCTGCTTCGTTTCGCGAAAATGAATCGAAAATAATATGGGCGGCAATAGTAATTCCATCTTCTTTTGAAATATCTCTTGCAGGTTTATTATAAACGATAAAGGCATAGGTAGCAACGGCCAAAAAAAGGATAATAATGATTCCTATAATTACTCTTTTTTTCATTCTGCATAAAGTTAGTGAACAGGACCCTGCATGAAAATCTTTACAGTTGAACAGGAAAAAATAAAGACTGAGCCGGAATAAAACGCAGTTAGGATTTTACATATTGCCCTACCGGCAACCGGTTGGCAAGACTTCTTGCAAGGGTAAGTTCATCGGCATACTCCAGTTCTCCACCAAAGGCAATGCCTCGGGCAATGGTGGTAACCCGGCAGGGCAAATGATTAATTTTCTTTTGAATGTAGTAGATGGTAGTATCGCCCTGTATATTTGGGCTTAAAGCAAATACCAGCTCTTCCGTTTGTTCTTTTTCAATTCTGGCAACGAGAGATTGTACGTGCAACTGATCTGGACCAATGCCATCGAGGGGGCTTATAATACCACCTAATACATGGTATGTTCCACTAAACTGCTGTGTATTTTCGATGGCAATTACATCGCGTATATTTTCAACTACGCAAATAACATATTGGTTCCTCATGCTGTTTGCACAAACCGAGCAAATATCTGCATCGCTTATGTTATGGCAACGCTGGCAAAAACGAATGTTCTGCCGCATGGAAGAAATTGCGCTACTAAATTGTTCAACGGTCTCTTTATCCTGTTTTAAAAGATGCAGTACCATTCGCAGCGCTGTTTTTCGGCCAATACCGGGTAATTTGGCAAATTCGTTTACAGCATTTTCTAGAAGTGAAGAAGAGAATTGCATAGCTTTTGCAAAGATAATTCTTTGCGAAACAGGTATAATCTTTAAAGGTTAATGTTTATTTCATTATCCCAGTTTCTTTTAATGTTTATTGCCTGGGGTATTTTTCTAACAATCTCGGGTTGAAGTTTTAGTGAAAAATTACCCGCATCCCAAACGCCGTTTCCGTTAGCGTCGAATAATATTCTTAAGCTGTAATCTCCCGGTTCGTAAAGCCTGCGAAAAAGTTCGCTTTGTGTCAATGCAACAGATTCTACTATTTCATTATCCTGAATAAAAAGCAACACCGGGTTTTGTGAAAGATCGAGGTTTCCGAACCTTAACCGAATACTGCCATATGTGCTTTCGCTGCGGGTAATAAACCTAATAGTGTCTGTTTGCAGTAAGGTTACCCCTGCACTATCGGCAAAGGCACCGGATTGAATAAGCAGCGCTAAAGATTCTTCAGGGCTCCAGGGATAGGCTGCCGTAAATTTTTTGCCGGTGGTATCTTTTGCAGCAATGGTAAGACCGGAAATAAAATTATAATTCGTATCTGTTAAAAAAATCTTCGAGGAATCGTACGCATATATTTTGGAGGGGAAAGTAAATTCAATGTTCTTTAAAATACTTTGCTGCCCTCTTTCAATATTAATGGCATATTCTAAAGATGCGACCTTAGCGGTATCGGTTTTTACCGGTTTTTTTGAAGTTGCAGAAGTTGGGCGTGTATCGGTTTTCTTTTCTTCTTCAAAAGCAAATAATGCAAGCTGAGATGCATTGCTATCGGGCATTACTGGCTCATTTAAAAAGGCAAACATCTTAGTACTGTCATCATACCTTTTAGAATAATCATCCGGGAGAACATAAATATTGAAAGGCTTTTCGGGTAAAAAATTAAAAGCAAAACTCCCATCATTACTTATGCGGGCAACATAGTCCGGCCGTTCTTTTTTTATGGCTGAATCATTTAAATTATCGTGTAATATTACAAGCAAAGTTGTATCAACGCCACCACTTTCTGCCAGTAAAACCTTGCCTGAAATTTTACCTGCATCCAGGTTTTCACCTGTTGAAAATACGTATGTAAAATTGCGGTACGGATTACCTTCATTCACATCTTTTAATGTATTTGCGAAGTTGATGGAATATGTGGTATTTGCCTGCAACGTATCGCGCATGCGAATAGTAACCGTACGCAGTTTGCTTAATATGTTGGGCGACTGATTGGGGTAAGGAGAAACAATTACTTTATTTAACCAGTCGTTATCGATCTGCACATATTCATCAAATTCAAGAGTAATTTTACCTGTTGAAAAATTTAATGCAGAATCTTTTGGAATGGCATTGATCAAAACGGGCGGTATTGAGTCTCTTAAGCCGCCGGTTGGGGGTACTATATTAGCACAGGAAGAAAATATTTGACCTGTTGTTATTATAATGAAAACTGAGACCAGTATTCTGCGCAAGTTTATGTTCATTTTATTTAAGCTTAGCAAACATAACTTCTTTAACCAAGTGTCTCTGCTAACAATGCTTTAAAAATTTAAACACCGCGATAAACAAAAGCCGGCACTTTAATCTTCATCCTCACCTGCATTAACAAGTTCATGCAAAGCGACCGCCATATTATTGGTTTTTACAAAGTCGCAATAATGGCAATCTGGTTTGCCGCAACCTGTATAAAAATCGTGAGCCTGAATTTTACTCCATACCATCTTTATTTGTTCTTTTACTGTACTTATATCTTCGGGTTTAATAAAGATCTTTGCTTTTTGATAAACCTTCTTACTGTCGGGTTCTATAAAATCGAATTCACTGCTTACCGCAAGCCAGTTGCGGTTATTATTATCTATTAAAATTTTGTAAAACACGGCCTGCCGCCAATAATCTCCACCATTTTCATTTTTGTCGTTGGGGGTACACAATTTAGATTTAGCATTCTCCGGTTTCCCGGTTTTATAATCTACCACATTCACTTCCCTGCCATTAAATTCAAGTTTATCAAGCTTTCCTTTTATCGGCACATCACCAACCATCACATTCCGGATGGTAACTTCGAGGGCAACAATTTTATTCCAGGAATGTAGGTTATTATCATAGTATTCAAAAAGTACATCATTCCCATATTCTAATCTTCTTTCGAATTGTTCCTTGGTAAAGCTTTCGCGATGGCGATGCATGTAATTGATAAAATACTGAATGAATTCTTCTTTTGAAGGAAAAACATTATTGTTGAGCTGCATATTTTTAAACAACTGTTCAAGTGCATGATGCACTGCCGAACCAAACTCTGTATTCTCATTTTTTGGTGAAGGAATACGTATAAGATTATTGAAGTAAAATTGAAGCGGGCACTTTAAATAATTATTTAGTGCCGTTACATTCATTACAAATTTTTCGAGCAGCATGTTTACATATTCTTTCTCGATTTTTTCAATTTCCGGGGCTACGTTATTCTCAAGTTGTAATACCTGGAATTCTGACCGGAATACAGGGTCTATAAAAACTTTTTCCGTATGCAGTTCGTGGTAATCCAGAATTTCAGCAATAAACATAGAGGGTTCTATTTCCTTTCCATCATCTTTAAAGCAGCAATAAGAAATAAATAAATGTTGCTCGGCCCTGGTAAGGGCCACATAAAACAGGCGGCGAAGTTCTTCATCTGCATCGCCTGCACTCAGGGAAGAAAATATATTATCTGGTAATTTAAAACCATAGCTACGTTTTGATTTTTTCTCCCACAAAGAAGCATTGCAGCCCGCGAAAAAAACATACTCAAATTCCAAACCTTTTGAGCCATGAGATGTAAGCAGGTTTACGCCCCTGTCGTTACCTGTAACCTCAACTAATGGAAGCGAAATATTCTCGCTTTGCATAAGATCGAAAAGCTTTATCACATCTTTTAAACCCATATCGGGATTGCGATGTGTTTCTTCCTTTATAAAATTGAACAAACCGGTAAGCACCTGCAGCAGCCAGATCTTTTCATCACTTTTCATAATATTCGTAAGCGCTCCTGCTTCGCGAATAATACACTCAAACAATCCCTGCAAGGTTACGTTAGGCACTTTGGCGATTAAAGACTCAATCACTTCACTTGCCTTTTTAAGACCCGGGTGCATGGCTTTCGAAAAAAGATCTTTATCGGGCAGGTTGCTTCTTTCGTACAACAATTGCCTTATGGTCGTTTTATCGTGCGAAAATTGCCTGTTGGCAACTTCAATGCTAACCCTTGCAATTTCGGCTGGTGGAATATTAAACCAGTCGTAATGCAAAATCTCAAACAATAATTCATCTCCGCTGTATGCCACATCGTACTGAAAAGAAAGATACCTTAAAACGGAGATGATCTTTTTTGCAAACGGAATGGATAAAATATTAAGGCTTCGCTTACTGTAGTAAGGAATTTTTCTAAGCTTTAAATACTGGGCTAATTCTTCGCCATATTTATTTTCTTTATAAATAATTGCAATCTTTCGCGGCTCTATTCCATCCGCTAAAATTTTCTCTACCTGCTGGGTAATGCCAATCATCTCCTGCTGTTTTGTTTCGTAGGTATGAATAATGGGCTGGTGTGCCAGGTGTTTTATTTTTTCGTTGGATGATAGAAGATTTTTAGACAGCTTTAATTCAGGATTTTTATGAATAAGCCTTTCGGTGTTTCTTTCTATTAATGATTTTGAAACATCGAGAATGCCCTGAACCGAGCGATAATTATTTTCAAGAACTACGGTGAGCAGGTCGTTTTTATAATTGCCTGCAAACAGGTTCATGTTTTCAACATTAGCACCCTGAAAGCGATAGATACTCTGATCGTCATCGCCCACCACAAATACATTGGGTTTATCCCAAAAGTTTATCAGCAGTTCTACTAATCTGTTTTGTGTTCCGCTGGTATCCTGGTATTCATCAACCAATATATATAGAAATTGTTCCTGGTAATGCAACAGTAAATTAGGGTTTTCTTCAAAGGCTTTTATTACCCAGTTTATCATATCATCAAAATCGTACAAATTGTTTTTGCGCATGAGCTGCTGAAAATTTTCAAATTCATTTACGGCTGCACGCAGTCGGGCCATGCGCTCTGTTTCGTCTGCAATTCTATCGGTACGCACATCGCCTTTTTTAAATTCTTTAGAAGATTTCTTGGCGATATAACCATCCCGCAAGGGAAGAGATTTAAGATATTCATCTATGCGTTCGCTAATGAAAGCGGGTGTCCATCCTTCCTGCTTCATGGTGCTGAACAGTTTTTGCAGGTGGCTTATCTCGTAATACACATCGCCCCTATATCTTTTTAGCGGATGATTTTTAGGGAAAGCATCTATCAGCTGTTTCATCAGATCGATACGTTGCAGATCAGAAACCGGGTCGAGATATGTTTTATCGAACATGCTAAGGTTATCCTGAATAACATCGTTGCAAAAAGCATGAAATGTATAAATGTGTACCCTGTAAGCATCTGCACCGATCATGGATAACAGTCTTCTGCGCATTGCAATTACGCCTGCCTCTGTAAAAGTCAGGCAAAGGATATTTTGAGGGGAAGTATCTGTCTCAAGTAATATTTTCCCGATGCGGGCAGAAAGTATTTGCGTCTTTCCTGTTCCTGGTCCGGCTATTACCATTACCGGACCTTCAATGGCATCTACCGCTTTTTGCTGATGGCTGTTTAGACTGTTATATACTTTTAAAAAGTTTTCGGTATTGTATTGTTTAGGTGGCATTTGTAAAATTTTATAAAGCCGGGGATGACAGTCATTTTTTGTGAACGCTCCGGTATATGGAAGGCTTCAATTATTTGGTTGAAAAAATAAAAACAATAGCAGCTATTTAGTGAATAGCTGCTATATACAATTATACTTAATAAAACATTTATTTCATGTAAATATGCCGGTAATTTATCTACATGTGCATAATGAAATTTTTATTACCCCTGTACACGGGAAATGTATTTTTCAATCTCTTTTATCTGGTCGACAACCTGCTTGGATTTTGGTTTGCATTCTTTGGCTTTGCGGAAATAATCTTTAGCTGCACGAAACTGGCGTTTGTTCATAAATATCTGGCACATGCTTAAATAAGCGATGGCTTCGCTTTCTTTATCAGAAATACCTGCACGTATGGCTGCACGCATATAACTTTCACCTGCTTTAAAATCTCCTTTTTGTAAAGACATCATACCCAGCTGTAATTTGTTGGCACCCTCCGCCTCAGGCATGGGAGAACCCAGTTCTGAACTTTTTTTCAGGTGTTTTTCGGCTGAGTCAAAATCCTGCTTCATCATGGCAAGATTTCCTTTTACTGTATAATACGTACTTCTTACGGGTTTATACAACAGGTTGGGATACCAAATGGTGCCCAGTATTCTTTCAACCTCTTCTATATTTCCCTGCTCCATAGGCTCTTGTATCAATCGCATGGGACCAATAAAAAAATGGCTCAATAAACCAATTAAAGCAACAAAATATAAAGGGAAAACGGGCCAAAAACCTGTTCCTGTAATATTCAGCACCACAGCTATTACAATAGCGAGCAGGCTTAACCAAAAACGATACTTTATAAGAAGGTTATAGAATTTCATAATTTATGTAAAGAGCGCAAAGATATATTCCTAATTGAAAATGTAAAGTTTGCAATATGTTGCCTGCCTGCATCAATATTTAATTCTTACTGTCCAGAATTACGGGTGTATTTCCTTTCCCCATAATCAGCACCTTGGCATTTGGTGACTTAGCAAGCTCAAGCTGGGCTTTAATGCTTTCGTATTGTAATTGTTTTTCTGTGAGGCTTTCGCTTATAATATGCTGATAATCGGCTATACCCTGTGCCTCTACCCTTTTGCGTTCTGCCTCCTGTTTTTCTTTCTGCAAAACAAACTGCATTTTTTGTGCTTCCTGCTCAGCATTTATTTTTTGTTCGATGGCAGCCTTCACAGACTCTGGTAAAGTAATATTTCTTACAAGCAACTGTTCAAGCACCAGCCCACGTTTTTTAAAGTCTGCATCAATGCTTTTAAAAATACGTTGTTGAAACTCATCGCGGCGATTAGAATACAGGCTTACTGCTTCGTAATAAACAGAATTATCGCGAATTTTTGTTCGGGTTAGCGGCCGAACTATTTTATCTTTATAATCAGCACCTGTTTCTCTTAAAATAGAGGGAGCATCTGTTGGTAAAACGCGGTAAAGAACAGTAAGGTCTATTGTAACTTCTAACCCATCACTGGTTAATACCCGAATGGCATCATCCCCACTTTTATTACCTTCATCCTGCACGCCACTCATGGTATAGTTTTGTGTTTTGATATCCATCTTTTCCACTTCGAGCAAGGGGTTTATAAAATGAAGTCCGCTGCCCAGTACATCATTATGAACTTTACCAAAAAGTTTCTTAACACCTACTTCACCAGCACCGATCTGTATAATGCAGGAATATAATATGCCTACCAGAAGTATAAGCACGCCTGCCTGCATGATGGGCTTTCTTAACCTGATATACTGGTAATTAGCTTTTCCGACGAGGTAAGATGCTATTAACAGCATAACTCCTAAAATAATTAATGACATGGAATGGTTTTAAAATTTAAGCAAGCGTCAAAATTACGGACTTTCTGCCGCGCATGATTAATTTAACAGTAGCAGCTTAGTTTTGCACTTCTTTTTAAACAGAGATTACTTATTTAATGATGCAGAGATTGGAAGGTGCAGCCAATACAAAATATATTCGGTTTACCCGGTTTATACTTGTTTTCGTGTTTGTTGTAATACTCGCGGGTGGTGTGGTTAGAACAACACAAAGCGGTATGGGCTGCCCTGATTGGCCTACATGCTTTGGCATGTGGGTGCCACCAACGCATGCCGAACAACTGCCTCCGGATTTTGAAAAATACCTTAAACAGCAGGATATCGACCATTCATTTAATGTATACCATACATGGATAGAATACCTGAACCGTTTGGTTGGTGCATTGTTAGGAATTTTTATTTTGATACATGTTATATGGAGTTATCGGGCATTTTTTAAAGTGAAAAAAAGCATATTCTGGTGGTCGTTGTTTTTATTGGCAGCCACTGGTTTCCAGGGATGGCTTGGCAAAAAGGTGGTTGATGCCAACCTTGCCGTGGTAAAGATCACAATACATATGCTCGTGGCTTATTAATTGCACTGATACCTGTAATCATACTTCATATATTAATTGAAAAAGAAATTATTTACGATAAGTTTTTAAAAAAACTCGCATCAGCTGCAATGGTTATAATTATCATTCAAATTATTATAGGCACAGATGTAAGGGAACAAATCGATGAAATTTCAAGAGCCTTACATTTCGAACAACGACATCTTTGGATAGCTAATACCGGTAGCATATTACAATGGCATATTGTTACTGGTATTATATTAACTCTAATAAACCTTGGCATTTTTTACCGCTCCATTAGTCACGATATATTGCTCAAAAAAGGGGTTGCTATTTTATTGTTATCACTGTTTACAATTGCTTTGGGGTTTGTTATGTCCGGCTATAACATACCGGCTTTAGCGCAGCCACTTCATCTTTTATTTTCATCTGCATTGTTTGTAACGCTATTTGCACAAAGGCTTCAACTGGGTAAATAAATCACTTTTATTTAAAGTTACCTTTGTTAAATATTATATTACAGTTGACTTTTTGGTAATGATATTTTAGGTTTATACAGGGATACGTTATTAACGGATGAATTTATGAAACAACATCTGGTTCGTTTTTTTTATTCTATGCCTGTGCAAATGGTGTTTTTACATTTTCGCAGGTACCAGGTGTTATTAATTACATGGTATGTACTGTTTGCCACTATTACAGGAAATTTTTTAAAACCCTACGGTGCCGCCTCTCTTATGCTGGCGCCCGAATACATGGGCAGGGTAAATGCATTAAGTACAGCAATCGTTGGTTTTTCTTTTGCCACATTTATAATGAGCTGGAACATCACAACCTTTATTCTACACACACGGCATATTAAGTTTTTAGCAACCACTACACAGCCCTTTTTAAAATATTGTATTAATAATTCGGTTATACCCATCATCTTTTTGTTTACTTATTGCCTGTTTGCCGTGCAGTACGAAAAGAACCAGGAGCTGTTACCAACGGGTGAAATTTTATTATTGATCGGGGGGTTTATGGGTGGATTTGTTTTAGCAATAGTCGTTTCATTTACTTATTTCTTCCGCCGCGATAAATTTATTTACCGCAAAATGGCAACTGATATTAATTCTGCCAATCAGGTATATGAAAGAGCAAAACGAATAATAAAGAATACCGAGCCTGATAAAGATGAGGTGCGCATAGACCTTTTTTTAAATGCATCTCTTCAAATAAAAAAGCCCCGCAATGTTAGGCACTATACAGAAGGGTTTATTAATTCAATTTTTAAGCGCCATCATATTGCAGCAGTTCAGGCATTTTTTCTTGCTTTCATTTTCCTAATTCTTATTGGCGTTTTTACAGATAACAAATGGTTTCAAATACCTGCCGCAGCAAGCATCACAGTGTTGTTTGCGGTGCTTATTGCAATGGCCGGTGCGTTATCGTTATTTCTTGGCACGTGGAGTATACCTTTCGTTGTTTGTGTTTATTTACTTATAAATTTTTTATACAAGCAAGATGTTTTTGACCCGAGAAATAAAGCATACGGCTTAAATTATGCTAATGAAAAACCCGCTTATTTGCAGGAATCGGTCGAAGGAATGGTGTCTAAGGAGAATATTGAAGAAGATAAAAAAATATGGCTGAATATTTTAAATAACTGGAAGAAAAGGCAGCACGAAGAAAAGCCTGTTATGTTTATTGTTGATGTAAGTGGTGGCGGTAACAGAAGCGCAACATTTGTAATGAATGTGCTGCAAAGACTGGACAGTATAAGCAACGGAGATTTTTTGCAACACACCTTTTAATAAACGGTGCATCCGGTGGTATGCTTGGGGCAGCTTATTTCAGAGAACTGTATTACTTACGAATGCAGGGAAAAGATGTTGATTTAAACGACAGGCAATATGTTGGAAACATAGGGAAAGATCTTTTAAATCCTGTGTTTTCTTCATTAACAACCCGTGATATAATCAGCCCGATTAGAACATTTACACTCGATGGTCATGAATATATTCGCGATCGTGGATATTCTTTCGAACAAAAGCTTAACAGGAACACGAAGGGTATACTTGATAAACGTTTAAGAGATTATACGCAACCAGAGGAAAAGGCCCCTTATTCCGAGTATGCTTTTCAATGCCGCCTTAACGAGGGATGGAAGAAAACTTGTTATAAGCACACACAGTGCCCGCTTTATGATGCAGCCTTTGCCTAACAACAACGATCTGGGAAGCAATGCACCCGATGCCCTCGATTACCAGTCTTTTTTTAAAAACCAGAATCCCGGAAATTTGCGCATGCTTTCTGCCCTTAGAATAAATGCCACATTCCCCTTTGTTTTGCCAAATGTTGAAATGCCAACAGAGCCTTATATAGATGCCATGGATGGAGGATTGAGAGATAATTTTGGCAATGAAACTTCCCTTCGGTTTATAGATTTTTTTAAAGAATGGCTGAATAATAATACAAGTAAAGTTGTCCTGGTGCAAATGCGCAACAGGCCGTTTGGCGACTGGCTAAGGACCGTACGAGGATAACAGCATTCTCGGTTTGGTTACAAAACCCATGTTGCTGTTACAAAACAACTGGTTTAAGCTGCAGGATTATTACCAGACAGACCAAATCAACTATATGTTTGGATCCTATGGCCCAAATTTTTATAACATAGGATTTCATTATATACCAACGCAGGAATCTGCAACGGCAGCATTAAGTTTCCATTTAACTGCTGCAGAAAAAAAAAGATATTTATTTGGCCCTCGACAATAAAGAAAACCAGGATGCATTTAACCACATTATGCGCATGATACATAACAATGATTCAACCAATCATTCTCTCACAAAAAGTGTCTCCTCTAAATAGAATCAATGAGCTATAATTACCTGTTGAACATTTTTACCGGCACTTAAAAAATAAATACCGGAAGTTACCCGGGAAACATCCATTGTGCCTGATTGAAATACTTCCTGCTTCTTATATATTTTTCCTGCTTTATCTGTTAAGGTAAATACCTGGTTAATATCAGAATGTATGTTCAATACATTATTTGCGGGGTTTGGATAAACCCGGAAGTTGACATTATTTACTTCATGTAAACCTGAGATAGCCGGACTGTTCTCCTCTTTTAATGCAACCACCCAAAAGTCATAACCCCCGCGTGAATTCTGTGTTTTTTTAAACCCAATACCCGAAGAAGAATGACCGCAAAGTGCATAGGAATCACCCTGTAACTGCTCTATACTTCTAAGGTAATCATAACTACTTCCTCCTACGGTTTTGTCCCATAGAATTTCCCCTTCAGTATTTACTTTTACGATCCAATAATCGTAATAGCCCTTTGAATCTTCTGATTTGTCTCCGCCTATACTGGAATATGAATGACCACCTAAAACAAGGTTATGATTTTCGGTTTCAATGGCATCTGATAAATAATCGCTTCTTGAACCGCCTATGGTCTTATCAAAAATTACTTTGTTTCTGCTATTTAGTTTTACGATCCAATAATCTACATATCCTTTGGAATTTTCGGATTTATCCCCTGAAATATTGGACCAGGAATCCCCACATAAAAGATATTCACCATTTGGCAACAGTATAATATTTTCTAAAAAATCTCCTTTTGAACCTCCAATGGTAATATCTGAAATGAACCCACCAAAATCGTTTAATTTAACCACCCAAA
The DNA here is from genome assembly GCA_963806425.1 of uncultured Bacteroidota bacterium. GTDB lineage: Bacteria > Bacteroidota > Bacteroidia > Chitinophagales > Chitinophagaceae > JBBRBB01. The sequence continues at coordinate 72,890 of CAWDYB010000008.1, read as the reverse complement.
TATCGTATTCACCCTTATTTTTATTAGATTTTTCTCCGCCAATATATGAATCACTATTTCCTCCAACTAAAATTTCATTGTTTGGAGTTATAACAACATCTTCGGCGAAATCATTTTTAGGTCCACCAATTGTTTTGTCCCATAGTATATTACCACTTTCGTTTATTTTAACAATCCAGAAATCGACTTTCCCTCGGCTTTCTTCGCTTTTATTTCCAGAAATTCCCGAATATGAACTACCTGCCAAAATTATGTCGCCATTAGTTAATTCTTTCATATCCTCTAAACGATCTGAATCATATCCACCAATGGTTTTGTCCCATAATTTTACCCCCTCGCTGTTCACCTTAAGGATCCAATAATCTGCATCCCCTTTGGAATTTTCGGTTTTATCACCTGAAATGTCTGAGTAAGAGTAACCGCCTAATAAATATCCCTTATCCCGGGTTTGAATAATTTTACTGCAATTTTCAATTTCATTACCACCAAAAGTTTTATCCCATTCTATTTTCCCGGCTTTATTTAATTTTACTATCCAATAGTCATGTGAACCTTTTGAAATTTCGGTTTTTTCACCTGAGATATCAGAGTTTGAATTTCCGGCCAGGATCAAACCACCATCGGCTGTTTTACACGTACTATTAATATAATCATCAGAATTTCCTCCAATTGTTCTTTGATGTGGAAGAGAAAACTGGCAAAGGGCACAGAGAGTTGATAGCTGGCATATTGCCAAAAGCAAATACATTTTGAATTTCATTGTTTAGGGTTTATGATAGTTAGAGTTGACTATATGTTATGCCTGACAAAACTGAATAGAAAAGTAATATATTTATTTAATTTTTATAACACATACCAAAATTCTTCTAACCCTAACCGTACTTGCGATGTTGGGATCTTTTGGTATAGCCATGGTATATAAATAATAATCTGTACCGGCATGAAGGCTTTTAATTTCATCGCCCGGCAAAGCAAAAGTTCCCGGTTTTGTTTCAGAAAGTGTAAATATTTCTGTATCGTTACCATCATACAAAATAAATTTACGGTTCATATCCTGCTCCTTTTCCCAATGCATATTTTCAACAATACATTCGTCATTTTCTTGAAGGTCATTCAAATTTATTTGTATGGACTTTGCCGGTATTATCTGCCTCAGCCTGCACACTTAATTGCTGTTGTTGAAATGTGATTACATAGTCGCCTTTTGGCATTTGCCTGCATAAGAACAGACCCAAAAAGAACAGGCAGTAACAGTAATAGCTTCATAAATTATAATTTAATTTCTACCAGCGTAGTAATGCGGCAGCCCAGGTAAAACCGCTTCCAAATGCAGCCAGGCAAACAAGATCGCCCTCTTTTATTTTGCCACTTTCCCATACTTCGCACAAGGCAATAGGTATTGATGCGGCAGTGGTGTTGCCATATTTTTGAATATTATTATACACCTGGTCATCTCTCAATTGTAATCTTTGTTGAACAAACTGGCTTATACGCAAATTTGCCTGGTGTGGTATTAGCATATCAAGATCGGAAGGCTTATAACCATTAGATGAAAGTGCTTCCATAATAACTTCCGGAAATTTTACAACAGCTTTTTTAAAAACCGCCGGCCCATCCATATGCGGATAGATCTGTGCTTCGTCAATCATTTCATGGCTAATAAATAATTCCCCTAAGTCTGCGTCATCATAATTAGCGATCTTTTCATTCACCCAATGATTTGCGTGCGTGCCGGGGTTAAACACTGCAAGTATCTCTGCGCTTTCGCCATCGCTGTGTAAATGGGTGCTTAATATTCCCTCGTCTTCTTTTTCCGTTGGCTGTAAAATAACTGCGCCTGCCCCATCACCAAAAATTACAGAAACATTTCTGCCCCGTGTTGAAAAATCTAAACCGAATGAATGTTTTTCACTTCCAATAACAAGTATGTTTTTATATGTACCGGTTTTTATAAACTGGTCTGCCACACTTAATGCATAAATAAAACCACTGCACTGATTTCTAACATCTAATGCGCCAATCTCCTTCATTTTCATTGCGCGCTGAACCAGTACGCCGCAACCCGGAAAATAATAATCCGGACTTAGTGTGGCGAAAACAATAAAGTCAACATCGTTTGTTGTAATGCCTGCACGTTCAATGGCAATTTTAGCAGCTTCGACCCCCATGGTGGTAGTGGTTTCTTCTGTTCTGTGGGCAAAGCGTCGTTCTTCAATGCCTGTTCTTTCGCGGATCCATTCATCTGAAGTTTCCATGAATTTTTTCAGGTCGTTATTGGTGTACACTTTTTCAGGGACATACATACCAATGCCTGCGATTTTACTTCTAATCATTTATAGTTTTTTATTACAATAGTAAGCTACGAAAAATACGGTTAATCTTTATCTGGCGGATAAATTAAGAAGTTAATATGCAGGAATAAATACTGGATTTTACTGGGTTAATTCTTCCTTGTTTATTATAGTTTGTTCGTACGATGGTGTGATTTTTAAAACATTGATCAAAAAAGACTCTACCGCGTTTTGAACAGATAAAAGGTCTTGCGATTTTATGTAGCTGCCTATAACATGATCGCCAGCCCCTGAAATAGGTTGTTTTATTTTTTGTTGCCTGTCTGTTCCAAGGGCATCAAACATTTCTAACATCGCAGGCACGCTTACCACGCTATCCTGGTGCACTTCGTCTCTATAATAATAAAGCATAAGCAAAGGCTGTTTAACCCTGCTAAAGGTTTCGGGCACCATGGTTGTTTCAATCAATTCCTGCAACTGAACAGTAGCTTCGAGCGGGTAATGCCAGTTCCAATATTGTTTATATATATCACGCGGGTCCGAGGCCGTTATATAATCATCATGTGTAACAAATTTTGCTATTTGTAAACCCCAGGGGTTATTGAGTAAAAAGGCTTTGTTGTTATTGATGGCAATGTTTGGTGAAAGTAAAACCAGCGCATGCACTTCATCGGGATAGTCTGCAGCAAGTTTAAGGGCAAGAGTACCACCTGTTGAAGTGCCCATAATTATAACCTTCTGCCCAATCTTTCTACCAATAGCCAACGCTTCTTTTGCACTTTCCCAGTATTTTTCTGGTGTAAGGTTTTTTAAGGGGTCTATGGTATCAATGCCATGTTCGGCTAATCTTGATAGGTAAAGGTTAGCGCCAAACTTTTGTGCAATATTGGTATGAATGGGCCGCCCTTCTTCCTGCGAAGCAGAAAAACCATGTAAATAAACTATGCTGTATGGCGTTTTATTTTTAAGGGAATCATTCACCCAAACAATTCGTGCTTCGTTGTTGGGTTTAATTGCATGTTTACTTTCTTGTGCGGCTACATAATCTAATAGTACTATACTATTTGATGGCACTACCGGCATATTATTATTATAAACAGGTGCATCGGGGCTGGGGCCCGAAACATAGGTAACGATCAAAATAAAAATAATGACGGTTAAAAATTTAAACCATTTTCTCTTCCACATAAAAATCTATTAAACTTTATAAATTTAAAACAGGATTTTCGCGAAACTAAACATTGTATTTATACTAAACCATATGAGCCCACAAACGGGAAAATATATTATACTCGCAGGATTGCTTATTGTAATTGCAGGTATGCTTATTTATTTTTTTCATGATAAACTAAACTGGTTCGGAAAGTTACCTGGAGACTTTAGGTATGAAAAAGAAAACTTTAAATTTTATTTTCCGCTTACGACCATGATTATCATTAGCCTGGTGGTAACCTTACTGATAAATTTTTTACGAAAATTTTTTTGAGCACTTTAAGGTGTTTACAAAAATGCTACATTAGTTTTTCAATCTATTTTAATGCAACCAGCCACGCAACGGTTTATTGCTCTTGATGTTTTCAGGGGTCTTACCATTTGTTTAATGATAATTGTAAATACACCCGGCAATTATTCAACCACCTTTGCACCGCTGTTGCACGCACACTGGCATGGCTTTACACCTACAGACCTGGTGTTTCCCTCGTTTATGTTTGCCGTAGGCAATGCCATGAGTTTTGTTATGCGCAAGTGGGAAAACCTTAGTGCCTCAACTGTTGTAGCGAAAATATTAAAACGAACCTTCATCATTTTTATACTTGGTTTTCTTATGTATTGGTTTCCTTTTTTTAAAGCTGATGATACGGGTGGTCTGATCTTTTCTCCCATAAGCGAGACACGTATTTTTGGGGTTTTGCAAAGAATTGCACTGGCTTATGGCATCGCAAGCCTTATGCTGTATTTTTTTGGGACCAGAATTACAGTAATAATAACTGCAATTATATTACTCCTATACTGGCCCGTGATGATTTATTTTGGAGACGCAGCAGATCCTTTATCGCTACACGGCAATGCTGTTTTAACACTAGACAGGTTTATAATCGGGGATAAACATATGTATATGGGTGAAGGTGTACCTTTTGACCCTGAAGGATTTTTAAGCACCTTCCCTTCAATTGGTAATATAATAGGCGGTTTTCTTGCAGGCAGGTATATACAACAGAAAGGAAACACTTTTGAGGGATTAAGCAAATTACTTATGGCAGGATTTGCTTTAATTGTAATTGCCTTTTTCTGGAACTATGGTTTTCCTATAAACAAAAAACTATGGACGAGCAGTTTTGTTTTACATACCGTAGGGCTGGATTGCCTTATTCTTGGATGCGTTATGTATTATCTCGATTTTTTAAACAAAAGAAAGGGCACTTACTTTTTTGAAGTATTCGGAAGAAATCCATTATTTATATACCTGCTATCTGAACTGCTTGTTATCCTCGCCAACATTATAAGAATCGGGGATGTTTCTTTATTTACCTGGGTATACCAAAATATATTTTCTTATGCTACTCCCTACCTGGGCTCCTTTCTTTTTGCTATCAGTTTTATGATGCTTTGCTGGTTAATAGGTTACTTTCTCGACAAAAAAAGAATTTACATAAGGGTGTAACGTTGTTATCGTTTGCATTTTATTGCAATGTATTCATTAAGCATAATTAAATTTGGTGGTGTTTCTACATCATTTTAAATTTAACTGGTTCATAATCAGGATTTAGTTTTTGGCAGGCTATTTGCAAAAATGTGCAATTAGTTTAGATTATTGCATAACTTTGCAAAAAAGAGATAAATGCTGAAAGAAGAGCGGTGCGAAATAATTTTAAAAAGTTTACAGGCAAATAAAAAAGTTCTACTAAGCGATCTTAGCAGGGAGTTACATGTTTCAGCCGATACTGTAAGAAGGGATATAAAAATACTTTCAGCCCAAAACCTGTGTAAAGAAGTGCGCGGCGGTGCAATACCACATGCCCCCGGCCCCACGGTTTTAGAGAAAGAGAAAATTTTGCCGGCAGGCAAAAGCAACTTATTGCAAAAAAGGCAATCCGTTTTATTAATAAAGGAAATACAATTATACTTGATGGTGGCACCTCTGCCCTCGCAGTAGCCAATCTATTGCCGCAGAACCAGAACCTTACCGTTATTACAAACAGCTTTCCTATTTGCAATATTCTTGAAAGTCGCGAAGACATTGAAGTGTTGTTTGCTGGCGGCAGATTATTTAAAGGGTCTTTAATTACTACCGGGCACGACACTCTAAATTTTTATAAAAACATTCGTGCAGATATATGCTTTTTAGGCGTTTGCAGTATAGATATTGATTTGGGCTTAACAGGGCATTATTATGATGAAAGCGCGGTTAAAAAAGCTATGATAAGTGCATCTAATAAAGTACTCGCATTAACTACACCCGAAAAAATAAACACTGCTGAAGCCTTTCATATTTGTGAGATAGGGTTGCTGGATGGCATAATAACATCCTCCCCGGAAAACGGGATGATGAAGCCTTACAAAGAAGCTGGTATAATGATCATTTAAACTTTAATAAACAATATGTCTACAATAAAGAACGCCGGATTATTTATTTGCAACCAACAGGCTCACCTGTCTAATGCGCTTAAACTTTCCCAGGCAGAAAACATACACATAAAAAAAATATTGTTTGCAAATGAGAATGAAATTTTGGTGTTGCCTACAACCTGCATTAGCGAAGTTGTTACAAACATTTCTTCTATTATTGATGATGAAGAAATAGACATTGTGCTATTTTCTTCTTCAGCCACCAATCATGTACATCTTGCAGGCGAAGCATTAAAAGCCGGTAAAAGTGTGCGAATAATTTAAACACACTCATGAGAAATACATGTTTTTTATAACGATTGCAGACCCGGATGGAAATGAGGAATTTTATGAAAAACATTAAAAATTTAATCATGAATGCTAAGAAAAGAATTGCGATAATATCGCACGACGATAAAAAAACACAACTGATCGAATGGTCTTATTTTAACAAACACCTTTTACAATCTCACCAGATTATTGCAGCTGCCAATGCCGCCATTATTCTGGAGGGCACACTTAATGTGCCTATAAAAAAACTATCACCCGCATCATTGGGTGGTTACCAACAGTTAAATAATTTAATAAGTAATGGCGAGGTAGATATAGTAATTTTTTTATGGAACTCCGCTGAGTTACAGTTAAAAGATGCCGACATAATATCCGTGCTTAAAGGTGCCCTTGCGGCCAATCTTGTCGTTGCATTTAATAAAGTTTCAGCAGATTTTGTTTTACAATCTGCACTAATGCCGGCAGCGGTAGATAACAATGCGGCGAGTGCTGTAAATACTACCTATAACCCGCCCGCATTAAAAGTTGTTTAACCTTAAAAAAATATTGGTATGAGCCTTACTATTTCTTTGCCTGCACCAAGAATAAACAGGATCGCGGTAAGTGTATTCTTTTTTATTGCAGGTATTACCTTCTCATCGTGGGCCAGCCGTATCCCAGACATACAGCACAAACTTGGCTTAAGCGAGGCAGGTTTAGGCGGTGTTTTATTTGCATTACCGGTGGGCCAACTTATCAGCCTTCCATTATCAGGTTGGCTGATACCCAGGTTTGGAAGCAGGCAAATTTTACTGGCTGCTGCTATTCTTAGTCCGTCAACACTAATACTACTGGCATTAGCTAATAGCGTGGTTATGCTTTCCATGGCGTTGTTCTTATTCGGTTTAATTCTTAACCTAATTAATATCGCCATGAACACGCAGGCTGTAGGTGTGGAAAATTTATACGGAAGAAGCATCATGGCTTCCTTTCATGGCTTGTGGAGTCTTGCAGGTTTTACCGGTGCTGCAATAGGCACATTATTTCTTTCTGCAGGCTTTCCTCCATTAATTCATTTCTTGATTATTGCGGTGGCGGGAATCTTAATGGCACTTTCAGTGCACAAACATATTTTGCCGGATAAAAAACCTAACGAGGCTAAACAACCTCATTTTGTAAAGCCAGACAGGCAATTGCTTTTACTGGGGCTGATAGCCTTTTCCTGCATGGTGTGCGAAGGTGCAATGGCAGACTGGGGTGGTGTATATTTTAAAAAAATTGTTCATGCCCCTGTAAACCTAACTATACTCGGTTATGTTGTTTTTATGGGAACAATGGCAACAGGCAGGTTTTTAGGAGATTTTTTGGTTACCAAATTTGGGGTTAAAAGAATTTTACAGGTTAGCGGTTTTTTAATTACAGGCGGTTTATTAACTGCTGTATTGTTTACGGATATAATCCCTGCAACCATAGGCTTTTTCTTTGTGGGTTTTGGGGTAAGCTGTGTGGTGCCTGTTGTATATGCGCAGGCAGGAAAATCAGAAAAAATGTCCTCGGCCCTTGCTTTGGCAACGGTTTCAACTATTGGGTTCCTCGGTTTTTTGTTAGGACCCCCATTAATTGGTTTTATAGGGGAGGCTGCTGGTTTGCAATGGTCTTTTGCTATTGTTGCCATGCTTGGTTTGGGAACTACTTTTTTATCCGGAAGATTGCGTAAAGTATAAAAGCTTAAACATCTTCATAATCTAAAATAAAAAAGCCTCTGTAAAAACAGGGGCTTTAAACTTAGAACGATGAGAAAAAAAATGTATGATGTATGTTACGAGTTATCGTATAAAGTTTATAACGCACTTTAATTTAACTTATTTTCAAGTAAGAGACGTTCTGATAGCATAAGCGGACAAACTTTCGTAAAGAAGAAATTTTTCGGTATTTATTTTTTCATAGCTTAGAAAAAGAAATTTTTTTATGAAGATAATAATTGAAGATACCTACGAAGCCATGTCTTTTAAAGCTGCAAATCATTTTCTTGACTTTACGACCAATGAAAGTGATCCACTTATTTGTGTAGCCTCAGGGCACACACCTACAGAAATGTACAGGCAAATTCACCTTCAAATAAACAATGGAACTATTGATACAGCTTCCTGGTCTTTTGTAGGTTTAGATGAATGGATTGGGTTAAACGAAACCGATAACGGCAGTTGCAGAAAATATTTAAACCAACATTTTTTCGACCCTCTAGAAGTTCCGCTAACCCGGGTTCATTGCTTTAACGGCAAATCTCCCGAAACAGGTGAAGAATGCGAACAAATGGAAATCTTCATTAACCGGCATGGAGGAATTGATCTTGCAATTGTAGGTTTAGGAATGAATGGTCATGTGGGTTTGAATGAACCCGGAACCGACCCCACTCTTCGGTCGCATGTAGCTATTATAGACAGGGTAACGCAGAAAACCGGTCAGAAATATTTTGACAAGGAAACGCCCTTAACACATGGCATTACCCTTGGCATTGCCAACTTAATGGATTGTAAAAAAGTAATGCTGCTCGTTAACGGCACCCATAAAGCTGAAATTGTAAAGAAAGTTGTGGAAGGAGAAATTTCTGCACAGGTGCCTGCAACCTTTTTAAGAAATCATCCGGGTTGTACTATTTATCTTGATAAAGAGGCTGCCGACTTACTTAAAGAATAACATTTTGCCTGAAATAACTGTTGCAATAAATTCACAAAAATTCTAACTGTTTAAATCTGCCTGTGCCGTTGTTAAATTAGCATGGGTTTTGCTTGGTAATGTTTCAATGAAACAATCCATAATACTAGCCTTATTTCTATTTGCATTTGCAGGATGCAGCGATTCTCAAAATTCCGAAAAAGATAAAAAAGACAAGAAAGAAAAAGCAGAGATCGAAAAAAAGGTCTCAAAAAGAGATTATAGCATAACAAAACAAAATGCTTACAGCGACCTGTTTCTGGATAGCCTGGAAATGGAGAAATATATTACTGATAACCATTTAAATGATTCAGTAATCAGGAGAATGAGAAGCTTTTATAATGCGCGAAATTTTCAGCATGCATGGTTTTCTTCCTCAGGTTTAACCGAGCAGGCACGCGGCTTTTGGAATTTAAGAAATTATGAAATTTCTGCAGGAGATACTTCCTTGAAAAACAAAGCGCTCGACGATAAAATGAATGCCCTGGTTGCCGCGGAATCTTTAAGTTTTTCAGAAGGCAACAGTTCAATTCTAAATACAGAACTTGCATTAACTGCCCAGTTAATTCAATACACCTTAAGTAATTTTGAAAAAGGGTATGTAAAACGAAAAGAGCTTGAAAGGTTTGTTCCTTTAAAAAAACAAGATCCCTTGCTGCTGGCTGATTCTCTTATTAATAAAAAACATAACGATGATAAATATTTCGCTGATGTTCATAAGGCATACGGGCAGTTATTCGAGCAATTAGGCAGATATTATCAGATAGCCAAACAGGGTGGATGGCCCGTTATTGAAGGGAGTGCAAAAGACTATAAATTAAATGCATCATCACCCGCTATTTTAAACCTAAAAAAGCGATTGCAAATTGAAGGCGATTTGCCTGCCGGTGATACCACTACTGTTTTTAATACTGTTTTACAAGATGGAATAAAGCATTACCAGGGAAGATTAGGTTACACCCCGGACGGCTTAATCAGCGAACAATTAATTAAAGATCTTAATGTACCCGCAGTAGAAAGGGTTAAACAAATGCTGGTGAATTTAAACCGTATGAGGTGGATGCCCAAAGAACCAGAAGGCAAATTAATACTGGTAAACATACCCGAATTTATGCTTCACTTTTTTGAAGGTAACCAAAAGGCTTTCGACATGGTTGTAGTTGTGGGAAAACAAGGGCACAACACCATGATGTTTACCGGCAATTTAAGCCAGGTTGTTTTTAGTCCCTACTGGAATGTACCCGTTAGTATTGTAAAGAATGAGATTATGCCGAAAATGGCATCAAACCCTAATTACCTTTCTTCTCAAAATATGGAAGTGGTGAATAATAACGGGGGCCTGCCGGCCATTAGACAGTTGCCGGGCGAAAAAAATGCTTTGGGCAGGGTAAAATTTTTATTTCCAAACGATTTCGATATTTACTTTCATGACACTCCTTCCAAAAGTTTATTTAGTAAAGATAAAAGGGCCTTCAGCCATGGGTGTATTCGATTAAGTGAACCGGAGAAAATGGCACAATACCTTTTAAAAAATGATTCTTCGTGGCCCCCGGAAAAAATATCCAATGCAATGAATGCATCCACAGAAACCAATGTAAAATTAAAAAATTCCGTTCCTGTATTTATTACTTATTATACCGCCTGGGTGGATGAAAATGGATTGATGAATTTCAGGGATGATATTTATAGCCACGATAATATTGTTGCCAAGAAAATGTTTAACTAAGGTCTTGTATAGAATAACAAGACCTGTATTGAATGGTTAATTTTAAACATTTTTATGAAGCACAACCACCCGGCTTTGTTTACCTTTGCAAAGATTTTTAGAAAGGATTAAACGAATAGTAATGAAAAAAAATATATACCTGGTAATATCGGTGGCCGCTTTGGCGGGTACAGTTTTTGGAATAATTATATACAAACAGAAAAAAGCTCTTAATCATCAGTCTGTAGAAAAAAATTACAGCATGGATGAACACCAGACCATGTACGATTTTGAAGCCCCTGTATTCGGATAGTGTTTATGCTCTTTTTAAAATTTATCTCGCCAGGTTTATTGCACGTTTTTCGCGAATCACCGTAACTTTTATTTGCCCGGGGTACGTCATTTCATTTTGAATTTTCTGAGCTATTTCAAAACTTAAATTATCACTCTCATTATCGGTAATTTTATCAGCCTCAACAATTACCCTTAATTCTCTGCCGGCCTGTATGGCATACGCTTTTTCAACACCCGGGTAAGAGATTGCAAGATTTTCTAAATCTTTTATGCGTTGCAAATATTGCTGCATTATTTCGCGCCTTGCTCCGGGGCGGGCACCGCTTATGGCATCGCAGGCCTGCACAATCGGAGATATTACATATTGCATCTCAATCTCATCGTGGTGGGCGGCAATGGCATTAACCACGGCTGCATTTTCACCATATTTTTCTGCAAGTTTGCCACCCAGTAAAGCATGACTAAGTTCTGTTTCTTCGTCGGGCACTTTCCCAATATCGTGTAATAGCCCGGCCCGTTTTGCAAGTTTGGGACTAAGCCCGATTTCAGATGCCATAATTCCACAAAGGTTTGCCACCTCGCGGCTGTGCATCAACAGGTTTTGACCGTACGATGAACGAAAACGCATTTTACCCACTATTCTCACCAATTCTTTATGCAAACCATGAATACCTAATTCTGTAACCGTTCTTTCTCCTACTTCTATTACCTGCTCTTCTAATTGTTTGCGGGTTTTTTCCACGACCTCTTCAATGCGTGCAGGATGAATTCTTCCATCAGCAACAAGGCGTTGTAAACTTAATCGGGCAATTTCACGGCGTAAAGGATCGAAAGATGAAAGCACAATTGCTTCAGGGGTATCATCAACAATAAGATCAACCCCGGTAGCAGGCTTCTATGGCCCGTATATTTCTTCCTTCACGACCAATAATCTGGCCTTTTATTTCATCACTTTCAAGATTAAAAACTGTAACGGTGTTTTCAATGGTAATTTCTGCAGCTGTTCGTTGTATAGATTGTATAATGATCTTTCGTGCCTCCTTATTTGCCTTAAGGCGAGCATTCTTCAATAATTTCCTGCTGAAGGGAAAGAGCCTGGGTTTGCGCTTCCTGTTTCAGACTTTCAATCAACTGATGTTTGGCTTCTTCTGCTGTAAGTCCCGCAATTTTCTCTAACCGGCGAATATGTTCTTCCTGGTGTTTTTCAAGTTCGTTCCTTTTATGGGTAACTACCTCAATTTGCCGGTTTAAATTCTCTTTAATTGATTCATTATCTTTTATCTGCCGGTCTAAGCCTGATTCTTTCTGGTTTATACCTATTTCCCGCTGGCGGATGCGGTTTTCAATTTCACTTATTTTTTTATTGGAATCCAGCACTTTACGGTCGTGTTCTGCCTTTAATTGAACAAAGCGCTCTTTAGCTTCAAGTATCTTTTCTTTTTTAATAGTTTCTGCGGTGAGGTTGGCACTATCTATAATTTGTTGTGCCTGAGTTTCGGCCTCTTCTACCCTTTTCTTCGTGTCTTTAGAAAAAACAATTTTTCCTGCAATTAGGCCTACTACCAGAGCGGCAATGCTGCTTAGCAGGGTTATGTATAATGGATCCATATTTATTAGGTTTTTAAAATCAATTGAAAAAATGCTTGCATTAGGATATTTAGCAATGTGGCGAAGATACAGAAACGGAATATAATGTTGCGGAGGGGATAAGGTTCTTAATTTGAGAACCACTTTTTTCAAATTGAGACAAATTCTACATTTAAAAATGGTGCTATGGTTGAAAATCAATCACTTAAGTTTTTATTCTGTAATGGCATTGGTTTTGGCTATTATAGAATAGTCCGTTTTTAATCCGTTTTTATCCTTCCCTCTGAATTCAGCCCCTAAAAAGGGCAAAACCAAGATTCAATGAATATGAAAAAACTAAGTACCTTTTTATTATCTGTCATTTTACTTGCTTCCTGCACCAAGGAAGCAATAAATGCCCCTGAAACATCGCAGGCAGCGTCTCCTGTGTTCTTTAAAGACGCAAACATTGCTGTATCGAATTTTACGCTTACCCAAACCGGTGATGCTGCTGTTGAAGTGAAATATTCAACGCTCTATGAAAACAATGTTGCCAAAATTGAATTGATGAGTGGAAAAGATGCCAACAGTTTCTGCGCCATTGAGGTGTATGAACCAAAAGCAAATTCAAACTCTGAAAAGCAGTACAAATTTGAGGATGCAAATTTAAAAGGTGAAACCATGTTTTACATGTTACGTTTTACCTATTCGAATGGTGAATGGAGTTATTCTGGTTATAAAACCATAAACGTCAATTAAAATTTAATCCGTGCCTTGTGAAATTTTCGGTGCTCTATGAAACAATTTATTAATCCGTACTTTTTTTGAAATCATTAATCCGTACACTAAGAAACATTTTTTGATCTGTACTTTGTTATTTGTTGGTTTCCGTACTTTTTCATTTGTTTTGAACATTGGTTAAAATCCGTGCAGGTATATACCCACGGATTTTTTTTATTCTCCCGAACCCATACCTTTTTCTATCATCAATTTAAGAGACCTGACTTTTTCTGCCGCCTGTTCAAGGTGCTGTGGATCTTTTAGATCGCCCCTGTTTTCTGTGGCCAGCCACAGTAATACCATGGCTACATAATCCTGCATATCTTTTCCGGCAAAATGTGCTTTAAACTCGAGCAGTTTATTGTTTATGGTTTTAACGGTGTTTCTTAATTGTTCTTCATCTTCAGGCGAAACCTTAAGCCTGTAATTTCTGTCTCCTATTAATACGTTAACTGAAATTGTGTCGGGCATATATTAAAGGTTTATGGCTGCAATACATTTTTCTATATCGGCTAAATAGGTGTCTATGCGTTTTTGTAAATATTGCTTGTCGGCCGGTGACAATCCGGATAATCCAAGCCTGCTTGCCTCCAGCTGCTGTTGCAACTGGTTGAAAGATTCACTCTTTTTACTTAAGAGTTTATCTTTTTCATCAACTGAATCTTTTAGTGCATTATTTTCTTTTTGCAATCGTTGTTGCTGTTTAAGCATTTGTTGAATGAGATGCTGAAGGTCTTTCAATTCAACTTCAAGATCGGCCATACCTTATTTTCTTAAGTTTGTTATTCAGAAAAAGATGTTATTTTCTTACTTCGGCACCTAAGGTGGATTGTAATTGCTGCATTATTTTATGCATCACCTTATCAGTCTCCCCGTCAGTTAATGTTTTTGAAACATCCTGTAAGGTAAAATTTATTGTGATTGATTTTTTGTTGCTTCCCAATTTTTCATTTTCAAAAATGTCAAAAATGTGCATTTTCTGCAAAACTGGAATGTGCAGTTTGTTTACCGCTTCCTCTACAGAAGCATATGTAACATCATTATTAATTAAAATTGCAAGGTCGCGGGTTACCGAAGGAAATTTTGCAACCTCTTTATATTTTATACTTACCGAATTAATGATATCGTGTAATATACTAAGTTGAAGATCTGCTGTAACCACAGGTTGCTTAATATCGAACTGCTGCAAATATGTAATGCCAGGTTGCTGAATATTGCCAATAACTTTATTGTTATATAAAACATCAAAATACAAACCTGCAGAATTAATATTTTTATTTTGTTTTATCTGAATACCTTTTATACCACAGGCCCGCAAAATGGTTTCTACAAAACCTTTGCATGCAAAAAAATCAAGAGACTGCGATTTAATTCGCCATTCATCTTCTCCCTTTTGCCCGGTAACATACAGGCATAAATGTTTTATTTCTGCATATTTTCCAGGCTTCTCCGAATGATATGTTTTGCCGAATTCAAAAAAACGGAGGTTATAATTTTTGCGATGAATATTATAGGCTATACTTTCCAGGGCAGTTGGTAGCATAGTAGGTCTTAGAATATCCAGCTCACTGCTAAGGCTGTTAAGCAACCTCACCATATTTTGTTCTTCGGGGTAATACCTGCTGTTTGTGATTGAATTGTTTACCATTTCTGAAAAACCCAGGCCTGTGAGTATTCCAGATAACTTTTCGTTTACCGCTTCTTCAATTATATAGGGATCGGCAGAGGGCGTAATAGTTATACTTGCAGGAACGGGCACACTATCCAGCCCATCAATCCTTATAATTTCTTCCACCAGGTCTGCAGGTATAGAAATATCCATTTTAGAAAAGGGCACATATACTTTCAGGCCTTGTTCATTTTCTTCTGCCAATTCAAAACCAAGGCTGAATAAAATATTTTTCACGGTTGCAGGTAAATATTCTTTGCCACTTAATTTTTTTAAGTATGCATAGGTTAATGATACCTGAGTTTTGTTTTTTGGATTAGGATACACATCCTGTAAACCTTCTGAAATTTCAGCACCGGCTACCTGGTAGAGCAGAAGAGCTGCCCTTTGTAAAGCAGTAGTAACATTAGATATATCAACACCTTTTTCAAATCTTGCAGCAGCCTCAGTTCTTAGGTCATGCCTGAAAGATGTTTTTCTAATAGTAACGGGGTTAAACCAGGCACTTTCTAAAAATACCCGGGAAGTGTTTTCTGTAACACCGCTGTTTAGCCCACCGAAAACACCCGCGATGCACATTCCCCCCGATTCGTCACAAATCATCAGGTCTTCAGTAGATAAATTTCTGCTCTTATTATCGAGTGATGTAAACGGGCTTTTATCTGGAAGGGTTTTTACTATTACATGCCCGCCATTTATTTTATCTGCATCAAATGCATGCAAGGGCTGGCCCATTTCGTGTAATATATAATTAGTTACATCCACCACATTATTTAAAGGTCTTTGCCCGATGCTTTTTAACCGGTTTTGCAACCATTGCGGAGATGGTTGAACGGTAATGTTTTGCAATAGAATGCCGGCGTACCGGGGGCAGGCTTCCCTATTTTCGACCGTTATTTTAATTGCATATTCATTGCTTTCCTTCAATCGAAGTTTTTCAGGCATCCTGGCATTTACGGATTTACCAAGGTGGTGAGAAAAATAAGCACAAACATCCTTCGCCACTCCCATATGGCTCATAGCATCCATGCGGTTTGGTGTTAATCCTATTTCATAAATATGGTCGGTATAAACCTTAAAATAATCTGTAGCGGGCGTACCTGTTTCTACCCCGGCCGGTAACACCATAATTCCTCCATGGTCTTCACTAAGACCAATTTCATCTTCGGCGCATATCATGCCATGGCTTTCTACACCCCTTATTTTTGCCACTCTCATCGTTATGGGATCTCTTCCCGAAGGGTATATGGTCGCCCCTGGCACTGCCACTACAACTTTTTGGTTTACAGCAACGTTTGGCGCTCCGCAAACAATTTGCAAAGGCTCCTGCCTGCCCACATTTACCTTAGTAACCTTTAATTTATCAGCATTTTCGTGTTGTTGGCATTCCAGTACTTCGCCAACGATAAGCCCATTTAAGGAGCCTGTAATACTTTCAAATTTTTCAAGGCTCTCCACTTCTAACCCGATCGAGGTTAGAATGATGGAAATATTCTGGGGCGTTACGAGATCACCGGGCAAGTCTTCAGGCAAATAATCTTTGAGCCAGTTATAAGAAATTCTCATCTAATAAAAGTGTGCTTTGTGCAAATATAAACCTGTAAGGTTATGCAGGGAATTTTGGAGAAACAAGCCGCCTTTTTTATTAAAAGCTTCCATTTTTACCGGGAATTCTGATAGTGAAAATCTTTGTTTTTTCTTTCACTTTCTTACCAATTTTTTCTGCACATGAATATGTGCATTACGTAGATGCCATTAATAAAAAATCAGGATATTATGGGTACAAAATTTTATTTTCGTGGATATCCTCCTGGTTTTTGTGAATTAAGTGTGGGCGAATATTGAATAAATATAATCTGCAAAGTTTCTATAATCGAGGGTATATTCGTTCCCTTACCATGGCTTACCTCAACAAAAATTTACTTTATCCCGTTATTCTTTGTTTGAGTAAGTGATTGCATTAAACTTAACTTGTTTTTGAATTTATACAATGGAATTAACCAACCTGAACAAAGACCGAAAATTACGTCGTAAACCAGCCATTGATCTTAGCACAATGGTGTATGGAAAAGTTCCTCCACAAGCAAAAGAATTAGAAGAAGCGGTACTTGGCGCCATTATGCTGGAGAAAAGTGCTTTTGATACTGTAATTGAAATTTTGAAAGCGGAATGTTTTTATGTAGACGCACATCAAAGAATATATAAGGCCTTTGAAAGTCTTGCACAAAAGAGTATGCCGATAGATATGCTTACAGTTGTGGAAGAATTAAAGTTTAAAGAAGAGCTTGATGTTATAGGCGGACCGTATTTTATTACCAAACTAACTAACTCCGTTGTTTCGGCTGCCAATATTGAAACACATAGCCGCATAATTCTTCAAAAATTTATTCAGCGCGAATTAATTCGTATAAGTGGCGAAATTATCGGCGATGCCTACGAAGACAGTACGGATGTTTTTGATTTGCTTGATGACAGCGAAACAAAAATGTTCAATATCACCAATAATTACCTTAAAAAAAATTATGATGATATAGGTAATGTGCTAGCTAAAAACCATTAATCGTATAGATGAATTAAGAACAAAAACAGAAAGTATATCAGGGGTGCCCAGTGGTTTTGCCAGCATTGACCGTGTAACCTACGGGTGGCAGCCAACAGATCTCATAATTGTGGCGGCACGCCCATCTGTTGGTAAAACAGCACTTGCCTTAAACCTTGCACGCAATGCTGCATTAAACCCATTAAAGCCAACACCAGTAGGTGTTTTTTCTCTGGAAATGAGCGCAGCACAACTGGTACAGCGAATACTATCTGCAGAAAGTGAAATTGCTCTCGAAAAAATTGCCCGTGGTAAACTTGAAGATTATGAATACCAGCAATTACATACCAAGGGTATCAAAAGACTGGAGCAGGCACCCATTTTTATTGATGATTCAGCAGCTTTAAACATTTTTGAATTTCGTGCAAAAGCACGAAGGCTGGTGAACAAACATAAGGTCGGTTTAATAATTATAGATTACCTGCAATTAATGAGTGGTAGTGGAGAACGCAATACCAACCGGGAACAGGAAATCAGCAATATCTCAAGAAATTTAAAAGCCCTTGCCAAAGAATTAAATATACCCATTATTGCCCTGAGCCAGCTAAGCCGTGCGGTGGAAACCCGTAAAGAAAGTAAGATGCCGCAATTGAGTGACCTTCGCGAATCTGGAGCGATTGAGCAGGATGCAGATATGGTAATATTTATTTACCGGCCGGAATATTACGAGAACATGAGCAATGAAATGGGCGAAAGCACCCGCGGAGAAACCCATTTAAAAATTGCCAAACACAGAAATGGTTCGCTGGAAAATATTAAACTAAGGGCACTTTTACATATTCAGAAATTTGAAGAGTGGGAAGAAGATGGCGGGCCCAAAGGAATGGGTAGCTGGAAACCCGTGCCACCAACTTCAGATGCCGGCGGACCCCACCGATAGCAGCCGTTTATTCATTCAAAAAGGAAGCCGCATGAATACGGGTGATTTTGATGAAGGTTTTGAAGAAGATAATAGCGGATTTTAAATTCCGTAATACTACTGTAGTTTAGAAAATGTCGTTGCGCCTTTTTTATCATCCCGGTATAGCCTCTGCGCAAAGCACCTTTGTGTTGCCCGAGGAAACAAGCAAACACATAATTCAGGTGTTACGCATGAAAAAAGAAGATGCCATCAATGTAACGGATGGCAAAGGAAATTTAGTTACTGCAACTATTACGAATGCAGATAAAAAAGCAACAGAAATTAAAGCTGATGCCGTTTCGTTTTCTCCTCAAAAATCTCCATTTACATCCATAGCCATATCGATACTAAAAAACGCCAGTCGTTTTGAATGGTTTTTGGAGAAAGCTGCGGAAACAGGCATTCAGCAGGTTATTCCCCTACTTTGTAACCGAACTGAAAAACAACATTTCAGGTGGGAAAGAATGCACCAGATTTTAATTTCGGCAATGTTACAAAGCAACCAGGTTTGGCTGCCGGAGCTGTTTAAGCCGGCTTTTTCTAATGATATTATTCAGCAACCTTTTAATGGCAAAAAATATATTGCACACTGCGGTGATGGTGAAAAAACTTTTGTTCAAAATATTATTTCTGATGAAAAAATTGAGGGTGTTAGAATATTAATTGGACCTGAAGGTGATTTTACTTCTGAAGAATTATCCCTGTCTCTTCAAAATAAATTTATTCCATTATCTCTCGGGTCTTCGAGATTAAGAACCGAGACAGCCGGCATGGCTGCAGCTGTTTGGCTAAGCGCGCTTCATTATAAAGCATAAAAAAACCGCAGCTTGCGCTGCGGTGTATTAAATAGAGTATTTACAGATTAAGAAACGGGTTATATTTTCACAATGGTCTGTGATGTTATTTTAATTCCGTTAGTAACCTTTAACGTATAAATACCGGCTTTCAGAAAAGATAAGTTTAAAGAATAATTAGGCTGAACACTTTGGTTTTTATTATACATAATGTTTCCGTATGCATCTGAAACCTGAATGTTTATTGTTCCCGATACAGTTGCATCAGTAGTTAATGTTGCTACCGAAGCAAAAGGATTCGGGGAAACCTGTATAACCATTTTAGTTTCTTCTGGCTGTGCCTGTTTTGCATTATTACTTTGTGGTTCGTTTGAAGAAACTTTTGTTACTTCAACCATGTGAAAGATATCGTCGATACCATCATCATTCACCAATAAAATATCTGCTTTTCTTCCTGCCCTGTTTCCAAAGTATGCATCCTGAAGTGTAACGATCACTTCTTTCCATTTATTTGTATTTGTTTTTGAAACTTTTACTGCTGTTTTAGACACATTGTTTTTCGCATCGTATTGCACCTGGAAGGTTCCCTTTCCTGCATCAAGATAAACAACCCGTACCTTAACGCTTTGCGTACCATTCAAAGGAAATACATTGAATAATTTATCATGAACATCAAAGAATAAAGTGTCTTTATTGGTAGCGTGGTCTGTACCACGTGCAAACCTTCCGTATGGCTCGTCGTGTGGACCTACTCTCCAATGACCTATGCTTGTTTGATTGGCAGAAATCTGTGTTACATATCTTTCATAGTTACCCGGAAAGATGTTCCAGCCCACATCATTCATTTTTGTTGCACCCTGCTGGTTCCAGCTGTTACCTTGTGCGTGTGAAGCATCATCTTGTCTCGCACCAAATTTCTCAAATTCTTTTGCGATCATTTTGGTGCGGTCCATACCGGCAGCCTCACCTAATTTGCTGGTACCGTTTCCAAATTTTTTGGTGGTGAAACGAACGGTGTCACTGGCATCAAGACCATCCCTTAACGCGCTGAATCCACCGGGGCTGCACGATGCACTTTTTTGCCCTGCATATTTTGCAAAGAAATTAATGGCTGATTTGTACGATTGGTTTTCGATGTTATCTGAACATTGCATGTTCATGTCTAAACCAAAGTGCAATGCATTTAATTCGGTGTAATAAAAGTTCCATACAGAGTCTTGCATAAACCAGGAGTTACTGCTGTATGCTTTGCCACCTAATTCGCTTCTTATTCTCATACGTGGTTTACATTCGTCCCTGTCGCGTATGGTATTTACCTGCGGATCATATATGGCTTTAAGATCTGTTTCAAAATTAAACTGGTACATGTTGCCAACATACTGTTCTTTAAGCCAAACGTGGGGCATGTTTTTTCTAAACCATGCTGTATAACTTGGGGCTTCATCCATATCTGACCCAAGGTTTACCATAAGGTGCGTTTTGCTTAATTGATTTTTAATAAATAAAGCTGAATCTGTATACAGCCAGGCCTTTTCTCTTATTGCCCTCCATTCTTCTTTGGTTATTACAAACTCGGGGCTTTCGGGTGTTCCATGGTAAGGGATAGCATCGCCTGTAGAACCTTCTGCAGACTGATATATATAAATTTTATTTTTAACTGTAGGCGACATTTTATTTATATGCGCGGTTACAGAATCAATCATGCGCATCCAGTAATTAATATAAGCGGGGTTTTTGTAATCAGGATATACAAAACCTTTGTCTTTCTCTCCTGTTGTTCTAAATGATTTTATTTTTCCAGGGGTTTTTGCATCAAACAACCAGGATGGTGCAAAGGGACCTACCCAAAAAATAAGGTTCATGTACATTTTAGCATTTGCGTAGTTATTCAGGCTTTGGTCTAACAGTGTCCAGTTAAATACATTGTTACTGGTTTCAATAGAATCCCAGCGAACGCCTAAAAATGCACCTTTTACGGTTGGGTTTTCGGTTTTAAATGGCGTTGGATCTTTTTTTGTTATAGTTCCGTAAAGCCATACACCATTTAAAGTGTCTAATGGTATAGGGTTTTGAGCATGTGCGGCTAAGGTAAATGCCAAAGCAAGGCACAAAAAAGTAGAAGGTCTTTTCATGGAATTAGAATATTGGATTTTAAAGAAATTGGATTTTACCTTCCGTGGGGAGCCGGTTGGTTAGCAGTACAAACCTAATGTGGCCAAAATGTTAATTTTATAGTCTTTTAGCTCATTATTGGGTAATGTAAATTTTACGCATTGTAGTGGGGCTACTACAACCTGTTGATTTGAAAAACTTTTTATTTTATAGCGGTAAAGTATTTATATTATGCATTTCAATAGCAATAAAAAATGGGTACTGATGCATCATTTACTTTTTTGGAAAGACTTATGCATAAAGGGTTGTGGAGGATTAATTATAAATAACCTGTGTTTAAATCTCCTGATCTTTTTAAACATTGTCAAAGCCTGTAGAACTGGCTGCCTTAGTTTGTAGTAGCTGAAAAAAATCGGTTAATAAATACCGTAAAACATTAGAAAATTCTAATAGAAAAAACCGCGGTAAAAAAATTTTTACCGCGGTTTAAATAGGTATTTAAGCGAAATTATATTTTAACCAGCTTGCGGGAAATGGTTTTTGTTCCATTGCTAATTTTAATTTGATATATGCCAGATTTTAAGAACCCAATATTAAAACTGTATTTAGGTTGCACAGCCAAATCGTTATTCAGCATAATGTTTCCCCATGAATCTATTATCTGAATATTTACTTTACCCTCAAATATGGCATTGGTTTCAATATTTACCATTGCAGAGGCGGGGTTAGGGTAAATTTTCAAATACGGTTTTTCATCTACCTGTACTACCTCATCATCTGCCTGCGGAGCGCCCGGTAAAAGTTGTGGTGCCGGTATTATTGCTCCCTTTGTTATTTCAACCATGTGAAACACATCATCATAATTATCGTTATTCACCAGCATAATATCAGACTTACGGGGGCCTTTATCTCCAAAATTCGCATCGTTTACGGTAATGGTTATCTCTTTCCATTTATTAGTATTTGTTTTTTTAACAAGCACCGCAACTTTGGAAGGATTTCCTACCGCATCGTACTGCAATCTCCAGGTTCCAATACCTGCATCAAGGTATATTACTTTAATATCTACACTTTGCTTTGCATTTAAAGGGTATGTATTAAAAAGATTACTATTCACATCGAAAAACAAAGTGTCTTTTTTAGCCTTGTGAGAAGTGCCGCGAGCAAACCTGCCATATGGCTGGTCGTGCGGGCCAATACGCCAGTGACCAATGCTGGTTTCATTAGGACTTAACTGGGTTAAGTATCTTTCATAATTACCGGGAAAAATATTCCAGCCGACATCATTCATTTTTTTTGCAAGTTGCTGGTTCCAGCTATTACCCTGCGCGTGGGTTGGGTCTTCCTGCTTTGCACCAAAAGCTTTGAAGGCAAGAGCAATATTTGTAGAACGTGTTATACCTGTCTGGTCGTTTAAAAGGGCAGTACCATATCCATACATGGAAGAAGGAAATCGAACAGTATCGGCAGCATCTAAGGCATCTCTTAGCACAGAGAAGGCACCGGGTGCGCAACCGGGGCTTTTGAAACCCGCGTACTTATCGAAAAAATTTATCGCATCCTGGTTTTTATCGTTGGCAATATTATCTGAGAATTGCATGTTCATGTCTAACCCAAAGTGAAGGGCTGCCATATGTATGTAGTAAAAATTCCAAACGGAGTCTTGCTTAAACCATGTATTTGCTCCATAAGCTTTACCCCCAAGTTCTGAGCGGGTTCTTAATTGTGTTCTGCATTCTTTATTTGCTACATTTATAAAGGGGTCGTAAGCCGCTTTCAGTTGAACCTCATTATTCATCTGGTACATATTACCAGTATATTGTTCTTTAAGCCAAATATTGGGAAGATTATTAGATATCCATTTTGCATAAGATTCACTTTCGCCAAGGTCTGAGCCCAGGTTCAACATAAAGTGTGTTTTTGTGAGTTTGTTCTTTATAAAAAGGGCTGAATCTGTATGCAGCCATGCTGCTTCTTTTAACACGCGCCATTCCTGCTGGGTTATTGCATATTTACTATTTAGTGGTTTACCATGGTAAGGTACTGCGTCTCCTGTGGTGCCTTCGGCAGACTGGTATATATATATTCTGTTTTTTATGTAGGGCGCCATTTTGTTAATATGGGCCGTAACAGAATCTATCATCCTGTACCAATAATTTATATAGGCTGGGTTTTTATAATCGGGGTAGATAAAATCTGGGTTTTTAGTATCATCTGTTTTAAAAGATTCGATATTACCAGGGGTTGAAGCATTGTATAGCCAGGATGGGGCGAAGGGTCCTACCCAAAATATAAGGTTCATGTACAGTTTAGCCTGGGCGTTAGAGGTAATGCACTGATCAAAGATGGTCCAGTTGAACTTATTATTTTGAGGTTCAATTGAGTCCCACCGAACACCCAGAAAAGCACCCTTTACCATAGGATTCTGATCCTTAAAAGTAGTAGGGTCGTTTTTTGTAATGGTGGAATACAGCCATACACCGTTAACAGTATCAATCACCTCAGGGGTGGTTTGAGCAGATGCTTGTAAAGCAAATAATAATGGGATAAATACTACAACAAATAATTTCTTCATACACATTTTTCTACAGGATGACTAAATAGATTCTAAGCCGGTAGTTCTAATGGTATTTTTCTTAGTTGTAGGTGAGCAGAGCAAAAGTATTAATGTGTACGTTTTACTCTATAGAGGCACAGTTACTTTTGCTGTAATGAATACTACTACATCAGGTAGTATATATTCTACGTGGAGGGCATCAATGGGCGGTGACCAACTCTTTTATGGATGAGAGTATTTGAGGCACAGATTCAAAGTCGCATGATTTATCAAGAAAATAGTCTGCACCTAATTGCTTGCACATTATTTTATAATAATCGTTAGCCTGGTTAGTGAACATAATAACCTTTACTTCGGGATAACTTTTCTTTATCTTGTTTAAGAGGTCAACACCGTTTCCATCAGGTAGATTAATATCTAAAAACACAATATCGGGGTGCACTTCTTCAATAAGTACATATGCTTCAGAGAAGGTTCCGGCCTGTTTTACTGATTCAATATCTATGAGTTCGTGAACAAGGTCTATTAACCTTTCCACGATCATTTCCGAATCGTCTACAATAAGTATTTCTAATTTACTTTTATACATGAGGGTGTAAATTTCAATAGGTTATATCCTATTAAACCCCAAAATTAAATAACCCGTGGCCGGAGCTTAATAGAATTAATAGGCTTAATAATGTAGTAATTGTCTTATTTTTTTGTAGAATTTATATTACAAATGATTTTTATCATAGGAAAGCCAAAAACAGTTACCGTTAAATCAGTTTATTTTCTATGGCATATAAGGTTAGATCGGCATTGGTCTTCATATTCATTTTGGTCATAATTCTGGCGCGATAAGTACTTACTGTTGTAAGGCTAAGCGACAGGGATTCTGCTATTTCTGAGACGGACCTGCCGGCTGCAAGTAATTTCAGCACCTCGAATTCGCGGTCAGAAAGCAGTTCATGCGAGGCTTTTTCGCTATCAAAATCAAGTGTGCTGGCCAGTTTCTCTGCAATAGATGGTGTTATATATTTTTTACCTGTAAGTACGCGGTTAACAGCTTTCACCAATTCATCGGGTGCAGTGTCTTTATTTAGGTACCCCGCAGCGCCCGCTTTAAGTACCCTGATGGCATAATGCTCTTCGGGATGAACACTTAATATTAAAACAGGAAGTTTGGGGTAATGTTCTTTAATCTGCTGCAGGCTTTCTAACCCGCTGCGCCCGGGCATGGAAAGATCGGATATTACTACATCCCACTTTTCTTTCATTACTTTAATAATAAGTTCGTGGGCGTCTGCCACTTCTTCTATATGCGCAAATGGAAAATCATCTGTAAGAATTTGTTTAAGCCCCCGCCGCACAATTGTATGATCATCCGCTATTAAAATTCTCGTCATAGAAAAAAAGGATTTTTTATGGTTTCTACACTGCTAAACCGGGACTGAAACAATTACAATAGTGCCTTTGCCAATGGTGCTTTTTATTTCGTATTTACCTCCCATCATAAGCGTTCGTTCTTTCATTCCTAACAAGCCCAGGGTTTTTTTATGCTGAATATCTTTAACATCAAAGCCTTTTCCATTATCCGCTATTAATAATATCAGGTTGTTCTTATCTTGTTCAAAGGTCGTTTTTACAATGGTTGCTCCTGAATGCCTGGCTATATTTGTCAGAGACTCCTGGTATATTCTAAATAAGCCTACCGCCATGTTTTTAGCAATGGTTATATGCGAGAACGTAGAAGTGAACTGAATTTGTATGCCAGCACGCTTTTCAAATTCATTACTATGCCATTTTAATGCTTCTAACAGTCCAAGATCGTCTAAAATACTGGGTCTTAATTCGGTAGCTATTTTTCTGACGGTTTTAATAGTATCGTCGAGCAAACCCTTAATTCCGTTGATCTTATGAATAAGATCTGCATTTTCCGATGGTATTTTTTTTAATACCCAGGAAATATCCATTTTTAAGCCTGTAAGCTGCTGGCCCAGTTCATCATGAATTTCCCGTGCCATTTGGGCGCGCTCTTCTTCTCTTACTTCCTGTATGTGAGAGGCCAGTTCGCGTATCTCCTCATAAGATTCGTGTAATTTTTTCTCAGCTTTTAATTTCTCGGTAACGTCGTTCGCAAGGGATAGTCTTACCTTTTTTTCGTTGTACATAATATTTTGCCCGATTATCTCAACGTCTACTAAAGTGCCATCTTTTTTCTTGTGTTTCCAAATACCCCGGTTGCTCATTGCATAAATATTCTGCTGCATTTCTTCTAAAAAACGGGGATATTCTTCTTCCGGCCGCAGGTTTTTCATATTAAGGTTAAGAAACTCTTCTTTGTTGTAGCCATAAAATTTTATAGCGGCTTCGTTAACATCAATAACTGTAGAATCTTCAAGGGAAAGCATCCACATGGGCAAAGGGTTACTTTCGAACAACAGTTTATACTTCATTTCAGAAAGCCTGATTTTTTCTTCTGCCCTTTTCTTTTGCGTAATATCTCTTATGAAGGCTGAAAAAAATTGTTTTGAGTTTTGCCTTAATGGTACAATTTTCATTTCTATTGAAAATTCTTCACCACCCTTTTTAAGGGCTGTTATTTCTATTACCTTGTTAAGCACGGGGACCTTCGCCTGTTTTCAGGTATTTTTCAAATCCCTGCTCATGCATTGCCCTGTACTGGTGTGGTATAATTGTATCGGCAAGTCTTTTACCCAACATTTCTACTTCCTTCCAGCCAAACATTTCTTCTGCCTGGTGATTCCATAAGGTTATTTGGTTTGAAAGATCGATGGATATGATTGCATTTAATGAAGAATCCATTATTAGCTTTCGTGTTTCTTCTGCATCTCGTAAAGCTTTTTCGGCTAATTTTTTCTCTGTGATATTCCGGAGAAATACTGATAATCCTTTCGGAGATGGATAAAGGTTAAACTCGAGCCACAAACCAAATTTTTGGGAATACCATTCTACATCTGCATTTCGCTGTTCCTTCAGGGCTTTAAAATATTCTTCATAAAAAGGCTGTCTTTCTTCATCGGCAGGAAAAACATCAAAAATATTTCTGCCAACGATTTTTTTATTTTCTATGCTTAGTATAGATGCAGCCTGGCTATTTAAATAGGTGAAGTAGCCGTTAGCATCGAGTGCACAAAACCCGTCGTTAATGCGCCCCAGAATGTCTTGTATCTCCCCTGTTTTTTCCTGAATTTGTTCTTCGAGCTCTTCATTAAACTTCTTTAATTGTTCTTCCAGCATTTTTCGTTCGGATATGTCTTTGCATACACTAACATACCCGTCTATTTCTCCGCGTTCATTTTTAATGGCGGATGTTGAAATAAATACGGTAATCGCCTTGCCGCTTTTTGTGGTATGTTCTATTTCTCCCTTGAAACATCCTTCCTCGATCAGTTGCTTCCTAATGGCTTTTAACTCATCTTCCTGCAGGTTTGAATTAAGAATTTTCGTTGTGGTTTCGCCAATTGCTTCCTGCTCTGTATAACCATATAAGTTTTCTGCAGCCTTGTTCCAGGAGATAATTCTAAAATCGGTATTTACAGAAAAAACGGCATCGCTTATATCTTCAATAAGGTTTGCCTGGTACCTGATTTTTTCTTCCGATTTTTTTCTATTTGTAATGTCGCGAACAGAAACGGTTAAGAAACTTCCTTTGTCTGTTATAAGAGGAGACAGGGTTAATTCTGCCGGAAATTTTGTTCCATCCTTTTTAAGGGCATTCATGAACAAAATGGTGCCGACAAGAGGAGAATTTACTTTGAACGGATTTACCACGCCCCCTGGCAGACCATCATTTAGAGGAACTAAAAATTCTGCAGGCTGGTAAACGATTTCCTGCCTTTCGTACCCAAACAATTTATCGGTTTGTTGATTGGCTAAAACAATTTTTCCTCTTTCATTAATGATGATCATAGCATCAGGTGCACATTCTAATAACCCCCTGAATTGTTCTTTTGACCTGCGAATTTTATTTGCATTATTTCGAATAACAAGCAACAGGAATAACAGTAAAACAAAAACACTTAATAAGAACCCGAGCGATGCATTGTTGAAATCGGTTTGCCTTTGGTAGCTGGCTTCCTTCCTGGATTGTAGCTTTTGCTCTTCCTGTTGTTGAATTTGCGAGAGCAGTAGGGAAATCCGGTTTAAAGTGTTATTTCCCTCATTGGTTATTTTCAGGGCACTGGCCGCACTAAACTCAGCAAGGCTGGTATCCTGAATAATTCTGTTAGTATAATTAAATTGGTTAAGAAATATTGAATGGAGAGAATCCAACTCTTTCTTGTAATTCTTTTCTTTATTAATTTGTGCTTCTAATTCCTGTAAATGCTGCTCCACCCGCTCCTTTTCCTTCAAAATAGATGAAACAAATCCCTGGTCTCCGGTAATAATTAATGCACGCGTCTCCGACATCATATTTTTAGATGCCAGCAATAAATTGTCTGTTGCATTAATAATGCGGGAAGAATTTTCCTCCTGCAACTGCGTACTTTTTCTTTTTGCATTATTAAAGAATAAGAAAAAGCCAACCAAAAATAGAAAAATAAACACCACCGTAAAGCCACTCATCATTTTAAGGTCAAGGCTTACCTTTTGCTGTAATACGGGTTGTGCCATATAAATGGCCACCCCCAGAATTATAAACATAACAGCCGCTAAAACAGGAAGCCTGATAAAAATAGAAAAGGCGGTAAGAAAGTTTAGCCCCATTACAATGAGCAATGCAGAAAATACAATTACAAAAAGATAATTAAACTGGTAAACGGTGGCGCTGTTTCTATTAAAAAACAAAAGTCCTATACCAATAAGGAAAAAATTAAGAGCCGCAATGGGAGACATTCTTCCACCCACAAAAAAATCGTCGGGTGCCCCTGCATCTTTCACAAAAAGCTCGTCTATACCAAAGTTTAGATGAAAAAAGTATTCAAGAAGTGTTAACAAACCTATCACTGAAATAATGATAGATAACGAAACCGGAATAAACCGGTGTTTTACATTTGCCTCGTTTATATAAAAAATCAATAAAACAATTGACGATAGTAAAAAACACAGTGCCGCATTAAACTTAACCTTTGGAGATCCGGCGAATCCAAAAAGCAAACTGTCTGACCCCGTTAGCCACCCAATAATCATTAAAAGGCTAAGCAGCATTATAAGTAAACTTGCACTTAAGCCGATGGTTCTTTTTACACTTTGCCGCATTATCCCTTAAAATATTTTGAAAACTTTCGTAATAAAAAACCCGGACACCCGAAACCGGGGCGGTTTGGTACAATTTGAGAAAGCAAATTTTGCATGTTGGCTTATTCTCTGTTGAGGGTTAACTATCTGATTAAACAAAAACAGAATGCATTATACTAAAAGCAGATATTGGTTTTTGTAAAAATAAGGATTAAATAATCACCCAAACGACTAAACAATATAAGCAGCAGGCATAATTTTAGTTGAAAGCAAGATTGAATAGCCTCATAAATTTTATTACCACTATTAATTTTTGTATGCCTGAGGGTCCATCCATTGTTTTACTTAAAGAAGCCGCACTACAATTCACAGGAAAAAAAATTGTAGAAGTAACAGGCAATTCGAAAGAAAACATCCAGGTACTTAAAGGGCAAACCATTTTAGCCTTTAAAAGCTGGGGCAAACATTTTTTAATTCAAACTTCAAAAGTTACAGCACGCATTCATTTTATGTTGTTCGGTTCATATAGAATAAATGAAGAGGCAGATATTAAACCCAACCCCAGGCTTTGCCTTAGATTTAAAAAAGGAAAATTGTGCTTTTATGCCTGTTCGGTAAAATTTTTTACCGAACACCCTGATGAAATTTACGATTGGAGCGCAGATGTAATGAACGATAATTGGAGCCCACGAAAAGCAAAGGCAAAACTTAAAGCCCAGCCTGAAATGCTTGTTTGCGATGCTCTTTTAAACCAGGAGATTTTTTCAGGTGTTGGCAATATTATAAAGAATGAAGTTCTTTATCGCATACACCTGCATCCCGAAAGCATGGTTGGGCAAATTCCCCAAAAAAAACTAAGCGAATTAATTAAAGAAGCCCGCAATTACTCGTTCGATTTTTTGAAATGGAAAAGAGAATACCAGTTAAAGAAACACTGGTTCGCCCATACAAAAAGAACCTGTAAAAGGTGCGACCTGCCCCTTATAAAAAAATATTGCGGCAAAACAAACAGGCGCTCATTCTTTTGCACAAATTGCCAGGTTTTGTTCCAATAATAAATGGTGTACCGGCACGTACTATTAATTCATTCCCTTACAGGTTTACCTTTGCAAAAATCTAAAAGCATGAGCTACCGTATAGAAAAAGATACCATGGGCGAAGTTAGGGTACCAGAATCGGTGTATTGGGGTGCGCAAACACAACGAAGTATCGAAAATTTTAAAATAGCGCAGGACATTAATAAAATGCCGATGCCTATAATTTATGCATTTGCCTATTTTAAAAAAGGCTGCAGCCTTAACCAATAACCAGTTGGGGGTATTGACTGAAGAAAAAGCCAGGGCAATTGCGCAGGTGTGCGATGAGATTCTTGAAGGCAAACTCGACGACCAGTTTCCACTTGTTGTTTGGCAAACGGGCAGCGGCACGCAAAGCAATATGAATGTAAATGAAGTGATAGCTTACCGGGCGCATGTTATTAAGGGCGGCCACTTACAGACAAAGAAAAATTTTTACACCCCAATGATGATGTAAATAAATCGCAGTCTTCCAACGATACCTTTCCCACAGCAATGCATATTGCTGCCTATAAAATGCTGGCAGAAGTTACCATACCCGGAATAGAAAAATTACGGGATACACTGGCGGCAAAAAGCAAAGATTTTATGCATGTGGTAAAAATTGGACGTACCCATTTCATGGATGCCACCCCATTAACACTCGGACAGGAATTTAGCGGTTATGTCAGCCCAGTTAAGTTTTGGCCTTAAAGCAATCAAAAATACACTTTCGCATCTAAGTGAACTTGCCCTTGGCGGTACCGCCGTAGGTACTGGCATTAATACACCGGAAGGATATGCTGTAAATGTAGCAAAACATATTGCAGAACTTACAGGACTGCCATTTGTAACCGCTGAAAATAAATTTGAAGCACTTGCGGCACACGATGCCATTGTTGAAGCGCATGGTGCATTAAAAACAGTTGCGGTAAGCCTGATGAAAATTGCCAACGATATCAGGATGCTTTCCAGCGGGCCACGAAGCGGTATTGGCGAAATATTTATTCCCGATAATGAGCCGGGCTCTTCCATAATGCCGGGCAAAGTAAACCCCACACAATGCGAAGCGCTCACCATGATTGCAGCCCAGGTTTTGGGTAATGATGTAGCAATAAATATCGGTGGTGCAACAGGCCATTTTGAACTGAATGTTTTTAAACCTGTAATGATCTTTAACTTTTTACATAGCTGCACGCCTGATCGGTGATGGATGTGTTATCTTTAATGATAAATGTGCTGTTGGTATTGAACCTATTGAAGCAAACATAAAAAAGCATGTAGATAATAGTTTAATGCTGGTAACCGCACTTAACACAAAAATTGGTTATTATAAAGCAGCAGAAATTGCACAAAAGGCGCATAAAGAAGGAACAACCTTAAAAGAAATGGCCGTTAAACTGGGTTATGTAACCCCTGAAGAATTTGATGAATGGGTTGTTCCCGCCAACATGGTGGGTAAAATAAAAAATTAAAATTCGCATTACTTAGCCAAATCAAACCATTATACAATTAATTAAACAATTTTAAGTTGCTGCAAAGCGTTATGACTTTTTTGCAGAAAAGGATTTTAAAAGTTATTACATGAAAAGAATCGTTTCCCTAATATTAGTTACATCAGTTTTATGGTTATTGGTTTTACCGGCGTGCAACAAAGAAGTAAGTCTAGAAACAGGTAGCAATCCGATTATTGATGCTGTTGGTTCCTTAAAAGACACACTTGGCAACTGCCTGCCCGATTCGGTTGCAGGCACTTTTTACAATGGCATTACCCCGGGTAGCGATACTGCATATGTTCAGATACAGGTTAATGTAACAACTGCAGGTTCTTATACCATCTCTACAGATCAGCAAAATGGTTTCATGTTTGCAGACTCTGGTTTCTTTGCCTCAACAGGCCTTAATATCGTAAATCTAAAGCCAATCGGTACACCAATTCTCCCTATACCCACTACATTTACCGTAGTTTTTGATACAAGCATTTGCACTTTTACTGTAGATGTTCAGGATAGTACAGGTACCGGCCTCGGCACAGATTCCACAAATATTATTGATACGGCAAACCTTGGTATGAACACCTGGCGCTTTACCGGCGATTCTAAGTTTTATAAGGGTTTTGTTACCAGCTCTGTTTTTGATACAAGTGTTTTGCCCCGCCTTTCCATTGATGGACCGGTAGTTTCCGGTGCTGATTCTACCATACTCATCTTTATTGTATTCCCAACAAACACCATTACACCAGGCACTTACCCAACAAATACAGATAATAATTTTTTATTCTATTCCGATGGAGATGTTATTTACAATGCCGATTCTACCACACTTCCAGATATAACAAACATTACTATTCACAGCTACGATTCCTCGACCAAAGAAATGACCGGCACTTTTAATGGGACCGCCAAAGATGCCCTGGGTGCCAGTGTACCTATTTACAAAGGAGCATTCAGGGCTAAGGTTAATTAAGGGTAAGCTTCTACATTTTTCCTTCATTTAGGGTAATTACTTATCCTTTTTATCGGCATTCGAATATGCCTGAGGTTTGTTATTTAAATTTTCCCGCGGCATACTTATTTTAAGGGTCTATTCTTTACATACCTTTCACCCGTTATAAAATCAACAGACTGTTATGTGGTACCAATTTGCGCGGTTTATTTTAAAGTTCCGGTTGTTATTATTATTAATACTGATTGCCATTACAGCCGTAATGGGATTTCTTGCAACCAAGGTTGAATTAAGCTATGAATTTGCTAAGGCTATTCCCGCGACCAATGCCCGGTACATAGACTTTATGAACTTTAAAAATAAGTTTGGCGACGATGGAAATACCGTGGTAATTGGCGTTCAGACAGATAGTTTTTTTTCAATAGATTTTTTTAATGCATACTACGACCTTCAAAAACAATTGAAACAGGTTAATGGTGTTGAGGGCATACTAAGTGTAACAGAAGCATCCGACCTGCTTAAAAATGATTCTTCAGAAAGATTGCAGGCAAAAAGAATTTTTAATTTGCCTTACACCTCCAGTACAACATTCGATTCTTCCATATCCGAATTCAACAATTTACCTTTTTATAAAGGTTTGTTGTACAACCCGGAAAAACATGCTTATTTGATGGCTGTAAAGGTGAACCGGGATATGATCAACAGCAAGGCGCGAACAACGCTTATTAATAATATAAATGAGCAGCTTAAAACCTTTAAAGAAAAAACAAAACAGGAAGTTTATATAAGTGGATTACCTTTTATTAGAACCTCTGTTGCAAACCGGCTGGCAGATGAAATGAATTATTTTTTAATAGGTTCATTTATTTTATCGGCCATAAGCCTGTTACTTTTTTTCCGGTCTTTTTATAACACATTAATGAGTTTGCTGGTAGTGGGCATTGGTGTGGTTTGGAGCCTGGGAACCATGGTGATGTTCGGTTATAATATAACTATCTTAACTGCGCTTATTCCACCATTAATTGTAGTTATCGGTGTGCCTAATTGTATTTATTTTTTGAATAAATACCACATGTCTTTCAGGGAAACCAGCGATAAGAAAGAGGCTATCCTAACCATGATCAGCCGCATGAGCGTGGTAACGTTATTTTGCAACATTGCTGCTGCCATTGGCTTTGGTGTGTTTTACCTGACAAGCAGCGAATTGCTGAAAGAGTTTGGTTTGGTTGCGGGTATTAATATTCTTTTGTTATTTATAATTTCCGCAATATTTATTCCGGCATCATTAAGTTACTTACCTGCCCCTACAAAAAGGCAGATGAAATACCTTGATTCAAAATTCCTACATAACCTTTTAGAAAAAATACATCACTGGGCATTTAATAAAAGCCGTTGGGTGTATGGGGTTACAGCCATTGTGCTCATCATTTCTATTGCAGGATTTTCCAGGCTAAACAGTGAAGCTTTCATTGTTGATGACCTGCCTGCAAAAGAAAAAATATATACAGATTTAAAATGGTTTGAAACAAATTTCGGTGGCATAATGCCTTTGGAAATTGTGGTTGATTCGAAAAAGAAAAAAGGGCTTACAAAAAATACGGAGGGCATAAATGGAATTGATGCATTCTCAGCCTACCTGGCGCAGCGCCCTGAAACAGCAAAGCCGCTATCGTTTGTTGAAGGATTGAAATTTGCACACCAGGCATACTATGATGGAGATAGTTTAAATTATAGCGTTCCTACAGAATTCGATTTTCCGCTAATGAGCAAATATCTTAAGGCTGATAAATCAGACACTTCCAAATCAGCGCTTAACAGTATGCTGCAAAGTTTTATTGATAGTAATTCACAAGTGGCGCGCATTAGCGTGAATATGAAAGATATTGGCAGTGCAGCATTACCTGCATTTTTAAAAGACATAGATTCTGTGGCTGCAGAATCATTTGACACTTCTGCATATAAAATAACATTTACCGGCAGCAGTATTACTTTTTTAGAGGGCGTAACCTACATTATAAATGGTTTAAAAGAAAGCATTTTTTGGGCCTTTTTGTTTATTGCCATATGCATGATTTATCTCTTCCGTTCTTTTAGAATAGTATTGTGCTCGTTAATACCAAACGCTATCCCCCTGATTATTACAGCAGGTGTTATGGGTTGGGCCAATATTCCGCTAAAACCCTCTACAGTATTGATCTTTAGCGTTGCTTTGGGAATAGTTATTGATGTTACCATTCGTTTTCTAATCAATTACAGGCAACAATTAAAAGAATACAATAATTCTGTCGACGACACCCTTTCTCAAACTATTCGCCATACCGGCATAAGTATCATATACACCTCTGTTGTTTTAGTGGCGGGCTTTATTATATTTTGCTTCAGCGATTTTGGCGGTACCCGTGCACTTGGCTGGCTTACTTCATTAACACTAATAACAGGCACCATTACCAACCTGCTGTTATTACCTGTATTATTAAGAACATTTATTCGGCCTAAAAAAGAAAAACAAATTCTTAAATAAATACACGCTGCTTTTTTAAAATAATTATCTTGTTTACATAAAGAGCAAACATGAAACAAGATAAAAGCAGGAGACATTTTATTCGCAATACAGCCATCGGTACAATGGGATTATCGGCATTGAACATGCCCTTTAAAAGTTTTGCAACAGAAAAAAAATCTGTTGTTCGTTTGGGATTTATTGCCGTAGGTCTTCGTGGGCAGTCTCACCTTGAAGAAATGCTTAAGCGGTCAGACGTTGAAATTATTGCGATGGCTGATCCCAGCAAAAGAATGATGGATGCTGCACAGAAATTAATTACACAATATGGCAAAAAGGCAGCAATAGAATTTGGCAATGGGAATTATGATTATAAGAATTTATTGAAACGTGATGATATTGATGCAGTGTTCATAAGCTCACCATGGGAATGGCATTTAGAACATGCCGTAGCAGCCATGAATGCAGGCAAAGCCACGGCGCTGGAGGTTTGCGGAGCCATGAAGCTGGATGATTGCTGGCAATATGTAAACACTTATGAAAAAACGCGTACACCCATTATGGTTATGGAAAATGTATGTTACCGCAGAGATATAATGGCTGTGCTGAACATGGTGCAAAAAGGTATGTTCGGCGAAGTGCTGCATGTACAGGGCGGGTATGAACACGACCTGCGGGAAGTACTTTTTAATGATGGCATTTCTGCATACGATAATGGTGTTGAATTCGGCGAAAAAGGTTTTAGCGAAGCACAATGGCGCACCAATCATTATGTAAGCAGAAACGCAGAATTATATCCAACGCATGGTCTTGGGCCAGTGGCTATGATGATAGACATAAACCGTGGCAACAGGCTTACCGCATTATCATCTGTGGCAACAAAATCGCGGGGTTTGCACAGGT
Source organism: uncultured Bacteroidota bacterium (assembly GCA_963806425.1). GTDB lineage: Bacteria > Bacteroidota > Bacteroidia > Chitinophagales > Chitinophagaceae > JBBRBB01. Next base: position 36,944 of record CAWDYB010000008.1, on the reverse strand, counting down.
ATATCGTAAATCACCCAAAAGGTGGTAACGATCATCCCAATGCAAAAGTAAATTTCAGAGAAGGTGATATTGTAAATACGCAGATACAATGCGCCAATGGCGAAACCATTTTATTAACGCATGACACTTCTTCACCAAGACCTTATAACCTGGGCTTTCGCGTTCAGGGAACCAACGGCATCTGGCAGGATTTTTATGCCGGCGGCCCCAGGGATGGAATGATTTATTTTGAAGACAAAAGTCCAAAACATACATGGGAAAATTCTGAAAAATACCTGGAGGAATTTGACCACCCTTTATGGAAAAAATATGCAAATGAAGCAGAGGGTGCAGGGCATGGCGGCATGGATTTTTTCGTTGACAATGCTTTTATTGAGTGTATTAAAAGAAACAAGCCTTTTCCCATGGATGTTTATGATCTTGCCACGTGGTATGCTATAACACCACTAAGTGAAACATCAATTAAAGAAGGTGGAACACTGCAACAAATTCCTGATTTTCTAAAAGGAAAATGGAAGAATAGAAAGAATGATTTTGGTGTGCATGATGAATATTAAAAGTGCTGCGTAAAAATGGAAGAAAATGAAAATATCATCAAATTATTTGCACCGGAATTATTACCGGAAAATTTAAATGACCCACTTTTTCTGCAACAATTAACGGAGCATATCAGCCACCTCATTAACACAGATTTTTCTTCCCTGGTTCATTTACTATACAGTGTAGACGTGCATGAAAAAAAATTAAAGGATACACTATCTAAACACAAGAATGAAGATGCAGCAAAAATAATTGCCAACATGATTGTGGAACGGCAGGTTGAAAAAATACAAACCCGCAAAAAAAATATGCAACAGCCGCCATTCACTGATGATGCTTCCACTGAAAGATGGTAAATTAGTTTTGTTCCTGTATTAACGCTTTCACTTTCTCCATTTTAGCATCAACACCTGCTTTAATTGCCTTAACCGATGGACCAACGAAAACATCCGGCATAATACCTTTACCTGTTTTTTGTCTGGTGCTGTCCATTACAATTTTGTACAGCGGTAATGAAATCTTTACTTTTGTCCGCGGCAGTTTTATTACAGGAATATGCACCGCTGAATTACCATAATAACCACCGCCGGTTTCCTCACCTACTAACGTAACGTTTTGCTGATCTTTTAAATGCGATACCAGTGAGGCTGCAGCCGAAAAGGTAAAACCACCCTGAACTACATAAATATTCCCATCAAAATGATAATGTTTTTTAGGCGTGATGTTATGATTTTCTAAAGCCGAAAAATGAAATCGCCCGTCACTTTTTTTTGATGATGTAAAAAACATGACAGCACTGTAAAACCAGCCGGGATGTATAAACCTTCCCTTATAAAAATTGCGTCTTACAGCAGAAACAGAATCTGCAAAGGTGAAAGGATCTTTTTTAAGATAACGTAATAAGGAATTGCTAAGGTCAATATTTCCGCCGCCATTTTCGCGCAGGTCAATTATTATATTTGTGCACCTCCAGTTCCCTTACAGTTTTAAAAAATTGCTTATAAAAAGATCGCATGCGGCTGGCCTCAAATGCTGTAAGCTTAAGGTATGCTGTAGCTGCAGAAGTATCAATTGTAAAGTATCTTACAGATTGCAAATGTTTTTGCCGCTTTTGTGGGTATGGCTGTTTTTTAGCGGCCGATGTTTTTTGTTTGGCTGATGAATCCGGCCTGTAATTCAATACCAGTTTTTCTTTGCGTTCGCCCAGCGTGTTTGAAAATTCAATTAAATAACTTTTTGATGTATCAAATGCATTTCGATATGCAAAGGGAAAACCGAAACTTATTAACTGATCTTTTAAATTGTTTGAAAAGCCATCGCCACTTATAAACTGCCTCATAGAATCAAGCAGGGCAGCAGAAGACCATCCATTAATGGAATGAATAATAGAACCCCGCGGAAATATGCTGTCAATATTTTTCACCGCGTAAATAACCACGAGAGAATCGCCCCAGGCTTTTAAGAATAAGGGAAGGTATGGGTGGCGTGTGTTTTCAGAGAACTTTTGATAATAAGATGGGGACCGCACTGATGTATGCCCGCATTTTATTTTACTTACATACCATGCAATGTTATTTTTAAATTGTTTTATAGTAAGTGAATCGTACAGACGGTCATATGCCTGCGCATAATATAAGTCAAGGCTGTCTTTTGAGGTGTACCATGTGTACGCAGGGTGGTTATTTTCTAATAACTCTTTAAGCAACCGCATGTCTGCCTGCATGGTAGCAGGCGATAATTTTTCAGTGGCTTTATGCTCAAATGATTTATACGAACGACAAGAGGTGAAAACAAATAGTAAACTACAGAGCACCCAAAAAATGCTTTTGGTTTTTCCGTAAGACTTTACTGCTGAAAAGCGTTCCATCCCTGTGCTTTAATCTCTAGGGTATTACCACCCTTCGTATAAATTTTATACCCCTTTTCCATATCAGTCATGTATCCTATAATTGTTATTTGATCATTACCTTTTATCTTTTCATGGTCTTCCTGCTTAAGGGTAAATAAAAGCTCGTAATCTTCGCCGCCATTTAATGCACATACGGTTGGGTCCATTCCAAATTTAAAGGCTGCCTGCCGTGTATCTTCTTCAATGGGCAGTTTATCTTCATACAACATACATCCCAAATCGCTTTGTGTGCAAATGTGCAGTATGTCGCTGCTTAACCCGTCACTAATATCCATCATGGAGGTCGGAATTATTTTCTGCTCCTCAAAAAACTCGATGATTTCTTTTTTTGCTTCTGGTTTTAATAACCTTCCAACAATATAATCTTCGCCTTCCAGGTCAGGTTGTACACCGGGGCTTTCAAGATAAATTTTCTTTTCTCTTTCAAGTAATGTTAAACCAAGAAATGCCCCGCCAAGATCTCCCGAAACGCATATAAGGTCGCCAACATTAGCTGTACTGCGTTGCACGAATTTTTCTGCAACAACTTCACCAACCGCTGTTACCGAAATAATAAAACCCTTTTGTGAGGTTGATGTGTCGCCACCTGCCAAGTCCACATTATAGCGTTGGCATGCTGCATACACGCCTTCATAAAATTCATTGAATGCTTCGAGGCTTATGCGATTACTAATACCTATGCTTACGGTTATTTGTGTAGGGGTCGCATTCATCGCATACACATCGCTCAGGTTAACTATTACGCTTTTATAACCAAGGTGTTTGAGTGGTGTGTACATTAAATCAAAATGCACATTTTCTATCAGCAGGTCTGTAGTAATTACTGTTTGCTTTCCAAAATGGTCTATAACTGCAGCATCATCGCCGACAGCAAGTATGGTTGACGCATTTTGTATCTCGAAATTTTTGGTGAGGTGGTCTATTAATCCAAATTCACCCAACTCGGCTATTTCTGTTCTTTCGTTACTCATGTTAATCCATTTGTATTTGTCCGCCCATTACTACATCAACCAATGCATCATGTATCAAACCGTTTGATGCAACAATACCGGGCTGATAATGGTCGAATTCATCGCCATTGAGATCGGTAACCCTTCCGCCGGCTTCTTGAATAATTACAACACCCGCCGCACTATCCCACGCATTTAATTTGTGCTCGTAAAAACCATCAAACCTGCCGCAGGCAACCCAGCACATATCAACTGCGGCACTGCCGAACCTGCGAACGGGAATGCCTTTTCTTATAAATTTTTCAAACACCTGTAAGGGGCCATTAGGATTATCTATGTACGAATAGGGAAACCCTGTAACCAGGCAGCTTTTAATAAGCTGATCTTCTTTGCTTACCAAAATTTTCTTATCGTTCAGAGTGGAGCCTTCGCCTTTCTCTGCAAAGAAAAATTCATTTATAAACGGGTTGTAAATAACACCCATTTTCAATTTGCCATTAACTTCCAGGCCTATGCTTATACAGCATATAGGTATGCCGTGCGCATAATTAATGGTACCATCAATAGGGTCTATAATCCATTTATACTGGGAATCCTGAATCAACTCTCCTATTTCCTCGCTTAATATCTGGTGGCCTGGGAAATGGTCTTTAATAACTTTTATGATCACTGCCTCACTTTTGTGATCAACTTCCGTAACCATATTATTAATTCCTTCTTTATTACTTATTTTATAATCTGTGCCGGAGTATTCCAATAAAATTTTTGATGCCTCCATGGCTGCAGTAATCATTGTTTGTTTAAGCATGTTCAAAGATAGGGTTGAAAGTGAATATGGATAATTACAAGAGGCCGGGGAGCACTAACTGTTTATGACCTATGTAGCATCTGTAAACAAAATTTACGTATTTCGCCATTAAATAGTACGAATTGCAGCTTTCTGTCATCATTGTAAATTATAATGTAAAATATTTTCTGGAGCAATGCCTTCATTCAGTGAAAGCCGCTATTAAAGAAATTGATGCAGAAGTGATAGTGGTAGATAACAATTCAACGGATGAAAGTCTTAATTATTTGCCGCCACTTTTTCCATTTGTTCACTTTGTGGCAAACCCCCATAATATGGGCTATGGCAAAGCCAATAACCAGGCATTAAAAATTGCAAAAGGAAAATATGTTTTATTTCTTAACCCGGATACCATTATTGCGGAAAAGGTTTTATCGGAGTGTATACGATTTCTTGAAACAAACAAACAAGCCGGTGCCGTTGGCGTTAAACTAATTGATGGCAGCGGAAAGTTTTTACCGGAAAGCAAGCGAAGTCTTCCTTCGCCCCTCGCCTCTTTTTTTAAACTTTCAGGCATGGCTGCGCTGTTTCCTAAATCTTCTATTTTTAATGAATATGCGCTTGGTCATTTTCATGAAAACCGTAATTCGGAAGTGGATGTGCTGGTAGGTGCATTTATGATGGCAAAAAGGGATCTTCTTTTAAGTGTGGATGGTTTTGATGAAGATTTTTTTATGTATGGGGAAGATATAGACCTTAGTTACAGAATTAAAAAAGCAGGATATAAAAATTATTACCTCGGCACGCAAACAATAGTTCATTTTAAAGGAGAAAGTGCGTATAACAGTAAAAAATACCTGCATCATTTCTATAACGCCATGCGCATTTTTGTTAATAAACATTACAGAGGTAAGCTGGTTTCTGGTATGTTTTTAAAAGCAGCCATTACCGGAGGCAGCGCAGCTTCTAAAGTTAAACGAAGATTTAAAAACAAGGAATTGCAGGCAAACGTTGTGCCTGCCATTTTGTTTGGTAAAAAAGATACAGACTGTTTAAGTGCATCAGAAATTTTAAAGCGAAATCAAAAAAAGTTTGTGGTGTATAATAACATCATTTTCCCAAAGGTTAACAGTAAAACCGAGGTTATTTTTTGCACTTGCGAATTAAGTTATACAGAAACCATACAATTCGTAGAAAAAAACCCTGAGGCAGCCTTATTTCAATGGCATGCTGCAGGCTCGGGAAGCATAGTGGGCAGCCCCAATAACCAGCTGGCGGGATGTGTAATGATTTAACACTGGCACAGCATTTTATATATAACATATTGAAAGCATTGTTTTGCTGCATTTAAATTTAGTTTTGTACTTTTAAATACATTTCTATTGAATGTCGATATTCGATTTAAACCTTCCCCATTCAGTTCTTAAAACGTTAGGCCTGCCTCAAAACGATTTTCGAAGGCAGCAGCTTCGTGTGCTTCGTAAGTTACTGCACAGGGCCAGGTTTACTGACTTTGGCCAGAAGTACAGGTTTGATGAGATATTGATGAGCAAACATGCCGGTAAAAAGTTTCAGGATCTGGTTCCTCTGTACGATTACAATTCTCTTTATAAGGAATGGTGGCACAAAACCCTCGAGGGCCGCGCTGATGTTTGTTGGCCCGGAAAAATAAAATACTATGCTTTAAGCAGCGGCACCAGCGAAGCTGCAAGCAAATACCTGCCCATTACCGACGATATGCTTAAAGGCAATAAGGTGGTAATGATTAAGCAGTTATTAACCCTGAGAAACTACGACAATGTGCCATTTAGCACAGCGGGTAAAGGGTGGCTAACATTAAGCGGAAGCACATCCCTCGAAAAAGAGGGCGACTATTATTCCGGTGACCTAAGTGGCATTACCGTAAAAAAATCTCCTTTCTGGTTTCAGCCGTTTTACAGGCCAGGTAAAAAAATTGCAAAAGAAAAAGACTGGAATAAAAAGCTTGAAGAAATTGTTCTTAAAGCTCCGGAATGGGATATAGGTTTTATAGTTGGTGTACCCGCCTGGGTGCAGATGTGCATGGAAATGATCATTGACCGCTATAAGCTCAATAACATTCACGATATATGGCCCAACCTTACCATTTTCGTACATGGTGGAGTAAGTTTTCAACCATATAAAAAAAGATTTGAAAGATTATTGGGCAAACCACTTACCTATATAGAAACCTATTTAAGCAGCGAAGGATTTATTGCATACCAGGAAAAGCAAAATGCCAATGGCATGCGTCTGGTAACCAATGAACACATTTTTATGGAGTTCATTCCATTTAACGGCGAGAATTTTGACGCGAATGGAAATGTGGTTGCCAAACCAAAAGTTTTAATGATTCATGAGGTGGAAGAAGGAAAAGATTACGCCCTTGTTATTAGCACCAACGCCGGTGCCTGGCGCTATTTAATAGGCGATACCATTCGTTTTACTGATAAAGAGAAGTGCGAAATAATTATTACCGGCAGAACAAAGCATTTTTTAAATGTGGTAGGCGAACATTTAAGTGTAGACAATATGAACAAAGCCATTCAGGTTGCCTCACAGGAATTGAATATTGGAATATCTGAGTTTACGGTTGCCGCCGAACCACATGGTTCCCTGTTCTCCCATCACTGGTATGTCGCCAGTAATGACCATGTAAATTCTGAAGCGTTACTGGCATCTATAGACCGCCACCTTAAAGAAATAAATGACGACTACGCTGTTGAACGAAAAACCGCATTAAAAAATATTTACCTCGATGTGCTTTCTGAAGACCAATTTTTACAGTTTATGCAGTCTGTGAAAAAAGTGGGCGGGCAACATAAATTTCCCCGCGTTTTAAAAGGCAAAATGCTCGACGACTGGAAAGCATTTGTTAAAACCCAGTTGGTTCAGTAATATCTTTCAAACCCGGCGATAATTTTTCCCCGTAGCGGTTATAACTATATAGTATTTTCGTAAGTAATGATTGCACCCATTGTAAAAGGAATTACACTTGGATTATTGTTGAGCATAGCAGTTGGCCCGGTAATATTTTCAATAATTAAACAGAGTATAAACAATGGCCATCGCGGTGGTTATGCTTTTGTTGCAGGTGTGTCAGCAAGCGACATAACCCTTGTTTTGCTTGTAAACATATTTACAGGCGTTTTTTCGCAGGCAATGGAACATGAAAAAATTATTGGAATAACAGGCAGCGGATTTTTAATCGCCATGGGTGTGTATAATATCTTTTTCAGAAAAGTATTCACTGCTACTGATGGAACGGTAAAAATAAAAACCTTTAGAAAAAGAGATCTTATAGGAATTTTCTTTTCTGGTTTTTTCATGAACATTCTTAACCCCGGTGCATTTCTCTTTTGGGTTGCCGCTTCTGCTACCATTATTGCCGATTCTAAAGGGCAGGCCTTTCCCGAGCAATACCGTTTTATTGTATTCGTTACCTGCCTGCTTTTTGTTTTAACGGCAGACACAACCAAAGTTTTACTGGCAAATAAAATAAGGGAGAAACTTACTCCGCACAACATTCATCTGATTAACCGCATCTCAGGCATTATTTTAATTTTGTTTGGCATTGCACTTATAATTGGCATGTTGTTCTACACGTAATTATTATAATTATAAAGGTAATGGCATAATTTACCGCATGAAAATTTGGGTGTCTTTACTTCTTCTTTTCTATTTGGCAGGTAATTGTTCTGCCCAGGATTTTCTTGTTTTTAAAAAAAATGAAAGAACTATTGACAAGTATTTTACAGGCTCTTTTATTACATTATTTAAAGATAAAAACACACCATTAAGCGGTTATATTCATTCAATAAAAAATGATACTATTACCATAAAACAATTTTATACCAGGCGAGCCGGCCATCCCAATGGCCTGATGTATGTTGATACAGTTTGGTTACCAATAAATAAAATTGCTGCGGGCAATATTTATGGTTTACCAAGAAAAACCGCCCCATTCGAATACGTTAAAAATGGCGCGCTTTTTAAAATCGGAAGCGGAGGTTACATTTTTCTAAACCTTGCAAATGCACTCATAAATAAACAGCCTGCATTTGATGAAGCCAATACAAAGCGGCTGGGTATTGCTGCAGGCTTTTTCGGAGCCGGCGAATTGTTACACCTGCTCCGGCCAAAAATTCTTGTAACCGGGAAGAAATATAAAGTGGTAATTGTACAAATGAATTAACCGGGTTTATTTGTTGTGTACATATTCTATCCACTTTCCCTTTGCCTTTAATTTTAGTTCAGTGATTTCACTTTCTTCAACACGACCTATAATTTGGGCATCTATATTAAATTTAGCTGCAGTACCGATCATATTTTTTGCTGAGGCTTCATCTGTAAAAACTTCTAACCTGTGCCCCATGTTAAATACCTGGTACATTTCTTTATCATCCGCTCCGCTTCCCTGTTGAATTAATGTGAAGATCTCAGGTGCTTCAAATAAATTATCTTTTATTATGCGCATGTTTCCCGGCAAATATTTTAGACACTTGGTTTGTCCGCCACCGCTGCAATGTATAATACCGTTAATTGCATCAAAGTATTCCTTTAATAAAACCACCATTAAGGGAGCATAAGTGCGTGTGGGCGACAGAATTAATTTTCCAATATTTTCCAGTGTTTTTGTTTTATTGCTTACTGCATCGGTAAGGCGGTGTTTACCAACATACACTACATCATGAGGCAAGGCAGGTTCAAAAGTTTCAGGAAAATTTTCAGCATAAAATTTATTCAAGACATCATGCCTTGCACTTGTTAGCCCATTGCTGCCAATGCCGCTGTTGTAGGCATTTTCATAAGTTGCTTTACCGAAACTGGCAAAGCCAACAATTACATTTCCGGGCGCAATTTTTTCGTTGGTTATAAGCTTTGCCCTGGGCCACCTGGCCATCATGGTTCCATTAACGGCTATGGTTCTTACCACATCACCGACATCGGCCGTTTCGCCGCCCAGGTAATTTACTTGTATGTTATGTTCTTTTAAAAAATTAAAGAACTCCTGTGTTCCTGAAATGATCTTTTCAAGCACTTCGCCTGGAATTAGGTTTTTATTCCGGTCTATGGTAGATGAAAATAAAATATTATCGTACACACCAGCACACAAGAGGTCATCAAGATTCATTACAACAGCATCCTGTGCAATGCCTGTCCAAACATTTAGATCACCGGTTTCTTTCCAGTATAAATAGGCCAAAATACTTTTGGTACCTGCACCATCTGCATGCATAATATTTACCCATTCGTCGTTTCCCGTTAAATAATCGGGAAATATTTTGCAGAAAGCATGCGGGTATAATCCGGCATCCAGGTTTTTTATCGCGGCATGCACCTCTTCTTTTTGCGCGCTAACACCTCTTTTTGAATAAATATCCATTCGCAGTTAAGATTATAAAAAAACACAAATGTACAATTACCCCTACTTAAACGCCCATCCACTTTATACCATAACCTGCTATACCTTAGATTTGTGCACTTTATGCAGGTGCACCATAATATTGATGAACTTCCTCATTTTAAAAACGCCATTATAACCATAGGCACTTTTGATGGCGTACATCTTGGGCACCAGAAAATTATTGACCAGCTAAAGCAGGAGGCTGCTAAAAATGATGGCGAAACGGTAATTATAACTTTTCATCCACACCCGCGAAAAGTTGTACAATCGGGAAAAGAATTATTTGTTTTAAACACCCTGTCGTGAAAAAATATTTCTGCTTGAAAAAACGGGCATTCATTATTTAGTAGTTGTTCCCTTTAACGAATGGTTCTCTAACCAGTCGCCCGAAGAATACATTCAGCATTTTTTGTTTCAAAAGTTTCACCCGCACACCATTATCATTGGGTATGATCACCGCTTTGGTAAAAACAGGCAGGGCGATTATCATTTACTTGAAGAGTATGCACAAAAACTAAATTTTAAAATACTTGAGATACCCGAAAAAATTCTTAACAGCGTAACCATCAGCTCAACACAAATTAGAGAAGCATTATTGAAAGGTGAAGTTGAAACGGCTAACGCTTACTTAGGCTATACCTATTTTTTCGAAGGAGAAGTAGTGCATGGCGAAAAACTTGGCAGGCAATTGGGTTATCCCACAGCAAACCTGTATGTTGAAAGCAAGGAAAAACTTATACCTGCTAATGGCATTTACGTAGTAGAAGCTGCAATTATTGATAATGAAAATAAAGGTTATCACAAACGCCTCCAGGCTGTAATGAGCATAGGCTTAAGACCTACCGTGGGAGGCAACACACGCACTATTGAAGTGCATATTTTTAATTTTGATGATGATATTTACGGTAAACAAATGCAGGTGTTCGTTCACCGCTTTTTACGCAAAGAAGTTAAGTTTGATACTATTGAAGAACTGATACAGCAGATGGAGGGTGATAAACAACAATCGCTTAATTATTTTATACACGCAACTAACCGTGAATAATTTTTACGGCAAGCTCTTTCAGCAATTCACCGTCTTCGGTATTCCCGTCATGCACACCTATGCTTCTCAAATTATATTGGTGCAATAACAGCAGAACTTTTTCTGCCCCGCCATAGCCATACATACGGTAGGTTTCCAGTGCATATTTGGCAACACCTTCGCTGTTATTAAATAAACTGCTTACTGTTTTTAAACTGTTATCCGGCAGGGCATAAATTGAATAAATTTTACTGAAGTAACTATATAATGCAGGCAAGATCATTTGTATTGGAGCGGCTTTAGGGTTGGCATTGAAATACTGGATGATGTTTATTGCCTTGGCAAGATCTTTTACTGAAAGGGCATTCTGTAATTCAAAAACATTGTACTCTTTACTTATTCCCACATAGTTTTCAATATCGTTTTCGGTAATATTCTTACGCTTATTTAGGTTTAATGATAACTTCTCTACTTCATTAACTATGCGCGAAAGATCGTTTCCAATGTGCACAGTAAGCAGTTTTAGTGCATCCCTGTTAATAGTTAACCCATGCATTTTTATCATTCCCTGCGCCCATTCCTCCAGTTGATAGTCTTTAATTTTTTCACTATTAAAATAACCGTGCTTTTTAATGGCTTTTGCCATTTTGCTTCTTCCATCAAGTTTTTTGTCTTTATAGGCAACAATAAAAATGGTTGAAGTTAAAGGCTTGTCAACATAGCTTTCAAGCTTATCAATATCCCTCAGCAACTGGGCTTCTTTTAAAATAACCACCTGTTTGTCTCCAAACATTGGGTAGCTTTTACAGGTGTTTATTACTGCAGTCCAGTCAGCATCTTTTCCATAAAATATATGCAGGTTAAACGAAGCTTCTTCGGGTGAAAGCAAATTTGATTCGGCAAAATGTATAACCTGGTCTATAAAAAATGGCTCATCGCCTTCGAGCCAGTAAATAGGTTTAAAGATCTTATTCTTCCAGTCGCTGATAATTTTTTCTGCTGCCATTTTAATTCTTTACAAGGTGTGTTACACAACTTTTATGTTTTCTTCACTGAGTAATGGAAGATTATTGAAACGCAGAATAACATTACCAACCACAATTACATCCCGTTCGCAATATGCCGATATTCTTTTTAGGTCTTTTTCTTCATAAAAAACCTGCCTGACCATGCTGCCATCCATATCGGTTTTAGAAGTTGGCACCTGCAAAACATTTGCAAGAAGGTTTAGGGATATATAATTTTTGTAATCGCCGAACTTCCAGTATTGCAGAGTGTCCAGCATGCGCACCTCCCAGGGTTTGGCTCCATGCAAATACAGGTAATGTGGCAAGGAAATATTATTAATTAATAGCCTGCGGCAGATATATGGAATATCAAATTCCCTGATGTTGTGCCCGGCAAACTGAAAGTTTCGGTTATGCCGGTATAGCCTTTCCATTACCTCTAAAAAGGCTTTAAGCAGGGTTGGCTCATCCTCGCTGCAAATGCTTTTAACCTTTAAACTTAACCGGTTATTCTCATCATTGTAAAAATATCCTGTTGATATACATACTATTTTGCCAAATTCTGCAAGTATCCCCGCCCGTTGCAAATAGCTTTCTTCGGGTGGAATGGTTTCTGGCATTGTTTTGGTGATTTTGTCGAGCCAAAGGGTTTTCCATGTCTCCGGTAAGCTTAAATAATTCTCGTAATAAGGCACTGTTTCTATATCAATTAAAAACAGGTCGAATAAAGAAGCAGTATTACTCAAAATATAATTTTTACATCTTTTTTAATTAAAATAAAACCTATATGAGTTATTCAACAAATCCGTCTGCTGTAAAACAGCCATCCTCAAATAACCCAAATGATAACAGAAAGATCATAATAGGAGTTCTAGCCGTTGCATTACTGGCAACATGGGCTTACCTTATTTATGACAAAAGTAAAACAAGCGAAACATTAACCCAATATCAAACACAATTTACTTCGGCAGACAGCAGCAAAAACGCTGTTCAGCAAGAGTATAACGAAGCATTGGCGCGCATGGATTCGCTTACCGGAACCACCGCAGAATTGCAGGGAGAACTGGCTGAAAGAAAAACAGAAATTGATAACCTTAAAGCCAACATTAAAAGTGAACTTGGTAAGAAAAATGCAGACCTTACCAAAGCGAGAAGCATGATTGCCCAACTGAATGGCAAAATAAATGACCTCTTAACCCAGGTAGAACAATTAAAAGCAGAAAACCAGGAACTTACCACTACAAACCAGGTAATTACAGCTGAACGTGATACACTATCAACCCAAAAAAGACTGGTAGAAGAAAATCTTGCTGTTACCCAGGCCGAGAAGGCACATGTTGAAGATGTAGGTTCTACCCTACACGCATCAAACATAAATATTTCCAGTATTGATGTGAAAGGTGGCGGAAAAGAAAAAACCACTTCAACTGCGAAGCGTGTGGATGTGTTTCGTATTTCTTTTGTGCTGGATGAAAACCGCATTGCACCAAGTGGCACCAAAGAAATTTATGTAATTGTTTATGCACCGGATGGCAAGCCTATTACCATACCCGAAAATGGTAGTGGTACATTTATTACAAGGGATTATGGCGAAAAAGTGTTCACCAACAAATTAGAATTAAATTATGAGCAGGGTAAAAGAACACCGGTGAGTTTCGACTGGAAACCAGAAGGCGGCAAATACCAGGAAGGCAACTATAAAATTCAGATCTATCAAAATGGCTACCTTATTGGAGAGAGTGTAAAATCTCTGAAAAAAGGTGGTTTATTCGGATAGGCTGTAAATTCATATCTTAAATAAAAGATCCCGGTTTTTCCTCCGGGATTTTTTTATTTTTTAAACACCCCTAACATTTTTTACTTTACAATATGTTACAAAGCTGGCTTAATGGAAAAACCTTACTTTTTGTTTTTGCGCTTGTAATTGTTACCGGAACAATTTTCTATTCTCAATACCTCGCAGATAAAATTGCCGTTGAAGAAAAAGAAAAAGTGGAGCTATGGGTTGATGCACAAAAAAACATTATGAATGCTACAGAACAGGCAAACTTTGACCTTGCCGCAAAAATCTCCAGCGAAAACACTGATATACCTATTATCGAAACCAATGAGAAAGATAGCATTACCAGCAACTATCTTAATATCGACACCAATAAAATAAAAAAAGATCCCGGCTACCTTCGAAACAAACTGGAAGAATTTAAGAACCTGCACAAACCAATAATTCTGGTTTTAAGCGAAAACCCATACCAGGCCAACAAATACTATTACGGAAAAAGTGTGCTTCAGCAGGAGGTAAGGTACTACCCGATTGTTCAGCTTATTTTAGTGGCCCTTTTTCTAATTGTAATCATCAGTTCGCAACGCACAGCTTATATCAGCACGCAAAATCAATTATGGGCAGGCATGGCCAAAGAAACAGCCCATCAGTTAGGCACGCCGGTAAGCAGTTTAAAAGGATGGATAGAGGTATTGAAAGAAACAACAGCCGCAGAACCAATAGCTGCAGAAATGGATAAAGATGTAAATAGGCTGGAACTAATTACAGACAGGTTCGGCAAAATAGGAAGTACGCCAAAACTTGAAGAAACCAACCTCGTTGAGCAGGTAATAACTATGGTAGATTATATGCAGAAACGTGCAGGAAAAGTAAGATTTGAAGTTAATGCCAATAACCAAACTTTTATGCCGGCGATGATCTCGCCACCGCTTTTTGACTGGGTTATAGAGAATCTTATAAAAAATGCGCTTGATGCCATGGAAGGGCATGGGGTGCTGGTCATTAATTTAAACGAAACCCCCACCAAAATTTTGGTAGATGTTGTTGATTCCGGCAAAGGCATCTCTAAATCGAATATTCAAAAAGTATTTAACCCGGGTTTTACCACCAAAAAGCGTGGCTGGGGTTTGGGATTAACCCTTAGCAAAAGAATTATTGAGCAATATCATAAGGGAACATTGTATGTTCATGCCAGTGAACCACAGAAAGGAACAACGTTTCGTATTGAATTAAATAAAGGTTGATATCGACCCTTTCCAATGTCTTTTTTCAATTAAATTTGCACCCTCCTGCGGAGGTGGCGAAACTGGTAGACGCACTACTTTGAGGTGGTAGCGCCCGAAAGGGTGTGGGAGTTCGAATCTCCTCTTCCGCACATAAAAACCTTCCTGCTTTTAAGGAGGGTTTTTTATTACATTAGTATTATCCTTAAAAAATTTATATATGCCCGGATTAATAACATGCCCCAAATGCCATTACGAATTTCAACCTACAGATGCCTTCAGGGATGAAGTGCAAAAAGAATTGAATGCTAAAGCCAAAGACTGGCAGGCAAAAAAAGAAGAAGAGTTTAATGCAAAAGAAAGGCAAATGCAAAAATTGTTGCAGGCTAAAGATGCAGAAATAGAACTTAGGTTGAAGGAAGAAAAAAAACAACTGGAGGCCGATTTGCAATTAAGGCTTAGAAAAAGCATCAGCTCAGATTATGAAAACCAGTTACAATTATTAAAACAATCTGAATTAGAAAAAGAAGAAAAATTAAAAGAAGCCCGAAGAAAAGAACTCGAATTTCTGCAGAAAGAGCAGGCTTTTAAAACAAAAGAAGAAGAAATGGAAATTACCGCGCAGAAAAGAATTAATGAAGAGCGCGTAAAAATGGTGGCAGAAATAAGGCGCATTGAAGAGCAAAAAGTGCAACAGTTACAAAACGAATTCAGCCTTAAAATGGCAGAGAAAGACAAGCAGCTGGAAGACCAGAAAAAGCTTGCAGAGGAGATGCGCAGAAAGGCCGAACAGGGCAGCATGCAGTTACAGGGCGAGGTGCAGGAACTTGCATTAGAAAACATTTTACACCAAACCTTTCCTTTCGATAAAATTGTACCGGTAGGTAAAGGTGTTCGTGGCGCAGACTGTATTCAAACAGTTTGCAACCCTTTTGGTAATGAGTGCGGAAAAATAATTTATGAAAGCAAAAGAACAGCAACCTTTTCACCTGACTGGATAGAAAAATTAAAACACGACATGCGTTCAACCGGTGCTGATATTGCAGTTATTGTAACCCAGGTTTTACCTAAAGACATGCAACGTTTCGGCGAGAAAGACGGGGTTTATATCTGCACGTTTGCAGAGGTTACAAGTTTAGCCATGGTGTTGCGAACAAGCATACAAAAAGTATTTGCCATTACAAAAAGCCAGGATGGGAAGGGGGATAAAATGCACATGTTATACGATTACCTTACAGGCAACGAATTCAATGAACAATGGAAAGCAATAAGAGAAGGTTTTCTTAACATGCGAATGAGCATTCATAAAGAACGCGACGCCATGGAAAAACTTTGGAAGTCTAGAGAAAAACAGTTAGAACGGGTACTTCTCAGCGCAGCACAAATACGCGGTTCAGTAGAAGGTATTGCCGGCTCTGAAGTAAATTTAAATTTGCTTGAAGATGGTAACAAACAAGAATCAGAAGATTAAAAAATGCAGTAGATATGCTAACCCAGGAAACCGAAAATGAAAAGCTTTCTCACCCGCAACAGAAAAAACCAATTTTTTCGGTAAATGGTTCATTGCGGCAATACCTTGTAAAATATGGGAGGGAAATACCCTTGCCCGTTGCCTACAATAACCTACTTCATTTTACTTATGCCCGTCCGCTAAAAGACAAACAGGGCAAGGATACTTTGTGGGAAACCGTTTCTTACGATTTGCGCGACTGGGAATACCTTAGGCAAAGTCTTATAAAGATGTATGCCACCCTGCGCACGGAAGGCGATCTTAGTTTTATTGATCATTTGGATGTAGCGCGCATAGACTTTTGCAGCTTTGGAAACAGCCAGCCTTTCAGAATACGAATTGTAAATAAATTCAATGATAACTACGACCATTATTATATAAAACAGGCAGATGCCAGCCGGGTTTACGGGCTGGAATTTGAACACTTACTTTCGCCCAACCGTATGCTGTTTTATACCCATTATACCACCTTGATCGAAGAGCATATTGCTGGCATTCCCGGGGATGATTTTATAAAAACCCATTTGTCAAATACTGAGACCAATGTTATAAGAATCGCGAAAGAATTTGTGAAGTTTAATGAGCGGTGTTTTGTTCGCCTGCTTGGCGATATGCGCAGTTACAATTTTGTGGTAAGCATAACTCCCGATATTGAAGACTTTCAATACCGCATGCGCGCCATAGACTTTGACCAGCAGAGTTATGAAGGAAAGAAGAATATGTACCTGCCTCAATTCTTTAAAGACAATAAGGCTTATGTTGATCTCGCTATGAATCATCTTGACAAAGAAAGTATTGCCCAATACCAGGCAGAAGAAAGAACAATGATGGCAGTGCGTTTGGTAAGCAGCCGTTACCGCATGAAGGAATTGCTGGATATTATGCAATTCGACAGCATTTCCAAACCAGAAAAAATACAACAGTTAAGGGAAGAACTTGCGCAGCACTTTAACCAGCCGCAATTTACACGCTGCCGCAATATGGGGCAGGTTACCAAGGCACAACTAAAACAAACATTACATTTCAGCGTTTCCAAAATTCATAAGACGCCCGGAATGAACGATGATTAACAGGTTAAAAAACAGATGCTGTGATTTGCACATCTGTTCTTTCCAATGCTTTTTTTGCCTGCGCATTTATACCTGCTGCTTCTCTTTTTTTGCCCTGCAAAGACAGGGCATTAGACAACCCGGTTAATGACCACCCATTATTAGGATTTATTTCAAGGTCTTCACGAAAAATTTTTTCGGCCTCTGCATACCTTTCATTTACCAGTAATGCATTTCCAAGGTATTGACGGGCTGGGTGCGGCCAGTCTCTTGGTTCGTTATATAACATTCCATCTTCTAAAATAATTGCTTCTTTAAACAAGTCGGTTGAATAAGAAATTTTTCCCTGCTCCTGTGCCATTACTCCCTGCAAAAGTTTTTCAGCTACATGCAAAGGCGCAATACCAGGATTGAATGCAGGAGGGTGATCGTGCAGTTGGGGGTTATCAAAATTTTTCCTGAATGAAATAAGCTCCTTTTGTGCCTCTTCAAATTGGTGTTTTCTTGCAAATGCAAGTCCCCGGCCATAATGCCACAAAGAATGTGCATATACAAACCTTTCGGGTATTTCTGGTTGTTGTAATATTTCATCCCATTTTCCAAAACGTATTTGCGTTAAGAAGGGTGTCATATAAACATTCTGCGAAAAAACACCATACAAACCCGGCAGGCTTAAAAAGGCTGTATCAAAACTACTGGCTGCTTCATTTGATATTCGCAGGGCATCTTTATACCGCGCATCCATATTTGCACAGCTTGCTTCCATATGCAGGTTGTGCATGAGGTAGAGAAAAATATTATTATTTACGGCAGGAAATTTAGATGCATAATCTTCAAACCCTTTAACGGCATTTACATTTACATCAACCCCTTCTTTATAATACCCGGAACGAATGTAAATGTGCGATGGCATATGCACCAGGTGTGCCACTCCCGGCATTAATGCCCCCAGCCTGTTGGCAACTTCTAATCCCTTTTCCGGATGCTCAGAACCTTCTATCGCGTGTATGTACAAATGATTTGCACCCGGGTGGCCGGGAAACTGGTGAACCAATTTATAAAGCACCTCAACGATAGCCGGCGTCCATGTTTTTGGTTTATAATTTCTGTCGTATAAGTCCCATGGATGTTGCAACATAAGCGCATCTGCGTAATTACTGGCTGCATCGGGGCTTTCGGGAAATTTTTGATGTACCTGTTTCATGGCATCTGCATATAACTGGTTAAGGTGTGCACGTGTTTCCGTGGTATCTGAAGAATACCTTACCTGCTGCGCCTCAATCAAAGCTTTTTCGAGCGGTGTACAATTGGTGCTTAATGCAATAGCCTGTTTAACAGCTTCCATGGCTTCGGGGGTTGTATTGTATTCGAAGTCATTAATGTTAGGACCGTATGCTAATGCTTTACCCCAGTAAGCCATAGCAAAATTTTTATCGAAATGAATGGCTTTTTCAAACGAAGCCAAAGCTTCAATAACATGAAAACCATAAAACATATTTATACCCTGCTGAAAATACATGTTCGCACTGTCGTCGGTCACCGTTACGGGCATGCGGTAATTCCCCCAGCCACTTAACAATGGAATAAAATTGGCACTGTCAGCAAAATCGAATTGGGTAAGATCGGGTTGGCAGCCAACAGCAAAACGTGTTTTATAATTTAACTCAGCATTTCTGGCTTCAGTGGAATTTTTTGAAGAATTATCGAAAGATTTATTTATAAAGGATGCAAGAATAATTGCTGCAAAGGCAAACAGAATTAAGGGTTTCATTACGAAGTTTTTTAGCCATTTAAAGTTACTGATTTCCCTGTTTTTCACCCGGATTTTTATGGGCAGTTTCAGCATTCAATTTTTGCAGCCCACCCTTAATATCTACATCGCTCATAAACAATTTCCATAAAAGCCCGGTGCGGTAATTTTCTATCATCACCATCATAGGTGCCTGGTTAAGCCCCATATAAATTTCTGAACACCAGTTATCAGTAAGGTTAAAGGCATCCCGGAAACCATACTCTCCCCATAAAAAAGAGCCATAATTGTTATAATAATTTTTCAGGGCTTTCAGTGATTCGGCTGGTGTATACGGGAAGGAACTGATTGCGCCAGTAGGTGCAATCTTTCCTTCGTCCTGCCAGGGCACCGGCTCGTTGGCAGAGTAATGATAAGGACCATCACTCGCGGTAAGCCCCCAGCAACTGTCGCTATATCCTGCATAATGATGGGGATTATCAACGCAATAGGCATGATTGATCTTTGCAATCGCCTGGTTATTGGTGAAATAATTGGTGTACATATCAGTGATCATTGTCGGATCGTAACCGAGGTATGCGTAATGGGTAAAGAATAAAGGACCACCATTAGAAACCCCGACATCGAGTTTATGACCGAAGTACGTGTTGCCATTATAATACATGCTTCCATCCTTTGTCTGCCCCCAGTTTTCGCGGTATTGCTGCGCAATGGTATCGGTGCTTGCCCAACCGGAATAATACATGCCTGCATCAATAGCATAGGTTGGTGAAGCGATTGCCAGCAGGTAGGTAACCATTGCTTCGTTAAACCCGATAAGTTTATGGTTAATGATCCAGGTTTTATCCGGAGACCAGTGCCAGTACAAATATTTGCTGTCGGCAAATTGTTTATACCAGCTCCACTCTACACGTTGCCATATATCTGTAATGGTATTTCTTATGTGTGTTTCTTCTGTATTGTTTCCGGAAAAATAGGCGCGTGCAGCTAAAAGCCCCTGCAATAAAAAGGATGTTTCTACAAGGTCGCCGCCATTATCCCTCGCCCCAAAAAATGGTTCTGCCTTTTTTGTTGCACTATTAATAAAATGGGGAAACGCGCCGTGAAATGTTTCTGCATTATGTAAAAAATCAACAATTCTGGTAAACCTTTCTGTTGCCTGTTGGCGTGTAATAAAATTATTTTCGGTGCCCGCAATTAATGCGAGAATACCAAAACCGGATGCACCGGTTGCAATCATATTTTGCCTGCCGGGAATATTTTCCTTTGCAAGACCGCTTATTTTTTCAGCTCCCTCCCAATAATACCTGAAGGCTGCCTCCTGCACCATAACAGTTAATTCATCTTCATTCATTTCACGGGTGAATGCAGCCGTGGCGAAGGGAGATAAAGGCGATTCCTCAAATGCATTATTCAACAATGAAATTTTATAAAAGAATTTTTTACCTGTTATACCGGTATAATCTGCATAGCGGTTTATAAATGGAAGCTGAACACCTACAGGTTTATAATTGATGCTATCATCAGACCGATAAATCTTTACATACTTAACAGACGTATCAGTTAAATGTTCCCATTTAATATCTACATGCCTTGCATAACCCGTTGCTGACAATATTTTTGAACGGAGGGCAGGTATTGAATAATTCCCGCTCGTACCAAGTTCTATATCATCAATATTCAGCGCATATTTTTTGCCATCCTCCCCTCTTTGACTAAACGCCAAACCAATAATATTTGAAGGATCCGTATCTCTTGAAATACCAAAAGAATCGACGGGTATCATCACTCTTTGCCACGTATTATTTTGCAGGAAAGTAAATGGAACAGGAAAAGAATAGGTGCTGTCTTTTAAAATGAGCTGAACAGATGGAAGCCCGCTGCCTTTTTGCGCAGAATAATCCTGCACAAAAAAAGACAGAACATCAAAATTTTTAAAATGATCCTGCCCCCTTATTTGCTGCCGAAAAACATTCGCCTGCCAATATCCTTTATTGCCATTAACATATTCAAGTGTCAAAGCATTGCCAGGTGTAAAGAAAGACCGCTCGCTTACGGGTAATTTTTTATTGTACTGAACAATATAGGATGGGGATGTGCTTGTAACATTAGAAAAAAAATAACTGCCCTGCATGCGGCTGTTACTAAATAAAATATAATCATATAAAGTTTCCTGCGAAAAAATATTTGCCGCAACAAACATTAAATAAGACATTATAGTAACCCTTTTTAATAAATTAATGTTCATGCGTATAATATTACAGAAAGAATAAAAAACCCCTGAATATGTGCAGGGGCTTTTTGGATGTTCTTATAAAACTATTGGAATATAACAGTATGCTTTTCTGATAAACTGCCAAGTGTACATTGCATGTAATACGTGCCTGGCTTAATATTATTAAAATGTATATGGCCGCTATTAACGCCTTTAACTGCATGCATATTTGCCTGCTTTAAAATACTACCTGATGCTGTGAAAAGTTTTACAGTCATTTCACCATCTTTTTCAGCATTAAATGTAAGCATAAGGTGCCCGGCCTTTGTAACAGGGTTAGGACTAATGGCAGTAATAAGTTTTGCTGAAGCAGCACGTTCTGCCATTTTAATTTCAGAATACTGGGTGCTTCCATCAATATACAAAGCCTCTACCATGTAATAGACAAATTTAGATTTAACAGGGCTTTTGTCTGCATAACTATATATTTTACCTGCAGGCTGAATGCGTGCTATTTCTGTAAAGCCGGCACCATCAAGACTTCTTTTTATTACAAAAGAATTAATACCTGATGCGTAATTCGAATTCCATTTTAATTCAGTTGTTGCAGCAAGCGGCACCAGAGAAAATCCGTACATGCCGGCTGCAGGTTTGGCTGCGGAAACATTAATTTTTCCCGTCATCCCGGAAGATGCATGTGGTTTGCATTTATAATTATATACACCCGCTGCAGAAACTATCATACCAAACCTTCTATTTGTTTGGGTTATTGGCGCATCCCACGGAGTAGCGCCTTGTGGAATTTGCGTGGATGTGGTGGTATGCGTACCATCTTTCCATATCCAAACGATCGTATCGTTTATCCTGGCATTGACTGTTTTAGGCGAGAATTGATAATTGGTAACTCTTATTACATGAATGGTAGCGAAGGACGAAATGGCAACAAAACTTAGTAATGCAACCATAAGTAAATACTTTTTCATAGCGGTAAATTTTTGGTTTAAAAACAAGAACACAAACAATGAAGTGTTTAAACACCAGGGTTTATGCTTCACTACTAAGTTACAAATATGTCAGATAAATATCCTCTAATTATTTAATGGAAAGGAGGAAATAATTATAGTTACATACACTGCATTTTGTTAACCCTGTTGCCGTGCCTTCCACCCTCAAATGGCGTAACTAAAAATTCGCGCAGCATCTCTATGGCAAGCTGGCTTGAAACAAACCTTGCCGGGATGCAAATAATATTCGCATCATTATGTTGCCGTAACAATTTAGCTACCTCTGTATTCCAGCTTATGCCGGCACGAATTTGCTGATGCTTGTTGGCAGTAATAGCCACCCCATTTGCCGTACCGCAAATTAGAACACCAAATTGAACATTGTTTTTCTCAACAGCTTCTGCAACAGGATGT
Organism: uncultured Bacteroidota bacterium; assembly: GCA_963806425.1. Taxonomy (GTDB): domain Bacteria; phylum Bacteroidota; class Bacteroidia; order Chitinophagales; family Chitinophagaceae; genus JBBRBB01. The sequence continues at coordinate 14,357 of CAWDYB010000008.1, read as the reverse complement.
GCAAAATCGGGATAATCCACCGAGTCTTCAGAATAGGTTCCCAAATCTTTCACATCATACCCATTTTCTTTCAACCAGTCAGACAATATTGATTTATACTGGAACCCTGCATGGTCGCCACCGATAGCGATGGATCGGGTTAAGGCGTTACTGTTTGTCATGATTAAAATTTGTGGTAGAAGCCGGCGCCAAAGTTAACTCCATTCTTCTATTTCTTTTTTCTTCTGGCTCTTATCTACCCGCGCAGAAATAATAACCCCAATTTCATACAAAGTAAATAGCGGAATGAAAACTATAGCCTGGCTGATCCAGTCTGGGCTTGGGGTAATTATAGCAGAGATAATTAAAATAATAACCACCGCATACTTTCGCGATTTACGTAAAAAGCCCGGTGTTATTAACCCGATTTTGGTAAGCAGGTAACTTAAAACCGGCATTTCGAAAGCTATACCACACCCAAGAATAATGTTAATGAGATTATCAAGGTAATCGGTTAGCGTTGGTTTGGTTACCAGCAGGTTAAGGGAACTAATATTGAATGTGGTAAGAAAATTAAATGTAAACGGCCCGAGAATAAAATATCCGAATGCCGCCCCCAGGAAAAAGAAAAAAGAAACCCAAAAAATGATAAACCTTGTATTTTTTGTTTCATTTTCTTTAAGTGCAGGTTTTACAAAACGCCATACCTCCCAGAAAATATAAGGAAAAGCCCCAATAAACCCACCCATAAAAGCGATGGTAAAACTGCTGAAAAACTGGCCACCGAACGTGGTGGTTTGCATATTTATATTAATGGGGGGAAGGCAAAGTGTATCGCCCAGGTGCAAAAAATGACTGAAGTCGCAAAGCGCCTTGTAGCTTACAAAATTTGGATTGATGGGGCCCGATATAATATTATCGAACACCCATTGAATATTGAGAAAAATAATTATTGCTAGTACAACTACCGCAATCAGGCATCGTATTATGTGCCAGCGCAATTCTTCCAGGTGATCCACGAAAGACATCTCTGCCTTTTTACTGCTTCTTCTTTCAAAAAAACCTTTAGCCATTAAATGAAGTAAAAAATGAGTGGCAAAGTTAAGCGGATTAGTATATTGGGCTGAAAGATTAAAAGGTTAATAAATGGAAGCATTAAAATACCTTTTTACCGTAAAAGCTTCATCTTAACCATCTCTATGCGCGTATCACTTACGTTTAGAATATCGAATTCAAATTTGTCTACAATAATCCTTTCCTTAAGTTTAGGTATGGTTTCGTGTTCGTTAATTATATAGCCGGAAAGTGTTTCAGATTCATTCTCAGGAAAATCGAGGTCGTATTTTTCATTCAGGTAATCCAGTTCCATCCTCCCTGAAAAAATATACTCCGTTTCAGAAAGTTGCTTTTCTACAAATTCTTCCGTATCGTATTCATCCAGAATTTCCCCAAAAATTTCTTCAAGTAAATCTTCCATGGTTACAATGCCTGCCGTTCCGCCAAATTCATCAACTACCCATGCAATGCTTTTTCTTTCCTTGGTAAATTTATTCATAAGGTCGGTAGCGCTCATTGTTTCGGGCACAACAGGAATCGGCAATAAAATGGATTGCAATTCCGTTGGGCGCTTAAGCATATCAAGCTGGTGTACGTATCCCTGAATATTATCAATATTGCCGCTATACACAACAATCTTGCTCAGGCGGGTTTCAATAAATTTTTTAATGGCTTCAGAAACAGGATAATTAACATCTACCGCTTCAATCTCTGTACGGGGAACAAGGCATTGCCTTATTTTAATGTTGGGGAGGGAAAGAGCATTCTCAAATAATTCGGAATTCATCTCCTGCCCGCCATTGCTGTCCTGCTCCCTGGTTTGTTGAAAAAAATATTCAAGATCTACCTTGGTAAAAGGCTCGCCATGTGCTTTTACTTTTACATTGAATAAGTACTTCAGAACATTTTCACTGATAGAAATAAAAAAAGATGCTACCGGGCTAAAAATACGGTAAAAGAAATCTGACAAGGGAGAGAAGAAACTCAATAAACCATCATTACGCGCCCTGAATATTGCGCGTGGCAGAAATTCGGCTATGAGTAATACGATGATAGTACTTAACACCGTATTGAAGGCCAGCTTTACATATTCGTTTTGCAGGTTTAGCGGGTTCCAGAGAGAAACGCGCATAAGCTCACTAAACTGCAACCCATAAATAACGAGAAAAATATTTAACCCTACAAGTGTAACACCAATAAACCTGGAAGGTTCTTCCATAAAACGGCTGAGAATTAAACCGCTTCTTTTACCCTGCTTTTTTCTTAATTCAATGCTTAAACGGTTGGCTGTTATGAATGCTATTTCAATGCCCGTAAAAAAAGCTATGAATAGCAGGGAAACGCCTATCCATATTAAAGCATACATCTCATTCATGTTGCGAAAATATGTTAGTTTATTTAAATGATTTTTTGGTGAGAATCCTTATGGTTACTGCTTATTATCTTTCAGGAAATCAAAAGCGCCGATTCTAAGGTTAATGCCATGTTCAACATATGCCTTTAAAAAGGCAAGGAAGTTTGCCCAGCCCTCAGTATTTTGTTGCAGCCACTGAATACCTTCATCATTATTAGGCATACTTTTTTCTTCAACGGTTACCAGGGTACTGCCGGTGCCCTTCTCTTCCAAATGTATTTCAACCGTAAGTTCTTTCCCGGAATCATTTTTCCATGTAAACCCAATAAAAGAGGGCTTTTGCACCTTGCCAATTTGAACAGGAAAAGACCCTTCAAACTCTGGGAATGACCATTCTACAACCTTACCCTCTTCCATTCTTCCGCTGCCGCGTGAAATAAAATAATGCTTCATTTTTTCAGGGTCTGCAATAGCTTCAAAAACTTCAGCAATGAGTCTGCTAATTTGTATTCTTGTTTTTATTGAAAGCGTTTCCAACTCTTTATTATTTATTGTAAGATAACAAATTTGAACAGGCCTTGTTTTTCCAAAAACTTAATAAACTTTTGCCCCGTTCATTTTTATTACCTTAATAAAAAAAAGGAATGTGCAATTTTATGGGATACAGGGTCGATTGTGGGCAAGTGATTAAATTAAGAAAAATTGAAAAAGAACTTGGCTCGCTTGCTGCTTTGCAGGCGTTAAAAAGCGGATTTGATTATGGTGAAGCTCCCGTTATAAGAAGGAAAGGAGAGGATATTGAAGTTGTGAACATGCACTGGGAATTTATTCCCTGGTGGATTAAAAACACCGAAGAATTAATTGCCTCGAGAAAGAAAGGCATACCACTTTTAAATGCCACCAGCGAAAAATTGCTCCACAGTAAATTGTTTAAAGACGCAGCTTTAAAACGCAGGTGTTTAATACCGGTTACTCACTTTTTTGAATGGCGGCATTTTAAGGCACCGGGCGAAAAAAAAGAAAAAGCTTATCCCTACTGCATTCAGCTAAAGAGCAGGGAGTATTTTTTCCTTGCCGGAATCTGGCAGCCGTGGACAGATAAGTCTACAGGCGAAATGATAGACTCATTCGCAGTGATCACCACTAAGGCTAATTCGCTGGTAGAACAAATTCATAACAAGAAAAAAAGAATGCCTACCATACTTACAGAAGAACTTGCCCATCAATGGATATTTGATGAATTAACTTCTGATAAAATAACAGAGATCGCATCCTATCAATACGATGCCGATAAAATGGAAGCATATACTATTTATAAAGAATTCAAAGTGCTTGACAACCCATTGGAAGCTTTTACTTTTGAAGAATTACCTGCCTTATAATCTTCAATAATTATACTGAATGAAACATGCTCTTTTATGTTTAACGCTGTTTACCGGTTGCGCCGTTCATAGGCAGAAAGATGCAAACATGCACGCAGAAAAATTAGATGTACAGGGTCACCGGGGTTGCCGCGGATTAATGCCGGAAAATACCATACAAGGTTTTTTAAAAGCAATTGACCTCGGTGTTACAACCCTTGAAATGGATGCAGTGATTACAAAAGATAACCAGGTTATTTTAAGTCATGAACCTTTCCTCAATCATGAAATTACGACCAGGTTAAATGGAGATACCCTTATCCAAAGCGAACAAAAAGAATTGAACATTTACCGCATGACCTACGATGAGGTAAAACAATTCGATGTGGGAGTAAAACCACATGCACGGTTTCCTCAACAACAAAAAATGGCTGCGGTAAAACCACGTCTTGCGGATGTTATTGACAGCGTTGAGTTATATATTCAGTTACATAATTTGCCACCTGTTAATTATAATATAGAAACGAAATCTTCACCACTAACTGATAACCTTTACCACCCACAACCTGAACAATTTGTTGATCTACTTGTGGGTGTGATTTTACAGAAAGGTATATCGCAAAAGGTAATTATTCAATCGTTCGACATGCGTACCCTGCAATACCTGCATAAAAAATATCCTGAATTTAAAACTGCTTTGTTGATAGAAGATTTTGATGTAAAAGATTTCGATCAGCAAATTAAACTGCTGGGTTTTAATCCTACCATTTATAGCCCGGCAGAAAGCCTTGTTACCAAACAACTGGTACAACAATGCCATAATAAAAAGGTAAAGGTTATACCATGGACAATCAACAACAGGCAACGTATAAATGAATTGATTGTCGTAGGGGTTGATGGCATCATAACTGATTATCCAAATTTATTCAATTAAATTGTACGTTATGAACAGGCAACAACTTATTAACCACATACTTGAAAAAAAATCATACCTGTGCGTAGGTTTAGATACGGATGTGCGTCGTTTACCAAAGCATTTGCAACAGGAGGAAGAAGGTGTTTACATTTTTAATAAAGCGATAATAGATGCGACCAAAGAACATTGTGTTGGCTATAAAATCAATACTGCCTTTTATGAATCTCAGGGTATGAAAGGATGGGAAGCCCTGGAGAAAACCCTTCATTACATTCCTGAAACACATTTTAAAATTGCTGATGCAAAACGTGCAGACATCGGCAACACGAGTATGCATTATGCCAAAACTTTTTTTGAAACATTGCCATTCGATGCAGTAACCGTTGCCCCTTATATGGGAGAAGACAGTATTCGCCCTTTTCTTGAATATGAGAATAAGTTTACTATTGTTCTCGGGCTGACCAGCAACCCGGGAGCCAAAAACTTCGAATTGCAAAAATGTGGTGATGAACTATTATATGAAAAAGTTTTGCGAACCGTAGCATCCTGGGGCACGCCTAATAACCTGATGTTTGTTATAGGTGCCACGCAAGCGTCGGAGCTAACCAACATACGCAACATTATACCTGAACATTTTTTACTTATACCTGGTGTTGGCTTCCAGGGAGGCAGCCTGCAGCAAGTTTCAACATATGGCATGAACAAAGATTGCGGGCTGTTGGTTAATGCAAGCAGGGCAATAATATATGCGGGTAACAAAGAAAATTTTGCTCAAGAATCTGCTGCGATTGCCATGCAATACCAGCATGAAATGAAAACATACCTGGAGAAATTGCCCGGTTAAAAAACTGAAAGAAATTATGCAATTATCATTATTAAATAAAACAGCTATTATTTGCGGAAGCACGCAGGGAATTGGCTTGGCCTGCGCTATTGAACTCGCATTACTTGGTGCTAATTGTGTATTAATGGCAAGGAATGAATCATCGCTTAAAAAAGCAATCGAACAATTAGACATTAGCCAACAGCAATTGCACAGTTACCTTGTTGCAGACTTCAGCAAACCGGAAGAAGTGAAGCATATCATAAATGGTTTTATGCAAAAACATACAGTTCACATTCTCATAAATAACACAGGCGGGCCAGCTGCCGGGCCAATTATTGATGCTGAAGAAAGTGCATTTATCAACGCATTCAATCAACACCTGGTAGTTAATCATATTCTAGCGCAGGCTGTAATCTCTTCAATGCAAAAAGAAGGTTATGGTCGAATTATAAATATTATTTCAACCTCGGTAAAAATACCTTTAAAAAATCTCGGGGTTTCCAATACAATTCGTGGGGCAGTAGCATCATGGGCAAAGAGTATGGCTAATGAACTGGGAGAATATAACATTACTGTAAATAATGTTTTACCCGGGTTTACAAAAACAGGCAGGCTAACGAGTCTGATAAAAACTATAGCAGATAAAAACCAGGTAAGCATACACGAAGTTGTAAGATCCATGCAGGAAGAAACCCCCTTGAAGCGATTTGGAGAAGCTTCGGAAATAGCCGCCGTTGCCGCGTTTCTTGCTTCACCTGCTGCATCCTATGTTAATGGTGTGAGTATACCTGTAGATGGCGGCAGAACAGGTTCTATCTGATAATAATAATTCATAAAATGAACCCAATCAATTCGCTGCAACAAGCCGAAGCACTGGATGCATCAGACCCCCTGGCACGTTACAGGCAACAATTTTATTTTCCGCAACATAACGGTAACGATGTAATTTATTTTACGGGCAATTCACTGGGTTTACAGCCAAAAACAACGGCAAAATATATTCAGGATGTTTTAGACGACTGGGCAAAGCGGGGTGTGGATGGGCATTTTGAGGGTGATGATCCATGGACAACTTATCACGAAAGCCTCGCACATCCACTTACTAAAATAGTTGGTTGCCTGCCGCATGAAGTAGTAGTCATGAACCAGCTTACTGTTAACCTGCATTTATTGATGGTTACTTTTTACAGGCCCAATAAGCAACGTTTTAAAATAATATGTGAGGCTAAAGCTTTTCCATCAGACCAATACGCTTTTGAAACGCATGTAAAACATCACGGACTAAATCCATCTGAAGTTATTATAGAAGTGGAACCCCGCCCCGGCGAAAAAAATCTGCGTACAGAAGACATTATTGAGGTGATCGAAAAAAATAAGGAGTGTGTTGCCCTTGTGTTGTTTGGCGGCATAAATTATTACACCGGGCAGTTATTTAACATGCAACGAATTACAGAAGCGGCACATAAAGCCGGCGCTTATGCAGGGTTCGACCTTGCACATGCTGCAGGCAATGTTGCTTTGCATTTGCATGATTGGAATGTTGACTTTGCATGCTGGTGCAGTTATAAATATTTAAACTCAAGCCCCGGTGGCATTTCAGGTATTTACCTGCACGAAAAACATGTAGGTGATAAAAGCCTTAATCGTTTTGCAGGTTGGTGGGGATATACCAAGGAAACGAGGTTTAAAATGGATAAGGGTTTTGAGCCTATACCCACGGCTGAGGGATGGCAGTTAAGTAATGCGCCTATTTTATTACTGGCTGCACACAAAGCATCTTTATTAATGTTTGAAGAAGCGGGGATTGAAAATTTGCATGCAAAAAGAAAATTGCTCGGCGAATTTTTGTTTAAAATTTTAGATGAAATAAACAATTCACAACAAGAAAAAATAATAGAAATAATAACACCCAGGAATGAAAATGAAAGAGGCTGCCAGGTTTCTATGTTAATGCTAAAAAGAGGCAAGGAGATTTTTGACAAACTCACAAATAAAGGCGTTATAGCAGACTGGCGCGAACCAAATGTTATTCGCGTTGCACCTGTACCCTTGTATAACAGTTTTAAAGACATCTGGCAATTCGGGCAAATAATCTCTTCCGTATTGAATGATTAATAGGCTACGCCTTGTTAAATAACTCATGAATTAAATGGAAGTATAACTAACGCCTGTTAATTTTGCGCGGGTTATTATAAAGCTTGGGGCGATTACAGAACCCTGAAGTGTGCGACGCAACGGATGCCTGATTTTTGATCCATTGCCGGAGACATAAAAAAAATTTAAACTGATAAGTATGGCTGCCAGAACAGATCTTTTTCAATCTCCTGATTATTTTTTAGTTGATGAACTATTAACCGAAGAACACAAACTGGTTCGCGACAGTGTGCGCAATTATGTAAAAAAAGAAATTTCACCCATTATTGAAGAGTATGCGCAACGTGCAGAGTTTCCTGAACACATTGTAAAGCAACTGGGCGACATCGGATGTTTTGGACCTACAATACCGGTAGAATACGGTGGCGGAGGTCTTGACTATATAAGCTATGGTCTTATGATGCAGGAGCTGGAACGTGGCGACAGTGGCGTGCGATCTACAGCCTCTGTGCAGGGCAGCCTGGTAATGTTTCCGATATATGCTTATGGAAGTGAAGAACAAAAACGAAAGTACCTGCCAAAACTTGCCAGTGGCGAATGGCTGGGCTGTTTCGGATTAACCGAACCCGACCATGGCAGCAACCCTGCCGGCATGCTTACAAATTTTAAAGATGCAGGTGATCATGTTATTTTGAATGGTGCAAAAATGTGGATCAGTAATGCACCTTTTGCGCAGGTAGCTGTTGTATGGGCAAAAGATGAGCAGGGCGACATAAGAGGTTTGATAGTTGAACGTGGCATGGAAGGTTTTACCACACCAACCACGCATGGTAAATGGAGCCTTCGTGCAAGCGCAACAGGCGAGCTGGTATTTGATAATGTGAAGGTGCCGAAAGAAAATTTATTTCCAAATATTAAAGGTTTAAAAGGTCCGCTGGGTTGTCTAAGCAAGGCGCGTTATGGAATAGCCTGGGGTGCATTAGGTGCAGCCATGGATTGTTATGATACCGCATTGCGATACAGCAAAGAACGAGTACAGTTTGACAGACCAATTGGTGGTTTTCAGTTGCAGCAAAAAAAGCTGGCTGAAATGATTACCGAAATAACAAAAGCGCAATTACTGGTTTGGCGCTTAGGACCCTTATGAATGAAGGCCGGGCAACACCTGCACAAATATCGATGGCAAAAAGAAACAGTTGCGAAATTGCTGCAAATATTGGCCGGGATGCACGCCAAATGTTAGGCGGCATGGGCATAACCGGCGAATACAGTATTATGCGCCACATGATGAACCTGGAAAGTGTAATTACTTATGAAGGCACACACGATATTCATTTTTGATAACCGGAATGGATGTAACGGGATTAAATGCGTTCATGTAAAACCGTATCATTGCGGGAAGCAAAAGGCACGGAACTGCCTGCACTACTAAATATCAAGCTTAGGATTTCCAAGCTGTTCTTTATGTAACCAACAATCGCCCTCTATTGGGCTTTTTCCGGCGACGCTCCGTTCATGGTTCGCCATACTATTGAGCATGGATTATCGGAATACACTCTGTGGAAAAAGGAAATTAAACACCATCGATTTCGGCGATGGTTTTATGACAAGCGTGTTTCTAAGATTATGAAATTTTCATTTATGGGGTTTTGGTTTATAGTGTCGCAATATCCCTTGCCTGCGCACAAAGTCATTGAGTAAGGAGAATTTGCGACGAAGGAAGAATGCCGGGTTCCCTTGCGGAGAACCCGGCGGGACGAAAGGGTGCAACATCAAAGCCTTTTAGTGCAGATACACTTCCTATACCTACATACACAACATCGTACAAACAACACATCATTGAGCACTCTCAAAAACAATTTGGAAAAGAAAAGCGAATAGTGGAAGAAGAAATTGCATCACGATATATAAAATACTTCACCGGATGAATACCGTTTTGGTGCAAAACAAATTTACTGCTTCCTAAAAAGCGTTGGTGTTTATACAGAAATTTACATAGATACAACAATGGGTCATGGGGTAAAAGAGGATGAAAGCCCCTTTGATGATGATTTTGGTACAGGTGCAACAAGTGCTCCTCCTGTATATAGTTATATAGTTCAACGAGCGGCAACATTTTTTCAAACTGTGATGAATCCTTCTGTCGCCAACATCGTAAAAAATAAGCATACACAATTTGTCGATTGTGAAAATTATAGAAACAGGTGCGACACAAATAACCAAGACAATAGTTGTGGATTGCCTGACCTATGTAATTAATTATAATAAACAAAAGTATTATGAAACACACTAGCAATACATAACTTTTACTGTTACCTTACTTCGTTCAGTTCAGTGCTTCAGAAATTTGTAATTTTTCACTACGGATATGAGACCCCCACGCCTGAAGTGATGGAAGGCTGGAGCAAATGGTTCGCCTCCATCGGAGACAAGATGGTCGACCCCGGCAGTCCACTGGGCGATGGAAGAGAGATCTCCGCAGCTGGGACAAAGGAACTGCCGCTGGGAAAGGACTCGTTGACGGGTTACACCGTCATCAATGCGAAGGACCTGGACGAAGCAGAAAAAATCGCCAAAGCCTGCCCGATGATCGGCAGTGTGCGGGTCTACGAAGCGAAGTCGATGTAAGGAAGAATAATAAGTTTTGATGAAGAGGCAACCTTTATAACGGGTTGTCTCTGTTTTTAAACCCTCAAAGTGTGGAGACACCCATACCGACCCCCTCCGCCTTCGGCACCTCCCCCAAATACGACAACGAAAAGGATAAATTTTTTTGTATGTACTCCATGTCGTATTTGGGGGAGGACGGGTGGGGGCGGTTAAGCCAACAAACTCGGAAGTTAAGCCAGGAAACTTTCAAGTTAAGCCAACAAACTTCCGAATTAAGCCAAGAAACTCCCGAGTTAAGCTAACAAACCCAAAGAGAGGCGGCCAGATGGGGAATCTGGCCGCCTCCGCCTACAGCGAGCAGGGAGGGGAAATGTCAGTCAGTTGGGATCAGATCGTCCGGGTGGGCTTCGTTCCACTGGGCGATGATATCTGCCTCGGCCTTGCCGATGTTCTGAGAGTTCGCCCACTTGCCGCGGAATTCCGCGTTGACCTTCTTATCGAGTTCGGGGCTTACCCGTACGCCGATATCCACCGAGCCGTCCTTCTTGCCGATGGGCTCAAAGTGCGTGCCGTTCGGCAGCTGCACAATGCGCCCGGCCTTCAAGCCTGCTTCGGTCTGTACATCCAATTCAGCGAGCACCGCCAGCACCGATCCCTTGCTTTGGTTGGTAGCCGCTACGATATTGTCGATGATGTCCCTGGGGGTGATGGGGTCGCCTAAGATGATCTTCGGGCCGTACGCGGCCCATGCTTGAATCTTCTTCGCCATTGTATGTTCCTCCTAAACATAGATGAATAAAATTCCCTGCTCAAGAATAAGTATAAGAAAATCATTTTCTGATTCCATAGGCCTTTGGTACTACCTTCTTAAAGCGTGACATTCTGAGCGAGATCCTTCGCTATCGCTCAGAATGTCACAGCTTTTCTGCGCGAATGCTCCATTTGGGTGACAAATTTTGGATCAGAATATCACCCATTTGGCGATTGTCTGTACAAAATGCTCCATAGGGGTAATGGTGATTTCCCTCCATTTTATTAAAATATGACCCATGGATACTACCCATTCGTATTATTTTACAAAGGAGATGATATAACATTATGGATCAGATAAATGCAGGAGACACAGCCTGGGTGATGGTTGCGACAGCCCTGGTGTTGATGATGACCCCCGCACTTGGGTTTTTCTATGGTGGGATGGTGCGTCGCAAGAATATTCTTTCCACACTGAATTTAAGCTTTATTATGATGGCCGTGCTGAGTATTCAATGGATCCTCATTGGATACACCCTTGCGTTTGGCACGGATTTTATGGGTCTGATCGGTGGGCTGGATTTCCTCGGTTTCGCTGGTGTGGGTGCCGAACCCAACACGGATTACGCAGCCACGATCCCGCACACAGCCTTTGCAGGTTTCCAGATGATGTTCGCGATTATCACCCCCGCGCTCATCACCGGTGCCATTTGTTGAACGTGTGCGCTTTAAGACGTTTTTGGTTTTCAGCCTGCTCTGGGCTACGTTTGTTTATGACCCAGTCGCGCATTGGGTGTGGGCCGTAGGCGGCATTTTGCGCAACATGGGCGCACTTGACTTCGCTGGTGGGACGGTCGTGCACATTACGGCAGGGTTCTCTGCGCTGGCATTTGCCATTGTGATCGGCGCCCGCAAGGGATTTGGCTCCCGGCCCTTTGAACCGCATAACATTCCCTACAGCATTTTGGGCGCAGGTTTGTTGTGGATGGGCTGGTTTGGCTTCAATGGTGGTAGTGCTTTGGCAGCCAATGGCCTTGCCATGAATGCCATCCTCACTACAAATACTGCAGCTGCAGCTGCGGGCCTGGTCTGGATGTTCCTGAGTTGGCTGGATCATAAACCGAGTGTGCTCGGTATTGTCACCGGTGCGGTTGTTGGTTTGGTGGCAATTACGCCAGCGGCCGGCTATGTTACTCCGCTTTCAGCGATCGTTATTGGCGCTGTGGCAGCTCCGATCAGTTATTATGCCATCCGTTTCCGCCAGAAACGCAACCTCGATGAATCATTGGATGTTTGGGCCTGCCATGGCATGGGTGGAACCTGGGGCGCGCTGGCAACCGGCTTGTTCGCGACCACAACGGTCAATTCAGCTGGTTTTGATGGTCTGTTCTATGGAAACCCAAACCAACTCCTCATACAACTTACCGCCACGGTGGTATCCATTGTCTTTGCTTTCGGTATGACTTTCGTAATTGCCAAAATCCTGGACAAGGTCATGGGGCTGCGTGTTTCCGAGAAGGAAGAGGAAGTCGGGCTCGATATGAGCGAACATGGCGAACAGGCGTACGCCTAACTTAAATCTGAATATGGAGAGGTATTAAAATGACTAAAAAAATAGAGGCCATCATTCGGGAAGACAAGTTCAATGACGTAAAGGACGCCCTGCGCAAGATCGGAATTATCGGGCTCAATGTGTTTGAGGTCCGTGGGCATGGACGTCAGGGAGGCATTTCTCTCTCAGGGCGCGCAGGCGATTACAGCATTGATCTGCTGCCCAAGTATCAATTCAATATTGTTCTCAGTGACCACAATGTCGAAAAGACAGTTCAGGCAATTTTGCAGGCTGCCCAAACAGGCAGTCCGGGCGATGGATTGATTTTTATCTATCCCGTCGAAGAGGTCGTACGCATTCGAACTGGGGAACGCGGTGCTGATGCTTTGACTTATCAGGACGATATCGACAGCAAGAAAAAATAAAAAAGATACTTCAAAACATGCAGTGATTGTTGTTGATAAAGCAGTAATCACATAACAGTCTAATCCGCAGAAAAAAAGTAAGGTACTCAAACGGGTAATAGATATTGGTAAATTCAGCCAATGTTTATTACCCGTTACTTATTCAGACACTTAATACTCTCCAAAGGGGTAATAGGCATATGACCCTGAATTTGTACAATAAAGGCTGTTAATAAAACAGTTGTACACCTTCCTAAGAGAGAGATATCACTTGGCATTTGCTATCATCATTTTTGTACTGGCATACATCGCGATCGCAAGCGAAAAGTTCCCACGCCATTGGGTGGCGTTGTTGGGCGGTGCTTTGTTGATCTTGTTTGGCGTACTGACCCCGTCAGAAGCGTTGGCTTTTATCAGTTGGGAAACACTTGGTTTGGTGGCAGGCATGTTTACGCTGGTTGCAATTTTGGTCAAAGCAGGGTTCTTTACCTGGCTGGCGATGACCTCTCTGCGCAAGGTCGAATTATCACCCTGTGCCATTATTCATTATCTTGATCCTGTTGGCCGCTTTCCTGGCCGCATTCATGGATAGCATTACAGTAATGTTGTTCCTGGCAGCGCTGACTCTACAGCTTTGCACATTGCTCAAGATCGATCCCATCCCGCTCGTGATCGCAGAAGTATGTGCCGCCAACACTGGCGGCGCTGCCACATTGGTGGGAGACCCGCCCAACGTTATTTTAGGGACAACATCAGGGTTCAGCTTTTCAGATTTTGCCACCAATACGGGACCGATCGCAATTGTTGGCTCAATAATACTCACATTGTATTTTTATCTAATAAACCGCAAGTCATTGAAGGCAGCGCATATTGCTGTGACTCCGGAAATGATCGAAAAGATCGATGAGCTTCACAGCGAACCGCTGCATCTCCATCTTACCCGCGTTGGCTTGACCGGTTTCAGCATGGCAGTGATCTTGTTGATATTCCATCTTCCATTAAGCCATCTGACAGGTTTGCCGATCAATGCCGCTGTATCCGCTTGATTCCGGCTGGCATCGCGTTGATCGCACTGCATGATAACCAACGCAGAAGATCCTTCTAAGCGTGGATGGGGAAAGCATCCTATTCTTTGCAGGTTTGTTCATGATGATCGGCAGGTTGGAAAGGTTCATCTCTTCGAAACACTCGCAGAATCATTGGCATTAGCGACTGCATCCAATTCGAATGCCTTGATCATGGCCCTGCACTGGGGACCAGGCCTCGCCAGCGGAATTTTGGATAATGTGCCACTTGCTTTGGCAATGACGTTCGTACTCAAAGATCTGGCAGCACTGCCCGGTACACCGCCGCTCTCGATGATGGTCTGGTCGTTGGCAATGGGTGTGGACGTGGGTGGCAATATAACTCCCATCGGTGCTTCTGCGAATGTAGTTGCATATTCTTATATGGAAC
>CAWDYB010000007.1:0-161312 GCA_963806425.1 uncultured Bacteroidota bacterium | reverse complement strand
TTTCGGAATGTTATTAGATCTTTTAAATATGCATAGATCATTTTGCTGTTCCAGTCGAGCATAGGATGAAAACGTAGCGTACCGAATTTCGACTTTTCTTCAACCTTAAAATTTTTGCGTGTTGCGCTTTGATCTGCACGCACACCGTTTATCCAAACGTCATATTCCGCCAGCACAGGTTCTAGCGGAGCTACTTTATTTAAGTGACAACAGTAATCGGGATCGCTGGCAAAGAGTAGTTTGCCATTGGGGTCGCGCTGATTTATTTTAGCTGTTGAAGAATACACGTTTTTAATGTTTAGTCCGAATAGGGTTGATATGTTATCCCTGTAATTAAGTGTTTCAGGAAAATGATAACCTGTATGTACAAAATACACTGGTATAGAATTATCAATTCTACTTAACATGTGCAGTAAAACAATGCTGTGGGTTTGGAAAGAAGATGTGGTAAATAACTTTAGTCCACGTTCTTTATATACTCGTATGCTTTCTGAAATCTGGTCAAAGGTCATTGTACAAAGATACGCTAAGATGCAAGCTGAATAAAGGTTTGCGACAAAGCATTAATGAACACTTGTTAGTCTTTGCGCGGCCTCTGCCAATGTTTCATTTTTCTTTGCAAAACAGAATCGCAGTACATTATGGTCGTCACTATCTTTGTAAAAACTGCTGAGCGGAATGGTGGCTACACCATATTTTTTTGTTAGTTCAATGGCAAAATCTTTTTCATTTTTTCTGCTTATGTTTTTATAGCTGTAACATTGAAAATAGCTGCCATGGGAAGGCAATGGTTCAAACCCGGTTTTCAACATTTCATTTTCAAAAAATTCTTTCTTCTGCTGTAAAAAAGACCCGAGGTTATTGTATGTTTCTTTTCGTGTAATAAAATCTGCCAATGCAAATTGTACAAAACTGTTGCAGGAAAAACTATTGAACTGGTGCACCTTTCTAAACTCTGTCATTAATGCGGGCGCAGCTACGCAATATCCTATCTTCCAGCCGGTGCAGTTATAGTTTTTACCAAAAGAAAAACAAACAAAACTTCTTTCTAAAAGATCGGGATAACGCAGCATACTTTCATGCCGGCGCTCATTAAAAATGATGTGCTCGTACACTTCATCACTTATTATATACAGGTTTCTCTGTTGAACTATTTTTTCGCAACTGTTCTATGTCTTGTTTTATAAAATGCTACCTGTAGGGTTGTTTGGGGAATTAATGATCAGCGCTTTTGTTTTGTGATTTATTTTGTTTTTTACTTCACTCCAGGGAATATTAAAATCCGGGAACGGCAATGATATTCTTATTGCTTTTGCCTGGTTTATTTCTATGTTGGGGATATAAGAATCATAAGCCGGTTCAAACACAATCACTTCATCACCCGGCTGCAGTATCGATGTTAGAGCAGAATATATGGCGTATGTACCGCCTGGCGTTATGGTTATTTGTGTTTCGGAATCAATAGAAGCGTCATATAAGTGTTTTGTTTTTTCCGCAATGGAAATCCGCAACTGCAATAAGCCATTCATATGAACATATTGGTTGTTGCCCTGTTTCATGGAGGCGCAAACCCTTTGTATCAATTCCTCATTCATTTCAAAATCGGGAAAACCCGGCCTAAATTGATGGCTTTGTGTTCGGCAGACAGCTGGCTCATGATCGTGAATATGGTGGTTGCTGTTTCCGGAAGTTTTGAATGCATGATTGTTTTCTGTTATTGTAATGCAACAAATTATACAATGATTTCTACAATGATTTTGTAATGTTATCACAGATTTATTAAGGGCATCATTTTTAGTAAATTATTTGGCATATAAACTTTCATTACAATTACTTTTGTTGCTGAATTTTAAATTATGGCGGAATCAGTTATATCTATTAGTAATGCAAATATTTATCAGGGAAAAAATTTAATCTTATCTGATGTGAATTTTAATATAAGCCGGGGAGAATTTGTGTTTTTAGTTGGTAAAACCGGTACAGGAAAAAGCAGCCTTTTAAAAACATTATATGGCGAATTACAATTAAAGGAAGGCGAGGGTTATGTTGCAGGATATAAACTGAATGATATGACATGGAAAAAGGTTCCATTTTTAAGAAGGAACCTGGGTGTTGTTTTCCAGGATTTTCAATTACTAACGGACAGGAATGTAAATGAAAATTTGCGTTTTGTATTAAAGGCAACAGGATGGAAAGATGAAAAATTAATGGATGAAAAGATAAGTGATGTACTGGAAAAAGTGGGGCTGCGAACCAAGGGTTTTAAAATGCCTTTTGAATTAAGCGGCGGTGAGCAGCAACGTGTAGATATTGCCCGCGCATTATTAAATTCTCCAAAACTTATTCTTGCAGATGAGCCTACAGGCAACCTTGACCCTGAAACAAGCGATGAAATTATGCAACTGCTTTTTCATATTAGTAAAGATTATGGCACTGCGGTATTAATGGCAACACACGATTTTATTGTAATTAGCCGGTATCCATCGCGTATGCTTAAAACTGAGGCCGGCAAAGTGTTTGACAGTTCGGTGGCTGAAGTTTAATTTATTTTGTAAATAGCACTTATCATATTTTTTGCATTAAGCTCATTGTTAAACATGCTGTATAAAATACATTGCCTCTCATTTATTTCTTCGGCGGTTAATTCCAGCTTCATTAATGCGGGAAGCTCCTGTTTAAGAAAGGATTCATCGTGTATGATGTGGCATAATTTTTCAAGTCCAGTACCTTTTACGCCGGCTTCATTTGTAACACAATGCCTTCCATTATATAATGCATTAAGCAACTTTAATTTAATGCCGGTTGAATTATAAGAAAGTAATATGTTAACCTGCGCATGCTCAACTAAATGCTGCATTTCTTTCTCGGAAGGATTTTCTACCAAAACAGTATTTGCACCGGAGCTAACCAATTTTTTTAATTGATCAGAAGGGTTTCTTCCTGCAATAATTAGTTTATAAGGCAACGCCTTAAATGCTTTGATCGGCATTAAATGCCGTCTTTTCATTTTCAGCCACCGATAAATTGCCGTTATACAAACAATAATCGCCGGTTTCTTTTAAATTTTTAACCACCCAGGCTGGCATAAATAATGGAATAAAATCTATGTTTTCAGCATTAAAATATTCTTTATATTGCTTTGCATCGGTTGGCGTTACTGCAAAATATTTTTGAACTTTTTTAATTAAAAATTTTTCATACCGCTTAGTTTTATCCCCTCATTTTATAGTATATTTTTTTTAAAAAATTTGTTGAACCTTCGGATAGATAATTATAATAAATAAACTCTGTATTATGCAGCCGAACAAAAAGCCTGCTTTTGTTTATTGTTTTAATAAAGGCAGGGTAAGTACAATGGATGCCCTCCATTAAAATGGGATAATTATTTTCTTTAAGCTTTTGGATTAATGCTTCACTTTGCCTTGATGAAACAATGAAAGGCAGGTGTGATAAGTGTTTCAGTGAATTTGTTTCGCGCTTATAGTAAAAAACCTCGTAACATAAAACTGATAAACTTTTACTCGGTTTTCGATCCTTGTAAAAACAATGCAATATAATTTTTACCTGTTCTTTTTTTAGCGCTTCTAATTTATAATACAAATCAAACACACCTCCGTAATTAACAGGGTATGGAATATCAAGGCAAATAATATGTAAGAATTTATTCAATAAAAATTTGTTGTATTCCTCAGTGTACTTTTATGATTCATTAATTATAAAATGATTTTTTTTAGAAAATTTTATTGTAAAAATCTAACAATTTTTTTTCTTCATTTTGCCAGTTTAAAACTTTTCTGCGCCTGGTTGGTGTTTTCCTGTAAAGTTTCATACAGTTGTTTGTTATTAATTAATGTGTTTACTGCGCATGCAATTGTGCCCGGTTCAGTGTCATTAATCATTAATGCAATATTAAACTCGTCGTTAAATAATTTGTACTGCGGATAGTTTACACATACCTGCGGAATGCCTGCCATTATGTAATCGAAATAACGGTTTGCCAGTGATTGATATTGGTTTAATCCTGTATCTTCAAATAGCATTAAACCTGCGAAAGCGTTTGCTGTTATGGGTTTCAGCTTTTCAGGCTCGATCGGGTCATGTAGTTCTACTTTATTTTGCAGCTGGTTAATTTGAATTAATTCTTTGAGTTTATTTAAAAAATTTCCGCTTCCAAAAATCTTTAATCGTAATGGAATTTTTTTCATTGCAGGAATAAGTGTTTCAAAAGATCGTCCTTCATTTATTGCACCCTGGTATACCAGGTAAGGTTTATTATTTTCAGCTTCAATATGGGTTGAATTATTAAACTGCGGAAGGTTTCGGATAACAGCATAATTTACTTTATATTTTCTTTGAAATTCATCTTTTAAAAACTGATTTACTGTATAACCAAATTTAAAATTTGGGACTGTTGTACCTTCTATAAAATTCCACAGTTTTTTAATTATTGGTCTTGTTACAATTTCCTTTTGTTCGGTAAACAATTCATGTGCATCGTATAGTCTTATTTTACCGCTGAGGATGGAGGTTATATAAACAGGAAGAATAGTATCCAGGTCTATTGCGCATATAAGATCTGATTTTTTAAATAATAAATAAAGTAGTAGCCTCAGGTTATATTCAGCATAAAATAAAAATCCATTATTGAAAAAACAATTCAGTCTTTCCTGAGTATATGACTTATCCTGTAACGGCCTGGAAGTAGAAAGCTTTCTTCCAACTAAAGTTACATGATAGCCATTGTTTTGAAGCGTAGTGCATATGCGTTGCATCCGCTGGTCGTATGACAGGTCGTTCGTTACTGTGAATATGAGTCTTTTCAAATGTGCGAAAGAGTTTTTAGGTAAAAATAATTTTACCTGCCCATATAGACCATCAATATTTGTACATCACTCGGGTTTACACCAGAAATTCGTGATGCCTGACCAAGTGTTTTGGGCCTAATTTTTTTAAACTTTTGCAGAGACTCTGCACTCAATGCTGAAATGGTGTCATATTGAAAAGAATCGGGAATAACCAGGTTTTCAAGAGAGCTCATTTTTTGAACAATATCATTTTCCTTCGCTATATAACGTTCATATTTAATTTGAATTTCTGCCTGCTCCAAAGTTTCCTTATCGTATTTGTTTAAAGTGCCTGCTAATTCTTTATTATGAAGAGTTAAAAAGGAAAGCCTGATATCGGGGCGCAAAAGCAATCTTGATGCCTTTTGCTTTTCTTTTAACAAAGCATTATCTATTACGGCTAAATGATCATTAAACAATTGAGGGTCAATTGCATATGTGTTTAATAAATTTTTTATTTCGTTTATATGGCATATTTTGTTTTTTACCCTTTCAAGTCTGTCTTCAGATGCCAATCCAATTTTATTGCTTATTTCCGTTAACCGTATATCCGCATTATCCTGGCGAAGCAATGTTCTAAATTCTGCCCGGCTTGTAAACATTCTGTAAGGTTCATCCGTCCCTTTATTTATTAGATCGTCAATTAATACACCGATATACGCCTGACTTCTTGAAAGTGTAAAGGGCTCCTTATTGCCAGCTTTTAAATGAGCATTAATTCCTGCCATTAAGCCCTGGCAGGCTGCCTCTTCATAACCAGTGGTTCCATTAATTTGCCCGGCAAAAAATAGGTTTTGTACCAGCTTGGTTTCCAGAGAGTTAGTTAATTGTGTTGGGGGAAAATAATCATATTCAATGGCATATCCCGGGCGAAACATTCGGGCATTTGCAAAACCTTCTACCTTTTGTAAGGCTTTTAATTGTACATCTTCGGGGAGGGAAGTGCTAAACCCGTTCACATATATTTCAACTGTATTGAAGCCTTCAGGTTCAACAAAAAGCTGGTGCCTGTCTCTTTCAGCGAACCTGTTTATCTTATCTTCAATGCTTGGGCAGTACCTTGGACCAACACCTTCAATTCTGCCTGCATACATTGGGCTTTTATCAAAGCCTGTCTTTAATACGTCATGAACCTCCGGGGTGGTATAGGTGATGAAGCAACTGCGTTGCAGTTTAGCATTAATTTTTTTTATAGGAAGAAAGGAAAAGCCGGTTATTTCTTCATCGCCATGTTGCTCCTCCATTTTTGAAAAATCCAAGGAACGCCCATCAATTCTGGGTGGTGTTCCTGTTTTTAATCGTCTGCTTTCAAACCCTTGATCTACAAGCTGTTCTGTAATGCCCGTGGATGCTTTTTCTGCCACCCTTCCACCCCCAAAACGTTTTTCCCCGATATGAATTACACCATTTAAGAAGGTTCCGCTCGTTATTACCACCGATTTAGCGGAAATGGAATGTCCCAAACCTGTTTTAACCCCTACGGCTTTACTATCCTCTATTACAATAGATTGAACAGTATCCTGGTAAAAATCTACATTTTTTATTGCCTCGAGTTGTGTACGCCATTCAGCCGCAAACAACATCCGGTCGCTTTGTGCCCGGGGGCTCCACATTGCAGGACCTTTACTTTTATTAAGCATTCTAAATTGTATCATTGTTTTGTCGGTGACTATACCGCTGTAGCCACCCAATGCATCAATTTCTCTAACAATTTGCCCTTTAGCTATTCCCCCCATTGCAGGATTGCAACTCATTTGGGCAATGGTTTGCATATTCATAGTAATTAAAAGAACCTTGCTGCCCAGATTCCCTGCGGCTGCCGCCGCTTCGCATCCTGCATGGCCCGCGCCAACTACTATTACGTCGTACTCTGGAAACATTTACCTGTTTTCAGCAAAAGTAAAGTGATGCGAAATGTTCCACGTGGAACAATCGGCATTTTAACATGAATGTTTAAAGAGATTCAAATAATAATCCTCCCTTTGTGTCATTTTTTGTTTGGCTGAGCGGGATTTGTCTTTAAATCCACATAAATGGAGGCAGCCATGATATAATACGCGTAATAATTCTTCCCGTGGGCTGGATTTATGAAGAATTGAATTTTCTGCTGTGCGGGGGACACTTATATATATTTCCCCAGTTATCGCTTCTTTTGACGTATGGAGCGGAAAGGTAATAACATCTGTAAAATTATCATGATTTAGGAAATTTTTGTTGATTTTAAGAAGAAAATCATCAGTGCAGAAAATTATGTCCACTCTTTTAAGGTTTTTACATTCCAAATCAAAAATCTTTTCAAGATTTTGCCTGATAACCCGGGTTTGGCGAAGTAGGGGTTTGGTTTCATTATAATGAAAAAAAATTTTGCCCATAATCATTTCACAAATCGTAACCTATTCATAAGTAACAAAAGTACATTTGTAATTAATCAGGGCAATATGAAGAAATTATCAGAATTGAGGATAGGTAGAAGCGCAGTTATTAAAGCATATGATAAAGGAGAAAATTCAATTAAGCTCATGGAAATGGGCTGTATCCCCGGCGAGGTAATTCGAATTGATCAAATTGCCCCTTTAGGAGATCCGATAGCTGTACATATCGCTGGTTATAACCTTAGCCTTAGACTAAATGAGGCGGAACTCATTCTTATTGAAGAAATCGATTAATGTCTTTAATAAATAAAAATAAGATCGGGTTATATTTTGGATCTTTTAATCCGGTTCATATAGGGCACCTTATTATTGCCCGGTATATTTTAAACGAAACGGGTATTGACCAGGTATGGTTTGTAGTTAGCCCACAAAATCCCTTAAAAAATTCTAATACATTACTTAATGAATATCAGCGGTTACACCTCGTTCGATTGGCTATAGATGATGATTACGATATGCAGGCAAGTAATGTAGAATTCAATTTACCAAAGCCTTCCTATACCATAGATACGCTAACTTATTTAGAGGAAAAGTATCCTGAAAAGAATTTTTCTGTAATTATTGGATCAGATAGTTATTTGAATATAGGAAACTGGAAAAATAGTGCTGCTTTGCTCTCGAACTTCAAACTCATTATTTACACCCGGCCCGGCTTTGAGGTAAAGCAACACCAGGGCTCTCAAACCACTATATTGAAAGATGCTCCCTTATTGGAAATATCTTCAACAACAATAAGAAAAATGATCAGTGAAAACAAACCCATAAAATATTTTGTTCCCGATAAAGTTTCCGATGAAATTGCCCGGGGAGGGTATTATAAGTAGCTTATAATCAATTGGTTATATCAAATTAAAATTCCCAGCAAAAAACACCCGATGGCAATAAAGGGCGGAGGAAATTTAGTAAAAGCAAGAATTAGGAAAGTGCCAATAATTACGCCCAGATTTACAAATGGAAGTAGGTCCCCCGCCGAAATATTGAGGTATAGATCTTTCATCAGGTAGGCAGTTGAACCGACCATTATTCCCACGACAGATGCATTGATTCCCTCCAGCGACCGATAAATAACTGCATATTTTTTTAAATTATGCCAAACCGGGAAAAAGAAAAGCACTAACATAAGGCTTGGAAAAAATATGGCTACAGAACCAATAATGCACCCGACAATTTGCATTTCAGAATTTTTATTGGCTATAGTCATTCCGCCAACAAAAGAACCTATTGAAAATACAGGACCTGGGATGGCCCTAACCATACCAGAGCCGGTTAAAAAGTCATTTTGTGTTATTTCTAATATGTCCGGATTATATTCTTTTGAACGCTCAGTACCGGGGCGTACAACATATTGTTGATACATCATTGGAATTAAAACATCACCCCCACCAAAAACAAGGCTGCCAAAACGATAGCAGTTTTCAAATAAATTTAAGGGAGCTCTGTTTTTCCAGTCGTGGGTTCTGGCAGTTTCACTAAAAAACCCTGCAATTCCAAACACAAAAAAGAATATAAGTATGTTAGCCCATTTAATTTTTTTAGGTAAAACCTCTTTTTGAGGTATTCTTTTACTGCTAAAATTTGTGGCGATGCCACCGGCAATAATAATTCCGGGAAAAACCCATGCTGTTTTAAATAAAATGAAGGTAAATGCTGCAGCGATCACCATTATTACAGAAGTGATGTTGTTTTTAATAGAAAACAAACTCATTCTATAAGCCGAAAAAGCAATAAACCCCACAGACATGGGCTGGATGAACCTGAAGATGTTCATCATAGCATTTCTGTCACTTATAAATTGAAGAAAGAATGAAAGTGCCCCCATAAGAAAGCAGGCGGGGAAAATCCAGATAAGCAGTGTAAAAATAGCAAGAAGAGAACCGCCTCTCTTATAACCAATCAGGGTTAATACCTGGGTTGATGAAGCGCCAGGCAGCATCTGGCAAAAGGAATTAAATTCAAGAAGTTCTTCCTCCGTCACATCATGGCGGCGATGGGCAAAATTCTTTATCATTAAACCAAAGTGCCCCTGCGGCCACCAAACGCGGTTACACTATGCTTAAAGACTGCTTTTAAAAAGGGGATATGGCGATGTAATACCAACTGTGTCTCAGTTTAATAAACATCTGAAAATTACTAATTTATCTTAACCAAATGGCACTCAAAAATAAATGAGGTTATAAGGTTCCGTTGGATGGCGACCCCACCGCTGTTGATGAAAGTAATAATTGAACACTTTCTTTTAATATTTCCTGCTTTCTGGCAAGAAATATTTTTTCTTTATCCTTTGGTATTTTTAACTGGTAAAGATTGCCCTGGGCTAATAGATTATCCAACTGTGGGTTAAGTTTATTAAAAGTTTGAATATCAATCATTAAAGAGTTTGCTATCACTATGGAGTTATATCTTCCGTTAATTTCAATCATGCTGATATCAGCCGGAAATACAAATTCTCCCGTACGGTTCTTAGCAAAAGATGCTTTTGTCTCCGATGCAGTCATTGTAGTAATTCCACCATTACCCTCAAAATAATAATGTGTGGCGATATATTTTTTTACATGATTACGGGTTTCGGCGGGTAAATAATATTGCAAATCGTAAAAATTCCTGCTTCCGGCTTTTTTAATGGCACGGGCAACCCCGCCGGGTCCGGCATTATAAGCGGCTATCACCAACAGCCAGTCTCCGAGGTCATTATATAAAGCCTTTAAGAGTTTGGCGGCAGCATGGGTGCTTTTAGTGTAATCTTTGCGCTCATCGTAGCTTCCGCCTGTTTTTAAACCCCAGCGCCTGGCCTCAGCCGGCATAATTTGCCAGGGACCCATTGCACCTGCAACCGAAACAGATGAAGATTTTAAATTGCTTTCAATTACAGACAGGTATTTTAATTCTACCGGCAATCCATATTGCTTTAGAATATTATCATACAAATTAAAATATGCCTTACCCCAAACTTTCATATCGTCATAATTATTCTCATGCTGGCGAATATATGTTTCTACGAAAGGCATAACATTTGCATTAATGCCGTATTCCCCATTAATTCCGGGGGCATCACCCAGCAGGGTAACAAAACCTTTTGTGGTATCAGTACTATCTGTAGGGGTAATTTTTATTACGGTTGCATTTGTAGCATTATCCGGCGTAAATGCCATAATAGACATTGCGAACAAAATAAAAATGGAAACTTGTGTAGAATGGATAAAAAAATGGGAAAACAATCTTTTTCTAACAATTAAAATCCAGTTTTGCATAATTACATTTTTCATTTAGAAATGTTTGCCTGAAGGCAATTAGCAAGCTGTTTTGGGATAGCTTTTTGAAGCACTATGTTGTTTTCAGAAAAGTGGTAAACATTTCCGAAAAGCTGAGCAAAGTTAAATCATTTTTATTAAATGTCATTACCTGCAGCCCAAAGGGAAGCCCATTGCCATGCGTATAGAGCGGAATCGAAATAGCTGGGATGCCAGTAAGGTTCGCAAAAACGGTATAAATATCAGCAAGAAACATAGCAACAGGATCATGAGATTTTTCTCCTATTTTAAATGCTGTGGATGGAACGGTGGGTGAAACTATGAACGAAAAAGTTTGAAAAATTTCTCTTATTTGTCTTATTAATAGTGTTCTAACCTGTTGAGCCTTAGTAAAATATGCATCGTAGTACCCCGTACTAAGTACAAAATTTCCTAACATAATTCTTCTTTTAACCTCTTTTCCGAATCCGGAGCTTCTTGTTAAACCATAGTGTTCGTTGAGGGAAACCAGGTGTTTTGGATCCTGAATTTTTCCGTACCGCACACCATCAAATCTTGATAAATTACTTGCAGCTTCAGCAGTTGTTAAAATATAATATGCGGGAACGATATAGTCGAAAAGATCAAAATTTATGGCTTCAACCTCATATCCCTGCCGCTTTAATTGCTCTAATGTATTTTGAATAGATGTCTTAATTCCGGCATCAAGGGAGGGGCTGTCCAACGCCTGCCGGAAATAACCTATTTTTCCCGGTTTTATAAAATGGGGCGCCGGAGCAACATAATGTAATACAGTGCTGTCAAATTCATCGGAGCCCGAAATAGCCTCAAAAATAATTTCCGTATCTGAAATGTTCTTCGAGAAAATACCAATTTGATCAAAAGATGAGGCGTAAGCGATAAGGCCATGCCGGCTAATCATTCCATAAGAAGGTTTAAAACCAATGATTCCGCAAAAATCTGCCGGCTGCCTTACTGAACCTCCGGTATCACTGCCCAAACTTGCCATAGACATGTTTGCCTGCACTGCTACCGCAGAACCGCCGGAAGAGCCCCCGGGAACACGGGAATTATCCAATGCATTTAAAACATTACCGTATGCTGAATTTTCATTGCTGCTGCCCATGGCAAATTCATCGCAATTATTTCTGCCTATTATAATACCCCCGTGCTCCAAAATTTTTTCCACTGCTGTGGCATTATAGACGGCCTTAAAATTTTCAAGAATTTTAGATGATGCTGAGAGATTATGTGCTTTGTGGGAAATTACATCTTTAATGCTGAAAACCACACCATGCAATGCGCCTGTAAGTTTACCTGTTCGTTTTAATGAATCATCAAGAAATTGGGCTCGATGAAGGGCTTCATCGTTGTATACCTCGAGAAAGGCATTTAAATGCGTTTGGGCCTTTATCTGGTCCAGAAAAAATAAAACGGCCTCAACACTGGTGGTTTGGCCGTTAATTAATTCTGACTGGTAGTTTTTAATAGAAGAGAAACTAAACAACAGCCGGATTGATTTTTTTAGTTTAAGAAACCGGGGTTGATGTTGATGGCTGTTTATCCTTTTCTTTCATACCATCTTCTAATTCCTGACGCACAGAATTTTTTGCATCGTTAAATTCCCGCATTCCTTTACCGAGACCTCGCATAAATTCGGGTATTTTTCTACCACCAAATAATATAAGTATCGCAATACAGATCACGAGTATTTCAGGCATTCCTAAACTTCCCATAAAAAAAATTTAAAAAGTGAACAACAAAGATAATTATATTAAAAGTAAAGGATTCCGGTGAATTATGCATTTTATAATGGCGCTTTAACATCATTTAAAAAAAATTTTACCCTGGGCAAAAAAAGACCATTGCGTTAATAATGGTCTTAAATAAAATAATTAGAATTTATTACAGGTCAATTACTTTTAAATCTCTTGGAAAAGTTAGGGAAGTGGTTTGGGTTTTATTATCCCTGCGATAGGTAACCTTTACAACATCCCCATCTTTAAAGTCTTTCGAAACACCCCTAAGGGCATCCACCGTGGTAATGGTTTGTTCATTTAATTGGGTAATAATATCTCCTTTTTTTAGACCGGCTTTTTCTGCGGGGGAGCCTTCTTCAACTTCCAGTACTTTTATTCCTTTTCCATCTTCAGTATCCTGTGCCTGAACGCCCATTCTCGGACCGCGGCTCATGTGGAAGAAATATGGTGCATCGGGGGCAATGGGGGGCGAAAATTTAAAATCGAAATCTTTATCTCCTTTAAATCCGTAAACCCGCATTTCTTTATTTGCTGTGAGTGTAGCTTTTGCGGTTTTTTCAGCGTTATCTCTTTTATAAACAATTTCGACTACATCATTTTCCTTGTGCCTGCCAATTGCTTTAAACAGGTCGTCTGGTCCCGAAATGGATTCATTGTCTATTTTAAGAATCACATCTCCTTTTAACAGGCCAGCCTTTTCTGCGGGACTGCCTTTTGTTACTTCTTCTATTTTGGCGCCGGTGTCTGCCTTTTGCGTCATTACCCCTAAAAAGGCTTTATTACCTGTTCCATCCCGGAAAAATTTATTAAAATTCATTGATCCCTGGAATTCGCCCGGTAAGCGCGGCATCAGGCGGTCTGTTGCGATATCAATTTCATCAATATCAATCTCGTCGCTTGTAAACTCATCCAGCGGTTTGCCATTTACCGTTATATCATCTCCATCAATTTCAATTTTATATTTGTTTTCGATGTCTCCTTTTTTCTTTATTATAATTCTCTCTTCCTTAATGCCTTTCTCTACAGGAATTTCGGGTGCTGTAGGGGGTGGGGCCTGGGCATTTATCTTTAAAGAAAATGCCACTAAAATAACCGCACCGAGTAATGGCTGAACAAACCTTTTCATGGTATAAATTTTTTGGTTCTACGAATTTATTAGTAGATTAAAAATAAGAATAATTTTCATATACGAAAACCTTCGGAAAAGTTAAAATCGATTTTAATTAACTGATAAGGGATCTGATTTTATTAATAACAATCCCAAGGTTAGATAAATCCTGTCCGCCGGCGGTGGCAAAATTTTTCTGACCCCCCCCACCCCCGTTTATTAATGGTGATACGATGGATTTAATTATTTCATTAGCAAAAAGAGATTGACTTTTTGAAACCTCATCATCAATAAGAATAGTCACTTGCGCCTTCCCTTCTATGGAAGAGGCAAGTACAACACACGAATTTTTTAATTCATTTTTAAGGAGGTAAGAGAGCTTTTTTAAATTATCTGCTGAATTTAATTCTACCACAGCCCCAATAAATTCTATACCTCCAATAACTTCTTTCTTTTGTATAAGTTGCGTTTTTAAATTAGACAGGTGGCGGGCATCCAAGCCTTCAGCGTATTTCTTTAGTTGTGTCGTCTCCTCCAATTGGTTTTCTATGGCCTTGACCAAATCTTTTGGATTTTTATATGCTAACCGAATATTTTTTAATAAGGATAGTTCTGCGTACAGGTGATTCTCGCAAGCTTTTCCTGCCACTGCCTCTACCCTTCTAACGCCGGATGCGATGCTGGTTTCGTTGGTTATTTTAAAAAATCCAAGTTGCCCGGTATGCATTACATGGGTTCCTCCGCACAATTCGGATGAAAAGCCAGGTTGCATAGTTACCACCCTAACTATGTCGGAATATTTTTCGCCAAATAAAGCCATCGCGCCCATTTGCATTGCTTTCTCCTTTGGCATTTCACTAATGGTTACAGGAATATTTTCGCGGATTTTTTCATTTACCAATGTCTCTATGTTTAAAATTTCTTCATCGGTAAGTTTATTAAAATGCGAAAAGTCGAACCTTAAATGCTGATCATTTACTAGGCTTCCTTTCTGGGAAACATGCGTGCCGATAACTTTTCGCAGTGCCGCATGCAATAAATGTGTAGCAGAATGGTGAATGGCTACTGACTGCCTTCTACCCCCGTCAACCTTTGCTATAATTTCTTTATTTAAGCATTCGGGATCTTGTTCGGTAATGTGTATAATCAGGTTGTTTTCTTTCCTGGTATCAATAACTTTAAGAATAATATCCCCGCATATTAATTCACCTGTATCACCAGCCTGCCCACCGCTTTCAGCGTAAAACGGGGTTGCTTCCAGAACCAGGTGGTATAATACCTTGCCTTTGGATTGTACTTTTCTGTATTTGGCGATCTTTGTTTTTATTTCGAGGGAGTCGTAACCAACAAATTCATTTAAAGGAAACTCATCAATCACAATCCAGTCTCCGGCATCTATTTCAGTAGCTTTCCGGCTGCGGTTTTTTTGTTGGTCCATCTCATTATTGAAGCCTGGCTCATCTACTTCCACGCCAAATTCGTGTGCTATTAAACGGGTAAGGTCGAGGGGAAACCCAAAGGTGTCGTATAATTCAAATACTGCCTTTCCATTAATAATTTTCTGCGGCTGATTATCACTTGCGGCTATAAGGTCGTCCAGCTTTACCAGGCCTTTCTCCAATGTACGCAGAAACGCTTCTTCTTCTTCTTTTACCACCTTTTGAACAAAAGGCAATTGTGATTGCAGTTCAGGAAAAACCTGTGAAAATTGGTTGCTTATTACAGGCATCAACTTAAATAAAAGCGGCTGGCGAAAATTTAGATGGCTGTAATAATACCTTACAGCCCGCCTTAATATGCGGCGAATAACATACCCTGCCCCTGTGTTATTTGGAAGCTGCCCGTCGGCGATAGTAAAAGCGATTGCCCGAATGTGGTCGGCGATCACCCGGAAAGCGATGTCTTTTTTTGAATCAGAGAAAGTATATTTCTGTGCCACCAGCTTTTCCGTCTCCTGAATGGCAGGCAGAAAAATGTCTGTATCGTAATTGCTTTGTTTGTTTTGCAGAACACGAACCAGCCGTTCGAACCCCATACCTGTATCTACATGGTTCTCGGGAAGTGGATGCAGGTCGCCGTTTTTCTGCCTGTTATACTGGATGAATACATTGTTCCAGATTTCAATAACCTGGGGATGATCCTTGTTTATAAGTTTATCCCCGGTCACCATCTCTCTTTCCTCGTCAGTGCGGGTATCAACATGAATTTCGGTACAGGGTCCGCAGGGGCCGGTATCGCCCATTTCCCAAAAATTATCTTTTTTATTACCCCGGATTATTCGCTCCGGGGCAACATATTTTTTCCATTCATTTAAAGACGTCTGCATCTTCAGGTAAATTTTCAACTGCATCCCCTTCAAATATGGTAACGTATAACCGGTCTTTATCTATTTTATACACCTCGGTAAGCAATTCCCAGCTCCATGCAATTGCTTCCTTTTTAAAATAATTGCCAAAACTCCAGTTACCCAGCATTTCGAACATGGTATGGTGGTAGGTATCTACCCCCACTTCTTCGAGATCGTTATGCTTTCCGCTAACACGCAAACATTTTTGGGTATCAGCAACCCTTGAATAGGGTGACTTCTTATTTCCCAAAAAGTAATCCTTGAACTGATTCATGCCTGCATTGGTAAAAAGCAGGGTGGGGTCGTTCTTAATAACTATAGGCGCAGAGGGAACAATATGATGTCCTTTTTCTTTAAAAAAATCCATGAACATTTGCCTTATTTGCGCGCTCTGTAAGGTTTCCATCAATAAATTTTAGGATCGTGGTAAATTACTAAGAAGTTATATTTGTTATAAGCTGCGCAAAGGTAAAGCATTACATTATTGCTTCTCTTTTGGCTTAAGAGCTAAAGTTTTAGATCAGTTGCTTGCTTCAGAATTTTCCTGAAACAACAGGTAGCCACATGAAGAAAATAAAATATTTCTATAACACGCAAACAATGCGGTATGAAAAGCTTGGTTACGCCCCTTGCGGTAAAGCTTTTGCGTTTCTTTGGATTTGTGGCCAGTTTTGTAACTGCCTTTTTAATTGTGGCTGTAGCATTCAGGTATATAGATTCTCCCAAAACTATAGTACTTGAAAGTGAAAATGAAGATTTAAAAAACAATTATTCTATTATGCAACAGCAACTTAACCAGTTGCAAAAGAAAATGTCTGAATTAGAAAAAAGAGATAACACGGTTTACCGAACCATTTTTGAATCGGCTCCTGTCCCCGACAGTGCCCGCTTAAAGGCGATAGCCAAAACAAAGGAAGAAACAGTTATTCAGTCGTTATCCGAAAGCCAGCTGTTAACCGGCATTGCGGCGCAACTAAATTCTTTACAACGGCGTGTTGCTTACCAGGAAAGATCGTATAAAGAGATTGATGAAATGATAAATAACAAAGAAAAGCTACTTGCTGCAATACCCGCAATACAGCCTGTGAGCAATAAAGATCTTACCCGTATTGCCTCAGGATTTGGAACCCGCATAGACCCGGTTTACAAAGTAACTAAATTTCATGCGGGCCTCGATTTTACGGCACCGCAGGGTACCCCTATATATGCAACCGCCGATGGGGTTGTTAAAGGAATCAGAGTATAATACGGGCGGTTATGGAAATATGGTGGTAATAAACCATGGATTTGGGTACGAGACCTTTACGGGCACATGTACAAGATCAAAACTAAAAGGGGATCAAAGGTTGAACGGGGGCAGGTAATAGGTTATATTGGCAATACCGGTAAAAGCACGGGGCCGCACTGTCATTACGAGGTGCACAGAAATGGTGTTCCGGTGGATCCCATTTATTATTTTTATAACGACCTTACCCCGGAACAATACGAGGTTTTGCTAAAAGTACCGAGGCCCTAAACCAGAGTCTGGATTAATTACTATTTATTATGCTGTAAACATACAAATTGCTTCTGCTACCTTTGCGTATTTAAATTGCTTTTATGAATGAAAATTTTATATTGCGGGTATCTGGAGAACTGCTGGAAATTGAATCTTCGGGATTATTTAAAAGAGAAAGAGTAATTACCAGCGAACAGGGTCCCGAAATAGAGGTGAATGGAAAAATTGTTTTAAATTTCTGTGCAAATAATTACTTAGGTCTTTCCTCCCACCTGCAAGTAATTGAAGCCGCGCATAATGCCATTGAAACACATGGTTATGGTATGAGCAGTGTACGTTTCATCTGCGGTACGCAGGACATTCATAAAGATACTTGAAGAAAAAATTGCAGACTTTTCTTGGTACCGAAGACACCATACTTTATTGCGCAGCCTTTGATGCCAATGGCGGTGTTTTTCGAACCGTTGTTCAATGAGCAGGATGCTATAATAAGTGATGCATTCAATCATGCTTCTATAATAGATGGAGTAAGGTTATGCAAAGCCCAGCGGTACAGGTACGAGCACAATAACATGGAAGACCTTGAAAATAAACTTATAGATTCCACTCATCTGCGAAGCCGCATTATTGTTACCGATGGCGCTTTTAGCATGGATGGTACCATTGCACAATTAGATAAAATATGCGATCTCGCAGATAAATACGATGCAATCGTTATGGTAGATGATTGTCACAGCACAGGTTTTATAGGAAAAACAGGACGAGGTACACATGAATACAGAGGCGTAATGGGACAAGTCGATATAATTACCGGAACGTTGGGTAAAGCATTAGGAGGAGCAAGCGGGGGCTTTACCAGCGGAAATAAAGAGATAATAGAATTACTTAGGCAACGAAGCCGCCCATACCTGTTTTCCAATTCCCTAGCGCCAATGATTGCTGGGGCATCCATTGCTGTTTTTGATATGCTAACCTCAACAACCACAATTTAAGAGACAAATTGGAATACAACACAAAATATTTCAGGCACCAAAATGACCGAGGCTGGTTTTGATATAAAACCTGGTGATCACCCCATTGTTCCTATAATGCTATATGATGCCAAAATTGCGCAGCAATTTGCCAGCAAAATTGCTGGAGGAAAGTATATATGTAATCGGATTCTTTCTACCCGTAGTTCCTAAAAATAAAGCAAGAATAAGGGTACAATTAAGTGCCGCTCACGAACAACATCATCTCGATGCTGCCATTGATGCGTTTACTAAAGTAGGTAAACAATTGGGTGTAATTTCAGCTAAAGCAAATTTGAATAATTAAAAATAAACTTTCATTTTTTGAATAATTTTGGCATCGATCTTTTTTACATGCATGTTCGCCAAATAATGTTACCACAGAAGAGAATCTGGAAAAATATTTCAAGGCAAATAAGGTGACGGGTACCTTTGGGCTGTTTAATAATGGACAAGGAACATTTACAATTTATAACCTGGCTCGTTTTAAAGACAGTGTATACTTACCTGCATCTACTTTTAAAATAGTAAATTCTTTGGTTGGGCTTGAAACCGGCGTTATTTAAGAGAAAATATGGTAATACGATGGGATGGTAAAAACCCGGTCAAGACCTGCCTGGAATAAAGACCTTACCATGGAGGAAGCTTTTAAATTTTCCGCCGTACCTTATTATCAGGAGGTGGCAAGAAGAATTGGAAAAGATACCATGCAACACTGGCTTGATACTTTAGGTTATGGTGCTAAAAATGGAAGAGCAGTTCTCAAAACATAATATTGATACTTTCTGGCTTGATAATTCAGTAAAAGTTTCTGCAGATGAACAACTTGGGCTGGTAAAGCTTTATTTTGATCAGCTGCCTTTTCAAAAACGTTCACAGGAAATAGTGAAAAAGGTAATGCTGCAAGAGGCTAATGCGAATTATAAACTCAGCTATAAAACCGGATGGGGTTTTGCAGACCAATGGAAAATCAGTCGGTTGGATAGTAGGGTGGATAGAAGAAAACAGTCATCCATACTTTTTTGCACTAAATATTGAAGGCGTCCCTAACGTTAATATCATTGAAGCCCGGCTAAACATACTTAAGTCCATTTTAAAAGACCAGGGTTTTTTTGAGGGCAAAAAATAGGGTTTAACATTACAAAAACCACCCTCAATTTACTTTTGTTCATTTATTGTACAATAGTTTAACTGAATGCTATCCTTTGAACATATTGAGTATATAAGCGCCATATTACTGGTGGCCGGGTTGGGCATACTCTTCGGTTTAGCACTTCGGCGCAAGAAAAAAATCATTAAAAAAATAGGCGACACTTATTTAATAGAGCTGCTAACCCAGGGGTTCAGTAAAAAAGGCCATGCCTTAAAAAATATTATATTATTAACAGCCCTTGTATTCCTCATTATTTCTGCTGCCAACCTCAGAAAACCAGAAACAATTGCAGGCGATAAAAAAAACGGCATTGATGTTATGGTAGCACTCGACGTTAGTAAAAGCATGTACAGCCAGGATATTAAACCATCGCGACTAAACAGGGCTAAGCAATTTATTAA
Organism: uncultured Bacteroidota bacterium; assembly: GCA_963806425.1. Taxonomy (GTDB): domain Bacteria; phylum Bacteroidota; class Bacteroidia; order Chitinophagales; family Chitinophagaceae; genus JBBRBB01. The sequence goes on along the minus strand of CAWDYB010000007.1, from coordinate 141,511 downwards.
TTTGGTTATTGATAACCTTGGAGACAACAGAATGGGTTTAGTTGTTTTTGCAGGTCGCGCTTACCTCCAAATGCCTTTAACATCAGATCTCGCATCGGCAAAAATATTTGTTGCAAATGCCGACCCTGCAGCCGTACCGGTGCAGGGTACTAATATTGGCCAGGCATTAAACCAATGTGCGCTGTCTTTAAATACAAACGAAAAAAAATATAAATCCATTATTTTAATAACCGATGGAGAAGATCACGAAAATGAGGCTACCTCTAAAATAATAGAAGACCTCGCAGCTCAGGGCGTGGTAATACACGCAATAGGGGTAGGTACGGGGGAAGGCGGTTTTATTATAGAACCGGGTACCAATATAAATAAGAAAGATATTGAAGGAAACACCATTGTAAGTAAGTTAAATGACGAAGAACTTAAACAAATAGCTTATAAGACCGGCGGAACTTACCATGCCATTACTAATCCGCAGAATGCTGCTACAACCATAACTGCGATAATTAACAGTATGGAGAAAAAAACCTTAGATGGCTCAGGCTCTTCACGCCGGTATGCATCATTATATTCCTGGTTTTTATTTGCAGCTATATTAATGTTGGTAACCGAGATTTTTATAACAGAAATAAAAAAACAGGTTTGAACCAGGCAGTTATTTATATAACCCTGCATTTGTTGCGTCGCACACTTGTACAACATCGGCGCATGTGCAAATTTTTTGCGACCCTTTTTATTGTAAGTGCATTTATTACGGCCCCCACATCGTCTCAAAGTATACAGGAGTATTTATTAAAGGGGAATGCGGCGTACAAATCAGGCGATTTTCAAGAAGCTATCGGAAACTACAAAGAGGCATTACGGCTACAGCCTGCCAATGAGGTGGCCCGGTTTAATTTTGCAAATGCGCTGCAGCAACAAAAGCAGGCTTCGCTTGCTGCTGAAGAATATGAAAAAATTATTGCAAATAAATCTTCGGGAATTAAACCCGCTGCTTATTATAATTTAGCGCTAGCAGATATCCAGAACCAAAAATTATTACCGGCCATTATACGTTTTAAAGAGGCTTTAAAATTAAATCCTTCCGATACAGAGACAAGAGAAAACCTGCAACTGGCTTTAAACCAGTTAAAAAAGAACAACCGGCAGCAAAAAGAAGAAAATAAACAAAACAATCAAAAAAAGCCACCGCCGTCACCCCCAGGGGTAAATAATAAATTAATGAATCAGAAATTTGCTGAACTAAGAAATCAGGAAAAGCAATTGCAAAAAAAATTGCAGAAAAAACAAGCAGCAGGCCAACCGGAAAAAGATTGGTAAGGCTAAATATAGCCTTTGTTATAAAAGTAAGCCCTGGGATAGAAGGCTTTACAAAACAACCAGAAAAAAATGTATTTAAAAAAGGAAACTAAAAAGCTCTGCAGAGCCTTTTAGTTTTTAATGGAACATTGGATTGTTAAAACGGTTTTGATCATTGGATATCCGGAGTTAAAAATACAAATTCACAGATTATCCACAATTATTTAAGGGAATTATAAATATCCGCAAAAGACATCATTTACCTAAGAAGGTTAGTAAAGGCTGAGGTATATTAAAGCAAAAATCGTGGTCTCGTCAGGAATCGAACCTGAATCCAGGGCTTCGGAGACCCTTATACTATCCATTGTACTACGAGACCGGTTTATTATATATAGCGGGCAAAAATAACCTAAATAATCAACTGTGTTTTTTCTTCAACAATTCTTTTATTGCCGATGGCAGAAAAACAGTTACTGGTAATGCCGACAATAAATTAAGATCTTCTAATAAAGTGGTTTCATTATCTAAAAATTTAAACAATGCAGCAACACCGTTCTCTTTAAAAAGCGTTGAAAAGATCTGCTCGCCCTCCATTTTTTTATTTTTTAAAACATGCAGTAATGCACTGTCGTACAAGGCACCCTTCCATTTTTTAAAGTCGCTGAATTTTCCTGGATGCTTACCATTTATTAATTGCGCTATAATGTGATCGCTGTGTTTTTGTATAAACTGAAAAGTAAATCCACTGCTTGATTTTGTTTGCCCGCCTGCGGTTCCTATGTTTATGATATTGCCATCAAATGGTTTAAATGGATGATCTGTCATAGGAATCACACCAAATTCCTCCTCAACAATTTGGTAGCGGGGTATTTGAATGATATTGGTTATATAATCTGCAAGAGCGTCATCATATTGATGTGGCTGCAACAGGTTTTCAGTAAACAAAGTATATTCAATAAGTGCTGTTTTAGGAGACGTGGGCAACAAATACACGAAGGTTGTGCCGTGTTTCTGGCTTACCCTGAAATCCATAAATGTTGCGACACCCGTTTTAAAAACAGGTTGTGTTGTTTGAATAAACCACCCTTTAAAATGTTGCAATAAATAAATTCTTTCGGGAACCTTTGCCTCATCATTTAAAAGATTCTTAAAAAGAATACTATTATAAACATAGGTGGAAGTATACATAGTTTCATTTACTAAAACCTCTACCTGGTTTTCCCTGTTGCGGATATGAGAAACTGAGCCTGTTAAGAATTGAATGTTTAAAAACGATGCCGCTTTTTGCTGAACAAATTTGTACAGGTCTGCACTGCGAATCATTTTATACTCATAGGGATCGAGGTCAAACCGCGCAGAATAATCTTTGCTGTAAAAATCAACTTGTTTCCATTTCGTATGAACTATACTATCGAATAAACCTGCACTTTTTTCCCAATAACACCAGGTATGATCGTTTTGTGTTTTAACAGAATGGTCTATTACAAGAATGCGCTTATCATGAAAAAAATTATGCTGCATCATTCGCAGTAAAAGACTGTAACCCGCAGCCCCGCTGCCCGTTATTATGTAATCGAATTGTGTGGAGGATGAAGTAATATCTGTTTGGGTTTGTTGCAAAGATTATTAAAGATATGCCGGTGCAGTGTGCGACGCAAGGAACGATGAACAGGGATTCTGAAGCCGGGTACAAAAAAAAATTATTTATTTACCTGGTGCCAGTATTTTTTTGCAATAAGCAACATGCCAAAACTTTCGCCATGCTCTTTATTTAAATGCTTATGATGCATTTTATGCGCACGCCTGATTGCTTTAATATATTTATTATTAGACCGTGTAAAAAGTTTAAAGCGCTGGTGTATAATAATATCATGCACCAGGAAATATGCAAAACCATACATGGCAATACCTGCCCCAATACTTACTGCCCAATAATTTTGATTTAGGCTGCCCAATAAAATGCAGAGAAAACTAGGGATGGCAAAGATGAAGAAAAATGCGTCGTTCTTTTCAAAGAAACCTGGTTGTGGTTTATGGTGATCTTCGTGCAAATACCATAAAAAGCCATGCATTACATATTTGTGTGTTAGCCAGGTTATGCCTTCCATAATTAAAAAGGTGGTTAAGGCAACAAACATGTAGAAAACAAAAGTCATAAAAACGTATTTAACACTGTAAAAAACAACATTTGAATTATAAACAAATGTAAAGCGAAATGGTTCTGCGGTTTAATGTTAAACCGTTTAAAAAGCAATAGCAGCAGGGCGCTTACCGCGAACCAGCTAATATAATTGAAAAAAGGCACCTCACCTGCAGGCAGCCATTTCCAAAAACCAAGCTTTTGTGCTGCGGGCTCCATAATTCCATCGAATATTGTTGTTAAGACTGCTGCATCAAATACAAAGGAAAAGGTTTGAATGCCACCTTTTATTTGGTTTATGCCCTCCATTTTACTTAAAACCCACGCCTCAACATTGCCCATAACAGATGCGGCACAATAAATTATTATAAACCAGTTTACACCAATGATAAGCGGAACACCGAGCCATTGTGTTCCAAGTACATCTCCATATACATAGTCGCCAAACAACAGGCCTGTATTTACCCCAACAATTTCTATTACAAAGGACGAGAGGTAGACAATAGCTGCAAACACATAAAATTTTTTGTTACGGGATGTATGATTTAGTAACAGCAACACTGCCATTAAAAGAAGTAAAAAGGGTGTAAACTGAATAAACCATTCCCTGCGGGATGAAAAAATAATACCAATAGCACCACTTATATGAAACAGCAGCGCGATGGAAATTGAAATATGATAGGTCTTTATAGCTGCTTTCATATAAACTTAAAATTAGCCGGGATTCTTTTTTTGCCGTTCTATTAACCGGCATGTAATAGCAGCACTTTGTAAGCATAAGGGTATACCCCCACCGGGATGCACACTACCACCTGCAAAATACAGCCCTTTAAATTCCCTGCTGAAATTGGGGTGGCGGTAAAAGGCAGACATACGGTTATTTGAACTGGCCCCATATAATGCACCCATAAAAGAACAAGTGTCTTTTTCAAGCGAAAGCGGGTCTGCAGTATGTTCACTAATAATTAATTTTTCAATATCGGTTTTTAATATGCGTTGAAGCTTTTGTAAAATATGCTGCTTCGTTTGTTGTTTAATAACAGTCCAGTTTTGTCCGCAATTGGCCGGCGCATTTACCATTACAAACCAATTTTCTTTATGTAACGGGGCATGGATGCCGGGTTCCTTTTTCGCTGTGATATTGATGTATATAGTGGGATCGTGATAAGGCAGTTGTTTTGTAAAGATGTGATAGAATTCCTGTGGGTAATTATCACTGAAAAATATATTGTGCAAACCTGTATCATCATTGTCGCGATCTACGCCCCAATAAAAGATTATGGCGCTGCTGCTGCGCTGCTGTTTAATTACCTTATTAGATTTTGATGCATCATTTAATAAAAATTTGTAAGTATAATAAGGATCAGCATTGCTTATAATAACATCACTAAATAAATTTTCATTTTCAACAACAATACCTAAGGCTACACCATTGTTCACAATTATTCTTTGAACTGTTTGGTTTAAGCGAAACCTTACGCCGAGGTCTTCGGCCAACCGCTGCATGGCGCGTATTATGCTTATCATTCCCCCGGCAGGATAGTAAACACCCTCATTACATTCAAAATGAGAAATCATACTAAGTATGGCAGGTGCTTTATAGGGGTTGCTGCCATTGTAAGTCGCAAACCTGTTAAATAATTGTATGGTTTTATCTTGTCGAAAATTCTTTTTATTATAATTATGGAGCGTGGAAAATAAGTGCGAGCTACGCACGTTTAGCAGCGGCTTTAAAACCGCGTAATTTAGAAAGGTATTTTTTTTATGCAGAGAGTTTTCTAAAAAAAATGAGCCGACAGTGTTATACAAATCTTTTGATTGCTTTAGATAATGCATAACATTCGTTGCAGGTTCGTGTAATTTTTCTTCCAGTTCTTTTGCAAGTTTTTGTGCATTGGCGTAACCGCGTATAAATGTGCCATCGCCATAAAAATAATTACATGCAACATTTTGCGGCTTGTAGAGAAGATAATCTGAAAGTTTTACTCCGGCGTATGCAAACAATTCTTCAAGGTATTGCGGGTGTGTGAAGAGGCTTGGGCCGGTATCGAAGGTAAATTGTTCTGTTTTTAATGTTCCTGCTTTTCCGCCGGCTGCGCTATTTTTTTCAAACACTGTTACTTCAAAGCCTTTTACGGCAAGGCGTATGGCAGAAGCTATACCGGCAATACCTGATCCTATAACAAACGCCTTCATGCATGGATGTATTTGCTACGATAAATTTGTATTATACAATATACTCTTTTACGCGGGGGAAAGCGATATGGAACCAAAATGTAAATTCCTGCGGGTGCTTAAGAAGTTGATTTTCAACTTCTTCTATTGTCATATACCTGTAAGCATTTACCTCTTGTGGGTTAATATTGAGATGGCCGTTATAAGTTCCGGTGAAAACATGATCCAGCTCATGCTCGGTTAAACCATTATCAAAAGGTGCTTTATAGATAAATTTAAAAAGTGGTCGAAGCGGTGTATCGAATCCTAATTCTTCATATAACCGCCGGTTGGCGGCATCCCTGGTATTTTCCCGCGGTCGCGGATGGCTGCAGCACGCATTGGACCATAAACCACCGCTATGGTATTTGCTTAATGACCGTTGCTGTAACAACATCTCCTTATTATCATTAAATATAAACACGCTGAAAGCCCGGTGAAGTAATGCCTTGCGGTGTGCTTCCATTTTTTCAATCACACCTGTTTCTTCATCCTTTTCATTTACCAGTATTACTTTTTCCATTCAATATTTTAAAAAGTAAAAAACCATTACAAAAAAATAGCATAAAGGTTAATTAAGCAACAGAAAAATAACAAAGAGAACCGGTAATGTGTTTACCGGAATCAGCTTTTTAATGAGAAAAGTTTTGCAGAAGCCTTTTTTGCAGGCAGCCAGCTTGCAAGCGATGCAACAAATAATACGGTTAGAGCAACCAATATAAAATCTTCTGCATTCATTTTTACAGGATAATAATCTATAATGAAAGTGGCCCCCTGTAATTTTACAATATGTAATTTTATTTGTGCTATACAAATTAAAAATGCCAGCACCATGCCACTAACCCCACCAATAGCAGCAAGCAGAAAACCTTCGCTTAAAAAAATATTCCTGATGCGTTTATCATTTGCCCCCATTGCTTTTAGAACTGCAATATCCTTTTCTTTTTCCAGCACAAGCATGGTAAGCGCCCCTATCATATTAAACGCGGCCACCAGTAAAATGAGGGAAAGAATAGCATAGATGATCCATTTTTCCATGCGCATTATGGCAAAAAGGCTTTGGTTTTGCTCGTACCGTGTAAGCACTTTATAATTATTATTTGTAATGCTGCCAATATCATTTTTAACCTGCGTGGAATTTGCACCCGGCAAAAGTTTAAGCTCCATACCTGAATATTCATTTTCATCGAGGTCAAGCATATACTTTACAAAACTCATATTTGTGAAAGCGTATTTATCATCAAACTCCTGCTGTACGGTGAAGATGCCCGCGGTGTTTATGTTATAGGAATGCATGCCATCGAGACTGCTGAAGTTCTTTGCTTTTCTGTTGGGCAGGTACATTACAATATTTTGCAAAGGCAGCATGGGGTCGGCACCAACCGCATTCGCAATACCTGCCCCGGCAACAATGGCAGGTTCTTCTATTGTGCCCAAATAATATTTACCACGTGCAATGTGGTTCTGCAATTTGCTAACCTGCTTATAATTTTCATCAACACCTTTAAGAAAAACAATGGTTTGATACTCGCCGTTTACCAGAACAGACTTTTCTTCCACTATCATGCTGGCATTTGCAACGCCTTTAACACGTTGTATCTTGTTTATAACAGTTGAATCGAGGGTTAAGAATTTTCCTTCTTTGGGTGCAATCTTCATGTCTGCATAAAAATCGCTGTATAACCCTTTAACAAGGCTTTCAAATCCGTTGAAAACACTTAGCACAACAATCAGCGAGGCTGTGGTAACTAGTATGGCAAGCACACTAATCCATGCAATGATGTTTACAGCATTGGTTGTTTTTTTAGACCTGAAATACCGCCATGCAAAAAGTAGGTTCACCTGCAGATTGTTTTGAGAAAGATGTTGCCCTGAATTTGCAAAAATTAATCTTGCTGTTCTTCGGGCGGACGTTCGCTATTTATTTTTTTAAAGATCTCTTCCATTTTAAAAACATGGTCGAGTGTATCATCTATATAATAATGAATTACCGGTATGCGCCGCAGCTGGTTTTTAACTCTTTCAGAAAGTTCTTTTTTAATTTCCCATGCACGCCCTTCAATTTTTTTAAGTGCGCCTTCCTGGTTTTCGATTTTGTACAGGCTTAAGTATATGCGGGCTTCAAGCAGGTCGGGGGTTACTTTAACTGTTGAAATACTCACCATTCCACCATTAATCATGTTTAGTTGTAACCGCCTGAATATGTCATCCATGTTCTCCTGAATTATTCCGGCAACCTGTCTTTGACGCTTTCCTTCCTGCATTGCTTTCTACTTTGGTTCGTAGTAAAAGTAGTTACTTTGTTGCTGTTATAATTTAATGCAGGGATGTTTTATGAAAAGATTTGTCAGGATTTTCGGGTATGTAAAAGAGTATAAACAAAACATCTTCCTGTATTCCATCTTCATACTGCTTTCCATTTTATTTGGTTTGGTTTCTATTGGAATGTTAAGTCCATTTCTAGACCTGATATTTCAAAACGAAAAACTTGTAGACAAAAGCGCTGTTGAAAGCGCCATAAATAATCCAAACCTTAAAGAACAATTTTATACTTACTTAAGCGATTTAATAGCAGCAAACGGTAAAGTGTTTGCATTGGGAATGATCTGCATTTTTATAGTGATCACCATCTTTTTAAAAAACCTATTTCTTTACCTCTCCGCACGTTTTTTAGCGCCGGTAAAAAATTCAGTTTCAAAAAAATATACTACGGCTATTTATAATAAAATTCTTCAGCTGCCTGTAGGGTTTTTTACAGAACAGCGTAAGGGCGATATAATGAGCAGGTCTATTAGCGATGTTAATGAACTGGAGAACTCTGTAACCGCCTCAATGGATGCAGTAATTAAGGAGCCGCTCAACATTATAGGTGTTTTGATTTTCTTATTTGCCATGAGCCCCCAATTAACATTGTTTGTTCTGGTTTTTTTACCGGTTTCTGGTTTTATTGTTGGAAGAATTGGCAGAACATTAAAAAAGCAAACCAATACAGCCCAAAGAAAATGGGGCGAAATTCTTAGCCATCTCGAAGAAACATTAACAGGCCTGCGAATTATAAAGGCGTTTAATGCAGAGCAAAAATTATATAGTGGGTACGACCGGCTTACCAGTGAGATATTTCACATAAAGAACCGAATAAATTACCGGCGCGATTTGGCTTCACCATTGTCCGAGTTTTTGGGTGTTTGTATTCTTTGCGGCGTTTTATGGTTTGGAGGCAGAATGGTGCTTACGGGTGATATTCTTTCCCCCGGGGAGTTTATAACCTACATAGCCATCTTTTCCCAAATTATTAATCCGTCTAAAGCATTGTCTACAGCTTTGTATAATGTGCAGAGGGGAACGGCAACACTAGACAGGATAGATGAAATATTAAATGCACCTGTTGTGGTAGTTGAAAAACCAGATGCCCCCCGGCTTTCAGGTTTTAACCATTCAATAGAATTTAAAAATGTTGGGTTTCAATACACCGATACTATAATACTTAAAGACATAAATTTTTTGGTTGAAAAGGGACAAACCATTGCACTGGTGGGTTCATCAGGTTCCGGAAAAAGTACGCTTGCCGATCTGGTGCCACGTTTTCACGATGTGTCTATGGGGGCTTTGCTAATTGATGGGCACAACATAAAAGACTATTCGCTTGCCAGCGTTCGTGAACAGATAAGTATTGTTACGCAAGAGCCCATTTTGTTTAATGATACCATTGCAAACAATATCGCATTAAGCAAACCTGGCGCAAACCGGAACGAAATTGAAGAAGCTGCGCGGGTTGCCAACGCCTACGATTTCATAATTAAAAAAGAAGAAGGGTTTGAAACTATGATCGGCGACCGGGGAAGCAAATTAAGCGGCGGCGAACGCCAGCGCCTAACCATTGCCCGGGCATTATTAAAAAATCCACCAATTTTAATTTTGGATGAAGCCACATCTTCTTTAGACACCGAAAGTGAAAGGCTGGTACAAGATGCAATAAATAAGATGATGCAAAACCGGACAAGCATTGTAATTGCACACAGGCTATCTACCATTCGCCACGCAGACGAGATTATTGTTCTACACAAAGGAGAAATTGCAGAACGGGGTACCCACCAGCAATTATTACAACAGGATGGTATTTACAGAAAGCTGGTAGAAATGCAGGAAGTACGATAAAAAAAGAGCGCCTTTCAGCGCTCATGTATAATATACAGGTGGTAAATTATTCGTTACCCGATTTTACTATGCCCATTTTAGCCTCCAGGCTTAATGTTGCATGCGGCACAGCACGTAAACGTGCTTTATCTATCAGCCTTCCGGTAACACGGCAGATACCATAGGTTTTATTCTCGATTCTTATAAGTGCCTTTTCAAGGTGATCTATATAAGTTATCTGGCGGCTTGCCATTTGGCTAAGCTGCTCTCTTTCCATACTTATGCTTCCATCTTCCATGGTCATGTAGCGATTTTCGCTTTCATCGCCACCCATATCGTCTTTACGGGTAATTAAGCCTTGTAAATAATTCAGTTCCTTTTTTGCCGCTTCCAGCTTTTTGTTAATAAGATCCCTAAACTCAGATAATTCAGTATCGGTATACCTGATAAGCGGTTCTGTAGAGCGAACACTTTCAACCCTTTGATCCATAGATTTATATTCCGGCTGGTAGGGCACACTTGTTTTAACCGAGGTCTTAGGCACTTTTACTTCTTTATAAACATCAGCTTTTTTAGCTGCTGTTTTATTTATTGGTTTGTGCTTTTGAAGACTGGGAGAAGATCCTTTTTCAGTGCCGTTGGGCGAAGCTTTGGGAACTGCACCTTTGACAACAGGTTTTTTCACTTCAGGCTGTACAGTCTTATTTGCATTAACGGGTTTTTTTACTGCAGATTTTACTTCAGGCGTAGCCCTTGATGCACTCTTTTTAGGCGCCGGCGGGGACTTTTTCTCAACGTCCTTTTTTGCAGGGACTGCTTTTTTGGCTGTTACAGGTTTTTTTGTTACCACTTTAGCAGAGGGTTTCGCCGCCTTTTTAGGCGCAGGTTTTTTTGTCGGCATACGTTATTATCCTTTTTTGTTTACACTCACTTTTAACAGAACACCGTTTACCTCAATATCAGTTGCATCCGATACTTCTGAAACCCAAGTAAGACTGTCTGCCAAAATTTCCGCGCAAATATAGTTTTTAAATTCATATAGAGAAGGCTTAAGCTCCTCGCCATTAAGAACGTTAACTAAAATACGATCTGTCAGGTCAAATCCCTTATCCTTTCTGATGTTTTGGATTCTATTAATGAACTCGCGTGCATTTCCTTCTTTTTGCAGGCTTTCAGTAATTGTTATATCCAGGGCAACAGTTAGATTATTACGGGATGCGACCGTCCAGCCTGGAATATCTTCCGCTAAAATTTCCACCTCACTTTTAACAATTGTAACAGGCTGGCCTTCAACATTAGATTTCTATTTCGCCCTGGTTTTCGAGCTTTAAAATCTCATGCTGCCCCAGGGCAGACAAAATTACTGTGGCAATTTTTAATTTTTTTCCCAGCCTGGCCCCTAATAATTTAAAATTGGGTTTAATTTTTTTATGAATAATTCCATCGGTGTTCTCAACGTATTTAAGCGATTTTATATTGGTCTCGGCCTTTATTAGTTCTTCTACAAGCATCAATTGTTCTTTTACCCTTGGTTGTAAAACGGGAATCATGGCTTTTTGCAATGGCTGCCTTACTTTAATATTTGCCTTTTTTCTTAAAGAAAGAATGAGGGAAGAAATATCCTGCGCGAGCAGCATTCTTTCTTCAAGCAGCTCGTCTATATTATCTCCCTCCGCCACGGGGTAACGGGTGTGATGAACGGAGGAAACATCAAAACGCCGGGTTACTTCATTTAAATTATTAAATATAACCTCACTGAAAAATGGCGAAATTGGAGCTATTAGCCGAACAAGCGTTTCCAAACACTCATATAAAGTCTGGTAGGCGCTAATTTTATCATTTTGGTATTCGCCTTTCCAAAAACGGCGGCGGCATAGCCTCACATACCAGTTGCTTAGGTGTGCATCAACAAATTCTTCTACCAGGCGGCCTGCAATAGTGGGTTCATAATCATCCATTGCTGCGGTTACTTTTAAAACAAGGCTATTCAGGGATGAAATGATCCAGCGGTCTATTTCGGGCCTCTGATCTAATGGAACAGTTTGTTCTGAATAAGAAAATCCATCAACATTGGCATACAGGGCAAAAAATTGGTAGGTATTATATAAGGTACCGAAAAACTTTCTTTGCACTTCATTAATACCCGCCAGGTCAAACTTAAGATTATCCCACGGGGAGGCATTGGTTACCAGGTACCAGCGCGTTGCATCGGCGCCATATTCCTTAATAGTTTTAAAGGGATCTACCACGTTGCCTAACCGTTTGCTCATTTTGTTGCCATCTTTATCGAGCACTAACCCGTTAGAAACGCAGGTTTTATAGGCTAACCCGGGATACTTGTCTTCGCTTACAGTTATTCCCTGTTTTTTTAGTTCTTCATATACAGATTCTTTTACCATGGACGCAATGGCATGCAGGGTATAAAACCATCCACGTGTCTGATCAACGCCCTCTGCAATGAAATCTGCGGGATAATTTTCTGCAAATATTTCTGCATTTTCAAAAGGAAAATGCCATTGGGCATATGGCATGGCACCGCTGTCGAACCAAACATCTATAAGATCTGCCACCCTTTTCATGGGTTTGCCAGATGGGCTTACAAGAATTATTTCATCTACATAAGGTTTATGCAGATCTACTTTTAATTTATTTCCTTCAATAATAAACGGTGCATCTTTATTAAAGCCTGCCACCAGGGCTGCTTCGTAGGCGGCGGTTAACTCTTGTACAGACCCTATGCATAATTCTTCTTCTCCATCCTCGGTTTTCCAAATCGGGAGGGGGGTTCCCCAGAAGCGGCTGCGGCTTAAATTCCAGTCAACCATATTTTCAAGCCAGTTACCAAACCGCCCTTCGCCTGTTGAGCGAGGCTTCCATTTTATGGTTTTATTCAATTCAACCATCCGGTCTTTTAAAGATGTTGTTCGAATAAACCATGAGTCTAAAGGATAATATAAAATGGGTTTATCTGTACGCCAGCAATGAGGATAGCTGTGTTCGTACTTTTCTATTTTAAAGGCCCTGTTTTCTCTTTTCAGGTGTACGCATATATCTACGTTTACGTCCACAAAGTCTGACTGGTCTTTGTAATTTTTTACATACCGGCAGCTAAAATCGCCTACGCCTTCTACAAATTTTCCTTGTTTGTCAACGAGGGTTAAAATTCCAATGTCATATTTTTTACCCAGTTTAAAGTCGTCTGAACCAAAAGCCGGCGCCATATGCACAATTCCGGTACCGTCTTCTGTGGTAACAAAATCTCCCAGCAAAACTTTAAAGGCATTTTGATTTTCGGTTTTGTTGGCTTCAAACGGGAGCAATTGCTCATAGGTTAATCCTTCAAGCTGCGCCCCGGTAAAAGTGCTTATAATTTCAAAAGGAATATTTTTACTATCTCCTTCAAAATTTCCATTAAAGAGGTTTAATTTATTTACCTGGTTCTCCTCTTTAAAATACTTGCTAATTAATTTGGTGGCAAGCAAAACATTTACAGGCGCCAGGCTATAAGGGTTAAAGGTGCTCACGAGGCTGTATTCCACATTGCCGCCAACTGCGAGGCCAAGGTTTGAAGGTAATGTCCAGGGTGTGGTGGTCCACGCCAATAAAAAAAGGTTGTTTTTTATTGGTACTTCCCTGTTTTTTCCGAGCGATTCAATGGCATTGATAAAAGGATGTGCCTGCCCCTCAAGAGCTTTAAACATTGCAACGCAACTGGTGTCTTTTACATCGCGATAGCACCCGGGCTGGTTAAGTTCATGACTGCTTAAACCAGTTCCCGCAGCCGGGGAGTAAGGCTGTATGCTTACACTTTCGTACAACATTCCTTTTGAATACAGTTGTTTCAATAACCACCAAAGCGACTCTATGTAATCTGTATTAAAAGTGATATAAGGATTTTCCAGGTCAACCCAGTAACCCATAATGGTTGTAAGTTCATCCCATTTATCTTTATACCTCAAAACCGCGTCGCGGCATTTTTGATTGTATTCTGTAACAGAAATTTTTTTGCCTATATCTTCCTTTGTAATTCCCAATTCTTTTTCTACGCCCAGTTCAACCGGCAGCCCATGGGTATCCCAGCCTCCCTTGCGTTGTACTTTAAACCCCTGCATGGTCTTATACCTGCAAACAAGGTCTTTTAGGGTGCGGCCGATTACATGATGAATACCAGGCATGCCATTCGCGCTGGGCGGACCTTCATAAAAAACAAAGGACTTTTGCCCCTGCCGGATCTCTATACTTTTCTCAAAAGCTCCATTATGCTTCCAGTTTGCAAGCGTATCCCTTTCAAGTTGAGGAAGGTTTAACTCTGTAAATTCACGGTATTTGGCAGCCATATATATTCTTCTGAAAGCTGAAAAAGGTTGCGAAGTTAATAAATAATAGACCACCCGCATTAAGGTCACCGATAGTTTTTAGGGGGTTATCTTTGTTTTAAACACCCATCTTGGATAAAAGCAATTTTATAGATTACATAAGGGTTAATTGCCGCAGCGGACATGGCGGGCCGGGTTTCAGGCATTTTATGCGTACCAAATTTAATCCCAAGGCTGGCCCGGATGGCGGAGACGGTGGCCGGGGTGGACATATAATTTTAAAAGGGAATAAGCAATTGTGGACCCTTCTTCACCTTCGGTATTATAAAAACATAATTGCCGAAAATGGGGAAACAGGCGGAAGAAACAACCGCAGCGGTAAGAATGGGAAGGATATTATTGTTGAAGTTCCATTAGGTACCATAGCCAGGGACGAGGAGACGTTAGCTATAGAGGCCGAAATTATGGAAGATGGGCAGGAAATGATCTGGCTTCCAGGTGGAAAAGGTGGATTGGGAAATGCAAATTTTGCAACCGCAACCAACCAGGCCCCTGAATATGCCCAGCCGGGTTTGCCGGGAATGGAAGGTTGGAAGACCCTGGAATTAAAAGTGCTGGCTGATGTGGGGCTTGTAGGATTTCCAAATGCAGGCAAATCCACCCTTTTATCGGTTGTGTCGGCAGCAAAACCAAAGATTGCTGACTATGCCTTTACAACCCTTACCCCCCAGTTAGGAATTGTTGGGTACAAGGATGGATTGTCTTTTTGTATGGCAGATCTCCCCGGGATTATTGAAGGTGCCGGAGAGGGAAAAGGGCTAGGGTACCGGTTTTTACGGCATATCGAAAGAAACTCGGTGCTGCTTTTTGTAATTCCTGCAGATAGCACTGGTCACCGTAAGGAATTTGATGTATTGGTGGGCGAACTTGAAAAATATAACCCTGAAATGCTTCAAAAGAAATTTTTAATCGCCATAAGCAAGAGCGATCTATTGGATGATGAATTAAAAAAGGAAATTTCTAAAGAAATGCCTGCTCAAATACCTCATTTGTTTATATCGTCTGTAACCCTTAACGGGTTAACCCTTTTGAAGGATACCATTTGGGAGGCATTAAATGCAACTAATTAATAATCAATATTTTATACTAATTAGTTCTTAACTTTTTGCTAAGGTTTTATTAGGATAATTTAAGCAATTCATACCCTACCTTCGCTCTCCCGCCAAGGGTTTATTTCTGCGGGTATTTCCAGATAACAATTTTATTAACCAATACGTTTACAATTAATGAAGTATCTCATTTTAGTGATGGCTTTTGCCTCAATTATCTTAACCTCAATGATGCCCGAAAAATATGCCGGCGCAACCGTTATTGATAATGGCGATAAAAAATTTGAAAAATTACTTGGCGATGATGCCAGCCCGTTAATTACAAATTGGGTTGACTCATTATTCACCAAAATGGATCTTAAGAATAAAGGATTAAATTATGATGTGTTTTTTAAAGCAAGCAAGGGGTATGAGTATATGCTAAGTGAAAAACTTTTGGCAAAGCCTGATGTGCTTACTATAGTTGATTACAGCCAGAAAAGCAGTAAAAAGCGCTTGTATGTTATAGATATGAAGAAAGGAATATTGCTTTTTAATACGTTCGTTGCCCATGGTCGTAATTCAGGAACCGATTATGCCACCAATTTTTCAAACAGTCCCGAATCATTAAAAAGCTCCCTGGGATTTATGATCACCGAAGGCACCTATATGGGTGGTAACGGATATAGCCTTCGTTTCAAAGGGCTCGAAAAAGGAATTAATGATAATGTTTATGCCCGCGCTATTGTAATGCACGGCAGTGACTATGTTAGTCCTGAACGTGCTGCCGCAGGTACCATGATGGGTAGAAGTTTTGGTTGCCCCGCAGTGTCTGCCAAAGAAAATAAAAAGATTGTAGATGTAATTAAGGGTGGCAGCTGCTTCTTCGGATACCATACCGATTCCCGCTATGCCCAGTCTTCCAAAATATTAAATGCCCAGTTCAGCTGGCCTGTAGCTAAAATTTTAAATACACAGGTTAATGTTCAAAATAGCCTGCAGGCAAAGGTTAGCCCCGCTATAGAACTAATGGCTGCCCACGCCCTTTAATATTCAGGCTTTAAAAAAGTTAAGTGAATTGTTACACGTTATACACATTTTACCCTACTTTTGCCGCCACAATAAAATTTGGATGTTTGTAAAATAATTTGAGATGCCTTACTTAACAACTGAAAAGAGAACTACCACATTTAAGGAATTTGGCGGCAAAGCTGAAAACACGGGGTCTATTGAAGGCCAGGTTGCCTTGTTAACTGAAAGAATTTCTAACATTTCTAAGCACTTGCAAGCCAACAAAAAAGATTTTTCTACTCACAGGGGTTTAATGCAACTTGTTGGTCAGCGCAAAAGTTTACTGGCCTATATGCAAAAAACCAATCTTGCCGGTTACCGCGCTTTAATTGAAAAATTAGGTTTAAGAAAGTAATTTCTCCCTGTTTTCCGGTTTGGTATTTATTGGTGTATACGATACCTCTCTTTATCCTGCATCCTCATCCGGGTTTCATTGTTTCCAGGTATTCGTATTGTTATGCCCTGATTCCCAGTGGGAAAAAATGGTATGCAATACAGCAGCCTGGTTACTTAATCATTAAAATTATTATTTATGTTATCTCAACCACTACAGGTCAGTTTTAAGTTGCCTTCCGGTGATGAAGTTATTGTTGAAACCGGTAAACTTGCCCGCCAGGCTGATGGTGCGGTTACCGTTCGCCAGGGTAATTGTATTTTATTGGCAACTGTTGTTGCCAACAAAGAACCCCGGAAGGACAAAGTTTTTTTCCTTTATCCGTTGATTACCAGGAAAAATTTGCATCTGCAGGTCGTATTCCCGGTTCATTTTTTAAAAGAGAAGCCCGTTTAAATGATTATGAAATTTTAACCAGCCGGTTAATTGACCGTGCGCTACGTCCACTATTTCCTGAAGATTATTTGTGTGAAGTACAGGTATTGATCTCCCTTATATCAAGCGATGAAGAAGTTATGCCTGATTCATTGGCTTGTCTTGCTGCATCTGCTGCACTTGCTGTTTCTGATATTCCTATTAAAGAAATTATATCAGAAGTAAGAATTGCTCGGGTTAATGGTGAGTGGATCGTAAACCCAACCCGCAGCCAACTCGCAAAAGCTGATATGGAATTTTTAATTGCCGCTACCGAAAAGAACCTGATGATGGTTGAAGGTGAAGCGAAAGAATGTTCTGAAGAAGACCTTGTTAATGCTCTGGAAATAGCGCATGAGGCTATTCGAGTGCAGATAAAAGCCCAGCAGGAATTGCGAACTAAAAAAGGAATTACTGGTAAAAGAGAATATACGAAGCCTGCGCAGGATGAAGAATTGAAAGGACGCATTGATGAATTTGCAAGAGAAAAAGTGTACCAGATCGCTAAAAGCGGTTCTACAAAAACCCTTCGCAGGGATGCGTTTGCTTTATTAAAAACCGATTTTATCGCAACCTTAGGCGAAAACCCTGAAGAGTTAACCTTAAGCTGGTTGATAAATACTTTGAAGACCTGCAATGGGAAGAAGTACGCAATATGATATTGGAGGATCGTATACGCCTTGATGGCCGTGAAGCTAGATGAGGTTCGTCCATTAGAAATGGAAGTAGATCCTTTACCCACTCCGCATGGTTCTGCATTGTTCACACGTGGTGAAACACAATCACTTACAACCGTTACTTTTGGTACTCCTTTAGATGAGTTACTGATTGAAAGTGCAGCCAAATCAGATTATTCAAAATTTATTCTTCACTATAATTTCCCTCCATTTTCTACCGGTGAAGTAAAAATGATGCGTGGTCCGGGCCGTCGCGAAGTTGGTCATGGTAACCTTGCTATGCGTAGTCTCAGAAAAATGATGCCCGGTAACGATTATCCTTACACCGTTCGTGTGGTAAGTGATATTCTGGAAAGTAATGGTTCATCTTCTATGGCTACTGTTTGTGCAGGTTCACTAGCACTAATGGATGCAGGTGTTCCATTGCCAAAACACGTAAGTGGTGTTGCCATGGGTCTTATCACAGGCAAAGATGGTAAATATGCTATTCTTACCGATATTCTGGGTGATGAAGATCATCTGGGTGATATGGACTTTAAAGTAACCGGAACCCGTGATGGTATTTGCGGTGTTCAAATGGATATTAAAGTGGATGGTCTAAGCATGGATGTTATGCGTGAAGCATTGGAACAGGCCAGAAAAGGACGTCTACATATTCTTGATGCCATGTACGAGTGTATACCAGCACACCGCGATGATGTTAAACCACATGCACCACGCATGGTTAAATTGTTTATTGATAAAGAATTTATTGGTGCTGTAATCGGGCCCGGTGGTAAGGTTATACAGGAAATTCAGCGTGAAACCGGAACTACTATCAATATTGAAGAAGTTGGCAATGTGGTGAGGTAAGCATTTTCTCTTCTAATAAAGAAAGTGTTGAAAAAGCATTGGACCGGGTAAAAGGAATTGTAGCTGTTCCGGAAGTTGGCGATGTGTACGAAGCAACAGTAAAGACTATTAAGAATTATGGTGCATTTGTTGAATTTTTGCCAGGGAAAGAAGGTTTATTGCACATAAGTGAAATAAGCTGGAAACGCCTTGACTCATGGAAGGTGTTTTAAGAGAAGGTGATATGGTAAAAGTAAAACTGATAGGTATTGATCATAAAACCGGTAAATTTAAACTTAGCCGAAAGGCATTAATGCCAAGACCGGAGCAACAACAACAGCAAAGGCAACCTGCGAACGATGTTGAAACACCACCGAATCAATAAATTAAAAATATAATTAGCCCTTCCTAAAATGAAGGGCTTTTTTTATGAAAAATCATTACCGTTTTACTATTTCAAATTTTAATCCGCAAAAGGCGGAGAAATTATGAGCGAACTTGTAGAGGCCGGTTTTGAAGGCTTTGAAGAAAGGGAAACTGAACTATTGGGCTATATTGAGGTGAATACATTCAACCCCGATCAGTTTTTCACCATCAGCAAAAAGTACGACTTCACTTTTCAAAAAGAAGATGTGCCGGCGCAAAACTGGAATGCTTTATGGGAATCAAATTTCGACCCGGTTATCATAAAAAACTTTGTTGCGGTGCGCGCACATTTTCATGCACCCATAAAAAATGTACAACACGAAATCATCATCACTCCAAAAATGAGTTTTGGAACAGGGCACCATGCAACAACTTATTTAATGTGTGAGCAAATGCAGCATATTAATTTTTACAATAAAAAAGTTTTTGATTTTGGCACAGGCACCGGTTTACTGGCCATTCTTGCAGAAAAACTTGGTGCGAAAAAAATAGGGGCAACAGATAACGATGAGTGGAGTATTCTGAATGCACAGGAGAATATTGAAAATAATAATTGCAGCAATATTCAGTTGCAACTTTCGGACGTAATACCTGCATTAGAAAAATTTAATATCATTCTTGCCAACATTAACAAACATGTGTTAATCCATCACATGAAAAGCCTGGAAGGTTCCCTTGAGAAGGGTGGGACACTTTTACTCAGCGGTTTGCTGCATGACGATGAACCGGACATTTTGAAGATATCTGCAGAATGCGGTCTAACTCATTCATTTACAGTGCAAAGAAGTGGCTGGATTTGTATAAAATTTAGCGCAAAAAAATCCTAAATCATGCTTTATAACTGCCCTTTTCTAGTTTGTAAACCCTATATTTGTCCTTCGTCATAATTTTACCCCCTGCAATGAATGAACTTTTACTTATAGTAGTTGCTTACCTCATCGGTTCGTTTCCAACGGCCATACTTGTCAGCAAGCGCTTTTTCGGTGTTGACATTAGAGACTATGGAAGTGGCAATGCAGGCGCTACCAATACCTACAGGGTATTAGGTTCCAGGTGGGGAACCGTTGTTATGATCATCGATATGCTGAAAGGTGTTGTAGCCACGTCTCTTTACATTTTACTGCCTTATTACATGACCAATGAGTGGGACAGAACAAACCTAATGATAGGTCTTGGTCTCGCTTCAGTGGTAGGTCATATCTATCCAGTATGGGCCGGTTTTAGAGGAGGTAAAGGTGTAGCTACATTGTTCGGAATGATACTCGCAATTCAACCTATTGTTGCGGTGTGTTGCGTGGGCGTTTTTTTATTAGTATTATATCTCACACGTTTCGTTTCATTAAGTTCTATTTTGTCAAGTGTTGCATTTGCCGTTTTTATACTTTTTATTTTTAATGATGATGTTACCCTTTACCGTATTTTTTCTGTAGCCGTTGCATTAATGGTTATACTCACACATCAAAAAAATATTAACCGCCTGCTTAATGGTACAGAAAGTAAAGTGCCCTTGTTTAAATACCGCGATCGTAAAAGAAGAAGAAAGCTTTTCTAATTTTCCCGACCTGTTTTTTAAGTTTTAATAATTTGGTTTCCGGCTGTAAGCCTCGCTTCAGCAATGGTTGCGTCGCACACTTGTGCACCTTTTAAAACATCGGCTGTTTTTAGGCCGGTATTCGTATGTAAATTTATATCACTAAATTTCTGGTGTATTTTAAAACATTTGAGAATGCCAACACAACAAGAATTTCTGCAGGCCGTTCAGTCAGGTTTTAATTTTAAAGGTGAAAACGCAAAGATCGGTTGTGGTATGTTAAATGGGCAGGTAGTGCCCGGCGCAGATGTATTTCTTCCATTTAAAATGATGAACAGGCATGGGCTAATTGCCGGTGCAACAGGAACAGGAAAAACAAAAACACTGCAACTGATCGCCGAATGCTTGAGCGATGCAAGTATACCCGTTCTAATGCTTGATATAAAAGGAGACCTGAGTGGCTTAGCCGCAGCGGGCTCGGCAAACGAAAAAATAATAGAACGCAGCCATTTACTTAATGTAACATTTGTCCCCGCCGCATACCCGGTTGAACTGTTAACCATAAGCAGCGAAAAGGGTATAAGGTTACGCGCAACCGTAACAGAATTCGGTCCTATTTTATTAAGTAAGATCCTTGGTTTAAATGATACACAGGGCGGGCTCGTTGCCGTGATTTTTAAATATTGCGACGACAATAAATTACCCCTGCTCGACCTGAAAGATTTTATAAAAGTGCTTCAATACGCGGGGGATGAAGGGAAGGAGACAATAGAAAAAGAATATGGAAAAATATCCACCTCATCTACAGGTACTATCCTTAGAAAGGTTATAGAATTACAACAGCAGGGTGCCGACCAGTTTTTTGGTGAGCCTAGTTTTGATGTGGATGATCTGGTAAGAATAAATAATGAAGGCAGGGGAATGATAAATATTCTAAGAGTTACCGATACCCAAAACCGGCCCAAGTTATTTTCAACATTTATGTTGCAGCTTCTGGCTGAACTATATGCAACATCTCCCGAAGAAGGCGATATGGACAAGCCAAGGCTGGTTATGTTTATCGATGAGGCCCACCTGGTTTTTGAAGAAGCTACAGATGCCTTAATGCAGCAACTGGAAATGGTAATTAAACTTATTCGTTCAAAGGGTATTGGAATTTTTTTCTGCACACAAAATCCGCAGGATATTCCGCCTTCCATTCTGAGCCAGCTGGGACTAAAAGTGCAGCACGCATTAAGAGCATTTACCGCGGCAGACAGAAAAACAATTAAGCAGGCGGCAGAAAATTTTCCTGACAGCAATTTTTATAAAACGGATGAACTTTTAACGCAAATGGGTATTGGCGAAGCCTTCGTAACCTTACTAAACGAAAAGGGTATTCCCACGCCACTTGTACATACAATGCTTTGTGCCCCTCGAAGCCGCATGGATATTTTAAACGATGTTGAAATTGATACACTCGTATCTAAAAGCAGGCTCGCTAATAAATACAGTAAATCTATAGATAGCCAGAGCGCCTATGAGATATTGAATGAAAAATTGAAGCTGGCCCAGGAAAAAACAATGCAGGAAAATGATTTGGTAAAAGAGACAAAAAAAGAAAGCAAAAAAAAGGAAGGAGGTTTTTTTGAAAGCCCTGCCATGCGACAGGTAGGAAGAACGGCGGCATCAATTATTACGAGAAGCCTGCTTGGGGCACTGGGTTTGGGCGGAACTTCGCGGCGCAAAAGAAGATAATCATTCACCATTTTTAAGGTGCACCAATCCGTTTTCTTCTATTATAATTTTTCTTTCTGATTGCAGGTAATCCAGCACTTTACTCACCTTTACCTTATTATACATTTTCAGGTGTAAGAAAATTTCTGCTCTGTTAGTCTTATTTTCTTTCAGGTGTTCACATAAAGCATCTTTAATCGCAGCAAATTCTTTTCGGGTAATATCAAATCTTTTTTTGCTGAGGCAGGTATCGCACACCCCACAATTTTTTGCTGATGTATCATCAAAATAATTCGCAATATATACACTGCGGCACCCTGCAGAAAGCTGTATAAAATCAACCATTGCTTTTACCCTTTTAACCCACTCTTTTTTTCTTTTTAAATACCGCTCATGGTCGATTATTAAAAATTCTGCCGGTGCCCTGTTGGTTAAAAATTTTACCTGCGGTGTTTCTTTCTGAGGCTTGTATTCAATAACCCCTAAAGCATGTAATTGCGTTAGTTTATTTAATACATCCTGCCTGCTTACTCTTGTGAGTTTTGCGATCTGCCATTCATTTATAGAAACAGGATTATCGTAAATGCCCGAATAGGTTCTTAATAAACATTTGATTGTCGGTTCCAGCATGGGGTGGCTTTCCTCAAAGGGAATGATCAATTCCTTCGGTGTTGTAAACTGTACGCGGGCTGGTAGAAAAATGTTTTCATTAAACTGTAACAACTCTTCCTGCTCTAAAACTTTAAGCACATTAATAACAAGAATAGGGTCTAATGAAAAACTTTTGGCAAACCCACCAATATTAAAATCATAATAATTGAATTCTCCAATGCCAACAGGTATCTGTAAATAATCAGCCAAAGCCTGGTAAACCTTTTTTATCAGGGGCATTGCGGGGTAGCGAATTTCGGGCAATTCTTTTAGCGAAGCAAAATCCTCGTCCCTGTAAAGAAGTACGGCATATGCTTTTTTATTATCGCGCCCTGCGCGCCCTGCTTCCTGGTAATAATTTTCAATACAATCAGGAACGTTATAATGAACCACAGTTCTTACATCAGGTTTGTCAATGCCCATTCCGAATGCGTTTGTGCTAACCATAACACGTGTTTCATTGTTCATCCAGCGCTCCTGCTTTACACTACGCTCTTCGGATAACAATCCACCATGATAATAATCTGCCGAAATATTTTGCAGCTGAAGCAAATGACAAACTTCTTTTGTTAACCTGCGGCTTTTGCAGTAGACAATGCTGCTGCCATTA
The DNA here is from genome assembly GCA_963806425.1 of uncultured Bacteroidota bacterium. Lineage (GTDB taxonomy): Bacteria > Bacteroidota > Bacteroidia > Chitinophagales > Chitinophagaceae > JBBRBB01. The sequence goes on along the minus strand of CAWDYB010000007.1, from coordinate 118,002 downwards.
ACATTCGTCAGCACCTCTACCAGTTTATTTATTTTGCTGTCGGTATTAAAACCACTGTAACTAATGTTAGGCCTTTCAAAAGACTGCCTGTAAACATGGCTCCCTTTAAGTAATAATTTGTCTTGTATGTCTATTAAAACCTGTGTGGTGGCAGATGCTGTAAGAGCCAATACCGGAACGTCCGGAAGGTATTGCCGCAAAGCAGTGATACGTAAATAAGCCGGGCGAAAATCGTAACCCCACTGAGATATGCAATGTGCTTCATCAACCGCTATTAAACCTATGTTCAGGCAGGGCAGGTAATCTTTTAATAACAGGGTTTCCAGCCTTTCGGGGGATACATATAAAAATTTATAGAACCCCCCGGCGGCCTGTTCCAAAGCCTCTTTGATTTCTGGTTGTGTAAAACCACTATGTAATGCAACAGCCGGAATATTTTTTTGTTGAAGGTGCTGAACCTGGTCTTTCATTAATGCAATTAGCGGTGTGATTACAATAGTTACGCCCTGTTGCAGCAACCCCGGAACCTGGAAACAAATTGATTTTCCCCCGCCCGTTGGTAACAGGGCTATGGTATCCTTCCCTGATAGGATAGACTGAATGATCTCTTCCTGCAAGGGCCTGAAATGATCATATTGCCAGTATTGTTTTAGTATGGAAAGCGGTGAAGGCATGTTACCTCAATATAAATCAAATCAACCGGCATAAAAGATTTCACATTATAATCTCCAAACCTTAATGTACACGCTTGTAGTTTAATCGTACCGAATTAATGGCAAGTACTACATCGCTCATGCCCATAACCAGGGCACCTATAGCAGGACTTAAATATCCGAATGCAGCAACAGGTATCGCTATGATGTTATAAAAAAATGCCCAAAATAAGTTTTGTTTAATAGTAAGGTAAGTATGCCTGCCAAGCGCAAGTGAAAATGGGAGGTTCTTTAACCCGTGGTTCATTAAAACTACCTGTGCACTTTGCATGGCAACCTGCGATGCTTCGCTTAACGAAATGCCGACAGTAGCTTTTGCCAATGCAGGTGCATCATTAATACCATCACCAACCATTGCGGTTGGTGCAGAATTATTTAAGGATGCAATTGTGGCTAATTTTTCTTCTGGGGATTTTTCGGCAAATACCTCATCCATATTCAATTCTTCGGCCACACGCCCGCATTTTTCATTTTTATCACCACTTAATAAAATGGTGCGTAATCCTTTGTTGCGCAGGGCAGTAACAACTGTTCTAGCCTCTTCTCTTATTTCGTCGGTAACATCTATCCACCCGATAACTTCCTCATTCTTTAAAATATATATGTCATGAGACAGGTCAGAAAATTTATTTTCAGCCTGTTTAAAAGATCCTGCCATATATAGATTACCAGCCTTATCGGTTGCATGTATACCCACCCCTTTTATCTCTTTAATACGAGCCCAGCGAATAGCTTCTTTTGCCGGCCATTCTTTTACAATGCTTTTAGCAAGGGGATGCCCGGAAAATTTTTCAAGAGAAAAAACCAGTTTCTTAAATTCATCCTCATTTATTTGTTCGGGATTATTTATATGGAAACGGGATATTTTAAAATTACCGGTGGTTAATGTGCCGGTTTTATCAAAAACAACCTGTTTTATTTCTTTAAATATTTCCAGGCTTTTTGCATTTTTAAACAGCACCCCATTTCTTGCGGCGCGCCCCAAACCCACTGCAATGGCTGCTGGTGTTGCAAGGCCCATTGCACAGGGGCAGGCGATCACCAATACCGCTATGCTTCTTAAAAGGCTTTCTCCAAAACCTACTCCCGTAAAAAAGTAATTGGCGCTTAAGGTTATAAGCGCAATGCCAATAACCACGGGAACAAAAACAGCACTTATTTTATCTGCCAGTTGTTGAATTGGGGGTTTTTCTGATTGTGCATCCTTCACCATTTTTAGTATGTTTCCCATAACAGATGCTTCACCAACCTGTGTTACGTATGCTTTAACTGTACCGCTTTGTAAAATACTGCCACCAATGATAATGTCGTTGATGGTTTTTTCTACAGGCAGGCTTTCGCCGGTTATAATGGCTTCATTTACGCTTGCCTCGCCCCATAGAACTTTACTATCCATGGGCACAACTTCGCCATCTTTAATTAGAAGCAGGTCACCCACTTTAAGGGCAGAGCTTTCAACAGGAAAAACGTGCTCTTGATGTTTGTCGTCGTAGGCAATCATATTAGCCATAACCTTTTGGCTACGGGTAAGTTTTTTTATAGAGCGTTGTGTAGTTTCTACAGATTTATCTTCCATCCAGTTACCCAAGAAAACCAGGGTAAAAATGGCCGCAGCGGTTTCATAGAACATATATTGCTCATCCTGGAAGGTTAAAGTGCCATATAAGCTGTATACAAAGGCAGCAGTTGCGCCAAGAGCTATAAGCACATTCATGTTAGGCACACCTTTTATTAAACTGCGTAACCCGCTTTTTCCAAAGAAGCTCATGCCAACAATATAAACCGGTATGGTGAGCGCAAGCTGTACATAGGGGTTCATTAATGCCGGGATATGCAGCCCGGGAATCATGCCTAAAAGCATGGGCGCAGTAAACACCAGGCAAAACATAAACCGTTGCATGTGAGTTTGAAGAAGTATGCCTGTTTTCTTTGAGATGTTTCCATTTCCGTTATCAACCTGGTAACCTAAACCTTCAATACCATTAATCAGTTTTTCTGTACCTACCTGCTGATCATTGATAAAACTTACATCACCCCCGATAAAATTTACCTTAACCTGCTGCATGCCTTGTTGCTGCAGGTATTTATCTATTGTAAGTGCACAATTGGTGCAGCTCATTCCCTTTACTTTTAAATTCACCTCTGCCATTTTTTTCCTTCTCTTTTATGCAAATTTACCAACAAAGAATTAGTGGTTTTTGCTTTAACTTTTATTATGTCTAATTTCAAATTTCACCGGAACAATGCGCGCTTTAATTTTGAGAAATGGAGATAACCTTTACCCTGCGTACTATTGATACAGTAGCAATGTCTCTTTGGAAAGAATTTCAAAACAAAAAGGTTTGGGCCTTTCATGGACCGATGGGTGCCGGCAAAACCACACTTATACATGCCATTTGCGATGTATTGGGTGTGAGCGACGCAGTAAGCAGCCCCACCTTCGCCCTGATAAATGAATATGATAGTGATATAGCGGGCACCATTTATCACTTAGACCTTTACCGTATAAAAAATGAGGAGGAGGCCATACATGCGGGTATAGAAGATACATTGCATTCTGGCAATCTGTGTTTTATTGAATGGCCGGAAAAAGTGCCTGCAATTATTCCTCCCGGTGCCTTACATCTTTCCATTAAAATAATTAATGAAGAAACAAGACTCGTGTTAAAACAATAATTGCCTGCGATGCTTGATATTTGAGTAATTTTATCTCACCAATTTCGAAATAACCAGCGGATGGCCAAAACCAAACCAATTATCAGTTCTTCTTTTAATTACGAAACCAGTGAAGAAACACTGGATATTAAACCGCATACCGCTAAACTGCTTATCGGTATTCCGAAAGAAACCACTTTGCAGGAGAACCGTATTGCACTTATACCAGATGCCGTTGGTGTACTGGTAAGTAACGGCCACCAGGTAATAGTAGAAAGTAAGGCAGGCGAGGGCAGCAATTATGCCGACCACGAATTCAGCGAAGCAGGTGCCACCATAGTGCAGGATAAAGAGCAGGTGTATAAAGCCCCACTGCTGGTTAAGAGTGCGCCCATTGTCTCTGAAGATCTTCCCTTTCTCCAACTCAACCAAACCATCATTTCCCCCATTCACCTTTCCATATTAAAAAAGGACCAGCTTGAAAAGATGATGGAAAAGCGCATAACCGCGCTTGGGTTTGAAAATATAAAAGACGACAGCGGCACATACCCCATTGTTCGCAGCATGAGCGAAATTGCCGGCAGCGCAGTAATGCTTATAGCCGGGCAATTTTTAGGCAGTGCTAACAACGGAAAAGGTGTTCTGCTGGGTGGAATCTGTGGCATTCCGCCGACAAAAGTTATTATTATTGGTGCGGGCGTAGTGGGCGAATCGGTTACACGAACTGCCCTCGCGCTGGGTGCATCTGTTAAGGTGTTTGATAATAATGTTTACAGGCTTAAACGATTACAAAACAATTTGGGGGTTCGTGTATGGACAAGTGTTATAGAGCCCCGCATTCTTGCCAAACAATTAAAGACCTGCGAAGTTGCCGTAGGTGCCCTTAGCGGTGATGGTCGCAGCCCCGTTGTTGTAACAGAAGAGATGGTGATGGCTATGCGCCCCGGCAGTGTAATAATAGATGTAAGCATAGACCGCGGTGGTTGTTTTGAAACCAGCGAAATAACCACACACCAGCATCCCACCTTTAAAAAACATGGCGTAACCCATTATTGCGTTCCCAATATACCCAGTGGTTTTGCGCGAACCGCAAGCCATGGAATTAGCAATGTGCTTATGCCTATGCTGCTAAGTGTTGGCGATGAGGGCGGATTTGAAGAAATGGTATGGCACAATTTTAATTTGCGCAATGGCGTGTATATGTACAAAGGGTACCTGACCAATTTTTACATCAGCCAGCGGTTCGATCTTAAGTTTACAGACCTGAACCTATTAATAGCGAGCCGCAGGTAATTTTAAATACCGGCTTTGGGTTAAATGGCATCGCCTGTTGCGTCGCAATCACTTCATCGTTCTGAAAAAGATCAGCTTTTTTCTTTCCTTATAATATAAATAACCGAGCTGCACTTTTCAGCATGCTGCATGGCTTTTATATTAGATCTAATTCCGGATGCAATGGCTTTTAAAAAATGATTGCTCCCTGTTTTATACTGTTCACTTAGCATGCTAACATAAAAACTGTCGAACCACATGGGTTCCATTTTCTCGATGGTGAAGTGGTGGCTTTTAGCCAGCAGTTGCATGCTTTGCGGGGAGAAATGATAAAGGTGTCTTGGCACATCATAAGCCGCCCAGTCAGCCCCATATTGTTCAGCATCTTCAGAAGTGTAATTAGGTACGGCAATAATTAATCGCCCGTCTGGTCTAAGCAGCTTTTGAAAAGTTTTAAAATATTCATGCAGGTCGTGCACATGTTCCAGCACGTGCCATAATGTTATGGCATCATAAGCAGCCGGCTCAAGTTCGGGAAGCATATTTAAATCCCCCACCTTAATACCGTTAATATCAGCGGCATTTTTTCGGGCCGTTTCATCGGGTTCCAGTGCGGTAACCGCCCACCCTGCACCCTGCATGTGGCTGGCAAAATAACCGGTTCCTGCACCAACGTCCAGCAAGATACCCTTACTCTTTTTTGTAGCACCCTGTACAACCTTTCGCTTGGTTGTTAGGGTATAAGTGCGAACGCTGTGATAGATCTTATTTATGAAACCTTTTTTCGCATCAGAATGAGAAACGTAATCTTCAGATTTATAATAATTGCCAATTTCATTTTTGGCAGGGCGCGGCATGGTAAAACGGGCCGTGCAATTATTGCAATGCCATATTTCAAAATATTTTTTTGAAACGGTGTGGTCTTTTACCTCAAAAATTTTTTTAACGCTGTTGCTGAAACAGACAGCACAGGCTGGCAGGTTATTTTGTGCACTCATTGTTGTGCAAATAAAATGAAGTTTTGTTTCGCAGTGAAAATAAGGCCGGCACTAATTTAGAACGGCATAGTAAAATATAAGGGCGGCTATGCCAATTACGCCAAGAATGGCGGCCGGAATCCACCATTTTTTTGTTACCACCACTTCTTCCTGCATATAGTGGTGCATTTGTTCAGACGTTTTTTCGTCTTCACCCACGCGAACAAAATGAGCGGCATTTTTTCTTACAACACGTTCAGCCACCAATTCAGGTAAAAGATCTGTAACAGGATTTTTTGCATCAAACTTATAACCATCCTCATTTTTAGAAAGCAATCCCAAACCCGGAAGTGAAACCGAACCGTTATGATTCAATTGGCTATTTACGTTTTGTGTAAACTGTTGTAAAGCAGTAGCTGCTTCCAGTTCACTCGTATGCATACTATTGGAAAGATGCTGAATTACAGCGCGATCCTCTTCCGTCTCCTCATCATTAAAATTAATGACGGGTTGCAGTGGATATATAACCTTGCTTACAAAGTCTAACCTGGCAGGTGAATAATCAACAGAAAAACTTCCTATACCGGGCAGGTAAAGTTTTTTGTGCAGTACTAAATAGTTATACAGAAAGCTGTACATGTTATTGGCTTAACTTATCGAACGAATATACAACACCGGCCAATACATTAAAGCCTAATACAGGATACTGTTTCCACCTTTCGTATTTATTATTAAAAACATTATTGAATTGCATCCACAGGTTCAGGTTTGGCTTCAGGGCAAATTCTAATCCTGCATTTAAATCCACCGCAGGAGACAACTTGCCGCTTTCTAAATATTTGGTCGTGTACTTTGAGCCGTCCCAAAAGAATAGATCGCTCTTTAATACCAGTTGTTTCATAATGTTCCAACGTAATGCGCCAGTTATTTCTAGTGGTAAAAGCCCCCATGGTTCTGCATTTGCACTAAGGCTGCTGTATTGGTTAAACGTGGCACCAGCAAGTAATGAAAATTTCTCCTGCTGTGTATAGCCCACCTCCCCATGTAACCGAATGTCTTTCATATCAGGTTCATTCACCACATTAAATGAACGGCCGGTAATAGTATCGTTTACAAATAGCGGTTGATTTTTAAGAGCCAGGTATGAAAGTCGTGCATTGTAAGTTATGTGGCTGCCGGCAGACCCTTTAAACCCGGCATATTGTTCAGTAATTCGGGTATTTAATAAAAAGGATGGCTGGTTTAAATAAGGATTGATGGAGGCCAGTTTTTGGTAAGTTGTTTTATTGAAATACCCTGTCCACCCTGCCTGCAAAATAAATTTTTCTTCATTGATTTTTGCCTCGGCTGTAAAATTGGGCAACATTGAAAAAACACCATTATCCCAGGAGGGGTTAAAACCTGCAACCACTTTAAAATTGGGTGTTTTAAACTGCAGGTTGGTAGTAAAATAATACAGGTTATTATCAACTGAAACCGTATCTGCTTTATAACTGGTAACATCTGCCGTGAATCCCACGTTCACTGCAAAAATTTTGGCTACATTTTTTGTGATGGGTGCAGATACAATAAAATTGTTTTCTTTTCCACCGCTATTGTCAGCAAACAGGGTAAGCGATGCCTGGGGGTTATAATCAATGCCAAGTACATTCTCTTCCTTGTTTCTGAAAGTGGCCTTTCCACCGAAGGTGGTAAATGCACGGCGCAACTGGTCTTTCTCAAATTTTAAAGTATCGGGTACAAAGCCATACTGGTACTGTGTGTTGTTATCGAAAAAAATTTTTCCGCTCCATTCATTCCTGTTGTCTGCGGTACTGAAAATGCCGAGTGCCTCAAGATTTGTTTTGCTAAAGCTTTGAAATGGCAATGGTCCTTTTGAGGAGGTATAGCGACCATTTACATTAACTACCGAGTTTACGCCATCTCCAAAAGATAAACCTGCCTGTAGGTACGGAGTGGTATAATTGCCGTAACCGACCTTAACAAAATTGGTATTGCGCCATGCAATAACTGAATCTATATTGGCGGCCAATGGTTGCAGGGCGGGGCTTTGATAGGTAAAAGACAGGTTTTGTGCAGGCACATCGTACTGCAAAACCGGCCGTTCTTCATCGGGTTGTGGTAATGCACCGCTGAAATTTATTTTAGAAGTGGTTTTTAGGGATGGTTTAAACGCAGATGTTACTACAACGGTGCGTGAAGTATCGCGCTGCGCGAATAGCGCTGAATGGAAAGAAAGAAATAAGCCTATTACAAATAATTTTTTCATTGGTTGCGGTTTACTGTTGTACAATTTTACTGTTCCTGTTTTTTTCTGCTATCACTGAATCCAGTTTTTTCTGTGCCTCTGACTTTAAGGTAGAATAGTAGCATTTTCAACCACACTTTTTAAAGTGGCTTCTGCATTAAAATAATCCTGTTGTTTAAAATAAATATCTCCCAGTAAAATATAGGCTTTTGTAATCCAGTAATCATAAGAGCCTGCTTTATTAATTACATCAAACCCTGCTTTTTCTGCTTCGGCAAGTTTGTTTTGCAGGGTTAATAATTTCTGCAATACGGTAACGGGCCTCTGCACCATATTCTGATTTACCAAGGCTCACCACATTTTTATAATAATCAAGGGCTTCAATAAGCTGGTTATTATTCTGGTAGTTTTTAGCAATAACCATGTTGGCCATCATTTTATCGTCGGTGGCAACTCCCTTCTGCTGCAGCAGGTCCTGTGCATTGCCACACGCTTCATCCCACTTAGATAGTTTAAACTGTAAACGTAAAAAACCGCGCATGCTTTCGAATCTGTTTTCCGGTGAAGACGCAAGTGTTTTTAACTGTGTAAAATATTGTTCAGCCTGTCGATAATTCTTCAATTCGAAATAACTTATGCGGGCTGCCTGCAAAACACTGGCTTCAGCATATTTATTCGGTGATCTGTCTGCAACTTTTACGTAATATTTTATGGCATTTTCAAAATCTTTTTTTGTTGCGAGATTTCCCCAAGCTGGTAGTTGGCTTCGATAGCGTACTTGCCATCAGGAAATTTTTTAAGGTAATCGGTGAATCCTCTTTGCGCATTTTCATACGAACGGTTATTGTATGCGCTGTAAGCGGACAGAATATGTAAGTGAATCTTCTTCAGAATAACTAACTTTTTTTCCGTTCTGACTCATAAATTTTGCAAACTCGCCCGGCCGCTGTGTTTCCATAAAAATACTTCGAATATAACCGACCGCTTCGTCACTTTCAGTTGAATTTGGATATTCTGATTATTAACGTTTAAAACGTTCTAACGCATTGGTGTTATCATTTAAATTGTAATAACTAATGCCCAATTTTAAGAATAGCTGCGGATAAAAATTATCTGAGACTTTATTTTTTAAAATGGCATTAAGCGGTGTTAATGGCTGCCTTGTAATTTTCCTGCGCAAGATATGTATTAGCTATCTCCATATTGGCATCGGTCAACATGGAGAAGATGGATAGGTTGTGCCAATGATTGCAATACTTACCTTTTGGCCAAACTGGTCATTGGCTCCTGCAATAATTGCTTTCTGATATAAAGCGTAATCCGAAGCGGGCAGCTGCGTAAATAATGATGTTTCATACATCTGCAGTGCTTTGCTGAAATTCTTCTGCATAAAATAGCATCTGCGGCACGTACGTACGCATCAGACTGAAGCGGAGTAGAATTAGATGAAAGACTTGCAGAAACAGATTCGAACTGCTGTAAAGCCTTCATAATTATCCTGACGTATATAAGCATAACCGAGAGTATAACGGGCATTTGCCGAATTTATTTCGCCAAATGTTGCCGGCATTGCTCAGATAAACATTTACCGGTAAAAATACTGCTGAATCAAACTGGCTTTTCTATAGCAACTTCGCCTTTCCAGAACTGTGTAAACGGTAGAAGATCGCGTTGTTGCTCACTATAAAATATTTAACAAATTATTTGCCTCATCTACTTTTGATCATTTATCTGTTCTATTGCACGTCCGTACAAAATTTTTGGGTAGATTCTTTTCACAATATCGGTTTTCGCTGGAAGAGATTTAAAAAGATCTAATGCCTCTTTAAAATTATTGGTATTGGCAAGAACATTTACAAGCAATTCCTTAGCCTCGTTAAAATATAAACCCCGGGGAGTAATTAAATATCCTGATAATTCAGTGACGCAACATCAGTATAGCCCAATTCAAAAGATAATTTTCCGTAATGAAATTTAGAAATTTCCTTTTGCTGTTCATTACTGCTATTCAATGCACAAAACAAAAACGCATTTCTGGCGCCTGCTTTATTATCGAGTTTTAAATAAGCATCAGCTAACAGGTACATGCTGTTTTGTGCCAACGTATCCTGCTTGCCCCCCAATTCTTTAAACCCATTAACGGCTGTACTATAATTACCCGCATCATAATAACAGAAAGATAATTCATACAAGGTTTCTCTGCTAACTTTAGGTGTATGGGTTACATAAGATTCCAGATAAGGTAAGGCTTTAGTATAATTTCCTTTTTCGAAATACATATGCCCAAGCAACTCTCTAAGCTGCATGTCATAATACTGGCTACCCGATTGCAAAGCCCTTTCACCATAGGAAAGGGATGAATCTTTCTGCCCTGTGTAATAGTATATTTCAGTAATATAATAAGGAATAATTTTCTGATAGTTGGGTTGCGATTCTATAACCTGAAATGAACTCAGTGCTTCTTTGTGATCTTTATCAGCCAGTGAAATAAAGCCATAATAATAATTAGCATCATAATAATTCTGATCATCCGGTATTTGCCTTATTGCATCAAATAAGGGTTTAGCATTATTAAAATCTTGTAAGGTAAAATAAGCATACCCCTGGTGAAATTTCATAGTTGCAATATCCCGGTTACTTAAATTATCCATAGCCCGCAAGCTCATAATAAACAAGAGCCTCAGCAAAGTCTTGCTTTTTAAAATAATACTCACCAACATGGTAAGACATCATTTGTTTACGCGGAGTATTATGTTCCAGCTTTATAAATTCTCTTGCAGTGGATAAAGCTGTTTCATCCATTAAGTGTAGCCCGAAACAATTGAATAATATCTTGCTTCTAACTGAATAGTAACAGGTATATTGCTGCGCTCGTTTTCTCGTACGTATACTGTTTTAAAAAGTGGATATGCAAGGCTGAATTTATCTTGTAAAAATAATTCCTTTGCCAGTTTAAAATCACCATTAGGATCATGATTTGCTTTTGTGAATTGGGCATGCACGGATGTATGAACATCATCATTGCAGGAAACATGCAGGATTTAAAGATGTTCATATGAGGTTTCGAACGGTATTATTTTACCAATATTTTGATTGACATCTTAAATAAAATGTAAAACGCGCTAAAGGTAATACAAGGATACGGGCTTATACGTAAAACCAATCAATTTGTGGATAAAGCATTATAAAATACATTTGCAAAAATTCTTAAGAATGAAAAAAATTTTATCATACAGTTAAACCAGTGGGCTTTTAATTTTGCCATGTTATTATTACGAATTTTTTCGCAGGATATTTTACTTATAAACATGGGTATACTAAGCTCATGAATTTACAATTAAATGCAAAATACGTTTTATAATTTTTTAGGCATGGTTCTAAGACATCCCTATGCTGGTCATATTTGCAGAAGTGCTTTGCAGCCTTTTTGTAATTCTGGGATATGTTACCAGACTAACAGTTATACCTATAATAATTACTATGCTTGTGGCAATTTTCGGTGCAGCGTCAGGAAAACAATTTCTGGATTTGAAATCGCATTTTTTATCTGATACCTGCAGTGGTTTTGTTACTTTGTGGACCAGGTAAAGTAAGTGTAGACGGAATGATAGATAAAAATAACACTTCAAAATTAATGTACATCGAAACTCAACTAAGAGTTAGATATGCAGAAACAGACCAAATGAATGTTGTGTACTATGGTAACTATGCGCAGTATTTTGAAGTGGGTCGTGTAGAAAGCATAAGGCAGTTAGGATATACCTATAAAGACATGGAAGAATCAGGTGTTATAATGCCTGTTATAGAACTTAACATAAAATATTTGCGACCCGCTACCTACGATGAGTTGCTAACAATTAAATCCACCATCAGAGAGTTGCCGGAAGGCTACCGTATAGAATTTTACCAGGAAGTTTTAAATGCTGAAAATAAATTGTTGGCCGCAGGAAAAGTGGTGCTCTATTTTCTCGAAGCTACAACCTGGAAAAGAACAGAAATGCCTGAGGAATTAAAACAAAAAATGCAGAAATTTTTCGACCTGTAGAGCTCGTTATTTTAATTCATTAAGCACGTTGTACATTTTTTGAACAATGGCATTTGTAGAGCCATCATAGTTATTGATAACTATAGCAAATGTATAATCAACCCCTGCTGCAGAAGTGTGGTAGCCCGCAAAGCCTTTTACACCACCGATTGTACCGCTTTTCATTTTCATACCATTATACAGAGGTAAGGCATCATAAAAACCGCTGAACCATTTTTTGCTTTTCGCAAATAGAAGAACATCAACCAGCGCGGCCGGGGTAATTCTGTTGGCAGGTGATAGCCCGCTGCCATCGATCATTTTAATGGCTGTTGAATCTACATTATTTTTCTGCCAGAACTTTTTTAAGAGAGATAATCCATTTTCGGTTGAACCCAATTCTCCCTGATCTTTTGCAATTGTTTTAACCAAGGCTTCACCGTATAAATTGATGCTCTTTTTAAGAAAAAAATAAATTATGCTGTCCAGGGTTGGGGAGTATAAGTTTACAATAGGAATGATGTCTTTTTCTTCTGGCAATTTTTTAAAACCTTTAAAAGATGCTTGTTGCATGGGGAGCACCCGTGATAATTCATTATATAATTGTTCGGCAGGGTTAGACAAAGAACCCGAAATGGAAAACGATTTTTCCTGCGGCGGCACCGTACCTTCTAATAAAGCTTCGCGGCTTTTCGGAGCCATAAAAATATAAGCATTGTCGCCACTGCCTGCCTTGCCTGTAGATAACTGGTTTTTGTACTCATAGTTTACGGCAGGCTTGGTACTAACTATCCGAACACTATCTCCTTCTTTACGGCCTGTTTCCAGTAAAATATCATACTGATTTTCGTTCCAGTTAATGGCACCAGCACCTGCACCGTAATAATTTCCTATGTCATCAAAAGGCCAGCCACCGGGTACAGACCTGTAAGAAAAATACTTTTCATCAAACAAAAGATTTCCTGCAATACTGTCAATGTTATTTTGCTTTAATGCAACCTTAATAATATTGAGAATTACACCTGGCCGGGAAGAGGCATAACGCCAGCTTCCCATTGTTGGGTCGCCCGAGCCTGTTATTATTAAATCGCCGTATAGAATTTTATTAGAAATGTTGCCGGTATAACCAACAGTGGTGTTATACCTGTATTCCTTTCCCAGCACCTCGTAAGCGGTGGCAGCGGTGATTATTTTTTGCGTGCTTGCACCCGCAAATCCCACTTCTTCATTTACCCGGTAAACTATTTTTCCTGAGTTAGATTCTTTAACCTCGAAGCCAATTAGCGCGTGTCTCATCTGCGCATCTGCCTGCAAATTTTTTATCGCGTTTTGTAAACGGGTGGATACGGTTTGGGTAAAAGCGCTATGTGCAGAATAAAGAAAGATAACTACGATTAAAAACCTTTTCATGCGCATCGTTTACTTTGTGCTAAATTAAGTGTATCGGTATTATGGAAAGGATTACAGCCTCAATTATAACAATTGGTGATGAATTGCTGATAGGGCAGGTAATAGACACGAACAGTGCATGGATAGCGCAGCAACTAAATTTGGCCGGGGTTTATGTTACCAGGCGTGTGGCTGTGGGCGATGTTTGGAATGACATTGTACAAGCACTGGATGAAGAAATAAATAACGCCCGCATAATATTACTGACGGGTGGGCTGGGGCCAACTTCTGATGATATAACAAAACCATTGTTATGTGCATACTTTGGCGGTAAACTGGTGGTAGACACAATGGCGTTGGAAAACGTTAAGACCATCTTTCAGAAATATTTTAACAGGCCACTATTACAGGCAAACCTGAAACAGGCTGAAGTGCCGGATGTTTGCTCCGTTATTCAAAACAAAAGAGGAACTGCACCTGGCATGATGTTTTTTAAAAATGATGCAATTATTATTAGCATGCCCGGGGTTCCGCATGAAATGATGGGTATGATGGAAAACGATGTGCTGCCATTTATTAAAGAGAAATTTATTCTTGGTGGTATTATTCATAAAACCCTGTTAACCGCCGGTATTGGCGAATCGTTTCTGGCAGAAATGCTGGTGCATTTTGAAGCTGAACTTCTTGCCAATATTAAACTGGCTTACCTGCCTAACCACGGCATGGTGCGGTTACGCCTCACCGGCACAACCGACATTCTACAATCAATGGAGAAACATTTTACAAAGCTTAAAAATATAGTAGAGGCATACCTGGTTGCAGATGAAGACTTATCCATGCAGCAGGTGGTAGGAAACCTTTTAAAAAGAAAAGAAAAGACCTTATCAACCGCCGAAAGTTGCACAGGCGGTTATATAGCACAACTCATCACTTCAATACCCGGCGCATCCAATTACTTCCAGGGCAGCGTGGTAAGTTATAGCAACAAGGTAAAAACAAACCAGCTTGGCGTAAGTGCGCAAACGCTTAACACCGCAGGTGCGGTAAGTGCAGAAACCGTTTCGGAAATGGCGGAAGGAATTTTAAAGTCCATGCAAACAGATTATGCCATTGCTGTGAGTGGCATTATGGGGCCGGGGGGGGAACACCGGTTAAACCGACCGGAACGGTTTGGGTGGCAGTGGGAAGAATTGGTAACATCATCACTAAAAAATTTCATTTCAGGTTTACAAGGCAAAGAAATATTGAGCTTACTGCTGTAAATGCATTGAACATGCTGCGGGAGTTTATACTAAAGGATGATTAGTGATTTTATTACCTTTGAGTCCGACGTTTGCTGCTCTGTAATATTTCCATTTGTATTAGGTATGGTGTATGATTAGTTAACCTGCAATCGTTCAAACAATAAAAATTCAAAAATAAATTCATAAATACATTCTCATGGCGCTTGTAGACCTGGTAATGCCGAAGTTGGGTGAAAGTATAATGGAAGCAACCATTTTAAAATGGCATAAGAAGCCGGGTGATGTGATTAAACAGGATGAAACTGTATTAGATATTGCAACAGATAAGGTTGACAGTGAAGTGCCCAGTACTGCCGCAGGAACACTTTTAGAAATTCTTTTCAATGAAAATGACGTGGTGCCCATCGGTTCTGTTATTGCAAGAATAGAAACTGCGCAAGCCGCCACCAATGGTTCACCCTATTCAAATGGGGGATCAACAGCCGAAGGTGTTATAAATGATGTTCATAATGTGGAAGAACCGGGAGGCGACGAGCCTGTTCCCTTTGTGCCGGTAAACATTACAAAAGAAAGAAGCGCCTCACCATCAAACCGTTTTTATTCTCCCCTGGTAATGAACATTGCCCAGAGCGAAGGGATTAGTATGAGTGAACTTGAAAAGTTACCTGGCTCAGGCAATGATGGGCGTGTTACCAAAAAAGATATTCTTAATTACGTAGAAAGCCGCAAATCTGAAGGTGTAAGTAAAACCCAGGCATCAACAATATCCCAAACAACTACACAGGAAACAGAAAAGCCTGCTGTTCAATACCAGCAGGGCAATGTGGAAATTATTGAAATGGACCGTATGCGTAAGATGATCGCGAAGCATATGGTAGACAGTAAGCAAACCAGTCCGCATGTTACCAGCTTTGCAGAAGCAGATGTTACCAATCTCGTTCAATGGCGGGAAAGGGTAAAAAAAGAGTTTGAAAAAAGAGAGAATACACGCATCACCTTCACACCCATTTTTATCGATTGTTTGGTTAGGGTAATGAGACGCTTTCCCATGATCAACAGTTCCCTGGATGGCGATCGTATCATCATAAAAAAAGATATAAACATCGGGATGGCAACAGCATTGCCCAGTGGTAACCTGATCGTTCCTGTCATAAAAAATGCCGACCACCTAAACCTGGTGGGCTTAAGTAAGCAGGTGAACACCTTAGCAGAAAATGCCCGTAGCAATAAATTAAAACCAGATGATACTGCCGGCGGAACATTTACCATGACCAATGTTGGCACATTTGGCAGCCTGATGGGCACTCCCATTATTAACCAGCCGCAAGTAGCCATATTAGCTGTGGGAGCTATTAAGAAACGGCCGATGGTTATAGAAACTGAGCAGGGAGATACAATTGGTATCAGGCACATGATGTACCTGTCTCTAAGTTATGACCACCGAATAGTTGATGGAAGCCTGGGAGCATCTTTCCTAACAGCTGTTGCAAAAGAATTTGAAGCCTGGCGTCTTGACAGGCAGTGGTAATTAAATTACTACCAGCTCATAAAAATCTTCAGCCTTTAAATATTTATTGGCGAGTTCCATTAAATCTTCTGAGGTGATCGTCTTAACCGTATCAATGCTTTTATAGAAATAATCTTCTGTAAGGTTGTTGAGAATATAATTCTTCCACCTGCTGATGATTTGAAAGGGTCCGTCAAGGTCGCCCAGCAGGCTTCCCATCATGTGGTTTTTAACCAGGTACAATTCTTCCTCATCCAAAGGCACCTCCCGCAGCATTTTCATCTCCTTATAAATTTCTTCTACCGTTGCGGCGCTTACTTTTCGCCCTGCCTCGGTAGATATCATCAGCGCGCTTTCATGAACGTAATTCTGCAGGTAACTATGAATGCCGTAGGTATAACCTTTTTCTTCACGTATGTTGCTCATAAGTCTTGAGCCAAAATATCCGCCCAGAATATTATTAAGCACCCGCATTTTTAAAAAGTCGGGATGATGCCTGTTGAATAGCGGTCTCGCTACTCTTATTGCTGCCTGCACACCACTGGTGTCATTCACCAGGTTGTACTTTTTTTCTTCTGCAGATTGCGGTAAATAATGCCTGTGGGGTAAAGGCTGAAGGTTAAAGGGCAGGTATCCGAAATTTTTATTTAGTTGTTCCTGTATGTCTGGTGGCAATTTGCCCGCCACAAATAACATGCATTTACCGGCAGAATAAAACCGGTTATAAAACTGAAGTAACTCTTCTCTTTCAAGGTTGTCAAAATCCAGTGTGGATGCATATTTTCCATAAGGATGATGAAAGCCATAGAGAAATTCGTCTATCAGCCGGTTTGCCACAAAATCACATTTTTTCAGGCTTATCTCGAGCCGTTGTTTTTGGTTCTGTTTATATATGGCAATTTCTTCTTCGGGAAATACAGATTCAACCATTATTTCAGCAACCACCGGTAACAATTCAGGTACATGCCGGCTGAGGGTGTGCAGAGAAATAGAGGCTGTTTCATTAAAACAATTACGGTTTAAATAAGAGCCGTAAAATTCAAAATGTTCATTAATATCAAAAGCCGTTTTTTGCCTTGTGCCATTTTTTAGTAAATGATTTACGGTTGCCGCAACCATGTTTTTGTCTTCATACCAGTTGCCAGCAAAAAAAACCCACTCAAACATAATCACTTCCTGTTCACCGGCATCAACTGAATATACCGGCAGCCCGTTATCGAGGGTAAAATGGTTATAGGGCTTTAGCTTCAGGTCAAATTCTACAGCATCTTTAATATCTGGCTGTTTGTTTCTGTTTAACATATCTGTTCTTAAGGGTGCAAAAGTAATTTAAATTTTATGCTGGTAAATTTTACATGTATACCTTAACAGGGTTAAACATATCAATACTAATTTTTTGCACCATGGATATATATAAAATTGTTTTTCCTTTATTAATACTGGCTTCTGCTGAAACCTGTAAAAAACAAACAACTTCTGAAAATATTGGTTCAACTGTTCCGGTAGATAAGAACTGGCAGTTTAGTACCATACCCGTTTGGGCAGACGAATTCAATACCGATGGATTGCCTGACACTACCAAGTGGAGTTATGATATAGGCGGAGAAGGCTGGGGCAACAACGAGTTGGAATATTATACTGAAGCAGAAAATGCAACTATAAAAGACGGCATATTACATATTGAAGCCCGCAAAGAAATGCGCCCCGAAAATAATTATACTTCTGCACGCATGGTAACAAAAAACAAGGGAGACTTTCTTTATGGCAGAATAGAAGTGCGCGCCAAACTGCCTACAGGCAAAGGCTTATGGCCGGCGATCTGGATGTTGCCAACCGATTGGGAATATGGCGGATGGCCTGCCTCAGGCGAAATTGATATTATGGAACAGGTTGGTTATGCGCCTGATAAAATACATATTAGTACACATACCGACTCGCTTAACTGGCTAAAAGGTTCGGGCATTACAGCTGTAACAGAGGTGCCGACAGCAGTTTCAGCTTTTCATAATTACCGAATTGACTGGACACCGTATTCTATGCGCGGTTTTATTGATGATGCGCAGGTGTTTGAACATATAAACCAGGGTAAAGGTTATGCATACTGGCCTTTTGACAAGCGCTTTCATATGCTGCTGAATGTAGCAGTAGGCGGTAACTGGGGCGGGCAGCAGGGGGTGGATGACAATATTTTTCCGGCTTCGATGCTGATAGATTATGTACGGGTGTATAATATGCTGGAAAAATAACTGCTAATTATTCTTACTGTAATAATGAATGGTATTGCTATTCTCGGGTTTAAATATACTTTGACCGTACGCTTTAATATCCTCCACTGTTACAGCATTGTACCTGTTCAGTTCTTCATTCATAAGATTAGCATCGCCGAGCAATTCGTAATAGGCAAGGCTGTTCGCCCTGCTTTGCACCGTCATGTCTTCAAAAGAAATAATGCTTTCTGTTTTATTTTTTACTTTCTGTAATTCTGTTTCAGTAACGGGGTTGATGATTAAAGAATGCAACACTTCTTCCACAGCTCGTTCAGCATCCTGCATTTTAATGCCCTTTACCAGTTTTCCTTCAATGGTTAACAGACCTGGGTCTGTGCTGCCAAAATGATAACAACTGATATTGCTGAAATACTGCTGTTCCTTTACAAGAGACTGGTATAAGCGGGATGAACCTCCGCCACCCAGTATTTCTGTTACAAGGTCGCACACATAATAGCCTTTATCTAATCGCGCAGGCATGTGCCATGTTTTATAAAACGCATCTAATGGCACGTCTGAGATAAGTTCTGCCACACGGGCTTTGTCTTGTGGCGGTTCTATTGGCAGGTTACGTATGTATTGTTCTCCTGCCGGAATGCTGCCAAACCATTTATCTGCAAGAGTTTGTATGTTTTCTGTTTTTACATTACCAGCCACCACCAGAATGGCATTGTTAGGCGTGTAATGTTTAAAAAAGAACTGCTTAACATCATCCAGTTGCGCTGTTTCAATGTGGGTTAATTCCTTACCAATCGTCATCCAGTTATACGGGTGAACTGTAAAAGCAAGTTCACGCATTTTATGCCATGCATCGCCATATGGCTTATTAATGTAGTGTTCTTTAAACTCCTCGCACACAACCTTACGTTGTACTTCAAGGCTTTTTTTGCTGAAGGCCAGGCTCAGCATACGGTCGCTTTCGAGCCAGAAAGCTGTTTCAATATTTTCGGCAGGCAGGGTGCAATAATAATTAGTAAGGTCGTTGGTAGTATAAGCATTGTTTTCGCCACCGGCTTTCTGCAGGGGCTCATCATAATCCGGAATGTTAATGCTTCCGCCAAACATCAGGTGTTCGAACAGGTGGGCAAAACCCGTTTTATCCCTGCTTTCATCCCGCGCGCCTACATCGTACATTACGTTAACCACGGCCATGGGTGTAGAAGTGTCTTCATGTACCAAAACCCGTAACCCATTATCCAGAACAAACCTGTTATACTTGATCATAATTTTAATTGCAGGTGCAAAATTAAGCAACTGCGCGAGTTTAATATTATTTACGAAAAACACGTCGCTTACCTTTGCCAAAACAGGTAAATATGAAATTTCCCAAACCGGTACGAATTTTTGAAGTGGCAAAATGGATACAGGCCGATGTGGTAGGCAACGAACAGGCTGATGGCTTTAGGTATAAATGAAATTCACAAGGTGGAGATGGGCGACTTATGTTTTGTAGATCATCCAAAATATTACGACACATGCCTGAAAAGCGATGCAACGCACATCATTATTAATACAAAGGAAGTGAACCTTCCCGAAGGAAAATCTTTACTTGTAGTGAACGACCCGTTCGAGGCTTATTTACAAATTATAAACAGGTACCGGCCATTCAACCCAACCCAAAAAATGATCAGTGATGATGCGGTTATCGGCGAAGGAACGGTAATAATGCCCAATGTATTTATTGGCAAGGATGTTACTATTGGTAAGCATTGTATTATTCATCCCAATGTAACGATACTCGACTATTCGCAGGTTGGAAACAATGTGATCATTCAAAGCGGAACGGTGGTGGGAAGCGATGCCTTTTATTACAACACAAAAAAGCAACGCGAGGTTTGGTATAAAAAAATGCAGAGTTGTGGTAACGTAATTATTGAAGATGATGTAGAGATCGGCGCAAACTGCACCATAGACCGCGGTGTGACTGCCTCTACCCGAATAGGCCGTGGCAGCAAACTAGATAATTTGGTGCATATCGGTCACGATAACAACATCGGCGAAAACTGCCTGCTGGCTGCACAGGTTGCCATAGCAGGCGCAACCACGTTGGAGAATGGCGTTACTTTATGGGGGCAGGTTGGCGTAAGCAAAACCCTTACCTTAAAAGAGAATGCCGTGGTTTTTGCCCAAAGCGGAATTGGCAAAGACCTGGAAAGCGGTAAAACTTATTTCGGTTCGCCCGCACAGGAGGCAGTAAACCGAAAGAGAGATATGGTATGGATTAAACGCATACCCGAAATGTGGGAAAAGCTTAAAGAAATGCAGGCCGCTTTAAATAATAAATTAAATGGTGGGTAACCGGCTTTAAGTTTTTATGGCATCGCCTGTTGCGTCGCACCTTTGTTCAAAATATCATTGCGCATCAATACGTATAAAAGCCTTTATCAGACTTTCTGCCCAGTTCTCCATTATTCACCTTTTGCTGCTGAAGCGCAGATGGTGTAAGCCTTTCAGGTTTTCCCAAAGCCTCCCAAACAATGCTGCTTACAGCATAGTTTATATCGAGGCCAATCAGGTCCATTAATTTAAACGGTCCCATTTTAAACCCGCTGGCTTCTAATAAAGTATCTATTTCTTCAGGTTGCATTTTCCCCTCTTCCACCAGTTTCATGGCTTCCAGGTAAAAATGCCGGGCAACACGGTTTACAATAAAGCCGGGTGAATCGTTGCAGATAACAGGTTGCCGCTTCATTTGCTTTGCGACATCGGCAAGGGTGTGTATTACATCTGCATGGGTGCTTTTTCCTTTAATTATTTCAACGAGTTTCATTACCGGTGCAGGATTAAAAAAATGCATGCCTGCAAACCGGGTGGCATCGGGGGTATTTTCTGCCAGTTCGTTTATAGATATTGATGAAGTATTCGTAGCAAAAATAGTATCACCAGCATTTAGCGAATACAGTTGGTTAAACAGGTTTGTTTTCACCTGTTTATTTTCAACGATGGCTTCAATTACCAGGTTGGCCTTGCAATTTGCAGGGTTGCTTGTATAGGTAATCCTTTGCAAAACGTTTTCCTTTTCTAACTCCGAAATTTTTTCTTTCTCCAATAGTTTTTGCAAACCTTTTTCTATGGCCAGTTTGCTTTTTTCAAGCATTTCTTCACTTACATCAAACTGTATAGTAATAAAACCAGCCTGTGCGCTAAGTTGTGCAATACCGCTGCCCATGGTACCGGCACCGCACACGCAAATGGATTGAATATTTTTCAATGGCATGTTGCAAACTTAAGCAAGAGTGCTTTACAGGAAAGTTTTTCCACCTTAACAATTACCTTAAAATGGTAATGGTATTCATTTGTACATTTACGGGTATGAACCAGTTAGATCTTTTCGGCAATCCCGTGCAAACAGAGAATGAAAAGGCGCCGGTAAAAAAACCTGCGCAAGTAAAAAACGATGCAGATATAACGCATGAGACGGCGGAAAAGCGCGAAACTGAAATTCAGGAATCATCAGATATTGTTTTTGAAGAGGTCAGTGACTTAGACATGGAGATCTCTCAAACTACCGAAAATGTAACTCCGGATTTTGGTGAAGAAGTAATACAGGAAGCAGAGCCGAAACCATTTGCTACTGCGGAGAATGCTGCCGGCGAACAGGCAGATAAAAAATCTGCCCTACCTACCGGAAGGGGCAGAAAATCGTACAAGGAAATGGATGCCGATGTGCACCTTGTAGAAGTTCCTGATGATGAATTGCTTTTCAAAAAACAATACTACAGTATAAGCGAAGTTGCACAGTGGTTCAATGTTAATAATTCTTTGATTCGTTTCTGGGAAAATGAATTTGATGTGCTGAAACCACGCAAAAACCGCAAGGGTGACAGGCTGTTTCGCCCCGAAGATGTAAAGAACCTGCAATTGATCTATTACCTGTTACGCGAAAAGAAATTTTCTATTGAAGGCGCCCGCCAATATATAAAAGACAACCGCAAAAAAGCTGAATTAAATATGCAGCTCATTAATTCTTTAACAAAATTCAGAGGATTTCTGTTAGAACTCAAAGCTACCTTAGAGGCATGATCAAAATAGTCCCGGCTTTATTTTTAGCATTGGCAACACTTTCGTGCACAGCACAAAAATCTGTAACCACCGCACCTCAGGTTTCTTCAGGCGCACCCTACTCTGTAACCTATAGCGAAGGCGATAAAGTGCTTACCGGCTTATTAACGCGGCAGGATATTGAAGGTGATACAACCTTTACCTGGTTTAAAGAACACTATAAATTAGGCAGGGCCGACGCAGCAGCCGTTGAAGCTTTTAAAGAAAATAAAGACAAATTTCAAATGGTGGTTTTTGGCGGCACCTGGTGCGAAGACACGCAAAATTTGCTTCCATCTTTTTTCAGGCTGGCAGATGTCTCAGGCTATGATTCTTCTAATATTACATTGATTGGTGTTGACCGTGAAAAAACCACGCTGGATAACCTGCACAAGGCTTTCAACATTATAAATGTGCCCACTTTTATTGTTATGAAAGATGGCAAAGAAGTTGGCCGCATTGTTGAATACGGTAAGTATGGTTTGATTGATAAAGAGCTGGGAGAAATAGTTCGTTCAATAAATTGATTACCTGCTCAGGTACATGCTCTTCTCTTTATACAATGTGCGGAAGTAAGGATCGCGCAGGTCTTTAATAAACCTGATGGCCTCTCCTGTGCTCTTCATTTCAGGTCCTAATTCCTTGTTCACATTTGGAAATTTATTGAAGCTGAAAACAGGTTCTTTGATCGCAAAACCTTCAAGCTTTTTCTCCATCGTAAACTCTTTCAGTTTCGCTTCGCCCAGCATTACTTTGGTGGCAATGTTCAGGTAAGGTATCTGGTAAGCTTTCGCTATAAAAGGTGTTGTTCTCGATGCGCGCGGGTTGGCTTCAATTACATAAACCTTGTTGTCTTTTATGGCAAACTGAATGTTGACCAATCCAAGAATATTTAAAGCCCTTGCAATTTTCTCAGCATAATATTCCATGGTGGTAACCACCAAAGGTGTAAGGTTAAAAGCAGGTAAAACCGCATTGCTGTCGCCACTGTGAATGCCTGCAGGTTCAATGTGTTCCATCACACCCATCACGTGAAAATCTTCGCCATCAAAAATGCCATCGATCTCTGCTTCCTGGCAACGGTCGAGGAAATGATCTATCAGAATTTTATTGTCCGGTATATGTTTAAGCAGGCTTATCACTGCTTTTTCTACTTCATCATCATTAATTACAATGCGCATTCTTTGTCCGCCTAACACATAACTCGGGCGAACCAGCACGGGGTAACCCACCCTGTTTGCTACATCAATAGCTTCATCGGTAGTAAATGCCGTTCCATATTCGGGGTAAGGAATATTCAAGTTCTTTCAAAAGGTCGCTGAATCGTCCGCGGTCTTCGGCAATATCCATATTGTCGAAAGAGGTACCAATGATCTTAATTCCTTTTTCGTGCAGGCGGCGGGCTAACTTAAGCGCGGTTTGTCCACCTAACTGAACAATAACACCATACGGTTTTTCCAGTTCAATGATCTCCCATAAATGTTCCCAGAAAACCGGTTCGAAATAAAGTTTGTCTGCCATATCAAAATCTGTTGAAACCGTTTCAGGGTTGCAATTGATCATGATGGCTTCAAAACCACATTCTTTAATGGCCAGCAATCCGTGTACGCAGCAATAGTCAAATTCAATTCCCTGCCCTATGCGGTTGGGTCCGCTGCCCAGCACGATTACCTTTTTTCTGTCTGAAGGAATGGATTCGTTGAAGCTAAGTGTGTTGCTCATTTAAGTAAGATTGCGCAAAAATATGGGTATGAGTATTTACGGCAAAGATTATTCCTAGAGTTTGACTCTGAAAACACGGCTTTATTGTGCAATTATTTTTCATTTACTTAAAGGAGAGTTTGTAAATTTATGCCCCAACAAGTTACCATGAAACTTTTTGCCCCCTCCCCCTTGCAGGAAAAATTGATTGTTTACTTATTTGTATTATGCATTGTTGCCTTAACGATAAAAAGTTTGTGGATTGCGTAAACAACCGCTATGGGTGCGATACAACCGACAACAACAACGGTTGTTCTAATACAGATACCTGCGGTGGAGAACAATAATACCTAATGAAAAATAGATTTATATGAGAACGTTTACTTCTTTATTGGTTATCGCGGTGCTAACCTGCAATACAATATTAGCACAACCAGGCACCCTCGATGAAAGCTTCGGAACAAATGGTAAATATGTATTTTTTTCCCAGGAGGGTAATATTAAAAGCATAGCTGTATTGCCCGATGATAAAATTGTTCAAACAGGTACTTATGCTGGTATACCTTATCGCGGTATTCTTCTAATGCGTTATAATAAAGACGGCGGGGTTGATGCAAAGTTTGGTGATAGCGGAAGTGTGATTACAGACCTGCCCGAATATTACAGTGAAACAGGAATAAAGGTTACAGCACTTGAAAACGGTAAAATACTTGTACTGGCAGAAATGAGTTATTCCTTTGAGAATGATGTAAGTGCAGGCATTGGTGTGCTGCGGTACAATAACGACGGCACTCTTGACTCCTCCTTTGGAGTGAATGGCCTGGCGCTTACTTTATTGGGAAAGGGCAGTGGCTATAATCAGCCGAGAATATACGCCAATTCTATGGCAGTGCAGCCCGATGGAAAAATTTTAGTCAATGGACGTTATTATGCAAACCATACTGAAGGTGGCAGCGACTTCTTATTTGTACGGTATTTGCCTGATGGCAGTCATGATGAAAGCTTTGGCAACAATGGTGTTTCTATTATAGACCACCAATTCTATGACACTCCATACGATATGGAATTGCTGAATGATGGAAAAATAATGCTTGCTATCAATTCAGGCTATGAGCGCTTTTTAATGAGGCTTTTACCGGATGGCTTATTGGACTCTGCTTTTGGCAAAAATGGCGTGGTAGAGCCTGATAGTACAGGCAGCTTCACTATTTTTCAGCTGGCATTACAAAACGATGGCAGGCTGATAAGCACCGGAAATGACAGTAGAGCGATAGTAGTTGTACGCTACAGGGAGGATGGAAGCATAGACAGAACTTTTGGCGATAATGGAATATCTAAAGTAAGAGTTGATAATTTATATTTAACACCCTATGATATACTTGTACAAAAGAACAATAAAATAGTAGTTGCAGGTAGTATAGCAGATGAGGGTACTGAGCCATTGGAGGATTTTTTAGTGGTACGCTTTAAGGAAGATGGAACTATTGATTCTTCATTTGGAGAAAATGGCAAAACCACCACAGACTTTAGTGATGTTGTGGGTGAAACTTCTTATGAACGTGCACATTCTGTTGCACTGCAGAGTGATGGTAAAATTGTATTAGGTGGTGCAGGAAATTCAGGCGTTTTTCCCAATTATTATTATTATTTCGCCCTTGCCCGCTACCACGGAGACCCTGTAGAAAATCCCCTAATCGCTAAAATGAAAACATGGCTCCGCAACAACATGCTGGGGTGGTACACTTCAAATAACAGCAGTATAAATTACTACAGCATACAGCGCAGCAGCAACGGCACCAACTTTACAGAAGAAAAAAGAGTGCAGGCAGAAAATACACCCGGTTTACTGCAGCAGGCAACCACCCGCGAACAGCAAACCTTTACCTATGCCTTAAACACAGCTGCCACCAACAGCTACTACCGCATTGCCGCCGTAAAGAAAGACGGCAGCATTGTTTATTCAGATGCAGTGTTTTACGGTGGCAAAGGTGAGGCGCTTGTAAAGGTTTTTCCCAATCCTGTAATAGATGTGCTGCATGTAAGGGGCTTAAATACATCTGAAACATCACTCATCATAATTAACTCACAAGGAAATCTGGTTAAGATAGTTTCTGCAAATGCAAGTACTTATGATTTAAATGTAAGCTCTCTGCAAAGAGGAACTTATTATTTAAGGGTTGAGGATGGTGGAAACAGTAAGACTTACCCGTTTAGGAAAGAGTAATAATCGATGGCACCAAATAAATTTTTTCCGCATCGTCTTAATTAGGCGATGCTTTTTTGTTTTATAATCTTTGCTTCTTATCTCAAAAACATTTTTCTTCTGCTGTTAAACTGCTGATAATTCTCCTATCACAAAAACATTAAAGACGGCTTTTAATAACTAAGAAATATTTTTGATGCCCATGCAAACAAGTATAAGGCTTCTGTTATTTGTTATTTTTATACTAATCTGCGTGAGTGCACTGCATTCCCAGGTATTGCGAGGCACCGTACTCGATAAACAGAGCGATGAACCTATTCCCTTTGTTGCGGCTAAATTTCTTAAAAGCGGCGATGGCACTTTGTCTGATTCGTTGGGCAGGTTTTCCTTTCATCAAAAAACCTGGAAAGAAGATGATTCGCTACAGGTGTACAGTGTAGGTTATGCGAACCAGTTGATACCGGTTTCTGCTTTCAACGATTCTTCATCGCTCATCATTAAAATGGAAATTCTGCCACCGCAGCAGGGCGTTGTGGTAAAATCAAAATATAACAGGGCGCTGTGGTTCTGGAGAAAGATCATTGCCAATAAAGACCTGAACGACCGGCACCGTTTTGATAATTATGGGTATGAGGTGTATAATAAATTAGAGGCTGATCTCAGTAATATTGATAAAGAAAAATTGCAGCAAAGCAAACTGCTGAAGTCGTTTGATTTTGTTTTTAATTACATTGATTCCACCTCGGAAGAAGCACCTTACCTGCCTTTATACCTTACCGAAACGCTTTCAGACTTTTATTACCAGCGCGACCCACGCCGAACAAGGGAAGTGATAAAAGCTACCATAACCAATGGCATAGAGAATGAAAGCCTCGTGAAACAACTGGGCGCCACCTACCAGAACGTAAACGTGTATAACAACACCATCCCGGTTTTTGATAAACAGTTCATCAGTCCGCTGAATAACAATGCTGACAACTTTTACAATTTTAAATTGCTCGACACGCAATACCTGGGCAATAAAAGGCTGGTGCACCTCGGGTTCACACCAAAAAGAAAAGGAGAAAATACATTTTCAGGAGATTGCTGGGTGCATGATACCACTTTCGCCATACAGAAAATTACGCTTCGCCCCGCCATGGAAGCCAATGTAAATTTTGTTACCGGGCTTACATTGATTCAGGAGTATAAACTAATCTATGATTCCATCTGGTTCTTATACAAAGACAAATTCGTTGCTGATCTTTCACCTGCAGGCAAAAAAGCGGCTGGCATAAAAGCCCGCAAGACAACCACGTATAAAAATGTTATTCTTAACAGCGATTTTGTAACCACACAGTTAAGTAAAAGCAAAGCCAATGAAGACATAGTGCTGCTGCCCGAAACAGAGGCCAAGACAGATGCTTTCTGGGTGCAGCAGCGGCATGAACCCCTTAACCGTAATGAACAGGGTATTTATGCTTTACTGGATACGCTCACCAATAACCCCACGTACAACCGTTACCGAAAAGCCTTTTCTTTCTTTACAACAGGTGTAAAAGATATAGGGCCCTTGCGCATCGGGCCCTGGTTTTACTGGAGCAGTGGCAACCAGTGGGAGGGCACACGGTTGCGTTTTGACCTATCAACAAACCAGAAATTCAGTAAAGATGTGTACCTGCATGGTTACCTCGCCTATGGTTTCTCTGACCAGCGCTACAAGGGAAAGGCAGAAGTGAAATACCTGTTCAGTCATAAACCCTGGGGTTATGCCTTATTATCGTACAAGCAGGATCTGGATAACGGCCAGGTGTATTACGACCAGTTGGGAACGGATAATGTATTTGCATCCTTTCTCCGCAAACCAGGCATACCCTTTAAATACCAGCAGGTAACAGAAAAAAAATTAGAGCTGTACCAGGAAACGCACAACGGTTTTGGCTTTGGTATAACCTTCAGCAACAGGGATTATTTGCCACTGCTTAACCTGCCTTCAAAGGTATTGTACCCGCAGAAAGGTGGCGACCTATTCAGCAGTTTTGAAACAGCCTTAAGAATACGTTTTGCATACCAGGAGCGGTATATAGAAGATAACTTTTACAGAACAACGCTGGGCAGTGAATTTCCCATTGTTGAATTAAAATATGCGCACGGTTTTCCGGGAGTTTTTAACAGCGGAAATACTTATGACAGGATCGATCTTTCCGTTTCCGACAACCTGAACCTTACGCCCTACGGAACATTGTATTATAACTTTTTTGCGGGCAGGGTTTTCGGCACTGTTCCTTACCCTTTTCTGGCAATTCAGCCCGGGAATGAATGGTATTACTATGCCCGCAGTTCTTTTAACCTCATGAACAGGTTTGAATACCTCACCGACCGATACGCGGGCTTTAGCCTGGAACATAATATAGGCAGCGGGTTGTTTAAATATTTTTCAATAACCCGTAAATTAAAGTTCAGGCAATTTTGGGAGGTAAAGGGTGTAACCGGCAATCTGTCGGCAACCAATAAAGCACTCAATTTTGTTGGCAACCATCCATTTACTTCGCTTAACGATCAGCTGTATGTAGAGGCAGGCACAGGAGTAGATAATATACTTAAGTTTTTCAGGGTAGATTTTATATGGCGTATTTTGCCACAACCCCTGCCGGAAAATGTGCAACAGCGTTTCGGCATTTTTGCAGGCTTCAGGTTAAGTTTATAATGTTATACCGGCTTCATTGAAGGTGGCATCGCCTGTTGTGTCACTCCCTTGTACGTTCGGTTTTTTTGTCGGCAATTATGAAACAGCCCTTCACAACCCTGCACCAAAGCCCAAATAGCGAACAACCCGGAGTCGAACTGTACATCGTTTTCATGTGTTCTAACGCCCTTCCCTTGCAAACGGCAGGTACAACAGTTACCTCATCAGCAACCTATAACTATAATGTAAGCCGCCTGAAAGCGGGGCAGTATGTATTGCGGGTGCAAAGCACAGAGCAGGTGCAGAGTGTAAGGTTTGTGAAAGAGTAATGAGTGTTGTACTTTTTGTCTCAAAGAGCTTGTTCATTTCTTTTA
This sequence comes from uncultured Bacteroidota bacterium, assembly GCA_963806425.1. Taxonomy (GTDB): domain Bacteria; phylum Bacteroidota; class Bacteroidia; order Chitinophagales; family Chitinophagaceae; genus JBBRBB01. The sequence continues at coordinate 88,722 of CAWDYB010000007.1, read as the reverse complement.
TCTTGATATAAAAGAAACGAACCAAAGAAAAAATCAAGAAAGAAACGATGTACAGCCCGTTTCTTTCCTTCGCCCTGATTGGGCTTTTGTACTACTGTGGCTTCAGCAGAAGAATTTTTATTGACCAGATAAAAGCTTTCGCCATGCTTAACTTGTTTCAGCGTCTTGGTATTTTAAGAATTTATTCTTCAGCCCTTCACCACCATGCACTACAGCCGAATAGCGAACAACCCGGAAACGGGCTGTACATCGTTTCCGGGGTCTTTTTTTGGATCTTTTTTGGACAGGAAAATGCGAAGCATTCATTGAGACCAATAAAATAAATTGTACCCGAAATAAAAAAGAACGAAAAGAATAAGAACTTTTTTAAATACACGAACACCGTTCTGATTAAGAGATTTTTCATTTCTTTTATCTTAATATAAATGCGCAGCATTGCCAATTGAGTCTATATAAATCTTATTGCATTGGCGAACTTCGTTTCATTGAGGCAATTAAAAAACATTATCCACGAAATAAAAAAAACGAACCAAAGAAAAGATCAGGAACAAATGATTTACATCACATTTGTTTCTTTGCCCTGATCTGGCTTTTGTACTACTGTGGCTTCAGCAGAAGAATTTTAATTGATAAGAATAAAGCTTTCGTCATGCGGAACTTGTTACAGCACACTATACACAAAATCCGAATAGCGAACAACCCGGGAAAGGGCTGTACATCACTTTGTAAGAGTGTTTTTTAGGTTGTTTTTGAAACACGCAGAAACAACAATAAATAGTGGTATTCTTGCCTTAATGAATACGCCTGACTTCAACCTGTCAAAATATATAGACCATACGGTATTAAAGCCCACCACGCTAGTTGCCGACGTGGAAAAAGTTTGTTCAGAAGCAAAGGAATTTCGTTTTGCCTCCATTTGTGTTCCACCTCCGTTTGTAAAACTTGCAGTAAAATTATTGGAGGGCAGCGGGGTTAAAACCGGTACAGCCATTGGTTTTCCGTTTGGTTATTCTGCCGTGGAGGCAAAGATCGCGGAGATTGTACTCGCCATAGCCGACGGGGTTAATGAGGTAGACATGGTGATAAACCTTGTTGCTTTAAAAAACAACGACTGGCAATACCTTGGGGGTGAGATAACCCATATCATGCCTATTATACAGTCAAACAAAAAGGTGATAAAAATTATTATTGAAAGCGGCGTGCTAACCGATCAGGAAATTATTCGCTGTTGCGAATTATATGGCGCCGCGGGCATTGATTATTTAAAAACCTCCACCGGTTATGGAGAAACAGGTGCCACCGTACATGCGGTGCAGCTATTTAAAAAACACCTGCCTGCCCATGTAAAAATAAAAGCATCCGGAGGCATTAAAACCTACGCATTTGCGAAGCAACTGGTAGATGCAGGTGCAGCGCGTTTAGGTTGCAGCAGCAGTGTACAAATTGTGAAAGGTGTATAACCTGCCAACATCTGGCATATTTTTTAACGTACTTTGCACAAAACAGCTATGAAAACAATTTCAACTATTATCTGTAGCCTGATGTTGGGTTGTTTCGGTTCTGCAATTGCATCCGATACCATCATTGTACATAAAGATCCCAGGCTGGATATTTTTACAGAAAAACAGGCATATGTAAATAAGGTTTCTACCAGAATGAGCAGCAGTGGCATGGTAAGGGGTTACCGTTTGCAGGTTTTAACTACCAAAAGCCGGGAAGATGCTTTTAAGACGAAGGCAATGCTTATGCAGAATTTCCCCGATCAAAAAACATATGTTTTATACCAGTCACCCAGTTTTAAAGTACGCATAGGCAACTTTGTAAAGAGAGGCGATGCCAGCAACTTTAAAGACATTCTCACCAGTTTTTATACTGAGCCGGTTTATATTGTAGATGACCGCGTAGAATATATTCCGGGTCCGGATGACGATTTGTTTAATTAAAAAGAGATACCGCCATTTATGATATTGGCCAAGATAAAGGCAACAGCAAAACAACTGCATAACGAACTTATATCTATCCGCAGGCATCTGCATGCCAATCCTGAACTCAGTTATAAAGAATTTAATACATCGGCCTTTATTCAACAAAAATTATCGGGTTGGAATATTTCATTTAGTGTAATGGCAACCACAGGTGTGGTAGCATTAATAGAAGGCAAAAATCCATCAAAGAAATTGATTGCCCTTCGGGCGGATATGGATGCGCTTCCCATACTTGAAGAAAATGAAGTAGAATACCGTTCTACCAACGAAGGTGTGATGCATGCCTGCGGGCACGATGTACATACGACCTGCCTGCTTGGCGCCGCAAAAATTTTGCAGGATTTAAAGAATGAATGGGAAGGCACCGTAAAACTCATCTTTCAACCCGGAGAAGAAAAAAATCCCGGTGGTGCCACTTACATGATCCGCGACGGCGCACTGAAAGATCCCGCACCAACAGGAATTATTGCACTCCATGTGCATCCCGGTTTGCCGTCAGGTAAACTAAGTTTCAGAAGCGGGCTTGTGATGGCCAGCAGCGATGAGATTTATATAACTATAAAAGGAAAAGGTGGCCATGCTGCGGCACCGCATCAAACTGCAGATACCATACTTATTGCATCACAGTTAATTGTAAGCCTGCAACAGGTAATAAGCCGTAACAATAATCCGCTGATGCCATCCGTACTTTCCATATGTTCAATTCATGGTGGTAATACAACGAATGTTATACCCAGTGAGGTGAAGCTTTTGGGCACCTTCAGGGCAATGGATGAAACGTGGCGGTTCAAAGCACATGAATTAATAAAGAAGCAAACCAAAGGTTTGGTGGAAGCGATGGGCGCAAAAGCCGACGTGCATATTGATATAGGATATCCCCATGTGAATAATGAAGAAAATCTTACAAATAGCGCCCGTGAGCAGGCCATACAGTATCTTGGCAGTGAAAATGTGCTGGAGACGGAATTGAGGATGGGGTCTGAAGATTTCGGATTTTATGCACAACAAATACCAGGTTGTTTTTTCAGGCTTGGTGTTAGAAATGAAGCAGAAGGTATTGTGCATAATGTACACACACCCAGGTTTAATATCGATGAAGATGCCATAGAAACTGGTGCAGGCATAATGGCCTGGCTGGGGGCATCAATAGGCTGATTGTTTGGTTTAAAATTATTAATCGTACCTTTTTTTGAAACAACGTAATTGTACAATGCGGGGGCTTTATTTCTTTGTGCTGAAAATTATAATTTCTGCAGAATGTATAATATCTTGTCACGGGCTAACACCCCATTACCACTTAAAGCATCACACCCTCATTGAATCTCTAAGGGTTTTAATTTCCCGGTTTTTTATAAAAATCATCGTACAAACTGCTTTATCAATGAGATTATTACCTGCTTCCGGTACATTTAATAATTTACCCGGAAGAGCGCCAAACCCAACGTTTCAAACAGGTGTGCAAAACAAGTATTTTTATACAGCAGCTGTTACCGTTAATATTACATCACCAAAAAAACGTTTAGTGTAGTAATGGAGGTGACGGTACTGATAATAGCAGCCATAATAATTATTGCCATCAGTATCCTGTTCATATTTATGAACCGGCAGAAGAACGCTGCCATAAAAGAACTGAAAGAGCTGCAGCAAAAGACCATTGCCAATAATAAAGAGCTGGAGAATATCAATGCTATAAAAGATAAACTGATCTCGATAATCGGGCACGATATCCGTTCTCCACTCGCTTCTTTGCAAAACACGCTGGCCCTTACCCGTGAAAATATTTTAAGCAGGAATGAGTTTGAAAAGTTCAGCTATTCCCTGGAAGATGATATTTATAACCTGCGCGGCATGCTTGATAATATGTTGCTGTGGGCAAGGGAGCAGCTGGTAGATATTAAAATAACCAAGACCACCTTTAACCTATACGAGGTGGTAGAAAGCATTATAAAGCTTAACAAGAACCACATTGCCAATAAGAACTTTTCGGTAAATAATTATATGGTACCCGATACCGAGGTACATACCGACAAGGATATTGTAACCACCGTGTTCAGAAACTTTTTTAGCAATGCGCTTAAATTTACGCCAGCCGGAAAAAAGATCTATATACAGCAAATGCTGGTGAACAATAAGATCTATATATCTGTTAGAGATGAAGGAAGTGGCATGAACGGGGATGTGCTTAAAAAAATAAACAGCAACCAGTTTATATCAACAAAGGGAACAAGTAACGAAAAAGGCACGGGACTGGGCATTTTGTTTAGTAAGGAATTATTAAGAAAATTGAACGAAGATTTTGATATTACCAGCATTCCCGGCAAAGGCACATCTGTTACTTTCTCTATAAGCCTGCCGGTTATTCCTGAGCCGGAAACTGAAGAACCAACCGGCGAAATGAATAAATCATAGTGTGGCATGGTGTTTTCTCCTGATGCATTGCTTCTTTCGCTAATTTAGATGAATATAATGTTGTTATGGGCAGACTGTTGAATCATATGGGTAAGTATCTTTTGATGCTTAAGGCGATGTTCACTATTCCGGAGAATTTTAAAATGTACTGGAAGGAGTTCATGCACCAGTGTGCCGAGATCGGTATCGGGTCATTGCCTATTGTAATTATTGTATCGCTATTTCTGGGCGCTGTTACAACGGTGCAGACTGCTTACCAGCTGGTAAGTCCGCTTGTACCGCCATCCACCATTGCACAGGTTGTAAGAGACAGTGTTATTCTCGAACTTTCACCCACTGTTGTAAGCATTGTGCTTGCCGGTGTGGTTGGCAGTAAAATAGCGAGTGAACTGGGTAACATGCGTATATCTGAACAAATAGATGCCCTGGAAATTATGGGCATAAATACCCACAGCTACCTGGTTGCTCCAAAAATTCTTGCAGCATTATTAGTTGTTCCCTGCTTAATTGTTATTTCAGCCATTCTCGCCATTTGGGGCGGCAGGCTTGCAGGTGATTTATCCGGTATTCTTGCAAAGAACATCTTCGATATGGGTTTGCGCGAAAACATGAATTACTTCAATATTTTCTTTGCGTTAAGCAAGGCATATACGTTTGCATTTATCATTAGCAGTATACCCGCTTATTACGGTTACCATGTAAAAGGCGGCGCCCTGGAAATTGGTCGTGCAAGTACCACCGCAGTAGTGGTAAGCTGTATAATGGTATTACTGGGCGATTATCTGCTGGCGGCGCTGCTTTTATAAAAATGGTTCGATCCATTTGGTGTAATAAGAAGTGCCAAGCATCTGGTCCAGTTCTTTTACATCATCCATAAAATGAGGGGCAAGTTGTTTTTTTATACGGGCAATTTCTTCTTTTGATTCTTGCTGCTGCTCAACCGGCTTTTTGCTTTTATCGGTATTCCACTCAAAAAGATATTTCTTAAGCATCCTGCGTTTACCAACCGGAAATACGGGGTCAATAATTTTATCAACCACCCATTTTCTCATCGGGCTTCTGTTCAATAATTTTTCCTGGAAGGCGGCGCTTTTTACATTGCCTGTTACATTTTTCGGGGACAGGTCTGGTTGAAAATTTTCATCAACCCCAAGAAAAGAAAATATGTTTTTTAACAGGGTTGATGTATTTGATTTAAGGTCATCAAAATCCATTATTAATAACCTGTCATGGTTAAAATAGTTGTAAACATGCTTTAACTGGTGGGCGTATAAGCCATGTTCTATATAAGTAAAGTCGCTGTTGTCTTTACTGAAAGCAAAGTTTTCTTTTGAAGGATGATAAATCAAAGCATCCTGCATGCTTCGCTTTTCCCGGTGATATTTTTTAAAATAGAAGAAAGATGAAATAGCCCTGTCTACCGGGTTGCGGAGTATTACCATTAATTTGGCATCGGGGCTGGTTTCTTTAATTTGTTTCAGCAGGTGCGGGTAAAAAATATAGTTAACCGCGCTTTGCAAAACCACAGGCTGCCCTTTATACATTTCGGGTTCTTTACCAAGCCTTTCTTTTATTTCCTGTAGGTTTTTGAACCGTTCGAAAAGGTGAATGTCTTTAAGTGATTCATAACAATATATTTGAGGGTGCTGGGCTAACCAGTCGTCCAGTGTGGTAGTGCCAGCCTTTTGAATGCCTATAAGAAATGTATTGGGAAAAACAGGATTGCTCATAATTTCTGCTGCTGTTAATTAAATTTTATTCATTAGGCCGCCAGCCATATAGGTGAGCTTATGCCTTTTAAACTGATTTTTCCATTCATCATCATATTGTATGGGTCTCTTTGTAAATCTGTTGGGTGTGCCGGCAATTGTATGATCTTCCGTTAACTCCATGAATTTAGGCGTGTCAAATGCTGGCAGGTCAAAGGCAGAAAATATGCGTTGTAATTCGCTGTGCGTATTGGTGGCAAGGTTTTCATAATCCATTTCCAACAAATCTTTTTTGTCTATGAGCTGCGAAACAGAATAGCACAGGCGCCTGTAATAAAAAACATCGAGGGTTTGTTTAAAGATTGATTTACCACGTTTTTTATTTTGTGCTTTCCATTTGCTTTTAGAAGATGAAATAGCGCGAATATCCCTTTTAAGCCAAATGACCTTTACATCATAATCTTTTCTTTTTAAATAAACTGCGAGTGCCTGTACCGGGTTTTTTGATGAATCTATAATAAATTTTTTGCCTGATTTTTCAGCCACAAGGTTATATAAAATGTTTAAGGTATAAACCGCATTGCGGTTTTTCGCTGCATTTATAACCTTTAATAATTTGCTTTTAGAAAGGGAGGGAAGTATGGCATTGAATGCAAGATTGCGGGGTTTGAATTTTCCCTGGATTTTGGTAGAAAACTTTTCAGCATTTGCATTATAGGTTTCTTCTACAATGGAACCCCAGAAAGTGCATTCTGTAAACGGCTTTCCGCAACTGCAGTTCCAGTTCCACCTTTCTCCAAAACCCTCCTTTAAAATATGACCTTTAAGCATAGCTAATTCACCGACCGAAAAGGCATCTGCTGATTTAGAAAGAATGTTTTCTAACAGGGTGGATCCTGAACGGTTATCAGCCATTATATAAATTACCTGCGTTATCATTAATAGTTTTTTTTGCAAACAAATTATGGTGCAGTTAAGACGGATTAGCGCCTTAGATTATTGCTGTGACTAATTAAAATACAATTTGTTGTATTTAGCTGCGCAGCTCTCTATACTAAACTCGTTCTGGTATAAGGTCTTTGCATTGTTTTGAAGGGTATTAATGGTATGATCATCTGCAGCCAAAAAGGCTTTTATAGCTGCAAGAAAACTTTCGGTGGTAAGGTCTTTAGATAAGAAACCAATATCCGGCTTTACAATATCGAGCAAACCGCCCACAGGGGTACATATGGGTGTTGCACCTGCAGACATGGCTTCAAGCAGGCTAATAGGCAGCCCTTCGTATAAGGAACTTAATAAAAAGCCATTGGCATTCAACAGGTAGTCGCCCACGTTTTTTACCTTTCCTAAAAAATGTACATTAGGGGGTTTGGTTTCTATTAGCTGGTCGTAAAATTTCTTTTCATCTGGCAAATAATCTCCTAAAATAAGGGCAATCACATCTTCCTGTTCCAAATGCCGCATGCTTTCCAGAATCAGCTGCTGGTTTTTTACTTTGTATATCCTCCCGATGTTTACCAGCACTTTGGTATTTTGGGTTGGTTTTAAAGAATTGATTTTTTGCTGCACCGCATCGAATTTTGCAGTGGGTTTTACCGGCGCCGAGCCATTATGAATAAGCGTGGTAAAACTTGACCCATACTCTGCAATTGCACCTTTAAGTACCTCTTCTGATATGCTTACAGGCGTAATAATTCCGCCTCTGAAAAAATACTTATAGAGCAACCTTCCATGAAAAGGAGCGTCTTTAGTAACCAGTGAATGAAATGTATGTACTTTTTTTATATGGTTATCTTTCATTCTAAGGTATGCCCAGGTTGCATAATAACCTGCGTGGAGGTGAGTGTGCACTACCTGTGGTTTTACTTTTCTAATAAGATTTTGCACTTTGGCAAATATGGTTACATCTAACCCCCGAATCTTACCCAGGGTTACAAACCTGATTCTTCTGTCAATCAGGTCCATAGACATATGATTTGGGTTGTGATCGTATAACGATACAAGGGTTACCTCGTAGTCGGGGTATTTAGCCAACTCGTTGCAAAGTTGTATGCAGAAAACCTGGGCACCGCCCCAACCCAATGCGGGCAATATTTGAACGATCTTTACCATAAACCTGTTAGCAATTTTAAGTCAATTTTCAGGTAATATGGCCCAACCCGGGAATAATATGTAGATTTTTTATTTAACAAGTTTAAATTCAGCTTTTTATCTCCTTATTTTATAGCGTGCATCAATAACTGCCATGTTATTTACAACAGACAACGTATGCGTGGCTGTTACATCGTTATTCCACCCCGGAAGTACAGTGGTAACCTTCTTTTCAGTATAGTCCCGCTCATCTAAGTTTACCACCTCGTTAATGTTAATAGCATATCCATATGTACAGGATGAATCCTGGGAAGGGCGGTATAACCGATTATTTTTGTAAAATAACCCTCCGGCCGGGCGAGCCCTGCGAACATCGGAAATAACAGGATTTTTCGGGTGAGATTGCCAGTTGGTAGTCATAAGTTTATCCGAATAAAACACAAAAAGTTCATCCCAGGCAGATGCTCCTGCGTTTTCTTTAAGATTTACAAACAACCAGAATTTATTATTATGAATATGCATAGTGGCATCTACCGCATGTATATTTTCCATCAGGTTCATTTCAAACTGCCATTTATTGGGGAAATCTACGCAACTGTATAATTCAATGGTTCGGTTTCCGCTGGTTTCGGGAATCATGTATAATTTACCCTCAGCCTTAAAAATAAAAGGATAACTGAGGTGATATGGTTTTTGTAAAACAACCCCGGGCTGGGAAAAAGTGCCATCCTCATATAATTCTATTACCGAGATGTGAGCAATTTTGGTTTTGTATGGATATTCCTCAAAGAAAATAAATTGCCTTCCTTCCTCATTCACAAACAGGCAGGGATCTGCCCAAAAAACATTGCGCGGTGGTATAATCGATTTAAATTCTTTAATGCTTTGTTGATTAACCTCCCGAGCGTTTGTATGGTACATTATTCGCCATTGTTCAAAAAAAGAGCGTTTGTTTAGCTTTTTACTTACAATACCTGTAAAGTGTTTTAACGAATAAAGGGTTATTCCGTTAGCAGGTGTATGTATGTCAGAAGCAACATCATCATTATATTCTTTCTCATAGCCCACATTACCAGTCTGGTATAATTCTTCTAATTTTCTGGGTATAAAACTCGCTGCCTTAAAGCATGCAGCGTTGATGTTTTTACTGAAAGATAAATTATTGGTAGAGGAGAAAGACCGAACCAGAAAGTTGGATGATGAAAGCCCCGGGGCGGTTGATGATAATCCTATTTCTGTGTAACAAACATTATTTATTATTTCGTAAATACCTGGTATCTGCCATTTACTATTTCTCCCGAATGTGTAGCGCCATGTTCCGTGGGTTGGGGTTAAAGGCAGGCGATTGACATCGGCTTCACCGGTAAGGTCTATCAGCACATCAATACGTGCAGGTAATGTGGCCAGCAACTTCTGTGGGTCGGCATTATTACCACGAAAGGCAGAGCCATCAATAAAGTTTAGATGAGGGAAAAGTTTGGAAAAATTTCTTTTATGCAACGCCTGTAAAGATGTTTTGCCGGGTTTTTTTTCAAATTTTACCAATACCTCAAAAACCTTCTGTTGCAACCAGCCCGGTTTTTTTTTATTCTTAGATGTCTTATCAAGAATTATACAGCAAACTGAAACATTTTCAATGGCTTTTACCTTGGATAACATTAAAAAAATCCATTCTGAAACCTGAACATTATCCGTAATTATTGCAACCTTAATTTTCTCTCCGGGCATGTATATGAATTATTTGGGATAGGATCTCCAGTTAGCTATTGGTGCAATTTCGACAATTTTATAATACATAGCTGTTTAAGCTATTTTACAGTGTCGCAGCCCGTTTTTCTACGGGTATCAATTATGTAATTTATCTTCCATTCTGTTCCGGTTTTTACAAGGGTAAACTGGTTAACCCCGCAATGGCTAAAGTTGCCCTTGTAATAGAATTTATAGGGCGTCCATGCCACCGCCAGCACGTCATCTACTAAAATTTTTTCAAAAACAATTTGCTCATCGGCATCACCAGGTTTTGATGTTGCTATAAAAGAAGCAAATTCTTTTAAACTTTCATTTCTTACTTCAACTGGTTTACCGTTTGGTGTTCTAATGGTTTGCAATATGGCACTGTCGGTAAATAATTGCATAAAGTTTTCGGCATCTGCCGCCTTCATTTTGGTGAAAAACTCATTAATTACCGACTTAATACTATCGTGGGCTGCCTGGGCCATTATTTTGGGAGACAAACACAATAGAAAGAAAGAAATTATTAAGGTTTTTTTCATAATGTAAAATAGCCTGAAAAGTTCAGCGGTTAAAATTTAGAAACAGTTTTTATATTAACGGGAAGAGTTTGGAATAATTATTTTATTAGCAATTTAAAAAATATGTTATTTGATAATAAGGCAACCGAGGTTGGAAAAATTCTTATAAAAAACAAGCTAACTATTGCTGTGGCAGAAAGTGTAACGTCGGGCTACCTTCAGGCAATTCTTTCTTCAGGCTTACAGGCTGAGAAATTTTATCAGGGTGGAATTACAACTTATAACCTTGGTATAAAGTGCCGGCTGCTGGGTGTAGAACCTATATCGGCAAAACAAACCAATTGTGTGCACGACGAGGTGGCCAGGCAAATGAGCCTTTCGGTATCTGAAATGTTTTTAAGTAACTATAGTTTAGGAATTACGGGGTATGCAGCACCTTACCCGGAAGAAAATGTGTCTGAAATATTTGCATACTACGCTATTTGTTACAATAAAGAAGTGGTTGATAACGGCCGGCTAACTTCAGATAAAAACACACCCGAACAGGCACAGATAGATTATGCCTTGCAATTAATAGAGAAGTTATATGATCATCTTGTAAAGAAATTTTGAATTGTAGAATATGTTCACCATTATGTCTGGTCATATATTCTTACATTAACCAAAATGCAAGGACATGAAAATAATTATTGTTGGGGGCGGATTCGGGGGCTTAAAGTTGGCCGATAAATTAAATGATGAAAAGAACTTTGAGATTTTATTGATTGACCGGTTTAACTATCACCAGTTTCAACCATTGTTTTACCAGGTTGCCACGGCAAGTCTTGAACCGAGTAATATTTCTTTTCCGCTAAGGAAAGCTTTTCAAAAAAGTAAAAATGTGCGTATTAGAATTGCCGCCATCGAAGCAGTAATTCCCGTTGAAAAAAAGATCAAAACCAGTATAGGTGAATTCAGTTTCGACAAATTAGTTATAGCCACAGGTGCTGAAACTAATTTTTTTAATAATGAAAAATTGGCTGCCTGTGCCCTGCCAATGAAAAGTACGGTTGAAGCAATTCGTTTAAGGCAACACCTAATTCAGAACTTTGAAAATGCACTTATACATAAAGACAACGATGCCCTTCAAAGGCTCATGACTATTGCCATTGCAGGAGGCGGGCCTACAGGTGTGGAATTGGCGGGAGCCATCTCCGAATTGAAAAAATTTGTGCTGCCCAAAGATTACCCGGAACTTGATTTTAACCAGATGAAAATTTATCTGGTAGAAGGCGGTTCCCGTTTAATGAGCGGCATGAGTGAAAAATCATCTGAAGAATCAGAACAATACCTTGGGAATGCCGGCATAACCATACTTAAAAATAAGCTGGTAAAAGACTACGACGGCAAAACCATAACGTTTAAAGAGGGCGACACATTGGCCACTGCTACCCTCATATGGGCAGCAGGGATTAAAGGAAATGTGCCGGAAGGTTTAGATCCACAACTCATTGTTCGGGGTAACAGAATAAAGGTTGATTGTTATAACACCGTAGAAAATTACCCGGATATATATGCTATAGGAGATGTAGCCTACATGGCTGGCGAAGACTACCCCAATGGTCATCCCCAGGTGGCATCAGTAGCTATTCAACACGCGAAGAATTTGGCTAAGAATCTAAAGAAAATGGCTGAGGGAAAGAAAGACCTGGTACCGTTTGCGTATAATGATAAAGGGTCTATGGCAACGATTGGCAGAAATAAGGCAGTTGTTGATATACCAAAACCCAAACTTCATTTTAAAGGATTCTTTGCCTGGCTTATATGGATGTTCCTTCACCTGATGCTTATTCTTGGTGTAAAGAACCGGTTATTTGTTTTTCTAAACTGGTTGTTTAATTACATTACCTACGATCAGTCTCTGCGACTCATCTTTAAAGATTTCATTAAATCTAAAGAGCCCAAAACGCTTTAATTACATATGCATTAATTCTCTGGCATTATTTTTTTAATGTTAGTATAATTAAAATCAAAAAAAAATAATCATGGCAAAACAAACAAGAACCCCCGCCAAGAAAAGCAGTTCATCTGCAGGCAAGGGAAAATCTAATACTACAACATCTAATAACAGCACGAACAACGGTGGTGGTAAAATGGATAGTGAATTAGAAAAACTATTTTTAGATTCACTTAAAGACATTTATTACGCAGAAAAATTATTGACCAAGGCTTTGCCTAAAATGTCTAAAAATGCAACCACACAGGAATTAAAAGATGCTTTTAACGAACACCTTTCAGTTACCCAAAACCAGGTAGCAAGACTAGAACAGGTTTTTGAACTATTGGGTAAAAAAGCCCAGTCAAAAAAATGTGAAGCTATGGAAGGTCTTAAAAGAGAAGCAGATGATATAATTGAAGAAACAGAGAAAGGTAGCCTTACGCGTGATGTTGGTTTAATTTTCGCTGCACAAAAAGTAGAGCATTACGAAATAGCAACCTATGGTTGTTTAAGAACAGTTGCATCTACCGTTGGGTTAAATGAAGTGGCCGATCTTCTGCAGCAAACTTTAGACGAAGAAAAAGAAGCGGATGACCTGTTAACTCAAATTGCGGAAAACAATATCAATTACCGCGCAGCAGAAGAAGACGAAGAAGCATAGAATATATTATATGAAACTTTAAAAAATAAAAAGTCAGGCTTATTACAGCCTGGCTTTTTTAGTACCTATTATGGCAGTATTAATGTTACTGGCAGTAGCCTATGCAAAATATGTTGGAATAGTAGCCGGCATTCTTACCTCCATTTCCATGCTGCCGCAATTAATTAAAATGATAAAGGAGAAAGAAGTGGATGATGTATCCATACCCATGCTATTGGTTCTGTTCAGCGGTATTTTGTTGTGGGTGGTATATGGTTACCTTCAAAAAGATATGCCGGTATTAATTACTAATTCGTTTTCGGTTCTGGTTAACTTAGTAACAATAATTATTCGTTTTAAATACAAAAACAACTAAAAAAATGCCATCAAAAAAAGTATCGCAAAAGAAATTAAAATTTGCCCGGATGTACGATAGAATATCCGGTGCTGTTACAAGGGTTGCAGGCAGCCCTATTGCAAGTATTGTTTCTTTTGCCATCATTATTATATGGGCCGTATCAGGTCCTGTATTTAATTTTTCAGACACCTGGCAATTGGTAATAAATACAGGCACAACTATAATTACATTTTTAATGGTTTTCGTAATTCAACAAACACAGAATAAAGACTCCGTGGCATTACAAATGAAGTTAAATGAATTAATTGCCTGTAACGATAAGGCAAGTAACAGGCTAATTGCCATAGAAGACCTAACAGAGGAAGAATTGATAACAATTAAAAAGTTTTACTCAAAACTGTCAATGCTGGCTGAAAAAGAAAATGATCTGTATACGTCACATTCATTAAATGAGGCAGATGATATTCAGGATGAAAAATCCTCAAAACGTAAAACGAAAACCACTAAAAATGCAGGAAAATAATTTTACGCCCCCTCCACTTAGCCACAAAGAAATGCTTAAGATCGATAGAGATTACCAGCAGGCTGCCCAAATTGCTGCGCTGGTTTATGTTTCAGATACTTTGCCGGGCATTCAACGCATTAAAAAGGGTAAAGAATTTTTGTTTTTGTATAATGAAAAACCGGTGAACGACGACCAAGAAATTTCGCGCATTAAAAAGCTGGCAGTTCCACCTGCATGGTCAGAGGTTTGGATATGCCCTTTACCCAATGGGCACATACAGGCAACGGGTAAAGATTTACGTCAACGCAAGCAATACAGGTATCATAACTTATGGCATACAATAAGAAATGAAACCAAATTTCACAGGTTATACGAGTTTGGAAAAGTAATACCCAGGCTACGCCTTCAATTAGAAAAAGACCTGTCACTTAAAGAACTTTGCGAAGAAAAAGTAATAGCTGCTGTTATAAGTTTAATGGAAAGAACCTACATACGCATAGGTAATGCAGGGTATGAAAAACTATACGGATCGTTTGGGCTAACCACATTAAAAGACAAGCACGTGGTTGTTAATGGCAGCGGCGTAAAATTTAAATTTAAAGGTAAAAAAGGCATTGATCATGAAGTATCCCTTAAAAATAAAAAGCTATGGCCCTGATAAAAAGAATGCAGGGATATACCAGGCAAAGAACTTTTTCAATATTATGATGGTAAGGAGTGAGAAAGCCTATTGACTCTGGCATGGTTAATAATTATATTAAGCAGACAAGCGGTACTGATTTTACCGCAAAAGATTTTAGAACGTGGGCGGGTACAGTAAATGATTTGTTGCATTAAAAGAGCTTTGGGCACCTTTGAAACCGATGCCGAAACAAAGAAAAAAGTTGTACAAGCGCTGGATGAAGTGGGCAGGCTCGGAAATACCCGAACAGTTTGTAAAAAATATTATGTACACCCGGGCATTATAAGACTGTATGAAGAAGACAGCCTTAAAAAATATTTAAAGGAACTGGATAAACTTGAAGTTGATGATAATACCAGCGACTTAGCTGCTGAAGAAAAGGTGTTAATGAAAGTTCTTAAAACCCTCCAGACAACTACATTACAGAAGGTGGAATAAACAACTAGACTTTTTCAGTTTTAGGTACCACTGTTAGCTTAGTTATTTCCATACCATGATACAATTTAGCAAGGTCTAAGTTTTTGCTTTTGCTAAACTCTTTCATATTCATGGTAGAAACAATGCGCCAGAAGTTTTTAGACTTTAGATCTTCATAATCTTTCTCGCGGATAATGTGCCCGAAAATGGAATTTCTCTTTTTAAAATCAATTCTAATAGACTTATCCTGTGGTATAGATTGTCCTTCAACAAATTTTTCAATTAATTCGCTATTCATACCCGTGAAGATAATATAAATAGGCGTGCAAAGTGCCCGCCTGTTTAATCCTTTACAATTATTTGTATAATATTATTATTCTTCCTGCTTATAATCTGCCAGGTTTAATACTTCAAGGTTTTTACGGGCGGGGGCTGTTAAAACATCTCCGGTAATTGAAAAGCGGGAACCGTGGCAGGGGCAATCCCAACTTTTTTCTGCATTATTAAATTGCACTTCGCAATTAATGTGGGTGCAGGCCGTGTTTACAGCAAATAACTTTCCCTGTTCATTTTTATATAAACCCATTTTTTTGCCATTATATTCAACCACTTTCCCTTCATTGTGTGCAAGGTTACTTAGCGATTCCATTTCATCGGCAGAGAATAGACCTCCGATTAATTTACCCACTACATCGGCAGATTCTTTTACAAAATTAGCAAAGCCTGCCACCGGTTTAATACGGTTAGGATCGAATAATTCTCCATATTCACTGCTTCCATGCAATATTAATTCGGTTAACAGCAATGCGCTGAATGAGCCATACAGCATACCATTACCACCAAAGCCCGTAGCAACATACACATTATCGCGGTGTGCAGGTAAATTTCCAATATAAGCAATGCCATCCGTTGATTCGAAATATTGAGATGACCATTTATACGATACCTCTTTAATATTAAAATAGCTGCGAATGTGGCTTTCCAGCCTTCTGAAACGGGATTCTGTGTTTTCTTCATGTGCCGTTTTATGGTCTTCGCCACCCACAATAAAATAAGATTCTCCATCTACCATTTGTGTTCTGTAATAGTGGTAGGGATCATTCATGTCATAAGCCACCGCATCCGGATAATCTTTCTCATTATTTAGTTTTACAGCCATTGCATAACTGCGGTAAGGGGCACACCTGAAATGCAAAAGATTCACACCGGGGGGCACATGTGTAGCATACACAAGATTGCTGGCTTTTATAATTCCCTTTTCTGTTTCAATATCTATTACACTGTTTTCGTCGGTGTTCAATACCCGGTTATTTTGTATTATGGCACCACCCAGGTCTTCAAAAGCTTTTGCCATTCCATATAAATAATCTATAGGATTAAATTGGGCCTGGTTTTCAAAAATGGCAATCTTTAAATATGGAATGGGAAGAATAGTTGTATTTATAATGTTTGCCTTTACACCTACCTGTTTACAATCTTCTACAATTTGTTCCAGTTCTTTAGACTGTTGCTCATTTATTGAAAATAAATAACCGGGCAATTCTTTAAAGTTGCAATCAATATTATACTGGCTGATGTTTGTTTTTATAAGATCTATTGCGCGCCTCGCCGAGCGTGCTACCATTAATGCATCGTCTTTATTAAAATTTTTAATAATTCTGGAATAGGGTGTATCGAAAAATGTATTTATATGCGCAGTGGTTCCGCCCGTTGTTCCGAAGCCAAGGTTATGCGCTTCAATTACTACACATTTTTTTCCTGCTTTTTGTAGCTGTAGTGCTGTGCTTATACCTGTAATTCCACCGCCTACAATGGCAACATCATAGGTTTGATCTGCTGAGAAATTTTCAGCGGTTGTATAGTCTGAAGTATCTTTTTGCCAAAGGCTTTTTAAATATCCGTCTCTATTCATTTTTTTTATAGAGAAACATTAAAACATATGCCAATGAAGTAAAACTAAAGGGTATGTGATAATAGGAAATAAACTTTTACCATTTTTTCTTGTGGCTGAATAACGGGCACAAAAAAAGCTGTTACATAATTTTTCTTAAAACACTCAATCAAGTTGAATAATAGTCAGGTAAATTATATAACAGCCCTTTAAGATGTAAATTTTCATCGATCAGCTGTATGTCTTCTCTTAAGATATAGGTAATTACAAATAATCTAAAAACATGCCGCTTTCGTTTATAGGTAATTTCAGTAGAGGAAAGGGGCAATATGTATCACATTTAAATCAAAAGAGGATAAATTTCCCCACATTTATAATTGCTTTCACTCAAAGTCATTTGGTATGATTTTAGAATAACTGGGTTGAAGAAAGCATACAAATGGCAAATAAAGATCTTCTTGATGTTTTAAATGATCTGGTTAAGATTAATAATGACAGGATTGAAGGTTATGAAAAAGCCATGGAAGATGCAAAGAAAATTGATACTGACCTTCAAACCATTTTTTTTAAAATGATGGAGGAAAGCCGAAACTATAAGACCGAACTGATTGAAGCCATTGCCCGCAGGGGAGGAGAAAGCGAAAGTGAGGAAACCACAAACTCAGGAAAAATTTACCGGGTGTGGATGGATATAAAATCAACTTTTAAAGGAAGCGACAGAAAATCGGTATTAGAATTATGTGAATTTGGAGAAGATGCTGCCCAGAAGGCTTACCAGGAGGCACTCGAATCTGATGTGGTAATGGATACAGATGTTAGGCAACTGATAAGCAAACAAAAAGCTGAATTAAAAAATTCGCACGACCTGATAAAAAGTTACAGGGACATGCATTCGACAGTAAAAGAGCAAATGGATAAACTATCTAATTTGTAAATATATTTTGAATGAGAATTCGTTCAATAAACGTTATAGGTTTTTAAGCACATGGGATAGAAGGCTGGTTTCTACCAGCTTTTTTTTATTTTAAAAAGATCAATTTGTGCAAATAAATTTTTAGATTAAACTACGAAACAACACAGGCAGGAAATTAACACGACAAAAAAAAGCTACATGAATAATGTAGCTTTTTTATTTGTTAGTTTGTAAGTTAGTTAATCACGCTTTGCGAATAACACCCAATATTAAAGCAATAACTGCTATCACAATTAAAATGTGAATTAACCCGCCGGCACTCCATACAAAAAATCCGAGCAACCAGGCGATTACTGCTATTACTGCTACGGTGTACAAGATACTTCTCATGATTTTAAATTTATTGATTAATGAATGGTAGAATTAAGAACTTATATTCGTTAATCCTTTATTATCAGAACACTATACTTCTTGCAATAATTATCCCAGAAAAAATGTGGGAGTTTTATCAACAATATTGGCTAATGCTTTATAAGCCTTATAGCTTTTTTAATATCGTTAGTAGTATTAATTACCGGAAGAAAAAGATCGCCCTCATTCTTCACTCTTTGCAATGCATTGTAAATAGTAAATTGACTGGGGTGTAAACCTGTTTTTACTTCATTCCACCCTAGTGGCATAGATACAAATGCGCCTTTAACGGGCCTAATGCTATAAACAGAACATACAGTTTGTCCCCTTGCATTTTGTAAGTAATCTATGTAAATTTTATTACCTCTTTTTTTAATGCTTCTTTCGAGACTTGTAATACCCGGTAATTGTTGGTGAACCATTTTTGAGACAGCCTCGGCAAAATCTCTTACCTCCTCATATGTATATTTATTTCCACAAGGTACATAGACATGTAACCCGCTTGCTCCCGAAGTTTTGCAATAACTCGTTATACCTGCCCCCACCAAAACATCCTGGGTTGCCTGGGCAACAGAAATAACCTGTTCGAATGAATTATTCTCTGAAGGGTCTATATCAATTATAAGGTAAGAAGGATTATCTGGTTTTGCAATCGTGCTATGCCACGGGTTAATTTCTATACTTCCGAGATTAGCAAGGTAAACCAGTGTTGCCTCATTATTACAAATAATGTAGTTAATGTCTTTATCGCTGCTTTCAGAATAAAATTCTTTTGTTTTTACAAATGAGGGTGCAGCATCGCCGGCATCTTTATGAAAAAATCCTTTATCATTTATTCCATTGGGATTTCTTTTTAATGAAAGAGGCCTGTTTTTAAGATGCGGTAAAATGTATTCGGCCATAGACCTGTAATATTCAATTACATCGCCTTTTGTAATATTTTCTTCGGGCCAGAAAACTTTATTAAGATTGGTAACTTCTACCTTCCGTTTGTTAATTAAAATATCATCCTTGTCGTTTGCTGCCATATCTAAAAGAGTTTTAATTATCGCTTGTTGAAAACTGGTCTTTATGTTTTATAAACAACCACCGGCTGTTGCCGTAGGTTTTTGCCTGAACTAAAACAAATCCTCCCTTTAACAGGTCTCCGTTTAAAATTATTTTTAGTTCGCCCTTTTCAATATTTTTTAAGGCTTCGTTTTTTTCGACCGGTTCAGCTTCCTGGTTAACAGAAATAAAATTGCCCTTATCCAGTATAGCATTATTTTTTTTATCAGGCTTATCTGTTTCATCTTCTATTATTGCCAGCCTTTTTATATCGGTGTTTGAGGAAGGTTTTTTTGCAAGACTCCAAACTTTAAAATTTTTATCAACCTTTAGCAGTAACCTGAAACGTTTGTCATCATTGCCTTGCAGCAGGTAGTAATTGAATGCCCCTGCCATTTTTTTTACGGGTGATGTGGTTTTAACCGGAGATTTTTTCGCTGCCATCAGGATGCTTTTCTTTGTTTCTTACCCTCTCCCAGGCTGGCTTTTAATTGTTCCATCAGGTCTTGGGTTTTAGAATGAACTACTTTCATTTGAGGAGTTTCTATCTTCTTTCCCTTAGCTTTTGCTTCTATTAATTTTAATAATTTGTCTGTGTAGGTGTCTTTATATTTTGATATATCAAATTTTTCGGTTAGCTGCTCAACAAGTGAAACAGCCATTTTTATTTCTGCAGGTTTTGGAGTGGTTTCTGGAATTTTCAGATCGTCTGGTTTACGTACTTCTTCTTCAAACCTTATTTTTTGCAATACAAGTAACTGATCAGAGGGTTTTATTAAACACAGGCTTTCTTTGTTTCTTAATACAAAGGTGCCTAAACCGGCCTTACCTGTTTTTTTTAATGCAGAAAGCAATAAGCCATAGGCTCTTGCTCCTGATTTATCGGGCTCTATATAATAAGGCGTTTCGTAAAAAAGTGTATCTACTTCGCTCTCGTCAACAAAGGATTCTATCTCGATCAACTTCGTTTTTTCCGGCATTGCTTTTTTAAAATCATCGTCGGTTACCACTACGTATTTACCATCAATGCTATATCCTTTTACAATATTATCCCATTCAACAACCTTACCTGTGGCTTCATTTACCCGTTGAAATTTAATGTTGGCGTGGTCTTTCTTATCAAGCATATCCAGGTCTATAGAACTTTCCTGGGTGGCACTGTATAGTTTTACGGGAATGTTTACAAGTCCAAAACCGATGGAGCCTGTCCAAATAGATCTCATGGTAATTTTTACTCTTAATTGTGTAAAAATCTTGCCAAGATTAAGGCAAAATAAGGGCTAACAGGGATTAGCTTTTATTGGCATATATTTACTTAAGGTATTTGGCACGAAATTGCCTGCTTTAAATATATGTTTATCGACAATTCTATACTAAACACTATTCCGGGAAAAAGCATTCCATCTATTATAAAGTCTATTAAGGATATCTATCCTGATGAGGTTTTACTTAAACCGGTATTAAATAAAGATGAGGATATTAGTAAAGCATCGAGGTTATCTGCGCATGATTTATTTAAGCATTTTACAGCTGATGTAATTAAGAAAAAAATTATTTGGTAGAATTACCAGTTGTGAAATAACAGGCTATAGCTTTCTTTTTCAATAACTTCTTTCCATTTTTCGATCAATTCTTTATAAGCCACGCCTACGGGCATAATTTCGCGGTTTATATCAAATAATCCCAGGGCATTAACACGCCCGGCGTCTTCCCTTAGCGCTGTATCCCAATCTACCTGGTGAATTAAACTGTACCAGGTAAACCCAACTATAGGCACCCCATCCTGCTTTAACCGGTAAACATTAGACCATTGTTTAAAAAGCCATTCGACCGACGAAGGCATAATTATATTGGTTTCGGTATGCATTATCGGAAGCCTGTACCTGTGATAATATTGCTGCGTAATTACATAATAACCAAAAATTTCACCTGCAGCCTGGGTTGTTCCATCGGGGTGCACCAGGTGTTCGTTTGTAACATAGTAATCATTGCCCATAATACAGCGTGCCTTAACCTGGTTGTTTAAGAACCAACTGTATTCTTCTTTCGTCATCCCGTTTTTTAGCAAATATTCATACATGGCTATGGTTATGGTATAACCATATGTAAGGTCGAGTGAAAGAAATCTTTTTTGGTTTAAAAATCTTGCAAGTTCCAGTGCACTGGGGTCGGTTGGATGAAAATATTCAGAAGATTCACTTTGTATAAATACTGCATCTGGCTGAACTTCTAAAATAGCCTTCATGGCGAGCACATTTGCCTTGCACAAATGTTTTAGTGCTGTTACAAAAGCATAATCTGATGAAAGACATTCATTCCACCATCCATATTGTGCAGAAAACATGGCAGCTATGAAGATTTCATTTACCGGGGTATAAATTTGCAGATGCGGGTACCGTTTTGCAAATTCTTTCGCATACTCAGCAAAATGTTCGGGAAATTCAGGGTTCTGAAAATTTTCTAACCAGTCGGGTACACCGAAATGGCAGAGGTCTACAATAGGGGTAATATTTCTTTCTTTAAGCGCATTAAAAGTTTCGTCGGTAAAACTCCAGTCGTACAATCCCGGGGCTACATGGGTTTTGTAATAGGGCGCCCCATACCTGAGAAACTCTATACCTATTTCATTTAATAAATCAAAATCTGTCTGCCAGTTATGATAATGGCAGGCCTTTTCCATTTCATCTATACGTTTTGTAGAGCCATCTGGAAGCCGGATAGTTGGATAACTGTTTTCTATACCGGTGGTAAACATAAACTTGTTACCCGCCATAATAATTCAATTACCTTTTGTTTTTCGTTAGATTATTTCTTAAACAGTTTTAAAAATACCTTTATAAATATCAAACGAAAAAAAAAGTTATCCATTGTAAGTGGATTAAATAAAACAAAGAAAAAAGGAAGGGAAGTTTACCTCCCCCCTATGGTAATTTTACAAGTGAAACCTTTTGACCGTTTTTAAGGTTAAGGTGTCCGTTTCCGTTCAATGAATGAAGAGATTCCAGGTGCATTCCATGTAATTCTTTTTCCTTTTCATTTTCAGCCATAATCTTTTTGAACATGGTTAAAGCCTGTGCAACCACCTGGTCCATATTATAATATTTATAAGTAGCCAGCCTTCCAACAAAATAAACGTCTTTTAATTCGGCTGTGAGTAATTGGTATTTCTTGTATAATTCAGCATTTTCGAGCCGTGGTACAGGGTAATATGGATCTCCGTCTGCCTTTGGATATTCGTATACTATAGATGTTTTCGCATGCTTCTGACCGGTGAGGTATTTAAATTCGGTTATACGCGTATATGCCTGTTCGTTCGGGTAATTTACCGTACCTGTAGGCTGGTAACATTCTGTGTCCTTAGTTTCAAATTTAAAGTCCATTGACCGGTAAGGAAGTTTACCATAGCAGTAATCAAAATAGTAATCTACAGGGCCGGTATACATCATTTTTTTATAGAAAATTTGGTCTTCTATTTCTTTATAATCGGTGTTCAACATTATTTTAATGTTGGGGTGATTGAGCATTTTTTCAAACATTTTAGTATAACCATGCAGGGGCATTGCCTGATAAGTGTCTGTGAAATAGCGGTCGTCTCGGTTTGTTCGTGTTGGTACCCGTGCAGTTACAGAAGCATCGAGCTGAGCTGGGATCAAGATCCCATTGTTTTTTGGTATAACCTTTAAAAAATTTCTCGTATAATTCTTTACCTACTTTACTTATAACCACATCTTCAGAGGTTTCGATACGGTCTTTTTTAACAGCTTTTGATTTTAAGAAATTATCTACTTCGTCGCTTGAAAGGTTTAACCCGTATAATTTGTTTATAGTGTTGAGGTTAATCGGAATGGGAACAAGCATACCATCTACACTTGCCAAAACCCTGTGTTCGTAGGGGCGCCATTCAGTAAATTGTCCGAGATATTCAAATACATCTTTTGAGTTTGTATGAAAAATATGCGGACCATACTTGTGCACCATTATACCATCCTTATCATAATAATCATATGTATTACCACCTATATGGTTTCTTTTATCAACAATCAGTATTTTATTGCCTTTGGAAGCAAGTCTTTCAGCAAGCACCGATCCTGCGAAGCCTGCTCCTACAATTAAATAATCAAACATATTCGTTAATTTTTTCTTTTTGATTTAAATGATTTTTCGAAATGGTTTCACGGATAATTTGCATCATTTTGTTCCAAGTAATATCCCAGGAGATGTCTTGTAAAAATTCATCAACCCGTTGAAGCCATGCTTTATCAGAACCTGTTATAAGGGCCTTTTCACCAGCTGCGATAAAATCATCAGCAGTGTCTGCTATATAAACAAGATCTTTTTTCTGGTAAGGGTCTACAACATCTTTAATAGAAGTTGAAACTACGGGCTTTCCGCCTGCGAGGTATTCTGGTGTTTTGGTAGGACTAATATATTTTGTAGACTCATTAAGGGCAAAAGGCATTATGGCAACATCCCAGGTTGCCAGGTATTTCGGAAGGTCCTGGTAGCTTTTACCGCCGAGATAATGAATATTTTTATTTTTTGGAAGGCTCTGGGGGTCAATTTTAACTACAGGACCAATAATAACAAATTGCCAGTCGGGGCGCTTATCTGCCATTTCGCCTAATAATGCTATATCAAACCTTTCATCTACAACGCCATAAAAGCCAAATTGTGGGTGAGGAATGTTCTTTACATCTTCTGGCAATTCTTTGTATGTACGGGCTGCAGCAAAATGCTCTTTATCAATACTGCTGGGGAAAGCATAAACATTGGCATGCCGGTCTTTTTTCGCATCATATAAACTGTGTCCTCCGGTAAAAACAATGTCTGCCTTTTCAAGTAACTGGGTTTCTTTAAGGGTAAGGGAGGGCGGGGCAAATTTAAATGCCGAAAGCTCATCCATACAATCGTAAATAATAATTTCAGGTTTAAGATGCGAAGAGAAGGAGTAGGCTTCGGGGGAATAATACCACAGTGCATATTCATTCATTTCCATATCCTCTATCAAATAATCTAATAATAATTTCTGTCGCTCATCAATGTTATTATTGAGATGGTCTGCCTGTAAATGAAATACTACCACCCAAATATTATGGTTTTCAACTTTTGTTATTTGATAATGGTCAGATTTTGCATCGAACATGGGTTCTTCAACATAAAATAACCGGCTTTCTTTTGCAAACCGGCTAAGTAAATGCTGGGGCCGCTGGTAAACAAAGTTCCAGCGAAGGTGAGAAAAGCAAATTAAATTTTGAAGCATATGTGTTGAGTAATTGTATTATAATTTAATTAATAACTATGCCGAATTAACGATAGTAGTAATTCCATAACCGCCTTCCCCATTTATTTACCAGTCAAATTTACTTTAAAGGTTCTTGTAGAAGATATTCCCCATGACAAAAAGTTAAACCAGCTGAAACAGTAAAAGTGAAAATGGGTTGAATTCTATGAGGGTAATAATTCAGGTACTTTAAAAACAGGAGAAACCGAATCGAAAGATAAAAATAAATATAGCAGATATTGTTTTATATAGCGGGTGCCGGTGTTTTTATGCTTACATTATTTTTGGAAAAAGTAATAGTAAAGGTGGTGCCTTCGCCTGGGGTAGAGCTTACTTCTACACGGGCATTATGTGCATGCAAAATATTGTGTGTGGTAACCAAACCTAAACCCACACCATTACGTTTGCTGGTAAAATAGGGTTCAAATAACCGCTGCATATTTTCTTTTGAAATACCAATACCGTTATCTGTTATGGTAACATAACAGCCCTGGTTGCCATCTTTAACAAGTTCTACCGATAATTTTCCTCCCCCATCCTGAATGGCCTCTATGGCATTAATAAAAATGTTTACAAAGGCAATTTTCAATTTATTCTTATCAGCATTAATCTTAATTATTTCTTTGGGAAAGGTTACATCTAATTTAATATTCTTAAGCAATATCCTGTCGTTAACAGCACGCCAGTCCCTCATTAATCATATCCTGCAAAGAACTTTTTTTCATTATAATTTCTGCGGGGCGGCTTGTATTAAGTAATTCACTTATTATATCTGAAATTCGCCGGCTGTTGCGTTGAATAATTTGAATATATTCTGATTGATCTTCGGTAAGACTGGTGTCTAATAAATGCTCTGCAGATAAATGAATATTGGTTAAGGGGTTCCGTATCTCGTGCCCCAATGTTCGGGCAAGCCTTCCGGTAGCCGCCAGTTTTTCAGCCATCAGCGCCGACTTTTCTGCTTTACGAAGTTTGGTAATATCATGCACTATAACCTGCAGGTAGTCTTCATTATCTTTTTTAAAATTGGTAGCAGAAAAAATACATATAACCTCTTCATTAGATTTGGTAAGAAATTGCAATTCAAACTCATCCAGTTCTTCATTACTGTTAAGCAGAGATGCCAGTTTAAAAGCTTCGTTCTTATCTGCAATAAGGTCGTACACAAAAAAAGATTGCAATTCGGCTTCTGAATAACCGAAAAGCTGGGTAGCAGCAGAATTAACCGTAACAAACTTCAGATTTACATCTGCCAGAAAAATAGCATCTTTTGACTGCTCGAAAATGCCTCTGAATTTTCTTTCATTATCGCGAAGCTGTTTTAGGGTTTGTGCTTTTTCAATGGAATACCGTATACATCTTTCGAGCTTTTCTGTGGTGAGTTCTGATTTAATAAGGTAATCAGAGGCACCGATCTTCATGGCCTCTTTATCTATATCGCGGTTTCCTTTTCCGGTAAGTAAGATCATCGGTACGTCGCTGTCGTATTTTACCGCATCTTTTAACAGGTCGAGCCCGGTTTTTCCGCCAAGGAAGAAATCTATAAAATAAATATCATGTTTTTGATGCTCTATATGCTCCAGTGCTTCTTTGTACCGGTAGGTCCATTCGATCTGGAACATGTTCGGGTCTATTTCGGTAATAAGTTCGCTGGTAATGAAGAAATCATCTTCATCATCATCCACTATAAGGATTTTGATTTTTTTATCGGAATGTAGCATTGAAAAAACTTTGAACACTGCACCCTTAGGGGCTACAATGTGTATTGGATTATTTGGTATTTACCTGTTATTCAGTTCCTGGTGAAGTTTTAATTTATTATAGAGGGTTTTTCGGTCGATATTTAAAGCTTTGGCAGCCTTACTTTTATTAAAATTATATTCTTTAAGCACTTTTAAAATAATCTCATATTCAAGGTCTATTGAAGCCTCTTTCAAATTGTTTTCAGAAATGGCTTTTTTGGGAATATTGATTAAAGGCTGCTCCGGAACGGGTGTAGTTTGAACAACCGGTTCCTCTTTCAGAGGCTTTTCAGAATTATTATCATCAAACGAAAGTTTTTTAAAGTTGCTAATTTCGAAAGGAAGGCTGCGGTCTTCAATTAGATCGCCATCTGAAAGCAGGGCTGCTCTTTTTACAACGTTACGAAGTTCGCGCAGGTTGCCATGCCATACATAGTTCTTAAAAATTTCTTCCACCTCTGGTGAAAAGCCTTTAATTCTTTTCCCCAGGCTTTCATTGGCCTGTTTTAAGAAATGCTGGGCAAAAAGCATAATATCTTCCTTGCGCTGGCGAAGTGGGGGAACTGCAATGGTAAATTCATTAAACCTGTGATAAAGGTCTTCCCGAAACTTGCCTTTCTGGGTAGCTTCCCACAAATTTTCGTTACTGGCAATAATGATGCGCACATCAAGGTCAATGTCTTTAACACCACCCACATGGCGAAGCTTTCTTTCCTGAATAACACGTAAAAGAGAAACCTGTATATCGTAGGAGAGATTAGCGATCTCATCTAAAAATATGGTTCCTTTATTTGCCAGCTCGAAACTTCCGGATTTTTGATTGAT
Source organism: uncultured Bacteroidota bacterium (assembly GCA_963806425.1). GTDB lineage: Bacteria > Bacteroidota > Bacteroidia > Chitinophagales > Chitinophagaceae > JBBRBB01. The sequence continues at coordinate 61,586 of CAWDYB010000007.1, read as the reverse complement.
GGCGCCGGTGAAGGACCCCTTTTCGTGCCCGAAGAGTTCACTGGCTGCCAATTCTTTAGATAAAGCGCCACAGTCAATAGCCACAAATGGGTGGTTACTTCTTTTACTGCTTTTGTGTATTTCCTGGGCAATGGCTTCTTTTCCGCTACCACTTTCTCCATAAATAATTATGCTGTAATCGGTGGGTGCAACCAGCTTAATTTGTTCCATTATCTGTAAAAAAACCTTGCTGTTACCAAAAATATAATCGCCGCTTACGCTAAAAGTTCTTTTCTTATCGGTAACTGATGGCTCGGGCGAAGTGTGAGAAATACCATTATTATTCTTTTCTTCGGGCTCAATGGTTTTAAGCGCAGCTTTAATGGTATTTAAAATTTCCTCAGGAAACAAGGGTTTCAGCACATAATCGAATGCACCGTTTTTCATTACATCTACAGCGGTTTTTGTATCGTTATGACCGGTAATAATTATGACGGGTAAGTTTGGGTACCTGTCTTTGATTTTTTGAAGCATTTCTTTTCCGTCAACCCCCTCGAGCCTGTAGTCGCATAATGCAACACTGAAATTAGGTTCAGCGTCGAGCAATTCAATGGCTTTTTTGGCATTGTAAGCTTCAGAAACCTGGTAACCATGCTTGGTCAAAAACTTATTCAGTAGAAAACAAATATCCCTGTCATCATCAATAACTAATACCTTATGCATATCTTATTCATTTTGTATAAAAGTAAATTTTATCCGAGTAAAAAAAGAATTATCCCAGCAGTGCGCGCATTTGGGCGGCGGGAATATTTAACAACTCCCGGTATTTGGCAACCGTTCTCCTGGCAATTTTAAACCCTTTTGAGGAAAGTATATCGACAAGCTGGTGATCTGTATAGGGAGATCTTTTATCTTCTTTTTCAACAGCTTCCTGCAGTGCATGCTGTATAACCCGGCTACTAACATTTTCGCCTTTTTCGGTTACCATTCCTTCAGAAAAAAGATCTTTAAGCAATATATTTCCAAATGGGGTGGATGCATATTTATTACAGGTAATTCGGGATACAGTGGATATATCAACGCCGGTTTCTTCAGCAATGTTTTTAAGAATCATTGGTTTTAAAAGCAGCTTGTCTCCTTCCAGAAAATAGTCGTACTGCCATTTAATTATTGCACGCATTATTTTAAGCATGTTATTTTCGCGTTGCTGTAATGCTGAAACAAACCATTCCGCTGAATTTAATTTGCTCTTTAAATATTGGTTAGCCGCCTTATCATTTTGGGTGCATTGGTCCTTTACACTTTTTATCCAGGAGTGGTTTATATTAAGCTGGCTGGAAACCTGGCGATGAAGCGTAACATCTACTTCTCTTTCTTCTACCGAAACAATAAATTCGGGAATAATATAATTTTTTCCTGCAGACTCTTCAGGTTTATTAATAACGGGATGAATTTGCAGGCTGGCAATAATCTTTAGGGCGCGACGAAGGCTTTCTTCATCGGTATTTAGTGTGTGTGTTATTTTTTCCAGCTGGCGGTTTCCCAGGTCTTCGTAATGGTCCGCTAATATGCTTTGGGCCAGTAGGTAAAGAGGTTCACCTGTTTTATTTCTGTTTAACTGTAATAAAAGGCATTCTTTAATATTGCGGGCACCGATACCCGGTGGGTCAAGTGTTTGAATAATTTCAAGCATTTCTTCCAGTTGCGATTCATCTACCCATTTTTTTATTTTAAAAGTAATATCTTCTGCCATGGCTGCGAGGTCTTGCTCTAACATGCCATATTCGTTAAGAGAATCTATAAGATAAATAGCAAGGTCTAAACGGTCTTTTTCTGTTATAAGCATCTGGCATTGCTCTTTAAGTTGCTGCCTGAAGTCTGTTACCTGAACAATAGGTTTATCGGGAAACTCCTGCGTGGGGAAGTAATTGGAATATTCTGTTTTATAATCAGGTATATCATCATATTCAAACTCGTCCCAGTCGGCAAATTCCTGTACGGGCTCATCTGAATTTTCATCAGCAGATTCTTCCTTCATTATTTCTAATAAAGGGTTTTCTTCCAGCTCTTGTTGTATACGGTTCTCTAATTCTAATGAGGTTAGGTGAAATAGATTTAAAAGCTGGATTTGCTGAGGTAAAATCTTGACTTGTTGTTTTTGATTTAACCGCTGGTGAATCATAAGCACATTTTGGTATATGTTGGCAAGACTTAAACCAAAAATGCAAGCAGGCATGTAATTATTAGAAACCTTTGAAAATACTATATAAACCTCTAACGGCCGTTATTCAATTAATGGATAAATGTAGAATCAAGTCTACATGTAGAGCCTTTTCCCTTCATTTAATATTATATAATCAACATTACTATTGTAAGGTTTAAAATTTTTTTTAACAGGCACTAATGTTGAATATCTTTAATAATGTTTGTTTAAACACATTTTTTCATCTTAAAACACTTTATTATGCTACGCTGGACAGTTATTTTTTTAGTTATAGCCATTATTGCGGCTATTTTCGGTTTTGGAAATATTGCAGAAGGTGCCGCTGATATAGCTAAGATTCTATTCTACATTTTCGTGGTATTATTCGTTCTGTCACTAATTTTCGGTGGCGTTAAGAAAATAGACTAAGCTGTAATTAAAAAAGTGCAGTATATAATGCTGCACTTTGTTTTATGTAAGAATAAGACCATTTACATATTTGGTATTTTAACCTCGGTCGATCCTGTATCGTGATCGGGTGTCTGTATCTCAGGTTCATCTTTAACATCATCCTCATCGTCATCGTCATCATCTCCCCCACCATCACTCATGGAAGGTGCCGTTATTTCTGATTCTTTATCATAACTGCTTTGTTCCGCATCCCGGTTTGTGATAGCATTGTCTTCATTGGTGGCCATATTATTCTTTCCATCATAATCTGTATCATTATTAGAATTGTCTGCCAATCCTTCTTTAAAGGCCTTGTTACTTTTATCACCCTGCTGATTGGTTACTGGTTTGGGGTCAGCATATGTTTCCTGATCTTTACCGTTCATTTCTTGTGTTATCATGATCTGTATTTTAAGTGTGAGGTAATGTATAACTGAAGTAAAAACTATACCACGTTAAAGCCAATGCAGGTAATTAACAAAGCATGGAAAATGCCTATAAATTTTACTGCGTGGTGGGAGGTTTAACCAATGGAGATTTGGCGGGCGGCCTTGCAAACCATTTTTTAAAAAACCCTTTTCCCTTTTCCTCAACCAGGCCGGGTGTCAGGTTTTTTAACACTGAATTTCCTAAAAGTGTAACCAGCAAACCACTCTTGGCAAAGAGGTATTTATTAAGAAAAATATCCAATACTATTTTAGCTCCCCTTCCTACGGTTGAGGTAACTACTTTTTTTTGAGAAGAAGAATTATTAAAAAAACCAAGGGTTCTGGTAACGGGGCTTAATTGTTTTTCAATGGCTTTAATACTTTGTTTTACGCCTTGCCTGTTAACGGCAAGTCTGGCTTCAAGCCGCATTTGTTCTTCCATTAACTGGCTATAAGAGCTTATGGGTTTATTGCTCATAGAACTTTTTAATCACGTAGTCTTTTATAAATGGTTCTATATGTTTCTTACGCAGGACTACAATTAAAAAAATGATTAACAGAAAAAGTACAGATATAATAGAATACCCGGCAATAGGATTACCCAACAGGTAACCGATAAATATACTTGCAGCAATTCCCGCAAAAAACATGCACAGGAAAATTAAAAGAAGCACAACAAAAAACACTACAGCCTTACTGGTAACGATACTTGTTTTGGCTAGCAACTTAACTTTTGATAACTGGTAAAAGGTATCAACATATTCAGCTGCATGCAGGCTTAGATCTTCGGTAATTTTTTTTTCTTCTTCTTCCATAAAAAAAACAGGCTTTCGCCTGCTTTTACATTACGTTTTCTTTAGTGCTGTTAAAACCGCTTTCAACATCAGATGCCATAGCGTTTATTTTTTCTTTACCAGCTGTAAAAAGGTCGGCCAGCTGGCTTATGATATCTCCTGCAGATCCAGAAACTTTCTTTCTTAAATCACTACCTTTTTCAGGGGCTAATAACATGCCTATGGCTGCGCCTGCAGCTGCTGCACCGATGATACCAAGAATAATTTTTGCTTGTGTTGACATAAAAAATATGTTTTTAATTATGAATAGATATTATACGTAAAAAAGTAATGCCGAACAATTTTAAAGGTACTGAAAATTGAAACTTTTTTAATGGGAATATAATTCTACATATTATTGGCGTAATTATCGTTGCGTAAATTTGTGTTAGAATTGTTTACAACAATGATGTGACATGAAGAAAAAAATATTGATAGTGGATGATGAAAAGGATTTGTGCCTTTTAATGAAATCCTACCTTTCGAAAAAAAATTACGAGGTGTACGATACCTATTCTTTAAAAGATGGTATGGATAAAATGGAGATGTATAAGCCGGATATTCTTTTTTTGGATAACAACCTTTCTGATGGAACAGCGTGGCCCCACATCAATAAATTTTATGAGATTAATCCAAATACCGAAATATTTTTAATGAGTGGTTTTCAGCCACCGCTTCCGCTTAACCCAAAAAAGTCTTTTCACGTTTTAACGAAGCCAATTTCTTTTAATGATCTGGATACAATGCTAAGGCAGGTGCCCCAATAATTATTTAGAAGTTACGGCAGCTTTCATCCAGTCATTCATATTAGTGCAGGCTGTATATTCAGGATCAATGGAGATATAGTAATCACTTATATGGTCTGTAAACCATTTCTGTAACACATCCATTTTTTTAATTTCAAGAGCTCTTTGTGCGATTTTATTATAATCATCTTTCAGATTTTCCCGGTGAGGTTCCGTGGTTGATTTAAGATACACCAGGCGAACGGCAGAACGGCCTCTCTCATCGGTATAGGTAAGGGGTTCTGAAATATCCCCGGCCTTCATATTCTTGAGGTTTACCACAAGTTCTTTATCAAGCTGGTCTATTGTAAGAAAAGTGCTGCCATCATAACCTGTAAATAAACCCGCGTTAAACTTGCTGTTTTCATCTTCACTAAACTTATTAACCCCTTCGCCAAAGGTCATGCGGTTGGTTAAGATCTTTGCCCGAACGGTATCCAGCTTAACCTTGGCTTCATTAATTTCATCCTGTGTTACAGAAGGGATAATCAATATATGCCTCACCACTGCATCATCACCGGCACGGCTAACCATCTGAACAATATGCAATCCGAATTTGCTCTTAATTACCGGGCTAACCTGCCCTTCTTTTAATTTAAACGCGGCAGACATAAAGGTAGGATCCCAGTTTTTGTCATTGCGGTTTATATTATACTGGCCGCCATTGTCTTTGCTGCCCGGGTCTTGCGAGTAAATTTTAGCCAGATCTGCAAATTTTTTACCACCGCTTTCTACCTGTTGTTTCAGGGTATACAATTGCTTGTTTACATACTCTTCCACATCTTTATTTGGTTTGGGATAAATTATGATCTGCCCCACTTCCAGTTCACTTTCGTAAAACGGAAGGCTGTCTATGGGTATTTTATTAAACTGTTCCTTTACCTCTGTTGGGGTGATCTTTACATTCTCTACAATTTTACTCCGCATTTGTTCTGAGAGTTTTTTCTCGCGAAAGGGTTCGCGAAAGTCTTCTTTTATCTGGTAAACGGTCTTCCCGGCTACCTGCTCTAAAATTTCCTGTGAGCCGTAAGAGTTTATAAAACCGCGTATCTGGTTATCTAATAAGGCATCCAGTTCTTCATCAGAAATAGGCAAAGAATCTTTTAAAGCCTGTAATACCAGCACTTTTTGAATTAGCTGCCCTTCAAGAAAGGCACACTCCGGGTTGGGTGGTAGTTGTGCTTCCTGCCCCTGTCTTTTATAATCGTCAATTGCGTTTTGTATATCGCTGTGTAAAATAATCTTATCACCCACCTGCGCAATGATCTTGTCTGCCACAACTTTTTGGGTTTGGGCAAACACAACAGGGGAAGCCATGCAGCAAAAAATTAAAAGGGGTAAAAGCCTGTACAATTTCATAGGCATCAAAAATAGATATTCATGCTCACCCAATATAAATTCCCTTGGCTTTTAACAAATAAATGCTCGAATAATAGTGTATGCGCAGATATAATTGCGAAATCTTAAAAAAGAAGTGCAGAAAAAAGCACGTACCAGGTAGGTACATGCTTTTTGAACTTTAAGGTCTTATACTACTTCAGGTTGTATTTGTATTTATATTTCTCGTGCAATTGTTTCTGTTTATTATCCAGGTTAAGCTGCCTGCCCTGTATAAAGGCATAGACCACATTATTGGTCATTATATCGAGTAAATCGCCATCGCTCACAACAATATTTGCATCCTTACCTGCCTCAAGAGAGCCGGTGCGATTATCAATACCCAAAATTTTTGCGGCATTAAGGGTTATGGCCTGTAAAGCCTGCTCTTTGGTAATGCCATAGGGCACTGCATTACCTGCATTAAACATTAAATTACGGCCGCGGTTACTTTCATCGCGGTCTGTAATACAATACATAACCCCTGCCTGCTGCAACTGTGCAGGTAGTTTATAAAAAGCATCTACAGCGTCATCCTGTGTTCCGGGTAAGGTGTGCATTTCATTCAGTATAACCGGAATATTATTCTCTTTCAGGTAAGGTGCAATTTTGTAACTGTCTGCGCCACCAACAATTACAGTTTTAAAACTAAACTCTTTAGAGAATTCAATGGCCGTCATCATTTCCCGCACCAGTTCGGCGTGCACAAACAGGGTTTGGGATTTATTAAATAATCCCTTTACCGCATCGAACTTTATGTTAACGGAAGGGTGGGTTTTATCCTGCAGGTATGCATTTGCCTCTGAAAAAAAATTACGGAGGTTATCTATTTGTGCATCTGTTTCTTTCAATTGTTCTTCAACAGATTTTTCGGACGAACGGATAAGGGTTTGGGGCATGCGTAAATGGATGCCATTGTCCATTGAATACACAGCATCTTCCCAGTTCCATGCATCGAGCTGAACAATAGAAGATGTGCCGCTGACAATGCCTCCCCCGGGTTCGACCTGTGCAAGCAAAATTCCGTTGGTGCGCAGTGTATTGATAATTTTTGAATCGGTGTTATATGCAATGATGCTGCGAACGCCAGGGTTAATATCTCCTTCTTCCGAATTGTCAAGTGTAGAGCGTACAGCTGAAATTTCAACCAGCCCAAGCTGGCTTCCGGCCAGAATTACGCCGGGATAAATATGTTTACCGCTGCAGTCTATAACCCTGGCATTGCCAACAGCTTCGGTTTGCACTGCAGTAATTTTTCCGTTAGAAAAAACCACTGTTCCATTTTCTATTACCTGCCCGTTGCCAATGTGGACAGTTGCATTTGTGAGTGCAATGGTTTCAGTTTGTGCAGGTGCGGGATACACGGTTTCCTGCGCATGGGCAATGGTTACATAAAATATGGCGATAAGAATGATGAATATTTTATTCATGATAATAAATTGATGGATAATTAATTTGATTCGTCTTCTGCCTCGCAGCGGTTAATAATGTTGGGAGTGATAACAGGCGGTGTGGTTTTAATACCATCTTTTTTTGCGCCGATCATTTTCTGGATTATGCGGTTTCTTTCCGACTCTACGTGCTGTTGCATTTGTTTATCTTTTTCCAGGTCAAAATAAATAATGCCATCAACGATCGTTTTTTCTACGCGGGAATATACGCTCAGCGGATTGCCGGTCCAGATAACGAGATCAGCATCTTTACCTGCCTTTATGCTACCCACCCTGTCTGAAATGTGCAGCATAACCGCGGGGTTAAGCGTAACCATAGTAAATGCTTCGGCTTCTGAAAGGTTACCGTATTTAATGGTTTTAGCTGCTTCCTGGTTTAGGTGGCGTGCCATTTCGGGATCATCACTGTTAATGGCAACATTTACACCCACTTTGTGCATGATGGCTGCGTTATAAGGAATTGCATCCTGCACTTCTGCTTTGTACATCCACCAGTCGCTAAAAGTGGAGGCATTGGCGCCATGCTCCTTCATTTTATCTGCTACTTTATATCCTTCTAAAATGTGTGTAAAGGTGTTTACCTTAAAGCCCATCTCGTCCGCAATGTGCATCATCATATTTATTTCGCTTTGCACATAACTGTGGCAGGTAATAAATCTCTTACCATTTAAGATCTCTACCAGGGCATCTAATTCCAGGTCGCGCCTTTTATTATCACCCGCCTTTTCATAATCTTTCGCCCGCTGAAAAGCGTCGCGTATTACCTGCTCTACGCCCATACGCGTATCGGGAAAGCGGTTACTGAAAGGGTTATAGCTACGCTTTACATTTTCGCCCAGAGCAAACTTTATAAAAGGATCCCATCCGGCGAATTTTAATTCTTCGGCATTGGCGCCCCACCTTAATTTTATGAATTGTGTCTGACCCCCAATGGTGTTGCAGCTACCGTGTAAAAGATGGGCGCTGGTTACTCCCCCGGCCAGCTGTCGATAAATATTTATGTCGTCCGGGTCAATTACATCTGCCACCCGTACTTCAGAAGTAACAGACTGAGAACATTCATTTACGCTGCCGGATATGGCAATGTGCGAATGTTCATCAATAATACCTGCAGACACATATTTGTTTGTACCGTCTATAACTTCAGCACCGGGGCTGCTTAAGTTTTTACCGATACCTGCAATTTTCCCGTTTTTTAAAAGAACATCCGTATTAGGTAACAGCCCGTCAGATTCATTGGTCCAAACGCTGGCATTCTTTATCAGCAAATCTTTTCGTACCGGTTTTTTCACAAAGCCATAAGCTGTAAAAGGATAAAGCATATCCATATTTACAGGTTCATGTTTATTTTTTGCAGTGTCGGTTACCGGAGACTTTTCATTGTAAGGCGAGGTTTGTTGTAATTGCCAGGTAACCTGTGTGCCGTTGGCATCATACCCTACACCTGCCCAACCGCTACTCGTTTTTATCCCTGTTAGGGTAATGAGTTTTGTGCTGTCTTGTTTATCATTCCAAAAAATGCTAATGGTATTGGCTACCTGTGCAACCGTAGTTTTTAACCCGGCGGTATCAGTCCCAGTTTTAATCCTGGCAGAAATCTTATCGGGTTGGCCAGAGATCTCCAGGTTGAAATTTTGCAGCTGGTTATTTTTATTAATGGTTAATATGTAGTTACCACGCATGTCGTTCCAACCGGCATCCGTTATTACATATTTTTTTCCCTGAACCCAATTTTGAAAGAAAAGTGTTTTTTCGTCAAACACCGGTCCGCTGGTAATAAGAAAATTTGCCAGTTTACCGGTTTCAAGGCTACCCAATTCTTTATACATGCCCAGTAAAGTTGCCGGTGTGCGGGTAAGGGCATCCAGTGCCTTCTTTTCGCTCAGCCCGTTTTCGATGGCTTTGCGCAGGTTATTTAAAAAATCATTACCCGACCCGTCGGCTGACAGGGCGAAATCGATGTTTGCTTTTTCAAACATTGCCGGCTGCAGTGGCGCCATCTCCCAATGTTTTAGTGCACTTAATGCAACGAGCCGTGCATTGTTTATATCGCCTATGTCGTAAGGCGAAGGAAAATTTACAGGAAGAATGAATGTGGCATTTGCTGCCTTCATTTCTTCTATGCGCTGGTACTCGTTGCCGCCGCCCTTAATAATATATTTCATATTAAATTCAGAGGCTATTTTGTTTGCCCGCAATACATTCCATTTATCGGCTGCATTAAAAATATGCGGCAGGTTAAGGTTATTATTCCAGGCTGCAAGGCTAAGATTTATACCTTCTTTTTCAGGCTGTGTGCTATACCATTTGCCATTGAGATAAGTTTGGCGAAGCAAGGTTATGGCACCCATAAGAGAGGTGGGATAATCTTGCGTAGAGGTGCCCTTTTCAAAAGAAAAGAAATCTGCGGCATTTTGTTTTACCAGCGCAAGGTTTTCTTTTTCATCCGCCAGGGCAACCAGTGCTCCTGTTCCACGGGCAATGCCATCCTGCACGTGTGTAACCACCATTCCAAAACCTGAATTTCTGAGATCCTTGGCCTTTTCTTTATTAACAGTAAATAACCGGGATGCATTTGTTTCGGGATGTATTGCCTGGTTCCAGTCAAAAGCCCCTTTTATATTGCTTATAAACTGGCTTTGGGTAAAACCGGGTTCCCTTTTGGCAGGTGTAACAGCAGGCGTTCCATAATTACTGTAGAGTTCTATAAAAGAAGGATAAATAAATTTGCCCTGGCAATCAATTACAACGGCATTTGCTGGGGCCGGAATGCTTGAACCCACTTTCACTATTCTTCCCTCTTTGATAATCAGCGTGCCATTTTGTATGGTATTTTGTGCATCCTTAACAATGGTGGCATTAATAAAAGCAACATGATCCTGCCTTTCATCAGCAACGCCGTTTACAGGAAAAGTTACCTGCGCGGTTGTAGAAAAAACATATAAAAAAAGGCAGGTAAACAACAATAATACTTTAGACATATTCTATAAGATTTCTTTGGAAGGTAGCCTTGTTTTTTATGGATTTATGGATTAATTAGCCATTTTATTTTTTATATTCATCGGCAGTTATCTTATATATATTATGGGTAGAAAACTTTTATTATTAACTGTTTTATATTTTTCGCTGGTGTTTTTCTCTGTTAGCGTGCATGCGCAGAAATATAAAAAGTGGCACAACAAGGCAATTGTTGCAGATACGCATAATGATGTTCTATCTACTACCATAGAACATGATTGGTTGTTTGATGATGACCTTTCGGGCAAAACACATTCTGACCTTAGCCGTATGCGAAGTGCAGGTGTTAATGTGCAAATGTTTTCTGTTTGGTGCGACGGGCAGCAGGAAGATCCGTTTGCATGGGCAAACAGGGAGATAGATACACTGTATGCAGTTGCTAAAAGAAATCCCGGGAAGATGGAAATAGTTACGAATTATGCGCAATTAAAAGCTGCCATAAAATCTAATAAACTGGCTGCTATGATTGGTGTAGAAGGCGGGCACATGATTGAAAATAACCTGGATAAGCTTGATAGTTTGTATAAACGTGGAATGCGTTATATGACGTTGACCTGGAATAACTCCACACCCTGGGCAACCTCGGCGAAAGATGAAACTGCAGGAAATATTCCCAATGCTAAAAAAGGGTTGAATGATTTTGGAAAACGCATTGTGCAGCGAATGAATGAGCTTGGTGTAATGGTTGATTTAAGCCACGTTGGTGAACAAACCTTTTGGGATGCCATTGCAACCACCAGCAGGCCGGTGATGGTTTCCCACAGTTGCGCATATACTTTATGCCCTGTGCCCCGTAATCTAAAAGATGACCAGATAAAAGCGGTGGCAAAAAATGGAGGTGTAATTCATCTTAATTTTTATTCGGGATTTATAGACAGTAATTTTAGTATGCGCGATTCATTGTTTGCCATAAAGCATAAAGCTGAAAAAGATAGTTTGCTTAAACTTAATCCTGAAACATATTATGCCAACAGTTACCTCTACAAAAAATATAAAAGTGAAGTAGATGGTAATCGCCCACCACTGGATTTGCTTATAGATCACATTGATTACATTGTAAAACTGGCAGGTATTAACCATGTTGGTTTAGGAAGTGATTTTGACGGAATAAACTCTGCCCCCCGGGAATTAAATGATATTACAGACATGGTGCTCATCACCAAAAAATTAAAAGAAAGAGGGTATAGCAAAAAAGAAATTTATAAAATACTGGGTGGGAATTTCTTACGATTGTTACAGGCAAATGATGTTAATTAAACACATAAATAACGGTATGAAAAAATTAGTTTTTGCCCTTATTTTAATTCTTACGTTTAAAGTAAGCATATTTTCACAGCCTCCTTTTTACGAAGATATTCAGGCTTTTAAAAAACAGGATAGCTTACACTTTCCACCCGCTAACGCCATCCTTTTTGTAGGCAGTTCTTCTTTTACGAAATGGACAGATGTAAGTGACTATTTTCCAGGATATACTATTATAAACCGTGGGTTCGGAGGCTCCTCATTGCCGGATGTAATACGGTATGCAGGTGATATTATATTCCCATATCATCCTAAACAAATATTTATTTATTGTGGTGAGAATGATCTTGCAACATCTGATGATATTACAGCTGATACCGTCTTAAACCGGTTTAAGATTCTGTTTACAATCATCCGTAATAAATTACCGGCAGCCAATATCACCTTCATTTCTTTAAAGCCCAGCCCGAGCCGCGCACACCTTATGCAGGAAATGAATAAAACGAATGAATTTGTAAAAGGCTTTTTGTCTAAACAAAAAAACGCATGTTTTGTTGATGTATATCATGCCATGCTGCAAAACGAAAAACCTATTCCTTCCATCTTTATTGAAGACAGCCTGCACATGAATGCTAAGGGATACCATATTTGGCAGCAGGAATTAAAACCATTTTTAAAAAACAAATAGATCAATATGAAAGTTTGTAAAACAAGTGTAATTGCCGCTTTTTTTCTTTGCTGTTTTTTACCTGCAATAGCACAGCAAAAAAGTGATATGCATGCTTATGTTGAAAATCTGCTGAGCAAAATGACACTGGAAGAAAAGATAGGGCAATTAAACCTTGTAACTCCGGGTGGTGCTGTTACGGGCGAAGTGGTAAGCAGCGATGTAGATAATAAAATACGGAATGGACAAGTGGGTGGTTTGTTTGGAATAACAGGACCCGCGAACATACGCCGTGCGCAGGAAATTGCAGTAAAAAATTCACGACTGCACATACCATTAATTTTTGGGTTGGATGTAATTCATGGACATCGTACCATCTTCCCCATACCCTTAGGATTATCCAGTAGCTGGGATACTTCCCTCATTGAAAGAAGCGCCCAACTGGCAGCCAGAGAAGCCACAGCTGATGGTCTTGCATGGGTTTTTTCTCCTATGGTTGATATTGCCCGAGACCCACGCTGGGGGCGCATTGCAGAAGGTGGTGGTGAAGACGCTTTTCTTGGATCTGCTATTGCACGTGCTATGGTTAAAGGTTACCAGGGTACAAACATGGCTGCCGATACAACAGTTATGGCATGCGTAAAACACTATGCACTATATGGTGCTGCCGAAGGCGGGCGGGATTACAACACAACCGATATGAGCCGCATTAAAATGTATGAATTTTATATGCCGCCTTACAAAGCTGCAGTAGATGCAGGTGTAGGAAGCGTAATGACTTCCTTCAACGAAATAGATGGCATTCCGGCAACAGGAAATAAATGGCTGATAAATGATTTGCTTCGCAAAGACTGGGGTTTCAAAGGGCTCGTTGTCACAGACTATACATCCATTAATGAAATGACTGCACATGGAATGGGCGACCTGCAAACCGTGTCGGCCCTTGCATTAAATGCAGGCGTTGATATGGATATGGTGGGTGAAGGATTTCTCTCAACATTATCAAAATCATTAAAAGAAAAAAAGGTAAATCAAAAAGAAATTGATGATGCCTGCCGCAGGGTATTGGAAGCAAAATATAAACTCGGTTTGTTTGATGATCCTTACAGGTATTGCAACGAGGCACGCGCTGAAAAAGAACTATTGTCTGCTGAAAACAGAATGCATGCACGGGAAATTGCAGCACGATCATTTGTGTTATTAAAGAACACAAATTCTGTTCTTCCCTTAAAAAAATCTGCAACCATCGCCTTGGTTGGGCCGCTGGCAGATAATAAAAGAAATATGCTCGGCACATGGAGTGTTTCCGGCGATCCTGAACAAAGCATAACTGTTTTGCAGGGTATAAAAAATGTTGCTGGAAAAGACGTTAAGATCATTTATGCCAAAGGTGCTAACATAAGCAACGACACCACATTTGCAAAAAATGTAAATGCTTTTGGTGAAGAAATACAAATAGATAAACGATCAGCAACCGCATTAATTAACGAAGCCGTGGAGGCAGCGAATAAAGCCGATGTAATTGTGGCCGTTATGGGCGAAGCAGCAGACATGACAGGGGAGGCATCCAGCATGAGTAATATTGAACTGCAACCGGCACAGCGCGACTTGCTGAAAGCACTTGTTGAGACGAAAAAACCCATTGTGCTGGTTTTAATGAATGGAAGGCCCATGGCTTTGCAGTGGGAAGATGATAATCTTCAGTCAATTCTTGATGTGTGGTTCGCAGGTACTGAAGCCGGGAATGCAATAGCCGATGTGCTATTTGGAAATTATAACCCCTCCGGAAAACTGACCGCTACCTTTCCACGTAATACTGGCCAGATACCTATTTATTACAACTATAAAAATACCGGAAGACCATTGGAGGGCGAGGGTTTTCAGAAATTCAGGTCTGCATATTTAGACGTACCAAACAGCCCGTTATATCCCTTCGGTTATGGCTTAAGTTATACATCTTTCAATTACAGCGATGTGCAGGTAAGTAAAGAACAGCTGAAAGGAAATGAAACGCTGCGGGCTACAGTAACCGTAACCAATGCCGGCACTATGGCGGGTGAAGAAACGGTTCAACTATACATTAGTGACCCGGTAGCAAGCATAGCACGACCGGTAAAAGAATTAAAAGGATTTTCAAAAGTTTTTTTGCAACCCGGGGAAAGTAAAGATGTAACCTTTTCTATTACACCGGAGCATTTAAAATTTTTTCATTCCGATTTAAGTTATGATTGGGAGCAGGGAGATTTTATTATATCTGTTGGAACAAATTCAAGAGATGTAAAAACGCAGAAGGTTACGTGGAATAAATAAATATGAATGGGTGGGATAGAATGTTTTTAATTATTTCACGTCATAATCCACCACCACTTTTTCCGTAACGGGATGGCTTTGACAGGTTAAAATATAACCCTGTTCAACTTCTTCATGTTCCAAACCATAATTCACATCCATTTCAACCTCGCCCTCAATTAGTTTCGCTTTACAGGTGCAGCAAACGCCGCCTTTGCAGGCAAAAGGAAGGTCTGCACCTTGTTGCAATGCAGCATCTAATATAGATTCGTTGCTGGTAAAAGGTAATTCAAAATCGAACGAACGACCGTCGAGGCGAACAACAATCCTGCTCTTAGCGCCGGTATTTTCCTGAGCCACTTTTCTTGCCGGTGCCTGGGTTTGTTGCCCCGGGGTTGAAAATAATTCAAGATGAATTTTCTTTTTATCAACGCCCTTGTTTTCCAAAAAACCTTTTACCGAAAAGATCATTTCACCGGGTCCGCATATTAAAAATTCATCAGAATGTATGCTTATAAGTTTACCAAAAAGTTGTTCGCATTTTTCACCATCAATTCTTCCATGATGAATAGTTGCATCCGTTTTTTCGCGGCTTAAAATATTTATTAAAGTAAACCGCTGCATATACACATTCTTCAGGGCTTCCAGCTCTTCTTTAAAAATTATAGAATTGCGGGTACGGTTACCGTATACCAGTGTTACTTTGCTTAATAGCTCGGTTGCAAGTACTGTTTTTATAATTGAAAGTATAGGTGTTATGCCGCTGCCTGCAGCAACAGCCACATATGTTTTTTTATTTTCAGGATGAAGGGGAATGGAAAAATTTCCCATGGGTGGCATAAGTTCTATCTCATCGCCCGCTTTTAAGGAAGCATGTGCAAAAGAGGAGAATAAACCACCATCTAAAATTTTTACCGCAATTCGCCATTCGTTTTGCAGGGGCGAACTGCAGAGGGAATACGACCTCCTTATTTCTTCTCCGTTAATAATGGATTTTAATGTAACATGCTGGCCATGTTTGTACAAAAATTTTTGCCGCAGTTCTTCAGGAATGTCAAATAAAACTGAAACGCAATCAGGCGTTTCTCTTCTTACCTCTTTGATTCGGACTTTTTCAAAATGTGCTGACATGAATTTTGTCTAATGAGAAATTTAGTAAAGCGGCAGTTAAAGCAAATGCTAAAGCATTTTTTGTAGTAATTAAATAAGTTTAAATAATTACTTTTTTAATCCTTCCACAAGAATGATCACCATGTTTTCTTCTAACTCCTTACCATTTATTTTATGGGTGCTGCGGTGCCAGCTTTCTATACCACTTACAGAATGCAGCATAATAAGGACCGCGGTGGATGCATCGATCTTATTTATTTCACCGGCGTCAATGCCTTTTTCTATAATAGCTGCAAAACGTTTTCGGTAGGTGCGACGCTGGTTTTGAAAATTTGATAAATACGGGTCTGCGAGATATCGCCATTCGCGGTCTGCCACATAAACTTCTTCAAAGTTTTCAATGATCTGCCGAATATGAAAACGTAATAATGTTTCAACTTGTTTTATGGGCGAAGTGTTTTCAGCTTCTACTTTATTAATATGCTCCCAGTAAAAATTGGCGATGGTAAAACATATATCATGCAATAATTCTGTTTTTGAGTGAATGTGGTTATACAGGCTTGCAGCTTCAACCCCTACTTTTTCTGCAAGTTCACGCATACTTGCAGCTTTAAAACCCTTTTGCCTAAACAATGCAGCAGCAGCTTTTAAAATAACTTCTTTACGCGAAACATCTTTTTCAGTTTGAATACGTGCCATTAGACAAATTTAGAAATTTCTGAAAGTTAAGCGAAGATAAATTAATGAGTGGCAACCCTTACCACTGGTTCGTTATGAAAAATTATTATTAATTACACGGTTGAAAGTAATACCTGCCACGCGTCATCTGCCCGGCCCTCTTCTAAGAGTTGTTTAGCAAGGGTATGAATTTCTTTTTCCATTTCATCCGGATCAACAGAATAGTACTGCACAATTTGTTGCAGTTTTTCATTTGCGAATGCAGGGTTTATCTCGGGCATTTCTGTTAAGCCTGCCAACAGCCCCAGATTGTTTGCGGATAATATGCTACTGTTTTTAATACTTTCGGGCAGTGCATCGAAACCCATGCCTGTAAACCTGTTTGGCTTAGGTATGGTAAATAAATTGGTTGCATCTACCCTGCTGTACCAGTCGCCTCCGAGCCTTGCGATATGATGTATTTTTAACTGGTCGATCATGGTTTGCTCTTCATTTAGAATACTTTCATCAACATGTAATACCAGCATTTCTGCAATTACCAGTTGACCCGCCCCTGGCTTCTCTCCCAAACTTTTTACCTCTATTACTTTGCATTCAATTTTGATCTTGGCTTCTTTAACCATAGGTGGTTTAACCATAATTGCAGGTTGTTTAGTAAAACCAGCCTTTATAAATTCATCTACGCCTTTTTCATATTCACAACTTGCCAGGCTAACCTGTTGCACCATGTCTTCATCACAAATATTTATTACTACCTCAGGCACTTCCAAAATATTTTCAAGTGTATGCTTGGTTGTGTTATCGCGAACCCTGCGGGATGGGGAGAAGATGGCCACAGGCGGATTAGATGAAAACATATTAAAAAAGCTGAAAGGGCTAAGGTTTACATTTCCCTTCGAGTCTATAGTACTTGCAAAACAAACTGGACGCGGTGCAATTGCATGCAGTAACCAGTTTTGTTTTTGGGCAGGCGAAAGTGTTGAAAGTTCAAATGATAGCATGCAGCAATATAATGTAATAAAAAAAAGTAATTGAATTGATCGTTAACAATCATTCAATAAAATTAATAATTAGGAAACATTGGGGTAACAATTTATTAACAGCCTGTTGCCAGCTTTGCCGAAATATTAGAAATGCAACGGATGAGACACTTAACCTTGTTTATTTTATTGATTTTTTCAAATGCCGCATTCGCTCAAAGTGGCAAAATTGAGGGTCGTGTAACTGATAACAATAATAACCCTGTGCCTGGTGCTACGATTAAAGTATTAAACGGGGAAATAGGGATTGCTTCAGATGTTGAGGGGAGATTTATAATCACACTGGATGCAAATCAAACCTTCCAGTTACAAATAACTGCAGTTGGTTTTGGAACTAAGAATATTACGGAAGTTACCGTTAATCCCAACGGTGTTACCGATCTGGAAATAATTCTTGAACCTCAGGTAGGACAATTATCAGGTGTTACAGTAACCTCCTCTTCTGCCCGTAAAGAAACAATAAACGCACTTATACAATTTCAGAAAAACACCAATGTCGTTGCCCAGGTTATATCTGCCGAAGCAATAAAAAGATCTCCCGATAAAAATACCGGCGAAGTGTTGAAAAGAGTGCCGGGAACTTCTGTTCAGGAAGGTAAATACATCGTTATCCGGGGTCTTGCAGACAGGTATAATCAGGCAATGTTAAATGGTGTTTTATTGACCAGTACCGAGCCTGACAGGAAGACTTTCTCTTATGATATTTTTCCTTCAGCAATGATTGACAATATAATTGTAAACAAAACATTTATTCCTGAATATTCAGGTGAATGGGCAGGGGGGTTAATCCAGATAAATACTAAAGACATACCCTCCGCAAATTTTTTCTCTTTACAGATAGGTACCGGGGTAAATACAAATACCGTTGGAGGTGATTATTATTCATACAAAGGTGGTAAGCTTGACTTTCTTGGCTTTGATGATGGTACACGATCATTGCCGGCAAAGTTCCCAGGTAAAATAGGATTCAGTTACCTGCCCGAAAGTGATAAAATTGAATTAGGTAAATCAATTTCAACAGATAAATTTTCCGTTCAAAAGGTTAATCCCTTTTTAAATACATCGCTTCAACTGAATGGGGGGCTAAATACTACGGTGTTTGGAAAAAATCTGGGCGCCATAGTATCTCTCAATTATAGCCGCAGTATGAACAGGTTAAACAAATTGAGACTACATGGTCTAAATTAATCCTTCGATCCTTAATTCTAATAGGCTTTTTTATATGAATTCGTAACCAATATCCTTACGGTAATACATGCCTTCGAAACTAATTTCCTGCATGGTTTTTAAAGAATTATCAACTGCCTGGGTGATGGTGTCTCCAAACGAAGTTACTGCCAGCACCCTGCCTCCGTTTGTTACCACCCTGCCACTATTATTTGTTCGCGTTCCGGCATGAAAAACCAGTGTATCTGTTTTCGAATCCCTGGTTGCCCCTTCAAACTCACTTATGATTATATTTTTTTTATAATCTCCCGGATAGCCACCACTTACAGCCATAACTGTTGCGCAGCAACGCGCATTAATTTCTATTTCTGTGTCGGGTAACTGACCATTGAACACGCTTAATAACAATTCAACCAGGTCATTCTTTAATCGCGGTAAAACCACTTCTGTTTCGGGATCGCCCATACGGCAGTTGTATTCAATAACAAAAGGCTCGCCGCCTTCACTTATTAACCCAAAAAATACAAAGCCTTTATATTCTATTCCTTCAGTATAAAGCCCGTTAATAGTAGGCTTGATTATTTTTTCTTCTACCTTTTGCATAAAAGCATCATCTGCAAATGGCACCGGGCTTACGCAACCCATGCCCCCGGTGTTTAAGCCGGTATCTGCTTCGCCAATTCGTTTATAATCCTTCGCGTGGCCAATTATTTTATAATCTTTTCCATCAGTTATTACAAAAACACTTACTTCTATTCCTTTTAAAAATTGTTCAACAACCACTTTTGATGAAGCTTCGCCAAACTGTTTGTTTAAAATCATTTCTTCAAAAGCGGCAAGTGCACCTTCATGATTTTCACTAATGATGACACCTTTGCCTGCGGCCAGCCCGTCTGCTTTTAAAACTATGGGTAAAGAATGTTGCTGAATATATTTCCTACCAGTTTCATAATTGGCGGCATTGAATTCGTCGTATGCCGCGGTTGGAATGTTATGCCGTAGCATAAACTTTTTTGCAAAAGCTTTACTGCCTTCTAACTGTGCACCAATGGCAGAAGGCCCTATCACTAAACATTTTACTGCTGAACTCCCGGAGAACTCTTCATCATTTTTATAATAATCGTAAATGCCTTTCACTAAAGGTTCTTCAGGCCCTACAAGTATCAGGTTAATGTTGTTTTTTCTGCAAAACTCTTTCTGCGCTTCAAAGTCATTAATGCCCAAATTTACATTGGTTCCGCACAAAGCCGTGCCGGCATTTCCGGGGGCAATAAAAAGGTTATTGCAAAGTTTGCTTTTTGACAACTTCCATGCAAAAGCATGCTCCCTGCCCCCGTTTCCCAGTAATAAAATATTCATGTAATAAACATTTAAAAGAGCGAAAGTAAAACCTAATCAATCCGTTAATTATAAATTGAAGGTTATTATTTAATTTTCTCCTTATTTTCAACAATCAATTCTTTCAATCAATCTACCGAAAAAAAAGTATATGAATATTACACCTTCTGAGGAAACTATTATTGCCACTGAAAGCGAAATGGGCAAAAAGGGTCATCCAAAAGGATTATCGGTATTATTTACCACCGAAATGTGGGAGCGTTTCAACTTTTATGGTATGCGTACCATATTAAGTCTTTTTCTTGCAGAAGCGTTAATGATGGGTGATGAAAATGCATCCATTATTTATGGTGGCTACCTGGGACTTTGCTACCTGACACCCATGCTTGGCGGGTTTATTTCCGACAAATATCTTGGCAACAGGAATTGTATTCTATTGGGCGGAACATTAATGGCAATAGGGCAGATAATGCTTTTTTATGCCGCCAGTATTTTTGCAGATAATTTAAGTTTTGCCACCACAATAACATGGCTTGCGCTGCTAACCGTTATTTTCGGAAACGGTTTTTTTAAACCCAACATTTCTTCTATGGTGGGGTCGCTTTACCCCAAAGAACAAAAGAGCAAATTAGATTCTGCCTTTACTATTTTTTACATGGGTATTAACCTCGGCGCTTTTCTTGGCCAGTTTATTTGCCCAATGTTAGGCGATGTAAAATATACCGAAGAACTTGCCGACGGAACTACCCGGGTGGTTCGCGACCTTGGTGCTTTTAAATGGGGATTTCTTGCTGCAGGTATCGCCATGACTATTGGTACCCTTACATTCTTTTTTCTGAAAAATAAATATGTAGTAACACCTTCTGGCAAAGCCATTGGAGACAGGCCCCGTAAAACGGATGTACATGATGATGATGAAGCAGCCATGGCAACTTTTTCAAAAAAATCTGTGGCCATTCTTGTTTTTTGTGTTATAGGATTTTATTTTCTTTTTCAATATTTTTCGTGGGATGCGGTTAAAATGCCCATTGCCGAAGGTGAATCGGGTATTGGCGCCTATTTTACGGCCCTCACATTATCACCAATAAAAACCTTTATCTATCCATTTATTTATTCGGCTGCTTTAAGCCTGGGTATATTTATACTTACTGATAAATCGCTGACAAAAGTAGAGACGCACCGCATTCTGGTGTTATATATCGTAGCCTTCTTCGTTATATTTTTCTGGGCTGCCTTCGAACAATCAGGATCCTCGCTCACCTTTATAGCAGACAAACAAACCGATACAAATATTTTAGGATGGGATATGCCACCAAGCATGGTGCAGATCTTTAACGGGTTATTCGTTATCATCTTCGCAATACCCTTTAGTATTATGTGGAGCAAACTGCAGAAAAAGGGTTTGGAGCCCCTTTCTACTGTAAAGCAAGCACTTGGTCTCGCATTGATAGGGCTTGGTTATTTTATAATTGCCACACAGGTAAAGGGGTTGGGCATTCACGAAAAAATCGGTGTTATATGGCTGGTGGTTCTTTACCTGTTACATACGTTTGGTGAATTGTGTTTATCACCTATCGGATTGTCGCTCGTTGCCAAACTTGCACCGCGCAGGTTCGCATCTTTATTAATGGGAGTTTGGTTTATTGGTAATGCAGCAGGTTATGCATTAACAGGAACCCTTGGTGCATTATTACCACCCACCGGGGATAAATACCAAACCGCTGCAGATGCAGGAATAGATCTTAATGGCGTTCTTGAAAAGACCGCAACGCCAACAGCAGAACAACTGGCTTTTTTAGACAAGAACAATATTTCTGCAGTGTACCCAAGCTTTGCGGGGTTCACCATACATAACCTGTATGAATTTTTTATGGTGTTCGTAATACTTTCCGGTGCTGCTGCAATATTGCTGTATGCCTTAACACCATTAATTAAAAAGATGATGCATGGCATACGCTAATAAAATATTGATATGACTTATTGATGCGCCGGTAATTTTACCGGCGTTTTTTATTCAACAGAATGGTAAATATGAAGGCAATCGTTGTAATAATTTTCAGCCGAATAATGTGTTTCAAAAACCTTTTTCATTTTTTCTTTTAATACATGTTTATCTGAGTTGATTATTTGCTCAATCTTTTCAATCCAGCTTTCCACAATAAAAGTTTCTTCAACAAGAACTGGTAAGAAAGAAGTTATTTGTTCAGCAACCTGCCCCGTATTAAAGGTTATAAAAGGTAATTGCTGGCAGAGGTATTCAATCAAAACCAATGGGCCCGATTCTGAAACGGAGGGGTGCAATGCAACATCGTACTGGTTAAGTACAGGTTGTATATTGTTACATGCTACATCTATTGTAACAACCTTGTCTAATTGATGCTTTTTTATTTCCTCCCTTATTTCCCGGTAATATGTTTGGTTAAAAGGTTTACCCACGATGGTCAGGTGGTAGTCGCCGGGGCAGCTAGTTTGTAAGCGTTGCATAATCTTTAGGGCAAACTGTATGTTCTTCACAGGTAAAAAATTAGCCGTCACTAATAATTTTACCGGTTTCGCTTCTTTGCTTTCATTCATTAATACCGCTTGTTTAATTACGGTATTTGGCAGAACAAATACCGTTTTTTTATCTAACATCAATTGCTGAAGCGCCCAGTGTTTTAGGGCGTTTGAAATTGCTATAAATATTATACGGTTAAAAATAATTTGCCGAAACACTGATGGTTTTTGCTGCAGCCTGTGCCCGTAATGTTCGTGGTAAAATACTTTTTTATTAAAGAACATTAAGGTGGCGGCCAATTTGTAATAACGTAGATTATGCAATGAGTGCACATGAATAACATCATAATTTTTAACCTGCCTGATAAGTCGATACATCACAGCCGGGTTGTATTTCCATTTGCGGTTCAGCGATTGTTTTAGTACATCATTCCTTAACTCGCTGCAAAGGATCCCTGGTTTTACGGTGCATATAACTTTTACATTATGCCCATGTTGTACAAAAAGATTTGCCAATGTAACAATTACCCGTTCTGCACCACCTGCATTTAACTGATCTATTATATGTACAATGCTTAATTTTTTCTTCATACCACATTGCTAAGTAAAGAAAATTAAGGAGGTATTAATCAGATGGTGAATAATGATGTAATTTGAAGCCCTCAAAATTAAATGGCATATTATGGATGTAAATAATGTTTTTATTCATCATGTTTTTTTCTGGCTAAAGAATGCTGACAGTAAAGAAGATCTCGACGAGCTTGTTGCAGGATTAAAAAAATTATCGGGATCTGAAGCCATTGAAAAGGCACACATCGGAAAACCTGCAGATACGAACCGCGATGTTATAGAGCGCACGTATTCAGTTTCGTGGATGCTGTTATTTAAAACACCAGAAGCCCAGGAAATATACCAGGATCATCCTGACCATATGGAGTTTATAAAAGACTGTGCCCACCTATGGAAGAAAGTGGTTGTATATGATTCTGTTAATATTGATTAAGCTGCATTACTTCACCTCCAGATCATCCCTTGAAGGCAGGGCAGGAAAGGGATTATGTGGTTCTGTCTGGTACCAGAAAGCAACTGATGCAATATCATCCTGCAAGGGCAGGTAACGACCATCGTTATGCCAGCCTAATGCCTGAATGGTAACTTTTAGGTCCTTGTCAAAGCGAACAGGGTCGGTTATATGCCAGCGGTACATGCCAAACCGTTGCATAACATTGTAATGCCCATCGCCTCTTATAACCTGGTGCAAACCTGTATAAGGGTTGGAAAATTCTGTATAATCAACAGTTTCAACCCCTGCATCGTTTTTCTTTCTGGTATCAAAATCGTACGAACCGCAGAAATAATCTTCAGTGCCCGTTCCGCATATGGTGGGATATTTTGAATCTCCATCCATAAAGAATTTTATTTCTCCTTCCCCCCACCATCCGTTATTATACACACCATATGCCATGTAGGTTCCAACATATTGCCCCTTTCCTTTAATATTATCAACCAGCACATAATCCTGTTTAAATGGTAATGGATTAACGCGATGAAATTGTGCATGAAAGTAGGCAGCATCGTCCGGCACCTGCGTTAATGTGTAATCTACCTGGTAATATAATACCATATCGTTGTTATCAATATTTTCCATCGTTATGCGGCATTTTTTTCTGAATGGCATGGTCCAATAGCAATTAAATGCACTGCCGGGGTTTACGTTTACTGCAAGGGATTGCAGGGGCGCATATTTCGTCCAACCCATACAAAAAAAGTCTGCTACAGGGGCTTCAACAGAAGGCTGTGTTTCATCATCCCAGTAAAACCTAATAATGGAGTAACGCCAGTTGCCGGTTGGTGTCATCCAAATATGTTGTATGGCGCCGGGGCCTTCAATCTCAGCTATGGTAAATGTTGTTTTTGATTTTATAACAACGCTTGGGCTAACCTTCCATCCCTGTCCCAATTCCCGCGAGGCATTGGAACCTGTACCGGTAGTGGCTTTGCCGCCCTCTCCCTTCGCACCTGTAAAATTCTCGGGGCTGATAGAGCGGCTTTTAGCATCGGATACACGGTAAAGGTTACCCATATTAACATCAAGCCCATTAAATTTTTGGGAGAAACCAACAGATGAAAGTGCAAGGCAGGCAAAAAAGATCAAAAGATATTTCATATTGCAAGGCAATTAAATGGTTAGAAAAAATATGCCTGATGAATATAATTACAAATTAGGATTGATCTGAATAACAGCCAGATTATTTTTAACCCTGCACTGCGTTTTCGTCTGCAAACCAATGCAGATCGCCATGGGTGGGACTGATGACCTGGGACGGAAAAGAAATTATATCTTTTTTACCTTCCAGTACATGGTGAAGCGCCTTAGCCTTACTGCTGCCCGATACCATAAAAATGATGGATAAAGCCCTGTTTACAACACCGGCTGTAAGTGTGATACGATGCATGTTTTGCTGTTGAAGCCAAAGGGAAACTACCAGGCGTTTTTTTTCATTGATAACTTTATCATCTCCGGGAAACAATGATAAAGTATGCGCATCATCACCCATGCCTAATAATACAAGGTCGAAAGTGTTTTCTGGAGAATGATTGTGTTGCTTAAAAAAATCATTCAACACCTCCTCATATTCACATGCAGAAGCCTCAGGTGTAATGTGTTCTGTCTGCATTTTGTGAATATTCTTTGCTGGTATGTTAACCTTGCCTAATAATGTATTAATTGCCATTTGAGCATTATTACGCTCATCGCCTTGCGGAACAAATCTTTCATCACCAAAAAAAATGTGCACTTTTTGCCAATCTATTGCATTATTATATTTTGGCTGAGCAAGTAATTCGTACAATTTTTTAGGTGTGCTGCCACCGGATAAAACAAGGGAGAAAACATCTTTTTTCTTCAGCGTGTTTTTCATTAACTGCACCATATAATCAGCCACGGAGGCGGCCATTTCATCAGCATTTTTACATATGTGCATTTTCATATTCAGTGTTCTTTTGCAGGTAAGGTAATCCAGTTGTGTTCATCACGCGCAATAAGGGCTTCGGCATCTTCAGGCCCCCAGCTATCGGGCTGATAATTGGGGAAATCTATTGGTGGCCTGGACGCCCATGCATCCATGATGGGTTTTACAACCTCCCACGCTGCTTCCACCTGGTCTGCCCGCATAAACTGCGTGGTTATGCCTTCCATTACATCGAGCAATAAAGTTTCGTATGCTTCGGGCTGGTGACCGTCAAAACCTTCATCGTAGTTAAACGTCATATCCACAGGCCGCAACATCATACTTTGGCCGGGCCGTTTTGCCTGGAAGCGAAGGCGTATATCCATTTCGGGCTGTATGCTTATGGTAAGCCTGTTGGCACGCCACGTGCCTGCCGCCTCCGGTGGAAATGCATAATGCGGTGCCTCCATAAACTGAATGGTTATTACAGACGTTTTTTGTTGTAAGTATTTGCCGGTGCGAACGTAAAACGGAACATTTTGCCAGCGCCAGTTATCTATATAAAATTTTACGGCAGCAAATGTTTCAACATTTGATCCAGGGTCTACTTTTTCTTCCCGTGTGTATGCTTTTACTTTCTCTCCTTTTTTCCATCCACCGGAATATTGACCGCGTACAGCATAATCCTGTACCTCTTCAATTTTTATTTTTCGGATGGCATGTAAAACATCAACCTTTTTATTGCGGATTTCGTTAGCCTCAAAAGAAACGGGCGGCTCCATAGCTATCATGCAGAGCAATTGCAGAATGTGGTTTTGCACCATATCGCGCAAGGCGCCGGACTGCTCATAATAACCGCCACGCCCTTCTATGCCAACAGACTCTGCCACGGTTATTTGAATATGGTCAATGTAATTGCGATTCCATAAGGGTTCGAACAAGGCGTTTGCAAAACGCAATGCTAAAATGTTTTGAACCGCTTCCTTACCGAGGTAATGATCTATGCGGTAAATCTGGTCTTCCTGAAAAAGATTGCCCAGCAGTTTATTAAGTTCTTTAGCACTTTGCAGGTCGTTGCCAAAAGGTTTTTCTATAACAATGCGGGTGCATTTGCGGTTACTGCAAAGTTCCATTGTACCCAATTTTTTTGCGATGCCCGGTACAAGGCGGGGCGCAACTGCGAGGTAAAAAATAACTTTTGGACTTACTTTCCATTCGTCCTGATATTTTTTATGAATGGCTGAAATTTTTGCGTAAGCATTATCATCTTCAGCATCCATTTCGAGGTAATGAACATTATTGGCAAAGCTGTTCCATTTTCCATTTTCATCGCTATTTCTCCGGCTGAATTGCTGAATGCCTTCAAATAGGTGCGACCGGAATTCATCATCAGAATAATGCGTTCGGCCCAGACCGATAATGGCGAATTGTTCGGGCATCCACTCATCAATAAATAAATTGTATAAAGCAGGTGTAAGCTTTCTTTGATTAAGGTCGCCGCTTCCTCCAAATATGAAAAATAATGCGGTTGGTGGTCTATTATTTCGAACTGTCATTTGTTTATGTAACTTTTTACCAGCGTTGTTTGGTGTTATATAAGTTTTAATCTACCTGCCATTCGGTATGAAATTTTCCTTCCCTGTCAATACGTTCATAGGTATGTGCGCCAAAGTAATCGCGTTGTGCCTGTATAAGATTAACCGGCATGCGTTCTGAAGTGTATGCATCAAAATATGCCAATGCAGTGCTTAAGCCTGCTGTTGCTATAGCTGAAGTTGCGGCATGTGCAACAACCTTTCTTAATCCCGGTAATTTTTTTTGCAAATTAGCTGCGATCTCCCCGTTCAGTAAGATATTATTTGTCGAGGGGTCTGTTGAAAATGCTTTATAAAAATCCTGCAACATGGCAGCGCGTATAATGCATCCCCTGCGCCAGACTTTTATTACATCTTTCAAAGGAATTTGCATATCTAAAACCACGGAAGCTTTTTGTAACATGGATAACCCCTGCGCATAACACATTACCATGCCTGCATACATGGCTGCTTCAGCAAAATCTATTAATACTTTTTTCTCTTCACTGATATTTAATATTTCAGGTTTATACAACCTGGCTGCTTTTGCCCGTTCTTCGCGATAAACAGACATGTGGCGCATGGCAACAGCCATATCAATTGTTGGTATGGCCACTGGGAGATCCATAGCATCCTGCGAGGTCCACTTGCCTGTTCCTTTTGAACCTGCGGAATCAAGTATCATATCAAGCAAATCATTATCACTCTCAACATCTTTCTGAATAAAAATATCCCGGGTTATGGCAATTAGAAAAGACTCCAGTTCCCCATCGTGCCATGCAGAAAAAACTTTGTGCAATTCGGGGTTAGATAAACCTGCACCGCGTTTAAGTACATCATACACTTCACTTATCAGTTGCATTATGCCATATTCAATTCCGTTATGTACCATTTTTACATAATGCCCGGCAGCACCTTTGCCCATATACGCTACACAAGGTTCGCCATTAGCTTTTGCGGCAATTTTTTCAAGAATGGGTTTTACTTCATTCCATGCAATTTCATCGCCCCCGGGCATTATGCTCGGTCCTGTTCTTGCTCCGTGCTCACCCCCTGAAATTCCGGCACCCATAAAATGAATTCCTTTATTCTGCAGGTAAGTAACACGTTTTAAGGTATCGGTATAATGCGAGTTGCCACCATCAATTAAAATGTCTCCTTTTTCGAGCAATGGAATTAAACTTTCAATAACCATATCTACCGGTTTACCGGCAGGTACCAGCATCATTATTTTTCGGGGGGTCTTTAAACGTTGTACCATCACTTCAAGGCTGGAAGCCCCTTCGATAACTGCAGAGGGGGTAGACAAAGATTCAAGCACAGCTGTTTTTTCTAAATCCCTGTCGTAACCTATTACCTTAAACCCATGGCCGGCCATGTTTTGTAAAAGGTTGCTGCCCATAACTCCCAATCCAATCATACCGAAATCGAAAAGCGCTATATCCATTGCAGATTTTTGGTGCAAGGTATAGAAACAGGGATAAAATTTTCCCGATCTGCTTTTATAATCATTACCCACCCTGTTAAATAATACTTTTGCTAAAATTTTTTTATGAATGAAATGATAAGCGAATTTGATGATTACCGCAACAGAATGAACGATGTTATTCTTGGCAAGAATAACCTGGTCTTAAAAAGATTATGGAATCTTGATGCCAATACCTATGAAGGCGGGGCTTTGGATAAAGCCACAAAAGAAATGCTGGGGCTTGTTGCCAGTATGGTTTTGCGGTGTGATGATTGTATAAAATATCACCTCGGTAAATGTTTTGAATTAAACATTAATACTGATCAGATGTATGAGATATTTGCCGTGGCTAATATTGTTGGCGGTACCATTGTAATACCGCATACAAGGCGCGCTGCCGAATATTGGGAGGTATTAAATGCAAAATAATTATTATTAAAAAATGAAAGAAATTCAGTCTTCCGGCTTACAAAAGTGGGTAAATATTTTATTGCTGTTCTCTTTAAGCGTTGTTATAATGTACTACGCAAAAACTTTTTTTGTGCCCTTAATAATTGGTGGGTTACTTGCACTTTTATTAATACCCTTTTGCCGGTGGCTTGAGCGAAAAGGGATTAACCGTGGCATTGCATCGTTTATAGGTGTTATAACATTAGCCGCTGTTGTAAGTGGCATAATTGCATTGCTTAGCTGGCAGTTATCGGGTATGGGAAACGACCTGGGCATGATTCAGCAAAACCTTACAAAACAAATTAGCAGGCTTCAGCAATACCTGGCTTCGAACCTTGGCATTTCTAAAGAACAGCAATCGAAATTTTTTAATGATCAGCGCGAACAGTCAGGCAAGAATATATCCGGTACCATTACTTCTTTTATTGCGGGCATTTTAGGCATTGCTACCCAAACCATTCTTGTTTTGGTGTATATGTTCCTGTTTATTTATTCCCGGTTGAGAATCAAGAATTTTATTTTAAGGCTGGTGCCACCAAAAGATGAAGATGATACGCAGGATGTACTTACGCAAACCAGCAAAGTGGTGCAGCAATACCTTGCGGGTATGGGATTAATGATCTTTTCTTTATGGGTTATGTATGGTATTGGTTTTTCTATAATTGGGGTAAAGTATGCATTGTTCTTTGCTGTACTTTGTGGCATATTAGAAATTATTCCTTTTGTAGGCAATTTAACCGGTACCATTATTACGGTGATAATGTCTTTAACCCAGGGAGCAGACGGGGGGCTTATTGTAGCCATATTTATCACTTATGCTGTTGTTCAATTAATTCAAACCTATGTACTGGAACCCCTTGTAGTCGGCAGCCAGGTTAGAATAAACCCGCTGTTTATAATAATAGCATTAATTGCCGGCGAATTAGTCTGGGGCATTGGTGGCATGGTGCTCGCAATTCCGTTAGTGGGCGTATGCAAAATAATTTGCCAGCATGTTGAAACACTTAAACCTTATGCGATGCTTATAGGCAATGAAGAACCCAAACCCACCAAGGTGGTTTTAAAAAATAAGAAGACGGGTAAAAACGCCAATTAAAATGAAGTATTTATTTACACTAATTATATACTTTGGCGGCATTTGTTTTTCATATTCGCAGGTATCTGTTTGTTCGTGGAACCTGCAGGACTTTGGCAAATCAATGAATAATGAGCAAATGAAATTTGTAGCATCTGTTATTAACGAGTTTGATGTAGTGGCTATTCAGGAGGTGGTTGCAAAAGACCCTGCGGGGGCACATGCGGTAGTAAGACTTTCAGAGCAACTAAACCGAATGGGAAGCAAATGGAATTATGCAGTTAGCGACCCCACTTCGGGAGATTCTTATAAAAGGGAGCGCTATGCATTTTTATGGAAAACAAGCAGCGTTAAACTTGCCAACCACCCCTGGCTCGAAAAAAATTATGCTTCTGAAATCGACCGCGAACCCTATTATGCAACATTTATTTACAGACAATAAAAAATTTACACTTTCAAACTTCCATGCCATAACAAAATCAATGCAGCCCGAAACAGAAATTAAATTTTTTAAATACCTGCCAGAACAGTATCCTTCTGAGAATATTATTTTTATGGGAGATTTTAATTGCCCTTCTGATCATACTGTTTTTAATCCACTAAAGTCAATGGGTTACAAGCCGGTGCTGCAGCAGCAAAAAACCAGTTTAAAAAAGCAATGTATAAATAATGATTGCCTTGCATCTGCGTACGACAATGTTTTCTATAATACAAAAAAAATAACCGCGATTCGTTCCGGGGTTATTCATTATTATAAACTTTTAGATTGGGATGATGCAATTGCAATATCAGACCATATACCCATTTATTTTATTTTCGATCTGAAATGAATTACGCATCTGCAAAGGCTTTTTCGTTTCCGAATTTGCCTCCGTGATAATCTTCATACGCCTGCATTATTTCCTCCTGCGTGTTCATAACAAATGGGCCATATGCAACAAAGGGTTCTTTATAAGGCGTGGCATAGCCAAAAATTATAAATGAATCTTCGAGGGCTTTCATTTCAATCATTAATCCTTCATAACTAAATTCAACAAGATGGTGTGTTTCTGCTGCCTCACCATTTATGCGCATGCGCCCTTTTACTACGTAGAGAAATACATTTTTATCTGCAGGAATGCTGATGCTGTATCTTCCTTCTGCCTTAAAATTTAAAGTGGCGAGGTGAATATCTGTTAGCGGCTCAATTGGTCCTTTAGATTGTAACCACTCGCCTGAAATGATGGAACCATTAACCAGCCCATCATGGTCGAGTTGTATGGTGGGTATATCATTTTTTTGCAGCCCGGTGTATTTAGGAGCTTCCATTTTATATTTTGCGGGAAGGTTTACCCATAACTGCAAAATTTCCAATGCCCCGCCATTCTGTTTAAATTCTTCAGAAGAGACTTCATTGTGCACGAGACCGCTTCCGGCACGCATCCATTGTATGCCCCCTGCATGTATAGTGCTTGCCCCCCCTGCGTTGTCTTTATGTATAAGATCGCCTTCAACAATAAAAGTTACGGTCTCAAACCCGCGGTGCGGATGCGGACCAAAGGGTAACCCATTATTATTTGCAGAATATTGCTGGGGTCCGTGGTGATTTAAAAATATAAACGGGTCAAGCCTGTTCATAGGTATAGAATGCGTTGGCATTGCCCGGTAAGTTTCCAGGTCGTCAATGGGGGCGTACTCTGATTTATGCAGGCCTTTAATAATCTTCATAAAAATAATTTGTTATGCAAATTTCTGCAAATTTTAGATAATTGGGCTTGCAGTAATATAGCATAAAAAAATTACAATGTAAATTATTCAACTGGGCGCGGGGGCCTGTTCATTTTTAAACTATCGGGCGGATAATTATCTTTTAAATACCGCATATTAGCCTTTGCCCAACTAATAATTATTTCTCTTTGCCCATCAGAAATATCTGCTTCATTGTGCATGCCAAACCATGTGTAATTGTTTAATGGCATTTCTTTTTCTTCGACCAATTCTATTATTTCTTCGAATTTATGGTGTTGCCTTGCTATTGGGTACGTTAGGAATTCTGAAAAATTAAGGTCGCCTTTTCCCTCTTTAACATGATCTGCGAGCCACCATGCCACGGGCTGAATTTCAGCATACCAGGGGTACTCTGTTGTGTTGCTATGGCAGTCGTAGCATGCCACCTGTAATAAATGTTTTAATGTATCAGATACCGGATATTTTTTCTCTACACTATAAGTATTATCGCCCGATAGATTTTTTTCGGGATGTATAAATTGAATGATAATAAAAACAGCGAATAATATAAGTAAAGTGGTGATGACGATTCTCCTCATAAGTATTTTATTTTTTAATTATTGCGGTAAAGCTAAAAAACAAAAGCCGGTATTAATTGCTTAACACCGGACTTCTGCGGTTGTCTAACAAACTACCTCATTCCCTCAGTTGCTCCTGAAGTATTTTCAACATTGGTGTTCTTTCTTTTAAATAAAGTCATATCCATTTTCCCGAAACGGTAGCTGAAGTTTAACCGGAACATCTGCGGGTCACGAATTCTGTTATAATCCTGTATGAAATAAATGCTTTCTGAATGCTGGTTTGTATTGCGCGTTCTGAAAATATCGCTTACGCTTAATGTTACAGAGGCTGCATCATTTTTAAGGAAGGTCTTCTTTACGGCAACATCTGCTGCCCAAAATGAACTTATATACCCTTGTGATGAACTTTGCGCCTGACCGAACGGTCCGCCACCACCACCAAAACCGCCGCCTGTATTTACAGGTATATTGGTTTTGCTTTGATATATACCGGTAAGCTGAACGGTGAATTTGGCCGGTAATTTAAAATTGCTGTTAAGCTTGCCAAACCAGCTCCATAAAGCATCCTGCGAGGCAAGGCCTGTGTTCGATGTATTGATTTTTGAATTGTAAATATTTATATTGCTCGATACATCCCACCATTTATTAATGGTATTCTGACCGGTAAATTCTGCACCACCCGAGTAACTTGAATTTGCATTAATGTAGGTATTAATTAAATCTTCAGTTCCTGTAATGGGGTTTATCTCTTTATTCAGGTAACGCGTAATCAGGTTGTTGGTGTACCTGTAATAAAGCGATGCTAAAAAAGTATTGTTTCCTTTAAAGGTTTTTAAATAAGACATTTCTAAAGACTGGGTAAACTCTGGTTTAAGCGCGGGGTTGCCCTGTGTAATATTCAGCTTGTCAGTATAATCAATTATAGGTATTAGCTGAAAAAAGTTAGGGCGGTTAATACGTCGGCTATAGCTTAACTGCAGGTCTTGCCTGTTACCCAATTTTTGGGTAAGGAATACAGATGGAAAGAGGCTTACAGGATATTTGTTGGTAAATACCGTTCCGGTATTCATTAGTACACCTGTATAATCAGAACTCTCTGCACGCAAACCAACTTTGTACCCAAAGTCGTTAATACTGCTTGCAAATGTTGCATAAGCCGCATATACATTATCATCGTTTTTAAAGTTGCTGGTTGCACCTGATACTATGTTGTATTGTTTGGATGTTGTATCAAAAATATAGTTGTCGTTAATGTTTTCAGTATGGCGAAGACTTGCCCTTAAACCAGCCTCCAGCTTGCTTTTGGAAGAAAGTGGTTTGGTGTAATCTGTTTGCAGGGTGATAAACCTGTTACTTCCCTCACTAATAATTTTTTGAAAATCTGTGCCTGTAATTAAGCCATTATAATTTTGCAGGTAATTAGTAGTGTACAAAGAATTTCCCTGGTTTTTTCCACCAAAATAATTTATATCGGCAGTGATGTTTTCGCCTTCGTTCGGAAATAAATACTTCATTCCTGCAACAAGACCCTGCCCATTAAATTCACGTGTGCCTGAAGTTACCCTTGTGCTGTATTCAGAAATTTTATTTGCATTGAACAGGCTGTCTGTTCTAATGTCAATTCTTTCATTGGGATTAAATTCTCCATGAACCTTTACTGCAGAAACAGATATGGTTGTTCTGTTTGTAACAAAATAATCGAGTCCTAATTTTCCAAACATAAAGGCACCAATATTTTTACTGTAGTTATACTGGCTTGTAAATGTTGACGGATCTTCGAGCAAGCTTAAACGTTCGGTTGTACCCATGGAACGACCACGCATTTGGTTGATCATTGCGCTGGCAGAAAGATTTATTTTGCCCTGGCGGGAATTAACATCAAGCCCCGCATTTATACCGCCTCTTTTGTCTACACCAAGCCGGGCATTTCCACTAAAGCCTGATTTCCGGTTTTTCTTTAAAACTATATTAAGTATGCCTGCGCCACCCCCCGATGCATCATATTTTGCCGAAGGGTTTGTTATTACTTCTACACTTTCAATTGCATCTGCGGGTATCTGTTCAAGGGTTAGGGTACTAGGCGCTGCCATCAATAAAAATCTGCGGTGCACTGTTACGCAGAGATACATTTCCATCTATATCAACATTTACAGAGGGTACGTTTTTCATTACATCGAGTGCAGTTCCGCCTGTGCTTACTAAACTTTTTTCAACATTAAAGACCTTCTTGTCGATATCTAAAGTCATCAAAGCCTTTGTTGAGGTTACCGTTACGCCTGCAAGGGTGGTAGCATCTGTATTTGTTTGAATATTGCCAAGGTCTTTATCGTAATTACCTGGTGAAAATGTGATAGCATCTTCAAAGGTTTTATAACCGATGGCTGAGATTTTTATTTTTAATGGCGAAGAGGTTGGCAATTCACTTAAACTAAAATCACCATTACTTTCTGTGGTAGTGCCTTTCAATAAATATTCTTTCTTTTTATTATCAGTAGTATCAAGCTTTGTTTCGAGCACTATTACTGATGCATTTGCCACAGGCTTTTTTAAACTGTCTAAAAGTTTACCATATATATGCCCTATAGCTGGTGAAAAGTTGCCACGTGACATTTGATTATTGCCTGGTGTAAATTGTGCACCGGCGGAGATAGCTATAAAAATTATTGAGATTAGAACTGAAAACTTTTTCATGACTTATTGTTATACAGCAAAAGTATTTGCAATGCATGCTTGTCTTAAGCAAATGAGACGATGGGATGAAATGTAGCGACGAAAAAGTAAAGCGTTTAAAAGTTCGATTTAATCATTTTTTCCGGTAAGGGCAGTAACGCCATCCCGGTAAATGTCACCGATGGGTAATTCCTGTTCGCCTACAAGCAGGGTGCTTTTTCTTATGGATGTTATAAAACGAATGGAAACTATAAATGATTTGTGTATGCGCACGAACCTTGATGATGGAAGTTCTTCTTCGAGTGCTTTCATTGCCATGCGTGTTACAATTGGTTTGTTGGAGTTATGCAGATGTATGCGCAGATAATCTTTTAGACCTTCTACCCAAACAATATCTTCGAGATCTATTTTTATAAGACTATAATCTGCCTTAACAAAAATGTACGCGTTATTCGTTTCGCCATTATTTTTACTTCGCAATTGAAAGAGTTCGTAAGCTTTATTACAGGCTTTAATAAACCTGTCTAATGAAACCGGTTTTACCAGGTAATCCACCACATCCAGATTAAAACCATCCAGCGCATATTTTTCGTATGCCGTAACAAGAATAATCATTGGTTTTACTGTAAGGCTTTGAATAAACTGCAGCCCTGTTAGTCCGGGCATTTGTATGTCGAGAAAAATTAGGTCTACGTGTTCTGTTTGTAATACTTTAATAGCTTCAATGGCATTGTTGCAGGAGCCAACAAGCTGCAGGTAGGGAAGTTTGCTAATATTATCTTCCAGCAATTCCAGGGCAAGGGGTTCGTCATCTATGGCTATGCACCGCATCATATCCTAAGGTATTTAAAATATTTTATTAAGGGTTTAGGTTTACAAATTAATGTAGGGTTAAGGTTAACGCAGCAGTAAACCAATCTTCGTCATTTATTATTTTCAGGTCATGATTTTTGCCATACAATAAATTAAGCCTTCTTTGTACATTAGGTAAGCCAATGCCCGAAGTGCCATCTTTAATTTCTTCGGAATCTTTATTATGTTTATTCTTTACAGTAAATTTTAATTGGTTGTTTGCCGCTTCTAATTGAACACAGATTTGAGCATCTTCTACTAAACCTGTACCGTGTTTAAATGCATTTTCTACAAATGGAATCAATAACATCGGCTCTACCTGGTAGTTTTTATCTGCCAGGGTGAAGCAGGTTTTTATCGCCACCTTTTTTCCAAACCGTTGCTGTTGCAGATCAATATAACTTTGCAGGTATTCTATTTCTTTTTCAACCGGCACTTTTTCTTCATCTGTTTCATAAAGCATATAACGCATAAGAGACGAAAGCTTAATGAGCGATGGCTCCAGCTGGTCAGAATTTTTTCGCGCCAGCGCAACCATATTATTTAAAACATTAAACATAAAATGCGGACTAACCTGCGACCGTAACAGGGATAATTCTGTCTTAAGGTTTTCATTTTCTTTTTCTTTAGACAGTGTTTCTTCTTTCACTTTATCCTGTATTAGCCGGTATGTTATACTGCTGGCCATTATAAAGAGATAAGGGAAAATATTAAACAGGAAAAAATTTCTTATATAAAACGGGCGGCTTGGAATAAAGGCAGTAAAATAAGCATAGTGCAATGCCATTATAATAAGTATGGCCAGTATTTGCAATACCAAAAATGCGGCAACTTTTCTGGTATACATATACCTTTTAATGAGGAAATTGGCATTCAGGTAAAACAATCCTATCCACAAAAGATCCGAGAAAACCGTAAAGGCCCGCAAAAGCCCTTTCTGCTATATCGGTTGTTGTTTTTCGTTCATTATTAAACGACTGGCGCAGCATGAAAGGAAGCGAGAAAAGAATTAACCAGATAAATACATGCTGAAAAATTCTTGCCCACCTTTTTTTATACCATGCAACATTCATAATACCAAGTTACTTAACTGGTGTATAGCATTTATTCGTGTTGCGACAAATCTGGTAATTTGGTATACCAACAAACGGTCTGGTTGCAGCCATGGTTATTCTATATTAAATCTCAAATGGGCAATCAGCTCATCGGGCAGGTGTGGCAATTTTCTTCTTTCAATTAGAAAAGTGGAAAGACCTGAAATGTCTTTATAGATGTAATGCTTGTTCAATGCGCCTTCGAGATAGCCAGAACCTGTGGTGTTTCCTGTACCTACACGCATGCCTATCATTCGCCTGACCATAATTAAATGCTTATGACGCCAGTTACTTAAATGATGATCAATTTCTATTAGCGAATCCAGTACCTGGTAAGATGTTTGAAATACCGGGAAATCCCGGTAAAGCATAATGAACAATGCACTGCGCAATGCATCAGGAGAAAAGTTGCTTCTTAATACATGTTGCTTATCGGCAGAAAAATTTCCTGAATTATTATCAAAAAAAATATAATCAAAATCATGAATTTTTTCAGCCTCCCTTGGTGTAAGTCCGTTCAGGTAAATTTGCCTGTAATCATTCCAGAAACTTTGGCCGGATATTTTTTCATTTGCTAAAGAATCAAAGCTCTTCCAAAATTCAGGCTTAAAAAAAGGCATACGCGCAAGCCAGTTATTTACAAGCTGCTGCAGGTTGTTTCCGGCTTCAGTTTTGGAGATGCTTTCAAAATCGGAATTTGTAAAACCGCCTTCATTTGTGCGTTTGTAATATTCTTTCTGGTGCCTGCTTTCCATTTGCAAACCTAGTTTTGCCTCAATTAACCTGAATTGTTTACTCTGAAAACCAGATGAGGGGGTAAGCAGGTTTCGAAATTCGAGAAAATCCAATGGGGTCATGGTATCTAAAATACTTACCTGCTGGTTAAGCAATTCCAGAATGCGTGTTACTCTTTTTAAACGGTGCCTCACCAGGTTAAGGTCTTCGGAGTTGTCGTTTATTTTAGGCTGACTAAAAACCTTGAGGGCAAAATCTATTTCAAATAAAATTTGTTTAAACCATAATTCATACGCCTGGTGAATAATTATAAAAAGCATTTCATCATGTGCAGGAACATTTTCTTTTTCAAAACTTAAAGGGTGTTGAGCCTCGAGCACCTTACCAAGATGCAGGTAGGTGCCATAATATTGCGCATTATCCATACGAAATCATTTATGCAAAGAAACAAGTATAAATTTTTATGTTGAAATGATGGGATACGTTAAACCACACGCGGCGTTTTTATGCTGTGCATATTTGTATTACATTTGGCTTTTATAATTTTAATGGAATATAATACTACAAGAAACAGCCTAAGCATGCGGGAATATGGAAGGCATATTCAAAAAATGGTTGAGCATATTTTAACCATCGAAGACCGTGAGGAGAGACAGCAACAGGCATATGCCATGATTGAATTAATGGGATTTCTAAACCCTCATCTTAAAAATGTGGAAGATTTCAGGCATAAACTGTGGGATCACCTTTTTTATATAAGCGATTTTAAACTGGATGTTGACAGCCCATACCCCATTCCGCAAAAGGAAACTTATAAAACAAAGCCCGAACCACTGGCATATCCTCGCAGGTATCCAAAATATTCTCACCTCGGTAAGAATTTAGAATTGGTAATAGAGAAAGCTTTAAAAGAAGAGAACCCCGATAAAAAAGCAGGTTTCGCCCATGCTATTGCTTACTATATGAAACTTTCGTACAGTAACTGGCATAAAGAACTTGTACATGATGATGCAATAAGAAGCGAATTAAATAATATTACAGGCGGCGAGCTTGAATTCGTAAATACACCCTTTATTAAACACCGGGCTCCACAATTTGAGAGGGATGATTACCGCAGTTCCGGTAGCGGTGGGGGTGGAAGAAGGCAAAATTTTGGCGGCAGGGATCGAAATCGTGGTCCGCGGGATAACAGGCAGGGTGGTGGAAACAGGGATGGCGGAAGGGGTCCTAATCGTGGTAATAACCGGCCCAATAACTACAAAAAAAGGTTTTAAACAATTTTAGTATATTAAAAGAGCCCCGTTCGGGGCTCTTTTCTTTTAGGGGGTACTGTGTTTTATCTTTTTCTGCAAACTTACCTGCTCGCCGGTCGAAGATATTTTTAAAACAATGGTACGGTTAGGTTTTTTCATGCAGGCATAATAATACATACCGTCGTCGGTGGTATTCACTTCCATAATCTCATCTAAAGTATAGTCGTTGTATTTATCATTAAGGGTTATCTGCGCGCTTAGCGGAAGGTTTTTTAGCTCGATATTTCTAACAAGAGCCTTCCTGTTGCCAGAATTATCGTAAAAGGCCTGAAGCTTTTCACCATTCCAGGTAAAAGTAGCCAGAGTATAATCTTCAGTTGATTTCCAGGTAATACTATGGGCATCTTTAAATTCTTTTGCAAAGTTGCTAAGGGTGCGCTCGTTCTGGTCAGAGGGAACCGCAAAGGCTGTCGAAAATATAAAGATTACCACTGCAATTGTTAATAATAGCTTTTTCATAATGTTTAATTTTTAATAGGTGATGTAATTATTTTTCAAAATTATTCAGGAGGGCAGCCCACTATTTAGCAAAGTGATTAGTATGCACTATTTCAGGCACCTTCTGTATGAACGGTTTAATAGGTGAATAAAAACCAACGGGCATTTTACCTGAAACCTAAGCTGGCAAAAGCTCTCCGTTGATTTCTTAAAAAAAAATAAATTGGAGTAATGGATACGTTAATTATGATGATTTATCCTGTTTCATAAAAATGGCCCCGAATTTTCAATGATTAGAAATAGGGTAATGAAACCGCAAGAATGTGGCTTCACCCTTTTTTATTAAAATTTATGTGGTTGCAGGAATTAAATGCAAAAAAGCTAACACCCGTAAGTTTTTGTAATTAAATTTGCAGAATAATTAATTTTTAAGGTTGTATGGCAACACTTACCACTACTATGATTCCGAAAAAAGCGTTAGAAAAGACCGGGCTAACTAATCCCAACATTTTTTATCAGCAAACCTCACATGAATTAACAGAGCAAACCCTGCAAAGAAACCAGGGATTGCTGAACGATACAGGCGCATTATGCATTGAAACGGGCGAATTTACAGGCCGCAGCCCACAGGATAAGTTTACGGTAAAAGATAATATCACCAGGGACACAGTGTATTGGAACAACTTTAATATACCTATAGATGAAAATTATTTTTTGCGCCTAAAAAACAAATTACTACAGTACCTAAATCAAAAGGAAGAGGTTTGGGTTAGGGACTGTTATGCCTGCGCCGATAAAAATTACCGACTGAACATTCGGGTTATAAACGAAAATCCGTGGAGTAACCTGTTTGCCCATAATATGTTTATTCGTCCTTCTGAAGAAGACCTGGATAATTTCAGCCCCGACTGGCAAATTATTCATGCCCCCGGCTTTCAGGCAGACCCCTCAACCGACGGCACACGCAAAAAGAATTTTGCCATCATTTCATTCACCCACAATACCATATTAATTGGTGGTACTGGCTATACAGGAGAAATGAAGAAAGGCATTTTTACCATTCTAAATTATTTGCTTCCACATAATAAAAAGGTTTTAAGCATGCATTGCAGCGCAAACATTGGAAAAGCGGGCGATGTGGCAGTTTTTTTCGGTTTAAGCGGTACCGGTAAAACCACTTTAAGTGCAGACAGCCAAAGAAAACTTATTGGTGATGATGAACATGGCTGGACAGACAAAGGCATTTTTAATTTTGAGGGCGGATGTTATGCAAAATGCATTGACCTGAGCGAACAAAAAGAACCCGAGATATTCCATGCCATACAACCGGGCGCACTGGTTGAAAATGTTGGATTTTATGAAGATTCTACTCAGATAGATTTTTCAAACAGCGATATAACAGAAAATACCAGGGTTAGTTATCCACTGCATTTTATTTCTAATGCTGCCGAACCAAGCATGGGCGGGCATCCTAAAAATGTTTTCTTTTTAACCTGTGATGCTTATGGCATATTGCCACCTATAAGCAGGCTAACACCCGGGCAGGCTATGTACCAGTTTATCTCTGGCTACACTGCAAAAGTTGCCGGTACCGAAGAAGGTATAACTGAGCCAAAAGCCACATTCAGTGCGTGCTTTGGTGCACCTTTTTTGCCATTACACCCCGGTTATTATGCAGGTATGCTTGGCAATAAAATGCGCGACCATAATGTAAATGTGTGGATGATTAATACCGGCTGGATTGGTGGTGCATACGGCACCGGCAGCCGTATAAGCTTAAAATATACCAGGGAAATGATCAATGCCGCGTTAAGCGGAAAATTGAATAACGTGGAATATGAAAAGCACCCGGTATTTGGTATGATGATGCCTAAACAATGCCCCAATGTGCCCGCGGAATTATTAAACCCCCGTAATACCTGGGCAAAGAAAAGCGCTTATGATGAAAAGGCTAAAGAACTGGCGGCCATGTTCATTAAAAATTTTGAAAATTACCGGGAAGGTGTTTCAGATGAAATTAAAATGTCTGCCCCAAACGTTGATTAATTAATTGTTCTTATAATCTCCATTATAGGTTAAAAAAAAACTCCTTTCATTTAATTGATAGGAGTTTTTTAATATCAATATGTGCACTTATAATTCTACGATCAGGTTGCTTTTTTTGTTTCCCTGCATTAGTTCTACGCTGCGGTTAATAAAGGAGGTCAGATCGTTGCCTTTCAATAACCCCTGGGAAAGCAATGCAAGATCGGCCAGGTTTCTTACCTGTTTTTCTACCTGCTCAGTATTTTCTTCTTTAAGAATGTTCTGGTAAATCGGATGATTGCCATTTACAGTAAGTATTACCTCATCGGGCATCTGCGCATAAAAGGCCGTCATACCGCCGCCAACAGCCGCCATGTCTTTCATTCTGCGCATAAATTCGGGGCGTGTAGCTACAACAGGTGGTGCTTCTTCACTTAAGCCTTTAACCTCAACGGTGATTTGCATTTCTGAATTTGGCAGGGAGAATAATCCTTTTAATCTATCAGATTCTTCATTGCTTAATACACTGTTTACAGCTTCCTGCTTGTCAATAATATTTTCAGCGATATCCGCATCTACCCTTACGAAATGAACATCCTGCCATTTCATTTCCATGTTATTGATGAAGGCTGCATCAACAAGGGTTTCCATCTTAATAACTATATAATCTTTTTTAAGGCACGCCTGAATATAGGCATCCTGTTGTATGGGGTTGGTGGTATATAATATTACTGTTTTACCTTCTTTATTTTTCTGCAAAGCATCTGCCGCAGCTTTGTATTCTTCGAGGGTATAGAATTTTGCATGTGCTTTTTCTACTTCTTTTGACGGAGCAGTATTTACAGACTCCATCACCATAAATTTGCTTGCCTTGTCGAGAAATTTATCGTCGGTCATCATACCATACTTAACAAACAATCCCAGGCTTTCCCATTTTTCTTCAAATGCACTTCGGTCGTTGGTAAAAATCTCTTCCAGTTTATCGGCTACTTTTTTAGTGATGTGTGCATTTATCTTTTTTACATTGGGATCGCCCTGCAGGTAACTGCGACTAACATTCAGGGGAATATCCGGGCTGTCGATCACACCATGTAACAGCATTAAAAATTCCGGCACAATATCCTTTACCTCATCGGTAACAAAAACCTGGTTACTGTACAGCTGAATTTTGTCTTTCTGAATTTCGTAGCTCTGTTTAATTTTTGGGAAATATAAAATACCCGTAAGATTAAAAGGATAATCTACGTTCAGGTGAATCCAGAATAGAGGCGTTTCGCCAAAAGGATATAATTCTTTATAAAAATTCTGGTAGTCTTCGGTAGATAAGGTCTGATGGTTTTCGTGTCCAGGCAGGCTGGGTATTGTTTATAGGTTTTTCTTCTTTTACTTCTTTTTCTACTTTCTCTTCATTTTCATCTGGAATGTCTGTTTGATCTTTTACCTCAGGTTCATCTTTTACTTCTGCAACATCGAAAATAAATAGGAATAGGTAAAAACCGGCAAAATTTTTCCAGAATGCTTTGTACGCGTCCCGGCTCTAAAAATTCTTTACTTTCTTCATTTATATGCAATACGATATCTGTACCTCTTTCAGATTTTTCTATGGCTTTAATTCATATTCAGGGCTGCCATCGCATCTCCAATAGGTGGCTTGTTC
This sequence comes from uncultured Bacteroidota bacterium, assembly GCA_963806425.1. Taxonomy (GTDB): domain Bacteria; phylum Bacteroidota; class Bacteroidia; order Chitinophagales; family Chitinophagaceae; genus JBBRBB01. Next base: position 18,445 of record CAWDYB010000007.1, on the reverse strand, counting down.
ATCTTTAAAGCTTTTGGTAAATACCTCAACTTTTTCGCTCACCATAAAAGCGCTGTAAAAACCAAGACCAAACTGTCCAATGATATTTGCTTCATTCTGACCCTTATATTTTTTTACAAACTCTTCTGCGCCACTAAATGCAACCTGGTTAAGGTATTTATCTACCTCTTCAGCAGTCATACCAACGCCACGATCTATAATGGTTATGGTCTTTTCTTCAGCATTCAATTCAATATCTATTCGCAGATCGCCCAGATCGCCCTTCGCTTCACCTATGGAAGAAAGTGTTTTCAGTTTCCTGTGTGGCATCTACCGCATTACTTACCAGTTCACGAATAAAAATCTCGTGATCGCTGTAAAGGAATTTTTTAATGATCGGAAAGATGTTTTCCGTTTGAACCCTTATCTGTCCTTTTTGCATAAAATTTTTATTAAAGTGATAATAGAATGGCACAATCCTGCTACTACAGGTGCGATCTATCCTATCACCCTGATTCGCAAACACAGTACCAACGAAGGTTGGTGTGACAGGTTGGCAAAAATTTAAGACGGTTTGGTTGCAGCCGTTGCAGATACCGGTGGCTGTGCATTCGGCACCACGTTGTGAATCGGTTTAATTGACCTGAGATAGGCATATACCGCACTAATTTCTGCGTCTGTCATCTGACCAATTTCCTGCCAGGGCATTGGAGGAAGCATCATTCTTCCGCCCTCTAAACCGCTAAACTTACCCTCACGAAGACTGCGGGCGAATTGCTCAAGGGTCCAGGCACCCATTCCTGTTGAATCCGGAGTAAGGTTGCGTGCATAGCTTATGCCCCAGGGGCCTACCCATGCGGTAAGGGTATTTGTAACTGAAAGACCTTTAGATTCTGCCATTTTTCTGTCTATGTCGGGTGCGGGCATAGATGAAATATGGCCCGATAATTTTAGAGATTCATCAGGTACCATTCCCTGGTCCGTCATTTTCTTAGGAGTGTGGCAATCATTACAACCACCAATAATCACCAGATGCTCGCCGTAGGCAATTTCAGATTCATAACCTCCATACTTGGGTTCTGGGGTATATGCTTCCTCCCCCTCTGAACTACAACTAAAAGCAGCCAAACAAATTGAAAAGACTGCCATCACGAAGAATGTTTTTGTTTTCATAATGGTTTCATTTTGGTTAATTCAATTTACAAAAATTTTTTTAAACCCATTTTTGGCAGGTATACTAAGGGGTAAATTTTTCACACTGGGCAATTGGTTTGCCATTATATTTGGTTTAAATACTTGCCGCTTTAATGAAACTTTTTTTTAGTGCAGCTTTCCTGCTGCTAATATTCGGCTCTTCTGCACAGAGTACCGATACAACCCTGGATATAGTTAACTGGAATATTGAATGGTTTGGCGCCCCTTTAAATGGGCCTGCAGATGATGAGCTTCAGCAAAATAACGTGGCTGCCATTATGGAATACATTGACGCAGACCTTTATGCATTGTGCGAAGTGGTCGATACAACGCGATTAAGAAATGTTGTAAATATGCTTGGGAGCAATTACGAATATATAATCTCTGATTATTGCAGCCTGGCTGATAATAAAAATGATGCTGATTGGGCAAACGGTCAAAAACTTGCCATTATATATAAAAAGAATATTTTCTCAAATATTTCTACCCGTGGCATGTTGAGGAATAGCAATAATGCATACACCAATTTTGCCAGTGGAAGAACACCCTTTTTGGTTGAATGCGATGCTGAGGTAAATGGCGTTAAAAAAAGTATCTGGTTTATTATTATACACGCCAAATCCGGAACAGCGGTTGCCGATTATAATAAAAGGGCAGGCGGTGCGCAGGAATTAAAAGATACGCTCGATAAAGATTTTATTACCAAACCCTTTGTTTTTTTAGGTGATTTTAATGATGATCTGGATCAGACAGTTGCAGAAACAGGAACCTCAGAATCGTCTTACACCGTGATCGTAAAAGATTCTGCAGACAGTACTGCCTATCATTCCATTACGCTGCCCTTAAGTAATATAAACCAGACTTCTACCCTGTTCGCAACAGATATGCTGGATCACCAGGTAATAAGCGGTGAAATGCAAAAATGGTATGTGCCTAATTCCGCGAGAGTTAGAACTGATGTGGTTAATGTTGTGCCTTTATATGGAACTGGGAGTACATCGGATCACTTCCCGGTATTTTCCCAGTTTAACCTACAGGGCATAACCAGTTCGGGAGGAACGGGTGGTGGGTCTGGCGGAGGTCGGGGCGAAGTGTTATTTTGCCACCTCCGGTAGAAGATTCTGCTCTCAAATTGCTTGTTTTTCCAAATCCGTTTAATAGTTACTTACACATTACCAGTAATAAACCGGTTAAAAAATTGCAGTTGCATATGTATAATTCAGCCGGAAAAAGGGTTTGGAGTACGGAGGTTGGGGAAATAAGTGCGACAAAACCTTTCGAGGCACATCTTTCTGCCCTGTCTAAAGGAATGTATTACCTGCGTATTGATGGTGATGGTATAAAAAAGACCATTCCACTTTTAAAGAGCGCGCAGCAATGATTTAGTTCTGCCTGGTTATTTTTTCTGCATTTTCAGCAACCTGGAGTGCTTCAATAAATTCGTCGATATTACCATTCATTACACTATCGAGGTTGTACGAGGTAAGCCCGATTCTATGGTCTGTAACTCTCCCCTGGGGATAGTTATATGTGCGTATTTTGGCGCTCCGGTCGCCGGTGCTTACCAATGTTTTTCTATGCCTGCTAATTTCTTCTTCCTGTTTACGCACCTGCTCATCATATAACCTTGTGCGCAACATGTTCATCGCCTTTTCCCTGTTTCCTAACTGGCTTCTTTCAGTTTGGCAGATAACGACAGTGCCGGTAGGTATATGGGTAAGCATCACTTTTGTTTCTACCTTGTTTACATTCTGGCCTCCTGCTCCACCACTTCGTGCAGTTTCCATTTTTACATCGGCAGGGTTTAATTCAAAGTCAACTTCTTCTGCTTCAGGCATTACTGCAACAGTTGCAGCGCTGGTATGCACACGCCCCTGCGTTTCGGTATCTGGTACGCGCTGAACACGATGCACGCCACTTTCAAACTTAAGGGTGCCATATACATCTTCTCCCTGCACTTCTACCACTACTTCTTTATATCCACCTACAGTGCCTTCACTTTCTGTAAGAAGCGCGATTTTCCAACCCTTCTTAGCACAATAACGCAAGTACATATCCAATAAATCGCCGGCAAAAAGGCTCGCCTCGTCTCCACCTGTGCCTGCGCGAATTTCCAGAACTGCGTTTTTGTCATCCTGCGGGTCTTTTGGTATCAACAATTTTGTAAGTTCTTTTTCCAGTGCCTCTTTTTTGGCTTCCAGCTCTGGCATTTCCATTTTTGCAAGTTCCCTCAAGTCTTCATCACTGCTATTAAAGCCGGCTTTTGCATAATCAATCTCCTGTAATACACGGGTATATTCATCAAAAGGTTTTACGATTTTCTCCAGGTCGCGGTATTCTTTGCTGAGCCGGCTGAATTCGCGCTGCCTGCTTATAATCTCTGGGTTTGTCAACGCAATGGCTGTCTGCTCAAACTTGGCTTTAATTGCCTGTAATTGTTCTATCATTTTAATGTTATCTAATATTATTTTAGCCCTCTTTTAAAATAAGTGCATGAAATAATTCGGTAATTCTACCCGGTAAAAAGCAAATTTTTATCCCACATATTAAGGGTGTAGTTTTGTTTAAATTCAACTCATCCCCAATTAGTAATAGTAAACTGCTTTTTTTAAGGTTGGCAAAATTAGGTGATTTAAAAACAGGTTAAGCCAATTTAACTATAAGTGATGGGTTATAAAAAATATAAAGGAGAATACCTGTTTACAGGTTTAGCCTTGCGGGCTAGTGACAATGTTCTTATAACTGACCAGGAGGGAAAAGTAATAGAAATAATGCCGGAAAGTGAGGCAGGCGAGGACATTATACAGGTTGAAGGAATTATTTCCCCCGGTTTTGTTAATTGCCATTGCCATCTTGAATTAAGCCACCTTAAGGGAAAAATACCCTCTTCTACAGGTCTCGTTTCTTTTTTAATGAATGTTTTAAATGAGCGTAACAAATATTCTCCGGAAGAAATTCTGGAAGCCGTTGCTATGGGTGAGCATGATTCAATGGCTGCAGGTACAGTGGCCATAGGGGATATATGCAATACAGCTATTACCGTGGAAATTAAAAAGATCAGCCCGGTCTATTATTACAATTTTATAGAGGTGCTGGGATTTACAGCCATGGCAGAAGAAAAGTTTTCTCTTATTGCCAATATTTCCGCAAGGTTTAATACCCTTGAAAAACAGTATAAGAAAAACAGGTCATCGTTAGTGCCGCATGCACCTTATTCTGTAAGCATGCAGTTGTTTGAAATGATTAACAGGATTTCGAAAAATAAAACCGTAACAATTCATAACCAGGAGGCTCTTGCCGAAAACGATTGGTACCAAAATAAAGAAGGCGATCTCTCGCGGCTTTATTCCATGCTTAACCTCGATACAAGTTTTTTTGAGCGCGCCGGCAGAAGCTCGGTTCAGACCTACCTGCCATGGCTCGAGAATGCAAAGAACCTGATGCTGGTTCACAATACTTTTACTTCTGAGGCAGATGTAGCTTTTGTAAAAAAGGTAAATGAAACATCCGAACACCAAACCATTTACTGGTGCATTTGTGCAAATGCAAATTTATTTATTGAAGATAAAATGCCGCCCATTGACCTGTTGCACAATAACGAATGCAATATTGTTTTGGGAACCGACAGCTATGCAAGTAACCACACTTTAAATATTCTGGAAGAAATAAAGACAATACTTTTTAATACAGAAATACATATACCAACGGCCGTTATTTTGCAATGGGCCACCCTTAATGGGGCAAAGGCTTTGCAAATAAATGATGTACTTGGCTCATTTGAACCAGGCAAAAAACCCGGTGTAATTCAAATTTCAAATACCCCGGGGGGGCAGATAACCCGTCAGTCTTCTGTTACTCGCCTGGTTTAAAGAATAAACAGCAAATAATGGTTGGTAAAGTGCACCAGGCACTGCCGGTTTTGTATAAATGGTTATATTGAGAGAATAGAAAGTCCTTATTATGAAAATACCAAATGCAATATTTTATTCTGTATCTGCTTTAATGCTCATTTCGATTCTCACCATTTTTCTTTCATTCAAAAACATGGGCAATTATAAACAAGCCGATGTTATACAATGGTATGTGCCTGAAATACCTGCCAAACTTTCTTTTGCCGGTGAAAAAGTACCGCTTGAAAAACTGGAGATACGCGAACAGCTCGACAGGGAGTTTGGGCTTATTTACTACCAGCATGGCAGCAATTTCTATATTCAAAAATTAATGAAAAGGTATTTCCCGGTTATAGAAGATATATTGAAGGAAAATGGTGTGCCGGATGATTTTAAATACCTGTGTATTGCAGAAAGCAATTTGCAGAATCTTATTTCACGGTCCGGCGCAGTTGGTTTTTGGCAGTTTATGGAAAGTACTGCAACCGAATATGATATGGAAGTAAATAATACCGTTGATGAGCGTTATAATATTATAAAATCGACAAATGCTGCCTGCGATTATTTTAAAAAAGCACACGATAAATTTGGTAGCTGGACGGCCGCAGCCGCGTCGTACAATTGCGGTATGGGTGGGTACAACAGCCGGGCAACAGCACAGCAAACCATGAATTATTACGACCTGTACCTGCCCGAAGAAACCAATAAATATATATTTAGAATTCTCTCTTTTAAATACCTGTTTGAACATGCCGGTGAGCTGGGTTATTTTCTGAACGATTCACTGGCTTACCAGCCGGGGCAGGTACGTGTTATAGAGGTTACACGAACCATACCTAACCTCCCCTCATTTGCCATTCAGCAAGGCATAACTTACAAAACATTAAAATTATATAACCCATGGATACGTGGGTATTCATTGCCAGTGCAGGGGTCAAAAACCTATAAACTAAACCTGCCGCTTAATACAAAAGAATAAAATTTCAAGAATTGATTTGCCGGATATTTTTTTTAACTCGTATGATCGGCAATAATAAACCATTGCCCATGTATAAGCCTGAAGAGCAGGGTAAAATACCCGCCAATATTGCCTGAAGTCCGCACCAGTTGCCACTTTCCTAATACAGTATAATGGTCACTGCATAACTGCTTTATTTCAACAATGGTAAAATTTAATTTACCCATTGTTGCAGTGTCTGGATAATTTTTTTTGTATCGTTCAAGCGTATTTTGCCATCCGTATAGAGGTCCGTTAGAGCCAACAAACAATAAACTATCACTATGCCAGTAGGTTTGCATAAATCCGGGAATGTCGCCATTGTTCCAGGCAGTTTCCTGGCGATGCATGGCTTCTCTAATGGCAGTTTCGCCATCCTGTGCTTTTGCATGCAAAGAAAAGATTGCAACTAAAACCAGCAGGGTTACCATTCTTTTCATAAGCCTTGTGGAAATAATAGATTAATTGTTGAGCATGAGTGGCATAACCAACATCAGCACTTCTTCATCATCTACCTTTTCGGCAGGTTTAATAATGCCTGCTTTTGTTGGGGTTGATAATTCTATTACCACTTCATCGCTTTCAGCGGCATTAAGTATTTCTATTAAGAATTTTGCGTTAAAGGCAATTTGCATGTCTTCGCCATCGTACTGGCATGCCATGGTTTCGTTACCCTCAAAACTAAAATCCACATCCTGAGCAAACAGTTCAAGCTGGACCGCCTTTTATTTTCAGCACCACCTGGTTTGTGCTTTTATTACTGAATACGCTTAACCTTCTTAGCGCATTTTGAAAGTCGTTTCTGTTTACAGTTAGTTTAAACGGGTTGTCTGCGGGTATCACCACTTTGTAATCGGGAAAACGCGCATCTATTAAACGGCATACCAGCTGAGAGCTTCCGTAGGTAACAAATAAATGGTTAGAGTTGTAACTGAGCGTTAATTCTTCATCGCCTGCGGGCAAAGCATTTTTTAACAGGGTTAATGGTTTTTTCGGAACAATAAAATTTTCTGCTTTTGGGCAGCTAACATCGTTTCTTGTATACCTTACCAGCCTGTGTGCGTCGGTCGATACAAATTTTATCGCATCCCCATTCAGTTCAAAAAATACACCCGTCATGGCTGGTCGTAAATCGTCGTTACTAACTGCAAATAATGTTTTATTTATAGCAGAAGAAAGGGCATCTGCGGTAATGGTAAACTTATTTGTTTCGTCGGGCACGGGCTCTTTTGGAAAATTATCAGGGTTTTCGCCCATTACCTTATACTTACCATTATCGCTGGTTATTTCAACAGAAAAATTCTTGTCAATATTGAATGAAAGGGGTTGCTCCGGAATATTTTTTAATGAATCCATTAAAATTTTAGCAGGAATGCAAATGCGACCGTTGGTTTTGCTTTCAACATCCATCTGAACGCGCATAACTGTCTCAAGGTCAGTAGCAGTTACCGTTAATTTTTTTCCATCAGTCTCAAATAAAAAATCTTCAAGAATAGGTAAAACCGTATTGCTGTTAATAACGCCGTTTATCTGTTGTAAATGCTTTAAGAGTACGGTTGATGAAACAATAAATTTCATATAAATCTTGCTTTTTAGGTAGACAACAAACCTACTGTAAATTGTTTAACTAACCGAAACTTTAGTATGTGAAGCGAGGCCTGCCTGCTACTAATGTTGATTACTTGTGCGTGAAAGTTTTTGGTCGCTTAATGATGTGAGGATATGCCTGAACTGGTCTTGCATAATTGGCTTAATAAGGTAATCGGTAACATTTTCAAAATCTTTTGCGCGTTCCTTATCATCCTGGTTGGCGGAGGAACTTACTATATAAACGGGAATGGAGTCTTGCAGGGATGGTGCTTTTTTTTCGAATGATTCGAGAAATTCCCAACCGTTCATTATTGGCATATTTATGTCGAGAAATATTACATCAGGAAACCCGTTACCCCTTGCTATGGCATCTTCAATGAGTTGAATGGCCTCCTGCCCGTTTGAACAAACCATTACTTCGTCGGTAAGCCCTGAGGCCTGCAATATTTTCAACGATAAAAACTGGAAAATACTATCGTCATCTACCAGTAAAACCTTTATTTTTTTTTGTTCACTATTCATATCCACTACTTACTAAACAATATAACGAATAAATTTTAATACATTCCACAAACATCGGTGGGGATTATACTCCATTCAATCATATTTTTTAAGACCCCTTTCGGGGTAGCCAAAATAGCAGAAGGGGTTATGAATTTAAATAGGTGGGTGTTTTTACATCGTGGTAAAACAGAAATTTCCAGGATTTGGTTTTCCCTTCTTCCCACCATTGTTGCCTCAGTTCCATGGCCTTTCTTCCATCCTGGTCATACTTTGCCATAAACTTGTTTCTCATTTGTTGCAATTGTGGTGCCTCATCACCCCCAAAAAAAATTGTATCGTTGTTTTCTTTTACCCAGAAAGCCTGGTGGTATGGGCAATGACCACCGGTTATTTTATATTCGATATAATTATCTATAAACCCATCTCCATCCAGAAATTGAATATTTTTTTCGTTTTCAAGAAAGGCAAGTTCTTCGGTAATATAGCTGGGAAACCCTTTATTCATAGCATAATCAAATTCTTTACGCTGCATATAAATGGTTGCATTAGGGAAAGACAGTTCGTATTTACCTGAAATGTTTTTTTTACTTATTCCTCCGGCGTGGTCTTTATGCAGATGTGTTAATAATACTTTGGTTACATCGCCGGGTAAAATATTGTGTTGCTGCAGGTTTTTATATACCTGCAGTTTACCATTTTGCTCAAACCCCAGCCCGGTATCCAGCAACAAAATATCGTTACCGGTAATTATAACAAAGGGCTGAATTTCTACCAGCAGGCTGCCGGCAGGCCGTTGCTGCAGGTCCTCGTTATTAATATTAAAAGGAACAAAAACCTTGGTGCTGTCTATAGTAAAAACGCCTTCTGAAAGTGGAAATATCTGCATTAGAATGTTTCTCTGTTATCTTAAAACCATTTGCCTGTCCGCATCGAGGCGAACCAGTATAAAGATAAGCACTGTAAAAGTTAGCAGCGATGAGCCACCATAACTTACGAGGGGAAGCGGAATTCCGATAACAGGAAACAGGCCAACCGTCATACAAATATTTACCACAATATGTAAAAAGAAAATACTTGCTACACTATAGGCATATACCCGGGTAAAAGTACTTCGCTGCCTTTCTGCAATAATTACAAGCCGGAATAAGAAAAGCATGTACAACCCTAAAAAAATAAAAGATCCTACAAAGCCAAAGGCTTCTCCCAGGGAGGTAAAAATAAAATCAGTATGCTGTTCGGGTACGTATTGGCCGCGGGTTTGTGTACCTTTTAAAAAACCTTTTCCAAACAGACCGCCGGAACCTATGGCAATTTTGCTTTGCCTTACATTATAATCATCTGGCTTTAAAACCGTACGACCGAGATTTGATTCTTCCTGGGCATGTTTATTAAAACTGCAATCATAGTCTTTGCCCACCATGCTGTATATGCGCTGGCTCTGGTAGCATTGTAAAACATTATTGAACATATAAGGCACCGCAAATCTTTGTATGCCCACACATACAACCCATATAAGAATGATGGAAACGAGCAGCCCCCGGTCTCGTTTTATTTGTTTTCGCGAAAAATATATGATAGACAATGCAATGGCTGTTAAAAAAATGGCCAGTGTGTTAGGTTCTATAATTAATGTAGCCACCACCAGCACCCCCATGGAAAAGCCTACAACCAGAATTATTCCCGGCAACCCCTCCCTGAACATAACAATAAAGAACCCTGCATATACCAGTGCTAGTCCGGTTTCATTTTGAAGAACAGAAAGTACAGCAGGCGTCATAGCTATTACTGTTGCAATAATTTGCGACCGTAATCTTGTAAAATCTGTTTCTGTTAAAGAAAGGTATTTGGATATCGCCAGGGCAGTAAAAACCTTGCATAATTCTGCAGGCTGCAGGTTAAACCCACTGCCTAAAGGTATCCAGCTTCTGGAACCGTTTATTTCTTTTCCTATCACAAAGGTTGCCAGCATTAGCAGTAAGCCGAAAACGTAAAAAAGGTTTGCGAATGCTGTATATAATTTGCTGTCGCTTAAAACAATAAATGTGGCCGCAATAAGGCATACCCCTGCAAATAATATTTGCCTGCTATAGTTTGTGTCGCCTGAAAAAAAACTGATAACAGAAGTGGTATCCGGGCGGTATTCTACCATAAAAATGCTAAGTATTCCTATTGCCACAAATAATACGTATAGCCATATCACCACCCAGTCCATGCTCATCGAGGCCGATTTAGAATAACTGTTGCGCATTTCTTTAAGGTTTCCTGTTCTTTTTTTGGCTATCGCCCGGTAATAAAAATTCTTTTTTTGGAGGCACCGCATTTGAATCTTTATCGTCTTTGCGGTTAGGTTCAGCCTCCGGATCGAAGGTTACCCGCTTGCTCGTTTCGATGTTATTATCGAAAATGGGTGCTGCGTTCGCATCAATTTTTCTTTTTGATACCCGGATAGAATCACGCACCCTGTACCAATCCTTTATCGCCGATGGTATAAGGTCTGATTTTGAAATTCTCTCCACATCGGCTTTTCTTTTTGGCCCTGCAATACTGTCTTTAATATATTTTTCCATCATTAAAGAAGCAATAGGTGCAGCCCAGGTTGATCCATACCCTGCATTTTCAACGACCACTGCAATGGCAATTTTTGGGTTTTGCCGTGGTGCGAAAGCAACAAATATGGAATGATTTTTACCATGAGGATTTTGAGCAGTGCCTGTTTTTGCACAGATGTCTATGCCTTCTATTCTTGCACCGGTGGCTGTACCATAAATAGTTACATCCTGCATACCAAGCTGTACCGCTTCAAAAGATGAATCGGTAATTTTTGTAACCTGATGTTTGATGCGAAAACGATTAATTAATGAAGTATCTGCGATGCCCTCATCTTCAATGCTATCAATAAAGTGGGGCGTATAATAATATCCTTTATTTGCAATCAGGCACATAACATTTGCCAGCTGCAGTGGTGTGGCAAGCATCCTGTCCTGCCCTATTCCCAGGGTTAAAATATTGCAACTGTTCCAACGGGCAAAGCCACCAAAATCTTTATTATACCCTGCCGTATCGGGAATGTTTCCATCATCCTCGCCGGGAATATCAATGTTTAATTTTACCCCAAGGCCAAAATGGTTCATGTATTCCTTCCATTTAATATACCCTGCCTGTGGGTTTTTGAATGACGGGTTATCTATAGCCATTCTGAATACCTGGGAAAAATAAGCGTTGCAGGAATTAGCCAAAGCAAGCCGCAGGTTTGCAGCATGCCCATGCCCGGTGTGTGTACAACGAACCGGCCGTCCACAAGAATAATAGGCACCTCCGCAGGGGTAACCGTAAGATGGTGTAATTAAATTTTCGTCGAGTGCAACCAATGCTCCCATTGGTTTAAATGTAGAGCCCGGGGGGTATTGCCCTTTAATTGCCCTGTTTAATAAAGGACGTGCGGTATCGGTTATAAGTGCCCCGAAATTTCGTTTGCGTTGCTTGCCTGTAAGCATGGTGGGGTCATAAGTTGGCCCTGTTGCCATTGCAAGTATGCCTCCTGTTCTCGGGTCTATAGCAACTACCCCGCCTATCTTGCTTTGAAATAATTTTTCGGCGAGCACCTGCAATTCAATATCCATGCTTGAATAGAGAGCACGCCCTGCAACAGGTGCGGTGTCTAATATTCCGCTTTTATATGGTCCCTGCAGGCGGCTTTTATTGTCGCGGATAAAACGTTTTACCCCTCTTTGCCCCATAAGCACCTTTTCGTAAGATCGTTCAAGACCCGTCATTCCTGAGTAATCACCTGGCTCATATCCTTCACCACTATGCCTTTTAAGAAAATTAGAATCAACCTCACCAAGGTAACCAAGTACGTGGGCAGCGGAGTGAAAGGGGTAAGATCTTACGGGCCGTTCAATTATATAAAATCCTGGAAATTTATACAGGTTCTCATTAAGCCGCGCGTAAACCTCCTCACTTACCAACGATTCAAAAACACTGGGTTTATACTTGCTGTTTTTAAATATGGCATTAATAATTCTCTTTTTAAACTCAGCGGTGTCTATACCGAAAATTTTGCAGAAAGCGGCAGTATCGGTTCCCTTTATTTCAGAAGGGGTAACCATTAAGTCGTACATAATGGTGTTACCAAGAATAGCCTTGTGTTTACGGTCGTAAATTATTCCCCTGTCGGGATAAATTACTTTTCTGTACACCGCATTACTTTCTGCCTGTAATTTATATTCTGAAGAAAATATTTGCAGGTTAAGCAACTGAATGGTAATAATGATAAATACAATTACGAAAATGATCCTAATTGTTCTGCTCCTCGACTGATTGTATACCGGCATTTTTCAAACTGATAAAAATAATTCGTACAAAAGTGATGAATACAGGCCGATAAAGAATTATATGTTGAGAAAAAATTTATTAAATCTTTTTTATTCATATACCTGTATAAAGCAGAGCATTAAAAAGGTTACCTTTTTAATATACTTTTTACTTTAAGATAACGTACCTCAGGTTGCCCGTTTCGTAAAATCAAAATTTTTAAACGCGATTTTGGAGTCTGCATAATGGCCTTATAAGCCTGAATGTTATTTGAAAGATTATTTTGAACACCAAGAATAACATCGCCCGGTAAAAAACCTCCATTATCTGCCGGGGAGCCAGGAATAATATCTGTTATGGTAACAGCGTTATTTATCATATACATTCCGAGACCTGTATAACTGTAATCGAACGAGTCGGTATAATGATGGTTGGGTTTAATAAATATTTCCTGCCGGGGATAATTTAAAATAATATTAAACCTGCGTAAGATGTCGTTACCAATAAGCCCTCCGAGAACAGGGTAATTTGTAACATTAAATTCGTCATCAAATATGTGTACAGGAACCTTTCTGAATCTATAAGGGCCCACCCGTAATTCCTTTATAAAAGTTAGCGTCATTTCTTTTTTACCGCCCAAGCCTTCTGCCTGTGTATCGTATAATTTTCTTTTTCTTTTGAGAAGCGCACTGTCTTTTACCAATTCTTCATTTAAAAGCAGGCAAAGTCCCGCCCCAATATCAAAATACAGTTTTGTATTAAACATTTCCTGGTCGCGGAGGGTTACTGGCTGCATGGGCAGGGTGGTAAACTGTGGCGTTAAAATGTGCCCGCCTTTCGGATACTTTATGGTGCCAGGTGTATAGAACTGCATTACCTGCCTGTCGTAGTCGAGCTTTACAATATACCTGCGCAAAACACTAAAGCCAATTATTCCATCTATTTTTAATCCGTAGGCGGCTGTTAAGATTTCATAATCATTAATGTGAAAATCAAGATTCTCAATGTCAAGGCCCGGAACACGCAAAGTATGGCCATATGTAAAATCGACAGTGCGCACCCCCGCAATACCACGGACAATTCTTCCACTGGGTTTTCGTTCTAATTTCAATTCTGCGCATGTGGTTGAATCGAGCGATATGCCACCACTGCCTGTATCAAGTACAAAATTCAGTGAGTCCTGAATATTATTTAAGGCGGCATGTATAATTACAATTCCCCCGGTAAGCATGGAAATTTTTACCTCAGTTATAAACGCTGCCGGAGGTGCAATAAATTCTTCCTGTGCCCGGGCCGCTACAGGTAAGGCACTTAATAAAAATAAAAGGCACCCGATAAATAAAGAGTGCCAGAGTTTATGCGAAAAATAGCAAATGAATATACGAACAACATCAACCTTTATCCGGCTTCTTTGCCTTACTAAACTTTCATCATTAGAATTAATATTTAACAGGTATCTCATACAGGCATATCCATTCAAAAAAATTTTAAAACAATTTACTATTAATTGTTGCGGGCGCCAAACAGGGTAATGGCAATAACCCTTTTATAACTATTTAATAGTTATTATAACAATAGCCACAACGTATTTTTGCAAATCCTTTTTTTACTTCTGTTGCCAGTTGTAAACTTAAGACAAGCATAAACGTATGGAAGTTGCAGCATTATTAAGCCGGGCCCTGAATTTTGAATTTCTTTCTGTAGAAGAAGGGGTTTACCTGTTTAATGAGGCGCCTTTAACAGAACTGATGTATGCCGCAGATGAATTACGCAAAAAGCAGGTGCCTCATGGTAAAGTTACCTGGCAAATAGACCGTAATGTGAATACCACCAACGTTTGTATTGCCAATTGTAAATTTTGTAATTTTTACCGTATTCCGGGGCACCCCGAGTCTTATGTAACAGATATGCCGGTGTACCGTAAAAAAATAGAAGAAACCTTTAAATGGGGGGGAGACCAGTTGTTATTACAGGGTGGCCACAACCCAAAACTGGGGCTGAATTATTATACCAACACTTTTAAACAGATAAAGGCTGAATACCCCTCTATAAAATTACATACCCTGGGGCCTCCTGAAATTGCACACTTGTGTAAGTTGGAAAAAATGAGTCATTATCAGGTGCTGGTAGCTTTAAAAGAAGCGGGCATGGCTAGTTTACCCGGCGCGGGTGCTGAAATTTTGATTGACAGGGTGCGCCGCCTTATAAGTAAGGGTAAGTGTGGTGCAGATGAATGGCTGGCCATTATGCACGAAGCCCATAAACTGGGCATTACCACCAGTGCAACCATGATGTTTGGTCACGTAGAAACTATAGAAGAACGATTTATTCACTTTGTACGGTTGCGGGATGTACAGGCTATGAAACCCGAAGGTGCCAAAGGCTTTTTGGCATTTATACCCTGGACCTTTCAGGATGTTGATACTTTATTAAGCAGGATAAGAGGCATTCAAAACCTTACCACCCCTGATGAATATATAAGGATGATTGCCCTTAGCCGGATTATGCTGCCCAATATTATAAACATACAGGCAAGCTGGCTTACAGTGGGTAAACAAACCGCTCAAATTTGTTTGCATGGCGGCGCCAACGATTTTGGAAGTATAATGCTTGAAGAAAACGTGGTAAGTGCAGCAGGTGCCCCACACCGTTTTACCTATAAGTCTATACAACAGGCTATTCAGGAGGCTGGGTTTGAACCGCAGTTAAGAAACCAGCAATATGAATGGCGGGCAATTCCCCAAACCATAGAAGAACAGGTAGTGGATTATTAAAAATTGTTCAGCATCGTATGGTGGTAAAAACAAGGTCTTCTAAAAACTGGGCGATCTTTTTTTCATTTTTTTCCTGTTTAAAGTCCGTTAGTGAAGGCAGATTATGCATAAAAAAATTCTGCAAATGCGCCATTTCGATGATGGTGCTGGCAAAGAGATTTGGGAAATTTGTATTTTGGATTACATGCTATAACAATATCTGCAATCTTGTGCAAAGGTCTTTGTACGGTTTAAAAAAATGATCTTTATTGTCTTCTGTAACCTGTTTGGTTAAGTATGCCTTGCTACCTTCTGAGATAATGATCTGGTGAAGAATGCTTTCATTAACATAGCTGGTTTTGATATCGTCTTCTACCGTGGTGGCGAGTAAACCAATTACAACTTTTAATTTTTTAAAAGGGTCAGTAATATTATGTGTTTCATACTCTACCCTGTACTGCAGCCAACCCCAATACAAAGCCGTAAGGTAAATAAGCAGTCTGTGCTTATTCTCAAAATACCTGTATATTCCTGCCTCTGTAGTACCTATATCTTCAGCCAGCTTTTTAAAGGTAAACATTTCAAATCCATTCTTATATATCAGTTGAATACTGTGGCGTATAATTTTTTTGCCTAATTCTGTTTGCTCAGGATCACGGAGATACAGTTTCTCATTCATTTTTATCTGTAATTGTATTTCCATAATTTTAGCTTAGTAAATTATATATATGTTATGCTAAAAGGTAATTATAAAATACCGGAGAACCGTGTAAAATTAGTTAAAAGCATTACAATTTTTATAAATAGTATTACTATCATATTAAATTATACACCTATCTTCGCCTGTCAAAATCAAAAAAAAAGAATAACTGAATATGGAAATAAAAACAACCTCTTTAAAGAACTCAAAAGCGATTTGCCTGCGAGTATTGTTGTTTTTTTTGTAGCAGTTCCGCTATGCCTGGGAATCGCACTAGCATCAGGAGCTCCATTGTTTTCCGGTATTATAGCAGGTATTGTAGGCGGCATTGTAGTAGGTATTGCAAGTGGCTCGCCCCTTGGGGTAAGTGGTCCGGCTGCAGGGTTAGCCGTAATAGTATTAACTGCTATAGCAACTTTAGGTTCGTGGGAAGCATTTTTAATGGCGGTAGTTATTGCCGGATTTCTGCAACTTATAATGGGCTTCGCCAAAGCAGGTTTTATCGCCTACTTTTTTCCATCGTCGGTAATTAAAGGCATGCTTACAGGTATCGGTCTTTTAATTATTTTAAAACAAATACCGCATGCTATAGGGTACGATAGAGATGCTGAAGGAGATGATTCTTTTTTTCAACTAAATGGAGAAAATACGTTTTCTGCTATCAGCAATGGCCTGGAAGCTATTACTCCCGGTGCATTACTGATTTCCGTTATTTCTTTAGCCATTTTAATATTATGGGATCAGGTTCTTATTAAAAAACACAAAATTTTTCAATTAATACAAGGTCCTATAGTAGTTGTTGCACTGGGTATTGCTATGAATTATATGTATCAGCAAGGCATTTTAGATTTTAGCCTGAAAGAAGATCAGGTTGTACAACTGCTGGAAGCCAAGAGCTTATCAGAATTTTTAACCCAGTTTACATTACCGGACTTTTCGCAGATTACAAATTTGGAAGTATGGAAAATAGCTGTTGTAATGGCTATAGTAGCAAGCCTGGAAACGCTGTTATGTGTGGAGGCTACAGACAAACTGGATCCTTATAGAAGAGTAACACCAACTAACAGGGAATTAAAAGCACAAGGCTTGGGTAATATAGTATCCGGCTTAATCGGTGGATTACCTGTAACACAGGTTATCGTTCGAAGCAGCGCTAACATAGCTTTTGGTGGTAAAACAAAAATGAGTGCCATACTGCATGGTGTATTTATACTTATAAGCGCCATAACTATTGCAGGAATAATGAATATGATTCCGCTTGCAAGTTTAGCCGCCATTTTATTGTTAGTTGGTTACAAATTAGCCAAGCCATCACTTTTTAAAAAAATGTATAATATGGGTTGGGAACAGTTTGTTCCTTTTGTTGCAACAGTTATCGGCATATCTGTTAACCGACCTTCTAAAAGGTATTACTATTGGAATTTTATTTGGCATTTTTTATACACTGCGTCATAGTTACCGCAATTCACATCATTTAAACGATGTGGTGCATACAGAAGATGGACATCAGGTTCATCACCTTTTACTGGCACAGGAAGTTTCTTTCTTTAATAAAGCAAGCGTGCTTACTGCATTAAATTTATTCCCGAAAATTCTAAAGTAATAATAGACTGTACTAATTCTAAATCTATAGCGCATGATGTAGTAGAAATAATTCAGGATTATAAAATAAACGCTAAGGCTAAAAATATTAAAGTTGAAACAATCAATTTCATAGAGCCAACAATTTGATTATTTAATTTATAATATAATAAAAAAAATGAAAACTTTCACTAAAGAAATGCAGGAATCTACTAAACCTGCAAGGCATTAGAAATCTTAAAAGAAGGCAATAAAAGGTTTGTAAACAATAAAAAAGAAGATAGAGATTTATTGCAACAAGCCCGTGAAACTACGAATGGTCAAAATCCGTTCGCAGTTATTTTAAGCTGCATAGATTCACGCACTTCTGCTGAGCTAATATTTGACTTAGGTATAGGCGATGCTTTTAGTGTACGCATAGCGGGTAACATAGTAAATGAAGACATTCTTGGAAGTATGGAATTTGCCTGTAAAGTTGCAGGATCTAAATTGATAGTGGTGCTCGGGCATACTAAGTGCGGGGCAGTTAAAGGCGCTTGCGATCATGTGGAAATGGGCAACCTTACATCCCTACTCAGTAAGATAAAACCTGCCGTAGATGAAGAAGGTACAGTGAATGATAACCGCACTTCCGGCAATACTGATTTTGTAGAAAAGGTGGCACACCTTAATGTAAAAAATGCGGTTAACGAAATATTAAGCAGAAGCGAAATAATAAAAGCTATGGTAGATGAAGGAAAGATTGGACTAATAGGAGGATTTCATAACATAAAAACCGGTGAAGTTTCGTTTTTCGATGATTGCCGCTTTATAAAATAATTTTAATTTTTTTAAATTCTTTACACATGAAAAACAGATTGTACATGCCATATGTTTTTTTAATGGTTACTTTTTGCAGTATCACTTCATTTCTTTCTGCCCAAACAATTACTGATGTTGACTT
>CAWDYB010000006.1:0-136459 GCA_963806425.1 uncultured Bacteroidota bacterium | reverse complement strand
ATGCTCAAATGGTGTAGGTGAAAAGGCACAATGTATTGTTTGAAATATGGTTGATACGTATTCAGGTTTTATTTCGCCAAGTTCAATAACAGTAACGTTTTTACAATCTTCTTTAATTTTTTTGATTGCACCGATGTTTGCATTTCTTCCAAAAAAAACTAATGTTAGCGTTACATGTTTATTCAACTTTTCTTTTAAATCATTAATATTTACTATTAACTCATCAGCATTATGCACCATTCCAAAAACACCTGCAAAAAACACTTCGTTATTTGAGAATTTTATGCCAAATTTATTCTCCAATATTTCAAGATAATTTTTATCAACAGCCGTTTTAGAAATATTACTGAATAGTGAAAAAATATTAGCAATACAACATTTTCTTTTTTTAATAAAACCTGGTATAATTTGTTGGAGGTGGTAATAAACTGAGGTTTTAAATATTTTATTAGACTTCTCACAATATTCCTCTGCAAAAACCCATACACCTTATGTTTAAATGATGATGTTCTGGAAATTCCAACCATATTTCATGAAACATTATGTGCCATTTTGCAACTTTTAGCTGCTGTAAATTAAAGGGCAATGAAAATGGCAATCCTTTTTTATTAAAACCATAAGGTACGTATTGAAGACTTACCCAGTCTGGCAAAATCTTGCTAATAAAAGCATTCATTACATCTATTCTTTCAGTCCACTTACTTACAGATGAAATTCTTAATGTTTCAACACTGATGTTATCAGAAAACTGTTTAATTCTTTCAGTTTCTGATATAAACCTATCGTTTAAAGCAATAATAAATGCGTTATGCCCCTGCTTAATTATTTCTGTTGCAAGCCGCCTGGTATAGTCACCAACTCCATCTTTACCTGGCTCTAACGAGGAGCATATAAAAATAATTTTCAAAAAAAATTTGATGAATTACTTAGTACTTTTTTTGGAACAATATTGAAAGGTTATTATGAATTTTTTTGCCGATACCCCCTGGTAATTTTTGAGTTAACTCTTCTATTTTAAATACAAATGATTTTGGAATAATTTTAAGTAATGTTTCCAATTTAATATGTCCGTTTGTTAATGGGTTGGTATGGAAATTTTTTTTAACCACTTTTAAACCCGCCTGGTTTCCGATATCTTCTAATTCATCCATATGCAATAAAAAAATATGGTCATCGCTGTTGGGCCCAAATTGTTTTTTCTCGAATATTTCAGGGTTTGAAAATTCTGAAAATCTTGGGAGTTTATTTTTAAAATAAGAACCCAATGGAGTCGTAATTAACAAATAACCATTTGGTTTTACTAATTGGGATAGATTAAAAATAAATTTATCCGGATGTGCAACGTGTTCAATTATTTCAGTAGCCAAAACAAGGTCAAATAGGTTTTCAAATTGTACATTAAAAACATTTCCTGGTTTATAAGTTATGCAACCATGCTCCTTTTTTATCTTAACATATTCAGCCAGTTCATGCCTTATGTCATTCCATGTTACCCTAAACCCATCTCAGCAAGAATAAGCGAAAAATTTCCTTGAGCTGCTGCCACATCTAAAATATTATCTCCGGGTTTACACACACTTTTAATTAAACCAATTGTTGAATTTTTTCTGTTTCGTAAGCATAGGCGTAACCCTTATTTGGTTGTATTTCATTATATATTTCCAGCAAATCGTAGGTATAAGAATACTTCCAACTCTCCGGCAACCAACCTTTATCTATATAAACCCTTTTCATATTTAATGAAATAATCTTATATGCTGTGTTGTGTAATCAAAGTTTGGGGAACGATTTTTAATAAACCGTGCGGGATTCCCAACCCAAACAGTTAGTTCTGGTACATCTTTGGTAATTACGGATCCAACACCGATAACACTTCCATACTTTATTGAGCAACCCGGTAAAATAACAACCTGCGTTCCAACCCAAACAAAATCTTCAATTTGTACCGGGAAAATTCTGCCTTTAAAATCATGGGAATTTAAATCGTGGTCTGCGGTTAAAAATGTACTGTTTTGGGATATGGCAACATTTTTTCCAATTAATATATCTCCCCTTGTATCAATTCGGCAATGACTATTTATAATAGAGTTTTCGCCCAGCACCAAACCTTTTACGGCGTCGAACCTGCAATTCATTTGGATTGTAGCACCTTTTCCAAGCCTAAATTTCATAATATGCTTATAATACCATTTTCTTAAAGAATGACTGGGTATATGGTTTATCCAGTTATTGCATATATACAATCTAAGCTCACTTATTACTTTATTTCTCACTTGTATTTACTATAAAACCTTCCTAAAAAGCTGGTAATTTTTAATATAGATTTTTTATATAGCAAGGTTGCTGATGAAAAAGGTTTAATAATTCCATTAGCAAACCTCCAGTATTCATTGTCGGCAAGCGTTGGTGGATTTCCTAATAAAAACCAATAGAAATAATGCTTATTCCAGGGCTTTGGTGCTCCTAAAGCGTGAGACATTGTCCATCCACCGCTTGTGAAATCCATTGTTTCAGGTCCCATCTCACTTAAAGGTACAGGAGACGCCATTGCTGCAATATTAAAAGCATCCTGATCCGAAAGAGTGAAAAACATAGGTTCGGTCATATTCCATAAATTTCTTCGGATCCCTATTAAATTGGCTAACCCCTATCATTATGATTTTTTCCCATAACCGTAAAAATTCAATGTTTTTATCTGAAATTCCACAAAATCCAGCATTTATATAAGAAGCTACCTGATTAGTAACATTCATTTCCATGGTACTAATAATCTTAATCCATTCATTTCGAATCGGATGATTTAAGGGCATATCATTACTTGATATCTCGTGCACTATAGCCACTCCATGGGAGATCCAGTTTTCAAAAAATTCCCAATGAATCTTTACAGTTATATCAGGATCAAAATACGCAATTCCACTATTAGAGGGAACCATCTTTAATACCCTGAAGCACTAAATGGGGCTTATAAGATGATAGGTGAAAATCAGTTTCTACTTCTACAAAATGAAGTTCTAAGCCATTAATAATAAAAATCGAATGACTTATATTTCCTTTTGAAATTTGGCTTAGTCCTTTGTCCATTTGGGCAGTTCCCCTCCATACCCAATAAATATTAGACCTCGAAAGCTATTTTGGTGTAAAGAATTAATTAATCCAGAAACTCCTAAATTATAGTTGCCTTCATATAAGGTGCAAATAATAATTTGGCTATGTGTTTTAATGCGCAATTTTTTTTATGGAATAATAGAAATATCCGGAATTTAAAATTACCTGAGATGCTATAATTAATAAATGAAATAGAAGAATTCCCATTAATGTAGAAACATCAAAAATTATTACACCTGCAATTACCAACAAAATATTTGTCGATATTGATAAAAAGGGATTAACTACAAAACCCCGGCTTTGACTTAAGGCAAAGCTAATTCCTGCGCATTAAATTTAGAAAAAAGCAGCTGTTACACTTAAAATAAGTTCAACCTTTAAGCTTTCATAATCAGCACCCAAAAGCCATAAAAAAGGATCTGGAAACAAATAGGTAAAATAAATAAACACTAAACTTAAAAATAATAGCCCCAGAAGAACCTGGGTAAACCTATTATACAATAATGTTCGATTATCTTTTAATCTCGCGAACCTGGGCACTACAAGTGTTGTAATGATCACGCTAAAAATGGTAATAAACATTGATAAACGGGTTAGTGCACCAATTTGTGCCAGTGAGGTGGTAGATCCAAAAACTGATATTACCCAAATTGTGATTTGTCCCGATATACAATAATAAATAGAACCAGGTAAAACCCTTTTTACAATATTTATAATGTTTTTTTGAATTTCAGGATTTGGTTTTTGACTAAAATCAGCATGTCTTGCAGAAATTGATTTTAATCTAATATTTGCCCATAGTCTTGAAATACTGCCTGCCCCGATGGCTAAAAAGGCAAAAGGAAAAATAAATAAGGAAATAATTACCAAAAAAAATCTGGCTGCATTAGCTGCAATCTGATTTCGTTGCAATGATTTAATATCCTGTGTAAGTTTCGGGGGTATTTCTAAAATATTATCTGACAGTGCAGCAATGAAAGCGGGGATCAATGCTACGAGAATCAATATCGTGGTAAGCCAATTTGAGTTATGGTGCAACAATAAAATGGTTAAGATCGGGGTTGCCACCAACAAGCTCCAAACAGCAAATTTTTTTCGCAGATGCATTCCGGTAACTATTACCTGACCGAGTTTTTTGGGTTCATTATAACCTTTCCTCCCTGTGCCATAACACCTGTAGAAACCCCCGCGTCAGACAAAATATTCATAGTCCCAAGCATTGTATTTGCTAATGTATAAAATGCATATTCCTCAGTGGGTAATAACCGAATTATGATTATTCCGCTAATAAAACCGAGTGCTTGAATTAAAACTTGTGCTGATCCTGTTACGGATATTAATTTCCCCCAACCATACATTCGATTATATTGAGGATGGGCCTGGATTTTATTTACAATGGCTTTCAAATTCTATAGCGAACCCAAAATATTTTTGGTGATGAATGGTGTATTAAATAAGTTCTGAATTGACATGCTTAAACCGTATCCACAAAGTTCTTTTCCACCTTATTAAAGATAATCACTCCTGCGACAAGCAATAACAGCGTTACAATGACGGAATACCCGAGGTACATCCAGTGAAATGTTCCCTTTCCTAAAAATCCAAAACGAAATGTTTCGATCAGGGGCGTCATGGGGTTGGCGGCCACCAGCCAGCGGTAATCATCACCAATAGAAGAAAGCGGATAAATTACGGTGGTTGCGTACATCATTAATTGAATACCGAACGTCAGCAGGAAGGCAAGGTCGCGGTATTTGGTGGTCATGGCAGAAATGATCATGCCTGCACCCAAACCCATTGCCGCCATCAAAATAACGATGACAGGAAAAAGACCAACCGCCCAGGTAATTTGAAAATCTGCACCTTTTAGCCGCGTAAAAGCCCATCACAATCAGAAACAACAGGAACTGCACCCCGAACCGTACCAGGTTGCTCACCACAATGCTCAGCGGCATAATGAGGCGGGGGAAGTATACCTTACCGAACATCTGTGCATTGTCTTTAAACACCGTGGAGGTTTTGGTGAGGCACTCCGCAAAGTAATTCCAGGCAGTAATGCCTGCGAGGTAAAAAAGTGGTTGCGGTAATCCATCAGTAGAAATGCCGGCGAGGTTACCAAAGACAAAGGTGAACATGATGGTCGTGAGCAATGGCTGAATAAAAAACCAAAGCGGACCAAGAATGGTTTGTTTGTAAAAGGCTACAAAGTCGCGCCGAACCAGCAGCCAAAGCAGGTCGCGGTAGCGCCACACATCCTGCAAATGCAGGTTAAACAGGCTCTCCTGCGGCTGAATAACGAGGTCCCATTCGGCATGTACATTTTTTGTTTCCGTCAAAATTATTTGCTGCGCTTTTTAAACAGGTTCAATAAGCCCTTTGCACCGGTTTGACCATATCCGTAACCGCTGCTGTAATCGTAGGTATATTTATTACCACCGTAATGATAACCATAGCCATAGTACCCGTACACACCCTTCAGCTTCACATCATTCACCACGATAGACATATTTTTTAAAGACTCTTCGGTATAAATTTCATTCACCAGCTTCAGTTGTTTCTTTTTGGTGTACCGGTGCCTCACCACGTACATGCTCATGTCGCAGTGATCCATCAGCACCCTGGCATCGCTAACAATACCCATAGGCGGACTGTCTACCACTATGTAATCGAAGTGCTGTTTCAGGTAATCGAACAGTTCGGGCATGCGGTCAGAGATCATTAATTCTGCCGGGTTCGGTGGAATAACGGAGGTGGCAATGAGAAAAAGATTGTCATTGCCCGGTACAGGTATGGGCAGCCCTGATGCAGGCACATTACCCACCAAAAAGGAGGTAAGGTCATTATCCGGTGCCTCCAAACCCAGGGAGGAGGAAATTTTAGGCTTGCGCATATCAAATTCTATCAGCACCGTTCTTTTACCGGATACTGCCAGTACAGCAGCCAGGTTCATAGAAATAAAGGTCTTTCCCTCACCCGGCATGGTGGAGGTAACCAATATGGCATAGGATGTTTTCTGGTCTTTTAAAAAATACCGGAGGTTGGTACGTACAATCCTGAACTGTTCTGAAAGTTCGCCCCTTGTTTTATCTGCAACGATCTTTCTTTCGGTACCCTCATAATGGCTGATCTCGCCCACCACGGGTGCCTGTGTAAAGCGGGAAATATCTTCCCGTGTGGTAACCTTATCATTCAACAGGTCTCGCAGATATACGATCAAGAAGCGGTATGCCCAGCCCTGCTGCCAGTGCCATCAGGTATAAATTAGATGTTTGCGGGCTTACCGGTCCGGATGATTTTGCACGGTCTATGGCGCTGCTTTTACTTATAACCGCAGCGCGGGATATGGCAGACTCTTCGCGTTTCTCCAATAAAAACAGGTACAGCTTTTCCTTTATGCCCTGCTGGCGCTGTATTTCGAGTAATTGTTTTTGCTTTTCGGGTATGGTGCTGATGCCACCCATAATGCGCCGGTACTGGCTGTTTGCCTGGTTGTAAGCGCTGGTATAGGCGGCTTTAACATTGTTCACATTCTCGATGATCTTCTGGCGCATCTGCTCCAGCTGGTCTTCGAGGGTGGTAATGGCGACGTTGTTTTCACCCAGGGTTTTTAATAACTCCTCCCGCTTTAATACCCCTGCATTATAGGTAGAGACAAGTCCTAATAAAGTGGCATCTTCAATACCCAAGGTTGAAGGAACGAGGTTGAATTTACGACCGGGATTGCTTACATAATCACTTACCATCTTAGCGATATTCAACCGCATCTCCTGCTCGCTCAGTTTGTCTTTCAGGGTTGAAACATCATTTAACTGGATGGATTGTTGTGCGGGAATGTCAATAATGTTATTGGTTTCGCGGAAATTTTTCAGGGAGCTTTCCACCGTACCCAATTCACCGGAGATCAGCAATAATCGTTCATCAATAAAATTGATGGTATTCTCCGCGATCTTATTGTTCTCATCAATATTGAACTGGTTATAATGGTAAGCAAGGCTGTTAAGTATCACCCGGGACTTCATGGGAACCGGGGA
This sequence comes from uncultured Bacteroidota bacterium, assembly GCA_963806425.1. Classification (GTDB taxonomy): domain Bacteria; phylum Bacteroidota; class Bacteroidia; order Chitinophagales; family Chitinophagaceae; genus JBBRBB01. The sequence continues at coordinate 129,320 of CAWDYB010000006.1, read as the reverse complement.
ATTTAAACTGATGGTGAGAATGCTTGCATCTTTATTTAATGGCGCTACCTGCAACTGCCCGGCCAATGATTCCGCCATTTGGGACGGAGGATACCAATAGGCAGAATACTGGTAATCTTCGCGCAAATTCTGGGCGCTGCGGCGAACGGTGAATGTAAAGCTACCGAGGTTTACAGGTACGTTCTGCATGACAGGAACCTGTTCTTCACCTTTTAAATAAAATATGGAAGAACCTGTTGAACCAACCGTAATGTTATACGATTTAGTGGAGTCTTTAATGTCGCTGAATATGATGAACCTTGATGAAGGGATCGTATCGTATAATTCTATGGTGCGCACCTTTCCATGGCTGTAATACACGGTATTCAGTTGCAGGGTACGCACCACTTTATCCATGATGGATTCGGATTTGATGATCTCCAGTTCATTCGCCAGGTTAGAGCGGGAATTGAACATGAAATCAGACATCAGCTGGTCTGAGCCCGATACCGTATTGCGTTTGTTTACATCTTTTATCAGCAATTTAATGGAGGTGCTGTACACCGGGTTCTGATACCTGATATAAATAAAGGTGATGGTGAGCGCCGCCACCACGAAAATGATGAAGAGGGGAATGTAATTGAGTGACTTTGAAATGAGTTCTGTGAGCGAGAACTGGTTGTCCTGCTCACCCTGTTTAAAGAAGGGATTTTGCGTACCGTTTTGCTGGTTGTTGTTGACCATTATTTTATTTGATCAGGGTGGTATAAATTACCAATAAGGTGGTTAGGGTACTTAAGGCAATGGTGTAATTGCGGATATTCCTGTTTGCGATCACATCGTTACTGATGATCTTGGTCTTATCCATTTCCACGTAGATCACATCATTTTGTTTTAAATAAAAGAAGGGAGAAGTGAAAATGTCATTTGAACGCCAGGTTAAGCCTTCCAAATTCCCGAATACCATTAGCTTCCCGTACCACCAAAATGTTATCTCGTCTTACCAAATATGGTCAGATCGCCACTCAGGCTAAGCGCTTCCAGAATGGTCGCTTTCCCGTCTGTAATGGTGATGGTTCCGGGGCTGTTAACCTCACCCAGCACATTCACTTTAAAATTCACGATATTAACGGTAACAAGCGGTTCTTTAATATAGGGGACAAGTCGTTCCTGCAGGTTTGCCCCAACCTGGTTAACTGTTAAACCCTGCACGTTAATTTTACCTAATTGCGGAAACCTGATATTACCTGTTGAATCTACGAGGTAACTTACCTGTTCCACGGTTTGGGTGGAAGAACTTCCCGCAGAACCGGCGGCAAGGTTAAATGGTGTTGCGGCAAGCGGGTCCAACGCTGTTACAGCAATTGCCAGCCTGTCGCCCGCCCTAATATAGGTAGAAGGTATTTGCACTGATCTTTGAGACGACTGTACACTGTCTGCCAGGTAGATCATATTTTGAAACCCCTGCTGCGTGGTGCAGGAGGTAACTGCAACCGACAGTAAAAACAAGAGAATGAAATTTTTCATTTATACATGACTTTCTATGGCTCCGCCCGCTCAGTCACAGGTAATGTGCTGTAGGGTAATAAAATATGTTTCATATTCCCTGCCGGGCAGGTATAAAAAAATTCCAATGAATAATATTCAGCGCCCCGTGGCGATCAAAAAATTATTATCAGTGGAATGGTAAATGCAGGTGCAGGAAAACACCTGTTGAATGTAAATTAAACTTAATAGCTGCACAAAAGATACAGGTGCACACAGAATTTTTATAAAATTCCAAAACCAATAATTAGCATCTAAGTATACACATCAGTTAACTGTATTAAATATTATGGCAGTCGTCTGTTGGGTAACCTGGATTCAGTTAGCAAATGTAATAAAATGAACCATGCAGAAGTGTATAATAAAATTGACGTGGGCAAATATTTTCCCGGCATCAATAAGCCTGCTCGTCTTTTTTAAATAACCCAAGAAAAGTTAGAAAAACCAGTTGAAAATCAAGGGCAGGGCTCCAGTTTTCCATATACCAGATATCGTGTTCAACACGCTTTTTCAGCAATTCGACATCAGTGATCTCTCCCCTGTACCCTTTAACCTGCGCCCAGCCTGTTACACCGGGTTTCAGGTAAAGCCGTGCCATATACTGGTTTACGATCTGTTTGTACTCTTCGGTGTGGCGCAGCATGTGCGGGCGTGGACCAACCACACTCATTTCTCCGAAAAACACATTGATGAATTGGGGAAATTCATCGAGGCTGGTCTTGCGCAAAAAGGCGCCCATCCTGGTAACCCGATGGTCATTTTTTGTTGCCTGGATAACATCGCTCACCCCGTTTGGAACCATACTGCGAAATTTAAGGCAGGTAAAGGATTGATTATCCCTGCCCGACCTCAACTGCCGGAAAAATATGGGACCACGGCTCTCGAGCCAAACGAGTAAACTAACAAGGGGTACCATCCAGGAGAGGATGCCCACGATCACGATCGAGCTAACAACAATATCGAAAGTGCGCTTCATTAACTGGTTTCTTAAGCGAAGTAAGGGTTCCCGGTATTTTTTAAATACAGGGGTGCCATTCACTTTGTATAAACGGTATGCCCCCGGCTGAACCGATTTTTCATTGGACACATAGTGAACTCTTATACAATTTTTCTCTGCCTCTTCGGCGATAGAATGAATAAGGGTTTCATTTTCAGGAGTTACTGAAACGTAAAACTCCGATATCTTTTTTTCTTTAGCGACGGATATACAATAATCTATTGTTCCCAGCTTTGGTGTGGTTCGCACCTTTAAACCGGGTTCGTAATTGTCGAAATACCCCTCGAAGGAAATATGACGGCTTTTTCTTAGAGAATTCACCAGGTTAATGGTGTTCTCATTATAGCCCAACACGGCTATGCGCCGGTCGCGTTTAATTAGTTTATTTAATAAAGGGTCCATAGGGTAAAAATGAGTTCTTAATACTGCAAATGCGAAAAGCCATAATATAATTTCGTTTTTTACTTCCATTTCCGGCAGTGTGCTAACCTTTTTTACACACAACCATAGAATGGCCATTACGGTCAGAATAATCATTCCCATTTCATAACCTTTAAGTGGTTTATTATTAAACCATCGCGAGGTTAGAATAAGGCATACAATATTGGTAAATGGAAGAAAAATTATTAAACCTGACGTTACTGCACCGGGTTGAATTAATAATAATGCAACAACCAGCAGATTTAATAAAACGATTTTATACAAGGATAGTGAACAAGCCATGACCTGTCGTAGGATATTGAACTTTCACTATAAACGCCAATCTTCTTTAAAAATTGCGTTTTCAAACGTATATTATAATTCTGGAATGCAAAAATTTTTGCTGAAGTATTTTTATAAAATTCCCCTAAAGGACCTCTGGCTGGTTTACGGATTAACAGGCTAAAATTGATTATACCGGGCAGATAATCTTATATATCAGGTGCCTTCGCGGTTGATAACCAGCTTAATAGTGCGCCAAATAATTTCACTGTCCATTTTAATATTTCTTTGCTGCAGGTAATGCAGGTCGTATTTCATTTTTTCCAACCCGTCTGCCAGGTTATCGGTGTATTTGTATTTTACCTGTGCCCAGCCGGTTATACCAGGTTTAATTAGTAACCTGTGGCGATAACTGGCATCTTCCTGGCAAAGGATCTCAACAAATTCCGGTCTTTCAGGTCGGGGGCCTATAATGGACATATGACCAATTAATACATTAATGCATTGGGGAAACTCATCTAAACGGGTTTTCCTGAGAAAGGATCCCACTTTAGTTATACGGTGATCGTTTTGTAAGGTGAATTGCGGTCTTCCATCGGCTTCGGCATTTTTTACCATTGACCGCAGCTTATACATTCGGTAAGTTTTACCATTTTTGCCCACGCGTACCTGTGAATAGAATAACGGACCGGGATCAAAAATACGATTGGCTAACCAGACAAAGGGTAAAATCACGGCCAACAAGGTAAGAAGAAGGGCTGCGAATACAATATCAAAAAGCCTGAATATTAGTGCATACCAATTATTAAAATTGGCTGAAACATCAGGCGAGATCCTCATTTTTACCACACGGGCATACCTGTGGTGTTGTTTTAATAAAACTTCCTCTCCCGAGGCTTCTGGTGTCTTTAACATGGCAGTACTAGAATTTTTTTGGAAATTGGATGCGATAAAGATAATTTTTAAAGCCCTCTGGGAAATCGAAAAAAGATTAACTAAAGTTCGAAAAAGACTATTCAGGTCTTTTCTGGCTTAAATTCTCATTTTTCCGTCGTCCAATTAACCATAACACCTTGTTGCCAGACAAAAATTTACCTGGCAACCCAACCATTTACGGGATTCCGGTTAATTAAGATTAAAAAAATTAAAGTATTATTTCCGCATGTCGCTGCATTACACATTAATTGTGCCGCATCAGCCGAAATACTGAAATAACTTTTTAACAGGCCGTATAAGTAATAATTGTAACGGGAAAGAATAGCCATTGACCGACCATGCCTGCATAATTTCCCTGTTGCCCCTGTAGATATTTTTCAGGGTACCGTTACTTGCGCCCCCCAGCCGCATACGTACAAGAAATTTATTAAGATGCACCACAGAAAACCTGTGCACATTAAAACAACGGAACATAAATTCGTAATCGGCCGCGATCCTAAACCGGAGGTTATATCCACCAGCTTTTTTATATATCGCACGCCTGATAAATAAAGCCGGGTGGGGAGGTACCTCTCCATCTCTGAAAAAGTTATTATAAAAGGGGCTGGTTATCCACTTTCTCACCACTGCCTGTATATTATTTTGCCTGCAGTAAACAATATTTCCATACACGGCATCGGCTTTTGTGTACACGGCAAATTTTTCCACCACATCTTCAATAACCTTATTGCTGTAATACACATCATCAGAATTTAATATCCCGATCACGTCGCCAGTTGACACTGCCATGCCTTTATTCATAGCATCGTACAAGCCTTTATCGGGCTCTGATATTATTATTTTAATTTTTTCCCGGTAGGAGTTTACAATCTCCATGGTACGGTCTGTAGATGCACCGTCTATGATTATGTATTCTATGTTGGGATATGTTTGAGATAATACAGACTGAATGGCGCTGCCAATAAACTGTTCGTTATTATACACCACTGTAATAATTGAGACCTTCATTTTTTATGCTCCTCGCCCATCGAATTTTTCGCGGTACACTTCTTCAATACCATTTTTTAAAGATATTTTATCTGACCAGCCTAACCGGTTGATCTTGCTTACATCCATTAGTTTGCGGGGTGTGCCATCGGGTTTGCCTGCATCAAAAACTATCTTACCGGTAAAGCCCGTTATTTCCCCTATCATTTCGGCCAGCTGCTGAATGCTTATATCTTTTCCCGACCCGATATTTACAGGACCCGGTTCATTATAATTATTCATTAAAAATAAACACGCTTCTGCCATATCATCTACATGTAAAAATTCGCGTAGTGGTTTTCCTGAACCCCAAACAGTAACAGATTCTTTACCCTCGCTCTTCGCTTCATGAAATTTTCTCAATAATGCCGGCAATACATGAGAAGTATGTAAATCGTAATTGTCGTTGGGACCATAAAGATTTGTGGGCATCGCAGAGATGAAATGGCAGCCATATTGCGCCCTGTATGCATCGCACAATTTTATTCCCGCAATTTTGGCTATGGCATATGGTTCATTGGTTTCTTCCAGTAAACCCGTGAGTAAATAATCTTCTTTTAAAGGCTGCGGCGCCAGCTTTGGATATATGCACGATGAACCAAGAAATAATAATTTCTCCACACCATTTTTATACGCCGCATGAATAATGTTGTTCTGAATTTGGAGATTATCATACAGAAATTCTGCCCGGTAAGTATTATTGGCCAGTATGCCGCCCACCTTGGCGGCTGCCAGAAAAACATATTCAGGCTGTTCGTTTTTAAAGAAATCAAATACATCGTGCTGATTTCTCAGGTCAAGCTCTGCAGAAGTGCGCAAAACAAAATGCTGAAAGCCTTTTTTTATTAATGCCCTGTGAATGGCACTGCCCACCATGCCCCTGTGCCCAGCTATATATATTTTACTGCCGGCATTCATTTACTGAATAGTTTTAGATCTGCCGCCATCATTTCTTTCACCAGTGCTGCCAATGTATATTTTGGCTGCCAGCCCAATTTTTCCTTAGCCTTGGTGGGGTCACCGATTAGCAGGTCTACTTCTGTGGGCCTGAAATAATTTTCATCAATGCATACTACCTCTGTTCCCTCTTTCACCTGGTAACGCTGGTCATTGCATTTTTTTATAAACCCTTTTTCTGCCACGCCCTCTCCTTCAAATGCTATTTCAATCCCGGCCTCGGCAAATGCCATTCTTACAAACTCCCGCACAGAGGTTGTAATGCCCGTGGCAATTACATAATCCTCCGGTTCATCCTGCTGCAACATGAGCCACATGGCTTCGATGTAATCTTTTGCATGTCCCCAGTCTCTTTTTGCATCTAAATTTCCAAGAAATAATTTGTCTTGTTTTCCCAGGGCAATCTGCGCAACAGCACGGGTAACTTTGCGTGTTACAAATGTTTCTCCGCGAACAGGGCTTTCATGATTAAATAAAATTCCGTTTACAGCAAACATATTATAGGCTTCGCGATAGTTCACTGTTATCCAGTAGGCATATAGTTTAGCTACGCCATAAGGTGAGCGGGGATAAAAAGGAGTGGTTTCTTTTTGTGGCACCTGTTGCACCAAACCATATAACTCTGATGTGGATGCCTGGTATATTCGTGTTTTTTCTATCAAACCCAGTAACCGTACGGCTTCCAGAATGCGCAGCGTGCCTATGCCATCGGCATTCGCAGTATATTCGGGTGTTTCAAAACTTACCTTAACGTGACTTTGTGCTGCGAGGTTAAAAATTTCGTCAGGTTGTGTTTCCTGTATAATTCTTATAAGATTCGTAGAGTCTGTAAGATCGCCGTAATGCAACCTGAACCGCGGATGATTCTCGTGGGGATCTTCGTATAAATGATCTATTCTTTCTGTATTGATCAGCGAACTTCTTCTTTTAATACCATGAACCATGTATCCCTTATTTAAAAGAAACTCCGCAAGATATGACCCATCCTGCCCGGTGACGCCTGTAATTAAAGCGGTTTTCATACGTTAATCTTTATAAATAGTTTGAAGGCTGAATTGCACATAACACATGCATGAAAAATGACTGATTGAATTGTGTGCAAAAATCGCAAATGTACACTAATCGTACCCATACTGTGCGTTAAAACCTGATAGTTGTGTATTATATAAGTCAATCAGCGATTCATCAAAATGGTTTTTCCAGTCGCCCTGTACACCTTTTCTAAAAAAATTGCCGGTATTATTCTCACCCTGCACTTTACCGCCACTTAGCTTTTCGAAACTGTTATTATCAATTACCTGCTGAATTTCTTTTTCAGAAACAGACATTGAAAAATGCCCGGTTACCTCTTTAACAAATTTAAATGTATCTGCACGCAAATCTTCATACCTCAACATGTAACATAGGGGATCGCCGGCAAAGCGACTCCAGCTATTTACCCATTGTACATATTCGGGTAAAAGTGTTTTTGCAAATAATTCCAGGGATTGCTTTATGTCAAGATTTTTATACACGGTATGCTGCGGATGATAAGTAGTGCGCTTTACATAAAAAACATGGCTTACAGCCACATCGCGAAGGTCGCGGAACGTAACAAGAAATTTTATGTTGTTCTGTTTGAGTAAATCAAAATTATGCTGCGAGCCGTGTGCATGCACTTTAAAAACGGCAAGGCAGCCATTGAATTTTTTAAAAACATTTGCAGGTAAATTAAATGTATGGCTTTCGCCCCGCTTCTGTTCGTAGGTAACGGCTTCAGGTATCATTACCTCGGCAAATCCCGGAAATGATGCAAGCATTCTTTCTACCCATGTTGTACCACTTTTTGGCAAACCTGCAACAAACAAAACCTTTTGACCGTATCTATTGCTGTGTTGTGAAAATCCTTTTTTACCGGCGTTTAGCTGTGAATAAAAACGCGGATAGGCTATCAGGCGTTTTGCGAAAGAGGTTAGACCAGTTGGAACGTATTTAGCATGCTGCTCCAGTTTACGATATACATTCATTCTAGATATTAAAGGAATAATTTGAAACGTTGCAAATGTAAAACATATCAGCAACGGTGGTTACTAATCAGCCTCATTCTTATCGAACTGCTTTATGCTTCTTTTAGAAACTGCCGGAACATCGCCATAGGTAGCCACATAATTTTTTTCGACATTTTCAAAATTATTTCCTGATATCTCAATTCTTACATTCCTGTTTTCAAAACTTAATCCATTATCATTAAACACATTCCCTTCAGTTGCTTTTGCAACCACCCGCTCTACCTGCGAATCATTGATCTTGTTCTTTGTTTGTAAACGAATTCCGGTAGAAAAATTTTTGATAGTATTATTTGTTATAAAAAGGCTATCGCCTAAAATAACCTTCTTGTTTTTCTGATAAACCTGTTCATTAACCTGTATGCCAATGGGACGGGTATCTGCAGATTGTAAGAGGTTATCTTTAATACTAATATTAAAACCCGCCCCGTTCAACCGTATGGCGGCAGTAACCTTTACCCCTTTCTCTATAAACACTTTATTATTTATAACTTCTACGTTCCTGTTAATGTTGCGTTCCATAATGTTTCCCATCTCCTCAAAAGTGAGGTATATAGCATTGGCGCCATCCTGTATATAACGAATGGTATTGTCTTTAACCACGCAATTTGTTACACCCCCAATTAAAATCCGGCCGCCGGTCGTTGTAATTTCATTATTACTGATTACCACACCGGATGCGTTGCGGTGTACTGCAATAGCATCATCCAGGGCACCTAAAATTTTATTATTTGTTATCTGAATATTTCTGCCCGATGCGATACTTATTGCCTGCTCACCGGCAACACCGGCAACAGACCAGTTGCCTGTAATGTATGCCGAGGTAAAGGTGTTGTTCGATACAATAATATTATTAGCACCCCCATAAGAAGCGGAAACGGCATCGCCGTAATAATCATTAAAAGTGCTCTGTGAAATATTTATTCCATTAACCATTTTGGTTTTACCGTTGCGTTGCCAGCCAATTAATAAACTGGCTATGGAAGCGCGGTCACCATCTTTTTTTCCTGTGCCACGAAAATTTTGATCGAAGGTTATATGCTCTACAGATATGTTATTTGCAATAATATTAATCATGCCCACCCTTCGGTTATGCATGGCATAAAAGTCATTAACATTCGTAAAAAGAAAAATGGTTTTTTCTTCACCCTGTAACGTTATACTGTCTCTTTCTATATATACAGGGGCATCAATTAAATATGTTCCTGCGGGGAAAAATAATGTTGCGCCAACTGCGGCTTTTTTTATGGCATTTTCAATGGCAGCCGCATCAGTGATTTTATCGTTGGGAAATATGTTAAGCGTAGTAACATTTATTATTTCATGTTGCATATCAGAATCACCGGAACATGCCTTTGCAGAAACTGCGGTAAACAATAAAAAAGCTGCTGTATAAATGAATGAATGAAACATGGTATTTTATAATAGTTACCTGTTTGCAAAAACTAAGCCTGTAAGAGAAATGGCATCTTTTTATCTAAGACTTCAACAAAACATTAATGTTTATTGAAAAAGTTTATCATGAAATAATTCTGTTCCGGACAGGTTCAGCAGGGTTGCCGGCATAAATGGTATAAGCATCCATAGATCTGTTTATTACAGAACCCACCGTTAAAATACTGTGGCTATAACAAACAACACCCGGGCACACAATAGCTTTTGCGCCAATCCAAACACCCTCTTCCAGTGTAACAGGCTTAATCATCAGGTCGAAAGAAACGGAACGGTAATTATGGTTGCCGGTTAATATCATCGCACCCTGGCTTATGGTGGTATGATTTCCCAAAACAACATGGTCAAGGTTATCGATCCAAACATTTTCACCAATGGATACATAATCACCAATTGAAAGTTTCCATGGATATTTAATATTTACACCAGGTTTTATTATGCATCTTTTACCAATTGGAGTTCCGAAAGACCGCAGTAAAAAAACTTTAAGCGCATTAACCGGATTTAGCGGGTTAATAAAAAAGATAACATTCACAAAATACCATAACACCAGTTTAATTTTTGGCGCACCCGGTTTATACCAGTCGTTGTTAAAAGTGTTTTTTTGAACTTTTTTATTCCCTTCGGTCATAATATTAATTGCCGGTTAATATTGTTGTGAATGAATGATATTGCATGGCTGCTGCTTTTTGAATGCTGTAATTTTCTCTCACGAATTGCTGCACTGCAGAAGACCGATCCAGTATATCCCCGGGGGAAAGGGTTGCACAAAAGATTAATGCCTTTGAAATTTCTTCGCGGGATAAACCTGTTTGCACGGCCATATTTCCCTGTAATATTTCCGGAAAATTAACGCCTGATGAAATTACCGGAATTAAACCTTTTTCAGCAGCTTCAATAATGCTAACGGGGAAACCTTCACTATGCGATGGCAAAACCATAAAAGTGCTTAATGCCAAAAGGTCTTCTTTTTTATCGCCATATACGGCGCCGGCATATTCAATATTTATTGCTTTTTCCAACAAGTGCTGTATTGCGGCTAATTCTCCGTCATCAGGCCCGGCAATAACCAGTTTAACATTTTTATTTGTATGCAATGCAGAACCCATCCATGCTTTTATTAAAGGTATAATGCCTTTTTTGTGGTGCAGGCGCGACATAAATAAAAACAACCGGGGATTAGTTTGGGGTTGATGCTGTATAAGGGTTGATGTTTTAACACCGGTGGGAATGCAAATAAAATTTTTTCCGGGAAATAATTTTTTAATACTGGCATTTTCGGGAGTGCTAAGCGTTAATATACCATCGGATTTGACAAGATGCCTTCTTTCATATAACAACCAGTATATTTTTTTCTTGAGCCATTTTTCTGATAAGCTCCACGGTTCAAGCGTTCCATGAGGAGTAAAGATCCATTTAAATCCTTTGCGTTTTAAATAGCTTCCCCAGGCGGTCTGAAACCCCCATGGACTGTGCGTTATGATGAGATCATTATCAGCATTTAAGTTTCTTTTCTGCATCATGTTTTTTAGGCAGGCGACAGATTTACTTTTTAAAGAAACCATTGTAACGTATTCAAATGCGAACCCGTGATCATGCCCCTGAAACCATAATTCAGAAGTTACACCAAATGTTTTTTGCAAGTCTTCCGCTGCCCTTGTAGCGGCCATAATCACCCCCATTCTTATGGGTTGCACATCGCGTATAATATTTATGATTCGCATTAATATTTATTCATTTTCACCAGGGTACCTGAAGCCCGGTTAACTGATGCAACTTATCCCTGTCTTTTTTATATGCCTCTGTTAATTGTTGTATTGCTTCCACGCTTACAACTTCTTCCTTATTTAAACTTTGCGTATTTAATTTTCGGTAAACAGGTGTAACATATTTCTTTAGAACCATGGCGGCATTGTATCCTACCCTGCTTTTGTACCCTCTATCTATCAGTAAACCTCGACCTAATTTGTAAATCATAGCCAGGGATGAGCTGCGTGTAGAAATGGTTTGGTTATTTTTTGTAAAATTAAATGAAGAATAAAAGTTACCATCCAATCCCAAATTTTCAGACACATGTTGCATGAACTTTAAAGGATCTGCCTTTAGATTCTCGTAGAAGTAAATATTTAAATTTTGTTTACCGAACAGTGAAATATAGTTCTGCACGTACCCGCTGTAAAAGCCTGTCTGGTAGGCCATAAGACTGGTGTTTGAATTGCCGGTATAAGCCATGCTTTTCTTCATGAAACCGGGGAATGTTTCCTGCTTACCAATAATCCCCTGTTGTTTTCCATAATTAAATAAAGAAATGAACCGCTGTACCGGGTCGCGCAAAATAAAAATAACCCTGCCGTTATTGGTTTTTAGAAAATCATGAATACGCGCAGGGGATCCTGGTGCATACATATATTCAGGTGATGCCTCGAGCCTGTATTTTGCATCTGAACAATCCCTGAAAAAAAGATCATATTGTTGAAAGCCTTTGGAGTGATCGTATAAAGAACGAAGGTTTAATGAGCGCTGCCAGGATTTATCAAGAAAGAAAAAGGTTTGTTTTATATAGGCCGGACAAACCTGCGGATGTGCCGCGAGGTAATTGAAAAAAGATGTAGTGGCCGCTTTATTTGTACCTGCAATAATTAAATATGCTGATTGCTGTTTTTCCATGTTTAACATTAATACCAGTTGCGGTCTTTTTCGTAACCAAATTTTATAAGGTCTGAGCCTGCATAAAAATCAAACACTTCACAGGCTTCTCTCGATAAATTATTTCTCCAGTCGCCGGCAATGCCTTTTCTTAAAAAACTTTTAATGTCTTCCTCGCCGGGTTTACGCTTTGTAACATGCTCAAAAGAAAACTTTTTAGCAGTTTGTTCAAGCCTTGCAAAATCAGGCGTTTCATTCAGCAATCGCTGTATGCTTTCACCCAGTGCGCCTGCGGCATTTTGTAACAGCGATTCATATTTTACAACCACTACACCTTCTTTATCGAAGTAGCTATTGGTAAGACCATTCCATGTAAATTTTTTACCTGCCATGGTATACTTCGTGAACATATATTCAATAAACCGCGGCATGTTCTCCTGAATATTTTCAAAATTTTGAAATGGTGCTGCTGCGCGGTTTTTACTTACCACACTTTCCTGCATAACATTATTACCATTGTATAAATGATGATAATAAGAAACCATAACATCCCTGCCATCCCTCAACACACAAACTGGTTTATTAAAGTTTTTATGATAATAAAAATGCCCATGTAAAATGCTTTTTTGCAACCGGGGCATTTTGTTCCGGGGATAAGGGAGGTGCAAGTAATCTGAAAGCATCTGGCAATACCACGTACCACCCGATTTAGGAAATTCGGATACAAGAACCAGGTCTAACATACCCGATGCTGCAAACCACATAAACCTGCGTTTAAGGGCGGCGACTTTTTTGCTTAATGCACTCCGGCTATCTTTCATAATGCTCTACCTTCGCACTGCTTTAAACGCAGGTTTCGATGAATAATCTGTAATAATTTTTAATGCTATGTACATTGGAATGTAAGCCTGTGCAACACCTACCAGGGTTTGATTTATAGAACTGCCGAATAATGTGATAGTGATATCCACCACGATAGTTGTATACAATATCACGCGATTTTTATTCATTCCTTTTGCAAACTCAAACCCGCTATACAGCCATTTCAACAACATACCAATTAAAAAGAAACCAATTAAAATGCCTGCATATCCAAAGTTCAAAAATAATTCTGCAGCAATGCCCGGTGGAATACCTGCCTGCACTTTATTGCTTAAACCATAAATTTTATGCGAAATATCTTTACCAATGGAAACCGCAGGTTTCTGCGGCCATAAAACTCTTGGTATGGGTGAATATATAACACTCAGGAAAGAGGTGCCATACATAAAATTCATCTTTTCGGGAACACCATTAATAATATGTCCCGTCTTTGAAATATCCAGTAAATTTTTATTGAAAATAAACGGATCAAAAACACTTATCCCGGTGTTTTCGGTAGTAACGGTACCTGCAGGTCGCAGCAAAGTAATGATATTGAATAACAAAACCGGAACAATGATCAAAGGCAAAACCAACCGTGCTTTTAATTTACCTGTAAGGCTTACAATTATAAGTACATTTAGAAAAATTGTAAGCAGGTCGCTGCGGCTGCTGGTAAAAAAAGGAAAAAATAAATTGCCCAAAACCAGTAATAGCAAAATGAGGCCGTGCAGTGATAATATCCGCTTTTTTTCAAGTATAAAATTCAGAATAAAAATGTACATGGCAGGTTTTATAAAATCTACCATAAGCCTGTAATAGCTAAAGCTGGTGGTTAAATAACTTTCCGCCCCTTCTACTTTTAAAAACCGCTTACCTGATATATCACTCAATATTGAAGTGATACCCATAGCACGCAAAAACAAAATAATGCCCACAATAGCCACAATAAAAAAGGCGGCTATTAATATATATAACCTTTGCTGGTGCCAGTTATAATCACGGCGGTAAAGTTTATACCTGTTGAAATTTATTTTTGAACGCGTAATAAAATATCCGATAATGAAAACAATAAAGCCTGTAAATAACATAAAGGCCGGCATTACAAAAAAGGGCACGGGCTGATTTCGAAGAAACATGTCGTTAATGCGTGGATCATCGCCAGAGTCATTAACCATTAAAAAAGCACGCAGTGTTACACCAATAAAAACAGTGAATAGTATAAAAATAAATGGATGATGAAAATAGCTTTTAGAAGAATATGCCAGGTAACCAATAAAAATAAAACTGCACCCCACAGCGTACGCGAGAAACATGAGGCTATCAACAGTAATGAAAAAACTATATACAATAAACATCACCGCCAATATACCTGCCAATGGAAGCATCCATTTTGATAAGGTTTGATTTGTATGGTTCGGGTTTCTAAACATGTTATAAGTCGCGTGGCTTTTTTATAAGGCGGTTTAAATAAGGTAACGCCACTATGCCAAGCTCTCTATACAAATAGATTGCTGCAATACTATTTTGGATCATAATAACAGAGGCTGTAGATATTGCAGCGCCCAATGCACCCATTTTTGGTATAAGTATTACACTTAAAACCAATAAACTAACTGAAGAAATAAGGGCATTGTTGCGCATTTTTTTTTCTCTGCCGCACATCATTAATGTAACCCCGGCAGGACCCGTTATTACATTTATTAACTGCCCAAGCGCCAAAATGGTTAAAAGCAAACCACCGCCTTTAAAATCATCTCCGAAAAGATCCATAAAAAATTGGGGAAGCAAAATAAAAGCAAGAATAATGGGTGACGACAGCGCTACAATAAACTTTGTAGACTTTATGCAAATTTTTTCAATCTCATATATCTGCCCTTTTACATACATGGCAGAAATGCGGGGTGCGAGGTTGCTATACATTACTATCTGGAATAAAGTAACAAGCTGCGCAATTCTTCTGGCAACTTCATAAATGCCAATATTTTCATTGGTTGACCAAATACCCATTAACAATGTAGGCATCCATGTAATAACAAGTTGAAACAGGGTGGTTAAAAAAACAGGAAATGCACTTTGCCAGATTTCCTTTTTATTAATTTCAACAATAACGGGTTTATATTTTTTTAAAGAAGTAACCCATGCAACCTGGGTTGTGAAAAAAACAATAACGGCTGCAATTATATATGCATAAATAGCAGAAGCACCGGTTTTGTAGGGCCACAAAAAAAATATTAAAACAACCAGTAAGGGTAAAGTTGCATCGTACAAAAATTGCGAGAGCTGCACCCTGCCAATTCCCTTTAATGATTCGCCGGTGTTTTGAATTACTGATAAAGGTGCAATGGCTATAGAAAACAACTGTATGTTAAATGCAAGCCCCGGTTGATGAAAGGCCTTATCTGCCAAAAAAGGCGCAAGAAAAAACAATACTGCAGATGCGCCAAGGGTACACAAACCAACGGTTGAAAAGGCGAAGCGTTGCACGGCTTTTACTTTGCCCCATTCGTTCTTTGAAGCAAACGCAGCAACATAGCGCAACACAGGGCGGTCGAAACCTAGTTTGCCAATGGTTGAAAGAATAGTTACAAGGCCTAATACAAGAAAAAATTCACCAATTCCTTCTGCGCCCAATGCCCTGGAGAAAACAATATTCATTAAAAATGTTGCACCAATTGCAAGCAGTTTAATAAGCATGGAGTAAGAAGCAGACTTAAATAACCCATCATACTCATTATTACCAAGAACAAGCTTCTTTAATTTTAATATTAGTGCTGTCATCGCTCAGAAATACATACCGGTGATATACACGGTATTACCCGTTCTTATTTCTTTTTAGCAGATTTTTGAAACCCTTTTTTGTTTCGGACTGACCGTTTTCTTCGTAATACCCGCCATTATCACCATAGGCATTTCCATAACCGTAGCCATATGCGTATCCATAGCCATATTTTGATCCATAACCATAACCGGCTTTCCTTCTTACATCGTTAAGAACAACATTTATATTCTTCATTTTTTTGTTTAGCCGCATATCCTCCACAATTTTTACCTGGTACTTTGTGGTAAAATTTTGTCTAACAACATAGAGAATTACATCAGCATACTTTGCAAGGGTATGTGCATCGGAAACCAAACCAATGGGTGGGGTATCTATAATTATATAATCAAATTCACGCCGAGCATGATCCATCAATTCATTCACTTTTTCATGCATTAATATTTCTGACGGATTTGGGGGCATAGGGCCGGAATTAACGAGGTAAACATTCGGATGTATGCCAGATGGAACAATTAAATCTTTTAAAGCCACATCGCCCACTATGTAATTTGAGAACCCGTTTGAATTATCTTTTCCTAAATACTGCGAAAGCTTTGGTTTACGCAGATCGAACTCTAGCAACAGCACCTTTTTTCCGGAAATGCCCAGCACGCTCCCCAGGTTCATGGCAATAAAAGATTTTCCTTCGCTGCTCATACTCGAGGTTAATAAAATAGATTTTCCTTTACTGCCGGCAAGCAAAAATTGCAGGTTGCTGCGCAGGCTTCTAAACTGTTCTGCAATGGCACTTCGCGATTTTTCATCGACGACCAGAGATTTGTCTGAATGATTATGAGAGATGAGTGCGGCAACCGGTGCTTTGGTAATTTTTGCAACATCATCTTCATTGGTTATGCGGTTATTGAAATATTCTCTAAAGAACAATACAATGGCGGGAAAGAAAAGACTTATTAACAATGCAGTTGAAATAATAAGCATTTTATTGGGAGAAAAAGGAAATGCATCGCTCCTGGCCTTATCTAGTATGCGCACAGGTGCAACATTGTTGAAACGCGACACAGCAGTTTCTTCGCGTTTCTTCAAAAGGTATAAATACAGCTCCTGTTTAATGTTTTGCTGGCGGCTATATTCAAGAAAAGTTTTTTCCTGGGCAGGCACCTGTTTTATCATTCCGCTGGTTTGCGAATTTGTTCTAACCAATTCTCTTTGCTGTGCCTGCAATGCCCTTTTAAAAGAGCCCATAGACCGAACAAGGTCGCCCCGTAGGGAAACAAGCTGCGCATCAATATTTTTAACGGATGGGTTTGCCTCTGTACTGTTAGATAACAGTTGTTCTCTTTGTAACTGAAGGTTGTTGTATTTATCGAGCAATGCTATAAACGAGGGGTCTTGAATAGGGGCTGTAGTAGGCATTATGCGCTTGTTATTCTTTTCATCCATTAAATACTTTTCAAGCGATTCTATTACTTCAACCTGAACAGACTGCTGCGAAAGTTGTTTCTGCAATTCTGTATTTACGGTTACAAGCTGGCGGCTTTGTTCTGCTATATCGGTTAAACTGTTGGCAGATTTAAAGCTGGAGATCTGCTGCTCAATATTGTTCAATTCATTCATTACAATATTTAGCCTGCTGTCTATAAAAGTGATGGTGCTGTCTGCCACCCTGTTGTTTTCGTCTATATTCGATTTTATATAAACAGCAATAAGATTGTTTAAGATATCAGTGCCTTTTTCAGGAACCGCTGTAGAGTAAGTCAGGTCTATAGTTGTAACATCATCATTTGTAACAGTTATTAAAAAGTTGGGATAGAGCAGGGAAAATGCATAATCCGGTGAAATAATATCCACGCCATATAAAAGATCATCTTTTAAGGGATTGCCTGTTTTTGTTACGAAAAATGTTCCAAAGGTTGCCTGAATAGTATCCCCAAAATTTGCATTTAATGAAACCTGCTGGTTGTGCAACTTTACACCAGTAGCACTAACACTGGCATCGAAATGCAAAATTTCACCCTCTTTCAACTGATGGGTCTTGTTATTTAAAAAGGTTATGGCGAAGGGTGTGCGGTTATACAAATCTTTCGTTTTAACATCGCCCTGCCCCAGGTAGGTAACATTCAATTGTAAATTGTCAATAACCCTGAACAACAGCGTTTTTGACTTTAGTATTTGTACTTCGTTGTTTACATTACTTTGGGTTGAAAACAATCCGAGGTCTGAAAGCAGGCTGGCTTCGCTGGCACCCGAGCCGCCTGAATTGTCGTTAACCAACAGCTTGGCACTTATTTTATAGGTGGGGGTGGAATACCGCAGGTACAAGAAGGCCAACACACCACATAATATAACTGAGATAAAGAACCAATACCATTTTGCACGGAAATTGGCGACGATGGCCCTTAAATCAAAATCTGAGCGGGTGTTTTCGATAGCTTGTTCTTCATCACTGGCAGTGTATTCCATAATCAAATAGAAAAATATATTTACGAAATTTTGCGAAAGTAGGTATAAGCATCAGTATGATACTGCCAAAGCTTTCACAACAACAAATAAATCAAATGTTTAAACAGGGTTTTGTGGATATATTTTACAAAGGGTGCAGATAAGAAAACAGCAAATTTACTGTAAAAATAAAAAGCGTAACGGTAATGGTTACGCTTAAACGGTTATAAGTTATTAAATCTTAATTAACATTATCAGGTAAATGCTTCTTTCATTTTTTCGAAAAATGATTTTTCGTTTTTTGCAGGCTGAGGTTTAAAATTGGGGCTTTTACTTAATGCTTCCAGCATTTCTTTTTCTTCATTGGTAATGTGTTGAGGGGTCCAGACGTTTACATGTATTAACTGGTCGCCTTTTCCATACCCGTTGACCTCCGGAAAACCTTTGCCTTTTAACCTGAATATTTTTCCGCTTTGTGTGCCGGGTGGTATTTTAATTTTTGCCCTGCCGTCTATGGTTGGCACTTCGAGTTGTGTTCCAAAAATAGCATCGGGAATAGAGATGTGCAATTCATAGGCAACATTCAATCCTTCACGCTGCAATTCTTTATGTTGCTCTTCTTCAATAAGAATAATAAGGTCGCCTGGCATCCCGCCTCTTTCGCCTGCATTTCCTTTACCATTCAGGCTTAGTTGCATGCCTTCCTGCACACCGGGGGGTATATTAACGTTAACGGTTTCTTCTCCATAAACCCTTCCTTCGCCTTTACAGGCGGGGCATTTTGATGTGATGGTGGTGCCCTGCCCGTTACAATCTGTACATGTTGTAACGGTTTGCATCTGCCCTAAAAAAGTATTGGTTACTTTTCTTACCTGGCCGTTGCCACCACATGTTTTACATGTTTGAATGCTGCCCTTGTCTTTTGCGCCATTGCCATCGCAGGTAGTACAGGTGACATATTTTTTAATTTTTATGTTACGGCTGGCGCCCTTGCTCATTTCTTCGAAATTAAGCTTGAGCTTAACCCTGAGGTTACTGCCTCTAACGCCCCGTGAACCACGGCCTCCGCTGCCTCCCCGGCGACCACCGCCGCCACCAAAAAAACTGCCAAATATATCATCGCCGAAAACATCTCCAAACTGGCTGAATATGTCATCCATATTCATATTCCCGCTAAACCCACCACCTTGCGGACCGCTGAATGCCTGGTGCCCGAAGCGGTCGTATTTCGATTTTTTATCTGCATCGCTTAATACTTCGTAAGCCTCTGCCGCCTCTTTAAATTTTTCTTCAGCCTCTTTATCGCCCGGGTTACGGTCGGGATGGTATTGCATAGCAACCTTTCTGTACGCCTTTTTTATTTCTTCGGCTGTAGATGACTTTGATACCCCAAGAATTTCGTAAAAATCTCTCTTTGTCATTAGTAATTATTAACCCAGGTTATGGTTTGAATGGCTCAAACTGTTTTATTTACCTACCACCACTTTTGCAAACCGAATAATCTTATCGTTTAACAGGTAGCCCTTTTGTAATTCATCTACCACTTTACCCTTCAGGTCTTCCGAGGGGGCAGGTATCTCCGTAATGGCTTCATGCTTTTCAACATCAAACTCCTCATGAAGACTTTCCATTGCTTTAACACCTTTAGATTGCAAATTATTTCTCAGTTTATTAAATATGAGCATAATGCCCTGTTTATACTGCTCAATATCCGTTACCTGCTGCATTTGTTTTTCAGCGCGGTCGAGGTCGTCCATTACATCGAGCAGGCTTACAATTACGTCTTTACCCGCGGTTTGTATAAGTTCTACCTTTTCGCGTGCGGTGCGACGGCGAAAATTATCAAATTCTGCGAAAAGGCGCAGGTATTTGTCTTTTTGCTGCTCTAATTCTGTTTTTAATTTGTCTAATTCACCATCTTCTGCAACAGGCTCATTTAAATGTGAGGTTCCGGCTGCATTTTCGTCAGCATTGATACCAAAATCCTGGGAAGCTGAAACTTTCTCGCCTGTATTCTGTTTTATTTCTTGTTCTGCCATATCTTAAATAATTGATTAATAGTTTTTCAAATAATCTGCCAACATAGGTTTTTCGCAATATTGGCAGGTTAACCCTGCTGCTAAAAATAAAGTCATCCCCAATGTTGCGGATGACTTTTTGTGGAGAACAGGGGAGTCGAACCCCTGACCTCTTGCATGCCATGCAAGCGCTCTAGCCAGCTGAGCTAGTTCCCCAATAGTCGGCAAAAATAACCCGTGGGTTGTATCGCTCCAAAATCAATATACATTCTTTGCATTTTATTCTTTTTTACCAGCCATGATACTTAAAGTATATTGCTTTTTTAATTGATGTACATAATGAGGGATGTGAACTTTGCCATTATAGGATGCGGCAATATAGCCGGCAGGCATGCAGAACAGGTTAAAAACTACGGGCACCTTTTAGCCGTTTGCGACATAGTGGAAGAAAAAGCTGCCGCCCTTGCCAAAAACTTCGGCGGCAATTCTTACACTTCTTTAGAACAAATGCTGGCATCCGAACCTGAAATTGATGCTGTGGCCATTTGCACACCTAATGGTTTACACAGTTCCCAAACAATAGTATGCCTAAATGCAGGCAAACACGTTTTATGCGAAAAGCCCATGGCTATAAGCAGCAATGACTGCATTAAAATGATCCAAGCCTCGGAAACCACCGGCAAAAAATTATTTATAGTTAAACAAAACCGCTATAACCCACCGGTAGTGGCCGTAAAAAAAGCTTTGGATGAAGGAAGACTGGGAGAAATATTAAGCCTTCAGCTTAACTGTTTCTGGAACCGTGATGAAAGCTATTACAGTAATAACTGGAAAGGTACCCGCCAAATGGATGGTGGCATATTGTATACACAGTTCAGTCATTTTATAGACCTGATGTACTGGTTTGCAGGGGATGTTGACATCGTATATGGCCTGCAAAGTAACCTTGCCCATAAAGGCATGATAGATTTTGCCGATACCGTGGTGGTTGCAGCTAAACATACGAATGGTGCTCTGGCAACCATGCATTTTAACGTGAACAGTTTTAAAAAAAACATGGAAGGTTCCATAACAATTTTTTGTCGAAAAGGAACGGTTAAAATCGGCGGGCAGTATTTAAACGAGTTAAGCTACCAGTTTATAGATAACTTTTCTATTGATTGTGAAGAGCCGGGCATGGCAGCGAATAATTATGGAAATTATGAAGGTTCTATGAGCAACCACCATAAAGTGTATGAGCATGTAACAGACCACATTCGCTCGGGCAGACAAACCCAAACAAACGCTGCTGCATCTATGAAAACGGTAGAAATTATTGAAAAAATATACAATGCTGTCGTACACTGATTCTACCACACCCGTGCAGCATTTTTAATTGCCTTTTCAAGAACGTCTATAGCAGCATTTGCGGCATTCTGTGACGCCACTTTAGATACCATGGAAATCGTATGTAATTCGGATGCCAATATATCGCGTTCATCTAATAATCTTTCCTGGAAAAATTCTTCCGTAACCTTGTTTTGAATACGCATATTTGCCATCATTTCCATTCTTTCTGCGCGTTTTTGAAAAAAACTGGCTGTGCCCGATTTTGCCTGCTGCCAGCCCTCTCTTACTTCAAATTTTATAGCATCCTTCATTTGAGAAAAGACCGCGTTCATGTCT
The DNA here is from genome assembly GCA_963806425.1 of uncultured Bacteroidota bacterium. Taxonomy (GTDB): domain Bacteria; phylum Bacteroidota; class Bacteroidia; order Chitinophagales; family Chitinophagaceae; genus JBBRBB01. The sequence continues at coordinate 107,270 of CAWDYB010000006.1, read as the reverse complement.
ATTTGCATACGGTTAAATTTTAAAATTTGGCATTGCGTAAGGCACGCTCCTGCATAAGCACCGGCATCCAAAAACCTTTAAGCTGCTCATTATAGATCATTAGTTCGGCATCATTCAACACACCTCTTTTTTTATGATCTTCCTTTGCCTTAACGAAATAATTGCGCAGCAGTTTTACACTGGCGGCCATTTCATCGCCCTTCGGGCGGGCCTCATTACTTAACAGAATGGAATTAATATCTGCTTCAATAAGTAAATACTGTTGAGAGAAATCTTCGTAAGATTTATGATGGCTGTCTGCATCAATCATAGTAAGGTACAGCATGTCTGAAGCCTTGCTTGTTTGAAGTATCTGTTGTTCAAGAGCAGCATCGTACGGCGGTACCAACGCTACCCTGCAGGCACAAATACTTAGTAATAAAAACACCAGCCACTTGTAACTAATGGTATTTTTATTTGTGGGTACAACAAGCATGGGAATTGTTTAGAGGTTCCTAAAGATAATTATACGTATACAAAAACCGTTGGATAAAGAACGGAAATGTAGGCGGCCAGCCATGCTTTTTCCCGAAGTATTTTAATGTTAGAAATATTCGTTTTGAGGCTTTAGTGCCGGTTTCCGGACGTTGCGAACACGTACTCGAACCTTCCGAACACGTCTACGAAACTTCCCTACACGTCAATGGATCGTGCGAATATGTCAACGGATCGTGCGAACACACCAACGGACGGGCCGAACACGCCCAACAAACCTTTCGAACACATCAACCGAACGGCCGAACTCGTCAACGAACCGGCCGAACATGCCAACGAATCATCCGTTAAAGCCTAAAAAGGCGCTGAAAGCTTATTAAGGGTGCATCAAAGCAAATTACCTGAACACAACCTGCACAGTTTCTTTAGTTTGCTGGCGCAGCACCGTCTCGTTGCCGTCGAGCATTTTATGCAACAGGTCATTATTAAAATGACGGATGGTTAGCATCTGCAATCCTTTTTCGACCTCCACATCAAATGTTTCAGCAGCCTCAGCTGCTAGTTGTTCGATCTTGTCTTCGCGGTCGTCGAAACATAGTTGCACGCTGATGGCCCCGGTTTGTATAAGGTTGGGTTTAAACTTGTGTTTAATAAAAATATCGTACAGATTACTCATGGGCTTTTCGCCTACGAAAGAGAAGTCTTTACTGTGCAGGTGCAGTATGGCCTGGTTTTGTTTTATGATGACGATAGGGGGCAAATTCTTAGCATCCTTTTTATAAATGTGTGTACCGGGAAGCGATGGATCTAAAAAGCATTTTACCAACAGGGGTATGCCTTTATTCTGCAGGGGTTTTATAGTTTTCGGGTGAATAACCTGCGCACCGTAATAAGCCATCTCAATCACCTCGTCAAAGCTTAGCTCATTCAGAAAAACAGCATCGGGAAATTTTTTCGGATCGGCACTCATTACACCTTCCACATCTTTCCAAATGGTCAGATTTTCTGCATTGAGCAGGTTGGCAAAAATGGCAGCGGTAAAATCACTTCCTTCCCTGCCAAGCGTAGTACTTTCATTCTCATCGGTACTGCCAATAAAACCCTGGGTTATGTATATACGTGGATTAAGTATTTCCTTCCTTTCTCAGTTGCATATTGCAGAATGGCATTGGTTTTTTGTTCTGTTACCTGCCAGTCTATAACCGCTTCGCGAAAATTATTATCTGTGCGTATTATATCCCGCACATCTACCCATTTATTTTCTATTCCGGCTTCATTCAGGTAATGGCTTACAATACATGTGCTCAGTAATTCGCCCATGCAAACGATCTGGTCGTAATAATAATCGAACGAGCGAACAGGTTTATCGTTAAGCAACCATTCAACCTCGGTAAAAAAACCTTCAAGCTGTTCCAAACATGCATTGTACCTGGTAACGAGCAAATATTTAGCAGTTTGCAAATGGCTTTGCTTAACGGTATTAAACAGGTCTAACGCAGCCTGCCTATCTCCTTCATAAAAAGATTCGGCCACCTTCTCTAACGCATTGGTGGTTTTTCCCATCGCCGAAATAATGATCATTAAATGATCATTATTAAACAGGTTAATGATGTTTCCCACATTTTTAATTCTTTCAACCGAATTAACACTCGCACCACCAAATTTGAAAACTTTCATACTTCAGGTTATATCTTGATACAATTTTTAAAAGCGGGCAAAGATAATATCCATAATGCAGAATGGTTGTTAGTTTTGCCTATAAACGATTCGCTAATGACTGTTAACAGGCAGGTTTTAACATTGGATGAATTTACCATTCAGCAATTCAGAAAAATACCCAATGCCACAGGTGAGTTGAGTAATTTATTGCGTGATATTGGCCTTGCAAGCAAACGTATAAATGTTGAAGTGAACAAGGCCGGGCTGGTTGATATTCTTGGCGATGCAGGCACTACCAATATACAGGGTGAAGATGTAAAAAAGATGGATGTTTTAGCGAACAACCAGCTAATAGGTGTGCTGCAGCACGGTATTAGTTGCGCCGGTATTGGCAGTGAAGAAATGGATGACATTGTGGTGTTTAATGATGAAGTGAGCAACAACAGCAAATACGTGGTAATGTTCGACCCGCTGGATGGCAGCACCAACATAGATACCAACGTTTCTATCGGAACTATTTTTGGTGTTTATCGCCGCATAAGTGAACTGGGCAAACCGTGTAATATTACCGACTTTCTGCAGCCCGGCATCAGGCAGGTTGCAGCTGGATACATTGTATACGGCTCTTCTACCATGCTGGTTTATGGCACCCGGCGGGGAGTAAATGGTTTTACCCTCGATCAGTCAATTGGAGAATATTGCCTTAGCCATCCCGACATAAAATGCCCGCCAACAGGAAAAATTTATTCTGTTAACCATGGTAATTTTTTTCAGTTTGATAAAAAGGTGCAAAATTATATCACTGCGTGCCAGGGCAAAACCAGCGAAACCGGCGGACCCTATACCAACAGGTATATAGGCAGTATGGTGGCAGATGTGCACCGCACCTTAATAAAAGGAGGGATATTTATGTATCCCGGAAAGGCAAAAAAACCGGAAGGCAAACTTCGCCTCATGTATGAATGCAACCCTTTCGCATTTATTATGGAAGTTGCGGGCGGTAAAGCCTCGAGCGGCGTTAAACGCATACTGGATATAGAGCCTGGAAGCCTGCACCAACGAACGCCGGTATATATTGGCAGCGCCAATATGGTAGATGAATGCCTTAGCTACCTTAATTCAAATGAAAACTAAGTTATAACTATGCCTGTGCCCCTGCCCTTTTGTCTACAAAAAACAGGTTGCATGGTATTTGGTGATTAGCCAACGAAAAAGTAAATCGCTTACCTTCATCGCTTAAATAAAGTAAACTATGGATTTTGGAAAAGAATTTGAGAAATACGCAGTGAAGCACATGGGAATGAGCAGTGCGGGATTGCACAGTTATAAACAGCATAATGTAACCAACCTTACTCCTTATATTATTGAAGAACGCCCGCTGAATGTAGCCAGCATGGATGTATTCAGCCGTTTAATGATGGACAGGATTATTTTTCTTGGTGAACCTATTGATGATTATGTAGCCAATATTGTTACTGCACAATTACTGTTTTTAGATAGCAGCGACCGTGGCCGGGATATTCAAATGTATATTAACAGCCCTGGCGGCAGTGTGTATGCCGGCTTAGGTATTTATGATACCATGCAGTTTGTAAGCCCGGATATTGCCACTATTTGCACGGGTATAGCAGCCAGTATGGGTGCCATTTTAATGTGTGCAGGTGTTAAAGGAAAAAGAAGTGCGTTGAAACACAGCCGCGTTATGTTACACCAGCCATCCGGGGCAATTAGCGGGCAGGCAACCGATATTGAGATCACTGCAAAAGAAATAAGGAAAGTGAAACAGGAGTTATATACCATCATTAGTTACCACACCGGAAAAGAAATTGAAGCAGTTGCCAAAGATTGCGACCGCGATTTTTGGATGAGTGCGCAGGAAAGCAAGGAATATGGTTTAGTAGATGAGGTTCTGGTTGTAAATCCTAAAAAAGAAATGAAACCATAAATTCCATTTATTAAAAATCAATCATTCATTTTTTGAAATAACATATATGATCTATAGAAAACAGCGAACTTTTATAAGGAACAACGAAGAAGAGGAAGAAGATAAAAAGGAAGAGAAGAATGATCAAAGTTCATTTCTAACCAAAAAGATGGAACAACTGTTCCTTGAAAAAAGAGCAGTATACCTATGGGGTGTAATAGAAGACAAAACTGCCAGGGAAATTGTAAGCAAGCTGTTATTACTCGATGCAGATAAACCTGGCGAAGAAATAAAACTGTTTATTAACAGCCCGGGAGGTATGGTTACCAGCGGTATGGTTATTTATGATGCCATGCGTTTAATCCAATCCCCGGTTAGTACGGTTTGTATGGGTTTAGCCGCAAGTATGGGTTCTATTCTTCTTAGTGCAGGCGTAAAAGGTAAGCGTTATGTATTTCCTCATGGAGAAATCATGATCCACCAGCCTAGCCTGGGCGGGCATTACCAGGCAAATTCTGCAGATATAGAAATACAGGCGGCACAAATTCAAAAAACCAAATACCTGGGTGCAAAAATATTGGCTGACAACTGCGGCAAAACGGTAGAACAGATCATGAAAGACTTCGACCGCGATTATTGGATGGATGCCAAAGAGGCAGTGGCATATGGAATCGTAGATAAATTGCTGGATAAGCTTTAACTTTTATCATACCCTCATACGGGTTCCGTTTCCCCTATTTTAATAACAAGTTCATTACCTTTGCAAGGAGGGAATGAAATATTCTCTTTATTTAATATGGCGAAGCAAACTAATCTTCATTGTTCTTTTTGCGGCAGAAGCCGCGATGAGGTTAAGATCCTTATTGCAGGGCAGGAAGGTCACATTTGTGAGAACTGCGTAGAGCATGCGCAGGAAATCATTGCCCAGGAACTTCAGCTTCGCGAAGAACAATACACTACCCAATACAGGTTCAACATTCGTAAACCAATTGAAATAAAAGAATTTCTTGACCAGTATATTATTGGCCAGGATGATGCTAAAAAGGTGTTGAGTGTGGCTGTATACAATCACTATAAAAGAATTACACGCAAACAGCAAACAGAAGAAGTTGAAATTGAAAAAAGCAACATCATTATGGTTGGCGAAACCGGTACAGGTAAAACCTTACTTGCAAAAACCATTGCGCGATTACTAAATGTGCCTTTCGCTATAGTGGATGCAACAGTATTTACGGAAGCAGGTTATGTTGGTGAAGATGTAGAAAGCATGCTAACCCGTTTATTGCAGGCTTGTAATTACGATATTCAGGCAGCAGAAAAAGGTATTGTTTATATAGATGAATTAGATAAAATAGCACGCAAGGGAGATAACCCATCTATTACACGTGATGTTAGCGGCGAAGGTGTTCAGCAGGGATTATTAAAAATGCTGGAGGGAACAGAAGTATTGGTACCACCGCAGGGCGGACGCAAACATCCCGAACAGAAAATGGTGAAAGTAAACACCAGTAATGTTTTGTTTATTTGTGGCGGAGCATTCGACGGTGTAGATAAAATAATTGCCCGCAGAATTAATACCAACGCAATCGGGTTTAAAGTAAATAAAAGCGAGCAGGAAGAACAACGCAAAAATCTTTTACAGTTTATAAACGCACAAGACCTTAAAAATTTTGGTTTGATACCTGAATTACTGGGTCGTTTACCGGTGATCACACATCTGGATCCGTTGGATGCAGAAACACTTCGCAGCATTTTAACGGTGCCTAAAAACAGTTTAATAAAACAATTTACCAAGTTGTTTGAGCTGGAAGGCATAAAACTTAAAATAGAAGAAAAGGTGTATGACTTTATGGTGAAGAAAGCACTTGAATATAAATTAGGTGCAAGGGGTTTAAGAAGTATTTGCGAAAACATTCTAACCGATGCTATGTTCGAACTTACCCGGCAGCGGAGTGAAAGAACTTACCATAACTGAAGAGTATGCCGAAAAGAAATTTAATAAGAGCAAATTAAGCATATTGAAGGTTGCATAAAAAATGTGTTTTTTGTTTTCTTTATGGATGGGAAAGGCGATGAGAAGTAATTTTCATCGCCTTCATTTTTGTAACAGTGCTTATAATTATCTTTCAAAAAAATAACTATGGACGAATTAATTCAGCGCCTCGTAAAAGAGGCAGGTGTAACTCCCGAACAGGCGAAGAAAAGCATTGAAAGCATTGCCAATTTTGTTACGGAAAAATTTCCCATGCTGGGCGGTGCGGTAAACCAAATATTTGCTTCAGGCGCAACGGACGATGAAGATTAATTATTAATCATCGCCCTCCACAACCTTTACAAATGCCGCTCTTTTTGGGGCAGGCACGGGTGCATCAAGCCCTTTCACTGCTTTCCAGATCACTTCTGTAAAGGCACGGTCTGGCGCCCTGTCTTCTTTCGAAAAATCGAACTGCTCACTTTTCTGTTGCCACACACTTTCTTCAGTGTTTACCTCATTAATATCGACTTGTAAAGGTTTAGTAGTGTAAGGTGTGAAATCAGGCGTGCCTGTAAAACTGCGCCACATACTTGTTGCCCCTGCATCGTACTGGCTCATAGGGTCTAATCCTAAAATCAATTCAATGGTTTTTAGAAGGGATGTTGTAGAATACATGGTATGATCCACAAAATTTCTTTTTACAAAACCACCGGCAACATAGGCGGTGGTACGGTGTGCATCCACATGATCGGGCCCATCCTGCGCATCATCTTCAACAATAAATACAACACTCTCTTTCCATACCGGGCTGTGACTTAAGTGTTCCAGAAACATCCCTACTGCATGGTCATTGTCTGCCACATGTGCAAAGGGTGTAGGCTTGCCCTTACTTAAGCCTTGTGTATGATCGTTGATCACATGCAATGTACTTAACTGAGGCACAGCATTTACAGCCACCAGCGAATCGAAATCGCGCTTCCATTGGTTTATTCTGGTGGTGTCGCGAACAGATTCGTCCCAGGGTGTGTAATACGGGCAATAATGATCTTCCAGAACGGTAAGATTTGGTTTACCGTTCTCTCCGACAAACTCGCCATATGTACGGTAACTAACGCCGGCTTTTTTACACATATCCCACAAAAAATTTTTATTGTTTGCTACAGCCCGGTTGCCCTCTCCATCATATTCACCGCCCCGACCGCCATAACCTGTGGGCCAGGTTTTCTCCAGGTAGTCGGTCGCGTAGGCACCAAGGCTCCAGTTGTGCCCATCAGAACTTACTTCACCATTCACATAAAAATTATCCAGCAACACAAAATTTCTTGCAATGGCATGTTGGTTGGGTGTTATTTTTTCTCCAAATAAACAGAGCTCCGGATCGCCATTTCCTTCCTTGACATCCCCCAAAACCTGGTCGTATGTTCTGTTTTCTTTTATGAGGTAGAATACATATTTAATAGGAGATGAATCGCCCACTTTGCGTGGAATGGGGTTGCCCGCAGCTATATCCTCCTGCATGGATGTATTACTGTAAGGAGTGTTTTCGTAAACGAGCTTTGAAAGCAACGAGAGATCTTCTTCGGTTGGCTCTTTAATTTTACTTAATGTTCCTTTAAATAAACCACCTATATATTGTACTTCTTTAATGGTTGAAGTATCTCCTTTCTGATAACCTAATTTTTGTTTTTTGCCTAAGGGATTCGGACCATTGGGATTTGCGAAAGAAGTGAAACCTTTTCCGTTTGTTACAAAAATATTTCCATCCACAACTTTTACATTTGTCGGGAACCAACCTACGGGAATAAAACCTTCAGACTCGCTTGCGCCGGGATTTTCAACGTCGAACACGGCAAGACAATTATTATCTGCATTAGCAATGTACAGTGTGTGTTCATTTTCGCTCAGGGCAATTCCATTTGTTGTAGAACCCGCAGGTGATGCCGGGTATAAAGCAGCATCGAGTGTTTCAATTACTTTTTTGTTTTGAACATCTATTACAGAAACTGAGTTATCATTTGCATTGGCAACATACAGTATGCGTCCATTTTTTGTTAGGCATAACTCGTTGGGGTTATCGCCCACCGCAACTGAATCAACCACCTTGTTTTGGGTGGTATTATAGATAAGCACTTTATCGCCGCCCCATACTGAAATATAAAGCTGCAATTTATCCGGCGATAATAAACATGTATACGCTTCAGCCCCGATTGAAATAACATGCATTGTTTTTTTTGTGCGCAAATCAATTACATATAAACTGTTGTTCTCTTTTGTTACCACATACATTAACTGTTTGCCATCATTTATTTCTAAACCGGCCGGTGAAATTTTTTCGGGCCATTTTTCTCCTAGTAAAATACTGTCTGCCAATGCGAGTTTACTGTTCTTAACTGAATATTTCAAAATTCTGTTATCGTTACCACCGGAAGCATACAGGTATTTATTGTCTGCAGAAAATTTTAACCCATACCAGCTTTTATTCACCTCCACCGAATGCAGCAGCATGTTGCTTTTTGCAGAAATAAGCTGAATGCTTTGTTTACTTTGACCATTATTGGTTACTGCTATAAATTTTTTTGAGGGTGATACGGCTATATTCAGGGGCAGATCGCCCAGTGGTATTGAAGAGCCTGCAGGAGTAAGACTCCAGCCATTTGGAAGCATTATTCTTTGTGAACGAAGTGTAGCAGCATCCTGCGCATTCAAGCTAATGATGGCAGAGATAAATAAAACAAACAGGAATAATTTTTTCATAACTGGTATTCACTATAAGCAATTTACAAATTAATCAGTTGATGATGATCCGGCAAAAGAAAGGCTGCCGGGTAAGGGCAGCCTTTCTTTTATTAACGGGATATATTTATTTAAAATCCTCTGCTGTTAAGCCGCTGTTTATTTTAATTTCTGAAGCCTTTAATACAATATCCATTCCCTGGTTATTGATGGTTTGGCTATAAGGGAACTTTATACCGTTCACTTCCCTGTAATCTCCCAATATAACGGAAGACATTTGGTTATCTCCATTAGGTGCTTTCATACTTGAAGTTACCATAGATTTAAGCCCGGTAGCAACGGTGAATTTTTCAATTATTTCACCACCTGTTGGCGTGGTAATTTTAACCTCGTAAACATCCTCGCCATTCTCCTCCTGAATCATTGGCGTAAGATCCATGGTATACCCTTTTTTAATGAATTCCATTTCAGGAAAAAGTAAGGCGTTCTCTTTTAATGCCGTTTTCATTTCATCACTCACGGGCAATGGCATTCCCATTTGCACCATGCTAACACTATCGCCTTTAACCAGAATTTTTGATGCGGTAAGTTCCATGGCAGGCAAGGTTACATTCATCAAATAGAAATCGGGCATTTTATACTTTTTCTCAAAAACTACATTTTGTCCCTGCACATCACCTGTATAGGTTAGTGAAACATCTTTAATGTTCTTAACCTTATCCTGCCCACCTATGGCTGACAAATAATTATTAATAACTGATGCTGCTGTAGTTCCGGCAGGCACCGGTTTTGGTGGTGCTGTCTGGTAAAAGTTATTTGTTGCATCTACATCAGGATAATCATGCGAAGGGTCTATGGTAACCGTTTTAATTTTTGATTTTGTATTGCGCTTAAATGTCCATGTTGAACCACGCTGCCAGATCTCGGCAGGCAAAACAAGAGAATCTGTGGTACCATCTTCCAATAAAATTTTTATGGGAACAGGTAATGCCAGTTGTTCTTTATTTTCAATGGTAATAAGGGCACCATTTGCAGGGTTACCATCAACATACTTCACTTCTTTTACAGCCTGATCTAACTTCCAGTTATTAAGAATCCATCCTTTCCAAAACCATGAAAGGTTTTCACCACTAACATTCTCCATGGTATGAAAAAAGTCCCATGGTGTAGGGTGTTTAAAGGCCCATCTTTTTATGTAAGTTTTAAAAGCTTCATCAAACCTTTTTTCTCCAAGCACATAATTGCGTAAAATATGTAAACCGATAGCAGGTTTATAATAAGCAGCCATGCCAAGAAAATTTGGCTGTATAACATCAGGAGCAGTAATAAGCGCATCCGCATCTTTTTTAAAAAGGTATGAAGCCACTTCATGCATATCGTGCTTACTGTAAAATTCACCATCGTTGAATTTACGGGTAGAAAAATCGTTAATGAACGTATTAAAGCCTTCATCCATCCAAGGGTATTTTCTTTCATTGCTACCAACTATCATAGGAAACCAGTTATGGCCAAATTCATGATCCGTTACACCCCACAAACCTTCGCCTTCACTTTGCCAGGAGCAAAATACAATACCGGGATACTCCATTCCACCCACAACACCGGCTACATTGGTTGCAACGGGATATGTGTATTCGTACCAGTCGGAGTTTAGTTCTATGCTGGCTTTCACAAATTCTGTACTGCGCGACCATGCGTTTTCTCCCGCACTTTCTACAGGGTAAACTGATTGTGCTAAGGCTTTCTTACCGCTGGGAAGATTAATTTGGGAGGCATCCCATATAAATGCTTTGGATGCAGCCCATGAAACATCGCGTGCATTTTTACACGTAAAGTGCCAGGTAAGATTTGCTTTACCTGATGGGTATGCAGTCATATCATTCAGTTCACTCTTACTTCTTATCATTACAGTGGTATCGCTTTTCTTAGCCTGGGCCAGGCGGCTAATTGCTTTTGAGGTTAATACTTCTGAGGCATTTACCATTTCACCCGAAGCTACCACCACCATATTTGCAGGTGCGGTAATTGTATAATCGAAATCGCCGTATTCAAGATAAAATTCCCCGGCACCGAGGTAAGGTAAATTGTTCCATCCTTCAACATCATCATACACGGCCATGCGGGGGTACCATTGTGCTATTTCATATATCCAGCCATTTTCTGTTTTTAACCTGCCCATTCGGTCGGTACCATATTCCGGTATTTCGAATGAATAATCTATTTTAACCTGCACAGTACCGCCGTTTGGTGAAACCGTTGCCGGCAAATTTATTTTAAGCCGCGTATCGTTTACTGAAAATTCGGGTGTGGTTGATTTTGAATTTTGCGTTACAGAAACCGTTTTAATGGCAAAGCCTTTGGTAAACGTTTTATTAGCAAACCTGCCTCCGGTAGTTGCCGATGTTGCCTGGGAACGGCTGTCTTCGCGATAAATGTTTTGGTCTGCCTGCAACCAAATAAAAGGCAGTGCATCGGGGCTATTATTCTTATAATTAATGGTTACAGAACCAGACACTTCATGTTTAACTGTATCGAGGGTTGCAGCAATCTTATAATCAGCTGAATTTTGAAAGTATTTTGGACCGGGCATTCCTGAAGCGCTTCTATATTCATTACCATTATTGGGATAAAATAAATTACTGAAAACTTCGTGCTGGTCAAAGGTGCTCTGGCTTTTCTCCACATCGTTTTTTTGAGCCATCGTAACAGACATGGTGATGGATAAAACTGCCGGCAGGGCAATTTTCACTATTGATCTCATATAGTTTTTTTTTAAAGAGTGACGAAGTTATAAGGATGCATTATATGTCCTATTTATTTTTAAAAATTTAAAGGATACTTTGCTTTTATCAGGGATGAATGGTAAGGTTGAAAAATTCTGATGTATAGAAGAAAAGAAAAAATACTTCAGTACGTTTGCCGCATGAATAAGCTTAACATAAGCCAGCGGGGGCAGGTTATGCCGGCATCGCCCATCAGAAAACTGGTACCGTATGCTGAGGCTGCGAAACAAAAAGGCATTCACGTATATCATTTAAATATTGGGCAGCCGGATATTGAAACACCAAAACTTATGCTGGATGCCGTAAGAAACACGGAATTTAAAATTCTGGAATACAGCCATAGCGCAGGTAATGAAAGTTACAGGCGAAAACTGGTACATTACTACAATAAAGCAGGGATAGATATAAACTATAATGAAATAATTATTACAGCAGGTGGTTCTGAAGCCATTCTTTTCGGTTTTATGGCGTGTCTCGACCCGGGCGATGAAGTTATTATTCCGGAACCATTTTACGCTAATTATAATGGCTTTGCCGTTGAAGCCGGTGTTAAGGTAAAACCCATAGCGTCGTATATTGAAAATGGCTTTGCACTGCCACCGATGGAGGAATTTGAAAAGGCAATAACAGAAAAAACCCGGGCCATAATTATATGCAATCCAAATAACCCCACCGGTTATTTATATAGCCGGGAAGAGATGGAAATTTTAAAGAGCATTGTAAGCAGGCATAACCTGTACCTTTTCTCAGATGAAGCCTACCGGGAATTTTGTTACGAAGGCGACCATTTCAGCGCTATGAACCTTAGAGGTATTGAAGATAATGTTGTATTGATGGATACCATTAGCAAAAGGTATAGTGCCTGCGGTGCAAGAATAGGTGCTTTCATTACCCGTAATAAAGACCTTCTTGATGCCGCTATGAAATTTGCACAGGCAAGGTTAAGCCCACCTGGTCTGGCACAAATTGCCGGTGAAGCTGCCGTGGATTTGCCGGATGATTATTTTGATAGGACCAAGGCGGAATATAAAAGCAGGCGCGACCTTATTGTACAAAGACTAAACAACATCCCCGGGGTATTCTGCCCAAACCCGGGTGGTGCGTTTTATGCCATGGCCAAGCTGCCTATTGATAATGCAGACACTTTTTGCCAGTGGTTGCTCGAATCTTTCAGCCATAACAATCAAACAGTAATGCTGGCACCTGCTACAGGCTTTTATGAAACCGCGGGTGCGGGCATACAGGAAGTTCGTTTGGCCTATGTACTTAACCGCGAAGAAATAGCTAAGGCTATTGACTGCCTCGAAGTTGCACTGTCTGAGTACCCCGGCAAAACCATGCCCATGTATATTACGCAGTTGGCTTAATAAGTAAAAGAAAACTCCGGCTGATAAAATACAGGCTTAGGTTTAGTTTCTGTAATTTGGTAAACACCTGTAGCTTCATATCTGGAGGCTATAACCACTTTCACTTTTTCGCAATGTTTACTGAATAATTCATAAACCAGTTTTGGGCAATTATTATTTTTTGATAAATGCGCCAGAAAAAGATGTGTTAGATAAGGGGCGCGGTATTTTTTAAATAATTCGAGCGCCTGTGCATTGCTCAGATGACCGGTGGAACTGCTGATTCTTCTTTTTAAAATATATGGATAACTGCCGTTGCTCAACATTTCCTCATCATAATTTGCTTCCAGAAAAGCAGCATGACATAACTTTAAAATACTCAACTACATTCTTGCATGCGTTACCAATATCTGTAAACACACCCACCGTAATATTTTTGCAGCTTACAACAAAACTATAGGGATCGGCGGCATCATGAAATTTTGAAAAACCGGTAACTGTAAGGTTTCCTACATTAACAGGCTCATTACCGCTAAAAGCATGAATAAGCGTTTTGTCAATTTTGATACGGGCAGATGCAAGGGTTGCATTGGTTATATAAACGGGAAAATTGAATTTCTTACATAAGGTGGCAATGCCTTTAATATGATCGCTGTGTTCATGAGAAACGAAAATGGCCTTTACTTTTTTTATATTTAATCCGAGCCCATTCATCCGCATTTCAATTTCTCTGCACGATATGCCTGCATCTATCAATACTGCCTCATATTCATTTCCAATATAATAGCAATTTCCATTGCTTCCTGAATTTAGTGAGGTGATGAATAATGACATGAACTACAAAGAAAACCATTTCGATCCGCCCTAAAAAGAAGAATATAAAAAAGTGAAAAACTTTATTTATTTCAGGGAGTCAAGAATGTGTTTAAACTTTTCCTGCATTTCTGCCTCAGTTTCATTTAACTCCTTTAATGGATCTTTTTCATAGGGGTCAACAAAAAAATTGAACATCATATTTGAACGTTCCGGGTTTTTGCGCGAACTATCGTAATACTTATATTCATTTGTTTGTACCCAACGTGTAAGCCTGTCATCAAAAGCCCGTTCCTTTCTCGGCGAGAAGTAGCAGTAACTCCATTCTCTTTTAGAGGCTTGTGGATCGCCAAATAACTGGGGCATAAAACTTATTCCATCTATTATGCCGAGATAAGGCGGAGGTTTTGTATTGCCAAGCCTTGCAATTGTTGGAAGAAAATCAGAGAAGTCAATCAACGAATTATCTACACCTGGCTTTACTTTCGCCGGGCAATAAACAATGGTGGGTGCATGTGTTCCCCATGTTGTTGTTTCACCCTTTCCACCGGCAATTTGCTGCCCCCGCCAATTACTGTTTATAGTGGTTGGGGTACCGTTGTCTGTGGTGAAAATGATAAAGGTATTTTCTGCAAGTCCCACACTGTTAAGTTTATTTATTAACCTGCCTATTAATTTATCCATATAATGAACCATTCCGGGAAAATAAATTGTATCGCCCGGTTCTTCGCCGCGAACCACCCACGATTTAAATTCCGGGCTCTCTGGTGTGGGGCAAAAAGGTAAATGACAAAGATTTAAGGCCCAGTAGGCAAAAAAGGGTTTCGTTTTATTACTGTCTATAAAATTAAACAGGTAATTCTGGTACATATCCTCTCCATACTGCCCTTTGGTTTTACTGTATGGCAAATAGGCTCCATTCTCATAAACTATAGGGTCTTTATAGTGACTGCCTACCTTTGCGATTTGAGGAGGATTCAAATCGGGATTATAGGGGTTCCAGACAGAATATTTTTGAAAGCCAAATTTTTTTATAGAGCTGTCTCCCCCGTCGAGTTGCCATTTACCTACCACACACGTTGCATATCCTTCATCTTTTAAAACATTAGCAATTGTATAATTGCTTTTTTCGAGGGTTCCCCAGCGCGTATAATTTCTATTATTGTATTTGCCTGTGAGAATTTCGACCCGCGATGGAGAACATAAAGGGCAACTGTATACCTGGCTTAACTGCAAACCGTTCGCAGCCATTAAATTAATGTAAGGTGTATTGTAAGATTTGCCTCCGGTGTAATTGGGCACTTCGTAGCCAACATCATCTGCCAAAATTAAAATGATGTTAGGTTGATTGATCCTGCTAAAATCAGGCTCGGCATTAACAGGCTCTATTTCTTTAAAAACCTCCTTATTGCACGAGAACATAAAAAGAAGAAAAACTAAAATGCCGGGCAGGTATGATATAAAGGAGTAGGGTCTCATTAAATGGGTTTATTTAATGAATATGGGAAGTAAAATAATAAAAAAAAATTATTTCAACCATAAATAAAACCCGTAAAAACAAATTCTTAAGTGTAGCGGGATCGGGAGTTGAACCCGAGACCTTTGGGTTATGAATCCAACGCTCTAACCGCCTGAGCTATCCCGCCAAAGAGGTGCAAAAGTAAAAAAAACCTGCTACTAAACAGTATTGAATTTTCATCAACACATAATTATCTTTCTTTTACCCAAATAACATTTCGTTGTGCCAGGTAATTTAATACAAACTCAAAGCACTGCTCATTACTACCCACGAGTTCAGGAGGGAAAACTCCTTTTTCAGTAAACAAATTTTTTGCTATAAGATTTGCGGCAGCAGTACAGGTATAACCCGTGGTGCGGCTCATAGACGAAATGCCTGAGGCTACATCAAACCTGTCTAGCAGGGTATACATAATGGTTTCAGGCTTCCCTTCTCTTTCTCCCTTAATAATTACTTTCATTATGGTAAGCTCCTCTTCATTGGGCCGTAGCTTCCAGTTATTAAACAATATTTCTGAGGTAACATCCAGTGGAACCACCTTATTCTCTTTAATATGCATAGGCTCTGTACTAAAAAATCCGCTTTGCTGCAGTGCTATAATTAATTCCACATGCCCCGGGTAACGCAGGGTTTTTTCTTTAAGGTTAGGTATATGCGGCATGGTAAACAGCAGGCTTCTCAGGCCATCTGTATTAAAAGCTTCCAAAGTGCCAAGTTCTTCAAACTGCAAATATTCCCTTTCACTTAATGCAGGCCTCGTTACAATGTGACCATTTTCTTTTAAGCGTGCGGGGCGGGTATATTCTTCAATAACATCAACAGGCGAAAAGGGCGCTTTGTATTCAAATGGCTTTTGCCTTATTCTTGGTAACCCACCCACATAACATTCAAAATCAGTAACGCTTAAAATAGCATTATAATGTCCAAGAATTAAATTGCTCATGCCCGGTGCAACGCCTACATCGGTGATTACCGTAACATTTTTTTCTTTGGCAAGTGCATCAAGCTGAAGTGCATCTTCAGAAAAAAAAGAAATATCTGCCACATTTTTACCGGCGGTAATAACAGCTTTAAGGGTCTCGTAACCCATAAAGCCGGGAACAGCGGTTATAACAAGATCGTAGGGCGCCAGCCATCCGGTATATGAATTAAAATTACCCAGGTCTTGCTGATTTATTTCTATGGTGCCATCTCTTTCCTTTACTGCTGCAAGGTTTTCATGGTTTTTGTCAAAAGATGTTACTTTATAATCTTTGGCAAGATCCCATGCCATTGCACGGCCGACCATTCCTGCACCCAGTACTGCTATTTGCATAATTAAAATTTGCCAGCAAAGATGGTATAAAGAGTTGAAATGGTGGCGGCATGTTATCTTCACTAATATTAAAATGAGCGAAATATTACAGCAGTTTATTGATGGATTAAAAGCTACCACCTTATTGGAATATGTGGCAGTATTTACAGGTATTATAAGTGTGTATTACAGCAGAAAAGAAAACATTCTTGTATATCCCATAGGTCTTGTAAATACCATTATCTACATTTATTTATCTGTAAAAGGACACCTGTTTGGTGAAGCATCCGTAAACCTTTATTACACCATAATGAGTATTTATGGGTGGGTACTATGGACAAAAAAAGACCGGGAAAAACACCCGGTTTTAATTATTACAACATCTACTTTAAAAGAATTAGCAAACCAGTTTATCTTTTTCGTTACCTGTTATTCGATTATTTATGTTTCACTTTCTTATATAAAAAATGTGTTTGCACCCGGCGCAATTCCATGGGCAGACGCTTTTGCTTCAGCCACTGCATTTACAGGAATGTTGTTAATGGCAAAGAAAAAGGTGGAAAGCTGGTATTGGTGGATTGCTACAAATATTGCCTCTATACCTCTCTATTTTGTGAAGGGGTATGTATTTACCAGTGTGTATTATTTTATTTTGCTAATTATGGCTTTTTATGGATTAATTGAATGGCAAAGAAGGCTTTTAAAAAATCAGCATGAAAGAACAACCTCTTAAAAAAGTGGTGATGATCGGACCGGAAAGCACGGGTAAAAGCATATTGTGCACGCAGCTGGCAAAAAATTTTGGTACCGTATGTTGTGGTGAATATGCCCGCGAATACTTGTTAAAACATGGTGCTAATTATACTTATGATGATTTACTTTTAATAGCCAAAGGGCAATTGCATAGAGAAGATGCCGCATCGGAAAAAGCATTGGAATTACATAAAACTGTGGTTTTTATTGATACCGATATGTACGTAATGAAAGTGTGGTGCGAATTTGTTTTCAATAAATGCCACCAGTTTATTTTAAATGCCATTGCAGAAAGAAAATACGACCTGTATTTACTTTGTAACACCGATGTTCCCTGGGTAAAAGATGAATTACGCGAATACCCTGATCACCAAACAAGATTATTGCTCTATAATATGTATAAAGACCTGCTTATAAACCAGCAGGTTAAATGGACCGATATAAAAGGCAATTATTCTGAAAGATTGCAAAACAGCATGCTCGCAGTGCAAACCTTATAATTTTAAGAGCAGTATGAATTATACCGCCATCATGCTTTTTTCTTTGGCGGCAAGATGTTTATCTACAATGCCAATATACTTATCTGTTATTTCCTGCACAGTTTTTTCAGCATTCTTAGCTACATCTTCGCTAAGCCCCTCTTTTTGCAATCGCTTTATGTGTTCAATGCCATCCCGCCTTATATTTCTTATAGCGACCTTGGAGTGTTCGCCTTCATTGCTTGCCCTTTTAAAAAGTTCTCGGCGTCGTTCTTCGGTTAATGGTGGAAGAAATAACCGGATCTGCGTACCATCGTTTTGTGGGTTAATGCCAATATTTGCCGCCATAATTGCTTTTTCTATGGGGCCAAGCATATTCTTCTCCCATGGTTGTATGCTTATCGTTCTCGCATCCAGCACAGAAACATTTGCCACCTGGCTAATGGGTGTGGGTGCCCCATAATATTCAGCACTAATACCCTCCAGCATAGAAGGGGATGCCTTCCCTGCCCTGATCTTTGTAAGCTCGGCTTCCAAATGTTCAATAGCTTTTTTCATAGATGATTCTGTATCATCCATAATCAATTCTAATTCTTCTTCCATACAAATAAATTAAAAGGCAAAAATAACAATAACTGAAAAAGAAGCTGCAGGCTATTCTTCGTTAACAGAAAGCTTTTCTTTGGCGCTGTAAATTTTATATACCCTAATGTCTGCTGGTTCAGGCGCAGGAACAGTATTTCTTTCAGAAACAATATGCAGGCGACCGCGGGAAGGTAAAAATCTTTTTAAAAAAAACACCCCTGCAAAAAACATTATGAATTGTGCAGCAACTATAAAATTAATATTAAGGTTTTGCATAGAAAAAGAAACCACCGCAAAAAACACTGCTATAATAAATATGGAGAGTGTTACCCCCGTATGGGTGTATGCCTTGTTTAGCAATATATGGTGTAAATGATTTCTGTCGGGCGCAAACGGAGATTGTTTTCGCATTAGCCTTATAACAAAAACACGTAACACATCCATTAAAGGTATCAGCAAAATGCCAAACCCCACCGCCGGTGCGGCCTGCACAGAAAAATTAGGACTTATTGCCCCGGTTTCAACAAACTTTATTATAAGTACTGCATTTACTAAACCAATAAGCGTTGAGCCGGAGTCGCCCATAAATATGCGTGCGGGCGGAAAATTATAAATCAGGAATGCCAGCAATGCGCCACCCATAGAAAAACCCAGCAAAGCAAATGCTGTGTTTTCATTTATTAAAAAGAACAAACCAAAAAGTAAACATGAGAATAATCCCAGCGTTGCAGCAAGCCCATCAACCCCGTCAATAAGATTAAAACTATTAATAATAAGAATTATTGAAAAGAACGATATAAACAAACTCTCCATTTCTGATATCTGGTAAATACCTAAAAATCCATGCAGGTTTGTAATAACCAAATGAGCTTTAAGCGTTAGCATTCCTGCAACTGCGAACTGCCCCAGCACTTTTTTCCATGCAGTAAGAACAAAAATGTCATCAATCACACCTAAAATAAATATTACAAAAAATGCGGCGAGGTAATACTGAAAATCTGAACTGAATGCGGTAAAATCCGAAACCAGTAAAAGGCTTAATGTTAATCCGAAAAAAATACCAATGCCGCCAAGGGAGGAAATGGGGTCAGTATGTGTTTTTCGCGCATCTGGTATATCATACAGCTTATTGTTGCGGGCTATTCTGATAACGAACGGCATTAAAAAAAAGGTTATCAGGTAAGCGATCATTATGCCCGCGGCTGTCTGAATCATGAAATCATTTTTTGTTATCCTTCTGTAACTTCCATTGTAAATATAAGATTACAATAAAAAATTTTAATATAATTCCCTCATTAATTTTTTCTTTTCCCGATATAAGTCTGCAGTGATCCTATTTAAGCTGATGTTATTATTAAGGCTTAGTTTTGCCGCAAAAATATGCCAATGAAGGATATAGCCCAATTAAAGGAAATTGCCTCACAGGTAAGAAGGGATATAGTAAGAATGGTACATGGTTGCCAGAGCGGGCACCCTGGCGGATCATTAGGATGTGCAGATTTTTTAACTGCACTTTATTTTAATATTATGGAACATGATCCGAAGTTTAATATGGATGGTATAAATGAAGACATTTTCTTTTTGTCTAACGGGCATATTTCCCCGGTATTTTATTCAGCACTTGCACGCAGTGGGTATTTTGATATTAAAGAATTATCCACCTTCAGGCAGATCAACAGCCGTTTACAGGGGCACCCCACCACACACGAGCACTTACCCGGAATAAGGATTGCAAGCGGCTCTCTCGGGCAGGGATTAAGCGTAGCCATTGGTGCAGCACTTGCTAAAAAATTAAACAACGATACCCATTTTGTATACTCCTTACATGGAGACGGGGAACTGGATGAAGGGCAGAACTGGGAGGCAATAATGAGTGCACCCAACCTGGGGGCAGATAACCTGATAGCTACCATAGACCGAAACGGACAACAAATAGATGGGCCCACCAAAAAAGTTATGAACCTGGGCAACCTGCGGGCAAAATTTGAAGCCTTTAACTGGCAGGTCTTAGAAATGGATGGTAATATTATGGAAGAAGTAGTGAATACCGTTAACCACGCAAAATCGCTTACCGGCAACGGTTTGCCGGTTTGTATAATAATGACAACCATAATGGGTAAAGGGGTAAATTTTATGGAAGGAACCCACGAATGGCACGGTATTGCCCCCAATGACGAGCAACTAGCAAACGCACTGGAACAATTACCTGAAACCCTGGGTGATTATTAAATTAATAGGTTTTATTTAAACTGCAGTGGTCATCGTTCTGGCAGCCACTGTTTTTTGAGGCATTGTAACAGTTAACCTAACACCTTTCCCGGATTTTTTGCAACAAAATCCGTCCACGATTTTATGCCCCTCGCCTTTTCTATTACCGGGGCACACATCTGGTAATGGTGGCAGAGCGCCACAGCAAGTGCATCGGTTGCATCTAAATATTGTGGCTTTTCTTCTATGGTTACAATGCGTTGCAACATTTTAAAAACCTGGTCTTTATCTGCATTGCCATTCCCGGTGATACTTTGCTTTACTTTTTTAGGCGAATATTCTGTTACGGGTATGGCGCTTTGCATGGCAGCGGCAATAGCTACGCCCTGCGCACGGCCCAGCTTTAGCATACTTTGTACATTCTTGCCAAAAAAAGGCGCTTCAATGGCAAAACAGGTAGGTTTATGAAGCTGAATTATCTCGCATACTTTGGCGTAAATATTCTCGAGTTTTTCGTAAGCGGTTTTAGAAGTATGGGTTTTAAGAACATCCATATGCAGTAAGGAAATGCGCTGTTGATTTACCTCAATTAAAGCAAAACCCATGATAACTGTGCCGGGGTCTATGCCCAAAATAATTTCTTTCTGTTGCTGCATTGTTGTGTGAAAATACTACTTTGCCATATTATGAAGTTGTGCTGTTGAAGAATACCCCCATAAACCAATAAATTATTATCAGGATGATGGCTGTCTGAAATATAAAAGCCGCATAATGAATAAAACGTACAAGGGTGCGACGCAAGAGAAGTACAATAGAAAAACTGCAGCCCGCCCCACAAAATCCTTTCTTCTGAAAAAGCAATACAAAATTTTACTTAACTACATTTTTGGTCCGTTACTTTTTATTCTGCTTTCTTATGCGATTTATGTAAAAGTGCAGGGGCAGCCAGACCTTGCACAAAAAGTGTCTTTAATTAAAGAATCTTTTTCAAGGGAAAATGACTGGTACCTTTTTACGCTTTTTTTGCTAATGTTTATAAACTGGGGTATTGAGGCGCGCAAATGGCAACTATTGGTGCGACCGGTGCAGCAGGTAACGTTTTTTACTGCTGCTAAAGCTGTGTTGTCGGGGCTTTCACTATCGCTATTTCTGCCCAATGGTATTGGTGAATATTTTGGTAGAATTGTTTATATGGATGAGGGCAACAGGCTTCGGTCTATAGCGTTAACCATTGCCGGCAGCATGAGTCAATTGATTATAACACTTGTTGCAGGTCTCGCCGGGCTTATCTATTTAAAAATCTTTACCTGGCACGACCTGAGCCAGTTACAGGGGCTTTCCGTTTTTTGGGTAAATGGAATTATATCAATGATCGCTATGGGTACGTTATTACTTGTGGTGGTTTACTTCAGGCTAAACTGGTTGTCGGGTGTAATAGAAAAAATTCCCCGGGTTCAAAAATACCGTTACCTGATAGAACATCTTGAAAGCTTTACGGGGAAAGAATTAACAAGAATTTTGTTCTTGTCCTTTATAAGATTCGTAGTTTTTGTTGTCCAATACGTGTTGATGTTACATTTTTTTAAGGTTGATGTAAGTATAGCAAACGCCGTTAGTACAACATGTGTTTTGTTTTTGGTGTTAGCCATATTACCCACAATACCTTTGGCAGATGTGGGTATTAGAAGCCAGGCCGGAATTCAGTTATTTGGTTTGCTTACTGCCAACTCTTTAGGAATACTGGCAACAACGGCCGGCATATGGTTCATAAATTTAATTGTGCCATCTGTTATAGGCAGTCTCTTTATTCTAAGCATCAAAATATTCAGGAAACAAGAAGCGTGAAAAAAATAATCGGCACATACATATTTTCTCTTTTATGGTTTATATCTTCTGCAGATAATGATTTCTGCGGTATAAAAAATACCGCTTTTAAAAATGGAGAAAGCATAACTTTTAATGTATACTACTCTGTAGTTGGGTTATACGTAAATGCCGGTACTGCATCTTTTAACACAACCATTGAAAAATTGGGCAATAAAACAGTTTACCATGTAGTGGGCGAAGGAAATTCAAACAGCAAATACGATTGGATTTTTAAAGTGCGCGACCGCTACGAAACTTATTTTGACACGGCCTTGTTATTACCATATAAATTTATCAGGAATGTTGATGAAGGCGGTTATAAAAAGAAAGAGCTGGTAACATTTAACCAGGCAGATAATATTGCAGCCTCTACAAAAGGGCTGGTAAAAATTCCTAATTGTGTGCAGGATGTTCTAAGCTCGGTTTATTATGCACGAAATATAAATTACAACAGCTATAATCCCGGAGCAAAAATTCCATTCAGTATGTTTCTAGATAATGAGGTACATGACCTGTACATACGATACCTGGGAAAAGAAGTTATAAAAACAAGGTATGGCAAATTTAATGCAATAAAGTTTAAGCCATTACTTGTTAAGGGAACTATGTTTGAAGGTGGTGAAAAAATGACAGTATGGGTAAGTGATGATGCCAACCATATACCACTGCGCATTGAAAGCCCGATAGTTGTGGGTAGTGTAAAAGTAGATATGATGCATTACCGCAACCTGCGCCACCCTTTGTCTTCTAAATTAAATTAAGATTATATCGCGGCGAGGGAAAAGCAATCGCCGGGCCTGATGGCCTTGGGCGTTTCCTGCAGATTGCAACATTCATTGGTTGCATCATGTTCAAAGAACAGGATGTAATCGTTCTGCAGAGCTTCTTCCAAAAACAATTTCTTTTCTATTAATGTCGTTAGCGGAAACATATCGTACGCCATAACATATGGCAATGGTATATGCCCCGCAGATGGCAACAGGTCTGCCATGTAAACTATGGTTTTATCCTGGTAAGTTATTTGCGGAAGCATCATGGCTGCTGTATGCCCATCAACAATTTTCATAGATAATTGCGGAATAATTCCCGACACTACTGTTTCGATTTCAGTGAGTGATTCTGCATTTGATACATTATTTAAAGTGTTGAGCGTTTTATAGGTGCTTTGCGGTATAAATTTTAATTGGCCGCTCTCTTCAACAGGCAAAATGTTTTCTGCGAGAAAAGAAGCTTTTTCCCTGTCGTTGGGTTGGGTTGCCCATTGCCAGTGCTGTTCATTGCTCCAGTATACAGCGTTTTTAAATGCAGGCACCAGCCTCTCCCCTTTTCTTATAACACTGCCACCGCAGTGGTCAAAATGAAGGTGCGTTAATATTACATCGGTTATATCATCCGCGTGAAAGCCAAGCTTATCAAGGCTTTTATTTAAACTGTCGTTCCCATTTAAATAGTAATGGCTGAAAAATTTTTCGCTTTGTTTATCACCAATACCTGTATCTATTAAAATTAATTTATCGCCTTCCTCAATCAGCATACTGCGCATCGCCCAGTTGCATAAATTATTTTCATCGGCAGGATTAATATTCTGCCAGATACTTTTTGGAACCACCCCAAACATGGCGCCCCCATCAAGCTTAAACATCCCTGTATTAACTGTATATAGTTTCATAATTACACCCGTTTTGCATACAACTGCTTTTTATGCGCAGTGTATAACCAGATAAAACCAATCACAAAAAATATTACCAGCGATAAAACTGAATTTTTCATGCTGCCTGTCAATTCTTCAATGTAAGCAAAAACTGAACATACCTAATTACGATGGCGATCTTTTCGGTAAAATCGTAATAACTAAAATAAGATGCAGTATCTTTTGTTTCAGGCATTAACTTGGCGTAGGTAGACCGGCTTAGCGATTGTATGCCGCCCATGATCAGGCCTACGCCCTGCGAGACCATAGAAATAAATATTCAGCATCACCGCCATTTTCTTTTACCTGTGCAGTATAATACGCTGCAAAGCATATCAGTATCCAAAATAAAATAACGCCCATTAAAACCTTCAGATTACCAAATAGGCAGACAACCGGCTCATTACATACGCACCGGCAATAGCAACCAATTGTATCAAAACAACCGTAATAATAAGTTTCGTATCATCCAGTCCTAACAGTTTGCTCCCGAATAGGGTGGCAGCAAGCATTACCGTTTGTACACCCATGCTGTAAAAGAAAAACCCTCGTAAAAATCTTTTCAAGCACAGGAAATTTTTTTACTTCCCTGTAAACTTTCTTCATTTCACGAAAACCACGGTGCAATAACATTTTCTTTTACAGGGTTGGCAGGAGGCGTTTCTTTTGGAACCTGCTAAAAGTTATTTGTGCAAAACCTGCCCACCATAAACCTACCAAAAGAAAGGTAATTCGGGGCCCAGGAAAGGATCTTTATCTGCCAGTTGAAGTACAAGAACAAAACCTATAACCTGCATTATAACACTGCCTATATATCCGAATGAAAAACCGCGTGCACTTATTCTGTCGCGGTCTTGGGGTGCTGCAATTTCAGGCAGAAAAGCATTGTAAAAAACCAGGCTGCCGGCATAACCCATAGCAGCCATCATAAAAAAAAGAATGCCAAGCCCAGAGTTATCCCCTGTAAAAAAATATAGACAGGCTGCAACCTGCAGCGCCCATGTAACAAAAGAAACGCATGAAATTTTTCTTGTTAGCATGCGTATCGGCAATAGAAGTTAAAATGGGATAGGAAATAGCAACAATAAGATATGCCAGCGCAAGAATATATTCATACAAAGATGAGTTTATAAACTCTCTGCCCATGAAAGGAACGACATCGCCGCCAAACTTTTTTTCTGTAACTGCAGTAAAATAAATGGGAAAGAAAGTAGTGGTGATTACCAGGTTATACGTGCTGTTTGCCCAATCATACATCGCCCAGCCATTCACAACTTTCTTAGATGCTGTTTGCATAAATTTTATTGTACTGAATTAAAGGCAGAGCATTTTACGCCTTATCGAAGCTTATGCATTCACGTAATTCTTTTTCGCTATAGCTTATGTTGTATTGTTTAAGCACATCATCGGGCACCCCATTCCATTGGTTAGGCCTGTTGCCCATGTAACCGAGGTCATTCACACCCAATTTCTGAGGTATAAAAACCTGTGGCGGTTAAATTGCGCATACGGTTGAAGAAGGAAACTCCTGGTGCCATTTCTGGTTTGGCTTTCTCCGGCGATGCGATGGCATCTACCATTTCCATTTGCTGTTGCTTTGCTGCATGATGAAAAATCTTTTCCGAACCGGCTAAGGCATTGCATATCGAGCCAGCGCAAACCGCCGCGCATAGGCACCTGGTGGTGCGGCATATCGAGTACAATAAAATTGATAAATTCGGGAACGCCTGCATCGGTTGCACTTCCGCTAACATCATCTTTTGGTATAATGATATTCGCGAGAATAGTAATCGTTGCCATTTCAGCTTCAGTGAAAAATTTTCCCTGGTCTATGAGCGATTGCTCGTACACTTTTTCTGCTTCCATCCTGTCGATATTGATGCCTTTTAGTGCATCCTTATCAGCCGTGGCTTCGGGCTTTTTATCACCCGGCTTGCACGCTTCTGCGGCAATACCTACGCCAATGGCACCAATAGCCAGGTTTTTAAGCGTTTCGCGTCTGTTCATACAAAATTTTTATTTTTTATAAATTCTGTTTTTTCATTTCATCAATAATATAGTCACTTGTGCGCATGGAGAGTGCGAGAATGGTCCAGGTAATATTTTTATCGGCCTGGCTGGTAAACTGTCCGCCATCTACACAAAAAAGATTTTTTACATCATGTGCCTGGCTCCATTTATTAAGGCAGAGGTTTTGGCGTTCATTACCCATGCGAACTGTACCTGCCTCATGTATTATCTCTCCTGGGTTTGATAATCCGTAATCATTTTCTGCACCATCGTTATCGCCCCAGGTAATTATTGCACCCATATCGTGCATCATCTCTCTAAAGGTCTCCTTCATGTGTTTAGCCTGCTTTATTTCGTAGTCAGAATTTTTTGTATTGAAAGCGCAACACAGGAATGCCATATTTATCTACCACATCAGGATCTATTTCGCAATAATTGCTTTCTAAAGCAATGGCTTCGCCCCGACCTGCCATACCAACTGTGGCGCCGTAAAAAAACCGTAAATCTTCTTTTAAAGAAGCACCATAGCCACCCGCTTCCTTTGTTTTTCCATTCACGGCATATTTGCCGTTTATGTCCTGTATGCCGAAGCCAAAACCATATGATGGCTGTTCATACCGCCCCAGTACTCTATATGATAACCGCGCGGAAAATCAAGTTTTTTATTATCGAGCCACCAGGGAGTGTAAACATGCAGACCGCCCACACCATCTTCATTATAACGTTTACGTCCAAACAATTCAGGAATAACTCCACCCATGGCTGCACCTGTAGAATCATGCAAGGTATTTACCTACCACATTACTTGAGTTAGCCAATACCATTTGGGTGGCTGGGTGATTTTGAATTGAGCAGCAAACGGGCACTTTCGCATGCACTTGCAGCGAGAATTACCGTTCTGCCGCGTAACCTGGTACTCCTGCATGTCATCTTTATTAACATAAGAAACGCCGGTTGCCAACCCGTTTGTATCGGTTAACACTTCCCGCGCCATGGCATTGGTGATCACATCGCAATTGCCTGTTTTCATGGCAGGTTTCACCAGGCAGGAAGAAGATGAAAAATCAGCGTATACTTTACAGCTTCTGCCGCATTGCGCGCAATAGAAACACACACCCCGTTCATCATTCATCTTTTTTGTAAGAATAGAAAGCCGGGATGGAATAACGGGAACACCAATATGTTTGACCAGCTCTTTTAAGCATTAGCTCATGCAAGACGTGGTTTTGGCGGAGGCATGAAAATACCATCAGGGTCGTTTTCCAATCCTTCATTTGTGCCAAAAACACCCACGATGGCATCTATCTTATCGTAATATGGTTTTACATCTTCATAACATATTGGCCAGTCATCACCAAGTCCATCTATACTGTGTCGTTTAAAATCTTTGGGACCAAAACGAAGCGATATTCTGCCCCAGTGATTGGTTCGCCCTCCAAGCATTCTTGCTCGCCACCATTCCCACTTTGTATTGTCTTTATGGGTATAAGGTTCTCCATCAATTTCCCATCCCCAATAACATCCGTCAAAATCTCCAAATGGCCTGAACTTAGTGCTGGCACCGCGCCTCGGAGACTCCCATGGATTTTTTAGCTGGCACGAATTTTTTGCAGGATCGTACATAGGACCTGCTTCCAGCAGGCAAACTTTTAAACCTGCCTTTGAAAATACATATGCTGCCATGCCGCCACCTGCACCGGAACCAACAATTACCGCATCGTATTTTTTAGGTTGTTTTTTAATCTGTAAGTCGCCCATCAGCAAGCAGCATTAATAGTGTTAATTGAATTTTTAAAAATCAGATTGATGATAAACCAGGATAGGTAAAGCACAATTTGCATTAAATGTGAATGTAGTATTTTCTCTTAAATCGTAATCGTTTTTTTATATTCGGCTTAAACATTTTAATGCCCTTTATAATTGCTATAGATATTGGCACAACCCATTGCAAGGCGCTAACCGTTAGTGAGGAGGGAAAGGTTATTCTATCGCTGAAAAAAAATACGAATACCTTACTTCCCCAACATGGATGGGTAGAACAAAACCCCCACGAAATTTTTGAAAAGGTAAATTCTCTTATAAAAGAATCAATTAAAAATATTGGTGAGGGTAATATTAGCTGTATAAGTTTTAGCGCGGCAATGCATGGTATTATGGCGGTTGATGCAGATGGCAAACCCCTGACAAATATTATTACCTGGGCAGATGTTCGCAGTGAAAAATATGCGGTTGAAATTCGTAAAAGCGAGAAGGCAAAAGAAATTTATGCAGCAACAGGTACACCAATACACCCCATGTCGCCCCTTTGCAAAATAAGTTGGATAAAAAATGAACAACCCGAAATATTTGCAAAGGCTGCCAAATTCATTTCTATTAAAGAATACATTTTTTACAGGCTGTTTAATACGTACATCATAGACTATTCCATAGCATCTGCAACGGGATTGTTTGACATTGTTCGTTTATGCTGGTTTGAGCCTGCACTGCATGCAGCAGGTATTGCTAAAAACCATTTGTCGCAACCTGTACACGTTACACATTTACAACAAAATCTTTCTACAAATTATTTGCAGCGACTTGGTATGAATAATCCCATTCAGTTTGTTGCGGGAGGCAATGACGGGTGTTGCGCAAATCTTGGCTGCGGAGCCACGGGAGAAAATGAAATGACTGTTACAGTGGGCACAAGTGGTGCGGTTAGAAGAGTAACCAAAGAAAAAAAACAAGACACAACGGGCAAGACCTTTACTTACCTGCTTACTGAAAATAACTATGTAAGCGGTGGCGCCACAAATAATGGTGGAAATATTTTAGAATGGTTTGCAGAAAAAATATTAGAACTGCCCCTTGAAAATAATGCTGATATGGCAAGGCTCGAATCGCTTGCCGGGGCTGCGCCTGCGGGCAGTGAAGGGTTATTATTTCTACCGTATCTACACGGTGAAAGGGCACCCGTTTGGGATGCCTCTGCATGCGGTGTGTTTTTTGGTGTGCGTTCCTTTCATACAAAAGCGCACTTTACACGTGCAGTATTTGAAGGAATGTGTTTTGCCTTGTTCGATATATACCGGCTGGTAGATGCAGAAAACACCGTTGAAATGGTGTATGCAAGTGGTGGCTTTACGCAGTCTGCATTTTGGGTGCAAATGGTTGCAAATATCTTCTCCAAAAAAATTGCCCTTACCAATGTGGCAGATGCATCTGCGCTGGGTGCTGCATTTTTAGGGATGCTGGCATGCGGACAAATAAAGAATTTGTCAGAAGTTAAAAAGATGATCGATACAGATAAAATCTTTTATCCTGATAGTAAAACAAGTGAATTATATAAAAACCTGTATAAGGTATATGCTGAGTTATATACCGCACTTAAGCCGCAAATGGCAATGCTCGCTAACATGAATAATTACAAATAATATCAGCCCCATTTTCTAAGTTGCTGTAAAACCGCACGCAGATCTTTTGGCGGTTGTGCTTCAACATACATTTTTGCATTTAATTGAAAAGAAAGGCTGAAAGAATGCAATGCCAGCCGTGAAAGCAGGGGCTGCTCTTCCTCTGCATTTTTAGATAATTTATATTTTGATTTGATGCCAGACAGCAGCAAGGGTGCACCGTTTCCATAAATATCATCGCAAACAAGGCTATTGCCAAGGCTTTGCATATGCACCCTTATCTGGTGCATTCTTCCGGTGTGCAGCCGGAATTTTAGCCATGCGTAAGACTGAAAGGCTTCAAGCACCTCGTACCCTGTTAGCGCCGGTTTACCTTTCGCATGCACGATCATTTTATTCTTCTGAGAAGGGTGTTCCATTAAAGAACTTTCGATAATTCCTTTTTCTTCTTTTAAAGTTCCATGCACAAGCCCTACATAATATTTTTCTGTTAGCCTGTCTTCGAATTGCCGCGATAAATTTTTATGCGCTTCGGCATTTTTTGCGAACACAATAACACCGCTTGTAAATTTATCTAGCCTGTGCACAACAAATATTGATGAAAACCTTCGCAGCAAAAGTTCTTTTAAAGAAAGTTCTTTGCCCTGCCTGTCAGGTATACTCAATAAGCCGGGTGGCTTGTTAATGGCTATCACATCATCGTTTTCAAATAAAATTTCAGGAAAAGTCATCCGGGTGTTTTTCTGCTTTAGAATTTTTTTAAAAAAGACTGGTTCATGAATTTTAATAACCGCACCTCTTTTTCAGTAAGGTAACGCCATTTGCCCCTGTCAACATTTTTCTTTGTGAGATTGGCAAACATAACACGGTCAAGGCTTTTTATTTTATATCCCAGGTGTTCGAAAATGCGGCGTACAATACGGTTGCGCCCGCTATGCACTTCAATGCCAATAATACGTTTGTCTTTGCTATCGCCATAGGCGAGCGAATCGGCTTTAATAAATCCATCTTCTAATTCAAACCCATTAATTATCTGTTCAAAATCTTTTTTTGTTAACTCGGTTTCAAGTACAACCTCATATATTTTTTTTATTCCAAAAGATGGGTGTGTAAGTTTTTGGGTAAGTTCTCCATCATTTGTCATAAGCAATACGCCAGTGGTATTGCGGTCTAAACGGCCAACGGAAAATACCCGCTCTTTCGTTGCATTTTTTATAATATCGAATACAGTTTTTCTTCCCTGTGGGTCGTGTGTGGTTGTTAAATAATCTTTGGGTTTGTTAATTAGAATATACACCAGGTTTTGTTGTAAAAAAACTAACTTACCCTTTACCATTATCTTGTCTTTTTCAGAGACCTTATACCCGGGTTCTTCAACTTTAATTCCATTAACCAATACTTCGCCGGCCCTAATAATTTCAGCAGCCTCCCTTCGTCCGCAAACCCCGCAATGTGCAATAAATTTATTCAGGGGCATGGGACCATTTTCAGCTACCTGGCCGAATGCAGCATTTTTTTCGTCTTTCGCCTTAATTTCATCTTCTTTTCCATAACCTTTAAACCGGGCAGTGGCACTGCCGGAGCGTTTATCCCGCATATCCTGCCGCGCATGATCTTCTCGGTTTTTATACCCGCTTCCAAAATTTTTAGCTTCGGCTTTCTTTCTTCGAATCTCATCGCCAGCAGCTCTCGACTCGGCCTTGGATTTTCTTTTCTGCTGTTTAAGTAGTTCTTTTTTTTTAGCGCCTTTTGGTTCTTTCTTAATAAACTTGTCAAAAGCATTTTTTGCCATAATAAAACCAATGAATGGTATTTTATTAATTCATTCCTGTGCAAGATAACTTATGTTTTACCACAGCGGGGTTAAAGCAATTGGCGGCCGTTTTTTTCTCTTTTACTTTTACAAATAAATATGGCTTTAATATTAAATATTGACACAGCAACGAACCATGCGAGTATTTGTTTAAGTAACCATAAACAGGTTATTGCTTTGGAAGAAAGCTTTGAACAAAAAAACCATGCAACATTTTTACAGCCTGCAATAAAAAAAATGTTTCAGGAAACACATTATTCTTTAAAAGATTTAAATGCCATCGCGGTGAGTGCAGGCCCCGGAAGTTATACAGGTTTACGCGTTGGACTTAGTACTGCCAAGGGTTTATGTTACGTATTACAAAAGCCACTATTAATGATAAATACCTTAATAGTAATGGCTTCAGAAGCCCAAAAAGAGGTATTAAGTAAAAATATTTTTAATAATAATATGATGTTTTGCCCTATGATAGATGCTAGAAGAATGGAAGTTTTCACGGGAATTTATTCCAGCGGGCTCGAAGTTATTAAATCTCCTCATGCATTAATTTTTAACGATGGCATTAGTTATGAGGAATATAGCAAGGGTATACCGGTTTTATCGGGCAGTGGGGCAGGAAAGGCGCAAATCTATATTAAAAATAAAAACGTATATATATGCACATCGCTGCATAATGCCAGTAACATGGTTCCATTTTCTTATAAAGCATATATTAATAATTTTTATTGTGACTTGGCTTACACCGAACCTTTTTATGTAAAACCCTTTTTTTCACATTAATTATTGATAAACAATTCTTAATTTTCATTTATGTGTTGAGGTATCAACATAAATATTAATAATTTGTTTAAATACTCCCATCTTAAACCTATAATTTCTCTTTATGAATTCGCCTTTTCAAACCGTTGTGGTAAACAATCCTGATACAAGTGAAAATGTGAGGATAGACTTTCTTCATATGAAGAAAGCATCGATGATCTTAAGGGCTTTAAACCACAAACTAAGACTACAACTCATTAAACTTATTGATGAGCACAAAAAAATGACTGTTACCGATATCTATGTTAAGCTTCGGCTTGAACAGTCGGTCACTTCCCAACATCTTGCTATTTTAAGAAGAGCTAACATTGTTATTACAAGAAGAGATGGTAAGTTTATTTCCTACTCTGTAAATTATAACAGGTTAAAACAAATAAGCAGTTTTGTTGAAAACTTCCTGAACTAATTGCTAAAACCCTCCTTCTTTTCTTTTCCTGCCGGTTAAGTAATATTCCATTATTATTAATTCAGATGAAATATTTTCGCCATCCAAACTATTGTCATGGCTTTTCTAGAATTGCAGGATCTGAAGAAATATTATGCCTCTCAAAAGGCAGTTGATGGAATCTCAGCATCCATTACAAAAGGCAGCATTTTTGGTTTACTGGGTCCCAACGGGGCCGGTAAAACCACGCTTCTTCGAATGATCACAGGCATCTTTTATCCCGATGAGGGCAACATACAATTTGATGGTAAAAAATTTAACCCGGTAACAGATGTTGTGCGCATTGGTTATATGCCCGAAGAGCGGGGTTTATATAAAAAGATGAAGATCGGAGAACAGGTTTTATACCTCGCAAGGCTGAAAGGATTGACGAAGCCAGATGCAATGGGAAAAATTAAATATTGGTTTCAGCGCCTTGAAATGGAAAGCTGGTGGAATAAAAAAGTAGAAGATCTGAGTAAGGGAATGAGCCAGAAACTGCAGTTTGTAACAACTGTTTTACATGAACCTTCCTTAATTATTCTTGATGAGCCCTTTAGTGGGTTAGATCCCGTTAATGCTAATTTAATAAAGGATGAAATTTACCGCCTGGCACATAATGGTTCTACAATAATCTTTAGTACACACCGAATGGAGCAGGTAGAAGAAATTTGCAACCATATAATTTTGGTAAACCTTGGCAAGAAAATTTTAGACGGCACTGTACACGATATAAAACAAAGCTATAAGCAAAATAAATTCAGTTTAAAACTGAATGATTTTTCTGCCGTACCGGAAACCCAGGCTTTCTCAGTAACAGCACACTCAGCGAATAATTTAGAAGTAACTATTAATGAAGGATTTACAAGTAACGATGTACTTATTCATTTTATAAATAACAATATTCAGATTGCAAGTTATAATGAAATACTACCATCGCTTAATGAAATATTTATACGGCTGGTAGAAAACTCGCGGTCAAAAACCCGTTCGTTCGAAGCCATTTCTTAAAAAAGACGAACACCCTTTTACAAATAAATATGAATAAAATATTACTTATTTCTCAGCGGGAATTTTTAACCAGGGTGCAGAAAAAAACATTTTTGCTAACTACCATTTTATTGCCGTTGATCATATTTGGTTTTTATGCTCTCATTATATATTTCTCGGTAAGCACAGGAGAAGAATACAAAATAGCAGTAGCCGACCACGCCAATATTTTTAATAATAAAATTGAAAGCGATGAAGAGATAAGTTTTCAATTCGTAGAGAACGCCGACCCTGCCAGGCTGAAATCTGAAGTTGAAAATGATAAGTATGATGGATATGTATATATACCAGCAAACACCAAGATCTTATTTAATGACAGCTTAAAAATTGTTACAGGAAAATCGGTTGGCTTAATAACCCGTGAAAGAATACAAGACAGGCTGAATAATGCTTTGGAACAACAGCGATTACTTTCATTAAACATTTCTAAATCTCAACTCGACAGTGCCAAAACAAAAAACAACAATGTTACATTTATAACCCTGCAGGGTAACAATGATACCGGCACCAAGGCCGGTGTTAGTTATGCAGTGGGGTATATTTCCGGGTTTCTTATTTACATCATTTTATTCATTTACGGTACCATGGTTATGCGTGGTGTTATGGAAGAAAAAGTTAGCCGTATTGCCGAGGTTATTATCAGTAGTGTAAAACCATTTCAATTAATGATGGGTAAGATAGTTGGCATTGGGGCTGTAGGTCTTTTACAGTTTATTATATGGGTTATTCTTGTTTTCGGTCTTCAGTTATTATTACCTTTAATCTTTCCCGAATTGTTACAGGCCATGCCTGCCGAAGGTTCGCCGATGCCCATGGGTGGTGGTGCCAATATGCCCGACCAGGGTGCATTAAATGGATTAATGGAAGGTATGAGCCAGATAAATTTTCCCCTGATTATCGGTGGATTTATATTTTATTTTCTGGGTGGTTATCTTTTATATTCCTCTTTATTTGCAGCGGTGGGCAGTGCGGTTAATGAAGATCCGCAGGATGCGCAAAGCATGTTATTGCCTATAACTATGCCAATTATTTTTGGAATAGTGATCATGACCAAAGCTGTTAACGACCCAACAAGCAGCCTTGCAGTTTTCGGCAGCTTATTTCCATTAACATCTCCAATTGTAATGATGGCGTGTTTGGCACATGGTGTACCCGACCCTATTCCTTACTGGCAGCTGTTTACAAGTATGGCTTTGCTTGTACTGGGTTTTGTTTTAACCACTTGGCTTGCGGCAAAAATTTACCGGACGGGGATATTAATGTATGGAAAGAAACCAACCTGGAAAGAGATATTAAAATGGGCAGTAAGAAAATAAAAATACCTTGCATATAATTAAAACTTTGCAGTGCCCTTACCCGGCCGGATATATCTGCCTGTAACTTTACACAGGCATTATTTTATATAGCCCTTTTATACTTTATACAAATGAAGATTTTACTAAAATATATTGCACCATACAAATGGCTGGTTTTGCTTGCACTGCTGCTCGCGGCAATTAACCAGTCTTTCTCCATGCTTGACCCTTATTTTTTCGGAAAACTATTTGACACTTACGCCACCCACCCTTTTGAAAAAGGGTATTTTGATGAGCAAAAAAAGTTCGTAATAACCGGCACCAGAACAAAAGAAGAATTTGTAGAGGGCGTACTTGGCTTTCTGGGAATACTGATTTCTGTTGCGATGGTCTCACGAATAGCAAAAGCATTTCAGGATTATTTCAGCAATGTAGTGGTGCAGAAATTTGGAGCAAGAATTTTTACAGATGGTTTAAAACATTCTATGAAGCTGCCTTACCAGGATTTTGAAGACCAGCGCAGCGGGGAAACACTTTCTATATTGTCTAAGGTTAGATCAGATACTGAAAAGTTTATAATCTCTTTCATCAACGTGCTTTTTAGTATACTTGTTGGTATTGTTTTCATTTCGGTATATTCTTTCAGGTTACATTGGTCAATCATGCCCATATATGCCGTGGGCATTGTTCTTCTTTCCGTACTAACAGGTTTACTTAGTAAAAAAATAAAGGCAATTCAAAAAAATATAGTGAAGGAGACAACCTCCCTTGCAGGCACTACAACAGAATCTTTAAGAAATATTGAACTTGTAAAAAGCCTTGGTTTAACAACAGAAGAAATAAACAGGTTAAATAAAAACACCTACAAAATATTAGGTCTTGAATTAAGAAAAGTTAAAAGCATCAGGTCTTTAAGTTTTATACAGGGCACGTTTGTAAATTTTTTAAGGCAGGTAATTATGTTCACCTTATTATGGCTGGTTTTTAGCGGTGAGCTTACAGCAGGTGAAGTAATGACGCTTACCTTTTACTCCTTTTTCATTTTTGGTCCTTTACAGGAAATTGGCAACATCATACTTTCTTACCGAGAGGCAGAGGCATCATTATTTAATTTTGACAGCCTGATGAAAAAACCCAGCGAACCGAAACCCTTGTCGCCGTTAAAAGTTGGTGATATACATGAGCTGGAATTCGTGAACGTTTCTTTCAAACATAAATCTGCCAGTTATAAAGCTTTGGATAATATAAGCTTTGATGTAAAAAGCGGGGAAACCATTGCCTTTGTAGGGCCATCAGGCTCTGGTAAAAGCACCCTGGTAAAATTACTTGTTGGTTTATACCGCTCAGATGAAGGCAGCATTTTTTATAACGGTAAAAACGGGCACGAAATAGATTTTGATGAACTGCGCAATCAAATAGGATTTGTAACGCAAGACACTCAATTGTTTGCAGGAACTATTAAAGAAAACCTGTTGTACGTTAACCCCTATGCAAGTGATGATGAAATAAATGAAGCCCTGTTTAAAGCCAGTTGCAACAACCTGTTAAGTCGTGCTGAAAAAGGTGTTTATACAGTAATTGGTGAAGGCGGATTAAAACTAAGCGGTGGTGAAAAACAACGCTTAAGCATTGCGCGTAGTTTGTTGAGAAAACCCCGGTTATTGATATTTGACGAAGCAACTTCTTCTCTTGATAGCATTACAGAAGAAGAAATAACATCAACCATTAAAAATATATCGCTTCAAAAAGAACAAATCACCGTTCTTATTGCTCACAGGCTAAGCACCATAATGCATGCAGACCATATTTTTGTTTTGGAAAAAGGGAGGATAGTTGAAACTGGTACGCACTTTAAACTAATTGAAGATAAGGGACTGTATTACGCCATGTGGCGCCAACAAATAGGCGAAAGAAAATATGCAGCAGCCAATGCACTCCCTTAAGACTCCCTGTCAAATTTGCTCTTAAGATATTCCATTACGGTGGGGTCCTCCAACCCTTCCATGTCACTCAGTTCAAGTTCAAGCGCTTTTGTACTAAGTTGAATTTCAAGTAAAGACATGCATAACGAAATGGCAAATAAAATGAGGCTTAGTGAGAACATAAAGCTTGCCCAGCCCGGCTGATTAACATAAATAAAATACATACAAAGTATGCAGCTTAAAAACGCAATCACTCCAAAAGCCTGCATGTTCTTAATAAGTTTAAGCCTGTAACGCAAATTCTTTATTTGCCCGTGAATGATTTTTGGATTTTCCTGTCCTTTATATTTTTCGTGCAGGTTTCTTATGCGGCTTGCAATGGCAAGAAACCTGTTTGTATAGGCAAGCATAATAAGGCTTATTGCCGGGAACAATAAGGCAGGTGTATTAAAGTTTATTTCCATTTTGCAAAATTGAACAAAGAAAGGTTTGAAAAATATATTCTTTTATTCTTCTTAGTTTTTCCAGGTAATGGGAATATTGATTTTCACATTGAAATTAACGCCTGTATTAAACACCCCTGTAGTGTTATTTCTATTATTTACGGGCAAATATTTAAACCTGCTTAAATGGTTTTGATAAACTTTATTTGTCAGATTCTCTCCATTAATTATAATAGTAAAAAGTTTATTATCCTTACTCATAACCTCTGCATTTACTCCGGCATTTATTAACCAGTAAGATGCTGAAACTGTTTCTGTATTAAAACCTGTAAAAGCATGGTTTTGTTTAAAGGTGAAATCACTTTCTACATGCAGGCCAAGGTTTTTAATTATCGCACCTTGTTTAAAGAGTTGAAGGTATATTTCGCTTAGCAACCTGCCCGCAGGTATCAGTGGCAAGTTAATACTTGCATCTACCGGTGTATTAAACTTTCCCCTTGTATAGCTGAAGACATTTTTAAAATGGAGCCAGTCTAAAGGATGCGGATGAATATCCAAACTTAATTCAGCACCATACAGGTTAGCTTTTCGCTGTTCGTAGTTATAAACCTGCAGAAAATTTCCTGACTCTTCATCCAGCAATAAAGAATCCTTCCCGTCATAACCTGCTGTTCTTTCATAAAAAATAAAATTATTAACGTGGTTATAAAATATGCTGGCTGTAAATAACATGTGTTCAGATGATAACTCCAGCCCTGCATCCCCTTGCGTACTTATTTCTGACCGCAGATTTTCGTTACCTGTCTCGTACCGGAATGTTCCTTCATGCGCGCCATTGCTTTTTAGTTCCGCAATATTTGGCGCACGAAAGCCCCTTGCCACATTAAATTTTAAAGTAGTCTGATCGCTTGCCTCATAACTCATACCAGCACTTGCTGAAATGTTTGAAAAGGTGGTGTGCAATGCCTCGAACCTGGTTTGCCCGTTTATTTTTGTAAGGTTGGTTGAAAGCGTTCGCAGATCGTAACGCAACCCGCCGGACAAGGTAAATTTTCCGGGGGAATAAGATGAATAACCAAATGCCCCAATGTCGAATAATTGATAACCGGGTATGATGATCTCCTGACCAAAATTTCTATTTTTCTGCGCCATTCCATTAATGCCAAAACTTGTTTTAGCATTTTTATTATAAGGCAGATGATAGATGCCCCCATAATTTAAAGTTTGCAGTTGCATCCATAAATCAGGTGTATAATATTCATCAGGGTTGCCAAACTCTTTCCGGTTATTTTTTTGGTAACCAAGTGTAACATCCAGCTTTCCATTACCCAATACCATGTTATTATCGGAGATAACTTTAAAATGCCCGATATGCTGGTAAGGGGTGGCGGGTGTGTAGGCAATAAAATCACGGTTATCTGCGATGGATATAATATTACCGGCCATTTCTTTTATAAAAGATCCTGAAACAGAATCGCGTAAACCTGTTACCATTCCCATGGTTTGATTTACGTTACTAATCAGTAATTTACTAAAACCACGATCGCCCCTATAGGCCATCATGCCTCCAAAATTTTTATTGGTAAATTTTGAATTGAAAACATATCCATCAATTTTATTTCGGTAATCATGCGCAGTTTTATAAGAACCGTATGCATTGAAACTTATGTTCTTTTCAGTTCCGGTTATATTTCCATAAAAACCTGCAAGCCCGTTGTTGGTTTGATATTCAGAAGTGATACTGGACCGGGTGCCCTCCATAGGCGTTACATCCTGCGAAATAATGTTAATCACTCCTGCAATTGCATCTGAACCATAGAGTAAAGATGCCGGACCTTTCAAAACCTCAATTTTCTGAATACTGTAATCGTCTATTTCAATGCCATGTTCATCTCCCCACTGCTGGCCTTCCTGCCTTATACCATCGTTTATGGTGAGTACCCTGTTATACCCAAGCCCCCTAATAAAGGGTTTTGTAATGGCCGGACCGGTTGATACACCTGAAACACCGGGTACATTTTTTATAATTGCTTCAATGGCATTGGTAGAGGTGGTCTGCATTAGTTCTTCCATTTTTAATATACTAACCGGTTGCGGTGCCTGTTTTATCCGGGTGCCGGATGTAACACCGGTCACCACCACTTCTTTTTGCTCTATAATAGTTGGTTTGAGTGAAAAATTTTGCTTTATGCCATTACGTATACCCATATTAACAGCGATAGACAAATATCCCTGGTAAGAAACAACCACGAGGTGATTGCCCGGCATAACAGGTGGCATTTCGTATGTACCGTCTTCCTTCGAAATGCTTCCCTTTTCAAGATCAGCATATAAAATTGTGGCCCCTGCAAGTTTAGAACCTGTAAAAGCATCAGTAATAATGCCAGATAAAACCACCTTTGGTGCATTTAAATTTTGTGCATAAACCCGGGTTGAAACCAAGAAAAACAAAGCCAAAAAGATCAGGAAAATATGTCTCTTTTTTTGATACATGGTTGCAAATATAAATTTTAGGAAGGGTGGCGACGCATTAATATGAATTTGTGTTTGGTTTACAATTAGAAGACAATATCTGGAACATATAAGAAGATTTAAAAAAGCAGCATTATAATAGAATTATTGTCTATTTTTATGGGTAATCTATTACCTGATGACAGAAGAAGCCATTTTAGCGGGCTGTTTGCAAAATGATCCCTCAGCACAACGAGAGTTATACAACAGGTATAGCCCAAAAATGCTGTCGGTTTGCTATCGTTTTGCACATAACCGCGAAGACGCAGAGGATATGTTGCAGGAAGGTTTTATAAAAGTTTTTTTACAGGTTTCCACCTTTCAGAATAAAGGTTCATTTGAAGGCTGGATAAGGAGAATAATTGTGCATACCTGTATAAACTTTTTAAAGAAGTATAAAAAGTTTAATGAAACCATTGACCTTGATTATGCATCTTTCCTCCATATAAAAGAAGAAACAATGCCTTCTTTAATGCAGGCAAAACAAGTGGTTGAATGTATTAGGTTATTACCATTGGGGTACAGAACAGTGCTTAATCTGTACGCCATTGAAGGTTATAATCACAAAGAAATTTCGGGAATGCTGGATATTGAGGAAAGCACAAGCAGAAGCCAGTATACAAGGGCGAAAGCTATGCTGGAGAACATTTTGGTTAAAAAGAGAATACTTGAAAAACCAACATTGCCATTTAACCTTGTAACGGCAACCAAGAATAAACCTAACTTCTGAGCTTGTATAAAATGAGAAACAATTTTTATAATGATGATTTGGAGCATTACCTGGAAAAACAGGCTAATCAGCACCGAATGTATCCTTCCGATCACATCTGGAGGAAAATAAATAAGGAGGTTCATGGGCATAAAAAATGGCCAGCCTTATCTGCCATTACTGTTTGTATAATTGCCGCCCTCGTTTTTACCACATTAATTAATAAACCTGAGCCCGATGTGGTGTTATCAGCCAATTATACTTTTGCCTTACCAACTTCGCCAAATAAAATTCAAAAAGACCCGGGGCAAACCATTACCTCAACCAACAGGTTCGATGATCATTTACTTACAGAACAAATAACCAAACATACAATAGCTGCTGCAAAAGAAAACCTTAGAATTCAGGCTGCTATAGCAAACCAGCAACTTCCAAAAGTTCAGTTTGAGGAACAACCGCTGTCCAATACCCAATTGATAGCCGTAGTTAAGAATGTTGAGAATAAACTTCCTGAAGCTAAACCGGCTGTTGCAAAAGAGAATATCACCGACAATTTTGCGGCTAACGAAATATCTGAAAAAGCTTTAACAACATTTAAATCAAAATTAAAGAGTCAAATTTTTTACACTGCTTCGCTTTCTACTAACAGCATGGGTTCTACC
Source organism: uncultured Bacteroidota bacterium (assembly GCA_963806425.1). GTDB lineage: Bacteria > Bacteroidota > Bacteroidia > Chitinophagales > Chitinophagaceae > JBBRBB01. The sequence continues at coordinate 66,119 of CAWDYB010000006.1, read as the reverse complement.
CAAACCTATAAATCATCTTATAATCATACCTATCTTCCTGAAATAATGTACAGTTCAGAGGAAACTTATATGAGACCCCGGCTTGACAGGTTAAAAGAAAAGTCATCTAAGTTTGACTTAAGGTTGTATGTTACCCCTTCTGTAAGTTATCGCAGAATGAAGGAAGTAAACACCTCAGAAAATGAGGGTAAGGTTGCGGCTGATAAAGCTATCGTTCCGTACGCTTCCAATTATAAGATAGATCCTAATGAAGCAATTAAACACAGACCTGCACTTGGTTATGAAACCGGCGTTGCCCTGGGATATAAACTGAATAATAAATTTTCACTTACAGGGGGGTTTCAATTCAATATAAGCAGGTATAAAGTAGATGCCTATATATCTCATCAGGATGCCACAACATTAAAAGAATTTGGAAGTTCAGAAGATATGGCACCATCCCTTTCAAGTTTAAGAAGTATACCCGGGAGTACCCCTATTACCTTAACAAACAGGTATTATGAGGTTTCTATACCTGTAGGTGTAGATTGGAAAGCATGGACCAACGATAAATTTACCTGGGGCGTTGCAGCATCTGTCCAACCTTCATATACATTTGACAAACAACCTTTGATACTTAATTCTGAATTTAAAAATTATACTGATGGTTCTGACCTGATTCGTAACTGGAACCTGAACACAAACCTTGAGACCTATGTAGGTTATTCTAAAGGAAGTTACCGCTGGCAAATTGGGCCGCAATTCAGGTATCAATTATTGCCAACATTAACCAACAATTACCCGATCAAGGAAAACCTTATAAATTATGGTTTAAAGGTGGGTGTGGTTAAAACGCTTAAATAAATCTTAGAACTTCGATAATAAAAAACCGCTATCAGCGGTTTTTTTTATGTAATTCTGTTAAATGAACATGGCACTGAACAAAATTATTTTTTGCCTTCTTTTAATTGTTGCGGCATCCTGCAATAACAGTCAAACTAAGGGAGATCAGCTAAAAGATTCCGTGGGATATTTTCCCTTAGAAAGCTTTCTGGTTCAGCAAATTAATTCTTTAGACAGCGCCGGTTCAATGATTATAGAAAGAAATTCGGGGAATAATAAAATGACATCGCAAATAACAACTGCCGAAGCCAAAACGCTGGCCTTAACATTTTTAGAGCTGGATGATTTCTCCAGTTCAAATAAAAAATACTTTTCGCAAAATATCTTTATGGATAATACCACAGCGAGTTATACTTTTAATTACACATCCAGCCTTAATGAACTTGCCGTTAAAAACATAGATATTTTGCTTGATACACAAACCAACAATGTAAAGCGGGTCTTTATTAATAAAAGCTTTTCGATAAATGATTCAGCAATAATTGAAAGATTAAGCTGGAAAAATAATGAGAGCTTTTCCATTACCAGGCTAACAAACTATAAAAATGAACCCGCCAGAATTGAACAATCAACAGTAAAATGGAATAACAATTAATTTCGTTCTTCCGAGATGACAGCAATAGAATTTCAAAAGGTCGCAAAGAACATTCCCACACACCCCGGCATATACAAATATTTTGATAGTGCAGGCAACATGATATATGTTGGCAAGGCAAAGAATTTAAGAAAAAGGGTCAGCTCATATTTTAATAAAACATTTACCGGGTATAAAACCTACGAGCTTGTTCAGCGCATTTCCGCCATCGATTTTACAATAGTAAATACAGAGCAGGATGCTTTTTTATTAGAGAACGCGTTAATAAAAGAATTTCAGCCAAGGTTCAACATAAATTTAAAAGATGATAAAAGCTATCCTTTTATTGTAATTAAGAAAGAACCTTTCCCCCGAATATTTTTAACGCGATACAAGATCAATGATGGTTCTGAATATCTGGGACCTTTTACTTCTGCAGGCAGGGTGCGGGAGCTGATTAATTTCATACGTCAATTCATTCCGCTTCGTACCTGCAAGCTTAATCTTACGAAGGCTAATATTCAAAAAAATAAGTTTAAGGTTTGCCTGGAGTACCACCTGGGTAATTGCAAAGGACCGTGTGAAGCCTTTCAAAGTGAAGAAGATTATAACGATGCCCTGCAGCAGGTAAAGAACATGCTTAGGGGTAACCTTGTACCGGTATTAAAACATTACAAACATTTAATGCATAATCACGCATTAAATATGGAATTTGAAAAAGCTGAACTTGTAAAAAAGAAGATCGATCATCTAGAGAAATACCAGGCAAGTTCAGTAATTGTAAGCAGGCACCTGAACAATATTGATGTTTTTACATTGGTAACAGATAACAACATCGCGTTTGTAAATTACCTTATGGTGCAAAATGGAACTATCGTTCAAACGCATTCTGTTGAATTGCATACCAAGCTGGATGAAACCCAGGAAGAAGTTTTAAGTTTTGCTATAGCAAACCTGAGACAAACCTTTAGCAGCAGCGCTTTGGAGGTGATTGTACCTTTCGCGATAGATTATCCTGCCGATGATATAATGATTACAGTACCGAAGGGTGGCGATAAAAAAAAGTTACTTGATCTCTCCTTGAAAAATGCAAGGTATTGTGTAGAGGAAGCAGAAAAGAAGAGAAAACTTTATTTAAATCAACAGGGTGATAATAACAGTTTATTAATGCAACTGCAAAAAGACCTGCACCTCGCAGACTACCCTTACCAGATTGAGTGTTTCGACAATAGTAATTTCCAGGGTAGCTATCCTGTCTCGGCTATGGTATGTTTTAAAAATGGAGAACCCAGCAAAAAAGATTACCGCCATTATAATGTGAAAACGGTAAAAGGCATTAATGATTTCGCAACAATGGGCGAAGTGGTTTTAAGACGATACAAGCGCCTGAAAGAAGAAAACCAGCCATTACCTCAATTGGTTATTATTGACGGGGGAAAAGGGCAGTTAAGCGCTGCCATGACCAGTATTGAAGAACTTGGGCTGCGGGGAAAGATGACAGTGGTTGGCCTGGCAAAAAATGAAGAAGAAATTTTTTTTCCTGATGATAAAGAGAGCAAAAAATTATCTATGCAAAGCAACAGCCTTAAACTTATTCGCAGAATGCGGGATGAGGTGCATCGATTTGGCATAAGTTTTCACCGTAAAAAAAGATCTAAAGCTACGTTTGTTAATGCCCTTGAACATATAAATGGCATTGGCGAAAAAACAGCAACAGCATTGCTTAAAAAACATAAATCGGTAAAAAATATTGAAGCATTAACCGTAGAAGAATTAACCCATGAAGTGGGATCTGCAAAAGCAAAAATTATAAGAGAACACTTTATACAAAAAAAAGGGGGCTTGGATAAAAATCCCGCCCCGTTTTAAAATCCAATATCCTATGAAAAACCATTGCAAACATAATAAATATAATTTCTCTAATCAAGTATTTATCGAAAAATATTTTCTTTTTGGGAGTTAATTATAATATTTTCTATGGTTTATCCACACCTTTTTTATTTAATCCTATCTTTTGTGAACAACTTAACCGCTTATAAATCAGATGAATTCATTATATATTGCCATTTATCGTTTTTAGAATGCATTCCCATTAATAAAAAAGGCGCTTGTATAAAGCGCCTTTTTTATTTTATGGAATAATACCTTAGTAAGACCACAACGATTGCTCGTAATTAAATATGTTATCTTTTATCCTTTCACCTTCTAATAACCTGAACAAGGTATTGTTAGGATACATGGCGGCGAGGTTTAAATCGTATGGATTATCAATGGTTGATTTTACAATGTAGCTGGTAAACATTCTGCCTTCGAACAATTCTTCCCAGGTCATTTTAGCACCATAATTCTTACTGTTATACACAGTATAACCAGAAAGTACGGGTCTTAGATCAGGGTAATATACCCACCAAACAGCACGGTCGCTACCCGGTACTATTTCACCTGTAGATAATTTATAAGGAACTACAGGAGCAATACCTAATATTCTTACGAATAAGCGGCTGCTTTCTTTATCAAACACCCACTCTTCCTTAATTCTGAATTTATATATTGAATCGGGTTCAACAGGTATGGCTCTTACTTCATACCCCACCACATTACCATCCATGTCAAACCTGCTTGATGTATCTGAACCGCCACCAAATGCTGAAAGTGCTTCATCTGAAGTAATTGGCGTGGTAAACCTGTCATCATCTCCACTAAATGCGGTAACATCACCATCCTGAATAGCCTTTAGCATTATAGAAATGAACCGCTGACTGCCGTTATCTTCCACCGCGCCATTTCTGAAAGGCAAATTAAGTTTTTCGCGTGCATCAATTTCTCTCCACACCCGAACAACATACACCGCATCATCTTCCCTGATATTTTCATACTCAAGAGGGGTTCGTGTTTTTAAAAGATTTTTCTCAAAAGCACCGTCGGTTCTTAAAGACATCTTAGCAGAGTCTATTAATCCGTTGCTTGAAGAATTTACGACCGTAATTGGTAAGGTTGTATCAATACTTGCAAATGTTCTGTTACCTGCACCTAAATCTGATGGATTATTTTGAGCACCTTCCGGATCATTTCCATATGCTGAATTTGCAGGGGCATTATCTTCTGCCGGCTGCTGCTGCCCGTAAGCTGAGGTTTCTGCAGGGCGCCGCCTTGTTGGGCGTTGCTGGGCAATAGAATCACCAGCTATTGCAAACAGTGTAAAACCTACTAAAACATATTTATAAATACTTCTTTTCATACAATCAGATTAATATAAGTTAAACGCAATAGGGGGCAATTTTCGTGTGCCACCAGGACCATTGGCCCGTATTTCATCAATTATAATGGAAGTATTAGGACGAGCCTTTTCTATCAGATCTCTTACGGGATCAAAGGAGGCCCCGCCTACCTGCCTGAACTGCATTTGAGCAAAACCAGAGCCATTTAAAATTATGGTATATCCGGTAACATTAAATTTTACACCTTCAAATACAAAATTCTCGAGGTCGGCCCTTATGCCTGCCTGGGCTTTAAAATCGTTTACACGCATTCTTCCACCCTGGTTCTGTCCTACTTTTGCAACAGGATTCGGAACACTTTTAACCCTAAAACTAAATGGAATACTTTTTCCGTCGGCAACAACATTTACTACGGCATCTGTACCAGCCCTTGCAGGCCGTGCAATATATTTACCTGGTCCTGTTTTTACCAGGGTGCCATTCGTCATAGATGCTGAAACCTTTTCATCACCCACATTTCCACCACTTATGCTTAAAGGGTTATCTAAACCAACATACATCACTTTTAAAGCGTCGGCACTAACTGTTGCACCTGTAGGTGAACCTACGTTATATGTTACGTCGTAAGATTTTTGTTCAGATTTTCCGGTTGCCTGGTTTGTATAGGTGATCACCACTTTTTTAGAGTAAGCACCGGGGCCGCCAACTGTGGTTTTGAATTCTGCAATGCCATTGGCATTTAAACTTGCCTGCCTTCCATCAATAGTAACAACCGGGCGTGCATCTGTATTAAATGCACCAATACCGGCAGTAATACTTAGCTCCTGCCCGGGCATCAGGTAATTACTGCTTTGCCCTACCAGTGGCTGGTATTCATTTATTACGAATTTTACAGTTCCCACCTGCTGGTGAAAATAATCTATAACCATTGCCTCACTGTTTTTTACATCGTTCTGAAATTTACTCAGAATAGTTACGGCAGCTACAGCCGGGGTTAGGTAAAAATAAGAGGCAGCCCAGTTATTCTGGTTGGCTTTATTATTTGTTGCAGGTATAGTAAGATCTATTGGTAATGAATGCTCGAATTGCTTTTTAACTTCGGGATGAATGTTTAATAATTCAGCCTTAAACTTGGTAAGCCTGTCTAAAAGCTCCTGCCCCTTTGTTCCGGGGTCCGTCATTACACGCGTAGGCGCTTCCAAATCATCCTCCTTATACGTATTAGATTCTGCATCGAAATCCGCTTCAGAAATAATTTCCTTTTTCAGCGTATTAATATATTCTGAAAGTTCATTAGCTTTTTGCTGAACCTTTAATGCATAAGGTTGCCATTCTGCTGCCCTGTCTGCTGTTTTAGGATCTTTTTTAAGGTCTTCAAAAGACCTCATTATATCTGTATTTTTATCGTCAATGGTACGGCTGGCGTTCATTAGACTGTTATCAACCGTTTTAAATGCATTTAATATTTCGGCAGATACATTTAGTGCCAGCAATGCTGTTAGCACCAAATACATAAGGTTGATCATCTTCTGCCGGGGCTCTTTAGGTAATGCCATTTATATTGAAAAGTTTCGGAAGTTATTTTAATTGATGAAACGGATGGTTTTCTCTGTTAATTAACTACGGCCCTGCATGGCACCAATCATATTTCCATATATCTGGTTAAGTTTACCCAGGTTATTTGCTAAAGCAGAGATTTGCTCTTTTGCTTTTTGCGCATCTTCGGCGGTTGTACTCATAATGGAAGAAGCCTGAGCCAATTTTCCATAGAACTGGTTCAATGCTTTAAGATGATTATTACTTTCCTGCAATTCCAGCTCGTAAATAGTATTTAAGGAAGAAAGGTTTTTGGTCAAAACCTGCACCTGCTCATGAAATTGTTTGGCACCTTCCGAAGCATTGTTAAATGAAATGGCTGAATTTGCTGCATTGGCGTAGGCATCTTTTACTGCCCCTAATGCGGCTGCTGCCTCTTTAGTTTTTTGCGTATAATCGCTGGTTGCTGCGACGGCATTGGTAATATCGCCCATGTTTTCAACGGTAGTGCCGAGTTTTTGAAAACCTGCACTTAATTTATTTAGATTAGCCGGTGTAATATCGGCATCATTCAACATTTTTTCCATTGATTGCAATGCGGGATTTCCTGCTGCAACAGTTGTTTGCTTTGGCACCACGTAGTCCTGAACGGGCGGATAGTACATATATAATATACCATATACAAGAAACACAAGAGCTTCGGCGCCTAACCCTAATTTAAGAAATAGATCGGCTGAAGGGGTGTGCAATAATTTTTGTAATGCGCCCCAGATAACCACTGCGGCGGCTAAGGAAACGAAAATATCTACTATTCTGCTTACGCGTGATGGAATTGCAGCTGCCATAACTTACTGTTTATTATTTTTTGTGATTTTACTTTGTAGGTATCTAAATATTAGGATGGGTACGCCTTGATCTATTTTTTTAATTGTGCGGGCAGATCAATAACGCAGCGGAAACCAATATAAGATTTTGTGGTGTCCTGGTACTCGTATTGCCGGGTGCTGGTTTGAAGGTAGTAACCAACATCTTTCCAGCTTCCTCCTCTTACAACTTTTCTCTTCATCCGGGGAGGGTCAGAATCCAGGGCGTTCCATTGAATGTCCGGGTTCATATCATGCTGAAAATTATAAGAACCTTCGTAATAATAGGAGGTAGTCCACTCAGATACATTACCCGACATATTATATAAACCAAATTCATTAGGCCAATATGCATCTGCCCTAACTGTGTAAAAACCACCATCTTCAGGGTAATTACCGCGACCGGGTTTAAAGTTGGCTAACAGGCATCCTTTTTTATTTCTAAGATAATAGTTACCCCAGGGAAACATAGACTGGCTGCGGCCACCTCGTGCTGCATATTCCCATTCTGCCTCTGTTGGTAAACGGAAATCGCTTTCTGTTGCTTTTTTATTTTTTTCAAGATAGCTGTTAAGGTAATGGGTTCTCCAATGGCAAAATGCAACAGCCTGTTTCCAGCTAACCCCAACAACGGGATAATTACCAAAAGAAGGGTGAGCGAAATATCTTTTAGTCATTGGTTCGTTATATGAATAAGAGAAATCCCTCATCCAGGCCAGGGTATCCGGATACACCTTCTGGTCGTATCTGTAAATAAAATCTTTACGGGGCCTGGTGGCATTTTCGCGCTTTGCCGCTTCTCTTAAATTAAACCCCTGTATGTTGTAGACCACTTTTTCCGGATCAATTTCCATTCTTCCATAAATTCTGTTATCGGGCGCAAGTATAATGTTACTTAGCTTCTCGAGGGTATTTTTGTCACTCCATTTTATGGTAGCAGTTTTTTTCCAATCGATTGCAGTATCGCCAGATGCACTTTGCTTCATGTAGCCTAGATTAATGGCAGCTAATGAATCCCTCACCCACCAAACAAACTGACGGTATTCGTTATTCGTGATCTCGGTGGCATCCATCCAAAAACCATTTATGGATACTTCTTTATTGCGGGCGGTGAAATTATAATTAATGTCTTCGTCGCTTGGGCCCATATGAAAAGTTCCGGGTGGTACATATACCATACCAATGGGTTTACCCATACTTGCCCTGCTGCTGGGACTAACGCCCATAACCTGGCCATTGCTGGCAATGCCCTTTGTTTTACCTTTTTTAAAGCAGCCGGTTGCTGTGAATGTTACAACAGCCAGGGCTGCGAAAATTATAATGTTCAGGTTTTTCATCCTATTTTTTAAAAATTAATTGGGTACTGCGCAAATGTAATTCTTTAAAGATTTCAACCGGTTTTGGTAAATGATGCAATTAGAATTAAATTTCTTTAATCAACTAATAATAACGCAAATAAATTGGTGTTATTGCAATATGCCGGTGTTTTTATGAAAATTGTGAAGCCAAAATTTGCCTTATATCTGAGTAGTCAGAAACAGGTTTTAAACATGCATAATTTTCACAAACATAAACAAGCGAATTTCCCTTATCACCGTTCCTATCTTTTAGCAAAGGAAAATGGGCATTTGCTTTTGCAGAAGATTGCACAATTGCAGCAGGCAAATATATTGGGAAAATTTCTTTTAATTTTTGTAAATATTTTTCGCCTATAATAGCGATTTCCTTCATTCCAAATACCATGTTTTGGGCTACAAGCGCCCACTGCCCAAAGGTTGTGGGATATTTATTAACCAATGGTAATATGGCCTGCATCATATCCTCTGCCCGAAACTTAAAATTTTTATTGTCAAAAATTTTTGAGAGGTATAAAAGGTTATAACACATTAAGGCATTGCCCGATGGGGTGGCACCATCGTACAACTCTTTTTTTCTAACCACTACATCTTTCTGAAACTGGGATGTGTAATAGAAAAACCTTTCGTCTTCGTCTGTATAATCAGCAATAACAATTTCTGTGAGGGATAAAGCCTGAAAAAGGTAATCTTCTTTACCTGTTACTTCCTGCAAACTAATACATGCATGAATAAAGGCTGCATAGTCATCCAGAAAAGCAAATATTTTTCCCTTTCCCGCTTTCCATGTATGATAATACCTGCCATCATTCTTTTTAAAATGGTCCTGAATAAATGCAAAACATTTTTCTGCCATATAAAGAAAATCATCTTCACCCACAGCGGCATACGCTTTGCAAAGGGCTGAGATCATCAGCGCATTCCATCCTAAAATTATTTTATCATCCAACTGGGGCCGCTCACGCAATGCGCGAACCTCGAGCAATTTTTGGCGGCTTTCTGTAAATTCATCCTCTGATTCCCGCTGCTGTAAATCAGTTTCACCCTTTATCCAAAGAATATTTGTGTGCTCCCAATTACCTTCTTCTAAAACATTGTAGGCTTTAATAAATGCCGGTGCTTCACCCTTTAATACTTCTTTTATTTCCTGTAGACCCCATACGTAAAACTTCCCCTCCACACCTTCGCTGTCGGCATCTAGTGCACTATAAAAACCATTTTCGGGGGATGTCATTTCGCGCTTAAGAAAAGCAATGGTTTCATTTAACCTTTGCCTGAACAAAGGCTTTCCCGATTGGGTATATGCATCGGCTAAAGCAGAAACGATCAGCGCATTATCATATAACATTTTTTCAAAATGGGGTGCAAACCACATTTTATCTGTACTGTAACGTGCATAGCCGCCGCCGAGGTGATCGTATATACCGCCATTGCTCATTTTTTCCAGGCTAAGCAGGGCATGGTTGCGGGCGTGTTTATTACCTGTAAAATAAAAGTCTGCCAGCAAAAAACGGATGGCATGCGTTTGCGGAAACTTTGGTGCCGCCCCAAACCCGCCCCAAAATGTGTCTGCACTTTTTAAAATATTTTCCCTTGTTTGTTCCATTATTTCTTTGGTAAACAGATTGTTTGAGGTTTCGGCAACTCCCAAAGAATTAGTATTTATTATATGATCGATTAATCGCTGAGCCTGCCCGGTTATTTCTGTACGTTTGGTTTTAAATGCATTAGAGACGGATAATAAAACCTCCTTCCAGCTTGCTCTTCCGTGCGCTCTTATGGGTGGAAAATATGTACCCCCGTAAAAAGGCTGGAGGTCGGGGGTGAGAAAAACATTCAAGGGCCATCCGCCACTTCCTGTAATTGCCTGAACGGCATCCATGTAAATATGATCCAGATCGGGGCGTTCTTCCCTGTCAATTTTTATATTTATAAAATGTTCGTTCATTACACCCGCCGTTTCTTCATCTTCAAAACTTTCCTTTTCCATTACATGGCACCAATGGCATGCAGAATAACCAATACTAACTAAAATTGGTTTATCTTCCATCCTGGCTTTGGAAAGAGCTTCCTCTCCCCACGGGAACCACTCTACCGGGTTGTGGGCATGTTGCAAAAGATAAGGACTGGTTTCATTTGCCAGGTTATTTGAATGTTTCATAAAAGGTTGTTGTCTAAAATTCATACCAGTAAAATTCTGTCGTGTTCATTGTACACATATCAATAAATTAATATAGTTTTATCGACCGCTTAATTACCCAACTATTTCCTGTTATGATTTTACATACCCCATTACGAAAGTTATTTATTTGCCTGTTGATTTGTGGAGGCTTTTTTTTAAATGGTGGTAATGCTCATGCCCAGGGAGCAGTGAAAAAAGTGGTGTTGCAGGGCTTCTGGTGGGATTACTGGAATAGTAATTTTCCCAATGCATGGTCTGATTATTTGACTGAACTTTCGCCACGTTTAAAAGACCTGGGAATTGATGGAATATGGATACCTCCCGTTCAAAAAAATGCCAAGGTTTCGGATGTTGGTTACAGCCCTTTTGATCAATATGACCTGGGTGATAAATACCAAAAAGGCGGGTCGGCACTAAACGTTAGAACACGCATGGGAACCAAGGATGAATTGCTTAGAATGATCGCAGTTATGCATGCCAATGGAATTGAAGTAATTGAAGACGTGGTGTTAAACCATATAGATGGTGCTGGCAACAATGCCGGCTTAGGCGGTCAGGATCCCCAACAGCCATATTCTATGGCTAACGCCGGTGGTTACAAAAATTTCAGGTATGTAAGTTACAGTACGCCCCTGATCAACGATTCAAAAAACGACTACTGGACCCGTAAAGGGCGCTGGTCTAAAAACTATCCGAATTTTTATCCAAACCTGTATAATAATTGTACTACGGGTGATATCTGTTCGGCTTTCTTTGGCCCCGATATTTCTTATGATGCATCTGCCTATGGGCAAAGTTCTAATATACCTACAAAAGATTCGGCTACTATCAATAACATAAAAAGGGCTTATTACAACCCACCCCAATATTCGGATTACATGCGATCGAATGGACGGGATTGGTTAATGTGGTTTAAAAAGCAAACCGGAGTTGATGGATGGCGCTGGGATGCGGTAAAACATTTTCCACTTTCAATTCAGGAAGATTATATATACAACACAAAGTATACATTACCCCCATTTGCTCAGGGTGGTGAAGCAATGTTTTGTGTAGGCGAATGGGTGGGAAGCAAATCAGAAATTGATAATTATGTTCTTGGGGTAAGAAGCGGAAATGAAGTGACCACCGGCTCTTTCGACCTAAGCCTTAGAGGCTATGGAGCGAATGGCGGACTATACAGCATGGTAATGGGACAGGGGTTTTTTGATGTTCAAAAATTACCGGCAGATCAGCAGAATATCCGGTATTACGATTACGCATCTCAACGTGTTCACCGTACATGCCCATTTGTAAACAGCCATGATACCTATCGCCCAATTCTTACTTCCTCGGGCAATTATTCTAAACCGTTAGGAGATAATTCTGGTTGGAATACAAGTAATGAACTTGGCGGAAACGGGCAGCACATAGATGCACGGGAACCAAGGATATTTGCAGCTTATGCAACCATCTTTGCAATGGATGGAAATCCTATTGTATTTTTTGAAGATCTTTTTGATGTGGGAACAACAGGCAAAAGATTTTCTCATTTTCCGTCAAGTTTTACCGATCTGCCAGTAAGGCCAGACATGCAAAACATTATTCAGGCACACCAGCAACTCGGTTATAAGTATGGGGAGTATGCTGTTTTAACTTCCCTTACCGGTGCAGATGCGCCTTATTACCAAAAGGGATCCAGCGCCGATCATTTAATTATAGAAAGAAAAGGCAAAGCAATTATTGGCATATCAGATGCTTATTACAACGTAAACAATAATACTAACGACCAGGAAGCCTGGGTAACTTCATCATTCCGGAATGTTGACCTGATTGATTATTCAGGAGCACATGGTTTATTAACCACACGTGTACAGGGTGATGGGCGGGTATTAATTAGAACAGCACCTGCCGGGCATAATATTACTAATGCTTCAGGTCATGGATATTCTATTTGGGCTCCGGTTCCGCAGGGTGTTACATTCAGTTCAGTAAATGATTTGTATGCATACCTGTCTAACTATAAACCGGGGCGCGCTAAAAACACAGCGCAGGAATGGGAAATGGCTGATGACCTTGGAGACAGCCATACAAAATCCCTTAAACAAGGCGGGCAATTGCCAACCAATTCAACAGCTTTAAGAACTGTAGGCAAAATTTATTCTGATGCGAACAAAACCATAACCTTCAAATTATTTCCCGACGTTGATGGTAAAAAGCAGACCATTCAGCTTTTAATAAATAATGCCATTGTTGCTTCCAAAACCGGCATTTCTACCAAAAACAGCCCTTTAACCGGCACTTTTACGCCCACCTCTGACGGATGGGTTACAGTAAGGGTAAAAAATGCCAATAACACAACCCCTGGTCAGAAGGTTTGGGTTAACCTTACCTACACTGCACCCCAACATGTAATTACGAGGCCCCAGCCAGCCAAATCATCCAATGCTATAACTAAGACAGAAGCGGAAACTGAAAAATTACCGGGTAATTTTAACCTGTATGTTTATCCGAACCCAACTAAAGGCAATATAAAACTAATGATCCCGGAGTTATTGAATGGTGAAGTTGCAGAGTTTCAACTTTCAGACATTCGAGGTATGTTAATGGGTAAAATAAGTGGCAACCTGCAGCAGGGTGAGGATGCAGTTAATAATTTACTTTCCCATGCCTATAAGGGACCTTATTTGTTGCAGGTAATATCAAAAAAATTCAAAGGGCAGGTAAAAATTATCAGGGAATAAAAGAAACTTACTAATTACTTATTCTGAGAAAGAAAATTATCTAAGGCCGAAACCATACTGGTAACCTGGGGAGCAGGTGCTTTAATATGCACATTTAAACCTGCCTCTTCACCCGCCTTAATAGTGTTGTTCCCAAAAGCCCCTATTGTTGCACCATTTTGTTTAAATGCCGGAAGGTTATCAAACAGACTTTTAACCCCGCTGGGTGTGAAAAAGCATATAATATCAAATGCTTCATTTTCCAAAACCTCTGCGACATTATTGCTTACCGACCGGTACATGAAGGCCATTTGAAAATTGCACTGGTTATTTTTAAGCCAGTTTACTATCTCATTATCCTGTTGATTCTCGCTGCACACATAAAGAAATTTTTCATTTTCCTTGTGTTTGTTAATTGCTTCAAGCATGCTTTTATTAGAACCATCTGACCCGTAAAAAACTTTTCTTTTCCGGTATAAAATAAATTTTTGAAGATAAAGTGCAACAGCCTCAGTTATGCAGAAATATTTTGTTTCGGGGGCAACAGTAACCTTCATTTCTTCGCAAAGGCGAAAAAAGTGATCAATGGCATTTCTGCTTGTAAAAATTATTGCAGAGTATGCAGTAATATCTATCTTTTGCTTTCGAAACTCTTTTGCGGGAATAGGTTCTAAACGTATAAAAGGGAAAAAACTCAGCTTAACTAAATACTTTTTTTCCAGCTCAAAATAGGGAGATTTGTCACTTTCAGGTTTAGCCTGTGTAATTAATATTCTCCTGGGCATTAAAAGGTTGGAAGTTTTGTTCGCGCCGTTTTTTAACATGCTTAATAAGTAAATTAATTACTCTTTATTTCTAAAAAAAACACTTTGTAGATGATCAACAATGGCATTATTTCAACAGTACAAAGGTATACAAAAAAGTGGAACGCGGTAATGTTTACGTTACTGCGCATGGTTGCGAGGGAAAAAAAGTAACGGTATAAAAATAGAAATATTATAAGGCACGCGCTTATTGTTATGGCAGTTTTTTTAAATCCATCATCGCCGAATGCTATTATTAGCAGTAATGGCAATAAAAGCATACCGAGAATTTTATTAACTGTAAATACGATATTATTATACATTCCGGCAAATTGAGGCGCATTAAATACCCAGCCGGCAAAATGGACAAATGAGAATTTTACAAGGTAAACAGCCCCAAGCAACATGGTTGCATACAAAAAAAGTTCTCCATAATCAAGTATAACCCAGTTATAATACCTGGCAAGCATAGCTATCAATAAACCGCCAGACATAAGAAACACCAGGTTCATTAATGCCGAAGGAAGATTGTTTTGCAACATTTGCTCCCGGCTTGCCTTGGGGCTTAATATCGACTGATATGAAAATTTGAAAACCTGGAAAAAATATTTTGGGAATAATGACTTTGTTAGAGCAAGCAACAGGAATATTGCCAGTAAAATGTAAAAAAGTGCATCAGTATAAACCACTTTTCGCTTTATTCCCGGTTCTAATTCAACAGGGTTGTTTACATATCGGTTAAATGAAGGCGTAGCAGGCAGCGAAAAAAAAGCGGTATCCTGTTTATTTGTAACGGTTCCCCCCAAGGAATCTTTGTCAGCCTGGGCACCCCCCAATAAATTATTCAGGTTGGGACTCAGTGTGTCTTTCTGCCCCTTTACACAGAAACATGCACAAATAAAAAATAATAATAACGGGTAAAATTTCTTCACGTAGAATGTATACGGCAAAAATATCTAATTAAAACAGGCTGATGAAACCTAAATGAATTTTTGTTTGCCTGAAATCGAGGCGGGTATCATTCCTTTTACCTTCAGCAATTGAAATATTCAGTACCCCGGCCTTTGTTTCCAACGCCAAACCGGTACCAAAGCCCAAATAACCATGGCTTATTGTTGTGAGATAAGATTTGTTTTGTGTGCTGCCTGCATCTATAAACCCATAAAACCACGAATTTCTTCCAAGCAAATACCTGTACTCAACGGTTGCCACACCATACAAATTAGTATAAATGCTTTCTTCATCAAACCCCCGTAATAACCTGAACCCCCCAACCCTGAACATTTCATTCTGGTAGTACGCAGGTGTTTTTAGCCAACCGCCCTGCAGGGCTAATTTTATTGTTGCCTGCCTGCCGGCAGGGATATAATGTGCGGCTGAACCCTGCACCTTAACCTGGTAGGTATTCATCTTTACCGAGTCATACAAGCTATTAAAATCAAATTCCGGATCTGTAATTTTTGTGATTGAAGTGTTTTTTGCAATGTGTTTGTTAGATATTATCCCTGATAAAAACCATTCGTTACCGCTGCGCGGATTAAACCTGTAATCTGTGGCCGTAGTAAAAAAATCTAATCCCACTCCCCATGTGGTAACATCGCCGGTTTCTGGTAACTGCCTCGTAATCTTTACCAGTTGTGTATCTGTATACAATGCATTGGAAGATGAAGTATGGAAAAAGACCGAACCGGTTTTTTGGGAAGAAAGATTGTATTGAATACCCCCACGCCCCTGAAGCAATACAAACGCAGAATCTCTTTTATACAGGTTAAAATTTGCCTGCACACCATATTTGGAAGAAAAAACATAAGGCCGCTGCACATACACATCTAACTGTGGAGAACCCGGTTGCAATTGTTGCCATTTTAGACTTAAGGTTTCTCCCGAACCAAATGAATTTTGCAACAAAGCCTTGGCCTCGCCGGTTAATAACAATTTACCCGTTTGTTGGTTAGAAGGCAATAAACCGATCAATACATCAATCTCGTTATTTGTCGTAGGTTCTAGATACAGGTGAAGAATGGCACCGGTATTTAGCATTTCAACATGCCATGGCTGGTATTGCCGCAAAAAAGTAAGTTTCGATAGCTTATCATTTATTTCATCAAGTATTTTTTGCCTGTACATTTTTTCTATGCCTAAATAATGTTGCAGAAAATTACCAGATATGCGTGCATCCCCATCAACCATTATACTATCCATTGTATAAAAAGGTCCATGGTCAACCCTCAGGCGTGCCCTTACACTGTTGCCATTAATCAAAGTACTATCCAGATAAACCCTGGCAAACGGATGCCCTGTATTTGCATAATAAAAAAGCAGATAATTGTAAATGTATTGGAGAGACTGGGGTTGAAGTAATAACTTCTCATACTTAATACCACCGGCCTTTAAAATAGTTTGCAGCGTGTCGTTAATAATCAGTTGGTCAAGCACATATTTTTCACCCAGGTACAATGTAATAAAAACAGTATCGCTATTAACCCAAACTGAATCTACAGACGCCGTTATATACCCCTGCAGGGAAAGCACAGAGGTTAGATCTTCAACATACTTAAAACACTGGGCAGTGTCAGAAAAATTTTTCTGCAATAGCACGTTTTCATTACTAAAAGGTCTTCCTTCATCATTTAAAACAACCAGTCTACAACCAGCCTGAGCATATAACTGAACGCATATACAAACATGCATTATTATAAAACCCAGGGTACATTTAATTAATTTTGCTTGCATAGTTTTACCTGGCAGGCTCTAAAATCATTCATTAAATAAGTAATTAAAACGCAAACCTGTTCAAATTTATGGCGGGCATTTATATTCATATTCCTTTTTGCCGTAAAGCCTGCCATTATTGCAACTTTCATTTTTCTACCTCGCTAAGGGCAAAGAAAGAAATGGTAAAAGCCCTGTGCAGGGAAATTATATTACAGCACCGCTATATTAACGACGAAACAGGTACCATTTATTTTGGAGGAGGTACCCCTTCGCTTTTGGAGGATGATGAGCTGATTGAAATTATGCATTATATACGTACGAACTTTTTGGTAAGCCCATACGCCGAAATAACTTTAGAATGCAACCCCGATGATGTTAAACCCGAAAAGCTGCTTGCCTGGAGAAAAGCCGGGATAAACAGACTTAGCATGGGTGTGCAGTCTTTTAATGATCAGGATTTAGTTTGGATGAACCGTGCACATAATGCCGAACAAAGCCTGCAATCTGTTTTATTGGCCAAAGATTATGGTTTTAATAATTTGAGCATAGACCTGATATATGGTACCCCCAACCTTTCAAATGAGCAATGGAAAAGAAATATTGATACAGCATTATCATTAAAAATTCCCCATTTTAGTTGCTATGCACTTACCGTAGAAAAAGGAACTGCGCTGCAAAAAATGATAGAATTAAAAAAGAAAAGCGACGTTGATGCCGGCCATCAAAGCAACCATTTTGAAATTCTTATGCAACACCTTAAGGTTGCGGGTTATGAACATTACGAGATATCTAATTTTGCATTGCCCGGTTTTCGCAGCCGGCATAACAGCAATTACTGGCAGGGCGTCACCTACCTGGGCATCGGCCCATCGGCACATTCATTTAACGGTACCAGCAGGCAATGGAACATTAGTAATAATGCGCAGTATGTAAAAAGTATTGAACAAAATATTGTTCCCTTTGAGATAGAACATTTACTTACCTCTCAAATGCTTAACGAATATTTGATGACAGCCTTACGAACTTCTGATGGCATAGATCTTTTGCGGGTGGCTAAAAAATGGAATCCAGTACTCGCGGGTAAAATTTTGATTGGGGCTGAAAAATATGTAAAATCCGGAATGATTACAAGGGAGGAAAATGCGCTGGTATTATCAGAAAAAGGAAAACATTTTGCAGATGGTATAGCGGCTGATTTCTTTGTTGAAGAACATGAAATGACTTAACGGCGGTTAGCGATTAAATACCTGATGGCATTAATAAAACCAATGCCAGCAAAGGCACCCAGAAAAATATAACCATATACCACAATTGAAAAAGGCATATTATGAAGATACACAATTATACCAGTAATTTTTCTATCCGGGCAAAACCCTCTGCCGCAGGCAATCCTTCCCACAGAATTTCATAAATAACATCTACCATAGGTATGTCAACCTGTACCTGCTGGTTTGTTGCACGAATACTTTTACTTGCATTGTACCCCTCTGCCACCATGTTCAGTTCCAGTTTGGCAGCTTTAACCGAATACCCTTTACCTATCATATTTCCGAACATTCGGTTTCGGCTGTATAACGAGTAGCAGGTAACCAACAGGTCGCCGAGGTAAACAGACGCGGAATAATTCATATCTATAGCGCCGGCATGTTTTACCACGCGCAGAAAACGCACCATCTCCCTGGCCGCATTTGCAATGTATACACTTAAAAAATTATCGCCATAATCCAGCCCATGTGCAATACCTGCACCCAAAGCATATACATTTTTTAACACGGCGGCATATTGTACCCCCATTATATCAGGGTTGGTAATGGTATGCAGGTAAGGGGTGTTAAAATGAGATGCGATTAAAGATGTGACTGGCTGATCAATGCCTGAGAACGTGAGGTAAGAAAGTTTCTCGGCAGCTACTTCTTCAGCGTGGCATGGACCCAGTACAGTAAAATAATTTCGCAGGCTAAAGGTGAAGCGGCCTGCAAGATACTGGTGAAGTAATTCATTTTTTTCGGGCAGTATTCCTTTTATTGCCGAAACTATTTTTTTGCCTTTCAGGGCGTCGGTATTTAAACCGTCAAGTACCGAAGCGGCATATGCACTGGGAACCGCCATAACTATAGCATCTGCTTTTTCAATTACATAATGCAGGCTGTCACTTAAAATAACTTTTTCGGTATTAAAATATGCATTACTTAAATAATGGGGGTTATGCTTGCGATTGTTTATAAACTCAATAGTTTCGGCATTGCGTATCCACCAGTGAATTATGTGCCCACTGTCTGTAAGTATTTTAGACAAAGCCGTGGCCCAGCTTCCGCTTCCAATAACTGCAAATTGCATCAGGCTAAATTTGAAAAACAAATGTAGCCAACTTACAAGCAATTACATTTGAACAGGGCGGTTAAGGCTTTTCATACTCCTTTATTAAATCATCCTTGCTTACAACTGAAACCTTGGTGCCGTCTGACAGATCTTTACTTACAATATCATAGGGACCGGTTATTACTTCATCACCAACTTTTACACCACTAATGATCTCTATATAATTGATGTCTTGAATGTCGGTTTTTACAGGATACTTTTTTACTGTTCCATCTTTTTGCAAAACAAAGACCACTTCCTGAATGCCTTCATCATCATCATCATCATTATTATTATCATTTACCTGTGCTGTGCCTTCATTTTTCTTTTCATCATCTTCATCATTCTTTTTATCTTTTTTATCGTCTGATATATCATCATTCTTATCGCGGGTTGTAACTGCATTTAAGGGAACAGCGAGCACATTCATTTTTGTTTTGGTTTGAATATCAGCGCTTGCAGTCATATTGGGTCTAAAAGGGAAAGGCTGTCCTTTCACAATAAGGTCGTTATAAGTATCAGGTAATAAACGAATATGCACCTGATAATTGGTAACAGTTGTGGAGCTCGACAACGAAGTGGCTGAGTTAATAACGGGGTTAGCGATGCGAAATACAATGCCCTTAAATTTTCTGTTATTGAAGGCATCAATTTCTACAATGGCGGTATCACCGATCTTTACTTTAGGTATATCATTTTCTCCCACATCTACC
Source organism: uncultured Bacteroidota bacterium (assembly GCA_963806425.1). Classification (GTDB taxonomy): domain Bacteria; phylum Bacteroidota; class Bacteroidia; order Chitinophagales; family Chitinophagaceae; genus JBBRBB01. The sequence goes on along the minus strand of CAWDYB010000006.1, from coordinate 46,221 downwards.
TGCACCTCTATACTGGCAAGGTCTGCTATGCGCAACATTTCGGTACCTGCCATCTGGGCAGTACCAACCACTCTTTCACCTTTTTTTACAGCAAGCAAACTAATTACACCATCCATAGGTGCTGTAACCGTTGCCCTGCTTACATCTTTATTTGCGCGGTTAAGGCTGGCCATAGCACCCTGTACACTTGCCTGGTTTGCGCGAATGCCTTCGCTGGCAGCGCGATAATTTGCCTGGGCAGAGGAAAACGTTTGTTGGGCCTGCTCAAACTCTGCCTGCGAAATAACTTTTTGATCGAGCAATGTTTTTTGTCGTTTATAATTAGATTCTGCCTGGTCCAGCGTTGCTTTTAATGCACCAAGCTGGGAGCGTGAATTACTTACCTGCGCCTTGCTTTGCGCCACCACAGCGGCAGCCTGGTCTCTTTGCGATGCATATATATCCGCATATATTCTTGCGAGCACCTGCCCGCGTTTAACGGTATCACCTTCCTGCACTAACAGGTCTATGATTTCTCCGGAAATATCAGGACTAACCTTTACCTCAATTTCAGGAAACACTTTTCCGCTGGCATTAACCGTTTCAATAATGGTGCGTGTTTGCACCTTTTCTGCGGTAACCTTAATTCCCTCATCCTTACCAATAACACCCGCTTTACTCAGTGCCACCAAAATAATAATCAGTAATACCAAAGCTGAAATAATCCAGATCCATTTTTTTTTCATGATGCAATATTTTCAAACAATTAATCCATTTTTTTTGAGCTGAGCTATTATGCGTCCCGGAGCTTTTGTTGCGTCGCACACTTGTACGGTATCGCTTTACTCAGCTATAATTATTGCGGTCCAAGATCTAACCCCTGACCTTTATAAAACTCCAGCACCTTCATTTTAAAAACATAATCATACCGGTTTACCACCTGCTGCAATTTTGCAGTAAGTAAATTGTTTTGGGTTATGAGTAATTCCAGTGTAGAAAGCAACCCAACCTCGTACCTTTTACCTGCAAAATCAAATGCTTTTTGGGCAGCATTAACCGCATTGATATTCAGGTAATACTTTTTCATAGCAGCAACGGCACTTACATACGCGTTGTAAATATTTGTTTTTAGTGTTTGGTTATTTTGTAATTCCTGCAGACGCCAGTTCTCCAGATCCAGTCTTGAAGTTTTGTAACTATTGCGTGCAGTACCGTTATTAAATATTGGAACGTTAATACTAATACCAACAGCCTGGCTAAAGTTTTGATTAAGTTGTTTGGTATAACCTGTTTTGCCGTAAATGGGCTGTGTAAATGGTTCGTTGGAATAAACTTCGTAATCTGTTCCGTCAATATTTACCTTACCAATAGGAGCCACAAAGGAATTTGTGCCAATCAGGTTAAGCGCCTGGTTATTAAAAGTTGTTCCCAATGAGTAAAATGCGCGCAGCGAAGGCAGCATGGCTGCTTTATTGGCCATCATAAATTTTTCTGAACCTTCTATTCTTAATTTGGTGGCGCGCTGCAAAGGCTGGGATTGCACTGCAAGGGCATAGACCATTTCGGGTTGCAAATCTGCCAATGGTTGCACAGGAATCTGATCTATAGGGGGTTTTTGAATATCGAAGGGAGTACCGGCGTCGATATTTAGTAATGCTTTTAAAGAAAGAATACTTTGCTCGTATAACAACCGGGCATTTACAATGCTAAGACTGTCTGTGCTCATTTGGGCCTCGAGCTCTGCAAGGTTTAGTTCCGGCAATGCCCCGGCATCTACTTTCTTTTTTGTTACATTAAATTGTTCGCGTGTTTGCGAAAGCTGCAATTGACTAATTTCTATCTGTTCGTTGGCAGAGAGCACTTGTAAAAAATAGGTGGCAACATTCAGAGCAACATCATTTGCAGCCCTTTCCACATCTACCAGCGCCGCTGCGGCATTAAAACGATAGCCTTCCTCCAAATGTTTCAGCCTGCCGAAATTATAAATCTCCATACCGCCCTGCAACTGGTAGTTATTATAAAAAAGTTGCGTAGTGGTAAACTGATTACTGGTTGGGTCAATGGACCTGCCGGATTGCAATCCCGAACCTATGGCAAAATTCGCATTTGGATATTTTGCAAGTTCAGCGGAATTTAATTGAAGTGCCGCGACACGCGCCTGAACATCTGTCTGCTTTACAGATATGTTGTTTTTCATGGCGTAATCCACGCATTGCTGTAAACTCCAGGCATCCTGGCAAAAGGCATTAAGGGATGATAATAAAATAACGATACAGAAAAAAACCTTCATAATCAGCCAAAAATAAATGAAACACGCATTTGCCTGCTGGTTTTTCTATGAACGGGCACAGTACATTATATAGGGAAACTTTTATTCCATGTTTTCAATCACTGCGAAAGCCTGCGCCAGGTCTTTGATCAGGTAATCTGCATCTTCAAGTCCCATATAAATGCGTATTAACCGCATTTCTTTGTTCGAAGCATCAAATTCATCCCTGGTAAAGGCGGCACATTTTGGAAAGATCAGCGATTCATGGCCACCCCAGCTAACCGCCATTAAAAAATGGTGAATGGCATCGCAAAAGGCTTCTATGGTTTCTACTCTTTTGGTTTTTAGAGAAAAAGTAATCAGGCCACATGCATTCCCCATCTGCTCTTTTGCCAAATCATATTGAGGAAATGATTCATCGAAGGGAAAGATCAGGTTTTCAACACGGTCACATGTTTTTAAAAAATCTAACACCTTAAGCGTTGTATGCGTAATTTTTTCAAGCCTGATGGGGAGGGTTCTCAATCCTCTTATCAGCAACCAGGCATTAAACGGCTGAATGCTGCTTCCTACCGTAAGTAATTCATTATGAAATATGCGCGATATCATTTCCGCACTGCCGCACAAAACCCCAGAAACTGCATCACTATGTCCACCAATATATTTTGTAGCTGTCTGCATAGAAATATCAATACCCATGGTCAAAGGCTTCTGGTGAAGTGAGGTGCAATAACTGTTGTCGCAGATGGTTATAATATTACGCTCCCTGGCTATTTTGGCAACCCCCCGCAGGTCTTGTAACTCATAAGTCCAGCTATTAGGACTTTCCAGGTAATACAGCGTGGTGTTGACGCGGGTGGCATCTATAAAATTCTGAAGGTTGGTTCCATCAATAAAAGTGGTGGTAATATTAAACCGGGTAAGTGTTTCGGAAAACAATTTCCGCGTCCAGGTATATGGGTCTTTAACGCTTACTATATGGTCGCCGCTTTTAACATTGGCAAGAACCGCGGCAAACGTTGCCGCAGTTCCGCTGTTAAAAACCAGGCAGTCTTCGGCCTCATCCAATGCAGCCAGTTTTGTACGCAGAATTTTTACGGTGGGGTTAAGCCCGCGGCTGTAAATCCAGTTACTATATTCATCGTGCAGGCTTTTCCGCAGGTCTTCAACTGTTTCAAACGCGAAATTGCTGGTTTGAATAATTGGAGGCGAAACAGCCCTGAAATAGTTCTCCCTGTTCTCCCCCAACTCGTTTAATATGTATGAAAGATCTTCCAAAATATGTAAAAATTTTTGGTGGCAATATATCTAAATGTATAGGTAAAAAGCCTTTTCATAAAAAGTTATAACGTTTAAGAAATATCTAAGGGTTCGATATATTGTTTGCTGTCGCTATTTTGCCATAAACCAATTGTATAGTAATTTGCAGCATCGCAGGCAGATTTGTTTATTGTTCGGCCTGCATTAATAAGATCGCACCATCTGATCTAAACTGAACTAATAAACGTGTCGAAACCTTTCTGTGGTCTCTTTTACGTTTAAAAGTATTATTTGTATCAGCTGCACGATCTAACTGCATCGCCTGTTGCGTCGCACTCTACAGGGTTCAGTATAAACTACATAAAACATGACCACATTACAAGAATTGCTGCAACAAAGAATACTTATCATAGATGGTGCTATGGGCACCATGATACAACAGCATAAACTAAGTGAGGCCGATTACCGCGGCGAACAATTTAAAAACTGGCCGCACGATCTTAAGGGCAACAACGATCTATTATGTCTTACCCAGCCTGATATAATTAAAAATATTCACCTGCAATACCTGCAGGCAGGGGCAGATATTTTAGAGACAAATACCTTCAATGCCCAAAAGGTTTCCCTGGCCGATTACCATATGCAACATCTTGCAACAGAAATTAATGTAGCGGCTGTAACCCTTGCCCGGCAAGCGGTTGATGAATTTCACACTAAAGGGAATACTGAACAAAAATTTGTTGCCGGTGCTATCGGGCCCATGAACAAAACGTTGTCATTATCTCCCGATGTAAATAACCCGGGATACCGCGGCGTAACCTTTGACGAAGTAGCCGATGCCTATTACGAACAGGTTAAAGCCCTTACTGAAGCAGGCGCCGACATTCTGATGATCGAAACCATATTCGATACTCTTAATGCCAAGGCGGCGATATATGCTATAAAAAAATATTTCAGGGATGTGCAAACAAGTACACTCCCAATTATGATCAGCGGAACAATTACCGATGCCAGCGGAAGAACTTTGAGCGGTCAAACTTTAGAAGCTTTTTATGCTTCGGTAATGCATGCGAATCCCATAAGCGTGGGTCTGAATTGTGCTCTCGGCGCCGCGCAAATGCGCCCGCATATTGAAGAACTAAGCAACCTCGCCGCCTGTTATGTTTCAGCATATCCTAATGCGGGGTTACCCAATACAATGGGCGAATATGATGAGCAGCCTGAAGAAACTGCAGGCCATCTGCACGAATGGGCTAAAGAGGGCTTTGTAAACATCGTTGGGGGTTGCTGTGGAACAACGCCTGCACATATTAAACAAATAGCAAACAGGGTAAAAAATGTTTCTCCGCGTGCATTGCCTGTAACCGAAGATTCATTAGCATAAAACATGAGCAAGCCAACCATAAAACCTTACATGCGCCTTAGCGGGCTGGAACCTCTTGTAGTAAGGCCTGAATCAAATTTCATTAATGTAGGCGAACGAACCAATGTTACGGGATCTAAAAAGTTCGCCCGGCTCATAAGGGAAAATAAATATGAAGAAGCATTAAGCGTAGCCCGGCACCAGGTAGAAAACGGGGCACAAATTCTCGATGTAAACATGGATGATGCATTGCTGGATGGTGAACAGGCAATGACCACTTTCTTAAATTACCTGCAAAGCGAACCAGATATTGCCCGGATACCAATAATGATAGATTCTTCAAAGTTCACTGTTATAGAAGCCGGCTTAAAATGCGTACAGGGTAGGTGCATAGTAAATTCCATTTCATTAAAAGAAGGTGAAGAAAAGTATATTCAGCAGGCAACAACATGCCTGTCTTATGGCGCGGCAGTGGTAGTGATGGCCTTTGATGAAAAAGGTCAGGCAGACACCCTGCAAAAACGTTTAGATATTTGCGAACGTGCATTTAATATATTGATAGAAAAAGTAGGGTTCAATGCGCAGGACATCATCTTCGATCCCAACATTTTTGCTATTGCAACCGGCATAGAAGAGCATAATAATTACGCGGTAGATTTTATTGAAGCAACAAAAATTTTAAAACAAAAATACCCGCTTGTAAAGATCAGTGGTGGGGTAAGCAATCTTTCATTTTCTTTTCGCGGAAACGACCATATTCGCGAAGCTATGCATAGCATTTTCTTATTTCATGCCATTAAAGCGGGCATGGACATGGGCATTGTCAATGCTGGCCAGCTGGTTATCTACGATGAAATTGAACCTGCACTAAAACAGCTTTGTGAAGATGTGATCTTCAACCGGAACAATGATCATAATCAATCCACAGAAAAACTTGTTGCATATAGTGAAACAGTTAAAACAAAAGGTAAGGTTGAAAAAAAAGATGATGCCTGGAGAAATACCACTGTTGAAGAAAGATTGAAATATTCCCTCGTTAATGGCATTACCGATTATATAGATACAGACACAGAGGAAGCAAGGCGCGCCTATAACAAACCCCTTGAAGTAATTGAAGGCCCTTTAATGGCGGGTATGAATGTAGTCGGCGACCTGTTTGGCAGTGGTAAAATGTTTTTACCGCAAGTGGTAAAAAGTGCCCGTGTTATGAAAAAAAGTGTTGCCTGGCTTACACCATTTATTGAAGAAGAAAAAAGAAATAACCCGCTGGCAATTCAGGGTGCAGTACCATCAATTCTTCTTGCAACGGTTAAAGGAGATGTACATGATATAGGGAAAAATATTGTAGGGGTTGTACTAGGTTGTAACGGCTATAACATAAAAGACCTGGGTGTTATGGTACCGGCAGATAAAATACTCGACACCGCGCAAGAAATGAATGCAGATATCATTGGACTAAGCGGTTTAATAACGCCATCATTAGATGAAATGGTGCATGTTGCGCACGAGATGAAACGCAGAAAAATGACACAGCCTTTACTTATTGGCGGAGCCACAACCAGCCGTATGCATACAGCTGTAAAAATTTCTCCTGAATATGATAATGGCGTATTACACGTAATAGATGCTTCACGCAGCGTAACCGTGGTAAGTACGTTATTAAATGATGCACTTAAAAATGATGTAATTGAAAAGTCTAAAAAGGAGTACGATAAATTAAGAGAAGACTATAACAATAAAAAAACTGTCAAACAATATCTTACATACACACAGGCAGCCAACAATCATTTTAAAATTGACTGGAGCAATTATACGCCGCCAATTCCTGTTCAAAATGGCGTGCAGGCATTCGATACCTATTCTTTGCAGGAAATTGCCGGGTTTATTGACTGGCAACCATTTTTTATTGCGTGGGAACTGCATGGTAAATTTCCCGCCATTCTGCAAGACGAAAAAGTAGGAACGGAAGCCACCAAACTCTACAATGATGCAAATGATTTATTACAGAAAATCATTTCAGAAAAATGGTTAACCGCCAAAGGCACAATTGGTTTTTTTAAAGCTGCAAAAACCGCAGCTGATACAATTGATGTATTTAATGCTGATGACACAAAACTTGAAACCTTACAATTTTTACGGCAGCAAATTAAAAAAGCAGAAGGTCAACCGAACATCAGCCTGAGCGATTTTATTAAACCCGCAGATAGTAACCCGGCATCAGATTACATAGGTGCTTTTTCTGTTACTATCCAGGGCATCGAACAACACATTAAGGCATTTGAAGAAAGCCATGATGACTATAACAAAATAATGCTTCAGGCTTTGGCAGACCGCCTGGCAGAAGCATTTGCCGAATTACTGCACAAGAAAACACGTAAAGAATTCTGGGGATATGCACCACAAGAAACTTTACAAAACGAAGAATTAATAAAAGAAAATTATACAGGTATAAGACCTGCGCCGGGATACCCTGCCTGCCCCGATCATACAGAAAAAATAAAATTGTTTGCATTGCTGGGTGGTGAAAAAAACACTGGAATTAAATTAACAGAATCGTTGGCTATGTACCCTGCCGCTTCTGTTTGTGGATGGTATTTAAGCCATCCTCAAAGTCACTATTTTGGCATTGGAAAAATAAAGCAAGACCAGTTAATAGATTATGCATTGCGGAAAAAATTTCCCCTGGCTGAAATGGAAAAATGGCTCAGACCCATTTTAGAATTTTGACCCCCATAAAAATGGTTAATTAACATCCATCCCATTCTCATGGTACAGTAATTGAATATCTATAATTTTTATTCACCTTAAAAATGTATAATTATGGACAATTTAGAATTAAAGGGAAACTGGAATGTGTTTAAGGGTAAAATTAAACAAGCATACGGCGACCTTACAGATGATGATTTAGCTTACGAAGACGGAAAAGAAGATGAATTGTGGGGACGCTTAGAAAGAAAGACCGGAGAAACCCGCGATAAATTACAAAGCTGGTGGCGCGATCAAAAAGCCAAAGACAATGTTTAAACATATTTCAAATTAAGTAAGCCCCGGTTCGGGGCTTTTTTATTGCTTTAATTTTTAACCCATTAATAATACTGTTTCATTTATACCCCAACTTTTAATTGATAAAAGCGCTTGGAATGATTGTTGTATTACGTCTAAAAAATTAAGATTAATTTAAAGACTAACATTTTATGAAAAAACTTCTATTTTCTTTGGCCTCTTTTGCCTGCGTAATTTTTTCATTCGCGCAGGATGCCGCAGAAACAAAAAACCCATCACCCTATCACACCAGTTTTAAAGTTGACGGACCAATTATTATCGGCAACCTGGCCGTAAGTGCTTTAGGTTTAAGTCTTATTCAAAATAAAGATTCGCTAAGCGCAGCGCAGGTGCAAACTAAGACTATTGATAAGGTTCCATTTTTTGACAGAAGTAACGCTGGCTGGTATTCTGAAAAGGCCAACGATGACAGTTACCTACCTTTTTACGGGGCATTTGCGATGCCTATTGTAATGATGGTGGTTGACAAAAATGAAAGACAAAAAGCAGGGCAGGTATTAGTGTTGTATTCTGAAACAATGGCCATTACCTCTACATTATTTACACTTTCTGCCGGCCTAATTGATCGCCCAAGACCTTTAGTTTTTTCGAATGAAGATGGAATTTCTGAAGCACCGATGGATAAAAGAATGAGTAAAAATTCCCAGCGATCTTTTTATGCAGGGCATACAGCATCATCGGCAGCTGCATCATTTTTTGCAGCTAAGGTCTTCCAGGATTTTAATCCGGATTCAAAATGGAAACCTTTTGTTTGGGGTGTTGCCGCAGCCATACCAGCCTCTGTTGGATTTTTACGTTATAAAGCAGGACAGCATTTTTTAAGCGATAATATTTTGGGATATGTTATTGGTGGTGCAACAGGCATATTAGTTCCGCAATTGCATAAACATAAAATGATGGAAAATGTATCTGTTTATCCATCAATGGGGGTAGGTTCTAAAGGCATTGCAGTGGTTTACCACATTCGATAACACAAAAAATTAAATAAGCTCTTCGGCATCAAAGCGGTCAACGCTTTGAATGCCGTTTAGTTGTTTGAGATGGGCTCACCAAATCGTCCAGTTCTTCCTTATCGTGCACAAATATTTTTATGGTTCCTTCAAAAATTCCTTCGTGCGATTCAATGGTCATGGCGGAAATATTTATTTTCATTTCCCCGCTGATGAGATTGGTGATTTTATTGATAACGCCCACATCATCCAGTCCAATAATTTTTAACCCGGTAAGAAAAGAAATTTCTTTGTTTTTTGCCCATTTGGTTTTTACAACCCGGTGGCCATAATTGGCCATCAGTTGGCAGCATTGGGGCAGTTGGTGCGGTGTATTATTAACCCTTTACCGGTACTTACAAAACCAAAAACATCATCGCCGGGAATAGGTTTGCAACAGTTGGCCAGTGTAGTACATTATCTTATCGCTGCTTTCGCCAAAAATTATCAGTTCAGCATCTTTTTTACTAGTGCTGTGGTTATGTTCATATCGGTCTTTACTTCAGTAACCGTGCTTTACCGGTTTGGGCGCTTCTAGTTCTGTCGCCAAGAACAGTAAATTCTTTTAATTCTTTAAGGTCAATGTGTTTTAATGGCATACTTTGTAAAACAGATCGAGTTGTGAGTTGACTTTATAAAAGTTCACCAGTTCATCAATATTATGCTGATTAAAGGCCGCCCCAATGCCTTCCAGCTTTCGTCTGCAAAGTGTACTTTCCTTCATCTGCAATTTTTCGTTTTTCTTCTTTTAAGGCATCTTTTATTTTGCTTTTGCCTTCGCTGTAACAACAAAATTCAGCCAGTCTTCATTTGGCTTTTGTTTGGTGCTTGTAATAATTTCTATCTGGTCGCCACTGCGCAACTTATGACTGATGGGAACCAGTTTGTGATTAACTTTTGCACCAATACACTTGTAGCCAATAGCAGTGTGAATGGCAAAAGCAAAATCAAGAGCGGTGCTGCCGATAGGCAACATTTTCACATCACCTTTGGGTGTATACACATAAATTTCTTCGGCAAGAAAACTTGTTTTAAAATCCTGCAGAAAATCTACACTGTCGGTATCCTGGCTCGATATTACTTCTCTTATCTGGCGAAACCATTTATCAAAGCGGTCTTCATCATTACTGCCTTCTTTGTATTTCCAATGTGCAGCCAAACCCTTTCTCTGCAATTTCATTCATACGCTTGGTGCGTATCTGCACTTCCACCCATTTACCCTGCGGCCCCATAACTGTGGTATGCAGTGCTTCATAACCATTGCTTTTGGGGTTGCTTAGCCAGTCGCGCAATCTTTCGGGCGATGGAGTGTATTCATCCGTTATCAATGAATACACTTTCCAGCAATCTTCTTTTTCTTTTTCGGGAGGTGAATCTAATATGATCCGGATGGCAAACAGGTCGTACACTTCTTCAAAATCGATACCCTTTCTTTTTTATTTTATTCCAGATGGAGTGAATGCTTTTGGGACGGCCGTAAATTTCAAAATTAAACCCGGCTTTTTCCAGCTTTTCTTTTATCGGTTTTATAAATTCGTTGATGTACCGGCTGCGTTCTCGTTTGGTTTCAGCAAAGTTTCGCGCAATATCTTTATACGTCTCGGGCTCCAGGTATTTCATGGACAGGTCTTCCAGTTCGGTTTTAATATTATACAAGCCCATACGGTGTGCAAGTGGTGCATACACCCAAACTGTTTCGCTGGAAATCTTTAATTGCTTTTCACGCTTCATATAATCGAGCGTACGCATATTATGTAAGCCGGTCTGCAAGTTTTATCAGTATAACACGGGGATCATCGGTAAGCGTTAAGAAGAATCTTTTTAAAATTCTCAGCCTGCTGGCTGGTATTGGTATCCATTACATTCGAAATTTTGGTTAAGCCCGTCTACAATGCGTGCTATCTCACTTCCAAATTCGCGTTCTACATCTTCCAGCGTTACATCCGTATCTTCAACCGTATCGTGCATCAGGCAGCAAATGGTAGATCGTACGCCCAGCCCAATTTCTTCCACACAAATCCGGGCTACGGCAAGGGGATGCAGTATATAGGGTTCACCACTTTTACGGCGCATGGTTTTATGGGCTTCAGCCGCCATTTCAAAAGCAGTGCGCACAAATTCCCTGTCGCCCTTTTTTAGTTTTGGGCGTAGGCTGCGTAATAATGCGCGGTATTGTCTTAAAATTTCCTTCCGCTCCTGTTCCTGCGTTAAGGTGTATTTCGGTATCGGTATATCTAATACTGCTTGCTCTGTTGCCATCCTCTTGCTATAACAACAAATTTAATAAAAAGGCATCAGTATAAGTTCTCAATAAAAAGCGTGTTCAGATTTTTATGTGCGGTATAATTGAAAATTCAGTTTAAGCTATGGGTTTTATCTTTGGGCGGTATATGAGCGGGGAAAACAGGAAAAAGATTTTTGACCTAACATTGCTGCGCAGGATTTTTAAGTACGTAAAGCCTTACAAATGGCAATTTTATTTAAGCCTGTTCCTTTCCATTTCTCTTTCTATCGCAACACCCATCAGGCCATATCTTATACAGTTAACCATAGACAAGGCTACAGGAAAACCTACCGGTACGCCCGGGGTAATAGAATGGCTTTTCAGCCAAAGTTTAGCCGATCCTGCCCAATTTATTTTGGCGATCACCATTTTCCAGGTGGCGTTTTTAATTTTTGAAACTGCCTTCCGTTTTTTGTTTACTTTTTTAATGGCCTGGCTGGGGCAAAGCGTGGTTAAAGACATGCGGGTTGATGTTTTTAAGAAAGTACTTCATCTTAATCTCAGGCAATTCGACCGCACCCCCATCGGTACGCTCACAACCCGGACCATTAACGATATTGAGAGCATAAACGACATATTTGCCGAGGGGCTAATTCCCATTCTTGCAGATCTTCTTTCCATAGTGGTTGTATTGGTAACCATGTTTGCTACAGACTGGCAACTTACTTTAATTGCCCTTGTTCCGTTTCCCTTTATGTTGCTTGCCACCTATTATTTTAAGGAAAGTGTAAACAAAAGTTTTATAAAGGTTAGAAATGCCGTTTCTGCACTTAATGCCTTTGTTCAGGAACATATTACCGGGATGCATATAGTTCAGGCATTTGCCGCCGAAGACAGGGAGTATAACAAGTTCAGAAACATTAACAAGCACCACCGGGATGCGAATATCAGGTCAATCTTTGCTTACTCAATCTTTTTTCCACTGGTAGAAATTGTGCTTGCCGTTTCTATGGGTTTATTGGTTTGGTGGCTGGCGCGGCAGGCGGCTGCAAACCCTGTGGCTGATAAAAACCTGGCAGGTGTATTGGTGGCTTTTATATTATACCTCAACCAAATTTTCAGACCACTGCGCATAATCGCAGATAAATTTAATGTGCTTCAAATGGGTATGATAGCCGCTGAACGTGTTTTTAAAGTGATGGACAACCCAGACACTACCGCAAAGGAAGCAGTTAAGGATACGACTTTGCCCCAAAATATTGAAGGCAACATCGCTTTTAATAATGTTTGGTTTGCCTATGAAGATGAGAACTATGTGCTTAAAAATATTTCATTCAGGGTAAAGGCGGGTGAAACGGTTGCTATTGTTGGGCATACGGGCAGCGGAAAAACATCTCTCATCAGTATACTTAATAGGTTTTATCCTATTCAGAAAGGAACAATAACACTTGAAGGTATAGATATTAAAAATTACCCCTTAGACGAACTTAGAAATAAAATAGGCGTGGTTTTGCAGGATGTATTTCTATTCTCAGGCTCGGTTTTAGATAACATAACCCTTCATGACCCCGCCATAACCCGTGAAAAAGTTATAGAAGCCGCCAAACTAATCGGGGTGCATGAGTTTATAATGCGGCTTCCTGGCGACTACGATTTTAATGTAAGGGAAAGAGGAAATACCCTGAGTCTTGGGCAAAGACAACTGATCTCATTTATACGGGCAATACTTTTCAGCCCGGCAATTCTGGTGCTTGATGAAGCAACCTCTTCCATAGACAGTGAAAGTGAACAACTTATTCAACATGCGATTGATACGCTAATCGCCGGCAGAACTTCGATAGTTATAGCCCACCGCCTGTCGACCATAAGAAAGGCCCATAAAATAATTGTGCTAGATAAAGGCGAGATAAAAGAAACCGGCACACACAGTGAACTGTTGGATAAGCAGGGTTACTATGCCCGGCTGCATAGCATGCAATTTGAAAAACAGGCTGCGGAAGCGAATAATTAATTTTTTGCCTTCGATTATTTATTCAAACATGCGCTAAACCCGGTAAAATATGTGTGTTATATTGAATTGAGAAATGTTGCGGATTTTCATCCCTCAACTCCTATCTTTGCGCCAAATTTTAAAACGGAAATGGTATCAAAAAGGCTAAAATCTTTGTTGGCAGCAGCTTTCAGCACGGTGATTGTTTTTTTTTCGTTGAACGCTTTTGGCCAGCATAAGGATGATGATGTAAAAGGAGAGGCAGCACATGAAGACAGTAAAGCTTTTGACGCTTCAGAGGTTATATTCAGCCACGTTAACGATGCACACGAATTTCACTTTCTTTCTTATGAAGATAAAAACGGCGAAGAGCACGATGTAGCCATTCCATTACCCGTTATTTTGTATTCCCCTCAAAAGGGATTTTCAACATTTAATTATTCTGCTTTTAACCACGGGCATACTGAGGTTGACGGTTACAAACTGGAGAATTTTAAAATTGTTCCGGTAGACCCTTCTGTAACTGTTTATGATATTTCTTTAACGCGTAACGTGGTTCAAATGATCATATCGCTTATTCTCCTGGTTATTTTAATGCTTAACATAGCTAAAAAATACCGCAAAGGTGTGGGCAGAACAGCGGCGCCAACAGGTTTGCAGAACGCAGTTGAGCCGGTAGTTACTTTTATAAGAGACGAAGTAGCTAAACCTAACCTGGGCGATAAGTACGAAAAATACCTGCCTTACCTGCTTACCGTTTTCTTCTTTATTCTTATAAATAATATTGTAGGTATGATACCCGGTTCTGCCAACGTAACAGGAAACATTGCCTTTACTGCTGTACTTGCGGGTATTTCATTCATCATAATTTTATTCAGTTCCAACAAACATTACTGGGGCCATATATTCAATCCACCCGTACCTGGCGGTGTAAAACCAATTCTTATTCTGGTTGAAATTCTCGGTGTTTTCACCAAGCCGGTTGCATTAATGATTCGGCTTTTTGCCAATATGCTTGCAGGTCACATCATTATTATTTGTCTTATCTCACTCATTTTCATTTTTGGAGCATTAAATACAGGTATAGGTTGGGGTTTTTCTCCCATATCTATTGCATTTGCTGTATTTATTTACCTGATTGAAGTACTGGTTGCATTTATACAGGCGTTCATTTTTACAGCACTTACTGCCGTATTCATTGGACAGGCTATAGAAGATCCGCACCACCACGATACGGATGGCGTGCACACCACTAACGAATATGATGATGCGGTTATAATTTAAACAGATTAAGCTTTTTTATTTAATATCAAAAACACAATTATGGATTTAATGACAGTACTGTTGAGCGAAGTTGCAATGCTAATGCAGGTGGTGCAATTGGCGCTGGTTTAGCTGCAATTGGTGCTGGTATTGGTATCGGACAGATTGGTAAAGGTGCTGTAGAAAGCATTGCCCGCCAGCCTGAAGCTTTGAATGACATCCGTGCTAACATGATCCTTACTGCTGCCTTTGTAGAAGGTGTTGCCCTGTTCGGGGTTATTGTAGGTATTCTTGCAATGTTCGTTTAAACATTACTTATTACTGCACCCAAAGCACAGGGCGGAGGGTGCAGTAATTTTTTACAAACCGAATTTTTACTTATTAATTATTATTTATGGATTTGTTAATACCATCGTTTGGACTTATTGATCTGGACCACTGCTCGCTTTCTTATTGTATTTTTTATTCTGAAAAAATTTGCCTGGAAGCCCATTCTTAACTCTTTAAAAGAAAGAGAACTGGTATTGCTGAATCTATAGCTACTGCTGAAAAAGTAAAGGCAGAAATGGCGCAGCTAAAGAATGAAAATGAAGCCATGATGGCAAAGGCACGTGAAGAAAGATCCATCTATGATTAAAGATGCAAAGGTGCTAAGCGATAAAATGATTGCTGAAGCTAAAGAAAAGGCCCAGTAAAGAATACGACCGGATTGTTGCTGATGCACAGGCTGCCATTAACCAGCAAAAAAATGCTGCTTTAATTGATGTAAAAAACCAGGTAGGTACCTTGTAATTGAAGTAACTGAAAAAATTATTCGCAGAGAATTAAGCAACAAAGCGAACAGGAAAACTATATCAGACAGCTAGCTGATGGGGTAAAACTGAATTAAGAATATAACTGTATGTATGATTCACTAATGGCGTTATAACAAGTAAAAAGATGCCCAATCCACGTTTAGCAGGAAGATATGCAAAAAGTTTGATTGATCTTTCCACTGAAAGAAAGGAGTTGGAAACGGTATATGAAGACATGAAGTTTTTGCAGGCATGCTTTTAAAAGCAGCCGTGAATTTTTAGCCTTGTTACGCAGCCCGATTATTAAGGCTGATAAAAAAAATGCAATTATACAGGCTATTACAAATAACAGGATATCGGCAACTTACCTCATCTTTTACAAAACTTCTTGTTAGACAAAGGACGTGAAGAGCGATCTGCCCGAAATTAGTTAATGCATTTATTGATCAGTACAATGTCATAAAAGGCATTCATAAAGTAAAACTTACCACTGCGGTTCCGGTGAGTGAAGAAATGAACAGAAACATTGATTGACAAAATAAAACAGGAAGCCAGGCTGGAAAATGTTGAACTGGAAACAAGGGTAGATGAAGAACTTATTGGTGGCTTTGTTCTGGAATTTAATAATAACCTTGTTGATGCATCTATTTTGCGCGACCT
This sequence comes from uncultured Bacteroidota bacterium, assembly GCA_963806425.1. Classification (GTDB taxonomy): domain Bacteria; phylum Bacteroidota; class Bacteroidia; order Chitinophagales; family Chitinophagaceae; genus JBBRBB01. Next base: position 30,367 of record CAWDYB010000006.1, on the reverse strand, counting down.
GAAGATGTGAAAAAGCAATTTGAAAAGAACATTTATATTCAACAGATCCGGTAGGTATCTGTAACAAACGATTTTAAAAAATTTATAAACTCAAATCGAAATATTATGGTTGAAATTAAGCCAGATGAAATATCAGCGATATTAAGGCAGCAACTAAGCAATTTTAATGCAGCTGCCGACCTTGAAGAAGTTGGTACAGTATTGCAGGTGGGTGATGGTATTGCCCGTATTTATGGTTTAAACAATGTACGTAGCGGTGAACTGGTTGAGTTTGAAAATGGTGTAAAAGCAATTGCACTTAACCTGGAAGAAGATAATGTGGGTGTGGTATTGATGGGTGATCAGGGCGATATTAAAGAAGGTGCAACAGTACGCCGTACCGGTAAGATTGCCTCTATAAAAGTAGGTGATGGTATGGCTGGCCGTGTTATTAATATGCTGGGTGAACCGATTGATGGTAAAGGACCTATTGCAGGTGAATTGTATGAAATGCCGCTGGAGCGTAAAGCACCGGGTGTAATTTTCCGTGAGCCGGTAAAAGAACCACTTGCAAACAGGTATTAAAGCCATTGATGCGATGATACCTATTGGACGTGGACAGCGTGAATTGGTAATTGGTGACCGCCAGACAGGTAAATCTGCCATTTGTATTGATACCATCATCAATCAAAAAGAATTTTACGATGCAGGTAAACCTGTTTATTGTATATATGTAGCGATTGGTCAGAAAGCATCTACCATTGCCGGTGTAATGAAAACCCTGGAAGAAAATGGTGCAATGGCATATACAACCATTGTTGCTGCTTCTGCAAGTGATCCTGCACCACAACAGTTCTATGCTCCATTTGCAGGTGCTGCTATTGGTGAATTTTTCCGTGATACCGGTCGTCCTGCATTGATCATTTATGATGATCTTTCAAAACAGGCTGTTGCTTACCGCGAAGTTTCATTGTTGTTAAGAAGACCTCCGGGACGTGAAGCTTATCCTGGTGATGTATTCTATCTGCACAGCCGTTTGCTGGAAAGAGCTGCCAAAGTTATTTCTAAAGATGAGATTGCGCAGAAAATGAATGATCTTCCTGAAATCATTCGTCATCTGGTAAAAGGTGGTGGATCATTAACAGCCTTGCCGATTATTGAAACACAGGCTGGTGACGTATCTGCATATATTCCTACAAACGTAATTTCTATTACCGACGGACAGATATTCCTGGAAGGTAACCTGTTTAACGCAGGTATTCGTCCGGCAATTAACGTAGGTATTTCTGTAAGCCGTGTGGGTGGTAATGCGCAGATCAAATCGATGAAAAAAGTGTCTGGTACCTTAAAACTTGACCAGGCGCTTTACCGTGAAATGGAAGCGTTCTCTAAATTTGGTGGTGACCTTGATGCTGCAACAAAAGTCGGTACTTGATAAAGGTGCCACGTAACGTGGAAATTCTGAAACAAGCGCAATATTCACCATTGCCTGTTGAAAAACAGGTTGCTATCATTTACCTTGGTACACAAGGTTTATTACGAGATGTTCCTGTAAAAAAGGTAAAAGAATTTGAAGAACATTTTTTGATTGAAATGGAAAACAAGCTGCCTGATGTATTGGCAGAATTTAAAAAAGGAAATTTGCCTGAAGATGGTATTAAACAAATGGTTGAATTAGCAAGGGATATTATGGGACAGCATAAATAAATGATTATTTTTTATTAAAGCGACACCTGAAAAGTGTCGTTTTTTTTTGCCCGCAACCATTTATGTATTTTATTTTTTAATGATGATGAATCTAAGTACTTTCCCATTACACCAAAAACGCTCATGTGAAAAAACTTACTACCCTTTGTTTCATTTTCATTATTTATCTCAATGCACATTCCCAAAACCTGCTTAACGCTATAAGCGACCCAGGCAATAAAATTTCTAATTTTTATACCGACTTTTCAACCATTAAAACACCTGCTTTCTCTGCAGGTAATGCGGCTACAATGTTAGGGTTGGAATCTGCCAGTAATTTAACCCTGGTTGATAAAGAAACCGATTCATATGGATATGAACATTACAGGATGGTTCAATCGTATCATAATATTCCTGTTGAAAACAGCATGTACCTGTTGCACGTTAAACAAGGCCGGCTGCTTTCAGCTTCAGGCTATATCGTTACACGATTTGGCGACCAGCCTGCGCAAAATGAAGCACGAATCTCAAAAAAATCAGCCATTGAGCAGGCAATACAATATGCAAGTGCCGGGCAATACATGTGGCAGATACCCGAGGTAGAAAATGAGTTAAAAGCATCAAGTAAAAATTCTGCTGCCTCGTACTTTCCTTCAGAAACCCCGTTGGTTTGGTATAATGCCGGGCAACAGATCATTCCCGAAAAATTAAGGTTGGCATATAAAATAGATATCTACACAGCAAAACCTTTTGATAGGGCTTATTATTTTATTGATGCAGCCACCGGCAAATTACTTGGTAAAAAACAACGTTTACATACCACTGATACCGTGGGAACGGGAAATACCCTGTATTGTGATGTAAGGGAAATACATTCTGATAAGGTGGGGAAAAGCAGTTACCGCCTGCACGATTATTCACGCGGTGGAGGTGTGGTTACTGTTTCCGGGACTTTAAACAATTATGGTAAGAATTTCATGAATAATTCGCCTGACTGGAACTTAAACCTTCCGGCCCGTAACGCCATGGATGCACATTGGGGCGTAGCCCAAACCTATGATTTCTATTTCAAAAATTTTAGAAGAAACAGCTATGACAATAAAGGAACACAACTAAAAAGTTATGTAAACTATTTTCTATGGTCTATTTTAACCAATGCATCGTGGGATGGAAATTCTATGCAGTACGGTCAAATTTTTCCATCCAGCAGGGGTCTAACTGCTATAGATGTTACGGGGCATGAATTAACCCACGGTGTAACCCAAAGTACCAGTAACCTTAATTACAATGGCGAAACGGGCGGTATGAACGAAGCCATGAGCGACATTTTCGGTAAATGTGTTCAGTTTTACTCACGCCCCGATGATATCAGCTGGTTAATAGGTAACGAAATGAATTATGTTATAAGAGATATGAGCAACCCAAATGCTTATCAGCAACCTGATACATATAATGGTAAATATTGGGGCGCTAATGCAGATGTGCACGTGTTAAGTGGCGTAGGTAATTATTTTTTCTACCTGTTATGCAATGGCGGTAGCGGTATAAATGACCTGGGCAATGCATACAAAGTAAAGTCTCTCGGAATACCCAAAGCCGCAGCCATTATTTATAGAACCAATACGGCTTACCTTACACCTACCTCAACCTATGCTGACTGGCGCATTGCCAGTGTAAAAGCAGCCGTGGATATTTATGGTAAAAATTCAAGGGAAATGGAACAGGTGCTTAATGCATGGTACGCTGTAGGTGTAGGCGAAAAACCACCTGCTTTTACGCAGGTTTATATCGGGCAAAATGAAAAAGCAAACACTGTTTCTGTTTTTCCAAACCCTGTTAATACCTCGCAGGTAAATATAAACGTAGATCTTGCGGTTGCCGGTAATACAGTTCTTAAAATTTCTGACGAATTAGGTGTTACATTTCAACAAATAAACCTGGGTTTTAAAAATGCGGGACAGCATAATCAGGCGTTAAGGTCGTTACATAACCTGCGCAACGGAACTTATTACATTACAGTAGAGCAGGAAGGGTTACAAAAAGCTACAACACGGCTTATTATTTCGCACTAAATAATTTTCATTTTAATAAATCAGGCCCGGCACACAACCGGGCTTTTTTATTTCGGTTTCGCGTAAATTAAAAATATAACAGGTTTCTTATGAAGGTTGGGTGCACCCTTCTTCCATTCTTTTATTGATTTGGTTTGAATGAATTGTGATTGGGCAGTTATATCAGCTGCAATACATAAATGCGTTTCTGCCTGACAGGATAGCAGAATATCAGATAAAAGCTGATTATTCCTGTAAGGAGTTTCAATAAAAATTTTCGTGCAATTTCCATTAATCGAATCGCTTTCCAGTTCACGTATGGCCTTTTTTCTTTCTAAACTATCTATGGGCAGGTAACCGGTAAATTGAAAACTTTGACCATTCATACCACTTGCCATCAGGGCCAGTAAAATGGCACTCGGCCCAACCAGTGGCTTTACTTCGGCATGTAACCCATGTGCTACCTGAACCAACACCTGGCCGGGATCTGCAATGCCGGGGCACCCGGCTTCACTAACAATTCCTATATTTTTCCCTTCTTTTAAAAGCCGCGCAAAATCTGCACGCACTTTGTCCCCCGCCTTATCTATGGTAAACCACTGGTAATTATCGATCACCATTTCTTTCCATAATGTTTTAAAATACCGTCGCGTGGTTCTTTCATTTTCAACAAAAAAAACACTGCATTCCTTTATCGCATCTACAACATATTGGGGAATGGTAACCAGCGCGGCTTCATCATTATGTAAAACAGTGGGTATTAAAAAAACTTTTCCTTTCGCCATAATTATTTGTTTTCTTCCAGTGTTCGCGCACTTTTTAATGTATGTACATTTTGCAGGCTTAAGGTGGCTGCAACTACTGCATATGCAGGTGCAAGTACCCAACCTATTACGGGCAACAGATGCATACCATAGAAAAGTATTCCGTTGCCAATAGCCAGCCCTTTATGGTGCCCGATAAAATAAATGCTTTCCGAGGCTGTAAGCTTTTTTCTTTCACAGCCATAATCGAGCATAGAAAATCCATAGTAATAACATTCTATCAGCAATGCAAGCAGGGGTGTTAACCAGCCGATAACAGGTATTAAGGATAATAAAACAATACAAATCATATAAACTGATTGCAGCAATGCATTGCGCGATGCTATAGCAATGCCGCGCCCCACATCCTGCATAAAATCTTTGAGGCGAAAAGGGTATTCCTTATTTTGTATGATGGCATCTGTTTTTTCGCTCAGGTATGCAAAAACAGGCGAGCCTACAATTAGCCACAGGAATTTAAAGAGTGAAAAATATAACAGCATTTGTATAAGCCAGAGCAAAACACCTGCAAGGGTAAATAGAAAACCTAAGAATCCATTTTCATTGGTAGAAGACCAGGTTTTTAACCCGGTTTGCATGCTTACCCATTCAATAAAACCGCTGGCCGTTTTTCCAAAATAGATCATGGAAATAATAAATAAAACAGAATAAATAATCCCCGGAATTATTATCCACTTCCATAGCTTATGCTCCTTTATAAACCGGTGCGCACGATAATAACTTTGAAAGGCAATAATGATCTCTTTTAGCAATGGGGGTTATTTTTGTAAATTTAGTTTAATTGATTTATTCGGAACGGATGAGATTAACCTTAACAGCATTGCGCCGGCAACGTATACAAAATAAATTTTACCAGGATGAAGATGTGGTTAAAATTGCCAGGGAATTAATAGGAAAATTACTGGTAACCAATTTTGATAACCGTTTAACGGTGTGCAGAATAGTTGAAACAGAAGCCTACAATGGAATTATAGACAGGGCATCCCACGCCTTCGGTGGAAGACGAACAAACCGCACAGAGGTGATGTTTGGTAATGGCGGCGTTGCTTATGTGTATCTTTGTTATGGAATTCATCATTTGTTTAATGTGGTAACCAATAGCAATAATGTACCACATGCTGTATTAGTGAGGGCTGCAGAACCGGTTTGTGGTTTAGAAACAATGTTACTGCGAACAGGCAAGGCAAAACCTGATTATACCATTACCCGCGGACCGGGAAATGTTTCAAAAGCGCTTGGCATAAAAACCCTTCACACGGGTACGAGTTTGCAAAGTAATAATCTTTTTATTGCTGATGATGGAAAACGGTATACTGAATTACAGCTAATATCCTCCCTGCGAATCGGAGTTGATTATGCAGGAGAAGATGCTTTATTGCCGTACAGGTTTTCTGTAAAAGAAAATAAATACGTTAGTGGTAAAACGGTGATGCCTTCCTGAAAATTATTTTCTTAACCTTTTGAAAACACATGCTTACCATGAAAAATTTTACCGTTATTCTTTGCGCCTTTTTTTTGTTTTTCCAGGCTGCAACCGCGCAAAAAATTAGTACCGGTGTAAAATCAGGGTTAAATATTGCCACACTCTCCAACAGTAGCAGCGATCTTAGGCTTGGCTTTCACGCAGGTGCATTTGCAGATTTTGATCTGTCATGGAGTCTCGATCTAATGGGAGAAGTGCTTTACTCTACCCAGGGCCGAACATTAAAAACCGATAATGGCACAAAGCTGCTGGCGCTTGATTATATACTTATTCCCGTAATGCTAAAATATTACCCTGTTAACAAATTATATCTTGTATTTGGGCCGCAGGCCGGCTTTCTTATCAACGCAATTTCGAAAAATGAAAATGATGAGGAAACAGCTGTAAAAAGCAGTTATGAAAACTTCGATATAAGCATTAATCTTGGCTTGGGATACAATGCCACAAAGAAAATATTTGTATATACCCGCTATAATTACGGCCTTATGGATATTGCCAGCGATACCCGTGACCTGAAGCAGCGTGTTATACAGCTTGGTGTTGGTTACAGGCTAAAATAACAGCCAGATTTTTATACCGTTCCTTTACTTATTATTGCACCCATTCAACAATCATGCATCTCATTATTGTCTTTTTTGTTGGTGCTTTAATTAGTTTTCTCGGGCAACTGCCTTTGGGAAATATGGCTCTTACTGCAACCCAAATCAGCGTTCAGGAAACCTTTAAAAAAGCGTGGATATACGCTGTTGGTGTTACCATAGTTGAAATGGTTTACCTGCGGCTTGCACTAACCGGTGTAAACTGGATAATGCAACACCAGCTTATTTTCATTATTCTTGGATGGATAACGGTAGTCGTTTTTTTAGTACTCGGGTTATTAAGTTTTATTGCCGCCCGCAAACAAAAAAAAGAACATGAAAAAACCCTCTTACTTAATAATAAGCTTAACCGGTTTGTACTTGGTTTATCATTAAGTGCTATTAACCCGGTGCAAATACCTTTCTGGTTTATCTGGAGCGCTTATTTGCTGAATAATAAAATTCTTTTCCCCTTAACTATAGACTATAATGTATTTACTATAGGCGCCGGGGTAGGCACCATGCTTGGCTATGGTGTGTACATACATGGTGGTAACTGGCTGATAACAAAAATGAAGACCAGTAATAAAACCATGAATAAAATACTTGGAGCAATTTTTATTCTTACCGCACTTTTACAGGCGTATAAAATGATGGCAGGAAATATGTTTGAGTGATTTTATACATTCTCTGTCCATCTGTCTCTTTCATCAGGCGAGAACTTCCAGGGGGCAAAATTATTTTCAGTATTGCTGAACATGGCATTCCATTCAGGGGGCGCGCTGCTTTCTTCCATAACCAAATACCTTCTTTGCTGAAAAATAATATCGAGGGGAGAAATACCTACAGGGCATTCTTCTACGCAGGCATTACACGTGGTACATGCACGTAATTCTTCTTCTGTGATATAATCATGCAGAAGAGACTTCCCATCATCTTTAAATTCTTTATTAGCATTTATGTTGGCACCAACTTCCTCTACCCTGTCACGGGTTTTCATCATGATCAGGCGGGGGCTTAAAACCTTACCGGTTTGTGTTGCCGGGCATGCTGCAGAACACCGTCCGCATTCCGTGCAGCTATAAGCATCCAACAGGTTGCGCCAGCTTAAATCAAAAATATCTTTTGCCCCAAATTTTTTTGGTGGCTCTGCAGATACTTCTGCCGGCACAGTTTCAGGCTGCATGGCATACAAGACCTCCTGCTGAATTTCGGGCATGTTTTTCATTTTACCCATGGGTTGCAGGCGCACATAATACGCATTGGGAAAAGCCAGAATAATATGAAGGTGTTTTGAATAAGGCAGGTAATTTAGAAATGCAAATATGCCCAATATGTGTAACCACCACGCGCCACGTTCAATGCCTGCCAATGCCCCATTACTTAACCCATTGAATAAAGGATGAAGGAGAGCAGAGAATGCAAAATTGCCTGATGGATGTTCTGCATAATGCCCATAATTGCGCGATTGCAATAAAGTATCAGTAGCATTCATGGTTAAAAAAAGGCTCATTAAAATAATTTCTGCAATCAGGATATAATTAGCATCGCTGTGGGGCCAACCTGCAAGATCGCGGCTTACCAGCCGCTTAACTTTTATCACATTTCTGCGTAAAAGAAAAATTACACAAACTGTAATAACGCCAACCGCCAAAAATTCAAACCCGTTTATCAGCCAGCCATACACAGATCCGAGTGGCTGAAGAAATAATCGGTGTGTGCCTAATATTCCATCAAGAAAAATTTCCAGCACCTCAACATTAATAATGATGAACCCTGCATATATAACAAAATGCATAATAGCTACTATTGGCTTTTTAAACATTTTCTTTTGCCCAAATGCCAGCAATAAAACATTTTTCCAGCGCAGCGGCTTATTATCTGCAAGGTCTTCGTCCCTCCCTAAAAAAATATTTCTTTTTATAAGTAATGCCTGCTTTGTAAAAAGATAAATGGCAACAATGGAGACAATTATAAAGGCAACCTGTAACAATATTTCCATACAAATAATTGTAGTGCTAAGGTAAGCCGTTTGCAAAACCTTATGGTGCAAATTGTTTTTACTTTTACCGGGACGTATTACCTAAAACAACTTATTTTCGGGATAGGCTCAGGTGCAAATAATTTTTACCATGCAGGATAAAAAAATAATAATTACCAAGGAAGTGGCTGCTGCCAAACTTAAACGGATGGCGCTGGAGATTGCTGAAAGAGATAACAACGATAACATTACGCTGGTAATAATCGGGATAAAATCCGGTGGTATGATCATAGCTGCCCAGATAGCTGAGCTATTAAAACATTACGGCGTACAGGATTTGCAACTGGTTGAACTAACCATAAAAAAAACTAACCCGGAAGAAATAAGTTTAAGCGAGCAGGTAAATTTTAATGATAAAAATATTCTTTTGATCGATGATGTATGCAACACGGGCAAAACGTTGCTATATGCATTAAAGCCGTTACTGCAGTTTCACCCTGCAAGCATTCATACCCTTGTACTTGTAGAAAGAATGCATAAGTTATTCCCGATAAAACCGGATTACGTGGGGCTTTCTCTTGCCACCACGCAAAACGACTATATACATGTTGATGTAAACGAGGGAGAAATCACTGCGGCACTCATTCAAAAAGACTGAATTAACTTGCCGGGTTTTCAAGTACCATAGCACTTGCGCCACCGCCTCCATTGCAAATACCTGCAGCTCCATATTTGCCTTTGTTCTGCCTCAGTACATTTATAAGTGATACAATTATCCTGGCACCGCTAGCGCCTAATGGATGACCTATACTAACCGCACCACCGTTAACATTCACGCGGGCGCCGTCCAATTTCATTTTGTCTATGTTCGCGATACCAACCACGGCGAAGGCCTCATTCAATTCGAAATACTGTATGTCTTCCATTTTTAAACCTGCTTTATCCACGGCTTTGGGCACAGCCAAAGATGGGGTAGTGGTAAACCATTCAGGCGCCTGTTCGGCATCTGCATAACTGCGAATGATTGCCAAAGGTTTTATACCCATGGCGTCTGCTTTGTCACTGCTCATTAATACTACGGCAGCGGCGCCATCATTTAGCGTGCTGGCATTTGCAGCTGTTACGGTTCCGTTCTTTTCAAAGGCTGGTTTTAAAGTAGATATTTTATCGAACTTAACATTAAAAGGCTCTTCGTCTTTAGAAAACAATATTGGGTCGCCCTTGCGCTGAGGTATTTCAACAGCAACAATTTCATCATTGAATTTTCCTTCGTTCCATGCCTGCTGACTGCGTTTGTAACTTTCAACTGCAAACTCATCTTGCTGTTCGCGGCTTATGTTGCAACCGCTTGCACAAATCTCTGCTGCATTGCCCATCGCGAAATTTTTATACACGTCGGTAAGCCCGTCTTTCACTAATCCATCTACCATTTCTGCATTGCCGAATTTATTTCCCCAACGCATGCTTCCTGCATAAAAAGGTACATTGCTCATGCTCTCCATTCCGCCTGCAACTATTATATCTGCATCGCCCAACAATATACTTTGAGCCGCCTGGGATATGGCTTTCATACCGCTGGCGCAAACTTTATTTACCGTTGTACAAATAACATAATCAGGAAGGTTGGCATAAATGGCCGCCTGCCTTGCAGGAGCCTGGCCCAGGTTTGCCTGCAGCACACAACCCATCATTACTTCCTGCACCTCAGCAGGTGCAATGCCTGCTCTTTCAATGGCAGCATTTATAGCAATAGCCCCGAGTTTGGTAGCAGAAAAATCTTTTAGCGACCCACCAAAGCTTCCTATAGGTGTACGCACAGCAGAAACAATATACACAGTTCTGTTATTCATAATTTTTATTGAGTATTTAGCAACCGGGCACCCATGCAAATGTGCAGGGGTGCAACAGGTTCGCAAAGATAAATTTTTAGGCGGCAGCCTGGGAATGTCTTATGAGTATTGGGTAAACTTTAAAAGCAATAAGATTTTGCCTCTATCAATTTAGCCGCAATTCTTCTCCTGGCATCTCGGGTATTAAAAGGTTCTGTTTTTGTAAACCTTTTAAGACCAATGTGCATCATGCGTAATTCATCACCTTCTGCAAAGGCGTTTAAGGCATCTTTACCGGATTTATTAATTTTGTCTGCCGCATCCATATATGTAGGTACGCATCATATCAATTTGTAAAGCGGTAGCTTCTTCTCCCTGCTTATCTGAAAGCTTGATGACGCGCAACAACGCACTTTCGGCGGTATAGGTTTGAATGCACATGTCGGCTATGTTCATTAAGATTTCCTGTTCTTTATCCAGCTTCATCATTAACTTTTGCACAGCGGCTCCGGCAACCATAAGTATAGCTTTTTTAAAGCTGGCAATATATTTTCTTTCAGTTGAAAAAGGTCTTTCGTCGTCGTTGTTAAAATCCGGGATACTCATTAACTCTTTGGCTATGGAAGTGGCAGGACCCATGAGATCGAGCCTTCCTTTCATAGCGCGTTTAAGCGTCATATCTAAAATAAGAAGCCTGTTAATTTCATTGGTGCCTTCATAAATTCTATTAATTCGGCTGTCGCGATATGCTTTGGAGATAAGGTATTCATCACTAAAACCATTGCCACCATGCACCTGAACACCCTCATCCACCACAAAGTCGAGCATTTCACTACCATGCACTTTTAATATTGCACATTCAATGGCGAATTCTTCTGCGGCGCCTAATAAAGAAGCTGCAAAGCTTTCGCCGGTAGCATGTAATTCACTTTCTTTTTCTTTAATAAAACTGGCAGCGCGGTAGAGTGCACTTTCGCAAACCCATAACTGAATGGCCATTTCGGCCAATTTGTGTTTTATTGCTCCAAATTTGGCTATGGGCATATTAAATTGTTCCCGCGTGGTTGCATAAACTACGCTGTCGGTAACTGCAACTTTTGATGCACCTATAGCTGCTGCACACAATTTTAAACGCCCTACGTTTAAAATATTAAATGCTATGATGTGCCCGCGCCCTATTTCTCCTAAAACATTTTCTATAGGCACCTTACAATCCTGAAAATATAACTGAACTGTTGAAGACCCTTTTATTCCCATTTTATGCTCTTCGGGTCCGCGGGTAAAGCCTTCAAAACCGGGCTCAACGAGGAAAGCAGTGAATTTTTCACCATCGATCTTTGCGAACACCGTATAAATGTCGGCGAAACCACCATTGGTAATCCAGCATTTTTGCCCGGTAAGTAAATAATGTTTCCCGTCACTGCTAAGCTTTGCTGTTGTTTTTGCACCAAGTGCATCGCTGCCGCTGCCGGGTTCTGTTAATCCGTATGCGCCTACCACTTCGCCCGTGCTTAAAAGCGGCAGGTATTTTTGTTTTTGCTCTTCTGTTCCGAAATATAATATTGGCAGGGAACCAATGCCGGAATGCGCAGATACGGCCACAGAAAAAGAAAACCCGCATCCTAAACCTTCATTTATTATGGTTGAGGTTATAAAATCTTTGCCCAAACCACCATATTCTTCAGGAAAGCCGGCTGACAATAAACCTAATTCGCCTGCCTTGCCAATGAGGGTGCGCATTAAGCCTTTTTCCTGGTTGTCTATGCGGTCTATGATGGGGATTACCTCGGTATTTACAAAACGGGTGCAGGTATCGAGCACCATTTTCTGTTCTTCATCAAAATCTTCCGGTATGAAAGTTTCAAAAGCATCACCTTCCTTTATCAGCCATTCAGCGCCATTGAGGGAAGTTTGTTTGTTTGTGGTGGTTTCCATTCGTTTATAGATTATTTAATTGTTTGGGCAAGCTTGTAACATCTGTTGTTGCGAAGCACACTGGTGCTTTTTAATCCCCTACACAACACAGGTAAAAATACCAACAATATGCGCTTCACTAACAACCGTTAATAAAAAATTACTTTTCTAAAACAGTTTTTTTGGTAATTTCTTGTGGAAAGCACCAATTATATTTTGCTTATATATAAAGGTGTACAGTTTGCGACGCAACGATTGATACATATGACTACTTTTGCCGGTTACCAATTTACCTATTGTATTCAAGTACAGGATGTCTTTCAAAAGTGTGTTTGTCGTTAAAGATATACCTGTAGGTTATAAGAGTTCGGCTTACTTCTGCATTGAGTGTTTTATAAACTGCGAGCATTTTTGGGTTCCAGTCGCCGGACCAACCTGCTTCGAGCTCATCGTAAATGTGCTTTCCCTGAATGATGAGCGAAGATTCATAAATCATGTAACTGTCTATACCCATTCCCTGGAATTTTGGCACTACGCCATATGCAATGCCGGTAAATTTTTTACACTGACCGGTTTTTTGCATGTATAAAAAACGCAGTTTTTCAACCAGACCGAACTTACCATTGAAGTGCCTGAAGTATTGATTGAGGTCTGGAATATTTACCCACATGGCTATGGGCTGTTCCTTATAATAGGCAAACCAGATGATGCGTTCGTCGATGATGGGCTTCATTTTTTTGAACAGTTGCATTACCTGTTCTTTGGTTATTTCTTTTTCGGCGTCGTGCTGGCTCCATGCCGCATTATAAACAGTGGCAAAATCCTGAGCGTACTTTTCCAACTTGTCTTTAGTCAGGTGTCGCGCATCATAATCGGGATTCTTTTTTAATTTTTCATAGCGGGAGGCAAAACGTGGATCGAGCGGGCGGGCTACGATCATTAAAAAATAATACTGAAAATAATAATTCTTAAACCCATAATTTTCGAAGAGAGCCTGGTAATAATTTGGATTGAATGCAATACCATAAGACGGTTCTCTATCGAACCCATCTACAAGTAAACCCCACCACTTATCGCGGCTGCCAAAATTTATGGGACCATCCATGGCATCCATTCCTTTTTCCCACAACCACTGCTTTGCCTTATCGAATAACATATTGGCTGCATCCTGGTTATTGATGCAATCAAAAAAACCTATGGCGCCCGTGGGGTAATCGGTTCCCTTATTTACATATTTTGTATTGGTAAAAGCGGCAATGCGGCCCAGTAAACTTCCTTTATCATCTTTTAAAATCCATCGAATAATTTCGCCGTGTTTAAATGAAGCATTTTTGTTCTTATCGAAAACTTCATGCACCTCGCTATCCATAGGACGGATATAATGCGGGTTATGTTTGTTCATTAAAACATTCACCTTTATAAATTCTTCTGCAAGTTGCTTATTCGTTACCTCGATCAAAACCATAAAAAGATTGCTTAAGTTTTCGCTGTGAATTATTTATTCAGCACATTCAAATCATCGAGCACATACACACCGCGGCCATAAGTACCGACAACTAATTTCTTATCCCTGGGGTGTATGAACATATCGTTTACCGAAACCGATGCAGGCATATTTGCATTTAAGGCAAGCCATGAAATTCCACCATCCCTGCTGGTATAAATGCCAAGGTCGGTGCCGCAATACAATATAGTGGGATCATCTTCGTCTTCAATTAATACGTTTACAGGGCTTCGTGGCAGATTCGCTGCTAAACTTTTCCAGGTGTTTCCATAATCATCGCTGCGATAAATGTAAGGGGTTATATTATCTTCCCTGCGGTCGCTTAATGTTAGATACACACGTGCCTGTTCGAACTTCGATGCTACTATAGATGATACATGTGCATTTTTAACGATCTTCTTCGTTATCTCTTTCCAATTACTTTCATCATCCCTGTTTATCCAAACCCTTCCATCGTCGGTGCCTGCATACAACAGCCCTTTTTTTAAGGGCGATTCGGCAATACTTGTTATAGCCTGGTGATAAATGAGGTACGGATATTCCCCCATTTTCTTTTTATCGTTATACGAAAGATCGTTGCTAATACGCCTCCAGGTTTTTCCCTGGTCTGATGATTTGAACACGTATTGCATGCCGTGAAAAATTACATACCGGTCGTGTTTGGAAAGAATGGTGGCCGCCAGCCATTCCCCGCGCAGGTCTTCGCCATCAATTTCTTTTTTGGGTTCAATATGCACATTGCGCACGCTGTCGGGGATATTCATATCACTGCGCATTAACCTTCCATAATAACTGCTTGAGTAAATAATGTTTGAAGAATCGGGATCAACACGAATTTGAGTACCCTCGCCGCCTGCAGCAAACCACCACGGTTTTACAATAAGATCTTTGGGTGCACCAAAAGTATTGTTTACACTGCCATACAAGGTTCCCTCATCCTGCACCGCGCCGTAAATATTGAAGGGAGTTTGCATGTCGTAAGTAACCGTATAAAATTGAGTGGTAGGTATCTTATCGAAAAAATTATCCCATTTTATGCCTCCGTTAAATGAAACAGCCACACCTCCATCATCACCCACAATTAAATGCGAAGTGTCGGTAGGGTCTATCCATAGGGCATGGAAATCTCCATGTATATATTCTCCCGTAGTATCCTGCGGCTGAAAAACCTCCCACGACTTTCCCTTATCTGCTGACTTTGCCATTTGAACTCCGAGCACATATACCATTCTGTTGTCTACAGGGTTTACGCGCACCTGGCCAAAAACCCAGCCATAAGTACCAGAGAATGGTTTTACAAAGTCGTGCACCTGGCTTTGCTGCTGCCATGTTTCTCCGCCATCTTCACTACGGTAAACTTCCGGACCGATCAATACTTTTTGAACAACGCGTTCGTAACTGTCCATTTCGCCTGGCGTCGGATCTCTTTTTTTGTTATGGTTATCTACAAAGGCATATAAAACCTGCGGGTCGTCTTTTGCAAGCGCTAAACCGATTCGCCCGGTATTTTTTGTATCGGGCAAACCGGCACTTATTATTTTCCATGTTTTACCACCATCTGTTGTTTTATATAAATGGTCGCCATCTTCCGGTACAGGATCGCTCCAGCGTTTACGAACGCGGTTCCACATGGAGGCGTACAAAACATCGGGGTTTGATTTATCCATTACCAGGTCTATACATCCGCTTTGCGCGTTTTCAAACAAAATTTTCTTCCAGTTTTTTCCGCCATTGGTTGTAAGATAAACACCCCTTTCGGCATTGTAGGTCCATTCATTGCCACTTGCTGCAACGTACACCATGTCAGGATTTTCGGGATGCACAATTACCCTGGAAATAGTACCCGTATTTTCAAGCCCTATGTGTTGCCATGTTTTGCCGGCATCAATACTTTTATACATGCCCAGCCCCGGTAAAGAAGCCCTGAAAATATTTGCCTCGCCCGTGCCCGCATAATATGTGTTTGTTTGTGATGGGGCTATGGCAATACTGCCAATAGACTGGGTGCCATGCTCATCGAAAAGGGATTGCCAGTTTTCTCCGCCATCATCTGTTTTCCAGATACCACCTGTTGCAAATGCGGCAAGAATAAAATTCTTGTTTCCGGGTATGCCGCATACTTCCGTGCATCTTCCACTTACAACATCAGGCCCTGTTAACCGCCAGGAAATATCATTATAAGGGGAGGCTTTTAATAACTCTTTCTGATGCTCAAATGCATGCATGCGCTGCGCGCCTGTAGATGCGCGCTTATTGGTAAAGTCCTGTGCAGTTGCATACACAGGTAAAAGCGTTATAAAAACAAAATAAATAATATGCACCATACAACTTCCTTTCATAACACAAATTTTATGTAGATAAATTTTACTTACTTGCAAGATAAAGATAGCTTGCTTCGGACCTAAAAATTATAAAAACTTGTTTATGTATTCTACCATTATTACGCAGCTTGAAAATAACATTTTAACCATAACAATAAACCGCCCTGAAAAATTAAATGCGCTGAATAAAACCGTAATTGAAGAGCTTGGAAAAGTAATGAAGAGGTATATGAAAATGATGAAATAAAATCGGCCATCATTACAGGGACTGGTGAAAAAAGTTTTGTTGCGGGAGCAGATATCAGCGAATTTTTATTATTAAATGTCCATGAAGGAAGAGCCCTGGCAGAGCGTGGACAACAAACCGTTTTCGATAAAATTGAAAGATCGCCCAAGCCCATTATTGCAGCGGTTAATGGTTTTGCATTAGGGGGTGGATGCGAACTGGCCCTGGCCTGCCATTTTATTATAGCCAGTGAGAATGCAAGGTTTGGCCAGCCTGAAGTTAACCTCGGTTTAATACCCGGTTATGGCGGTACACAGCGCCTGGTGCAGGTTGCAGGTAAAGCACGTGCCATGCAATTATTGATGACCGGTGAAATGATAACGGCAGAAAATGCACACCAGTACGGAATAGTTAATAAGGTGGTTCCACAGCAACAACTACTTGAAACAGCAAGGGAAATACTTTCATTAATAAATACAAAAGCGCCCATTGCCATTAAGCATATAATAGAAACCGTAAATAACTTCGACCATACACAACAGGGGTATGAATTTGAGATGGATAAATTTGCCGAATGCTTTAATACAGCCGATATGAAAGAAGGCGTTACCGCATTTCTTGAAAAAAGAAAGCCAGTTTTTAAAGGTGAATGATATTCTACGAAATATTTAAAACCTGCCGCCTGTTGCCTTCTTTTCTAAGGCTTATATGTATCCAGGCATAATCATATTCATTCAGCAACTGGTCGAATTCAATTTCGCTCTTTCTTATCTTATCAAAAAAAGATTTATTTCCTTTTTTACTTCCAAAATCAATATCGACAGCCTGGCCCGTAAGGTGCTGGCTGTTTTTTACACCGCCTACCGCTTTATTTAACCGAGGGCAACGATAACCGCTGCTGATATGAATGGGGCATTGCATATAATCTCTCAATCTTTCCAGTAAGTTTTTAGAGAGGTAAATAAGGTTTTCTTTTATTTCTTCCGGAGGATCAAATTGTTCGGTAAAG
Organism: uncultured Bacteroidota bacterium; assembly: GCA_963806425.1. Classification (GTDB taxonomy): domain Bacteria; phylum Bacteroidota; class Bacteroidia; order Chitinophagales; family Chitinophagaceae; genus JBBRBB01. Next base: position 12,982 of record CAWDYB010000006.1, on the reverse strand, counting down.
TTTTTTCTGGTAGCGGTTTGGCTCGCAGTTAACTCATGCAAAGTAAAATGCGGCAGACAGCTTTACCGTCTTTAGGTAATGCAGGCATAGGGATTACATTTTGTTACCCTGAAATTACAAAATACCTAATGTGTGTAAGCAATTAACCGCGAAAGTTATAAACGAAAAGCGCGATATATTAACTGATATAGTCTCCCTGCCAAATAAGCAAAAGCAAAATAATACCGGCAATTATCCGGTACCAGCCGAATAATTTAAAGCCATGTTTTTGCAGGTAAGAAATAAGAAATTTAATAGCTGCCATAGCAACAATAAAAGCAACAATATTTCCCACAGCAAGCAGTAAAAGATTATTTGTGTCGGTAAGCATTTCAGGGGTGTCGGTATATGCTTTCAATAATTTGTAACCTGTTGCTGCAGCCATGGTAGGTACTGCTAGAAAAAAAGAAAATTCTGCTGCAAGTTTTCGTGTTAAATTTTGCTGCATGCCACCAATTATACTCGCTGCACTGCGACTAACACCTGGTATCATGGCAAGGCATTGCCAGATACCAATAACAAATGCCTTTTTATAGGTTATTTCACTTTCTTTATCTATGGTATGGCGGGTAAATATTTTATCAATAAACAACAACACAACCCCTCCTAACAGAAGACTTATGGCAACGGTTAGCGGGCTTTCCAGTAAAGCATCAATATAGTCAGAAAATAATGCACCCAAAATAAGCGCAGGAATTACTGCCACCAGCAGCTTGCCGTAAAACTTCCATTTGTTCAGTGGAAAAAATTTTTCGCGGTATAAAACAATAACAGACATAATTGCGCCTAACTGAATGGCTATTTCAAACAGCTTGGTAAAAGGATCTGATGCTATACCCATTAATGAACTGGTAATGATCATATGCCCGGTTGAAGAAACCGGCAGAAACTCTGTTATGCCTTCTACAATTGCAATAATAATTGCCTGGAAGAATGTCATTGTGGTTGTTTTGATTAAATAAAAAAGGCGGTGCAAAAGCACCGCCATAAAAATGTATAATTACTTATTTTACTGAAGGCTTTTTAAATATGGCATAAATCTCGGTAAGTAATCCCAACACGATCAAAATGGGGGCTATGGTTATACGCGTAGTGCTGTATACCACATCATAATCAAACGTATTTGGATCTTCATTCTTACCGCCAGACATTAAAAACATACCGAGTATAATTAATGCCGCCCCAATTGCCATCCATATATAATTTTCCTTTGTAAAAAAAAGTGTATTTATGTGCTCTTTAACTTCAACCTTCTCCTCTGCTTTCGGTACGTGGGTAATGGTTATTGTTTTTTGAATATTAGCCATGAATTATTCTTTAAAGGTTGCAAGGTAAGTAAACAGAAGGATGTTTTTTAGTGTAATTAATAAAGGTCATCCAGTTTCATTTTCAAATATTTTAATACACTGCGGTGTGTACTGTACACAGATATACCTACACCAATAAGTATCATTCCTCCAAATAAAATAAGAGTGAGCCGGGTATTATGAATGGCTTTAAGTTGCGGGAACTGGCTTTCGGCCCAGGTTATCAGTCCAAACAAAAGTGCAATGGCAATTAGGGCACTGATCAATCCATTTATCAAGGCCCGAACATTCATGGGTCGCCCTATAAAACCCCGTGTGGCGCCTACCATTTGCATGGTCTTTATTAAAAAACGGTTACTGAACATGGCGAGCCGAATGGTATTGTCAATACTAATAATAACGATCATGCAAAGTATTACACCCACAACCAAAAAGATCAAACCCAGTTTGGCGGCCCGTTCATTTAAATTATTAACGAGTGATTTGGGGTATTGCAACTCAGTGATCTGGTTGCCGTAAAGGCCCATTATATCATTTTGTATCTTTTGCAGGCTGTCCTGGTTTACATAGGCTGCGCGTGCATAAAAATCAATGCTTTCCGGCAGTGGATTATAATCAAGAATTTTATTCCAGTCTTCATTGTTCTCTTTGTTCCATATATCTTTTGCATTTTCTTTATTAATGTATTTAACATCTTTCGCATAAGGCTGTGCGGCTATATAATCTTTTAATTGCGTAATGGAATCTTTATTTAGTGTGCGCAGGTATGCACTGATGCGGATGTCTTCTTTAAACGAATTACCGGCCTCCTTCATATTAAGAAAAAGGTATCCCATTATGCCCATTATTAACAGCACAAGAGCAACACCTATAATACTGTACAGGTAATTGGGTTTACTGCGGCGCATGGAAGATTTACTGTATTCACGCATTCTGTGTAGGTTTATAAAGCAGGCAAATTTAGTAGTTTCAGTTACATTTGTACGAGTAGTTTTAACGGTTTTGCCCCTTCGTTTATGTGTTAATGTTATTAAAATAATTTAATCTGCCTGCTGTATGAATAAATTGATAAGTGCCGGTGAAATAAAACCTGAAAACAATAGCGGGCTCAGAAGCCGCCAGTGGTTTGGAAGAAAGGGCAAAGACGGATTTATTTACCGGGCATGGATGAAAAACCAGGGAATACCTGCAGATGAATTTGATGGGAAACCTGTAATAGGCATTTGCAATACGTGGAGTGAATTAACGCCCTGCAATGCACACTTCAGGGAGCTGGCCAATCTGTAAAAAACGGTATTCTGGAAGCAGGCGGTTTTCCCGTAGAGTTTCCCGTAATGTCTTTGGGCGAAACACTAATTAAACCTACAGCCATGCTGTACCGTAACCTGGTAAGTATGGATGTTGAAGAATCCATACGTGCAAACCCCCTCGATGGGGTTGTTTTACTTTGCGGCTGCGATAAAACCACTCCCGCCCTGGTTATGGGTGCCTGCAGCGTAAACATTCCTTCCATTGTTGTTTCGGGCGGGCCCATGCTCACAGGAAGACACCAGGGTGCATCCATTGGCACCTCAGACGTATGGCGTTATAACGAGGCGCACCGTATGAATAAAATTAATGACGACCAGATGCTAACCATCGAGGCAAGTATGTGCCGCAGTCGCGGACATTGTGCGGTGATGGGAACTGCCTCTTCCATGGCCTGCATGGTGGAATCACTTGGACTGTCACTGCCTGACAATGCTGCTATTCCAGCAGCGGATGCCCGCCGCAAAGTATTGGCACAGTTAAGCGGAAGAAGAATTGTTGAAATGGTAAATGAAGATCTGAAACCTTCAGACATTCTTACCAAAAATGCATTTATAAATTCAATCATAACTAATGCAGCTATAGGCGGATCAACTAATTTTGTTATTCATTTAATGGCTATAGCAAACAGGGTGGGCATACACCTTGATTTGGATGAGTTTGATAAATACTCTGTAAATATTCCCCTCATTGCCAATCTTCAACCATCAGGTGCTTACTTTATGGAAGACCTTTTTTATGCCGGTGGGTTAAATACAATTTTAAAGGAGCTGAAAGATCATTTACACAATGAATGTGTAACAGCAAACGGTAAATCCATCAGCCAAAATTATTCAGCAAGCGAATGTTTTAACCGCGAGGTGGTTGCCACGATAGACAAACCATTTAATACCATGTCAGGTGTAATTGTTGTTCGTGGAAATCTTTGCGAAGGCGGTGCCATTCTAAAACCATCTGCAGCGTCTCCCCGGTTAATGCAACATACAGGTAAAGCGATTGTATTTGAAAACATAGAACATTATAAAGAAAGGATAGACAGCGATGACCTTAATGTAGATGAAAACAGCATACTGGTACTAAAAAACGTTGGACCCAAAGGCTATCCCGGTATGCCTGAGGTAGGTAATATGAACCTCCCAAAAAAAATGCTTGAAAAAGGCGTTACGGATATGATAAGGATCTCTGATGGTAGAATGAGTGGCACAGGTTTCGGTACTGTGATACTGCATGTTTCTCCTGAAGCAGCAATGGGCAGCACCTTCGCCATTGTTGAGGATGGTGATGAAATTACGCTTGATGTTGCCCAAAGAAAACTTCAACTCGAAGTACCTGATGATATAATAGCCGCCAGAAAAATAAAATGGAAAGACAATAATATTTACGCAACACGCGGGTATGTACAATTATACCAGCAACATGTTTTGCAGGCCAATGAAGGCGCAGACTTTGATTTCTTAACCGGAAACAGTGGTAGTAAACTAACACGGGATTCCCATTAAAAATTGCTAATGACTAACGATGAATTTAAAGACAAAGTGGCCATAATTACCGGTGCCGGGCAGGGTATAGGTTTTGCGATCGCTAAAGCACTTGCGCTTCGCGGGGTAAAGGTAATTTTAAATGACCTGGATGCAACACTGGCCGCAAAAGCAGCGGAAGAAATTACAAAGCAAGGCGGCACCTGTATTGCCTTTGCCGGAGATGCATCTGATGTAAATTTTATTAAAAGCCTTGTTGCTAAAGCCGTGTTAGAATATGAAAGATTAGATATTGCCATGGCCAATGCTGGTATAACAATTTTTGGAGACTTTTTCACCTACCACGAAAACCAGCTGAATAAAGTATTAAACTTAAATATTAAAGGCACTTTCTTTTTAGCCCAGGCGGCTTCTCTGCAAATGATAAAACAAAAAACAGGCGGAAACATTGTATTTACTTCTTCAGTAACCGGGCACCAGGCATCCAAAGACCTTGAAGCTTATGGTATGACAAAAGCCGCGATAGAGCTACTCGCAAAAACATTGGTTCCCAGCCTCGCACCACATAATATCAGCATTAACGCCATCGCACCGGGGGCCACATTAACAGAACGAACAATGGAAGACCCCGATTATGAAAAAGACTGGAGCTCCATTACCCCCAACAAAAGACCCGCTTATGTAGAAGATATTGCGAACGCTGCATTATTTTTTGCCTCGCCCGCCTCCCGGCATGTTACCGGCCAAACACTAATTATTGATGGCGGGTGGACCTCAGTTAGTCCGGCAGTTAAGGGTGGAAACCCTTAATCCCTCATGGCATAATAATTTATTATTCTATAAGTAAATAACTTATGCATACACTTGATGTTATTGTTGAGACACCGAAAAATAACAGGTATAAATACACGTACGAGCCAGAGACAAAACGATTTAAAATGAAAAAGGTTTTACCGGCAGGGCTGGTATTTCCCTACGATTTTGGGTATATTCCCGATACATTGGCTGAAGATGGCGACCCAATAGATATTCTTATATTTTCCGACCAGGGATTTATCCAGGGTTGTGTGGTAGAGTGTAAAATTATAGGTGCAATTAAAGCAGAACAAACAGAGCAAGGTAATACGGTTAGAAATGACAGGATTATCGGAATACCTGTACTCTCCGATCTTCATCAACAAGTGAAATCTCTTCACGATATTTCAGAAAAAATATTAAAAGAAATAGAGCATTTCTTTATTTATTTTAATGAAATGGCCGGTAAAAAGTTCGAACCCCTGGGAATAGTACCGGCAGAAGAAACGTGGCAAATTATTGAAAAGCAAAAAGTATGAACATAATTGACCTGGTGGGGCAGGGCGAAGACCTGACCATCGTACAAATGTGCATTCGGGGTTTTTTTATGTTCTTTTTTGCGTTAATTCTAATGCGTTTAGGAAGCATTAGAATTTTAGGTGAACGCACTGCATTCGATACTATTGTAATGTTTTTATTAGGTTCCATATTAGCCCGCGGAGTGGTAGGGGCATCCCCATACTGGGCCACTATTTGCACTGCAGCCTTAATTATACTTATTCATTCTCTTCTCGGAAAAATGGCTGTGCATTCAGATGGTATTGACCGTATTATAAAAGGAGACAGGTATTGCTTATACAAAAATGGCAAGATCAACCAAAAGCATTTAAAATATGTATCTATAAGTGAAAACGATCTGCTCGAAGGCATTCGCCAGCAAACCAATAAGGTGGGGTTTGAGGAAGTGGATAAAATTTATATGGAGCGAAATGGTAAACTCACAATTATCGAAAAGGATTCCACATCCTAATTAAACTCTCTTCACTTTTATAAATAAATTATCCCTCTATTTTACCGTTTATCCTTTATTCAATTTTCCCAAAATTTATTTCCTCTTTTAATTTATTGATTATCAATCTATAATGGTTGCTACACTATTTTGCGCCACATGTTACCTTAAAAAACTTGGTACTATGTATTGCATGGTATTGTATTTTTAATATCTTTGTGCTGAAGAATAACAATTCATAACAAATAAACTCCTGAAATGGACATACAGAACACACAGAGCCAGATGCGAAAGGGAGTATTGGAGTTTTGCATTTTATCGGTAATTCGCCATGGAGAAGTTTACCCCAGCGATATTGTTGATAAACTGAAGGGAGCCAATCTCAACATACTGGAGGGTACGCTTTACCCTCTGCTTACAAGGTTAAAAAACGCCGGGCTTTTAACATACCGCTGGGTAGAAAGCAATTCAGGACCACCCAGAAAATATTTTTCCATGACCGATGCAGGTTTACAGTTTTATGGCGAATTAGAACATACATGGAACGAACTGGCAGATGCAGTAAAAACGCTCACCAACTTACGTGTAAATCCATCGGCCGATACAACCACCAACCACAACCAATAAATTTTTGCACAATGAAAAAAGTTATAAATATTAATTTCCAGGGCAGGGTAATACCGATAGAAGAGTCTGCCTACGAAATACTGCAGAGATATACCGAAAGCTTACGGTTGTACTTTTTAAATGAGGAAGGCCGCGACGAGATCATCAACGACATTGAAGGTCGCATTGCAGAACTTTTCAGCGAAGTACTTGCCAAAGGAAACACATGCATTACAGATGCCGATGTTAACGCCATTATTAAAAGTATAGGACGCCCGGAAGATTTTGCTGCAGATGATGCCACTGCAACAATGGGTGATGAAAAAAGCAGGCAGGAAAAACAAATTCCGGCTGAAGAAACGCACTCAACAGACTTCCGCAAAAAATTATACCGTAACGAAAACGATAAAATTTTAGGTGGTGTATGTAGCGGGCTTGCAGATTATTTCGGAGTAGATCCGACCGTGGTAAGGGTAATTTTTGTTTTGCTTCTTTTCTTTGGTTTAGGATTTATTGCCTATATCATATTATGGGTGGCAGTTCCCAGCACCGCCACGCGACAAATAGGGTCTGCCCGTAAGAGATTAATGAGAGATCCGGAAAATAAGGTAATAGGCGGCGTTTGCAGCGGCCTGGCCCATTACTTCAATATAAATGTTTGGATACCACGTTTGCTGTTTCTTATCCCTTTTTTATCCTTTGCCTTTCAATGGCACGACTGGGGTGTATGGAACTTTCCACACTTCCTTAATATTTCCTTCAGCCCGGGTGCAACCATGATCTATATTATTTTATGGATCATACTTCCCGAAGCAAAAACCACTTCTGAAAGACTCGAAATGAAGGGGGAAAAAGTAGACCTTACATCTATAAAGAATTCCATTACCGGAGAAATGAAGGGCGTGCAGGAAAGGGTTTCGAAATTGGGGAAGGAAGCCGCAGCAACCGCACGCGAAAAAACCCAGCAGATTAGCGGAGATGTATCTGGTGCAGCAAAAAGGGGTCGCAGATCCCTTGGCGATATCATCGGTTTATTTTTCAAAATTATTGCATACTTTATTTTGGCAGTAATTGTTATAACCGTTGTAGGCGCCCTGTTTGGTATTGGCATTGCGCTTACAGGCATGATTCCTTTAAAGGATTATCTTATTACCAGCGGCTGGCAGAATGTTTTTGCATGGGGTACATTATTTCTTTTTATATGGGTACCGGTAGTGGGTGTTATTACCTGGATAATAAGAAAAATAACACGCAGCAAGGCTAACAGCGCTCCCTTAAGATATGGATTTATTGCGCTTTGGGTATTGGGTTGGATATGTGTATTCGGATTGCTATCAACCCTGGGAAAAGATTTCAGCAGCCGTAATAATGTTAGGGAAGAAACCATCAGGTTGTCTAATCCTTCAGTTGAAAAACTAGAAGTAAAGGCAATGTCTATGAACAAATATTACAACTCTAATTTTTGGTTTCACCTGGAACCCTTCGCCGATGTAAACTCAGATTCAGTATATATTAGAAATGTACGCATTCGCGTAGTTAAGGCAGAGCGGGACAGTCTTTTTCATGTAAAAATGGTAAGGCTAAGTAACGGATCAAGTAAATCCGATGCAGACAGGCGGGCAAACAATATTGATTATGAAATTTTTCAGCAGGATTCAATTCTTATGCTCGGTAAAGGCATAGCTATAACTCCCCAGGATAAATTCAGGAACCAGTCTATAATTGTTACCATTTCTGTACCTGTTGGAAAAAGAATTTTAATACACAAAGCTGCAGGCTGGGGCAATTACGATCATGTACATTTTGGATGGGATGATAATGACTGGGGCAATCGCTATTACGACGAAGAAGCAGAAGAATGGAGCGATGATGTTGAATATATAATGACAGTCGATGGTTTAAAACCAACACATCCCGAAGATGATAAATGGAATGAAGACAGGTGGAATGAGGAAGACCATTTCAGGTTCGAAGAAAATGGAGAAGCAGAGCGCCTGCGCGAAATTGAAAGGCAGAAAAGAGAACTTGAAGAAGAAAAAAGAAACATTGAAAATTCTTTGCGCGATGAAGGTATAAGATCAGATACTACGAGGTATGAATACAAAAGAGAGGTACCGTCAAAACCAGCCGTAAAGCAATCAGTAACAAACATAAATAAACCACCGGGTGGTAAAGTAACCTTTTCAGGGGTATCTATTTACTCCACCAAAAGGTTTACCATGTAAACTAGGTTAGGTTGGAAAAAAGAGCCCTGTTCTTTAATTAGAACGGGGCTTCTTTACTTTAAGATGATGTAATTTATTTTTCGTTTATTTTAAACAGCATACGCTAACTACATTTGCCATCACTTACAAAGCAGTTATATGAAAGAAACGCCGTTCACGCAAAAACACATAGCACTGGGCGCAAAAATGGCTCCATTCGCAGGCTATAACATGCCAATTAGTTATACTGGTATTAATGATGAGCATGCCGCCGTACGCAATAACGCGGGGGTTTTTGATGTAAGCCATATGGGTGAATTTATTTTGAAAGGAGAACATGCACTTGACCTAATTCAGCGTGTTACCACAAATGATGCTTCAAAACTTACCGCAGGCAAAGCGCAATACAGTTGTTTTACAAATGACACCGGAGGAATTGTTGATGACCTGATTGTTTACTGCGTAGAAGAAAATAAAGTGTATATGATTGTTGTTAACGCAAGCAACATAGAAAAAGACTGGACCTGGCTGCAATCGCACAATACAAACAATGCAGAAATGCATAACATCAGCGAGAAAACCTGCCTGCTTGCCATTCAGGGACCGAATGCCACCAAAATATTACAGTCACTAACAAACATCGATATATTAAACCTGAAATATTACACCTTTAAAAAGGAACATTTGCGGGCGTAAACAATGTTTTAATAAGCGCAACCGGATATACGGGCAGTGGTGGTGTTGAAATATATTTTGAAGATAAAGATAATGATGCATCTAAAATATGGGATGCCATTTTTGATGCCGGAAAAAATGAAAAAATTCAACCCATAGGTTTGGGTGCAAGAGATACCTTAAGATTAGAAATGGGGTATTGTTTATATGGGAATGATATAGATGATACGACCTCGCCATTGGAAGCAGGCTTAGGATGGATAACCAAACTGAATAAACCCGTAAACTTTACAGCAAAATCAATTTTAGAAAAACAAAAAGAAACATGCGTTACAAGAAAGCTTGTAGGTTTTGAAATGATAGATCGCGGCATTCCACGTCATGGTTATTCTATAAAAGATGCACAGGGTAATAATATTGGTTATGTAACCAGTGGTACACAGGCCCCTTCTCTTTCCAAACCCGTGGGTTTAGGTTATGTTTCGGTTGAGCATGCTGCAACCGACACAGAAATTTTTGTTGACATACGCAATAATCCGGTAAGGGCACGGGTCGCTAAAACACCCTTTGAATAAATACTTTTTTGGTTCAAATTAATTGTGTTCAAAAAAATCTACTTTACCCGAATCTAAATTATACATACCCCCTATAATTTTTATTTTTCCTTCCTGCTCAAACTGATGCACAATGTGGCTTTCATTTCTTATTACCTGAATGGTATTATGCACATTTAATGCCGCCACCTTATTTACAAATTCGTTATTTCCTCCGTTACGGTTTCCGGTAAATGTTGTTTCCTGTTCAACGGCGGGCTGAATTTTTTTAAGCAACCCGGTTAAGTTTCCCAATTCTACATGGTCGCAGGCCCCGGTTACTGCTCCACATTTTGTATGACCTAAAATAACGATCAATTTTACCCCCGCTTCGTGCAGGGCAAATTCCATACTGCCTAAAATATCTTTGTTTACAACATTCCCTGCAATGCGAATACTGAACACATCACCAATACCCAAATCAAAAATTTGTTCGGTTGCTGTTCGCGAATCGATGCAGCTAAGTATTACTGCGAATGGGTTTTGCCCAAAAGAGGTGGCATTTACCTGGTGCTTCAAATACTTTTCTGTAAGGTCTCCTTTTATAAATCGTTCATTGCCATTTTTTAAAATATTTAAAATCTCATCGGGTGTAAGTTTTTGTTGCGTTTCTTTATCTAATACGTTCACAAACTGAATGTGATCTTCCAACTCATAATTTTTTTTCAGACCCAGTATATTCAGTTTTATGTTTTTCTCTTTCGAAACCGTATTCTTAAAATCAGCGATCACCTCCAAAATATCATCATCAATAAAATCTGAGTAAGTTGCATCGATAATTACGCGGGCATTTTCAGGCACATCCCACAACGTGTCTTTAATAGAAGCCTTGTTTAAAAAAGAAACCTGGTTTGGCAATTCAATGCGCAATGTTTCACCGGTATGCAACGTCTTCTTTTCCAGTACAAACGGGTTTTTATAATTACTCTTCAACAGATAAAAAATACTTACACCCAGGCCAATGAAAACCCCAATCAGCAGATCGGTGAACACTATTGCCAATATCGTGGCCATGAAGGGAATGAACTGGTTTAAACCTTTTGCATACATATTCTTAAAAAGAGAAACACTCGTTAATTTATACCCTGTATACAAAAGGATGGAAGCCAGCGAAGCAAGTGGAATTAAATTTATTAACGGGCTAAGCAATATAATGCTTAGCAACAAAAATATGCCATGTAAAATAGCAGATAATTTTGTTTCTGCGCCTGAATTAATATTCACTGAACTGCGCACAATTACAGATGTTACAGGTATGCCGCCGACTAAACCAGAAAGCAGATTTCCTATACCCTGCGCAACCAACTCCCTGTTGGGCGAAGCCTGCCGTTTATGCGGGTCAAGGTTTTCAACAGCTTCCAGGTTAAGAAGCGTTTCAATAGATGCTACTGCTGCTATGGTAAATGCAACGACCCATACATCCATATTTTTTATTGCAGTAAAATCGGGAAATGTTATTACAGATGAAAGCCCTGTGAATTCAGGCAAATTTACCAGATGTTCGCTTCGGATAAAAAATGTAGGAAAATAATTTTTAAAAATAAAATTTAAAAAAATGCCTAATAATACAACAAATAATGAGGCAGGGAAAAAACTGAATTTTCGCATTGGTGTTTTGTTCCAATAAATTAATAGCACCAGTGAAATAGCAGATATAACAAAAGCACCCCAGGAGAAATAATTAAATATTTTCAGCAGCTCAGAAAAGGTATTTTCCCCGTCGCGTTGAAAAAATGAAAAGTCACCCTCCGCATCAAGATCAAGCCCGACGGCATGCGGTATTTGTTTTAAAATTAATATAATACCTATCGCAGCCAGCAACCCTTTAATAACGTTGCTTGGAATGTAATTGGCAATTATGCCCCCCTTTGCTATACCTGCAATTAACTGAAACCCACCGGCGATCATTACGGCCATTAAAAAAACTTCGAAACTTCCTAATTGTGTTATCGCTGCAAGTACAACAGCTGCAAGGCCGGCAGCCGGCCCGCTTACACTCGCATGCGACTGGCTAAGGGTGCCAACAACTATACCCCCGATTATACCGGAAATAATTCCGGAAAGCAAAGGAGCACCACTGGCAAGTGCAACACCTAAACATAAAGGAAGCGCCACCAAAAACACAACTATACTGGCGGGGATATCACTTTTTAATTTTGAAAACATGATGGGTAGTTTTGGTTTTGTTAACCTGTTTATTGTGCTACAAAGGTTTACAGAGTTGAATTATTTTATTTTAAAGTATAGGCTAGTTATACACATCAAATGCAAGGTGTGTTGCAAGCAGAAAGCCATTATTATATTGAAACACCTGCTTGTCATTAATTCTTTTGCCCTGCAAAACGGTTTGGTTGATATACCCTGCTTCAAATTTTATGGCTGGCGAAACTGTATAATTAACAAGTGCGGCAATACGGTTTTGATCGAAGATATTTTCAGCTACATTTTTACCAAAGCCAATAAATATTTCATCCATAAAAGCCAGGCTAAAATAATTTTTTCCGCTTGCGGGTTTTTTAATAGGCACTTCTGTGCGTAACCGGTAACGCACCCTGTTTACATAATTGTAATCGGTTTTATTCGTTTCATTTACTTTACCTATAAACCGCTGTTCCCCGGTAAACCTGTGAGACAGCTGCACACTGCCAATTGGGTTGTTAATAATAACCTGTTCATAAATACGGTGTTCAGGGAAAGGTGCTGACGCGGGGTAATCACCATACACCGCAGTATGGGCATATGCATACCCTGCAATAAAACGAACATTCTTTATTGCAGAAAAAGTGATTCCCGCTCTTAATAAATGTTGCTGGGGATCACTAACAAAATTTGTTCTTCGCAACTGGTACTCGGTATGCAAACCAATTTTTGGTGTAAATGCGAAGTTACCTGTATACATTAACCACCCGATTGAATTTTGGTCTGCCATTCTGGACGGCACGGTTTGGGCCTGTACCTGTACATTCAT